>NZ_MEHT01000050.1 GCF_001870675.1 Roseinatronobacter thiooxidans | reverse complement strand
GGTTATCAGGACATGGGCGCTGCGAGACAAGATGCCCATTCGCGAGATCGCGCGGCGCACGGGCATATCGCGTAACACGATCAAGAAGTATCTGCGGGAGGGGATTGTCGAGCCTGCGTTTCAGACGCCGGATCGTCCTAGTAAGCTCGACCCATATGCCACTCAGCTGACAGGATGGCTGGTTTCAGATCAGCGCAAGTCACGCAAGGAACGCCGAACGGCGAAACTGATGCACGCCGATCTGGTGAAGCTGGGATATGACGGTTCCTACGAGCGTGTTGCGGCCTTCGTGCGGGAATGGAAAGGCGAACGCCAGCGGGCGTATCACACGACGGATCGGGGAACTTTCGTGCCGCTGGTGTTCGCACCAGGCGAGGCGTTCCAGTTCGACTGGCGCGAGGACTGGGCCTATGTCGGTGGCGAGCGGATCAAGCTGCAAGTGGCGCATATCAAGCTCTCGCACAGCCGTGCCCTTTTGGTTTGGGCCTATCTTCTGCAAACGCATGAGATGCTGTTCGACGCTCATTGGCATGCCTTCCGCGTTTTTGAAGGCATCCCGGGCCGGGGCATCTATGACAAAATGAAGACCGCCGTTGACCGGGTGGGCGTCGGCAAACAGCGCGATGTGAATGCACGGTTCACGGCGATGACTAGCCACTACGTCTTCGATCCAGAGTTCTGCAATCCGGCCGCAGGATGGGACTGCGCCAGTGTGGCGCCACCGGTTCAAGCCCGCTGGCGCAGGGTCAGGTTGAGAAGAACGTGCGCGATGCCCGTCATCGCCTATGGCAAGTTGCTCCAGTCTTCCCGAACCTTGGCTCGCCCTCAACGACTGGCTGGAAGAGCGCTGCAAGCAACTTTGGACGGAGACGCCCCATGGCACATTGCAGGGCAGCATTGCCGATGTCTGGGAGGCTGAGAAGCCCGGGCTGATGCCTCTGACCACGATGTTTGACGGGTTTGTCGAAGCGCGAAAGCGTGTCTTCCCCACTTGCCTGATCACTTTCGACCGCAACCGCTATTCCGTGCCCGCCAGCTTTGCGAACAGGCCGGTGAGCCTGCGCATTTACCCTGAGCGGCTGGTGGTTGTGGCCGAGGGCCACGTGATTTGCACGCATGAGCGCATCATCGACCGGTCGCACCGCCAGCCGGGGCGCGTCATCTATGATTGGCGCCACTATCTGGCAGTCGTTCAGCGCAAGCCCGGGGCGCTGCGCAATGGTGCGCCCTTCGTGGAAATGCCCGAACCCTTCCGGATGTTACAGGCGAAGATGCTGCGCCAGCCCGGCGGGGACCGCGAGATGGTCGATATTCTGTCTCTGGTGCTGCATCATGACGAACAGGCTGTGCTGTGCGCCGTGGAATTGGCGCTGGAGGCGGGCGTGCCCACCAAGACCCATGTGCTTAACCTGCTCCATCGGCTACTCGATGGCACACCGACCGACCAGCCGGATGTGAACCCTCCGGCGGCCCTGTCGCTGAACAAGGAGCCCGAGGCCAATGTCGCCCGCTATGATGGGCTGCGCACCCAGAAAGGAACCCGTCATGCGTCATGATCCTGCAGGTGCTGCGCTGATCATCATGTTGCGCAGCCTGAAGATGCCGGGCATGGCGCAGGCCGTGCAGGACTTGCATGAGCAAGGTTCGCCCGCCTTCGAGACTGCCATGCCGATCCTGTCGCAACTGCTCAAGGCCGAAATGGCCGAGCGCGAGGTGCGCTCGATCGCTTATCACATGAAGGCTGCCCGCTTCCCGGCCTACAAGGATTTGTCCGCCTTCGACTTCGCGGCCAGTGAAATGCGGGAAGCTCTGGTCCGCCAGCTCCATCGCTGTGAATTCCTGGATGCTGCTGAGAATGTGGTCCTGATCGGGGGGCCCGGCACTGGGAAAAGCCATGTTGCCACAGCCCTCGGCATCCAGGCTATCGAGCATCACCGCAAGCGCGTGCGTTTCTTCTCAACGGTCGAACTGGTCAACGCCCTGGAACAGGAAAAAGCCCAGGGCAAGGCCGGGAAGATCGCCGAGGCTCTGGTGAAAACCGACTTGGTGATCCTGGACGAGCTGGGATACCTGCCGTTCAGTGCTTCAGGTGGGGCATTGGTTCGTCGGGCAAACAGTCCCCCGGACTGTTTGCTTATCCTCCTCACTCCACCTCCTGAGCAAGCTCTACGAACGCACCAGCGTCATCATCACCACCAACCTGAGCTTCAGCGAATGGGC
>NZ_MEHT01000049.1:1838-4895 GCF_001870675.1 Roseinatronobacter thiooxidans | reverse complement strand
CTCTGGCTGCGCTCTGATGGATATGAGGTGTTATGCGCCGGAAAGCGCAGAAGGCGGAGATCAGCCAGGGGTTGTGGGGTGATTGAGCCGATCGAGGATATGACCGCCAGCTCTGAACCGCAGGATCCGCTTGCGTTCCACAGAGACAGCCTCACCCGTCCTTGGATCGGAGGCCATGCGGGCCTCTTGGACCTTGGAGGTGAAATTGCCGAACTTCCGCAGTTCCACCCTATGGCCATGCGCCAGACCGGTGGTGATCGCATTTAAAATCGCGTTGAGGGCTGCCTCCACAACAGGCCGAGGCAGATGCGAATGAGTCTCAACAAGCTTCGCGATTAATTGTGAGCGGAGCATGGATATTCCTTCTTCGTGATAAAACATGAAGACGTCTGGTGCTCAGACCCAAAGACAAGATTAGCTGCCCGTTGTTATATCGCTGGTCGGCACCATTGCGATCCCGTCTCTTTGCCGGAAATGCTGTTTTGTACTGGCGCTTTGATAGGCAAGTCTCTCAGTATGATGCCTCTAAATATCAAAAAGGGCAGACATCGCGTCGATTGTACGGTAAGAAAAAGTCTCTTTTTACCGAAGAATATAAGAATTATGAGAAAATAATGGATAATTATAACGATCACCTGAAGGTTGTTTCTAACGCCGTTTCTAAAAAGCAACTTGAAGTGGCGTTCAGGCATTTTTTTGGTTTGGAGCCTCCTGAAATCACTTCTGAAGCGGAATACGACGCCGCTAAAGCGCTTTATGCGGCAATGGACGCATCCATGCCCCCTAAAGACCTGCATAGCCCTGTTGCGCGTTATGTCGTTGCCTTGGGAATGGAGATGACCAAATGGGAAATCAAAAATATCAAGTGCTGAACGAAAGTTTTATGATGCTTGCACCGTAGTTTTTGGAGATACTAAACGCTTGGCCAATAAATAGAGACCCCTATTTTAAGGCTGCGTAGGAACCTGACCAATAGGCATCCTTACTAGGACTGGAAGGCATTAATGCATTCACTTCATGCAGAACAACTTTAGCCTTTAAAAGGCGCAGGTTGCATTCATTCAGAGCGTTATGTGCAATCTCTAGCTGCTGTATTGCTTGCGCAGTTCGCTGTTGGCAGGCAAAGATGCGGGAGCGAATATTTGCCCAATCATCATTGTTCCAGAGAGTGTTGTTATCTACAACATAATTGATAGCATGAATTGAAATAATTCGCATTGTATTTTCCATGCTTGATTAAAATCTATGATAAATTATGCAATTGTATGCGCCCAAGAATACCGGTTCTGCTTTTTGAAGGCGCAACAAAGTATTCAGTTGCTATGAATGGGCGTAATCCGGATTTTGTCTGTACTGTGATATTTGGCAAGTTTCTAAATGTCCGCAGGCCCGTTTTTATATTTTCGAATGACAATACGTACCCGGAACCTGTTTCGCTTACCAAGCTTCCCTTGAACGGGCCATGGCTTCCCACCATGAATGTGACATTTTCCATGAAAGCTATATTTTTTCCTATTAAACAAAATCAGTTTATTTACTATTGAATAGGATTAAATTGCAAAGCGAGAAATGTTAGTTCATTCCTCGCTTCCTCTCGCGACGTCCATCAATCCGTCTGTTTTGGTGGATCGATCCAGATACCACAGAAGCGACTGCCATCGCTTGTAGACGCGACCTGCCCGCCTGCTGCCGTGCAATAGGTGAGAGGGTACTTTCCGAACGCCCGTGCATCGCCGCGTCCCTGGATGAGGAGCAGCGCCACGATGCCGAGAACGCCCCCCAGAGCCAGCAAGCCCCCGAAGACGGCCAGACCCCCTCCGAAGTTGTACAGGGCCTCCTTGCGGCCTCTGACGGCCTCCAAGCGCATGTGGTTGGCCGCAGCCTGGATCTCACGTTCCAGCCCCCTCACGGCCTGTTCTGCGGCCTCCTGAGCGGCTGTGACGCTGTCGCGGTGCATGCGGCGGGACATCTCGGCCGCGGTGCTGGCGATCTGCCGGTTCTGCTCCAGGGCGTCGATGGTGATCTTCTGCACCGAGGCCCTGAGCCGTGCCGCCTCGGCCTTGGTGGTCGCGGTGGCGGTGAGGTTGCCCACATCCTGGCGCAGGAGCCGCACCTGGTCGGTCAGATCGGCAATCAGCTCGGCGGGGGATTTGGCGGCGGCGCTCATGCGGTGCCCGCCTTTGCGTCCAGCTCTACCAGCAGTCCGGCGATCTCTTTCTGATCGACCTCGCGGGTGGCGTTCTTGCGCAGGGTCGCCGCCATCCATCTGGCGATCTTGGGGTCCTTCAAGGCTTCGGTGGTGACGATGGCGCCGACGATGATCTTGCGGCGGGTATCGCTGGCCTTCTGTCGGNNGAGGCGGTTCAGCTTGGCCTGTGCCTCGGCGATCTGCTGGTCAATGGTCCTGGGCATTTTGAAATCCTGTGGTCGCTCAATGGTTGCAAGTCTGGCGGTGCTGAGCATAGGGTGCAAGACACGAAGTGCCCACTTATACAAACGCTGCGCGTTTGTGTGGGCAAAGGGGCAACTGCATTCCCCTTTGAACCCCAGGCAAGAGCGCGCGCGCATATGGCGATCTATCATCTCAGGGCCACGATGATCTCCCGCTCTGCCGGGCGCAGCGCCACGGCGGCGGCGGCGTATCGCAGCGCCGAGCTGATCGTGGATCAGCGCACCGGTCTCGCCTTCNNGATCACGTCGAGACCCTCGCGCCTGCGGATGCCCCGACCTGGGTGCAGGACCGGGCGGCGCTGTGGAACGCGGTGGAGCTGGCCGAGACGCGCAAGAACAGCCAGGTCGCCCGTGAGGTCAGGGTAGCCTTACCCTGCGAGCTGGACGCCCCGCAGCGGCTGCAGCTGGTCCGCGACTTCTGCCGGCGCGAGTTCGTGGACCGGGGCATGGTCGCGGATATTGCCCTGCACGCCCCAGGGCGTGAGGGCGACGAGCGCAACCACCATGCCCATATCCTGCTGACCACGCGGGAGATCGGTCCGGAGGGGTTCACCACCAAGAACCGGGACTGGAACGCCAAGGAGCTGCTGGAGGGCTGGCGGGAGG
>NZ_MEHT01000049.1:1446-1792 GCF_001870675.1 Roseinatronobacter thiooxidans | reverse complement strand
CAGCGCGTCGAGGCTGAGGAGCGCGCCCAGGAGGCCCGGGAGCGCGGCGACGAGGCCGAGGCCCTGCGCGAGACGGTCCGGGCCGTCGCGCTGGACCGTCAGCCGCTGCCGCAGCTCTCTGCCGGTGCGTGGCAGCTCAAGGAGCGCGGCATCGAGGTCGCGGCAGTGCAGGTCTGGCGGGAGATCAAGGAACAGGCCGTCGAGGTGGCTCGCGTCGCTCAGGAGCTGGCCGAGAAGGGCCGCGCCTGGCTGGAGCGTGTCGCGGAACGGGCCGCGGAACAGGTGCGGGACGTGGTGGAGCGGGTCGCACCTGCCGATGCCTGGGGGGAGTTCTTCGCCGCTGCCG
>NZ_MEHT01000049.1:0-1390 GCF_001870675.1 Roseinatronobacter thiooxidans | reverse complement strand
GCGAGAGGCGCGGGAACGCGTGCAGGAGCAGGAGCGCCGTGCCCATGAGCGCGACGACGGCCACGATCACGGCTGGTAAGGCGCTCTTTGACTCTACAATTTTAAAACGGGCAACAAAGGGTCGCGTGCATTACATCGGCGATCTGCGCGGTTCTAGCGCAGATCCTGACCGGGCAAACCGTATCCAAAGCCTTTGCCTTGGCGGTTGATGGATGGCTGATAAACTACCACTAGCCCGCGGGAACAAAGACGGCTGATGGCCCGAGACACCGACGAATAGACGTTGGGAGCGCGCTTTAGGCCCAATGCGTCGATGATGGCACCTGTAACCACGAACTCGCCTGCGTCCTTTTTTTGCTCCAGGACGGCAAGGATCGCCTTTTGCTGTTTGCTCAAGCCTCGGCCCATTAATTTCCCCTTACGCTGTTCCTCACCCTAACGGTTAACAAGATTTCAGGCTAGAACCTTTGTGACCGTTAGCTCGTTAGGCCAAATAGCCTGCCGCATTTCGCTGATTCCTGCGGACAGCGTGTGAGCGTACGAGCCTACCGCGCAAAGGCTGTAGGCTCGTGAAACAAAGTCGGATGCCAGGATGGTCGCGTTCGCCCTATTGCCAAGATGGCTTTCCAAAGATGAGATCTCCAGCCATGTAAATTCGGTGGCAGGAGATGCACCGGATCCAACCAACCCTGCTGTCGCTAGGCCCGCCAAAAGACGCTTCATCATGCATCCTGTAAAGGTTCAGAGCATCTTCAAACTGCAAGGGTATCTACTCGTTTTTGCAGGTCGGAAAAGCCTTCGGCTTCAAGTACCGTTGCTTTTTCTGAAAAGCCGGGACCAGAAACCTTCTGCAACCTTCTGCTGAATTGGTACAGGTGCTGGAGGCGCGATGGAAAGACGCTCTGCAATTTGATGCCACCTGTCCCGCTCCTGCCGAACCTCGATCAGCGCTTCACGCAGCATCTGATTTTCGCGCTCCAACACCCCCGTTTCATTCACTTTCTCAGGCGTTGCGAACTGTTTCACAGTTTGTGTTGCGGGTANNAATACGCGGTGCAACTCAGCAGGATCTATGCTCCAGGCCCCATTGTCGTCCTTTGACCCTGAGATCTTTCCGTTTTGCAGCGCTCTAGTGATTGTTGCCTTTGAAACGCCTACTGCTTTTGCAGCTTGTCCTGCCGTGTATTTCATAGCGTATCAGGATGTTTCATTGCGTTGCATGAAACGATCGTGCACCTGTTTCGCACCGTGTTGCAGTGTTGGGGCATCAGGGTGTATTCCTTTTGACCGTCGCCGGCAGGTCAAATTCCATTCCCTCGAGTGACGGCTGCGATTCCGGCGGCAAGCCATCGCCTGATGGGAGCTGTTGCTCACCAGGGTAAAGGCTTGG
>NZ_MEHT01000048.1 GCF_001870675.1 Roseinatronobacter thiooxidans | reverse complement strand
GGCGAGATCGCGTGGAAAGACGTCACCCGCGGCCTCCTCCTCTCCGGCCCGCCGGGGAGCGGCAAAACCGAAGTTCCCCGCCTTATCGCCAGATCGGCGGGGATCAACGTGATCACGGGCTCGATCGCCGACTGGTCCTCGGAGGGAAGCCGCGGGAGTGAGGTGATCAAGGCGATGCGGGAGTGTTTCGCCCGTGCTGCGGCCGCTGCGCCCGCAATCCTGTTCATCGACGAACTGGACGCTGTCGGGGACCGCGACCGGATGGGGGACAATAATCGCACCTGGACCGAGTATGTGGTGACGGGCCTTCTGGCCGCCATGGACGGGTATGAGGGGCATGAGGGCGTGGTCATTATGGGCGCGACCAATCATCCGGACCGGATCGACAAAGCCATCCGCAGGCCCGGGCGTTTCGACCGGGTGCTGCATCTGGGCTACCCGACGCATGATCTGATCCCCGCCGCGATCCGCTGGCAGGCCTGGCCGGATCTGGCGGATGCGGACCTGACCGGCATTGCTGCGCAGGCATCCGGCATGTCGGGGGCTGACATTGCAGGCCTTGTCCGGAGCGCGCGGGCGCGGGCGCGGCGCGCGAAGCGCCCACTCAAGCGCGACGATCTGAGCGCCACGCTGCGGGACCTGCGGCCGCCGGTTCCGGAGGAGATCCGCTGGCAGGTCGCTGTTCACGAGGCGGGTCATGCCATCACCGGAGCTGCGACCGGTATCGCCTACCCGCAGATGCTGGCGCTTCAGGGCGGTGGCGGAGTGACGCAGCAAGCACTTCTGCGCCGCAGCCAGCGCCGCAATGAGATCGCCGATACGCTGGCCAATGATCTCGGCGGGCGCGGTGCAGAAATCCTCATCTTCGGGGAACCCTCCGGCGGGGCGGGTGGCGACGCCAATAGCGATCTCGCGCGCGCCACGCAGACGGCGGCCGCGCTGGAGCTGTCATGGGGACTGGGCCACGAGCTGATCTGGCTGGGCGATCCGGAGGTGGTGCTGGCCCGGCTGCGCGCCGAGCCGGTCCTGCGCGCGCGGGTCGAGGCCCGGCTGCAGGCGGCGCAGGCCCGTGCCCTGCGGATTGTGGACACCAACCGGGCCGTTCTGGAGGAGATGGCGGCGGCATTGGTCCGGACCGGATTGCTGGCCGGCCCCGAGCTGGAGGCGCTGGTCGCAAAGGTCGTGCCGGATGCAGCGGCCGGACCAGTGTCCGGACAGACCCCTCTCGCACAGACCACTGGCGCGCTCCTCCCCCCGGTCCCTGTGGCGGAGAATTCCCGCGTGACGGGCGATGTGGTCAGCCCCTCCGATGGTCAGGCCGGACACCCTGAAGCACGCCTGCTGACAATCACTCCGGAACAGGCGAACGCGCGGACAGCGCACGAGGTCCGGACAGGGCCGGACCGGGCCGACAATACCAACACCCCGCCCGACCCGGACATCGTCCGGCCGTTCGCGGCCTGAGGAGGCCCGCGATCGCGCTGTCCGGACTTCCACCCCAAAGCGCGTGCGGCCAGCCCGCGCGCCCAAGCGGGTAGTTTTGGTGTGACATGGGCGGACCCGGTCCGGACAGGATTGGCGCCGTCAGGCGCAGCTTGAGACAGTTTGCGCGTGGCGCGGGGTTGGACAGTCCTGGCCGTCCACCTTGTCCGGAGTTCAGGCAACCTGTGGCCCGGGGGGGCTGCCGCGATCACCGATCTTCCGCAGCCCACCTACCGCGCATTTTTCCATCACATGCAGCTGGAACCAACACCCCGCCCACCCCCGATTAATCGCATGCGGCACATAATCCCTGTCCGGACCTTGATCCCGATCCTACGCCTACACCCCCAAACCCAAACACCTGCATCCACCACGCGCGCCGGAGAGCGCCCCACTTCCTCTCCGCCCAAGGGGCGGCTCCCCCGCTCTTTGCGTCCCAAGCTCCCTAAAACCCAACCACCCCCAGGCTCTAAAACCGATCCCAACCTTACAAACCAAACAAAAGCGCCGCAGGCACCCCGCGCGGGCACCGCAAGCGCGAAACTGGGTAGGGGTATCTGGAAACCATGTTAAGATCAGCGCACATGAAGACGGCAGGTTTAAAAATCGCCAGGTTGCGCGCATGAACCCAGAACACCGGTGGTGGTTTTTGATGCCCCCAGCGAGGACCAGCCGCGTTTCGCAAGCGCGAACTTACAGGATCGGGCAAGCAACAATCCACTCAGTCAAGGTCTAAATCTCTTTGTCCACAATTAGTTATCCCCAAAATACGTACGGAACCCCGCAATTTCGGAGAGAACAAGAGAGAATCATGATGTATAACCCTGTCAATCGGGCATCGGCTGATCTGGCCACCTTAGTCCTTCATATCATCATATCTCGCGACGCGAAAGCGTACGGGTTTAGAGGAACCGCGCATGCGCGATCGGAGAAGATTTGTTCATCAGCAGGGGGGCGCGTGACATGGCGATATCGCTTGTCAAAGCCCCCCGTACGCCCACCCAAACCCACCTTTGTCTGATCAAAAAGGTTCCGAAGAACGACGTGGTGCAAGAAACAGCACCCGCTACGCATCCAAGACACTGCGCGATTCATCCGGAGCATTCACATTCGGAAGAAGTGGCCCTGCCCCCGCCGCACCCGGCGCTGGTGGAGATGGTCCGGTTGCTGGCGCGCGTATCAGCGCGACAGGCGCGATCTGAACACCAGGAGACGAAGCAATGAACAAGACCCTTTCCTTGCGTGCGGCGATTTACGCGCGCTATTCGTCGGACATGCAGTCGGCGGCCTCAATCACGGATCAGGTGCGGATCTGCCGCAGGCTGGCCGAGGATCGCAGCTGGACAGTCGTGGAGGTCTTCACGGATGAAGCACTTTCGGGCGCAAGTCACCTGCGTCCGGGATATCAGCAGATGCAACAGGCCGCGATGGCGGGGCGGTTCGATGTGCTGGTTGCAGAAGCGCTGGACAGACTGTCGCGCGATCAGGAACATATCGCCGGGCTGCACAAACGGATGCGGTATTTGGGCGTGGAGATTGTCACCAAATCCGAGGGCAGCATCTCGGAGATGCATATCGGGCTTGGCGGCACCATGTCCGCCCTGTTCCTGCGCAATCTGGCGGAGAAGACCCACCGGGGCCTTGAAGGCCGGGTTAAGGCCGGCAAATCCGCAGGGGGGATCAGCTATGGCTACCGGTTGGATCGCCAGCCCCTTCCGGACGGGACCTACACCACGGGCGATCGCGTGATCGAGCCTGATCAGGCGGCGATCGTGCGCCGGATCTTCGAGGATTATGATCAGGGGTTGTCTGCCCGCACCATCGCCATGGCACTCAATAAAGAGGGCATCCCCTCCCCGCGCGCGGGCGGCAAAGGATCGGGAAGCTGGTCCTTCTCGACTATTTCCGGGAACTGGAAGCGCGGGACAGGTATCCTGAATAACGATCTCTATATTGGCAAACTCGTCTGGAACCGACAGCGCTTCATCAAAGACCCTGATACGGGCAAACGCCAGGCGCGCCTGAACCCGGAGACGGACTGGATCACCGAAGACGTGCCCCATCTGCGCATCATCGATGATGATCTCTGGGACCGCGTCAAACGCCGTCAGGGTGCGATCCGGGCGGATATCCTGACCGAACGGGCGGAAGACCCCGGCGCGCCAAAGATCGAACGCGCGCACCGCCCGCGCTACCTGCTGTCAGGGCTTTTGACCTGCGGCTGCTGCGGGGCGGGGTATATCATGATCAGCAGCACGCGCTATGGCTGTGCATCAGCGCGCAATAAGGGCACCTGTTCCAACCGCAAGACCATCACACGAGAAGCCGTCGAGACCCGCGTCCTGAATGGGCTCCAGACCCGGCTGATGCACCCGGAGCTGATCCGCGAGTATATGACGACCTGGCAGCAGGAGATGCAGAAGGAGCGGCAGGAGAGCCTGGCCGCCCGGGGCGATCAGGAACGGCGGCTCGCCAAGGTGCTGCGCGATATCGAGAACATCGTGACCGCGATCACCGAAGGCATGTTTCACCCGAGCATGAAGGCGAAGATGGACGCGCTGGAGGAGGAACGATTGGGGCTGGAGGCAAGGCTTGCCGCCCTGCCCGATCCGGAACCGGTGGCAATCCACCCCGGGCTGGCCGAGAGCTATGCCCGCAAGGTGGCGGATCTGGCTGCGGCGCTGAATGCCCCGGAGGCACGGGCGCAAGCGGCCGATCTTCTGCGCGGCCTGATTGAGAGCGTGACGCTGAGGCCCGACCCGGACGCGCCAAATGGCCATGTGGTTGAACTCCGCGGGGAGCTTGGCGCGATTTTGTCGTTGTGTGACGGGGGGGTGGGCACAAATGCCAACGCCCACCGAGTTGGTGGGCGTTTTGGGCAAGTAACGATGGTTGCGGGGACAGGATTTGAACCTGTGACCTTCAGGTTATGAGCCTGACGAGCTACCTGGCTGCTCCACCCCGCGATGGTGTTTTTGTATTTGTGTCGTTTTGAGAGGATTATGAGTGTTTCTTATCAGGTTTGGCGGTGAGCTACTCTCCCACGTCTTGAGACGCAGTACCATTGCCGCGGCGGCACTTAACTTCCGAGATCGGGACGGGATCGGGTGTATTGCTCGCGCTATTGCCACCAAACCTGAGAAGAAACACGTATCGGTGGGGTGAATTTTGTGTTCACCCGACTATCCATATGGTCAATGCTTTTGGTTGCTTTGATTGTTGATCAGTTTGGTTGTTACTGGATCAAATCAAGCCTATCGAGCCATTAGTACCGGTCAACTGAACGCATTGCTGCGCTTACATCTCCGGCCTATCGACGTGGTGGTCTACCACGGCTCTCAAGGGAGACCTTGTTTTGAGGGGGGCTTCCCGCTTAGATGCTTTCAGCGGTTATCCTGTCCGATCATAGCTACCCTGCACTGCGGCTGGCGCCACAACAGGTCCACCAGTGGATCGTTCACCCCGGTCCTCTCGTACTAGGGGCAACTCCTCTCAAGTCTCCAACACCCACGGCAGATAGGGACCGAACTGTCTCACGACGTTCTAAACCCAGCTCACGTACCTCTTTAAATGGCGAACAGCCATACCCTTGGGACCTACTCCAGCCCCAGGATGAGATGAGCCGACATCGAGGTGCCAAACGATGCCGTCGATATGGACTCTTGGGCATCATCAGCCTGTTATCCCCGGCGTACCTTTTATCCGTTGAGCGATGGCCCTTCCACTCGGGACCACCGGATCACTATGGCCGACTTTCGTCTCTGCTCGACTTGTCAGTCTTGCAGTCAGGCTGGCTTATGCCATTGCACTCAACGAGCGATTTCCGACCGCTCTGAGCCAACCTTCGCACGCCTCCGTTACTGTTTGGGAGGCGACCGCCCCAGTCAAACTACCCGCCACACAGGGTCCCGGATCCGGATAACGGACCGCGGTTAGACATCAAGAGTGCGAAGGGTGGTATCTCAAGGATGGCTCCACGGGAACTGGCGTTCTCGTTTCAAAGCCTACCACCTATCCTGCACATCGCAATCCTGATGCCAGTGTGAAGCTGTAGTAAAGGTGCACGGGGTCTTTCCGTCTAACCGCGGGAAGCCTGCATCTTGACAGGCAATTCAATTTCGCTGAGTCCATGTTTGAGACAGCGGGGAAGTCGTTACGCCATTCGTGCAGGTCGGAACTTACCCGACAAGGAATTTCGCTACCTTAGGACCGTTATAGTTACGGCCGCCGTTTACCGGGGCTTCAATTCGGAGCTTGCACCCCTCCTTTTAACCTTCCGGCACCGGGCAGGCGTCAGACCCTATACGTCGTCTTACGACTTCGCAGAGCCCTGTGTTTTTAATAAACAGTCGCCACCCCCTGGTCTGTGCCCCCCGCCAGGACTTGCGTCTTGACGGGGCCTCCTTCTCGCGAACTTACGGAGGTATTTTGCCGAGTTCCTTAAACATGGTTCTCTCAAGCGCCTTGGTATTCTCTACCAGTCCACCTGTGTCGGTTTCGGGTACGGTCTGATGTGGGGCTATTTCCGGGAACCTCTGAACGGCCCGCCCAATCCGATAAGGGCGAACAATCTTCGAGATCCGTCACTTCCCACTGGCCCTGGAATATTAACCAGGTTCCCATCGACTACGCCTTTCGGCCTCGCCTTAGGGGCCGGCTTACCCTGCTCAGATTAGCTTTAAGCAGGAACCCTTGGACTTTCGGCGACAGGGTCTCTCACCCTGTTTGTCGCTACTCATGTCAACATTCTCACTTCTGAACGCTCCACCGGTCGCTCACGCGCCGGCTTCACAGCAGCCTTCTGATGCGTCCGTTGACCCCCTGGGGGGTCACAAGACGCAAGAAGGACTGAACAGAACGCTCCGCTACCATGCGATTGCTCGCATCCTAAGCTTCGGCTCATGGCTTGAGCCCCGTTACATCTTCGCCGCAGGACAACTTGATTAGACCAGTGAGCTGTTACGCTATCTTTAAAGGATGGCTGCTTCTAAGCCAACCTCCTGGTTGTTTTGGTCGTCCCACCTGCTTTCCCACTTAGCCATGAATTAGGGGCCTTAGCTGTAGGTCAGGGTTGTTTCCCTCTTCACGACGGACGTTAGCACCCGCCGTGTGTCTGCCATCTATTACTCCCGGGTATTCGGAGTTTGGTTAGGATCAGTAAGCCTGTGGGGCCCCATTACCCATCCAGTGCTCTACCCCCCGGGGTATTCGGATGACGCTCTACCTAAATAGATTTCGCGGAGAACCAGCTATCTCCGAGTTTGATTGGCCTTTCACCCCTAGGCACAGTTCATCCCGATCCTTTTCAACGGATGTGGGTTCGGCCCTCCAGTTGGTGTTACCCAACCTTCAGCCTGACCATGCCTAGATCACTCGGTTTCGGGTCTGATCCATCTAACTCATGCGCCCATTTAAGACTCGCTTTCGCTGCGCCTACACCTAACGGCTTAAGCTTGCTAGATAGACCAAGTCGTTGACCCATTATACAAAAGGTACGCTGTCAGGGGTCATGCCCCCTCCAACTGCTTGTAGGCGTCCGGTTTCAGGTCTGTTTCACTCCCCTCGTCGGGGTGCTTTTCACCTTTCCCTCACGGTACTGGTTCGCTATCGGTCAGTAAGGAGTACTTAGCCTTCGGGGGTGGTCCCCCGATCTTCAGACAGGATTTCACGTGTCCCGCCCTACTTGATACGTCCTATCGTGCTTCCTGTACGGGGCTGTCACCCACTATGGCCTGTCTTTCCAGACAGTTCCAGTCACACTCAAGGCTCGGCTGGTCCGCGTTCGCTCGCCACTACTAACGGAGTCTCTATTGATTTCCTTTCCTCCGGGTACTTAGATGTTTCAGTTCCCCGGGTTTGCTCTTTTAAGCCTATGTATTCAGCCTAAAAGTACTTGATTTACCCCGTTGATGATCGCCTAGCCTCAACGCTAACCCCGACCATCGAAGATGGTCACGGACCAAGGGTCCGCACGGAGTGTGCGTTGTTGCAAAGCAACAACAACAGAATATCAAGTGGGTTGCCCCATTCGGAGATCTTGGGATCAAAGGTTATTCTCACCTCCCCCAAGCTTATCGCAGAGTATCACGTCCTTCATCGCCTCTTACTGCCAAGGCATCCACCAAACGCCCTTATCGCGCTTGATTTGATCCAGAAAGAGCCAAACTGCGCAGCGTCTTGCGACGCCCGCCATTCTGACGAACGGGGCCTTTTGTGTCCCCCGCTCTCACAATCTGAACCAAAAGCATTGTACGTTTCCCGCTCTGAACCCGTGCGGATTCAGAACATGTTGGTTAGTGTACTTGACTTGGATAGTCTCATGCTTTGTGGTCTTGCGACCACTGACCTCCCCCCACTCGGGGATGTCAGCATGACACTGATATGTTTCTCTCTAAACGATGTAAACTGAGGGCGGACCCTCATTGCGTCCGATTGGACGATCAAACCTGCGCGTCTCGCACTGGCTTGATGATCTAATCGGGATATGTGGTGAAACTGCCGCTGTTCTGGCATAAAAGCTGGCCCGGGTAATGGTGGAGCCTAGGAGGATCGAACTCCTGACCTCCTGAATGCAAATCAGGCGCTCTCCCAGCTGAGCTAAGGCCCCGTAAGGTCTACGCCTGAGTTGTCCGGCCTGGTTGATGGTGGGTCGAGGAGGACTTGAACCTCCGACCTCACGCTTATCAGGCGTGCGCTCTAACCACCTGAGCTACCGACCCAAAGTTCAGACCGGTAGGCCTGCGTAGTTTCATCTTGAAGAGATATGAGGACGGTCCGGTCCGTATATGTGACTATGACTAGTCACTGCTAAGTGTTCGATGATTTTTGTGCGCTACCGCTTCGCTACTTGAGCGCGTTGGTGATGCACAATCATGCGCCGAACATCCTTAGAAAGGAGGTGATCCAGCCGCAGGTTCCCCTACGGCTACCTTGTTACGACTTCACCCCAGTCGCTGAGCCTACCGTGGCTGGCTGCCTCCCATTGCTGGGTTAGCGCACCATCTTCGGGTAGACCCAACTCCCATGGTGTGACGGGCGGTGTGTACAAGGCCCGGGAACGTATTCACCGCGGCATGCTGTTCCGCGATTACTAGCGATTCCGACTTCATGGGGTCGAGTTGCAGACCCCAATCCGAACTGAGATAGCTTTTTGGGATTATCCCACTGTCACTACCATTGTAGCACGTGTGTAGCCCAACCCGTAAGGGCCATGAGGACTTGACGTCATCCACACCTTCCTCCGACTTATCATCGGCAGTTTCCTTAGAGTGCCCAGCTTGACCTGCTGGCAACTAAGGACGTGGGTTGCGCTCGTTGCCGGACTTAACCGAACATCTCACGACACGAGCTGACGACAGCCATGCAGCACCTGTGTGGTATCCAGCCGAACTGAAAGGACGATCTCTCGTCCCGCGATACCCATGTCAAGGGTTGGTAAGGTTCTGCGCGTTGCTTCGAATTAAACCACATGCTCCACCGCTTGTGCGGGCCCCCGTCAATTCCTTTGAGTTTTAATCTTGCGACCGTACTCCCCAGGCGGAATGCTTAATCCGTTAGGTGTGTCACCGACAAGCATGCTTGCCGACGACTGGCATTCATCGTTTACGGTGTGGACTACCAGGGTATCTAATCCTGTTTGCTCCCCACACTTTCGCACCTCAGCGTCAGTATCGAGCCAGTGAGCCGCCTTCGCCACTGGTGTTCCTGCGAATATCTACGAATTTCACCTCTACACTCGCAATTCCACTCACCTCTCTCGAACTCCAGACTGATAGTTTTGGAGGCAGTTCCGGGGTTGAGCCCCGGGATTTCACCCCCAACTTTCCAATCCGCCTACGCGCGCTTTACGCCCAGTAATTCCGAACAACGCTAGCCCCCTCCGTATTACCGCGGCTGCTGGCACGGAGTTAGCCGGGGCTTCTTTACTGGGTACCGTCATTATCTTCCCCAGCGAAAGAGCTTTACAACCCTAAGGCCTTCATCGCTCACGCGGCATGGCTAGATCAGGGTTTCCCCCATTGTCTAAGATTCCCCACTGCTGCCTCCCGTAGGAGTCTGGGCCGTGTCTCAGTCCCAGTGTGGCTGATCATCCTCTCAAACCAGCTATGGATCGCGGGCTTGGTAGGCCATTACCCCACCAACTACCTAATCCAACGCGGGCCGATCCTTTGCCGATAAATCTTTCCTCCGTAGAGAATATACGGTATTAAACCCAGTTTCCCGGGACTATTCCGTAGCAAAGGGCACGTTCCCACGCGTTACTCACCCGTCCGCCACTAAGCCCGAAGGCTTCGTTCGACTTGCATGTGTTAAGCCTGCCGCCAGCGTTCGTTCTGAGCCAGGATCAAACTCTCAAGTTGAAATGGACCGAAATCCATATCCTTGACGTCAAACCCAAGCACATATCACATGACACGACATTACATCGCACCACGTTTCTTTCCGTTTTGTGCTCTCGTCCTCCAAAGAAAACAAAAGCCGCAAAACAGTGAAGCTGACACCCGCATCATCGAACAACTATAAAGCCGTCCTAGCGAGCCGATATGTGAAGGGCCGATCCATCGAAATGAACCAAACCGCCCTCATATCTCTTCAAGTTCCATATCTGTCAAACAGCACAAGACAAAAACATACACAGCGCTACACCACTACCGGCGCAACCCCATGCAACCCTGCCTCGAAAATCTCGCAGTCAAAAACCTCTCAGGCTCCCAACCCCAGCAACGTTCCCGCCGCCGGTGAAGCGCTATCTAGGC
>NZ_MEHT01000047.1 GCF_001870675.1 Roseinatronobacter thiooxidans | reverse complement strand
CGTGTGTGGATGCCCCCTATTTGGCAAGCGTTATCTTCGATTTTCGGCGGGGTCTTCGATCGGACGTGTGTCAGGCCTCACGATGTGGCCTTCTATGACGCCACGGGTGGGTCATGCTGTTCGGAAGGCTGGGTTCACATCGGTTCAGAGAGCGTGCCGAGCGCTCGAGCCCCGGGTCTGAATTTCCCTGCCTTGAACTTCGAAGTCCGTATCGCGTACTCCTCGTCGATCGCTCACCCTGGCCTTGCGGCCATGTCGTGCCTTTCTCCTTCTCAGGATCAGGTCACGCCATTCTATAGTTCTGCTGCTTTGTCGAAAGCGCCCAGATCATCCGGGCCGTTCGCGGTGCGCTTGAACCAGTGGCGCTGCACCGCTCACTATTCGCCAAGGCAACGGCTGCCACCATCTTCGGCTTGCGCGCGACCAGTGCGGCCAGCCAGCGGTTTGCACTACCGCCTTTGCGAACCACCCAGCGGATCACGCTCATGGCACCGATGATCAGCAATCGACGGATGTCGGTCTGCCCCATCTTGCTGACCGATCCCAGTCTGGCCTTTCCGCCCGTCGACCTTTGTCGAGGCAGTGCGGACCGGAACGCGATCCGTCCGAGAGACGGACCGCACGCCCAGCCAGGCGGCGAAGTTGCGGCCGCTGTCAAACGTATCAAGATCAGGGGCGAATGCCGCAACAGCGCCTGCGGTGACAGGGCCGATACCGGGGATAGTGCATAGCCTACGCAATTGCTCATCTGTCTTCGATGAGCTTTCCAATTCATCGGAAAGCCGGTCAATAACGTCGGTGAGACGCGCAATCTGCTCGACATAGATCGATCCCATGTGGCGGACTGGCTCGGGCAAATCTGTGCGTTCGTCAGCAAGCGCGTTCTCAAGCAGCTTGAGACTTGCGGGCCCTTTGGGTGCCACCAACCCGAACTCAGCCAAATGGCCGCGCAGGGCATTGATAAGCTGCGTGCGCTGTCGAACCATGCATTGATGCGTTCGGAATGCGACAGCACGGCCTTGGGTTTCTGCGCTCTTTACTGCCACAAACCGCATTGTCGGGCGCAACGCAGCTTCAGCGATGGCCTCTGCATCCGCACGATCATTCTTCTGTCGCTTTACAAACGGCTTCACGTAAGCAGCCGGTACAAGCCGAACCTCATGACCGTTACTTTGCGCCAAACGGCCCCAGTGATGCGAGGTGGCACAAGCCTCCATTGCCACAATGCAGGCAGGGTGGTCAGCCAGCAGCGTTGCCAAACGCGTTCTTGACATAGCGCGGTTGAAAACAACCATCCCGTCTTGCCCAACAGCGCAGACCTGAAAGCTGCCTCTTGCCAAGTCGATCGCTAAAATACTGATCTTTGATGTCATCGATGTGCCCTCCACTAAGCGAATATAGAACCGTCATGGTATACGATGCCGGCGGGTGGGGGCATCCACCGCATCAGTTCAGTACGCCCGTCCGTCATGCGATCTCGCGAATGGGCAATTTCTCCCGCAGCGCCCATTTCCGAATAATCCTCAAAAATCCCATGTCTATCACTCCAAAAGCCCCCGACTGCTTTGCGCAGGGGCAAGGTTGCACATGGGTCAATTCTCAATGACAATTTCTGCTGTTGCCGGGGCAGTTCTCAGTGACAATCAACATTGCATACCCTTTATAGACCGAGATGCGCGGTGGGTTTGGTGTCGCAGACCTTGCCTGGATCGGCTAGAGTGTCAGCAGCATGAGGAGATCGCCATGGAGATCCGACCCGCCGGTTCGACCCCGTCACAGCCCGCGCCAAGTGAATATTTCACAGGCACCGTCTGGCAGGACCCGATCTGCGACCCCAGCGAGACCAGAGCCCTGATCTCCCTTATGGTCACCTTCACGCCCGGGTCGCGGACACATTGGCACACACATCCGCTGGGTCAGACACTGCTGGTCGTCTCGGGCTGCGGTCTGATCCAGTGCAGAGGCGGCCTTGCGCAAACGATCCGCGCTGGTGATCGGGTCTGGATACCGCCCGGCGAGGAACATTGGCACGGCGCCGGCCCGGACACGTTGATGCGCCACATCGCGATGCAAGAAGTTGAGGATGGCGTGGGCGCTCACTGGCTGGAGCCTGTGAGCGAAGCGGATTACGGCCCGAGAGACTTCTGATCGCCGAGCGGGGCCCGTTACGGATAACAGCCCTGTGCAGAGGTTGGATGTCGCCACCGCGTTGCCGTACCTGAATCGTAGCCTTCACTCTCCTCTCGGGAAGTGTTTCGGTTCGACGGTCCCGGCCCTGAGCGACCGGTCGAGATTTAAGGCGAGACACGCGGAAGCGGTGGTTCAGGCACAGCGCTGCAATCTGTACTGTTGACCCCAAGCAAGCGCGATAGGTCAGCTGCTGTCGCCCTCTACATTCTGGCCTCGAAAGTTGCAGAGCGGGCTTTGGCCAGATCAACACTTGACTATTCCCTCCTGCAGCAAGGGAATTAGGGCGACCTTTCGAACGCGCATGATGAAAACGACCTATTGGGCCGCGACACCGTCGGACAGGTACTGACGCCATCCTCCTGCCGATGTGATCTCTGTCGCACCGAGAGTTCCTGCGGCTTCGCAAAGGAACCCTGTCGCACGCGACCCATCCTCCAGCTCGATACTTCCCAGACCAAGGGGGGCGGGGATCTGGCAGATCAGATGCCCCAGTGCCGTCTTTGGAAGCGACCATAGTTCCAGCGCAATGCTGGCCCCGCCGGTTTGCCTGCGCACAAGGCCCGGACGCACAGGGGGGCCACCCGCAAGCGCGTGGAAACTGTAGCAAGGCGCGGTTGATGTCGCTTTCAAGAACCGTCCCCCCAACTCGGTCAACTGGTGGTTCAGGGGCAAGCCCGACATGTGCGCTCCGCAGACCGCGATTGCGATCTGGTCTTCGGGCACGCCTTCAGCGGCAATGGTCAGGCCATCAAGTGCCAAGGCCACCGCAGCGAGTGCGGCATCCTGCCCTGCAGGGCCGATCAGCGTCAGACTGCCGGGCCGCCCATCATCGCGTGCGGGTGTGGGAATTGCGAGCGCGCACAGGTCCAGCAGGTTCACGAAATTGGTGTAGGTGCCGAGGTTGGAATTGGGCGTCACCGGGTCGGCCATAAGGTCGCCGCAGCTGTAGAAGGTGGGGATGGTCGGCACGGCCAGCATATCCACCGCAGAGATCAGGGGTTCGCAGGCGCGTCGCAACTCTGCCAGACGGTAGATACCGCGAAAGGCGTCCGTCGCGCTCAGCCCCTCTGCCTTGCAGATGATCGCGCGGGTGACAGGGTGGATGGCATCGGGTTGCGCCGACAACAGGTCTTGGATCACCGAATGCCGCTCTGCCACCCATGCCCCATCATAGAGCATGTTGGCGACGTCATAGAACGGGGTGAAATCCATCTCGACAATGTGTGCGCCGCGGTCGCGCAAGCTGTCCAGATCGCGCGCAAATGCTGCCGCCTGAAGCGCATCGCCGAAGAATTCGCGCGACGTGGCATCTGGCACACCCACACGGATTGCGGGCGGCGCAGGGCGCAGGGTAGGGGCAGGTATCTTGCGGCTATATGGATCGGTCGCATCATAGCCCGCCATGGCCTGCAAAATCGCATAGGCATCGGTGACATTGCGCGCGAATATCGAGATTGTGTCGAGCGTTCGGCAAGCTGGCACAACACCGCTGGCAGAAATCATGCCCAAGGTGGGTTTCAGCCCGACAATCCCGTTCAGCGCAGCGGGCACGCGGCCCGACCCTGCCGTGTCGGTGCCAAGCGCGAAGGGCACGAAGCCGTGGCCCACCGCGACCGCGGACCCAGAGGAAGACCCCCCCGGCACGATGTTGGGGTCCAGCGCGTTGCGCGGCACAGGCCAAGGGGTTCGCGTGCCCACAAGCCCCGTGGCGAACTGGTCCAGATTGGCCTTGCCGATGGGAATGGCCCCAGCAGCCCGCAGGCGCGCCACAGCGAATGCGTCGCGGTCTGGCGTATAGGTCCAGGCCGGGCATGCGGCGGTGGTGGGCATGCCGGCCACGTCGATATTGTCCTTGACCACGAACGGCACGCCCCAAAGCGGGCGCGCCGGATCATAGGCCCCAAGTGCAGCGATCTCGCCCTCCAATGCCGAAGGATCAGCCAGATGCAGGAAGATACCGGGATCAGCTACCGCCGCAATCCGCGCGAACACATCGTGCAGCACATCGGAAACCGACATGCCTTCCGCATAGGCGGATTGCAGGTCTGTCAGGGTAATGGGGGTCGGCAACAGGCTCATCTTGGTGTCCTTCATTCTGCGGCTTTGGCAGGCGCATGCGCGGCGATTGGCGCGGGCGGTGTGGGGGCGGATTGCAGCAAATCGCGCGTGTAAGGGTGGCTTGGGGCGTCCATAACCGTGGCTGTTGGCCCTTGTTCGACGATCTGGCCATCTTGCATGACGATCACATGGTCACACAGCAAGCGCACCACATTCAGGTCATGGCTGACGAACAGATAGGTCATGCCCAGCCGCGCGCGCAGATCCGCCAGCAGGTTCAGGACCACCGCCTGAATGGACACGTCCAGCGCTGCTGTTGGTTCATCCAGGATCAGGAATTTCGGATCAAGCGCGATGGCCCGCGCAATTCCGACACGCGCCTTTTGACCGCCCGATAGCTGGTGCGGGTAGCGGGTCAGCAAATGGTCGGGCAGGCCGGTCAGATGCGCCAGTTCCTCCACGCGTGCGTGTAGCGCGGCCCCACGCAGACCGCCCAGACGGCGCAGAGGTTCTGCGATGCTGTCAAAGGCGTTGTGGCGCGGGTTCAGGCTGTCGGTCGCGTCCTGAAACACCATCTGCACTTGGCCGCGACGCGGGTCGCGCAGGAAGCGTTCTGCCGGAATACCGCCGATTTCGTGACCGTCAAAGACAATCGCGCCAGAGGTCGGGTCCAGCAACCGGACCAACATGGCCGAAGTCGTGGATTTGCCGCAGCCCGACTCGCCCACCAAGCCCACCGATTGCCCTTCGCGGATGGTGAAGCTGATCCCCTTCACGGCATGGACCGGCCCCGATTTGCCCGGATATGTTTTTACCAGATCGACAACTTCCAGCAGCGCGCGGCTGCCCACTTCGTGCGGCAGGTCGGGCGTGCGTGCCTCTGGCGGCAGCAGGTCACGGATTGCGACACCCGGGCGCGGCGTGGCATCGACCAGTTTGCGGGTATAGGGGTGTTGCGGGTTGGCGAACAAATTGACCGAGGGACCGGCCTCGACAATCTGGCCGTCTTTCATCACGGCCAGCCGGTCGCAATATTCCGCCGCCAGCCCCAGATCATGCGTGATCACGATGGAGGACATGCCACGCTCGCGGATCAGATCGCGCATCAGGTCCATGACCGCCTTTTGCGTGGTGATGTCCAGCCCTGTGGTCGGTTCATCCGCGATCATCAGCCTCGGGTCGCACGCAAGGGCAATGGCAATCACGATCCTCTGGCACATGCCGCCCGACAGCTCGAACGGATAGGCATGGTAGCGATCTGTGGCATTGCGGATTTTCACAGCTTCCAGCGCTGCGATTGCCTTGGCGTGGGCATTTGCGCGGGTGGCGCGACCGTGCTGGCGCAATACATCCTCGATCTGGTGGCCCACTTTGCGGATCGGGTTCAACGCCGCACGCGGGTTCTGGAAGATCATCGAGATTTCGCGCCCGCGCACCTGTCGCATGGCGGACTCAGAGGCCGCGCGCAGGTCGCGCCCGTTCCATGTGACATCGCCTGCGCTGATCCGTCCACCTGCATCAAGGATGCGCATCAGCGCATAGCTGGTGACCGATTTGCCAGACCCGCTTTCGCCCACAATGCCAAGGGTTTCGCCGGGGGCGAGGTCGAACGAGATGCCGCGCACAGCGTCCACCTGTCCCTTGCGGGTCTTGAACGCGACGGAGAGGTCTTTGACAGATAACATCGCATCAAGTCCTTCTGCGCGGGTCGACAAGGTCGCGCAGACCGTCGCCCATCAGGTTGAAGGTAAAGACCGCCAGCATCAGCCATAGCCCCGGAAACAGCGCGACCCACCAATGGCCGGAGATGATGTAATTCGCGCCTTCGGCCACCATGATCCCCCATTCCGGCGTCGGTGGGCGTACACCAAGCCCGACAAAGGACAGCCCTGCCGCATTCAGGATCGCCCAGCCCATATTAAGCGAGACTTGCACCATCATCGGCGGTAGCGCGTTGGGGAAAATGTGAAAGGCCAGCGTGCGCAGATGCCCGTTGCCCGACAGGCGCGCGGCCAAGGCAAAACCGGCCTCTCGGCGAATGTTCACTTCGGCGCGCACAACGCGCGCGTAGAAAGGAATGTTGATGATCGCAGTGGCGTAGATGATGTTTTCCACAGTGTTGCCAAGTGCTGCGACAATCCCCATGGCCAGCACGAAGAGCGGAAAGGCCATGATCGTGTCCAGAATGCGGTTCAGGACCGCATCTAGCCAGCCGCCCCAATATCCCGCAACCGCGCCAAGAACCGACCCGATCACAAAGGAAATCGCCACCGCCAGCACCGAGATGGTCAGGTCCAGCCGCGTCGCCACGATCACGCGGCTGAACACATCGCGGCCCAGTTGGTCTGTGCCGAACCAGTGATCAGCCGAGGGCGCTTCGAGTGCGCGCACCGAATTGGTGGCCAGCGGGTCATATGGCACCAACCAATGCCCGAAAAACGCTTGCAACACGAATAAGGCAAACAGGCCGAAAGATAGCGCCGTGACGGGGTTTTCCTTCATCACATGGCCCAGATGGGCCAGCATGCCGTTGCCGGATTGGGTGGGGGAAATGTCGCTCATTTTGCAGAAAACCCGATGCGCGGATCGATCAGCGTGTAGCTGAGATCGATGATGAGGTTGATCAGCACGAAGAGAAGCGCCATCGCCAGCACGAAGCCCTGAACAGCGGCATAGTCGGATTGCACCAGCGCCTCGACCGCGTAAGACCCGATGCCGGGCCATGCAAAGACCTTTTCCACCAGCACATTCGCGCCCAGCACAAAGGAAAATACCATGCCCAGCGTGGTCACGACCGGCAAAAGCGCGTTGCGAAACGCGTAGCCGAACAGAACCCGCATCGGGGCAAGTCCAGCGGCGCGGGCCGTACGGATGTAGTCGGATGAGAGTGCTGTCAGCATGGCCGCCCGTGTCATCCGCGCAATCGGGGCCAGTGTGAATAGTGACAAGGTGATCGCAGGCAGGGCCAGTTGTTTCGCCGCGCCAGCGAAGGTGGGCAGATCACCATCCAACAGCGAGTCGACAAGGAAAAACCCGGTCACGCGCGGCGGGTCGAAATATATGAAATCCAGCCGACCCAACGGCGAGGGGGCCCATCCCAACAGGTAATAGAACACATAGATCAGCAAGATGCCGGTGAAGAATGTGGGCAGGGACACTCCCGCAGTCACCAGCACGCGGCACAGGTGATCCACCCATGACCCCTGCCGCACCGCGGCCAGCACCCCCAGCGGAATTGCAATCAGGCAGGACAGGATGAGCGCGGTCAACGTCAGTTCCAAAGATGCAGGCAAACGTGTGGCGAGGTCTGTCAGGACAGGCCGCCCGGTGGCAATTGACTGGCCCAGATCGCCTTGCAGCAGCGCTTTGCAATAGATCAGGAATTGCTGCGGCAGGGATTTGTCCAGACCCAAGGCCACGCGCACCTGTTCAATGCTTTCCGGCGTGGCCATCTGGCCTGCGAATTGTACTGCCGGGTCGCCCGGCAGCGCGCGTGTCAGCACAAAACTGATGATGACGACCCCGATGACCACCGGAATGGTCTGAACCAGCCGCCACAGGATCGGAAGCCACCGGGTTGCCATTGGCTTATGCCCCTGCGCCGGTCAGGGGGCGCACGTCCAGCTGACGGTGGAACCAGAACTCGTATCCGTCGGCCCCGTTCATCGCAACGTTCAGCGCCGGTTGATACAGCGGAATGCGCGGCAGGTCTTCGATCACGATCTCGAACATCTGCTTGATAAGCGGCGCATATTCCGGATCGTCGATGGCCATGTGCAGCGTGCGCTCGGTCAGCTCATGCACCACCGGATTGTCATAGGCAGACGAATTGAACAACCGGTCCTTCTGATAAGCCCAGAAGAAGTAATAACACGGCGTGTTCAGCCAGCCGCCGAAGTTTTCCAGATGCATGTCCAGCGTCTTGTCCACCAGCGCGACAGTGCGCCAGTTGGCCCCCGGAATTCGGTCCACCGTCACCTTGATGCCGATCTGAGCCATCGCCTCTTGTATCAGCAGCGCCGCAGGTTCCATCCAGCTGACCAGGTCAAGGCTGATCGACAGCGTCACCTCAAACCCGTCAGGAAAACCGGATTTCGCCATATGCTCGCGCGCCATGTCCAGATTGGTGGTGTAGGGGAAGGCGCGCGGCCATGCGATGTCGGTGATTTCCGTGTCGCCACCCCAGAGCTTTGCGCCGCGCCCGTAAGCTGCGGCCTCGAAAATCGCATCGTAAGGCGTGGCATAGGCCACGGCCTTGCGCACATCCGCGTCTTGAAACGGGGCAAATTTAGTATTCAGACACAGAGCATGAATGCAGTTTTCGATCGGTGTGGAATGGACTGTCAGCTTATCGGCCAGTTCAGAGGCATCGCGGTCGGGAATGTCGAAGCTGATCTGCACATCGCCCCGTTCCACCAATGCACGCCGTGTCGCGGCGGAGGGGACTTCGCGCACAATTACGCGCTGGACGGCAGGCAACTCACCACCGATCCAGGCGTCATTGCGTTCATACACCAGTTGCTGGCCCTGATCCCAGCGGGTAACCTTGAAGGCCCCTGAACCCGCAGGGGTGGTGTGCAGGTATTCCATGGCCCAAGGGTCGGCCTCGGTCGCATTCGCCTTGGCAACCGACGAGTTGATGATGAAGGGCACCGGCACGGCAAGGTTCGGCAGTGCCAGTTTTGACGGATAGTCCAGCTTAACATTGATTGTTTCTTCATCGACCACTTCGAACTGATCGGGGCGGAAAAAGCCCCCTGCCGCCATTTGCGTGGTCGGAAAGCCGCCCGCGGATACAGCGCGGTCCAGCGACCATTTCACATCTTCTGCCGTGACCTTGCTGCCATCCCAGAAGGTGGCGTTCGGCTTCAGCTTGAAAGTGATGGTCAGGCCATCTTCGGACGTGGTCCAGCTTTCAGCCAGTTCTGGCACAATGGTGTCATAGTCATAGGACATTTCGCCCGAGGGCAGTTGCTTTGCACCAAAGCCCACAAGGCGGTCATAGCAGTTGATCGCCACCTGATAGCTGGCACGGTTGGTGCCCACGCGGTGCAGATCAAGGCTGTTGATGGTCTGGCCAAAAACCGTGACCAGCGTATCGCGGGTCTGGGCCGTTGCAGGCAAGACCCGCAGGAAAGGTAGCATTCCAGCCCCGGCGGCAGAGGCAAGAAACGCGCGGCGATTGAAAGAGGACATGGCAGGCTCCTGATGATTCTGGTCGCAGAAATATGCGGTATGACCAAGTTACCCCGTTGCGTGTTGTTCCGGAAATGCTATGTTTTCACAGGAGTGATGTATTTAATGAACAACTAAAGAGTGCCCAATTATGCGCCATATGGAGACCTTTCGCCTGATCGAAGCTGTGGCGCGCGCGGGCTCTATCCGCAAAGCCGCTGAAGATGCGGGGCTGACGGCTTCTGCGCTCAACCGCCGCATCTCGCGGTTCGAAGATGAATTCGGTGCCCAGATTTTCGAGAGGTTGGCGCGTGGTGTGCGGCTGAACCCGGCGGGCGAGTTGATCTTGCAGCACTACCGCAGCCAGCGCTCGGACATGGCGCGGGTGCAAAGTCAGGTGGCCGATCTCTCCGGGGTGCGGCGTGGCCATGTCAGTATTGCCTGCTCACAAGCGCTTTTGCCCTACTTTCTGCCCGAGCAGATTTCGCGCTATCGCAGCGATCATCCGGGGGTGACGTTCACCGCCATTGTGCGCGATCGCTCGCGGGCCGAGGCCGAACTGGCCGCGTTCAAATGCGATCTGGCGCTTGTCTTCGAGCCGGTCCTGATGGTCGATTTCGAAGTTATTGCCCACTGCCCTCAACCCGTATGCGCCGTAATGGCAGAGGACCACCCCCTGGCGCAAAAATCTGACTTGCGACTACGGGACTGCCTGAACCATCCCCATATCGCGCCTTCGGTGGAATACGGGGTCAGATCACTGCTGGACGGTGCGGCAAAAAGCATAGGTCGGCAGGTGACGCCAGTAGTGGAAACAGAATCTTTTGAATTGATCCGCCACTATGTGCAGACCGAGCGGACAATCGGGTTCCAGATACCCATCGGCCTGAATGCGCAGCGCCAGTCAGGCCTTGTAATCCGCGCGATCTCGGAACGTGATGTGGCGCCGGGTGTCCTGCTTCTGGGGCAACAACGAGGGCGCTCACTGCCCGTGGCCAGTTTCCGCTTCGCCATGCAGCTTGGGAAAGCGCTGGAAAGTTGCGCGGAATTGGCGACATCTTAATCTTGGGTCAAACCAAGCAATGTGGCGGTGAAACGGGTTGAAGAACCGAGGCTTCACGCGCCCGAGATAAACGGCCGCGTGCGCGAAGCCGCTGCCATGCTGGAGATCGGCCCGTTTCTGGATCGCAAGCCGCGCCAGTTGGCGGGTGGCCAGCGCCGGCGGGTCGCAATGGGGCGGGCGCTGGTGCGTGAACCGGCAGCGTTTCTGTTTGATGAACCTTTGTCGAACCTTGACTCAAAGCTGCATGTGCAGATGCGGGTGGAAATCCGCCAGTTGCAAAAACGCCTTCGGACCACATTGCTATATGTGACCCAAGACCAGTTGGAGGCCCTGACAATGGCCGACCGTCTGGTGGTTTTGAACAATGGCCAGATTGAACAGATCGGCACTCCGATGGAAGTTTACTCCCGCCCAGCCACTACTTTTGTGGCAGGCTTCATCGGCTTTCCCGCCATGAACATGCTGCCTGCCGAATACATGCGGGGGCTGGTCTCGGCCGAGTCTCTGGCGCATTTGCCAATTGGGGCCGATCTGATCGGCATCCGCCCCGAGGATCTGTCGCTGGAGCGCGCCTGCGAGAACGAGAGGTCACTCAGCGGGCGACTGGTGGTGTTGGAACCCGCGGGCGCGCAAAGCCACCTGCACCTAAGTTTCGCGGGTATCAAGGAAACCATGGTCGCCCGCCTGCCGCATATGCCTGATGTCCAGGAAGGATCAAACCTGACCTTCAGCATCGAACGTGACAGGTTGCATCCGTTCGACGCAGCCACAGGCAAGCGTGTGGTGTGACGACAAAGCCAGCGTCCGGCCCTTTCTATCGCCCGTGGGTGCCGGTGCCTATGGTCATCGCGGTGCAAGCCGTATCGGGCGGGGAAACACGCATGACAATTTTCGCTGCCTGCGTGAGATCGGCGCGCCGGGGCGGAAGATTGATGTGCAAGATGCCGCTGGGTATGTGCCAGTTGTTGCGCATGCCCCGCGTGTTCCCACTCGGTTTGCGCGCGGTCCTGAGAGCGACTGCAAGCCCGAACCGCTGCGGCAGATCGGGCCGGGGTATCCTTGTCATGGCTGGCGCAATTTCACAGAACCGCCACTTTACGCCAAGACGCGTGCTAAATTTCATGAATTCTTTACAGAACCGTTACGCCAAA
Source organism: Roseinatronobacter thiooxidans (assembly GCF_001870675.1). Classification (GTDB taxonomy): domain Bacteria; phylum Pseudomonadota; class Alphaproteobacteria; order Rhodobacterales; family Rhodobacteraceae; genus Roseinatronobacter; species Roseinatronobacter thiooxidans. Next base: position 29,218 of record NZ_MEHT01000047.1, on the reverse strand, counting down.
GTTACCGAATCCTGAGATCAGACCGGAGTTCCCGCGATGGGGATCATTGCTTCCATCCTGATCTGGAGATCATTCATGAAAACCAAGGCTATCGCCGCGCTTTTGGTCACTGCGACCGCGCTAAGCACCTTTCCCCTGACCGCCAGCGCTGACTGGCGCTCAGACCTGCCTGTCTTCCGCATTGGCCTGCTGGGCGGCGAGAATGAAGCCGACCGCCTGCGCAATAACGACTGTCTGCGCGTGGCGCTGGAAGAGCGTCTGGGCGTCCCGGTCGAAATGTTCCCCGCCCCCGATTATGCAGGCGTGATGCAGGGGCTTCTGGCCGGCCAACTGGATTATGCAGCACTGGGCGCTTCGGCCTATGCAGGTATCTATCTGCAAGACGCCAATGCTGTAGAGCCGATTTTTGTTTCGGCAGAAGCGGACGGGTCCACAGGTTACATCGCGCCGATGTATGTGCGCGCGGATAGCGATATTCATTCGCTGGAAGACATGGAAGGCCATTCGCTGGCCTATGCGGACCCTAATTCAACCTCCGGCTATATCGTGCCGCGTTTCGAGTTGCGCCGCGCCGGGATCGTGGAAGAAGACTTCTTCAGCCGCACAGGTTTCGGCGGTGGTCATGAACAGGCTGTGATCGCTGTTTTGCAAGGCCAGTATGATGCTGGCGTGACATGGGCTTCCGGTCAGGGCGATCCGGCAGAGGGGTATACCCGTGGCAACCTGCGTCGCATGATTGACAATGGACTGCTGGATATGTCCGATCTGCGGATCATCTGGGAAAGCCCGATCATTCCGAATGGCCCTGTGGTGATCCGTCAGGCGCTGCCGCAAGAGGTTAAAGACATCGTCAGCGATTATCTGGCCAACCAGCTCGAAACCGACGCGCAGTGCTATTACGACATCTCTTTCGGTGAGGGTCAGGGTTGGGTGAGTGTTGACCATGACTTCTTCGAGGGCATCGTCGAGATGCGCCGCGAGGAATTGGCCGGTTCGCGCTAAGCAAGACAAGGGTGGCCCGTTCGGGCTGCCCTTTTTCATTGCCCACGCGGGAGGAGAGTTGCGGGGGCGTGTTCTTCATCCACCACAAGGACGAAAACCATGACCAAGACTTTCACTGGCATAGCCGCGACACTTGCGTGTCTTGTGTCCACTGTGACCCCCGCCGCTGCCGACTGGCGCGCGGATTTCGGCACTTACAATATTGGCATTCTGTCCGGCGAAAACGAAGCCGACCGTTTGCGCCGCTATTCCTGCCTGCAAGAGTTGATGACCGACACATTGGGCGTTCCGGTCGAGCTGTATCCCGCCGCCGATTACGCAGGCGTGATGCAGGGGCTGCTGGCCGGTCAGTTGCACCATGCCGGACTGGGCGCATCGGGCTATGCTGGCATATATCTGCAAGACCCCGAAGCCGTGGACGTGGTGATGACCTCGGCCAATGTGGACGGCTCGCTTGGGTATTACTCTGTCATTGTCACGCGCGCCGATAGCGGCATTGAAACGCTGGAGGATATGGCAGGCCGCAGCCTTGCCTATGCCGATGCAAATTCGGCATCCGGCTATCTGTTCCCGCGCGCAGAACTGCGCCTTGCGGGGATCGAGGATGCGTATTTCGGGCGCGTCGGGTTTTCGGGCGGTCATGAGCAAGGCGTGATCGCCGTGTTGCAGGGCCAGTATGACGCCGCCGCCACGTGGTCGTCACTGCTGGGCGAACATGCCGAAGGCTACAGCCGCGGCAATATTCGCCGCATGGTCGATAACGGTCTGCTGGACATGAATGATATCAAGATCATCTGGACATCCGACCTGATTCCGAATGGCCCGACCGTGCTGCGCAAGGATTTGCCACAAGAGGCGCGCGCGCTGGTAATGGACCTGTTCCTGAATATGAAAGAACGCCAGCCAGATTGCTACAACGCCACAATCGGCGGCGAGGGTGGTGGCTTTGTGGAAATCGGCCATGACTTCTACGAAACCGCCGTGCGCCTGCGCGAAGACGAAATCGCAAGCTCTCGCTAGCTCGGCTGCCTTCACAACAGGTCCTTGCCCGCGCAAGGGCCTGCCGCTCATTTGCGCGCCGCGCATTGACAGGAGAAACTCCATGCTCGAATTCAAGGGACTTACTAAGCAGTTCAACAGCACTGTTGCGGTCAAACCCGCCACTTTTACAATTCCCGATGGGCAGATGGTTGGCATCATCGGACGCTCTGGTGCGGGCAAGTCCACGCTGCTGCGCATGATCAACCGCTTGAACGAGCCCTCGGGCGGGCAGATGCTGTTCCAGAAGCGCGACATTACCGCGCTGAAGGGCCGCGACCTGCGCCAGTGGCGCAATGAATGCGCGATGGTGTTCCAGCAGTTCAACCTTGTGGGCCGCTTGAATGTGATCACCAATGTCATGTCGGGCCGCCTGTTCCATCATGGCTTCGCCACGTCCATGCTGGGCGTGTTTTCGGCCAAGGAACGCGCCTTTGCCATTCGCGCGCTGGACCGGCTGGGCATGGCGCATGTGGCACTGCAACAGACCGACACCTTGTCAGGCGGGCAGATGCAGCGTGTGGCCATTGCCCGCGCGCTGGTGCAGGAACCCCGCGTCATGCTTGCGGATGAGCCAATCGCCAGCCTTGACCCGCTGAACGCCAAAGTGGTGATGGATGCCTTGCGCGCCATCAACCAGGAAGATGGGCTGACGGTGATCTGCAACCTGCATACGCTGGACACAGCGCGCCAGTATTGCGACCGCATCATCGGCATGCAGGACGGCGTCATTGTGTTTGATGGCACGCCGAAGGAACTGACAGACAAAGCCGCGCGCGATATTTACGGCGCCGAGGCCGAGGAGGCGTTTTCCGAGGCCATGACCTCGACCGCGCTGAAGCCTTCGGCACCCGCGCAGCCCGAAGTCCGCGTGGTGAACTGAGATGGCCAGTGTCACGACAAACGGGCAGGACCAGGACCCGGTTTCCCTGTTCGAGACCCATCGCCGCCAGATGATCCGCGACCGGATGGTGGTGAATGTCACCTTGGGCGTGGTGTTTCTGGGCTTCCTTCTATGGTCGCTGTGGATATCGCGCTTCACGCCGGACAGGCTGGCCGCGGGCCTGCCGCGCATTTTTGAATATTTCGGCTCGGTCATGCCATCGCTGCAATGGGATGTCCTATTTGACAGCCGAAATGAGGCCGGACGCTTCCCGCCCGGCTCTATCGGGTATTGGTACAATGATTTCTGGAAATACCTGCGGCTGATCTGGGAAACCATCCTGATGGCGCTGACCGCCACGATTCTTGCAACCGGGCTTGCTGTTGCGCTGTCTTTCATCGCGGCGCGCAACTGTACGCCCTTTCCTTGGGCAGGGGCGCTGGCGCGGCGGTTTCTGGAATTTTGCCGCGGTGTGCCGGAAATCCTGTTTGCGCTGATTTTGGTCTTTGCCGTGGGGATCGGCCCCCTTGCAGGTGTGCTGGCCATTACGATCCACGCCACGGGTGCGCTGGGCAAATTGTTTTCCGAGGTCAATGAAAACGCCTCGATGCGCCCTGTGGACGGGATCAAGGCAGTTGGCGGGTCGTGGTTCGAGCAGATGCGCTATGGCATCCTGCCGCAAGTGCTGCCGAATTTCACCTCTTACGCGCTGTGGCGGTTCGAGATCAATGTGCGCGCCTCTGCCGTGGTCGGGTTTGTGGGCGCAGGCGGGATCGGGGCGGAACTAAGCCACACGATCAGTTTCTTTTCTGATGACCGTGTGACTGCGGTGTTGTTGCTGGTGGTTCTGACGGTCACAGCCATCGACCTTTTGTCCGAACGTGTCCGCCACCGCCTGATCGGCAAGGAGTCCCTGAGATGAGCACACTTACCTTCCATGCGGTATCTGACGCCGATATTGCGGCTGCCCGCAAACGCCACCCCAAGGCGTTTGGCGACCCGTTGGTGACAACACTGAAAGCCGCAAGCTGGGCCTTCATCACCATCTATCTGATCTGGTCACTCGGCTTTTTCGAGATTGGCAAACTGCTCAATGCCTCGGACCGTGCCTGGGCGCTGATGACCCGTATGGTGGTGTGGCAAGATATGGCCACTTGGCAATATGCCAATATCTACAAGGGTATCGCGCAGACCATCGCAATGGCCTTTGTGGGCACATTGCTGGGCACGATCTTCGCGCTGGGGCTGGCCTTTCTGGCCGCGCGCAACACCATGCCGGTGGGCGTGTTCCGGCACGCGGTTCGGCGGTTGCTGGATGTGTTCCGCGGGATTGACCAAATTGTCTGGGGGCTGGTCTTTGTGCGCGCTGTGGGTCTTGGGCCTTTGGCGGGGGTGCTGGCGATCTGGGTGTCTGATATGGGCAATCTGGCCAAGCTGTATTCCGAGGCCATCGAGAATATCGATCGCAAACAGGTCGAAGGGGTGCGCGCCACGGGCGCCGATACGGGCCGGATCATCCGCTATGGCTATCTGCCGCAAATCCTGCCGGTGTTTATCTCGCTGTCGCTTTATTCGTTCGAATCCTCCACCCGCTCGGCCACGATTCTGGGGCTGGTTGGGGCAGGGGGCATCGGGATGATCATTATCGAGCGCTTCCGCGCGGGGTTGTTTGATCAGGTGGCCTTTGTGGTGCTGAATGTGCTGGTGGTGATTGCGATCATCGATTGGGGGTCTGGTTTGATCCGCAAGCGGTTTATCGGCGAGCGCGGACATTAAACCCGGCTGATGCGCCTGCTGCTTCCGTCGGAGCCTCCGGCGGGAGTATTTGCAGCAAGAAAATGAGGGGGCCATGCATCTACTGATCACAGGAGTGTCGCGCGGTATCGGGCTGGCACTGGCCGTTCAGGCTATGGCGCGGGGGTGGGATGTGACCGGAACAGTAAGGCGCGCGGGCGCGGCCCCCGCTGGTGTGCGCGAGATTGTTGCCGATATGCACGAGGTAGAGAGTTTACACAGTCTGGGGGCAAAAGTTGCGCCCGTGGATGTGCTGATCAACAATGCAGGTGTGATCGGCCCTGCGCGTCAGTCTGCGCTGGATATGGATTTCGCGGGCTTTGCCGAAACGCTGAGGGTGAACACATTGGCCCCTCTTGCGATGGCGCAAGCGGTTGTGCCCGCGATGCACGCGGGTGGACGAATTCTTACACTGTCCAGCCAGATGGCATGGATGGGCTATGCGAAATCGGACCGCATTGCCTACCGCGCGTCCAAGGCGGCAGTGAACAAGCTGATGCAGGGGCTTGCGACCGATCTGCGCCCGCGCGGCATTGCCGTGCTGCTGATCGACCCTGGCTGGGTGCGCACGGATATGGGCGGGCCAGCGGCAGAGCACGACCCGCAGCCGGTGGCCGCCGGAATACTGGAGATTGCCGCGCGCGAGGGGCTGGCCGATACTGGCCGTTTCCTGCGCTGGACCGGAGAGGAGCGAGACTTCTGATGCCCCGAGAGCTGACCCCCGAAGGGGCGCTGATTCACCCCGATTGCACACTGACCGACTGCGAGACAGGCGCCTATACTGAAGTAGGGCGCGGCTCGATTCTGAATAACGTTGTGCTGGGCGATTACAGCTATTGCGCGCGGGGCTGCGATATTGCCAATGCCACCATTGGCAAATTCGTCAATATCGCAGCCAATGTGCGGATCGGTCCGACCGATCACCCGATGGACCGCGCCAGCCTGCATCATTTTCTGTATCGCTCGGACCTGTATTGGCATGATGCGGCACCGCATGATGCCTTCTTCGCGGCCCGCGCGGCGCGGCGGGTTACGATCGGGCATGACGTCTGGATTGGTCATGGCGCGATTATTCGCCCTGAAGTGACCATCGGGCATGGCGCGATTGTGGGCGCAGGCGCGGTGGTTACGCGCGATGTCGCCCCCTATACGATTGTGGTGGGGGTGCCGGCAGAAAAACTGCGCCGCCGCTTCCCCAAGCAGACAGCGCGGCGGCTGATGGATCTGGCCTGGTGGGATTGGGACCATGACCGGCTGCATATGGCGCTACACGATTTCCGCCATCTGGAGATTGAGGAGTTTCTGGCCAAATACGAGGATGTCTTGTTGCACTAAGTGAGTGCAGCCGGATCACGCCGCCACGAAGCGCTCGGACAGTTTGCCAAGGAACCGTTCAAGGTTGGGGTCGGTGTCATCCAGCGGCACATCGTCGAAATGAAACCAGCGCATACGGCGATATTCGCGCCGGTCATAATCGGGCACAAGCCCCGCCTGGCCCTGAAGCGTATACCACAGTGAGACATCTTCATGCGGATTGGCCCCGATTGTTTTTGCGATGGTCAAAAATACAGGCCCCGGATGCACAAAGCGCGCCGACATGCGCAATTCCTCGGCACATTCGCGGATCACGGTGTCGCGCGGGTCTTCACCCGTCTCGACATGCCCGCCCGGCGGCAGCCACAGGCCCGAGCTGATATGATCACCCAGAAGCACATATTCCTGATCTATCACAGGAAAATAGCTGACCAGATGCATGGGCGGGGTCGCAGGCGGCGCTATGCGGCACAGAACCGCCCCCGAGCGCACCCAGTCGCGCGCGCGGGTCAGATGGTCGAATTCCAGCAGATCGACAGGGCGGATCTGGCCCAATTCTGCATCGATCATATCGGCATAGGTCATGTCAGGCTCACTGTGCGGCCAGCGCAAAGGGGCTATGGGCCTGCAACAGGCGCTGCGCGGCCCGCCCGCTGGCAAATGCGATCTGGCCGCGCACGACTGTCGCCTCAACACGGCGGGTATTGGGGTTCAGGACGACAAGATCGGCGCGCCGGCCTTCGGTCAGGCTGCCGCGATCCGATAGCCCCATGATCTGCGCTGGGCGGGTCGAGATCATTTCCCACGCATGGGCAAAGGACAGCGCGCGCGCATCGGCAATCACCCAAGCGGCCTGCGCCAGCGCGGGGATATAGTAATCCGAGATCAGCGCATCGCACAGACCCTCTTCGACCAGCTCCATCGCTGCGATATTGCCCGATTGCGACCCGCCGCGCACAATGTTTGGCGCCCCCATCAGCACGGGTTCGCCTGCGGTGCGGGCGGCATGGGCCGCCGCTACCGAAGTGGGGAATTCGCAGATATGCGCCCCTATGCCGCGAAAGAAGGCGCGGGTTTCGGGATCTGGGTCGTCATGCGAGCCCATCATCACGCCCGCGCTGCGCAGATCGGCCGCAAGTGCAGTCAGAAAAGCGGGTATCTGTGCATCGGCGGCATGGGCCGCGCGCACAATGGCCAGCAGGTCATCGGGTACATGCCCGTTCATTGCGGCCCATGACGCGAAGCGCGCGGGCTTGGTATTGGCCATCTCCAGCGCTTCGGGCAGGTGGTTGTTGAACACGATATAATCAAGGTGATAATCGCGCACGACTGCCATGAGGGCGGCTTGGTCGCCCGGCATATGCGTTTCAAACCTCAACTGGATGCGGATGTCGGTCATCAGGCGATGGGCGATCTGGCGGCGTGCTTCGAGCAGTGCCACCGCTTCGTCCGGGGCGCGCGATCCGCCTTCCCAAGACCAGCTTTGGGCAAACCATGCTGTTGTTACGCCTTGGCTGGCCAGTTCCACATCGGCCGATTGCAGCGCTGCACGCTTGTCGAACGGTGCGCTGGGGCGCGGGCGGATGTGGCGCTCGAACCCGTCGCCATGCAGATCGACAATTCCGGGTAACAGCCAATATTCCGACAGGTCGATTTCAGCCGCACTCGCGCTTGTGGGCGCAAAATGCCCATCGGAAATGAAAAGATCACAATCCTCCAGGCAGCCGTTCAATAGGCATAATGCTCCGTTAAGGCGCAGAGTCTGAGTCGGCATGATATCGTTCCTTCGCGTTTGGGGCGCGAGTATCGCAGCTATGTGGCAGTCATGTGACAAATGGTGCAGGCCCGTCGCTTTCAAGCACCAGCTCTACACGAGACCCGACAAAATAGCTGCGCCCGAATTCGATCGGCAGCCCTGAAATATCGACATTGATCGCTTCTGACAGGATGAGCATATCCCCAGACGATATTTGCAAATGCCGTGCCTGAACAGGATCAGCGGTTTGCGCGGTCAGCCGTGTCGATTTGCGCAGATAGTCTGAAATGCCCATTTGCGCCAGTGCCGCTGTGACCGACCCTGTGGCGCGCAGGGCTGTATCAAGATCGGGAAACCGTGTTGCGCAGAAACACGACCGTGCCAGCGAGATGGGCAAATCATCGGCCATGCTGATCGCCTCCATGATATGCACGGGCGCACCGCGTGCAATCCCCAGTGCCTGCGCCTCTGGGGCGGACGCTGCCTGCCGCGCCAGATGCAGCAATCGCCGCGACGGGCTGCGCCCCGCAGAGAGCAGGTTCTGGCGAAAGCGCGTGCGCGCCCCGATAGGATAGCGCAGCGGGGCGGGCAGAACAAAAACGCCTGCGCCGCGCCGGGCCTGCACCAATCCTTCATCGGCCAGCGATTGCAGCGCGCGCCGGACTGTGTGGCGGTTGACGTCAAATCTCTGGGCAAGTGCGGCCTCGGTTGGCAGGCGTGCCCCCGCGCGCCATGCGCCCTGCGCAATCTCGCTGTACAAGGTGTCGCGGATGTTCTGCCAAAGGGGGGCGGGCTTGGTCATGTCGTGAAACTTTCACAAAAATCTATTTGTATGAAACGTATAAACCGCGTATTTGTCTAGTTGTATATTAAAATTGCGAGATCCGACATGACTTCCGCCTCCTTGACCCGCCGTGACTGGATGGGGCTGCTTGCGCGTGCGCCTTTGGCGCGGCTCGACACCCATTGGCCTGATGAACCGCCCGCGTTCATGTGGCTGCGCGCACCTGAGATCGGCACGATGATGGTGCAGGGCCGTGCGGGGGCTGTGGGTGCAGCGTTTAATCTGGGCGAAGTGACGGTCACCCGCGCCGCGCTGCGCCTGTCTTGCGGCACGGTCGGACATGCGATGGTGCAGGGGCGCGGGCTGCGCAAGGCGGAACGCGCGGCGCTTCTGGATGCGCTGCTACAGACTTCGGCGGGGCCAGAGTTGCAAGCGCGCGTCCTTGGCCCCTTGCAGGCCGCAGAGCGCGCGGCGCAGGAGGCCCGCGCAAGACGTGCGGCAGCCACCAAGGTCGATTTCTTCACTTTGGCGCGGGGGGAAGGATGAACGCGCCGCTGACAACCGGATTTGCCGATCCCGCCCGCGACGCTGCGCGCGCCTTCCGGCAGGTGCTGGACGCGATGGCCCATCCGGGGCGGATTGTAACGTTGACAGGCGCCTTGGCCCCGGCGCCGTGCTCTGACGCGGCAGCGATTGCGCTGATGGTACTGGCAGACAGCACCACGCCGCTGCATCTGGCAGGCGCGCATGATTGCGCCGCCTTGCGCGACTGGGTCGCCTTTCATCTGGGGGCACCGCTATGTGGCGCGCAAGAAGCCGTGTTCGCGCTGGGGGCATGGGAAGCGCTTGCTCCGCTGTCGCGTTACCCGCAAGGGGTGCCAGACTATCCTGACCGCTCGGCCACCTTGATTGTCGAGTGTCCCGAATTGCGCAATGACGGCGTGCGGCTGACAGGGCCGGGCATAGAGAAGGATGCATGGCTTAACCTGCCGGACGCTGTGGCGTTGCAGGCCAATGCGGCCCGTTTCCCGCTGGGCTGCGACCTTTTGCTGACCTGTGGTCCCTCGCTTGCCGCGCTGCCCCGTTCCACAAGACTGGAGGTCTGCTGATGTATGTTGCCGTCAAGGGCGGGGAACGCGCGATTGAGAATGCGCATGGCTGGCTGGCCGAGGCGCGGCGCGGGGACGCGACTGTGCCGGATCTGGCGGTGGACCAGATCCGCGAACAGCTTGCGCTGGCAGTGGACCGTGTGATGGCAGAAGGGTCGCTGTATGACCCCGACCTTGCCGCGCTGGCACTGAAACAGGCGCGCGGCGATGTGGTCGAGGCTGTGTTCCTCATCCGCGCGTTTCGCACCACCCTGCCGCGTTTCGGGGCCAGCGCGCCGCTTGACACAGGCGCGGCGCAGATCATCCGCCGGATTTCCGCCACCTACAAGGACGCACCGGGCGGGCAGGTGCTGGGGCCGACCTTTGATTACACGCACCGGCTGCTGGATTTCGGTCTGGCTGAAAGCGCCACGCCTGCACCTGCACCCGAAGCCCCCTCTAGCCTTGGTGCTGTACCACATATCCTGTCGCATTTGGGGGAAGAAGGTTTGATCCAGCCCGAGCGCGAGGGCGGCGCAGAGGTGCCGGACCTGACACGCGCACCGCTGGAATTTCCCGCCAGCAGGCCCTTGCGGTTGCAAGCACTTGCGCGCGGCGATGAGGGGTTTTTGCTGTCGCTGGCCTATTCCACACAGCGCGGCTACGGGCGCAATCATGCTTTCATAGGCGAATTGCGGATCGGGCATGTGCGGGTCAGCGCGTATCTGCCCGAACTGGGCTTCGAGATCGATTTTGCGGAAATCCTTTTGACGGAATGCGAAACGGTAAACCAGTTTCAGGGGTCCAAGTCCGAACCGGCGCAATTTACCCGCGGCTATGGGCTGGTCTTTGGCCAGTCCGAACGCAAGGCGATCTCGATGGCGCTGGTCGATCGTGCGCTCAGGACGCGGGAACTGGGCGAGGATACAGGCAGCGCGCCTGCTCAGGACGAGGAATTCGTGCTGTCGCATTGCGACAATATCCAGTCGAGCGGGTTTCTGGAGCATATAAAGCTGCCCCATTACGTCGATTTTCAGGCCGAACTGGAGCTGATCCGCAAATTGCGGCGCAGAGCGATGCCAGAGGCGGCGCAATGAAGGTTGATGTCACTCAAGCGCGCCCTTGCGTCGCCCACCCACCCACCCGCTCCGCAAGGGCGCGCAGGAGGATGACATGACACAGTATAATTTCGCCTATCTGGATGAAGCCACCAAGCGGATGCTGCGCCGCGCCATCCTGAAGGCCGTGGCCATTCCCGGCTATCAGGTGCCCTTTTCCAGCCGCGAAATGCCCATGCCCTATGGTTGGGGCACGGGCGGGGTGCAGGTGACTGCTGCGTGTCTTGTGCCGGAAGATACACTGAAGGTCATCGACCAAGGCGCGGATGACACCACCAATGCCGTCTCCATCCGCAAGTTCTTTGCCCGCGTCGCAGGCATCGCCACGACCGAGGCGACAGCGCGCGCCAGCGTGATCCAGACCCGCCACCGCATCCCCGAGACCCCTCTGGCGGCGGGGCAGATTCTGGTTTTTCAGGTGCCCATTCCCGAACCCTTGCGCTTTCTGGAACCCCGCGAGACCGAGACGCGCACCATGCATGCGCTGGAAGATTACGGTCTGATGCAGGTACGGCTTTATGAAGATATCGCACGCCATGGCGAGATCGCGCGCGCCTATGCCTATCCGGTACGGGTTGAGGGGCGCTATGTCATGGACCCTTCGCCGATCCCGAAATTCGACAATCCTAAATTGCACATGTCGCCCGCCTTGCAGCTTTTCGGGGCAGGGCGCGAATGCCGCATCTATGCGCTGCCACCCTTTACGCGCGTCGAGAGCCTCGATTTCGACGACTACCCTTTCACGCCGAGCAAGGCCGCCGGGCAGGCTTGCGCGATCTGCGGGGCAGCGGACAGCTATCTTGATGAAGTGATCACTGATGACGCGGGGGGGCGGATGTTTGTGTGCTCGGACACGGAATACTGTAGCAGCCGCGCCGCGAGCCAGCAGGGAGATGCCGCATGACCCCACTTCTGCGCGTAGAGGGTTTGAGTAAATCCTACGGGACGCATCCGGGCTGCCGGGACGTGAATTTCACGCTCTGGCCGGGTGAAGTGATGGGGATCGTGGGCGAGAGCGGATCCGGCAAATCTACCCTGCTGAATTGCCTTGCAGGCCATCTGGCACCCGATACAGGCAAGGTCATCTTTGACACGCGCGAGCGCGGCCCGCGCGACACGGTCACCATGCGCGAGAGCGAGCGCCGCTGGCTGGCGCGCACAGACTGGGCTTTTGTACATCAAAATCCGCGCGACGGCTTGCGCATGGCGGTCAGCGCGGGTGGGAATGTGGGCGAGCGGCTGATGGCCGTCGGCGCGCGCCATTATGGCGATATCCGCGCGCAGGCGGAAGACTGGCTGGGCCGTGTCGAGATTGATGCAGGCCGCATGGACGAGCGCCCGCGCGCTTTCTCGGGGGGCATGCAGCAACGGCTGCAGATCGCGCGCAATCTGGTGACTGGGCCGCGTCTGATTTTCATGGACGAGCCGACTGGCGGGCTTGATGTCAGCGTGCAGGCGCGCCTGCTGGATCTGTTGCGCGGTCTGGTGCGGCGGCTGGGCCTGTCGGCGGTGATTGTCACCCATGATCTGGCCGTGGTGCGGCTGCTGGCCGACCGGCTGATGGTGATGAAGGACGGACATGTTGTGGAAGAGGGCCTGACCGATCAGGTGCTCGATGATCCGCAACACCCCTATACGCAGCTATTGGTCAGTTCGGTGCTTCAGGTCTGAGGCTGCGCGGGTGGCCGCCCGGGCATGAGTATTTGGAGCAAGAAAATGAGCAAAGCGATGATCGAGATTTCGGGCGTGGGCAAACGCTTCGTGTTACATAATCAGGCCGGGGTTGTGCTGCCCGTTATGGAAGGGGCGGCGCTGTCTGTGCAAGCCGGTGAATGTGTGGCGCTGGTGGGCGCGTCGGGGGCAGGCAAATCGACCCTCATGCGGATGATCTGGGGCAATTACCGCTGTGACGACGGCTCGATCCAAGTTGCCGGGGTCGAGCTTTGCGGTGCCGAGCCGCGCGAGGTGATTGACTTGCGCCGCACGAAGCTGGGCTATGTCAGCCAGTTTTTGCGCGTAATCCCACGCGTGCCGACCTTGCAGGTGGTGGCCGAGCCGCTTTTGGCGCAGGGCCTGTCTGACGCGGCTGCGCGCGCGCGCGCGTCGGAAATGCTGGCGCGGGTGAATATTCCGCAGCGCCTGTGGTCGCTCTCGCCCACGACTTTTTCAGGCGGCGAGCAGCAGCGCGTCAATATTGCGCGGGGCTTCATTCTGGACTGGCCGGTGATGTTGCTGGACGAGCCGACAGCAAGCCTTGATGCGGCCAATCGCGCGGTGGTGCTGGATCTGATCCGCGAGGCCAAGGCGCGGGGCGCAGCGATTCTGGGGATATTCCATGACGCGGATGCGCGCGCCGCCATTTGTGACCGCGAGGTGGATGTCACGGCCTTTACCCCTGCGGGGGCGGCCGCGTGAGCGGGCTGCTTATAGCTGTGGTTGGCCCGTCTGGTGTGGGCAAGGACACGCTGCTTGACGCGCTTGCCCGTGCGCGCCCCGATATCAAGGTGGTGCAACGCATTATCACCCGCGCGGCCGATGCAGGCGGGGAAGCGCATCTTGCCCATTCCGAAGCCGAGTTTGAGGCGCAGCGCGCCGCGGGCCATTACGCGTTTCACTGGCAGGCACATGGGGCGCGCTATGCCATCCCTGCCAGCATTGACGCTGATCTGGCGCAGGGCCATGTTGTGGTGTTCAACGGCTCGCGCAAGGCGCTGCCGGATATTCAGAAGGCCTATCCCGGCCTTCTGGTGCTGATGGTGACGGCAGCGCCAGAGGTGCTGGCACAGCGGTTGCAGGCACGCGGGCGCGAGACTGACAAGGAGATTGGCGCACGCCTGAAACGCGCGGAACTGGCCGCACCTGCAGGTGCCATCATGATCCGCAATGACACCACCCCGGATGCGGCGCTGGCGCAGATGCTGGCGGTGATCACCCGCGCAACGGCACGCGCCTGAGCAGATGGAAACGCCCTTGCGCATCCTCGCCAAAGATGCACAGCGCATCGAGGGACTGCGGCGCTGCCAGTGCAGGGTCAAACCACGCATAGGCGGTGCGCAGCGCGTCGGTCATGATCTTCGGTGCCAGCCGGTCTGTCAGTGTGATGTGAAAGCGGAACTCTTCCATGACATAAGGATAGCCCCAGCGCAGCAACAACGCGTCCTGACGCGGGCTCAGCCCTATTGCGCGGCGACGGTGCAGTTCGGCCTGCGACAGGGGCGCGCGGAACGGGTCGAGGGCTGTGACGATCTGGGCTGCGGCATCGTTCAGGGCCTCGGACTGGACGTCAGGCACGATGGCGAGAAAGCCGTCAAGCGGACGCAGGACAAGCCTGCCCATATCGACACGCGCCATCCCCTGCGCCAAGATTTCGACCGCGTCGAAGAATGTGGCCTGCGCGCAGGCAAGCCGCATGGGCGGCTTGAGAGTACCATGCAACCCGTATTTTCGCGGGGCAGCCGTTATCTGCGCCAGATCGAGGCCCAGCTCTGGATGGGGGCAGGGGCGCGCTGCATCCGCGTCCCAGCCCAGCCATTGCGAACCTGCGCGCGCAAGCGTGCTGTCCGGAGCGGGCGCATAGTAAATCGCAAATCTCTGGAAATTATCCAATATCTGTCCCCCCAAAGCGCTTCAGCTTGCCTCGCACAGGACTGTGACAGGGCGATGACGCAAAGATCAAGGAGCCGTATATGACCGAGCGTGTTCTTGCCAATGCCATGTTGGTGCTGCCAGATGAGATCAGGCGCGGCGCTGTCGTGATCCGTGACGGGGTGATCGCTGCCATCGAAGATGGCGCGCATCTGCCCAAGGGGTCTGAGGATTGCGACGGCGATCTGATCGCGCCTGGGCTGATTGAACTGCATACCGATAATCTGGAGCGCCACCTCTCGCCCCGCCCCGGTGTCGACTGGCCCCATGCCAGCGCGGTGATTGCGCATGACCGCGAACTCGCAGGCACCGGAATCACCACAGTGTTCGACGCATTGCGCATCGGATCGCTTGTCCGCGATGATATGCGCGGGCGGGGGCGCTATGCGCGGGCGCTGGCCTCGGAAATCCTTGAATTGCGCGACCTGGGCGCGCTGAAAATTAGCCATTACCTGCATCTGCGCGCGGAAATCTGTTCCGAGACGCTGATCGAGGAGTTTGATGAATTCGGCCCCTCGGACCGGATCGGCATTGTCAGCCTTATGGACCACACGCCCGGGCAGCGCCAATTCGCCGATCTGGGGCAGTTGCGCGTCTATCTGCGTGGCAAATATGGCATGACGGATAGCGAATTTGACACCCATGTCGCGCGGCAACAGGCGCTTGGTGCGAAGGTTCGCGCCCCGCATGAAGCCGCTGCGGTGGGGGCTGCGCGGCGCTATCGGGCAGTGCTGGCCAGCCATGATGACACAACAGTGGGGCAGGTGGCGGCCTCGGCGGCGCATGGGGTGCGTCTGGCAGAGTTTCCGACCACGCTGGAAGCTGCAGAGGCCTGCCATGCGCAGGCCATCGCAGTGATGATGGGCGCGCCGAACCTGATCCGGGGCGGGTCGCATTCGGGCAATGTTGCGGCCTCGGCGCTGGCTGCCGCGGGCAGGCTGGATATCCTGTCATCAGATTATGTCCCGGCGGCGCTGTTGCAGGCCGCCATCCGGTTGGGCCAGTCCTGTGGTGACATGGCACGCGGGTTCCGGGCGGTCACAGCGGCCCCAGCAAATGCGGCGGGTTTGACAGACCGGGGCGCGCTGCGCGAAGGGCTGCGTGCTGATGTGATCCGTGTGGCGGTGCGGGGTTCGGTTCCAATGCTGCGCAATGTCTGGGTCAGGGGCGCGCGGGTGGCCTGAACGCGGCGCTTCAGGCCACGCAGTGCCCAAGGAAAGCATGCAGTGCGTGGCTGGTATGCAGGTGGGAGAACTCAAGCGTCAAATCGTGGCGGGCGGCCAGTGCGCGGTGCCAGTCAGGGATCAGGGACAGGCTGCAGGACAATATGATCCCGTCGGATTGCGCCACGCCAAACAGCGCATCGGTATCGAAATCGCAGGCATCGCCATGCGCAAGCGCGGCGCACATGCCCGGTTTCGCGCGCGCACTGCGCAGTATCTCTCTGGAGATATCCAGCGCATAAAGCACCCATCCGGGGTCGTGCCGCGCGATGTGATCCAGATTGCGCCCTGTGCCACAAGCGATTTCCAGCACGCGGCCGCCCTGTGGGGGGCAAGCTGCGCGATCGATTGGTCGCGCCCAAGCAGGACACAGACCCGCGTTTCATCATAGATGCGCCGCAGGTGGCGATAAGTGCGGTCCAACCGGGCGGCACGGGTCTGGCTGGTCAAGGATCACTCCGCGAGATGATAGAGAAGCACCAAGCCCCTATACCAGAACATGGGGGGCCGTACGGCTACATGCAGGCCCCTTTGGGCGCTCAAAGCGCAGAAATGATCACTGCGGCTGCCCTATCCGCTTTTCTTGCGACCGCAACCGGCAGGTACCCCCAAGGTGCCGATATCGGTGCGGTAAATTTCCGCAAGGGCTGCATCAGTGAAGTTGGGATGGACCAGCCGATATGACTGCTGCTGCGCGGATGGCCGTGCAGGCGACGGGGCACTGCGGCAGAATTGCTTTTCCAACCGGGTGCTTGGGGCCGGGCACGTTACTTGTGCCCCATCATCCTGCGTGCCACCTCGCGCCCGGACAGCAACGCACCATGCGCAGTGCCGAAGTAGTCGGCTGATGCCACTTCACCCGCGAACCAGACCTGCCCGTCCCAATCTGCGCCAGCCAGCGCGCGGCGGGTTGCAGGGTCTGTGCCGACAGCGTTGAAGCTGTAGCTGCCAAGCGCGTGGCGATCCTGTCCCCAGCGGGTGATCTGCGCGGCAATCGGGGCAGGAAAGCGCGTGCCGAACATTGCGCGCAGGGCCTCATGCGCGGCGGCAATGGTATCGCGGTCGTTAAGTTCCTCAATCTCGGTCGCGGGATCGGCTGCATTGAATCCCAGCAGAATCGGCGCGTCAAGCGTGCGCGCCAGCGAAACCCATTCCCCCCAATGGCCCGCGCGCGGCCCCAGCCAGCCAATCCAGTCCACATCATCGGGCCAATACACGCGGTCAAACCGCAGCCAGCATTTGTTCAACAGCCCCATGCGCAGCCCAGAAATGGCCGCCTGCCGACCCCGCGCAAGAGGTTCGCCAAACTGCACCCGGCCCGATTGCAACACCCCCAGCGGCAGGGTGCAGATCACCCGATCCGCTGTGATCCTGTTGCCATCGGCCAGCCGCACTTCCCCCGGCGCGAGCCCGATCACTTCGGCAGACAGGCGGATATCCAGCCCCCGTGCCAGATGGGTGGTGATCTGGTCGAACCCACCCGGAAACAGGACATCCGACCCGTCGAAAACCTTGGCATCCTGCCCATGCCAGGCCGAGAGAAGGCGGGCCGGGCTGCCGTATTCCTGTTCCAGCCTGCTGTTGATCAGATAGGTGACCAGCCGCCGCATATCTGCACCGGCACTCTGCCAATCGGCCGAAGCCTCTAGCGCCTGCAGGACTGACACATCGCGTGCCTGCCGTTCGGTCGCTGCCAGCGCACGCGCGAGGATTTGCTCGGCCAAGCGCAGGTCGGGGTCGATTTCGGTTCCGTCCGGCCCGAGCAAGATCGCTGCGTCGTAGCGTGTCGGCACGACCTGCACCCCGGCTTCGTGTGCCAGAGCCGTCAGCGGATTGCCGCGCTGACCATGAATCCAGCTTGCCCCCAGATCCATCGGCAGGTCCGGCCACAGGCGCGACGTATGGATGCGCCCACCGATCCGCGCGCGGGCCTCCAGCACGGTGACGTCATGCAGCACGCGCGCCGCTGACAGCCCTGCCAGCCCCGCACCGATGACCACAATGCGCTGCTGTGGCTGTGCGCCAATGCGTCTGCCGCCACTTCCAAGCGCGACCATCGCGCACAGGCCTGCAAGAACATGCCGTCTGCCGGGTGTCGCGCTCATGGTCGGCGCACCGCGCAGATCGACGCGACATCGCCGTCCAATGGTACCAAAGCCCCTTTGAGGGGGTTCGGTTGCGTTTTTTGTTCATGTCTGCCCAATATCAAAGCCCTGCCAGCACTATCTTGATGGTCAGATTAGAAGAAGTTGGCGCAAACACAATCTGGCATGAAAAAATGCGACCGCTTCGACAACGCTCCACTGCGGTGCCTCGCATTGAAGGACTGTCGCCGATGGGCAGGGTACGTCCGGGCAGGATACACCTGAACATGGGACGGATAGTCGCCATTCACCCCAATTGCTTTATGTCAGCGCCCATGGGAGTTTCGTTATTTCAAGGAACAAGGCTGTTCAGTCTAGGGCCATAAATCCCGATGTCTGTCTGCATAAGAAATCGAGATGCCGATCGGCTGGATGTTGTTTGCTTGTTTGTGACGCTTGAGAAAGCTTAGGATTGCACCCAAGAGCTGCGCAATACTAAAGGTGTGCACAAAGATAACTTAACGGCCTTGATGCCGGTTTTCGTGGATGCGTGTTCCAGTAGGGCGGTTGACCGTGTCAAGCCCGCGCGTCCCAAGGCTGACCCGGGACCTCTGCACTCCTGCATAGAGGCTGACCTGTCCCAATTTTCGGGGTTACTCAAAAGTCGAGGCTATTTTCCATTTTTGTGCTATCCTTCAACAGCGTAAGAAATGGGCCTAGGCGCGGTGCTCTCAAGCGGCTCAAGCGATACCTATTCGTCTTCGGGCGGGCGCAAGCTGGCGACTTCGGCGGCGGAAATCGTATCGGGGTAGTCATGGCCGAAATTGCTTCGCACGTAATTCGTGACGGCTGCAACCTGTTCATCCGACATCAGGTGGCCAAAGCGCGGCATGGCGTGATAGCCGGTCAGGATGACGCCCGCGAGGAAGTGCTTCGAGCGCATCTTGGGGTTGTCTGCCAGCGGCGGGTGCGCGCCGGCCCCTTCGGCCCCGTGCCCGTCTTCCATATGACAGGCCTGACAGGTGGTGCGATACAGCGCCGCGCCATCTGTATGGGTGAAGCGGTCGGGGTCATCCGAGAAGCGCGACAGCAGCGTATCCAGTGCGGCAGGGGCTGCGGCCTCTTGCGCGGCCGCGCCGGTGCCCAGCAGCGACAGGGCGATGAGTGCGCAGAGCGGTTGTCTGGTCATCTTACGCATTCTCCCGTTGATCCAGCCGCTTGATGGCATCCAGCGCCGAAAGCAGCGACCCTTCCAGCCATGCGGGGATATGCGAGCAATGCTCGCCCGCCAGCACCAGCCGGTTGTCGATGTCACACAGGGTTTCATAATGTTCATCGCGCAGGTCTTCGGTCCATTGGCCATAACAGCCCAATGACCAGTCTACACGGTGCCATACCCAAGATGTGCCCGACAGGAATTCGGCATCATATTGCGGGTGGATCTGGCGGCCAAGGGCAAGGGCTGCGTCAATGCGTTCCTGCGGGGTCATGGTAGACCACGAATAGGTGAAACTGCGCCCGCCTGTCGCGGTGTCATAGGCCGCCTGCAATACCGCCGGGCCGTCGGACAGAAAGCCGTAATTGGGGTAGGCGATCTGCACCAAAGGCAGGTCGGTATATGTGACCCCGCCCAGAATGCCATCATCCTGTTCCCAGAACCGGCGTCTGAACTCCAGCCCGACCTTGAAGGCCGACGCATAGGGCACCGCCGCAATCGCCTTGCGCATCTTGTCCGAGCAATCGACCTCGATCTGCGCCAGAACCGACAGGGGAATGGTGCAGATGCACCAATCGGCGGTTTCCTCGCGCATTGTTCTGCCTCGTCCTCCGTCTTCATAGGTGACAGTCACGCCATTCTCGTTCTGCGCAATCCGCGTGACGCGGGCGTTGAGCTGGATCACATCGGACACTTCACGCGCGAAGGCGTCGGTGATGGCGTCCATGCCGCCCTGTGGTTCGAACATCGGCGGCTCGAAGCTATAGCTGTTGAAATTGGATAATTGATCCCACAATCCTGAGTGCAGCAAGGGCGACAGGTCAATCGGTTGTGAGGGTTTCTTTTGCGGCATCAGCCCGCCACCGGGCGGTATGTCCCAGCCGCGTACCCCGCCCAGATCGTCGCTGGCGCGGTAGGCATAGCGGTCGTTCAGCACGCCCCAGTTTTTCAGCCCCTCCAGCAGCTTTTCATGGTCCTCGGCGGTGACAGCATCATCCAGCCCCCCCTGATTCAGCGCTTTGGCCAACAGTTCAGACACATGCCCGCGCATGTCCTTTTCCACATCGCCGATCCGCTGCGGCTGGCCATCGAAGGCGCTGGCGGAATGCAGAAACGCGCGATTGTTCTTGATGATGAACGGGTGCAACACCACCCCCAGTCTGCGGCAATAGTCGAATACGGCGCGGTGATGCACCGGCAGCCGCCATGGGCCTGCATTCAGATAGCCATCGCCCTGAAAGTCGCAAGTAATCTCGTGCCCGCCCATTTCGGTATAGCGCTCGCCCCCGCGTATGGTCAGACAACGCCCGCCGGTGCGGTTCTGGTATTCAAGGATTTTCACCTCATAGCCCGCGCGCCGCATCTCATAGGCGGCGGCCATACCGGCAATACCTGCGCCAAGGATCAGGATACGTCGCCCTTGTCGCGGGCCTTGCAGATCAGGCGTGCCAGTATAGCCCGACTCTGCCGCAAAGCCCATGCTGGTCATGGCCTGATACATGGCCGCCGCGCCGGCGACCTGTCCGATCATGGCAAGCAACTGCCTGCGGCTTGGGGTTGTGGGGAATGTCATGGCATCAGCCCTCCTGCCGTTTCAGGCCGCGCCGCCGCGCCAGCCACCACCAAAGCATGGGCACGAACACCAGCAGCCCGATCCCGCCGATCAGCCCGACCCATGCCGCAACCTGAAGGCTGCGCAGCGTATCTGACATCTCTTCATCCGGTGAGATGGCGCGCGCGACATCGGCCGCTGTCAGATCGCTGTCCTGCCGCCCGCCGAAAGTGGTGCGGGTATAATTGGCCAGCATGGCAATCTCATCATGACTTAATGCATCTGCAAAACCCGGCATTGCGGGGGCGCGATACAGTTTGCCCGCAGGCACGCCATGCGCCAGCACAAGAAGCAGATTGCCTGCATCCTCGCGGCGCAGCGCGGCATTCTGGACCAGCGGCGGATAATAAGCCTGCGACTGGCCCTGCCCGGTGACGCCGTGGCAGGAAGCGCAATGGTCCAGAAACAGGTGTTCCGGCTCTGACAGATCGTCGCGCGCCAAAGCTGCGGTCATCTCCTCGCGGATCTGGTTAAAGCGGTGTTCGGGGGCCTCGCGCTGGTCCATCGGCACAAGAACCGGAATGTCTTGGTCGCGCGTGTCTATCGCGGGGATGATTTGCAGATAGGCGGCAATCGCGGCCAGATCATCTTCGGTCAGATGGCTGGTCCCGTGCTGGACAAAATCCGCCATCGGCCCTGCCGCCTGCACAATATCTCCAGCCGTGCCGATGCGCAGATATTCGATGATGTCACGCGCGGACCATGCCCCGATCCCGCTGAGGGGGTCAGGGGTCAGGTTGGGGGCCAGCCAGCCGTCGATCACCTCGCCTGCAAGGTACTGGTCATCCTGCATGGCGAACAGATCATTGCGCGGGGTGTGGCATTCGCCGCAATGCCCCAGATGATTGACCAGATAGGCGCCACGGCTAAGGATCGGGTCATCCGCCACCGGCAGGTCGCGGTCCTCCAGATACAGCCAGTTCCATGCAATCACCCCGAAACGGATGTTGAAGGGAAAAGGCAAGTCGGTTTCTTCATCGGGGGCTTGTTCGACGGGGTCTTGGTCGCGCAGCCAGACATAGAGATCATCAATATCTGTGTCCGACATGCCCCGATAGGACGCATAAGGCATGGCCGGATACAGCCTGCGATTGGGGCTGACGCCACGGCGCAGCACATCGGCCAGATCGTCGCGGCTATAGGCACCGATGCCATAGTCATGCGAGGGGCTGATATTGCTGGCGACAATGGTGCCCATCGGGGTTTCGACCTGATAGCCGCCTGCAAGATCCTCGCCATGGCATGACATGCACCCAGCCGCCCGCGCGACATATGCGCCATGCTCTATCTGCGACAGGGTGGTTTCCGCAACAGCTGGCCCCGCAAGCATCAGCCCCGCAAAGCCTGCCCCGAAGTGGCAAAGCACTTTCTCACATGTCGCGGAGGCCGCACGCGCGGCAGCCCCCGTTCGGGTTGTGTCGGGTCCATTCTTGCGCGTCACTCGCATGTGTTTCTTCTTCTGGCAGGTGTCGTTGCGTGTTTGATCACCTTAGGGAAACGTAATCTGGTCCAGAGCGTTCCCTGCCATCTGCCGCGCGCCGCCAGATGGGTGGTGCGGCGTGCTCTGGCCCCCTGACCGCACGCCGGTGTTCTGAAGCGCGCATATGACCCGTGACACCGATGACAACGCAACCGCGCGACCCAAACCTGCCGCGTTTGCCCGCAGGTACGCTCGGCACGCCCCATCGCAGATGCAGACCTGCGTTGCGCCGCGCTCTGTTTTGCAATGCGGCAATATCCTGCTTCTCAACGTGCTGGGGAAGACGGGCAGTCACGTCGCCGGCGCAGCTGCCGCCCGGCGGCTGATGGATCAGATGCGAGGGGCGCATCCTCTGATCGTCACGCGCAATTTTTTCCGGTTCCGGATTGACCTGCTGGAGAGATTCGAGACCGATTGTCGAAACTCCGCCGGTTCCTTTTGAAACGTGGAACGCCGGACTGACGCGCGGGGTTGTCATAGCAGAGTTCAGAGCGCGTCAACCGGCCAGTCATCGGCGCGTCAAGATCTGCTTCTTGCGTCGCTATCGGCGTACGCATTCACAAGAAAGGCAAACCAGATGACCAATGACCAAATGGCAGACATGTCGCATTCACCAAACAAGCCCGACCCCTCGATCGGAAGCATCGCGTCAGACCTGCGATCTGCCGCGGCCGACAAATATGGAGAGGTCGTCAAAGAGGCCCGCTCTATGGCGGATCACACGAAATCCGATGTCGCAGATGAGGTCAAGCAGGTGTCCTCGGCGCTGCGGCGGGCGTCGGAGGAATTGCGCACAGGCTCCGCACAGGAGCGAACCCTTGGACAGATCGCCGACACGATTGCCGATGCGTCCGACTCGATCCGTGACAAGGATCTTGGCGAAATTCTGGCGATGATCAGTCGGACAGGGCGCAGGAACCCGGTGCTGTTTCTTGGCGGTGCGGCGCTTTTGGGTTTTGCGGCCAGTCGCTATGCGAAAGCCTCTGGCGACGGCAGCCACAACAGGCAACGGCAGGAGTCTGCGACCAAAAAGGCGCAGGTCAACGCGTTTGTCGGTGAGGGGAACCCGAACACCCAGACCATGAGTCCGATGCCATGAGCATGGCGGACCCCCCCAGAACCACGCGCGAGCTGATGTCCGACATTCTTGGGCATATCAGCCGTCTGATGCGCAACGAAGCAGACCTCGCCCGCGCCGAAATCTCGGAGAGCATGGACAAGCTGAAAGCCTCGCTTGCGGCGATGGCAATAGCTTTTGTCTTGGGAATTGTCGGCCTCAACGTGCTTGCTGCGGCCTTGGTCGTGTTCGCCACCGAGGCAGGCCTTGCGCCGCATTGGGCATCACTGGCCGTTGGTCTGGCCCTGCTGGTGATCGCCTTCGCGGTTTTCAGCTTCGCCAAATCCGCCTTTCAAAAGATCGGCTTCGTGCCGACCCGTTCCGCGCAGAATGTCTCGCGCGACGCTTCAGCCATCAAGGATAGATTCAATGACACATGACACCCGAACTGCCGATGATATCGAGCGCGATATCGAAAATGAACGCGCACAGATGAGCGACACGATCAACGACCTTCAGCAGAAGTTTTCGCTGGACGCCATCACCGACGATCTTGGGCATATGGTCCGCGACCTTAGCGACGATTTTGGCCGCACCATCAGCCGGACCGTGGGGCGCAACCCTGCTGCGATGGTTGTTGTCGGCGCAGGTCTTGCCTGGCTTGTGCTAGGGGCCAACCGGAACGTGTCTGGCAGCCACGGTGCCGCGCGCGCCAGCAGACCGCGCAACTTTGCTCAGCGCGGGGGAACGCCCGACCAATTTGCACCCGATGACGAGGATTCCTGGTTTGACGACGGGCAGGTACGGCGCAGCCGTCAGGATCAAGGCACAACGCACAGCAATGCAAACCCCGACGGCGCAACAGGCATGATGGAGCGCGCCAGACACGCTGTGTCGGACACTGCCGAAGGCATCGGCGACAAGGCGTCTGACCTCGCGGACCGTGTGTCGCATGGTCTCGAAGACCTGTCCGACACAGCAAAAGCCCGCGTCATTTCTGCAAGGCGTGCGGCCCATGACGCGCGCGCGGCGTCAGAAGCCGCCATGAACAGAGGTACAGCGGCTGCCAAGGACATGTTCAGGGACCAGCCGTTGGTGGCGGGCGCACTGGCTATGGCCTTCGGGGCCGCAGTTGGCGGCATGCTGTCCCATACTCGTCTGGAAGATGACACACTGGGCGCGCATAGCGACCAGCTTTTCAGGGACGCACAAGACGTTTATCGTGAAGAGCGCGACCGCGCGATTGCCGTCGTAAAGGGCGTTGCGCGCGATGTAAGGGACGAATTCTCAGACATCGGATCTGACTTGAAATCCGAAGCCCATGCCGTGATGCCTGATGACAAGTCGGTTGCTGACGTGGTTGTGGACCGCGCATCAGAGGCGAGCAAGCGGGTCTATGACAGCGCGAAAGACAACGCCGCCGCGTCGCAACACGACAGTCACAAAACCTGACATTTGCAGGGGTGGGCCACGCGCCCATCCCTGCCCCCATCTTTCGCTGCCCTTGGCACGCATATCGCAAAAGGATGCCCCCATGGCTGACCCAACCAAGCAGACCCCGCATTTCGAACCGCTGATCTCCAAGACAGGTTCGGGCGGAGAGGTGCATCAGCACGCCACCGAAGGCGGCGATCGTCTGACCACCGCGCAAGGCGTGGTTGTTGCAGACAATCAGAACTCGCTGCGCGCAGGGGCCCCCGGCCCGACATTGATGGAAGATTTTGTACTGCGCGAAAAGATATTTCATTTTGACCATGAACGAATCCCCGAGCGGGTGGTCCATGCGCGCGGCTATGGCGCGCATGGCACCTTCACCTGCACCCGCGCGCTGGGCGATGTGACCCGCGCTGCGCCCTTCGCGCGTGAGGGGCTGGAAACCGAAGTTTTCGTGCGCTTCTCGACTGTGGCGGGCAGCAAAGGCTCGCCCGATCTGGCGCGCGATGTGCGCGGGTTTTCCGTCAAATTCTATACCAGCGAGGGAAACTGGGATATCGTCGGAAACAACATTCCGGTGTTCTTCATTCAGGACGCGATCAAGTTCCCGGATCTTGTCCATGCGCTCAAACCCGCACCGGATCGGGGGTTCCCGCAAGCCCAGTCGGCGCATGATAATTTCTGGGATTTCATCTCGCTGACCCCGGAAGCGATGCATATGGTCATGTGGCAGATGTCCGACCGCACCATTCCGCGTTCTTTCACCACGATGGAAGGGTTCGGGGTCCACACGTTCCGCTTTGTGAACACCGAAGGGGTCTCTACTTTCGTCAAGTTCCACTGGAAACCCCGCATGGGTCTGCAATCTGTGGTCTGGGATGAGGCGGTCAAAAGCAACGGCGCCGACCCTGACCGCCACCGCCGCGATTTGTGGGATGCCATTGACCGGGGCGATTCCCCGCAATGGGATCTGGGCGTGCAGATGTTCGATCAGAACTTTGCCGACAGCTTCGCCTTTGACGTGCTGGACCCGACCAAGATCATCCCCGAAGAGGACTGCGCGGTGGAACTGGTCGGCACCCTGACGCTGAACCGTGCGGTGGACAATTTTTTCGCCGAGACGGAACAGGTCGCATTCTGTACCGCCAATGTGATCCCCGGCATCGACTTCACGGATGACCCGCTGTTGCAGGGGCGCAATTTCTCCTATCTCGACACGCAGTTGAAACGGCTGGGCGGCCCGAATTTCACCAAACTGCCGGTCAATGCCCCCAAGGGCTGCCCGGTCAGCACCTACCAGCAGGACGGGCATATGCAGACCGACGCCCGCAAGGGCCGCGTGAACTATGAACCCAACGGCTGGGGGGAGGGGCCGCGCGCGCATCCGCTGGAAGGCTATGTCAGCTACAAACAGCCGGTGACCGGCGACAAGCTGCGGCTGCGCCCTGAAAGCTTTGCCGACCATTACAGTCAGGCACGGCAATTCTATATCAGCCAGACCGCGTCCGAGCAGGGACATATTCTTGCGGCGCTGGTGTTCGAATTGTCCAAATGCAAGGAAGCCGCGATCCGCGAACGCATGGTTGCGCATCTGATGCATATTGACACGGAGCTTGCCGAAGGTGCCGCCGAAAAGCTCGGCCTTACTGATATGCCGAAGCCGCCCCCGGCGGCGCAGCCCACGCAGATGGATCTGAAACCGTCGCGGGCGCTCAGCATCCAGTCGCGCCCGCCCGACAGTTTCAAGGGCCGCATTCTGGGTGTGCTGATCAGCGACGGGTTTGATGGCGGGCTGCTGATGGCGCTGACATGCGCTGTGGAAGACGAAGGCGGGGTAGTGCGGGTGATTGCGCCAAAGATTGGCGGGACGATGTGCAACAACGACCATCTGCACCCGGTGACGGACCAGCTTGGCGGCGCGCCCTCGGTCCTGTTCGACGCCGTGGCCCTGATCCCGGGCACGCAGAATCTTGCCTTGTCCCCAGCGGCGATTGATTTCGTGCAAGATGCCCATGCGCATTGCAAACATATCGGGTGGAGCGAGACTGCACTTGACCTGATCGCGGCCAGCGGGCTGGACGGGGCGCAGGACGATGGCATGCATGCGCTGAGCGATGCCGCATCCGCCGAGGCATTCGTCACCGCCTGCAGATCGCTGCGCTTCTGGGACCGCGAAGCCATGCTGGCTGTCTGAAACATAGCCCTGCGCGGGATCAATCTGACGGATTGCGCCCGCGCAGGCCTTGCATGGAGAGCGATGCCGCACACCATCCAAACAGATGGTCCATCGAGCGCAGCCCTTTATCATCCTCTGGTCTGTCTTTAACGCTTCCCGAGGGTCAGGATACGCGTTGTTCGGCGTTGTTGCAGAACTCTGACGTTTGAGGATACACATCGCGAATCCAAGCGGTTAGACGGGCGCCATGAGCAAGCCATCACCCGCCCGCTACCGCACCACGAACTGGTCCAACTACACGGCATCGCTGCGCAAGCGCGGGTCACTGCTGATCTTGTTGGACAAGGACATGACCTGGCTCGCGCCGCCTGACGGCAGCCCGGGTAGGCCTGCTGTGTTCTCCGACGCCGCAATCCAGTTCTGCCTGACCATCAAGGTTCTCTTCAAGCTGCCGTTGCGGCGAACGACTGGGATGGTGGCCAGCCTGATGAAGTTAGCCAAGCTGGATTGAGCTGTGCCGGACTATACGACACTGTGTCGGCAGCAGAAAACGCTGTCGGTCCAGATCCCCTACCGGCGCGCCGATGGTCCGCTGAACCTGCTGGTTGACAGCACTGGCATCAAGTTCTTGGGCGATGGAGAATTGCAGGCCCGCAAGCATGGCGTTCAGGGCCGACGCCAGTGGCGCAAGGTGCATGTGGCCATGGACACGGCAACTTCGGACATTCGGGCTGTCGAGTTCACACCCGGCAGCGACGGTGACAGCCCCATTCTACCGGAACTGCTGGAGCAGATCCCTGAGAGTGAGGAAATCGGCACCGTGACCGCCGACGGCGCCTATGACACGCTCCGTTGCCACACTGCCATCCTCGACCGGCAGGCCACTCCAATAATACCGATCCGTAAGAACGGGCGCCCGTGGAAAGCGAACTGCACAGCCGCCATCGCCCGAAACGAAACCCTGCGTGCCACCCAGTACTATGGCAGGGCGTTCTGGAAGCGCTGGACCGGATGTCACGCCCGCAGCCGTATGAACCGCCCCGAGTTTACCGGAGGGCAAAACTCTCGGAGAATTGCCCATCATGGAACAGAATCGAAAGAAGACCACGAAGCCGTATTCACCCGAGTTCCGCGAACGTGCGGTGCGGCTTGTCGCGGAGCATCGTGACGAATATCGAAGCGACGCAGCAGCGCATGCTGCGATCGCCAGCAAATTGGGCTGTTCGCCAGACAGTCTTCGCGATTGGGTGCGTCAAGCCCAACGTGATGGTGGCGAGCGGCCGGGACCGACCAGTGCCGAGAAGGCTCGTATCAAAGAGCTTGAACGCGAGAACCGTGAACTGCGTCAGGCCAACGAAATCCTGAAGAAGGCGTCCGCTTATTTTGCCCAGGATCGAAGGCAGCGCGGCATCGCTTAGAGCGATGCCTGAGATGCTCGACCGCCCGTTTCGCAAGTGACTGCTTTCATTGAAGATCACAGGGGTGAGTTCGGGGCTGAGCCATTGAAGGCGCCATTGGTTCAAGCCCAATGGCGAAGGCCGATGTGCAGAATGCTGCAAATCGCCCCATCCACCTATTATGAGCGGCGCGCCATCGCGCGTGATCCTGATCGGGCGTCAGTGCGTGCAAAGTCTGATGCGGAGCTTTGCATCAAGATCAATGCTGCCTGGGAGGACAACCGCAAGCTCTATGGGGCACGGAAGATCTGGCATGTCTTGCGACGAGACGGTGAGGAGGTTGCACGATGCACGGTCGAGCGATTGATGCGCAGCCTGGGGATAAAGGGGGTAGTTCGTGGTAAAAAAGTTGTCACCACGAACCCAGACGCCTCTCAGCCATGCCCAGATGACAAGGTAAACCGCTTATTCAAAGCAGATCGACCCAATCAACTCTGGGTCTCCGACTTCACTTATGTTCCGACGTGGTCGGGAACGGTCTATGTGGCTTTTGTCATCGACGTTTTCGCGCGCCGCATCGTCGGCTGGCGGGTCTCGACATCAATGGCGACGCAGTTCGTTCTCGACGCTTTGGATCAAGCAATATGGCAAAGAAAAACGCCTGATAACAAGGCTTTGATCCACCACTCAGATCGCGGATCGCAATATCTGTCGATCAAATATACCGAGCGCCTTGTCGAAGTTGGCATTGATCCGTCAGTTGGAACAGTAGGCGATTCCTATGACAATGCTCTCGCTGAATCCGTCATCCATTCCGGGGCTTACGCGGCCCCACTGGGGCCACGGTCCCCTTCATATGTTCAAAACCGAGGTCATCAACCAGATCGGACCGTGGAAATCGATGCGCGAAGTCGAATGGGAAACGCTGAAGTGGGTCGATTGGTATAACAACCGCCGGCTATTTGGACCCATCGGATACATCACACCCGCAGAAGCAGAGGAGGCATTCTATGCAAACCTGAACACACTCGATATGGTCGCCTGAAATATGAACAAATCACCCTCCGGTAAACCCGGGGCGTGTGTGGATGCCCCCTATTTGGCAAGCGTTATCTTC
>NZ_MEHT01000046.1 GCF_001870675.1 Roseinatronobacter thiooxidans | reverse complement strand
CCCGGAACGGTTTTTTAGGATATCCCGCTCCTCAATGACCCGCGCCAAATCACGCTTGAGGCGGCGGATCTCATCAGCCTGAGCGTCGACCTCCTGGATCACCTTCGCGGGCCGCGAAAATTGCTTCTGCCACGTGTAGATCGACTTCGTGCTGACCCCAAGACGCTCGGCAACCTCTCGCACCGGATAGCCCCGATCTTCGACCTGGGCCACTGCATCGCGCTTGAACTCGTCTGTGAATTTACTTGCGGACATCTCGTCCTCCTTGCTTCCAAAATTACCAAGCAAGGCGTCTACAAATCTAGGGGCTATTCAATCAAAGCAGTGGCTGTTGACACCGGGCATCATGCAATTCGCTAAGCTGATCTTGCCCATCAGTGCACTTAACTGCGGATCGGCGTCCACGCTGTGATATGCGCGATCATCTCCTCGCGCAGGGCGACTGCGTGGATATCCGGAGCGAGCGCAACATCCTCCATTGCAAGCGCTTGCCCCTCCGCAATTGGCCGCAAGAGCCTGACCCCATGGGCAAGCCCAATGGGCAAGAGCCGCTCCTGCGCGCTGCGGGTGGCGGGCACGAGCCGCCCGTAGACAGTATACCCGCCTTCACCGTCCAGCGTCTCGCCCGCCGCAAGGTCGCGCTTGGCGACGGCTGCCACATCACCGCGCCATTCCCGCGTTGTCCCTGTGGCCTCGCCGCGCAGCGCTGCGCTCAGGATGGAGATCGACAGCTCCATCCCGATCAGGTGGAAGGGCTTGTACATGGCCGCATAGAGACCTGTCGCATCTGTCGGTAGGCCGTATTGCCGGAAGCAAGCGGCGGCGTATGCATTGGGCGCTTTCAGAACCACATAAACGCCCCAGCGCAGGTCACGAAAGACAGGCCGCCCGTCGCGTTCGATTGAGGACACCACTTCCACCATGCCGTCGCGTTCCAGACAGCCGCCGATCTCGCGCGGCCGGAGAATATGGGCAAGGTCGTCCACACCGCAGGACGGGAAGGAAAGACCGTCGCTTGGCACATCTAGGCCGCAGGCATTGGCAATCGCGGCCATCTCAAGCGCCGATTTCGTGCCGTCAAGGAAAGAGTTGAACATCTGCGGATTCATGCCCGCGGTCGCCGCCTGTTCGGGCGTAAGGCCATAGTGGCTCCAGACGTTATCGGGCGTAACCTGATGGTAGTGCGGCAGGTATTTCGTGCCCTTGCCCGCTGCCGCTACCGAGAAGCCTGCCGCGCGCGCCCAGTCCACCATCTCGGCCACGAGTGCCGGTTGGTCGCCATAGGCCATCGAGTAGACGACGCCCTTCTTCTGCGCTTTCCTGGCCAGCACCGGCCCGGCAAGGACATCCGCTTCTACATTGACCATCACGACATGGATGCCCGCTTCGATTGCGCCAAGCGCATGGGCGATCCCGGCCAAGGGGTGGCCGGTGGCCTCGACCATCACCTCCGCACCGTCAATCGCCATGGCGGCGCTTTCGGTGAAGCGGGTCGCGGCGATCAGTGCCTCATCCCACCCGACCTCGCGGCAGGCGGCGCGCGCTTTGTCCGGATCGAGGTCTGCAATCGCAGAGACTTCGAGACCCGCGATCGTCGGAACCTGTGACAGGAACATGGAGCCAAATTTTCCGGCTCCGATCAGCGCCACGCGAACAGGGCGGCCCGCCTCTGCGCGGGCCGCGGCGAGTGTGGAGAGGTTCATGCGCGCAGGCTCACTCAAACATATCCGGTTGATCCTCGACAAGCTGGTTCCAGATCGTCTGGAAGTGCAGCCAGCCGATATAGTCGCTGCCCACATGCTCGCGGCTGTAGCGGGCGCGATCTGCAGGGATGCGGATTGGTTCGACCCCAGAGGCGGCGATGGCAAGCTGCTGCTGGCAACACCGCTCCAGCGCGATAAACCAAAACGCCGCGCTCTCGATAGAGTGGCGCGAAGCGGTCAGCAGGCCATGGTTCTGGTGAAGCGCGGCCTTCACGCCCTTGAAGGCTTTTGCGACGTCACTTCCTGCGTGGTTCTCTACGGCCACCGCGCCGCCCTGTTCGCCGATGACGACGTGATCTTCGAAGAAGGCGCAGGCGTCCTGTGTGATCGGGTCGATGGGCCGGCCCGTGGCGCACCATGCCGTACCATAGACCGTGTGGGCGTGACACATCGCGATGATGTCGGGATGCTCTTCATGCACATTGGCGTGCAGGACGAAACCCGCGCGGTTCACGGCGTGCCTGCCTTCAATAACCGTGCCTTCGTGATCGACAAGGATCAGGTTCGACATCTTCACCTTGTCAAAATGCACGCACATCGGGTTTGTCCAGTAAAGCTCTGGCCGCTCCGGATCGCGCACCGTCAGATGCCCTGCGAAACCATAATCGAATCCCTGCAGAGCGAAGGCGCGGCAGGCGGCCACAAGCCGCTCCTTGCGGTGGCGACGTTCCTCCTCGACAGAGGCGAATTCGGGGATTTCCGGAAAGATAAGCCCGTCCTGCTCGGGCTGATAGATCGAGACGCGGTTTCCAAGGTCGAGCATGGCGAGATCCTCCCTTCGCACCATTCGGGCGAAACAGCCCTATGACGCGCAGTATTGCGAATTCGGCAGGAACCGCGCAATGATCCGAATGCAATAACTGTTATTCCAAATTGAGAGGCGCGCTGTGAAGGATGATCGGCTTTTAGAGATGCGGGTCTTTCGCGCCGTGGTCGAGACTGGTGGTTTCTCTTCTGCCGCACATGCGCTTGGCGCAAGCCAGCCTTTCGTCAGCCAGACAATCCGTCGGCTAGAGGCACGGCTTGGCACGAGGCTTTTGCACCGCACCACAAGGGGCCAGCGTCTGACCCGCGAGGGGCAGCAATTCTTGGAGGCGGCGCGAAAGGTCATCGGCGCGGTGGAAGAGGCCGAAGAACTCTGGCAGCGGCAAGAAGCACAAATCGAGGGGCAGCTTCGCGTCTCCGCTCCCATTGCGTTCGGCCTCGACCGCATAACGCCGCTTATGCCAGAATTTCTTGGCCGGCATCCCAACCTGTCGCTTGATCTGCGCCTGACCGACGATCACGAGAACCTTATTGCAGATGGAATCGACGTTGCGGTACGCATGGGGCGGCTTACGGATTCTGGGCTTATGCACCGAAAGCTCTGCAGGCTGCGCCGGATGATTGTCGCGGCGCCCGAACTCGTCAACCGCCACGGTATGCCCCGGACGATCGAAGACCTCGCCCTTATGCCCTTCGTCGCTTGGGATGGCAGCCGCGAGCATCTGAACCGCTGGAGCTTCGTTCAAGACGGCGAGAGCGTGACCTTTCATGCCAAAAGCCGGTTTCGGAGTAACCAGGGGATGACGCTTTTCGCGATGTGTCTTGCAGGCGTTGGTGTGATGCGGGTCGCTGAGCATCTCGCGCGACCGGCAATCCGCGCGGGTCGGTTGATCCAACTTCTCGAACATGCACAACCGACCGACGATACAGCGATAAATGCTGTCTTTCTGCCCGAGCGAGACATTGTTCCTCGCATCCGCACGATTGTGGATTTCCTCGCGGCTGCTTTCCGGTCGCCAGACTGGGAGAACTAAAACTCCCGGTTGATCCTGCGGGTGACCAGGCATTGGCGTCGCGCCGCAGGATGCAAACGGCGCTTACTTTTTACTGTACCGGATCTACGTTGAGCCTCGTTTTGAATACTCACGGCAACCCTGATCGCCACTGCCAATGGTCTGCCACAAACCCGAATCGACGACCTGCTGCTTTAGAACTTCAAACCGTCAAGCTGAAAACCCGGTGACCCGCAGTGAACGCTCTGATGTCTTTTTTTCAAGGATTATTTCAGCCCGGAGGTGCTGGCAGTCGATAGGTCCAGGCACATTCGATCAGCTTGTGTCGCACGCGGGAGTTGCCTGCCCGGGTAATCCTGCCACGCTTGGTCGTTTTCCCGGTCGAGTTTTCGCTTGGCACGAGCCCCAAATAAGCCATCAATTTCACCGGGGCCTCGAAACGGCGCACATCCCCGATCTCTGCCAGAAAGGTGACTGCACTTATGAGCGCCACACCGCGCAGGGCCTGAAGCGCATTCAGAGCGGGGGCGAGACCCCATTCCGGCATCTGAGCTTCGATATGTCCATTCAGCCGGTCATGGCTTTCCCTGGCATTTCGTTCAGCCTGCAGCATCTCATGAAGCGCGATCTGAAGTGCCGGATGGTGGAAGCTCTGGCTTTTTCACCATCGACGATATCGCATCGTCCATGGCTTGGTCCGATGATAGACTCGCCCGTGGCGCAACATAAAAGCCGAAACGAACTGGCGTTTGTGCCGCTGGTCCTCTGCCGCGCTTTCTCAGGCACGAACCATATCGCGCATCGCCTCATGCGTTTCATCAGGAACCCAGATCGGCGTCAATTCCCCAGCACGCAATTGCCCAGTTTCGTCGAGGGTGATGTAAGGAATCAAGTGTTGAACTTGAAAGAGCACGTCTGCCTGCCGACGAAAAGGTGTCCAAGCTTGTCGGTGCGATCCCACATAAGTTGCAGTTGGACTTTCTCGCACTTGACCCGCCGGAAAAAAGGACGCAAAAATTAAAACGAGGGCGATTTAATTCGCTAAGCCGCGCTACACATTTTGCTACACAGAGCGAGACACATTTTTTCTATAAGTATATGTATTTAATAAGTAAAAACGATAGCGATTCGGAGGGATAAGGACTGTCTCTCCGCCAGTATTTTTTCATTCAATAAACTCATTTAATTTCAATAACTTAGTCGGCCTCCCCTTTTCACAGGGCCCGTTGCGGGACCCTCTAGCCGCAGAATTTTCTGATTCTCAGCATTAAACTTTTGTGCCGCCTCGACCGCAAACCTAAAGTGAGAGTCCCATAATATCGATGACATCCCAAGCCATGCACGTTGTTGGTGCCAAATCATCAAGGTAACAAAACTTGATGTTTCTGATCTGTTCAGGTTCTAGGTTAGGCACTTCTACCTTGAACTCCGCTTCACTCAAAGGCTCTATCCAAATCGGCGTTTCAGCTGAGTATTCCTGCCTCACGCCATCCGCATCATAAAGGGTGACGGAAATGCGAATCCAAGTAGTAACGTGGTCGGATATTTTGTTTTGAAGCGTCCCGCTCCAGCTTACTGTGCGTAGCTCC
Source organism: Roseinatronobacter thiooxidans (assembly GCF_001870675.1). Taxonomy (GTDB): domain Bacteria; phylum Pseudomonadota; class Alphaproteobacteria; order Rhodobacterales; family Rhodobacteraceae; genus Roseinatronobacter; species Roseinatronobacter thiooxidans. The sequence continues at coordinate 161,434 of NZ_MEHT01000046.1, read as the reverse complement.
CCCCGTGGTCCAGCGCGACGGGTGGCATAGTCGCCGTGATAAAGGCGCTTCTGAAAGGTTCTGACACACATCGCCCTGACAGCTTCTTTCGAGAGTGCTGCGCTGTTTGAATATGACATACAAGTGTCGACACCCCTTACAGTGCCTTGGTTCATGGCTTCGTTTGCTATTTTCTTCACCGGATCAACACCAATCATCAAAGCTACCACGATACATACCAAGAAACCGATGAAGTAATTTTTCACCTTGCTCGTCTCCGACAAAGATTTGAGCCTTACACACTAGCAAACCCAAGAAAAACAGCCGCCGGTTGAATATCTTACCCCTAGTTTACTGATATCCTCAAAAACCCGGCCAGACAATATTTCATCACCAACACCGTTGTCCTTATCTCTGTAGGCCGACATTTTTGCAAAATTTCTGAAGACCTATATACGGGAAACCGCTGGACCTCTGGCCCCCCTTGGCACCTTTTGAAAATCATCCGACACCATCCCCCGACGCTCATCTGTGTTCTTGAGATTAGGATACTCATGGCAAGTGTGTGCCTCACAACTGTGCCCCGTTGGCCTGTCGCCTTTTTCGGCATGGGGCCGTGTCTGCGCCTGCAGCGGTGGCAACTCGGACATGCAAGAAAGTGATCCCACCGGATGGCAGGCCCTTCGGGTTAACGGGGCTGATGCGCTTCACCCAGTTTTGCCTTCAGCATGTTGCGGCCCCGGTTGACGCGGCTTTTGATGGTGCCGATGTCGCAATCCATCAGGCGCGAGGCGTCGATATAGCTTTCCCCCATGACCAAAACGATCACCACCGCCTCGCGGTAATGCAAGGGCAGTTCTTGCAGCGCTTGTGTCAGTTCGCAGCCCTGTATGTGCCATTCCTGCGTGCCGGGTGTGCTGATATTGGTGGATGCACATTCATCAGCCCCCGTACGCTCGCGGCGGCGCTTTTTTATGTTGGTATAGAAGCGGTTGCGCATGATCGTGCACAGCCAACCGCGCATATTTGTTCCTTCCCGATAGGTCGCGCTGTACTCGATTGCTCTGAGAAGGGTCTCTTGTACCAGATCTTCGGCTTCGTCGCGCCCTCCACAAAGCGCTCTGGCGAAGCTCCGCAAGGCGGCAATATGGTCCAATATATTGTCTGACACAGCTGGTCCCCAATGCTATGGCCGCGACGCTTTGCCGGGCAGTGTCGGGTTGGCTGAAAACTCAGATGCAACCCGTTGCTTTAACAGTAATGTTACAAAGCCGTTCCACCTTGGCTGACTGGAATGTTAAATTTCCTTTCACAGCCCGCCTGGGCCGGACTGTTTCACAATGGGTGTTCCAGATCAGTGAAAAGGCGGGGTGTTACCACATAGAATGCCATGACTGCGCGTGTTGCGGGATGTGATCCGGTCAAGAACTTTGCCGTATCGCCCGCACTCCAGCCCAGTGCACCGATCCCTGCCAAGATCGTGTGGTCCTGTAGCCCCATGGTGCTCTGCCTTTCTCGAAGGTGCATTGTTTGAGAAGTGTTTTCGTATCTGTTCTCCATTTCATGTTTGAGTCTTGCGGGGTAAAGCTGGGGTTCGATTAAACCTGCCCCAATGCGTGGCCGAGACTGGGGCGTTCGAACGCAATCTGCCCCAAATACAGGGTAAGCTAGCGGAATTCCGCCTGCCCTGCATCGTCACAATGGATGAGGAAAAACGCATAAGGGTTGTTTTTTATATTTTAAAACAACTTATGCGTGCAAAGTGGTGGAAAATCGAAGCACTCGCGCCTGAAAGTGAGTCGCGCTGCCCGCAGGCGCGACCTTCGCGCAATCGGTCCCGAACAGGGCAGCTCCAATCGGCGCGTGAAAATTCTTCCATCTATTCGGGAACAATCGGGAACCTTGGGTATTTATCACACCTCTAAGCCATCGCACCGGCTGGAGTTTCGGCCAACCGTAAGGAGTGCCGCCCATGAAAAAAGTCTTGGTGATCCTGCCTGATGACAATGCAGAGGCATTGCTCTCTCTGTCGCTTGTCCGGTTGGTTGAGCAGTCGCGCAGGGACTGCCGCGTTGTCGTTGTTGAGGGTGGGCCAGATGGCGAGCTGGGCACAGCGGCAGCGCTGGCAGAATGTCAGGTCATCCCGATTGTGTGCGGGTATGCCGAGCTGTCAACCTCGCTGACCAAGGGCCTAGCAATGGCCGATACTGTCATTATCGCCCATCTGGACCCGAACGACGCAGCCTCTGCCACGCGGCTTGCCGCCCAACTGCGGGCATTTGCCAGTCCCCCGCGCCGTGCCTGCTAGGCAGCTGTCATAATGCGAAACCTTTGGAAAAAGGGTGTTTTCATGCCAAATACCACTCATGTTCATGCAGGCCCCCCCGCCCCCGGTTTTGCGGCAGATATTGAAAGCGCCACAAATTTCGTAATGCACCTGACCGAGGCTTTGCATACGTCCCGCAGATTGCGCGCGGCGCTCGATGTGTTTTCCGCGCGCTCCGGGGCCAGTGTGGTCCATGTCTACCGGCTGTGCCTGAATAGCGGGCGGCGCCAGACGATCGCCACGCTGGACACCGATCGTGGCTGGTTGTCCCGCCCGCTGATCCGCGAGATCGGGCCTGCACTGGTGCCTGAAAACCTGCGATATGTGCAGGCGGGAACATTATGGACCTTGGCAGAGCTGCACCCGCCCCATTGCGACACGCTGGAGGCGTCGTGCAGATTGTGGATGGAAAATCGGGGGTTTCGGGATGCCGGGGTGATCGTGCTGGGTCATAGCGGTAACGCGGTGGATGTGCTGGAATTCTACAGCGCGGTTGAAATTGCTGGCCGCTTGCGCCGCGAATGCGAAACGCTGGCCGCGTTCGGGGCTGTGGCTTGGGGCCGCAGGCCCGCAGGGCGGGTAGCGCATTGGCTGCGCGCAACACCGCAAATCACGCCGCGCGCGGGGCAAGCGCCAGTCGAAGCCCCGCTTTCAGCGGCAAACCCATGGAAGCTGACCGCAGCAGAGATGCGCATCTGTGCGCTTGTGCGTGAGGGCTGCGACCCTGCCGATATTGTCACGCGCACGGGCAATTCAATTGCCACTGTCCGCACACATTTACGCAACATATATGCGAAAGGGCAAATCACCGGACAGGTTGCATTGGTCCGGATGTTGATGGCCGATACTGCGCCCGCCACAGGCGAGAGCAGCCGGCAAAGCGCACATGCCTTGTAACCTGCCGCCGTTGGGTTTTGGGTGCGCGCCCCGTGACCATATGCAGCGATCCGCCCCGGATATGAGTAGATTCCGAGGCTATGCGCAACCCGCTGCATACCTGAACATAGGGGCATTCCGCTGCGCAGGGGGGCAATGGGCGCGATGCCCCGTAGGGCAAAGATTGCGCCCCCGTGACCAAGCACTGCGCCGAAAGCTTGCGCGCTGATTAAATTCGTCTGTCATCCGGTCGGAGGGAAACCATGCCACACCACATTCCTTGCTTGCACACTCTGCCACTGCTTTACCAAGATGCGGCGTATCGAATGCTGGAGGTGTTTGGCCCGATGCCGCGCGAGGCGCTGATTGCCATGACCGATTACGGGATGGATGATGCCGAAATCAGCCGCTATTTCAACGTGGCCCCCGATACGATCGTGGCACTGCGTCAGCACCTTAATACGGTGCGTGCATAAGGCTTGGTTTACAGCAGCCCCACAGGCTTGCGGCAGGATTGCAGATGAAGCTGCGCCAAAGCCTTGGCGTGTTGCGCATATTCCGACTTGCCGCTGACCTGCGCGGCCACGATGGCCCCATCCATCAGCAAGGTGAAATAGGCAACGGTTCGTTCTGGCTCTTTATCCCCCAAAAGCTCTGCCTGCGCGGCGATCCATCCATTGAGATGCGATTTATGCGCTGTGATGATCTTGCGCAGCCGGCCATTGTGCATGTCAAACTCGCCTGCCGCATTTATGAACGGGCAGCCGAAAAAATGCGGATCGGCAAACCACAGTTGCAACACATCGAACAGGGCCAGAAGCTGCGCCTCTGCGGTGCCGTCCACGCGCGCAATCTCGGCAAAGAACCATGCCCGCCAAGACGCGCCTTCGCGTTCCAGAACGGCCTCGATCAGGCGGTCCTTATTGCCGAAATGCTTGTAAAGCGATGTTTTGGCCGTGCCTGCGCGGCGCGCGATGGCATCCACGCCGGTGGCCTGAAACCCGTGATGGCAAAATAACCAAGCGGCTGCGGCCAGCACCCTGTCAGCGGTGGTCTGGCTGTATTGTGCAGAACATAGCGTGCCAGCACCCCGAACCAGTGTTTCGGGCGCAACGCGCCCTGTATCCGGGGACTGGGTCATGGTCCATTCATCCGCTTGTGACACGTCCATGCCCGCCTTTTCCTGCGTATCTGCTTTGCAAACGATACCAGACAGGACGCGATCATCAATAGCAAGGCATGGGCGCAAATCCGGGGCCTTCGGCAGAATTGCGCGCTGTGATTCGCGCAGCGGGGTGTTTGTGGCGGTCAGTCTGCAGGGCAAGTGCGTGGTGTTCACCGCAAGGGCTGCTTGCGCGCCAAACCCAAGGCAGGTTGCCGCGAAAATGATCTGAATGCAGCATTATCAAGGGGATGGGTGGCTTGCGCCGGGGGAAATGGCGGTGTTTGCGTGCCTTGGGCTTGCTGGGGGCGATCCTTATTTTGCGCGCTTATCCCTGACAACGTGCCATGAGGCGTGGCAATTGCAGAACAATCTTCACCTTGGCGGATGTCTTGAAAGAGAACGTTTCGGTATCGTTTTTCTGCCCGATTCTGTGGCGCAGGGGCGGTTGAATCATTCTGTCACTGCCTGATATTTATACGAAGAGCCAAGAAAAATTGGTCTTTTGGTTGGAAAATAGGCGCATTGCTGTGCAGCGCGCCCGAACGTCGTTCAATCGTAGACAAAACAGATCGGTATCCTCAGTCTGGGGGTACACCCGTCTTCAACAAGGACAGAGGCCCTCATGACCGCGCATTGGACTTTCAAGACATCGCAGCCGCTGAACGCCGCTATCGCCTTGGCGCAGACCTATTTGCCAAACATGCCGCACGCCGCAGCACAAGGGGTGCCCACGGCCGTCCGGCGCGGGGCGCATGTGCAGGTGGACGGGGTGCAGCACCGCTATCCGGGCATGGCGCAAAACTGCTTGGAACACCTGAATTTTCAGGTCGAGTCCGGGCAGATTGTGGCGCTTGTCGGGCGGTCGGGCTGCGGGAAATCCACCTTGTTGCACCTGATCGCAGGATTGATGCAGCCCGGCGCTGGCGGGGTCTATATCGATGGCAACCGCGTGCGCAGCACATGCCCGCGCTGGGTGGTCATGTTTCAGGCACCCTCCCTGTTTCCATGGATGACCGTGTCGCAAAATGCGGCCCTTGGGCTGCGGTTTGCAGGGCGCAAAGCGGAAATCCAGCGCCGCATTCCTGCACTGTTAGAGATGGTCGGGCTGACAGCCTTTGCCGAGCGCAATGTGCAGGATTTGTCGGGCGGGCAGCAACAAAGGGTGGCACTGGCGCGCTCGCTTGCGACCCAGCCTGACCTTCTGTTGCTGGACGAGCCGTTTTCCGCGCTTGATGCGTTCACCCGTCGCGCCCTGCAACAAGATGTCCGCCGGATTGCCAAGGATTTGGGCCTGACGGTCGTGCTGGTGACGCATGACATTACCGAAGCCGCCATCATGGCGGATCGCGCCCTGATCATGGCCCCTGACCCGGGGCGCATCGTGACCGATACAATGCTTGACCCCGGCCCGGACCGCCACCGTGACAGCCCCGCATTCGAGGCAGAACGCGCACGCCTTGCGACCCTTTTTGAAGCCACCGCCTGATTGTTCTCACCCCGCCACGGAGTAGCTGACATGAACCAAGATGATTTGCGCCGCGCTGAATTGAAATGGGCGATGGAAGCCTATAGCGGCGATTATTCCCGCAGGGGTGCCCTGAATCTCTTTGCCAAGGGCGGCTTGTTCGCCGGTCTGTCGGGGCTTTTGTCAACCCTGCCGCAAATGTCCTATGCGCAGGAAGATGAAGTGGTGCGCATCGGCTATCTGCCGATCACCGATGCCACTGCGCTGCTGGTGGCCCATGCCAATGGATATTTCAAAGATGAAGGGCTGGATGCCGAAGACCCCACCCTTATTCGGGGCTGGGCGCCACTGATCGAGGGGTTTGTCGCCAATCGCTTCAACCTTGTGCATTTCCTGAACCCGATCCCGATCTGGATGCGTTACAACAACAACTTTCCTGTCAAGGTGCTGGCTTGGGCGCATACCAACGGCTCTGGCGTGGTGGTGGGCGAACATACCGATATCACCGATTTCCGCGGTCTTGGCGGCAAGCAGGTGGCGATTCCGTTCTGGTATTCGATGCATAACATCGTGCTGCAATACGCGCTGCGCCAATCGGGCATTACCCCTGTCATTCAGGACCAGTCCGCACCGCTGGCTGACAATGAATGCAACCTGATGGTCATGCAGCCGCCAGAAATGCCGCCTGCCTTGGCCGCCCGCTCGATCGATGCCTATATCGTGGCCGAGCCGTTCAATGCCTTGGGCGAGGTGATGGCAGGCGCACGCATGCTGCGCTTTACCGGCGATATCTGGAAAAACCACCCCTGCTGCGTGGTTGCCACCCATGAAGAAGCGATCACCGCGCGCCCCGAATGGGTGCAGGCCGTCACCAATGCGGTTGTGCGCGGCGCGATCTATGCTTCCGAAAACAAGGCCGAGGTGGCGCATATGATCAGCCGTGACGGGCGGGGCTATCTGCCTGCGCCGTCCGAAGTGGTGGTGCGTGCCATGACGCATTACGACACCGCCGATTATGCCGAAAGCGGCGCGCAGACCCATTCCGATTGGGGCAATGGGCGGATTGATTTCCAGCCTTGGCCCTACCCCAGCGCGGATGCGCTGACAGTATCTTACCTGCGCGAAACCGTTGTGTCGGGCGATGGGGCCTTTCTTGCCGATCTGGACCCGGCCTTTGTGTCCGAAGATCTGGTTGATCGTCGCTTCGTGCGCAACGCGGTCGAGCGGTTCCCCCAATGGCTGAATGATCCCTCCGTCAACCCCGGCGATCCGTTCAGCCGCGAAGAGGTGCTGTCGCTGTGACCGATGCAGCCTATACCCAATCCGGCACAGCGCGCGCGGATGCACAGGATGCGCGCATGGCGGCGCTGAAAGGCTGGGCGCGCAGCGTGGCCATCGGCACGCTTGGTCTGGGCATACTGGGCGCGCTGTGGGCGCTTGGGGGGTGGTATATTGCCCAAACCCCGGGCATGCGCGCCTTTTCGCAACTGGCCCCTGTCCCCACATTCGAGCGGCTTTGGGTCATGATCCAGCGCGGCGAGATTTGGTCCATGTCCGCACCAAGCCTGTACCGCGTGGGGTGGGGCTTGGGGGTTGCCATTGTGATTGGCGTGCCCATGGGCATTCTGATCGGGCGGCTGCCTTGGCTGCGTGACCTGTCAAATGCGCCGTTCCAGTTGTTGCGCATGATCTCGCCGCTGAGCTGGATGCCGATTGCCGTCATGGCCTTTGCTACATGGGACAGCGCGATCATTTTCCTGATCGTTGTCGCCGCTGTCTGGCCGATCATGTTTGCCACGGCCGCTGGCGTGCGCCGGATCGATCCGGCATGGCTGAAAGTCTCGCGCAATCTTGGGGCCAACCCGCTGCATCAACTGGTCTATGTGATCCTGCCTGCCATTGCGCAAGACATCCTGACCGGCATCCGGCTGGCACTGGGCATTGCTTGGGTGGTGCTGGTTCCGGCCGAGTATCTGGGCGTGTCCTCGGGGCTTGGCTTTGCGATCAATGATGCGCGCGACTCTCTCGATTATGCGCGGCTGGGGGCAACGGTGCTGGTCATCGGTGTCATTGGCTACGCGCTCGATTCCCTGTGTCTGCTGGCGATCAAACGCTTCAGCTGGCTGCGCAGCGATACCTGAACCTGAACCCAGATAGGAGGAAATACCATGGGTGAACCCGCAACCGTACTGACAGGCTGTCTGGCCCCGATCGACAGAACCGGATTGGAAGGGCTGATCGAGAAAGGCAAGGCCGATCCAAAGGCAATCAAGACCCTGAGCTGCAAGACCGTCGCCGAAGGCCGCTTCCGTCACGCCAACTATATCCGCGACCTGCCGCCCTATATCGTGGACGAGCCGCCCGGACTGTTGGGCGATGACACAGCCCCCAACCCGTCCGAGGCATCGCTGGCCGCGCTTGGCTCTTGTGTCTGTGTGGGCCTGCATGCCAATGCCGTCCATCGCGGGATCACAGTGCAGAAGCTGGAGATCGAGATGGAAGCCGACCTGAATATCACAGCCGTCTGGGGCACGGGTGACCAGTCCGAGAAGCCCGTGGGCTTTACCGATGTGCGGATGAAAGTGATCATGGAAGCCGATGCCCCGCAAGAGGTGATCGACGAGTTGATCGCCCATGTCGCCAAATGGTCGCCAGTCTTCAACACTTTCTCGCGCCCTGTGAACATGGAAATTGCCGCTGCATAAGCGCAATTTCTAGGGCCGCCGCGCCTGTCGCGGCGGCCTTGACCCCTGTTTTTCCTCTCGATGTCTGAGCGCGACAGGCTATGGCATCCACCCTTAAGGAGTTGCTCATGTCCCTGGACCTTGCCCCCGAACTACAAGTCTCTGCGTTGGCACTGCCTGACAGCGATTTTGTTCTTGCCGAAGCCGACCGCATAACCGCCAGTGACCTTGTGCCACTTGTCCGCGCGATCGATGCCGAGGGGCTTTACCCCGAAGCCGTGATGCGCAGCTATGGCGCGGCTGGCGCGTTTCAACGCCATTTGCCTGCGCCCGGTGGCGCGCTGGATCTCGACACCACCATTGCCGCCATGGCGCGCGCAGGGCGCGAATGCCTATCGACCGCGTTTTGCATGTGGTGCCAGTCGGCACTGGGCTGGTATATTTTCAATTCGGACAACACCGCCCTGCAAGACAGCCTTGGCGCGCAGGTGGCAACTGGCGCGGTGCTTGGCGGAACTGGGTTGTCCAACCCCATGAAAACCCTGTTCGGTATCGAGCAGATGAAGCTGAAAGCCACCCCGGTCGAGGGGGGGTACACGTTGCGCGGCACCTTGCCATGGGTCAGCAATATCAACGAGGATGCATGGTTTGCCGTGATCAGCGAAATCCCCGAAGGCCCCCGCGCGGGCGAGCGGGTGATGATGGTGCTGCATGGGCGGGGCGATGGGGTGAAACTTGTCTCGAACGACCATTTCGTGGCGCTGGAAGGCACGCGCACCTATGGCGTGCAATGCCGCGATGCCTTTGTCCCCGAGGCGCATGTCATTGCCGACCCGATCAACGCCTATGTGCCCAAAATCCGCGCAGGCTTTATCCTGCTGCAATCGGGCATGGCCTTTGGCATGATCGAGGGTTGCATCGCGCTGATGGAACAGGTGCGCGGCCCGTTGGGACATGTGAACCAGCATCTGCCCGACCAGCCCGAACATTTCCGCGAGAAACTTGACGCCTTGAAGGCCGAAGTCAGTGCCTTGTGCAAAACCCCCTATGACACATCGGACGCGTATTTCATCCGCGTGATCAAGGCGCGACTGGCCGCAGGCGATCTGTCGGTGGCCGCAGCGCATAACGCGATGCTGCACCAGGGCGCACGCGGATATGTCACGCACGGGGCCGCGCAACGGCGACTGCGCGAAAGCTATTTCGTGGCCATCGTCACACCGGCGACGAAGCAATTGCGCAAGATGCTGGCTGATTTGGGCGCAACCGCATGATGCATCGCCTGTCCTTTGGCGGACAGGCGATGAAAACACCGGCAATAACGGCTGCAACGCGCGGCCTGTAAACAGGAAGGCACGGCAGATGCGGCACAGCCATGCAGAACTGGTGATCATCGGCGCGGGTCAGGCTGCGGTGACATTGGCCGAAACCTTGCGCCGCGATGGCGACACGCGCAGCATTCTGATTATCGGGGAAGAGTCGTTTCCCCCCTATCAGCGCCCGCCATTGTCAAAAGCCTATCTCTCGGGCGGGATGCCACAAGAGCGTTTGTGGCTGAAGCCCGTGGACTGGTATGCCCGTTCTGATATCGGCCTGATGACCGGCGCGCGGGTCACGGCCATTGACCGGGGCGGGGCCTGTGTTGTGCTGCAAGATGGGCAAACCATCGGTTATGACACACTGGTTCTGGCAACGGGCAGCCGCCCGCGCCCCTTTCCCGCAGCGTTGGGGGGCGCATTGCGCGGTGTGCATCTGATCCGCGGGATAGAGGATATCGGGCATCTGGCCGGTGCATTGGACCGCGCGCGCCGCATTGCTGTCATTGGCGGGGGGTATATCGGGCTGGAAGCAGCCGCTGTGATGCGCAAGCGCGGTCTGGCGGTCACAGTGTTGGAAGCGGGGCCGCGCATATTGGCGCGTGTGGCTTGTGACAAAACCGCCGATATGGTCCGCGCGCTGCACCGCGCGCAAGGGGTAGAGCTGCATGAAGGGGTGGGCGTGTCGGCCTTGCTGGAAGGGGCAGACGGCGCTTTGGGCCATGTGCAGCTGGATGATGGCCGCGTCATCGCCGCCGATCTGGCAATCGTCGGGATCGGGGCTTTGGCCAATGACGCGCTTGCGCGCGCTTGCGGGCTGGCCTGCCGCGAAGAGGCAGGGGGCGGCGTGCTGGTGGACGGGCTGTGCCGCAGTTCAGACCCGCGCATCCATGCGATTGGCGATGTTGCGGCCTTCATGCTGCAAGGGCAGGTCGCGCGGCTGGAGAGTGTGCAAAATGCCTGCGATCAGGCGCGCGCGCTGGCGCAAACTCTGGCGGGGGTGGAAAACCCCTATATGCCTGTGCCTTGGTTCTGGTCAGACCAGTATGATATGAAACTTCAGATTGCCGGGCTGAATACAGGCGCGGACCAGACCATTTTCCGCGCGGGCAAACGGGCGGGCACCGGATCGGTCTGGTATTTCCGCAAAGGCCGGTTCATTGCCATCGACGCCCTGTCAGACCCGCGGGCCTATATGACAGGGAAAAGATGGCTGGAGCAGGGGGCCATGCTCTCTGCAGACCGTGTCGCAGACCCCGGCTGCGATCTGCTTGCACCGGCCATGACCGCTTGACAGGGCGCGCTGGTGTTTTGCACCCCGCGCAAGAGTGCAAATGGCGGAAAGTAGGGCTTGGGGGACATCCCCTGCGCGGAACAAAGGCGCGAAGCGCCGCCGCGCATCGCCGGGCCGCACCCACGGCACGGCGATTTGGCTTGGCTACGCGCAACGCTCTGATCTTGCGCGGATTTGGCCGGCATAAAGTGCTATGCCCAAAGCGTGCATCGCCGCACCGCGGCCCGACGCTACGCGGCTTTGCACTCAGAATTCCTATCTCCGCAAAACCCCGCATTGCCGAGCTTCGTTACCGATTGTCGGAACCCAATGTCAGATGCAGAACAATCGCCATACAAACAAGACGGGGCGCCGCCTGATGCTGTGGCATTGGCGCTTTGCCGCGCTGTTGCCGAAACCACAGCCCGAAGGCAGGTAGGGCTTGCATCAGCGCACGCGCGCGCGCATTCATGCGGCTATGACCGGATCAGAACATCAGCACTCCGCCACGCTTGCCCCCTTCGGGTGGTCGGATTTCTTCGAGGGGCAGCTGGGCGCTGAAGACGCGCATCTTGAACCGATGCGCATCGCAACAGTGCAGCGCTCCAGACTGGGTGCATTGTCGGTGGCCGGACAAGTCCGGCTGGACCTGCCCGCCAAGGCCAGCACCGCCGATTATGCTGTCGGGGATTGGGTTCTGGTCGAGGCGGACAGCCTGACCTGTATCCGGCGGCTGGATCGCAAGTCCATCTTGCAGCGCCGCACCGAAGGCGGGCGCGCGCCCCAGTTGATTGCCGCGAATGTCGACACGCTGTTCATTGTCACGTCATGCAATGACGATCTGAACCCCGCACGGCTGGAACGCTATCTGGCTTTGGCCAACCAGTCGGGCGCGCTGCCTGTGGTTGTCCTGACCAAGGCCGATCAGGTGGACGACACCGCGCCTTACCTGCAACAGGTGGTCGGGCTGCAACGGGGGCTGGATGTGGTCGCACTGGATGCCAGATCGCCGCAGGCCGCCATGTCGCTTGCGCCATGGCTGGGCGCTGGGCAAACTGTCGCGCTTGTCGGCTCGTCAGGGGTGGGGAAATCGTCTTTGCTGAACATGCTGTCGGCGGTGTCGAGCGCGCAGGCGCAAGCAACCGGCAGCATCCGCGAAGGCGATGCCAAGGGCCGCCACACCACGACATCGCGTTCGCTTCATGCCATTGTTGGCGGCGCTTGGGTGATTGACACGCCGGGCATGCGCTCGCTTCAGGTCAGTGATGCGACAGAGGGGTTGGAGCAGCTTTTTGCCGAAATCACTGAACTTGCGCCCCAGTGCCGCTTCCGGGATTGCACCCATGCGCATGAACCCGGCTGTGCTGTTCAGGCCGCAGTCAACGCAGGCGCACTGGACCCCGCGCGGCTGGAACGGTGGCGCAAACTGGATGACGAAAACCGCACAAGCACCCCTGTCCTGACGGGCCAGCACGGCAAGAAAATCCCCAAATACACTGGCAAACGCCGCTAGACACCTGCCCGAGGTCAGGCGTCTGTCATCTCCCAAAACCCGTATTTGCGCCCATGCTGCGCCCGAAGCGCTGCGACAAAGGCGCTATGGCTGGAAAATGCGCCGTAATCCTCGATCCGCAGATCACATGCCGCGCATTCAGCCAGATGACGGGCCGCATGGCGGTAGCGCTTGGATTTGGCCCCGTCCAGCGTGTCTTGGATCATTGCGCGCCGTATCAGCGTGGCGGCTAGCGGGTGGCGCGCCTCCAGCGTGTCTGCGGCATGGGTCAGGGTGGTGTAGGCATTGCCATCCAACGCGTCGGCGCGGGTGATCACGGTTTTCGCCGCGCGTTCCAGCGCGGGCCAGTCCACAAGAAAACTGATCGCAGCCCCCAGATGGGGGAAATGTGCAACATGATCAAGCGCAGTGTCTTCGGCCTCGATATCGTCGAAATCCGGCAAGAGTTTCAGGTATTTCCGCAAACTGCGCGGGCAAAGCACCTGCTCGAATCTGGCCCATAGATGTGTCTTGAGCGCGTCCAGCTTTCCCAGTTTCTCAAGGCAGTCTTCATAGACATCATCCAGATCGGGGGAGACTACTCTGAAAGATGCATCTGCGTTTGCCGCCATTGCGCGGGTCAGAATGCTGAATGCCTCTTTACTGCGGTCTGCATCCAGCAACCGTCGCGCGACATTGGGGGCGATGGTGGCATAGGTCAACTGCTCGGCGGAATAGCCGGCCATATAGGCGTCAACATCGCCCTGCGCATCGGCAATTTCGGACAGGATAATCGCGCTTGTGCTTTGGCGCGCGCGCCGCGCGCTGAGTTCAGGCGCAGTGGAAAAGCCGTAGCGCCGATAGCGCTGGACCTCTTGCTCGGTCGGCGGGGCCTCTGCCCAGTCGCGGGTGATCTGCTTGAGGTGCTCTAGCCCTGTCTGCCCAAGCGTGCCTTGGGTGGCGGGAATAATTCCATCGAATTCCCCGTATCCGGCCTGAACAACAGCGTCCAGAATACGGTCAGCCAAGGTTGTGGGCGCAAGGGACAGGCGCGGCGCTATTGCGTCAATCAGCGCCATTGCCCGGCGCATGACATCACCGATTGCGCCATTGCTGTCATCAGTTCGGGCATGAATGAACGGGGCCAGCTGCAAAAACGCCCATAGCAGTTCAAAGGCTTCATCGGCATCTTCCGGCGCGATGTTCGTTTCGATCATGGTCAGTTGCGCGTCCAGATCCTTGACCAGCGCGCGCTGTTTGCGCCAATCGACATAGCTGGTTGCGCGCCGCAGCGAGGCAAAGCGTTTGCGCAAATCTGTGGCGACATCCTTTGGCCCTTGGGCCGCGCTCAATTCCATGCGTGCGCGCCGTTGCAATGCGGCGCTGCCTTGTACCAGCTCCATCACCAGCGCCGCCAGCTTTTCGGCCCCAAGTTTTTCAAGATTGGCTGTGTTCAGGGTTTTCTTGGACATATGGCAGGTCTAGTCCCTTGGGTGTTGCGCCGGTTTTGCGATGCTTTTCTGACAGATCGGGTGGGGGCAAGCCAGAATATTTTACTGCGGCACCAAGCCTGCATCAGATAACCCTTTGGCAGGGTGTTGCGGTTTTACGCAGGTGCAACACTGCTGTGTGGAAACAATCTTGCCAAAACCCCCCTGATGCGTCAGATTTTTGCAAAAATAATTTCTTGAGGCAGTTCAATTTTAAATTCGGTCGGACAGGGCGCTGCACATTTGCCGCAGCCAGAAGCCGCCGGAGATTTCATATTTGCAAGGATGTATTATGGCGGTCGTGAAAACAGGCATTTTTTTCGAGAATGCGTCAACCTACACTTACGGGTTTTCTGATGCCAGCGGCCAGTTGCTGGTGTCGAATGGTCAGACATTGACACTGACCTCGGCCACGGCAGGCCCGTTTGTGTCGGCAGGAAGTCCGGGAAGTGGCACGCCGGACCCTGACGCGCTGGGCGCAATTATTCTACGCGATCAGGGCAGTTTGCTTCAGGTGGTCTCTGGCCCCGCATCCCCCGATGGCACGGGCCTAAGCATTGGCTATGGCGCGCGCGGTCTGATGCAGGTGCTGGGCGGGGCAGAATTTCGACTGTCAAACCCCACAGGGCCCAATAATGCAGAGGTCAGCATCGGGGTGGGCGGCGGCACCGGCACAGCGTTGGTAGATGCCTCTGCGATAACCATCCAAAGCATGCAGGGTGAAGTCGGGCTAATGATCGGTGATTGGGCCGGTGCAGGCGCGGATGGCACGCTCAGCTTGCGCAATGGCGCAACCGCCCTGTTCGAGGGGGGCGCGGGGGTTTTTGCCAATGTCGGGCGGCTTGCGGGGAATGAGGGGGCGATCCTTGTTCAGTCCGGCAGCGCGTTGGAGTTGCGCGCGCCCGATGGGCGACAGGCGAATTTGCGCGTGGGCCGCAATGACGGGACAGGCCAGTTACAGGTAACAGGCGAAAGCAGCCTAGTGCAGCTTTCAGGGCAGTTGGCCATCGGGCTTGATGGGGGCCTTGGCACAGTGCAAATCGCCAATGGCGGGGCTGTTGTGAATGCGCATCACGCCTTTGCGGCCACCCGCATCGGCCACGGGACCGATGCGCAGGGTGCTGCAACTGCGGACAATGGCAGTCTGACCACGCGCAGCGAGTCGGGTTTCGCGCAGCTGGATATCGGGGTTGCGGGCGGCGAGGGCACGCTTCAGGCCACTGGCAGCGCGCTGACAGTGCAAGGGATGCAGGGCGTCGATGTCGCCATTGGCGCAGGCGCAGGCGCCGATGGCCGGATGCGTCTGGAGAATGGCAGCACGGCCCAGTTTTCCAGCGGGGCTGGCGGCGTCAATCTTGATGTGGGGCGTTCTGATGCCAGCGGTCTTCTGGAAGTCATCGGATCACAGATGACCATCCACGCCCCCCGCGACGGGGGCACAGCCAGTTACGCCTTTGTGCTGGTCGGCAGCCAAGGGGGGGAGGGGCAACTTATCCTCGACGCGGCCCAGCTTTCTGTTGAGGGGCAAAGCGCAGGGGTGCATGTTGGCACCCGCTGGAGCGGGTCAGACGCGAATGACGGCACGGGTGACGTGATCTTGCGCAACGGGTCCGGGATGCATGTTCAGGCAGGGGATGTGACAGGCGGGTTCTGGGTCGGTGGGGGGGACGGCTCGCAAGGGCGCGCGCAGATCCTGTCCGGCTCGGTGCTGGATATGGGGGGCAACGGGCTGGTGCAGATCGGCTTCGCGGCCCCCAACATGACCGGCGGCGGCACAGGCCATCTGACGATAGACGGGGCAGGATCGCGTGCAACCGGCTTGCGCGGCCTTGATCTGGGGCGCGGCGGGTCGGACGGGGTTCTGGATGTCAGCAATGACGCCCGCGCCCTGTTCGGCGGGCTGGGGGCGGGGCGCAATGTCAACCTCGATATCGGCTGGGACACGGGCAGCGAAGGCGTGCTGAACATCACGGATGCACTGGTGTCTGTTCAGGCGGGCACAGCCCAAGACGAACCGTTTGAGTTAAAGGGCGTGACCGCCAATTTCGGGCGGCAGGGTGGCACAGGGCTGGCCAATATCTCGGGCGCGGGGCATGAAGAGGGCGCGGCGCTGCAAGGGCTTGTGCTTCTTGGTCATGCCGAGAGCGATTATGTCGATATTACCTTTGGTCAGGGCGTCGGCAGTGCGGGCCATGCTGTGGTGCGGGGTGCCGTGCTTGGGGCGCGCAATGATGGCATAACCTTCGGCCCAGAGGGGGAAATCAACCTTGGTGGCGATGGCGGCTATGCGGCCATGCGCATCGGGCTGCAAGGCGGGGCGGGCAGTGTCGATCTTGGTGAAAGCAGCACGCTATTCGTGATGTCCGGCGGCGTTGATGATGCCGCCGAGATTATCGTGGGCAGTGGTGCAGGGGCGACAGGCAGTCTGCACCTCTCTGGGGGAAGCGAGCTAGACCTTATCGCCCGCCAGCAAGATGCATGGCTTGTGGCCGGTGGCGAGGGGGGCGCCAGCGGCACGATCACGATGTCTGCCAGTTCCGCCTTTATCGAGGCGGCGCGCAATGGGGGTGTCCGGCTGGGCACCAGCTGGTTTGACGCGCCAGATCGGGTAGGGATCGGGCGGCTGACGCTGGAGGATGGCAGCGATCTGACCATCAGCGCGCAGGGCAGCGGTGCGAATTTCTTTGTGGGTGGGGGTGCGGGCAGCGATGCGCAGGCCATCATTCGCGATTCTTCCGTAAGCATGGACGGGGCGGCACACAGGCTGGTAATTGTGGGCGGAACGCCCGCTTTCACGCCCGGAACAGGGGGCAAGGGCGAGATGCACTTGCAGGGTGCCTCAGCGCGCCTGCTTGGGGCGCGTGACATTCTTGTGGGCACAAATGGCGGCGATGGCCGGTTGGAATTGCGCGCAGGCGCGCGGGCCATTTTGGAAGATGCCGGAGATGGCAGCGCCGGGCAGACCGTGGCCGGTATCGGCATTGGCCGCGTCCGAGAGGGGCAGCCGGATATTGCGGCCACAGGCGCGCTGGTTGTTGACGGGGCGGGTTCGCTTTTGGCGGGCGAGGCTGCGGGGGTTTCGCGCCTGATTGTCGGGGCCAGTGGCGGCACGGCGGCGGCGCAGATCAGCGGCGGTGCCTCTGTCCAGATCAACGCCGGTGTCAGCGCTGTGGAAATCGGTGTCGATGGCGGCATCGGGCGCATGGATGTGACCGGCGCAGGCACGCGGGTCGCGGTTGAGGGCGCGGATGGGCGCATCCATATCGGGCGCGGCCTGAACCCGCAGGCCAGCGCCGAAGGGGCAGGGCAGGGCATTCTGACCATAGGCGCAGGTGCCGATGTTCTGGCCAGCACCAAGGTCGAGCTGGGCGATGCCGGCGCCGCGACTTCGGTGCTTGCGCTGGCTGGCGGGCGGCTGATAACGCCCCTGATCGAGGTGTATTCCGGGCCTGTGCCCCAGAACAATATGCTGTTGGGATATGGCGAGATTGTCGGCACCGCTGGCCAGCCCGCGCTGGTGATGTCGGGGTCCAGTTTTTATGTTGGCGACCAGATTGGCGCAGATGGCGGGCAGATCACCGCCACAGGGGTGATGGCGATTACCGGCAATGTCGTCAAACAGGGCAGCGCTGTCCATTTCGACATTGGCAGCGCGGGCGGCGGCTATGATCAGGTCTTGGTTACGGGGGCTTTTGCCATGAATGGCGGCAGTCTTCACCTCTCGATGCTGGAGGCGGCGCAAAATGTGCTGGCGGGCAATGGTGTGCGGCTTTTGTCGGCCAGTGACGGGATATTCCTGAATGATGTGGCCTTGGTGATCGACCCATTGCCGGATGGCACTGTGATCGGCACAGAAATGCGCGCGGGCGATACCGAGTTATGGGCCGTGTGGGAAGGGGGACCAGCCGCTTTCGTGCCGCTACCGGCAGCGTGGCAAAGCTGGCTTGACTGGATCGGCGGCGGCGGTGGTGCGCCGCCCGCCGCCCCCCAAGTTGCCCGCGCCGACACGATCGCCGACCCGCATCTGGTCACACTGGACGGGCTGGCCTATGATTTCCATGCAGCGGGCGAGTTTGTCCTGACCCGCAGCACCGATGGCAGTTTCGAGGTGCAGGCCCGCATGGCCCCTGTGGGCGAAAATGCATCCGAGAATGTGGCCGCCGCTGTCCGTCTGGAGGGTGGCACAGTGATGGTGGACGCCACGACACCTGACAGCGTGCTGATCAATGGCAGTGCGGTCACACTTACCTCTGGCCAAAGCATTGCAGTGGGGGGCGATCTTGTCTACCGCACCGGCAACACATGGCATC
This sequence comes from Roseinatronobacter thiooxidans, assembly GCF_001870675.1. GTDB lineage: Bacteria > Pseudomonadota > Alphaproteobacteria > Rhodobacterales > Rhodobacteraceae > Roseinatronobacter > Roseinatronobacter thiooxidans. The sequence goes on along the minus strand of NZ_MEHT01000046.1, from coordinate 143,058 downwards.
TGGTCCACCGCCATGGTGCCCCCGAGGGTGACACGCTCAGCGCGGTTTCGGCCACGGTGACAGAGGGGCGGTTGGATATTTCTGTCTTCCTTAGCCCTGTGCTGTCCGGTCAGGTCAACGGATTGCTGGGCAATTTCGACGGCAACCCCGACACGGACCTGGCCTTGCCCGATGGTCAGCTGGTTTCACGCCCGCTGGTGTTCGGGGATGATGCAGATGCAGGTATTCTTGGCCTGTATGGCGCATTCCGCGACGCATGGCGCGTGTCGGATCGGGCGGACAGTCTGTTCAGCTATGGCGCAGGCGAAGGGCCGGACAGCTTTTATCTGCCCGATTACCCCAGTGGAATGATCACCCTTGCTGATTTCGAGAGCGCCGCGATTGATAGCGCGACCCAAACGTTGTTGGCAACAGGGTTGGAGCAGGGCAGCGTGGCGTTCAATAATGCGCTGTTTGATCTGTTGGTCACCGAAAACCCTGCCTATGTTGCGGCGGCTGTCACCTTCCAGACCCAGCAACAGGCGCGCCCAGAAACTGCCCCCGAAATTGTCGCCCCACCCGTAACCGGCGGCGCGCTTGACGGGCTTGTGACCTTTGGCGGGCAGGTGCTGGATGTCAGGGGTGCTGCCATGGAAGGGGTGCGCGTCACCTTTACGCCGCAGGGGCAATCCGTCGCGCATATTCGCAATTCGCGCAGCGAAGGCGAGTTTGGCTTCGATCTGTTGCCCAATCAGGCTGGCGGGGTGGTGGATGCCACACGCCCCTATGATCCGTCCGTCGATGGCACAGTCACCGCGCTGGATGCGCTGGATGTGCTGCGCATGGCAGTGGGGTTGCGCCCCAGCTTCGGCGATGCCCCGGGAGAGGCGTTTATCGCCGCAGATATCAACCGCGACGGGCAGATCACGGCGCTTGATGCGCTGGAAGTGTTGCGCGCCGCTGTTGGTCTGCCTTCGGGAAATGCGCCACGCTGGGTTTTCATAGATGCGGCAGCAGACCTGTCGGAGCTTGACCGAAGCGGGGTCAATATTCCCAGTGGTGTCAGGCTGGACACATTGGACGCAGGCGGTGCCGAAATCGGGCTGACAGCCATCTTGCTTGGCAACATGCAGGAATTCGCCTGATATTTCCGGCGCTGCAGCGCAAGGGGGCGTCGGCCCCTTTGCGCCCGTCTGCCTGCGACTTTAATGGGCGTGAACAGCACAAATGATTCGTTTAATCGGGCCGCCAAGCCGCCGCGCGGCCCGAAACAGGCTGGGTTCAGCCCCAAAACCTCTGCGCATTCAGAAATGTGACACCTGCCGCGCGCGCGGTTTTCAGGGGGTAGATGCTGCGGTTGCGAAGGCCGGATTTGGGTCTTGCAAGTGTCTCACCACAGGCCCCGATTTTTGGTGCGCTGCCCCGCAGCAAAGCGGCAATTTTATCCGTCATAGAAGAATATCACACCTCGCAGCGCTGTTGCAGCGGGCGGTTTGCCGCTGCGTGCAAGACGGCCCCCAAGACCGAAATTACCCATAAATTAAAGGCAAAATGCTGCGCTGCGGCTTGAGCGCAAAGGCGATTATCGCATGCCATTGCATGCGAGATCAGCCTTGACAGCTCGAACAACTATCGCCTAGCGTGTGTCCCATATAACGGACACTCTTGTTCTGTTTAACGGAACAGATACGCATCGTCAAGACTTTTCGCAATCGCTGTGAACGGGCTTGGTGACAGGAGAAAAGACGCATGGCCGCTGCCCCTCGAAACCCCGTTGAACGTGCGCTTCAAATGATCAATTTGATGGGCGCAAGCGGTGACCCTGATCGCATCTGGGGCGTGCGCGAACTTGCTGTGGCGCTGGACATCCCACCCAGTGCCGCGCATCGGACGCTTGCCAGTCTGGTCAATGCTAGCTGGCTGAAACGCGACGAGTCAGGGCGCGGCTATTGCCTTGGGCTGGAGCTGATCCGCCTGTCCTTCCTGATTTCGGGCAACCATCCTTTGCGCCGCATCGCCAAGCCTGTGATGGAAGACCTTGTCGCGGAATGTGATGAAACGGTTTTGCTGGGGGTGCTGAACCCCGAAAACCTGCGCATGATATTCGCGCTATCTGTCGAGTCGCAAAACCCGCTTCGCTATGTTGTCGAACTGAACCGCTGGATACCCATCCATTATTCTGCAAGCGGGCTGGGGATTATGGCTTTCCTGCCCGAGGCGCAGCGCGAAGAGGTGCTGTCGCGCGCGGATCTTGAACGGGCACATGAAGAAACTGTCACCGCGCCCGATCTGATCCGCGCTGAGATCAACAAAATTCGCCGTCAGGGCTATGCCATTTCATTCGGCCAGCGCTTGCAAGATGCAGTGGGCATTGCCGCACCAATTTTTGGCCCCGAACGCGAAGTCATCGGCGATCTGTGCATCACCCTGCCAAAGCAGCGCTTCAACGGCACGCAGGACGAAGCGCGCCTATCCGCAACCGTGATCAAACATGCAACACGGATTTCGCAAATTCTAGCTCAAGGATCTGGAGACACTCATGACCACTGACACCCCGCACCCGATGCCACAGCCATGGCGCGATGATAACGGTACGATCGTTCTTCTTGGCGAGAAATGCACAGGCTGCGGCAAGCGGTTTTTCCCCAAAGTCGCGTTTTGTGACCACTGCGATGGCGATAGCTTCGAGGTGACCGAAATAGGCGCTCGGGGCAATCTATACAGCTTCTCCGAGATCCATGTGGCCCCCAAGGCGTTCAAGACACCTTATGTCGTGGGCTATGTCGATTTCGGCGATGATGTGCGCGTCTTTGGCCAGATTGATCATCCCGCCGCCGAATTGGCTGTGGATATCGCCGTCAAGCCGGTGATCGGAACCATCCGCACCAATGCCGATGGAACGGCTGTAACCGGCTATCGTTTTTGCAAGGAAGGCTAACCCCATGCGCAATGTATATGTGGCCGGGATCGGCCAGACCACGTTCGGAAAAACACCAGATCGCAGCATCGAGCAGATGGGCCAAACTGCCGTGCGCGCGGCCCTTGCGGATGCAGGCATCGCCAAGTCCGACATTCAGGCGGCCTATTGCGCCAATGTTCTGGGCGGAATGCTGACAGGGCAAAGGGTACTGCGCGATCTGGGTATGACAGGCATGCCGATCAAGAATATCGAAAACGCCTGTTCCTCTGGTTCGGTGGCCGTGCAGGACGGGGCCGCGGCAATTGCGTCGGGGCAGGCTGACACTGTGATTGTGTTCGGCGTTGAAAAGCTGTCGGTGCTGGGCGGCGGTACGCTGCCGCTGGAAGATACCGATATCGAGGTGGCGCAAGGGCAAGTGATGCCTGCGGTCTATGCCATGCGCGCGCGCCGCTACATGCACGAATACGGTGCCACCGAAGATGACTTGGTCAAGGTCGCGGTGAAAGCGCGCGGGAATGGCGCGCTTAACCCGATCGCACAGTTTCGCAAGGCGGTTACCGCCGATGAGGTGCGCGCCAGCCGCATGGTTGCAGACCCTTTGCGCCTGTTCATGTGCTGCCCGACAGGCGATGGCGCGGCGGCGGTTGTCCTGACTGCGGACAAAGCGCTTGCGCAGCGCTCGGATGCAACTGTGCGTGTCGCCTCTACGGCGTTGCAATCGGGTCTATACAAGACAGGGTTTCGCATCATGAGTTCGGCCGAATTGACCGAGCGCACAGCGCGCATTGCATATGAGCAGGCAGGCGTCAGCGCGCAAGATGTCGGTATTTGCGAGTTGCATGACGCCTTCGCAATCGCAGAACTGATGTATTACGAAGCCCTTGGCCTGTGCGAGGCGGGCGGCGGCATGGCCCTTGTGCGCGACGGGGAAACCACCTTGCAGGGCCGGATTCCGGTCAATCCCAGTGGGGGTTTGTTGTCACGCGGGCATGCGCTGGGTGCCACCGGCATTGCGCAACTGATCGAGATTGTCACCCAGATGCGCGGGGCCGCCGGTGCGCGGCAGGTCGCGCGGCTGCCACGGGTCGGGGTGACCCATTGCACCGGCGGCGGCATCAGCGGCCTTGATCATGGTGCCTGCGCCGTCACAGTGCTGGAGGCAACAGAATGACAATGCGCAGCGGCCCGCTTGAAAAGATCTGTGTGGTGGATTTGACAACCTTTCTGTCTGGTCCCTATGCAACGCAGATACTTGGTGATCTGGGTGCAAATGTCATCAAGGTGGAAGTGCCGGGTAAAGGGGATGCAACGCGCATCCTGCCGCCGCATATGGTGCATGGGGACAGCGCTTATTTCCATTCCACCAACCGCAACAAACAAAGCATCTGCCTGAACCTGAAGGCCGAAGAGGGGCGCAAAATCCTGCTTGATCTGCTTGCAGATGCAGATGTGCTGATCGAGAATTTTCGCCCCGGTGTCCTGGACCGCCTGAACCTGTCAGTGGAGTTGTTGCGCGCCCATAACCCGCGACTGGTCATCTGTCAGATCACAGGTTTCGGGCAGGAAGGCCCGTATCGGGACCGTCCGGCCTATGACATGATCGTTCAGGCGCTCTCCGGGGGGATGTCGATGACAGGCCCGAAAGAGGGGCGCGCTGTGCGCGCAGGGGTGCCGCTGGGCGATCTTGCGGCAGGCATGTATGCCGTCATCGGCACGCTTGCCGCGCTGACCGAACGCCAAAGGACAGGTCAGGGGCAGGTTGTCGATGTTGCCATGCTGGACGCGCAGATTTCCATGTTATCCTATCAGGCGCAATACTACCTTGTGTCGGGCGATGTGCCTGGCCGGCAGGGCGCGGGGCACGACTCGATCCCCACCTACCGCGCTTTCATGTGCGGCGATGGTCAGGAAGTCGTGGTCACGGCAAATACCGAACCGATGTGGGTGTCCTTGTGCAAGGTTCTTGATCTGGCGGAACTGACATCCGACCCAAGGTTCGCCGACAACACCTTGCGGCTTGAAAACAAGCTGGCGCTTTGGGATTCGTTGGAACGCGCCTTTCAGACAAAGAGTTCCTCTCAATGGTTGCCGCTTCTGGTCGATGCGGGAATCCCCTCGGCAAGGGTCAACACGGTTGATCAGGCCCTTGCAGACCCACAGGTTCTTGCGCGCGATATGGTCACGACCGCCAGCGCCTCAGATGGCCGTAAACTGCCCATTACGGGGGACCCGATGAAATTCCCCGCGCATGGAGAGCGGGCATTTTCAATGCCGCCGCGTCTGGGCGAGCATACGCAAGCGCTTTTGTCCCAGCGTCTTGGGCTAAGCGCAGAGGACATCGCCCAACTGGTCGCCAAGGGCGTGGTTGTTCTGGATGTCGCGGGAAAGACAGCAGAAGGGCAGGAGGTATGACACGGCAAGGTGCAACCCACCAGCTTGCGGAGTATGTCGCAGGGCTGTCGGCAAGCAGCTTTTCAGACGCGACATAGGGCGCTTATGAACGGGCGCTCTTGGATTGGGCGGCGTGCACAGTTGCCGGTGCCGCCGGTGCGACACGGCTGCATCAGACAGTTGGCGCGCCCGCGAAACTGGGCGAGGCATCGATACTGGGCACCGATTTGCGCGACAGCGCTGCCATGGCCGCGTTTCACAATGCCTATGCGTGCCATTTGCTGGAATATGATGATCTGCATGGCCCCTCGATCTACCATCCCGGTGCCCCGACAATAAGCGCGGCTTTCGCGGTAGCGCAACGCAGCAAGGCCAAAGCCTCTGATCTTGCTGCCGCTGTTGTGGCGGGCTACGAAGTTGGCATCCGTCTGGGAGAGGCCGCAGGCACCGACCATTACGCAAGGTTCCACACCACAGGCACGGTTGGCGCCATAGGTGCTGCCGCAGCGGCCGCGCGTGTGATGGGGTTGAACGCAACCTTGACGCGCGACGCGATCGGAACAGCGGCAACACAGGCCGCAGCGCTTTGGGCCTTCTCGGATGACAATGCAGGGTCCAAGCCGGTGCATCCGGCGCATGCAGCTATGGTGGGCGTGCTTTCGGCTGATCTGGCGCGCGCAGGCGTCACAGGTGCGCGCCGCGCACTGGAGGGGCCGGGCGGCTTTCTGGCGACCCTTGGGGGCAATCCGCAAGCGAAATGTCTGGTGGACGCGCTCGGCAGCACAGAGCCGCCAAGGATCGAGGCGCTGACCCTCAAGGCCTATCCCTGCTGCGGCCACACGCATACCGGCATTGAAGCGGCAATCGGCATCGCCAATTCGCTTGCGAAAGCCGGTCACAGCAAGGCCGATATCGCCGCTGTGCGCGTGACAACCTATGGCAGTGCGATCAAGGTTGCAGGCGTGCGCGCGCCCGAAACCCCTGAACAGGCGGCGTTTTCCTATCCGCATGTTGTCAGTTGGGCCTTGTTGAATGGCACAATCGAAGGGGCATTCAACGCACAGACATTGCATGACCCCGCAGTGGTCCGTTTGCGTGACAAGGTCGAGTTGATCCACAGCCCGCAGCTTGACGCCGCTTATCCTGCATGCCTGCCCGCGCGGCTGACAGTCGCGTTGACAGACGGAACCTTGTTCGAGGCCAGCGCGGACCATGCGACCGGAACCCCCGCCAAGCCAATGACAGCCGAAAGCCACGGCAAGAAATTGCGCCTGTTGCTGGGCGAGGCCGCACCCCGGTGGGAAGGCTATGCAGCCGGGCTGCTGCGCTCGACACAGGCTATCGGAACGCCGCCATCCGGAGTGATAAGCGCATGAGTGGAGACCTTCAGCATATCGTCATTCTTGATGACTGGGACGGGATTTGTGACACTGCCCCCGCCGTGCAAAAGCTGCGCAGCCGGTTCAAGGTCAGCATTTATAATCACCCGCTTGAACCGGATGCGCTGGCAGAGGTTATCCGCGATGCCGATGTCCTGATACCGTTCCGAGAGCGCGCGCGCATCGGTGCGACAGAGCTGGCACAGGCAAACAGGTTGCAGTTGATCGCGCAAACCGGTGGCGGTGCTGCGCATATAGATTTGGCTGTGGTGGCCGCGCTGGGTGCGACTGTCACCCTGACCCCCGGCGGATCATCCCCGTCGGTCGCAGAGCTGGTGATCGGCATGATGCTTGCCCATGATCATCACATCGTGCGTGGGGACAAGATGTTGCGCACGGGCGCTTGGCACGCGATGCTGTGCCGTGACAGCGGCACTCAGCGATTGGGGCTTTTGGGCTTCGGGCCTACAGCGCGTGCTGTGGCTGGCCCCGCCATGGCTCTTGGCATGGATGTCATGGCGTGGTCCCGCAGTCTGACCGCCGCCGATGTGCCCGACGGGGTTTCGGTTGCGCCAAGCCTGGAGGCGCTACTTGGGCAATCCGATGTCCTGAGCATTCATCTGCCACTTACGGACAAAACCCGCGGATTGATGAATGCCGCGCGGTTTGCGCAAATGAAGCCCGGCGCGCTTGTGATCAACACATCGCGCGGGGCCATCGTAGACACCGACGCCCTGATCACTGCGTTAGACCGCCAGCATTTGCGCGGCGCCTGTCTGGATGTCTTCGAGCCAGAACCACTGCCACCAGAGCACCCCTTGCGCCGTCGGGATGATGTAATCCTGACCCCGCATGTCGGATGGACGTCACGCGACACGATCCACCGATTTCTAAGCACCTGCGCGCAAAACATCGAAGCGTTTTATGCAGGTGATCCAATCAATGTGCTGCCAACGTGACCTTGGAGGAGTGAGCTTTCGCAGCGCGACGCAGAAGAAACCAAGACGCTGATGCACAAGCTTCAGTCAAACCATCGGAGGAGAAAACTATGACTATTCTGAAATTTCTTGGAAGCACCAGTCTTGCCGCGCTTGTTGCGACAAGTCTTCCAATGGGCGCTGACGCGCAGTCGCCCCGGTCCCTCAATATCGGCACCTCTGCAATCGGGGGCACCTACTATGTTTATGGCGGGGCTATTGCGACAGTTCTACAAGACGCAACCGGCATACCTGTGAGTGTCGAGGTGACCGCAGGGCCAAGCCAGAATATCGCTTTGGTGGATGCGGGACAGCTGGATATCGGCCTTGTTACAACAGGCCCGTTGTATGATTCCTGGACAGGGAACGCAGAATGGACGGGCGGCGAAGAGCGCCGCGATTTCCGTATCCTGTTCCCCATGTTCATGACCCCGTTCCATGGCATCACACTGGCCCCGCAGGGCAACTGCTCGGTCGAGGATGTTGTCGGCTCGCGCCTGGGCATCGGCCCCGCAGCAAGTACGCCCGGCACATATCTGCCGATCTTCCTGCCGGAACTTGGGATCACCGCCACGCTGCAACCCGGCGGGACAGGCGATCAGGCATCGCAGCTGATGGATGGCTTGCTTGACCACATGATGACAGCGGCGGGCATTCCTGTGCCAGCAGTGCAGGAAATCCGCGCGCAGCGCGAAAGCTGCCTTTTCGGGTTTTCGGATGAGCAGATCGACCACCTCGAAGCAACCTATCCCTTTGTCGGGCGCGAGGTGATCCCTGCAGGCACTTATGAAGGGTATGACGAAGACCTTGCAACGATCGGCATGTGGAACTTTGCCGTGGCCCATGCGGATATGGACGCCGACTTTGTCTATAACATGGTCAAGACCATCATGGAGAACAACGAAGCCATGGTTCAGACCCACTCGTCCGCAGCCGAAACGCTGGCCGAGAATATCGGGCGTAACAGCTTCGCTTGGCTGCACCCCGGTGCGATCCGCTATTATGAAGAGATCGGTATCGAACTGGGCGATCATGTGTATCCGCCTGAAATGAACTGATCCTGCGGTCTGTTGATCAATAGCGACCCAAAGTGAAGCTGCCCGTCCATGACGGGCGGGCAGCCTCTTTCAGGCCAAGGACAATGAATCATGGTAACACCCGAAAAGTCCGTTTCCGTCTCTCCGACCACCCCCGATGTCGCGTCAGCCCTGCCTGATGCAAGCATGCGTGAGCGGCCGTTTTCCAGTGTTGCAGCAATGGTCATCACAGTGATTTCTGCCGGCTATGTCCTGTTTCACCTGTATGTGCTGAACGTAAAGCCCATTGACCCGTGGATATTTCGCAGTGTTCATCTTAGCGTGGGCAGTGCCATCGCGTTTATTATCTATTCGGGATGGCGCGGCGCGGTTCGGCCAAATATTCTCGATCTGGCATTCGCGGTCGCGGCGCTGTGGTGCACATATTACCTGTATCAGAACCTGAGCGGTCTGTATTTCAGGGTAGGCGCACTTCCCAATCAGAATGATGTAATCTTTGCAACGGTCGGCATCTTTCTGGTGCTGGAGTTTACGCGCCGGACATCGGGGATCATTCTGCCAATTCTTGCGCTGATCTTCATTGGCTACGGCCTTTTTGGCAATATGCTGCCCGGCGTGCTGGAGCATCGGGGCTATTCTTACAGCAGATTGATAAGCTACCTTTATGGCAATGAAGGGGTGTTTGGTGTCATTTTAGCGGCGTCATCCACCTATCTTGTGCTGTTCATCGTTTTCGCGGCCTTCCTTCAGGTCTCGGGGGTGGGCAATTACTTTGTCCAGCTTGCCTTTGCGATGGCGGGGCGCGCGCGGGGTGGCCCTGCCAAGGTTGCGGTCATCGCCTCTGGTCTGATGGGCATGATCAATGGCACATCGGCGGGCAATGCTGTGGCGACCGGGTCGCTGACCATTCCCTTGATGAAACGTGTGGGCTACAGCCCCCGCTTTGCTGCCGCGGTCGAGGCGACCGCCTCGACAGGGGGGCAATTCCTGCCGCCGATCATGGGCGCGGGCGCATTTATCATGGCCGAGGTAACGGGCATTCCCTACACCCAGATCGTGATCGCGGCCACGATCCCTGCGCTGCTTTACTTCTTTTCGGTCTATCTGATGGTCGATAAGGAAGCCTTGAAACAAGGGCTTGTAGGGCTGCCCCGCAGCGAGTTGCCAAATTTGCGCGAGTTGGTCACTTCGATCTATCTTCTTGCCCCGATCTTGATCCTGATCATCCTTCTGATGTCGGGTTACTCGATCATCCGGTCTGGCACCCTGGCGATGGTTGCCGTGGTTGTGACCACATGGTTTTCGACACGCGCAAGGATGAGTCCGAAAGTCATCTTGAACGCGCTGTCCATGGGCGGGCGCATGTCGCTACAGCTTGTGGCGGTCTGCGCCTGTGCGGGCATTATCGTGGGTGTCATCTCTCTGACAGGGCTGGGGGGGCGCTTCTCGTATATCCTGTTCTCGATCGCGCAGGAAAACCAGCTTGCGGCCTTGCTGGCGGCGATGTTCATCTCGATCATCCTTGGAATGGGCATGCCAACCACGGCCGCCTATGCAGTTGCGGCCTCGGTCGTGGCGCCGGGCTTGGTGCGCACCGGAATGGACCCGCTTTTGGCGCATCTGTTTGTGTTCTACTTCTCGGTCATGTCGGCCATTACGCCGCCCATTGCGCTGGCCGCTTTCGCCACCTCTGGGATTGCAGGCTCTCCGCCCATGCGCACCTCGGTCGAGGCGTTCAAGATCGGGCTTGCAGCGTTCATCGTGCCCTTCGCCTTTGTCTATTCCCCCGCGCTGATCATGGTGGGCGACCCGCTGGTCATTGCATTCTCTATCGTGACGGCCATGGCTGGCATCTTCCTGTTGGCCAGCGCGGTGCAGGGCTGGTTGCTTGTCAGGGCGGGTATTGCGGTGCGTATCGCAACCTTTATTGCCGCACTTTTGCTGATCTCGGGCGATTTGCTGCTGGATACAGCGGGTCTGGCGCTGGTCGCCATCGCCTATCTGTATCAATTCAGGTTGCAGCGTGCCGCCGCCGCCGCGCCGCCACCAGCGGTGTAACCAGTGCCGCGCCAGTGCAGACCCGCCACAGGGCCAAAAGCGTTTCGGTTTTCCGGTGAAACACCGAAACGCTTTAACTTTCTGTTCTGCCGCAATGTCTAACCGAAAAGTCTAACGACTTTTTTGAAATTGCGTCAGGCCACGCGAAGGAAATGCTGTTGAAATATGCTCTCTTTGCCGCAGGCATCGTCTTCTCGATCTCGCTGTATTCGATCCAGCCGGCCTTGCCTGCCATCGAAGACCATTTCGGCGCGCCCCTTGGCGCTGCATGGATCGGGATGAGTCTGCCTATCCTTGGCATGGTGTTGGGGTCACTCTTCTACCCGCTATGGGCGCGCGATGTGGGGCGTTTCATGGGCCTTGCCACCATCTTGGGCGGTGTGGCCGGAATTGCCTCGGCTTGGGCGCCCGATATCATGCTTTGGGGGCTGGCCCGGTTTGCGCAGGGCCTTGCGCTGGCGGCCATTCCGGGGCTGGCAATGGCGGCGATGGGGGCCTTGTTCACCGCGCGGGTTGCTACAATGGTGGGGATATTCACGGGATTAAGCGCCATTGGCGCGGCCTTGGGCCGGATGAGCGCGGGCATATTGATCGAGGCATTCGGGGTGCCTGTCGCGCTTACCGCGATTTACCTGCCCGCCCTACTGATCGGGCCGGTCCTGCTGAGCATCAAGGCGCGTGTCCAGTTGCCCAAACCCACCTACCAGATGCGCAAATGGCCCCTTTTCATGTTCGGGGCCACGCTTTTATTCGTCAATTTGCTGCTGTCGAACCTGCTTCCCTACCGGCTGACAGAACTTGGCCTTTCGGTCGGGGCAATCGGGGGGATATTCTTTGTCTACCTTGCCGCAACCATAGGGTCGGGCAGTGGCGGCTGGCTGTCAGACAAGATCGGCACGCTGCATGCCGCCCGCGTTGGCATTGCGATTGCGGCCTTTGGCATTTTGCTGATGGCATATGATTCAGTTCTTATGCTGGTGCTGGGCTTTGCAGTGGTGCTGTTTGGTGTGTTTGCAACACATGCTGTCGGCTCTGGCGTGGCGGGGTCTATGGGGTCCGGCGTCGCAGGCACATATGTGGCGGCATATTACATTGGCGGCGGGGCTGCGGGGGTGGGCTATCCGGTTCTGCTTGGGCACGGATATTGGGCGGGCCTGCTGGTGGCGGGCGGCGCGCTGGCCCTTGCGCTGGCACTGGGGCGACGGGCCTTGCTTGCCCCTGAAAGCCAGTATGCACCCAACCTAGCGAAGGAACCCAAGGCATGAGTGCAACGCTTTATGGCACTACCACCTCGCCCTATGTGAACAAGGTGCGGATTACGATGCAAATCCTTGGGCTATGGGATGCGTGCCGCAGTATCGGGGTGGACCTGAACACCCCGTCGCCCGCGTTTTGCGCCGCGACACCCTTGCGCCAGATTCCGGTTCTGGTGGAGGCTGACGCAGGGGCAATCACGGATTCAACGATCATCTGCCTGCATCTGGACAGGCGCGCGGGCGGCGGCCAGCTTCTGCCCAAAGCCGAAGCTGCGCGCACGCGCAGACTGGCGCTGGCTGCCGTGTGCAACGGCCTGATCGATGCCGGTGCAGGCTTGCGCCGCGAAATGCTCAGGCCCGCGCCATACCGTTCTGCCACAGTTGCCGCGCACCATCTTGCAAGGTTGGAACGGGGGATGGACCATCTCGCAGACCAGATCGACGCGCTTGGCCCAGACCCCGATCTGGCAACGATAACCCTTGTTGCCGCACTTGAATGGATCGAGCTGCGCCATGCCAGCCACGGGCTGACACAGGCGCGCCCCGCGCTGGCAGGCTGGCTGGAGGCCGTCCAACACAGCTGGGTGCCCGCGCTGCCAGCAGGGGCCTTTGCCACCGCCCAAGACTGAAGAACAGGGCCAAAGCCCCTTTGCCTTTCCCGGATTGGAGACTGACATGAAAGCCGCCTATTACGACCGCACCGGACCCGCCAATGCCGTGTTCCAGATTGGCGAGATTGACGACCCCAAGCCCGCCGCAGGCGAGGTTGTGGTGCAGGTCCATGCCTCTGGGGTGAACCCGACAGATACCAAAGTGCGCGGCGGCACGCCGGGGCGCAAAATGGGCTACCCGCGCATTATCCCGCATCATGACGGCGCAGGCGTGATCGTGGCCACCGGAGCGGGGGTCGATCCGGCGCGGATGGATCAGCGTGTCTGGATACATAGCGCACAGTTCGGGCGCGCGTTCGGGACGGCTGCCCAGTATGTGGCCCTTCCACAGCATCTGGCGGTGCGCTTGCCGGATGCTACGGGGTTTCTGGACGGGGCCGCCTTGGGGGTTCCCGTTATGACGGCATGGAACAGCGTTATGGGCGACGGGCCGGTTGCGGGCCGGACAGTGTTTGTGGCGGGCGGTGCAGGGGCGGTGGGCCATTATGCCATCCAGATTGCCAAACTGGGCGGCGCGCAGGTTGCCGCCTCGGTCTCCGGCCCCGCCAAAGCCGAAGAGGCCCTGCGCGCAGGTGCCGATCTTGTGGTCAACTACACCGACCCAGAGGCCGAGGCGCAGGTCCATGACTGGACATCGGGCCGGGGTGTGGACCATTTCGTAGACGTCAACACAACGCAGAATGCAGGGTTTTCGGCCAGTGTCATGGCCCATGGGGGGCGCATTGTCAGCTTTGGCTCTGCCACGAATACAAGCGAAATGCCGATACGGGATTTTCGCCAGCGCAATGTCAGCATCCGGTTTCTTTTTATCCACCGTCTTGACGCCCACCATAGCCGCGAGATTGCCGCTGCGGTTTGCGGCCTGCTGCGCCCCGGCATCTTGTCCCATCGCATAGCGCATAGCCTGCCGCTTGCAGATATCGCCAAGGCCCATCAGCTGGTCGAAGAGGGGCACGTCATGGGCAAAGTTATCCTAGACCTTTCCAAGGGCTGAGGGCTGCCGAACACGGCCGCCGCGTTTCTTGAGACCACAGAACCCATCTTGCAGGAGTCCCGCCATGACAGAATCCTTCCTCTCAGATTTGCCAAACTTCCAGACTGAACGGCAGCACTTTCTGAACGGGCGCAGCAAGCCCAGCACGTTTCTGGAAGCCTGCATTCGCAATATCGAGGCAAAAGAGCCAACGATCCGCGCATTTGCGTATCTCGACCTTGAGAATGCGCGGCATGCAGCGCGCGAGGCTGACAAACGCTACAGCGCGGGCAAACCCTTGTCTGCAATCGATGGCATGCCAATCGTGGTGAAGGATATTATTGATACCAAAGATATGCCCACCGAAATGAACAGCCCCTTTTTTGCAAAAAACCAACCGCGCTTCGATGCGGCTTGCGTTGCCGCTGCGCGTTTGGGGGGGGCGGTTCTTTTGGGCAAGACTGTGACCACCGAGTTTGCGCTTGGGCGCTCTGGGCCAACCACGAACCCGCATAACCCAAAGCATACGCCGGGGGGGTCTTCTTCTGGCACCGCAGCGGGGGCGGCAAGCGGCATGTTCCCGGCGGGTTTTGCGACACAGACGCAAGGCTCTATCCTGCGGCCTGCCTCCTTTAACGGGGTTGTGGGGTTCAAGCCCAGCCATGGTGCCCTGTCCATAGAGGGCATTCACCCTGTCTCGCAGACGCATGACCATTTGGGTGCGATTGGCCAGTCTGTGGATGACGCTTGGGGCCTGTCGCATTGGATCGCACGGACCGTGCCGGGGCATAGCCCTATGGCGTTGCCTGTGCCGGACGATGGCCCGCTTCCAGCCGTCATGCCCCAAAGACTGTCGGTCGCGCGGCTAGAGGGGTTTGAAGAACTTGACGGCGACAGCCTGTCGGCCTTTGAGAATTGCCTTGAGGCCCTGAAAGCGCGCGGGGTCACTCTTGTCGAGCCTGCGCAGGACGCCACGCTTGCAGATGTGCTGAAACGCATGGGTGCCATTCCCGAAATGTCCCCGCGCATGGTGGCCTATGACATGCTGTTGCGGTTCCGGCACTATTGTCAGGCCGCGCCAGACCAGATCAGCCAGCGCCTGCATGAGTGGGTCGCACTTGGTGAAGATGTCTCATTCGAGGAATATGGGCGCATGCTGGCCGCGCGCGATGAATTGCGGCGCTGTGTTCAGCATCTGTCGGCGACATATGATGCGGTTGTCTTGCCTGCCGCGTCCGGTCCCGCGCCCGAAGGGCTTGGCCAGACAGGGTCCAGAACGCTGTTGCAGTACTGGACTTTCCTTGGCTTCCCTGCCTTCAGCCTGCCAATGATGCGGGTGCGTGACATGCCGTTCGGCCTGCAATTTGGTGGGTTTGGGCGGGGCGATCACAGGCTGGCGCAGCATGCGAAATGGCTGGCAAGCTAAAACCCTGGGGGGCAGGGCGGGATTGCCTGTGCCACGATAAATATGGGGGGCAGACAAGACAACTGCGCTTGGGGAATATCCCGCAATCAAGGCAGCGACAAAGCCCAGCCCCATTTCTGTGACATGCCAGTGGGCTGTGTGGGGGCCAACGCCCGACAGCCACAGTGGAACGGACAGCGCCGTCCAGAGTGCCGCCAGCCCGAAGAAGACTCGATACGCTTCAACCCTGCCAAGCATTGGCCTGCGCGGCCCCAAGGCGCAACAGATCCACCGCGCGGGCCGCGATTTGCGCGGTGATGGCCTGCACATTGTCGGGCTTCAGATAAAAGGCCGGAACCGGCGGCAGGATGATGCCGCCCATTTCTGTAACCGCTGTCATATTGCGCAGATGTGCCAGTGTCAGCGGCGCTTCGCGCGCCAGCAGCACAAGGGGGCGGCGTTCCTTCAGTTGCACGCCAGCGGCCCGCGTCAGCAACGTGTCATCCAGCCCGCTGGCAATCGCGGCCCCGCCGCGATGCGCCAGCCAGCGCAGGATCAGCCGGTCCGGCCCCAGCACCTGCGCGCGGTAAACGCCCAGATTATACCGCGCGATCTGGTCGGCCTGCGTGCCATGCGGGCGGGTGATGACCACGGGCCATGTGATCAGCGGCCCTGCATCCAGCGGCCATGGGGTCTGGGCAGGAATTTGCGTCAGATCGGCAATGTCGCGCGCCTCTTGGACAGGTGCGCTGCGGCAAATTCGGGGCCGCGCGCGAAGCGCGGCTTGCAGCATGGGCCAGCGTGACAGCGCATCGCGCACCCCTTCCACAGGGGCGGGCGCGCGCAGGGCGGCCAGAACTTCGCCCAGCATGGGCAAGTCCGCCAGCGTCATGCCCAAGCCCGCGGCCACCCGCGCGCGCGTGCCAAACAGATTGGCGACAACCGGCATGCGCGCGCGGGTGCCACCCGTATGGGCATGGTCAAACCGCAGTGCAGGCCCGCCCGCGCGCAGCGCGCCCAGTTGCAGCGCGGTCATTTCGTGGCGCAGCTCTACCGGCTGGTCAACGCCCAGCATATCGCCACGCCCCTCCAGCCAATGCAAGAAGGCGCGCAGATCGGGGAAAGGCGGAAGTTGGCGCATGGCAAGCCTGTCTGCAAGGTTTGGCGGGGTGTAACAGGCGGAGCCGTGGCGGTAATTGATATAAATCAAACAAATAATCGCGCGCTTCCCCTAAGCAGGGGTGCAAGACTGGTCTGCCAAAGCAGGAGGGTGCGATGCCAGAGGCAACAGGGAATGTTACAATTCCCCAATTACTTACAACACCAATGCGCATTTTGCCGCTTTGGCCTGTCTCGATGGCGCTAAGCCAGTTGGCGCGAAACCTGTTGTATGCCCATCCTGAAATCTTGCATAGAATTGATAAATATCAAAATCACCATTTCGAGTTGGACATAACCGATCTGCCCTTCGTCCTGCGGCTTGATCCGGCGCGCGCGCAATTGCGCGCCTTTCGGCGCGGGGCCGCGCCCGCCTCTGATGCGCGGATCGCGGGCAGCTTTGCGGCGTTTCTGGCCATGCTGCACGGGGCCGAGGATGGGGACACACTGTATTTCTCTGGTGCGTTGCAGATCGAGGGCGACACCTCTGCCGTGCTGGCGCTGCGCAACGCGCTGGATGATGCCGAACTGGACCTTGGCGCCGAAATTGCGAACGCGCTGCCATTTCTGGCCAAGCCCCTGCGCCAAAGCCTTGCACCGCTGGAGCGATTGACCGGCCTGCACCTGACGCGCGCTGACACAACACCAGAGGTGTATTGAATGGAACTTGTCTGCCCTGCCGGAACCCCCGCCGCCCTGCGTGCCGCTGTCGATGCGGGCGCGCATTGCATCTATTGCGGCTTTGCCGATGAAACCAATGCGCGCAATTTTCCGGGCCTGAATTTCTCGCGCAGCGAATTGGCGCAGGCCGTGGGCTATGCCCATGCGCGCGGTGCAAAAGTGCTGGTGGCGATCAACACCTTTCCGACTGCGGGGAAAGAAACCCTATGGCATTCCGCTGTGGCCGATGCAGAAACAGCGGGCGCGGATGCAGTTATTCTGGCCGATCTGGGGTTATTGGCACATACGGCCGAGCGCCACCCCGACCTGCGCCGCCACCTGTCGGTGCAGGCCGCCGCCGCCAACCCCGATGCGATCAATTTCTACGCGCAAGCCTTCGATGTGCGCCGCGTGGTCCTGCCGCGCGTGCTGAGTGTCGAGGAAATCGCCGCCATCAACCGCGAGATTGATGTGGAAACCGAAGTGTTCGTTTTTGGCGGGCTGTGCGTCATGGCCGAAGGGCGCTGTTCGCTGTCATCCTATGCCACGGGCCGTTCGCCCAATATGAACGGTGTCTGCTCGCCCCCCGAACATGTGGATTATGCGACCGAAGGCACCGATAGCGTGGCGCGGTTGGGGGGCTTCACCATCCACCGTACCCCCAAAGGCGGCGTTGCCCCCTATCCGACACTGTGCAAGGGCTGTTTCACCTCTGGCGACAAGACCGGCCATGTGTTCGAGGATGCGGTCAGCCTTGATGCGTCAAAACTGGTGCCAAAGCTGGCAAAAGCGGGCGTCACGGCGCTGAAAATCGAAGGGCGGCAACGCTCTCGTGCCTATGTCGCGCAGATTGTGCGGGCCTTCCGCGCGGTCACAGATGCGCTGGAAGACGGGCGCGACCCGCCCGCGCTGGCCCTTGCGCGCCTGTCCGAAGGGCAGGCCGCAACCACCGGCGCCTATGCCAAGACATGGAGGTGATGCAATGGACCTGACAGTTGCGCCAAACCCGTTTTTCTGGAGTGCCGATGCAGTGCGCAGTTTCTACGCCACCCTGTCTGACGCGCCTGTGGCGCGTGTTGTGCTGGGGGAATTGGTCTGTTCCAAGCGGCTGCCCTTCTGGCAAGATGAAATCCCGCTAGCGGTGGACTCCTTGCAGGCAGGGGGCAAGCAGGTGGCCTTGACCTCGCTTGCGCTGATCACATTGAGGCGTGAACGCAAGCTGACCGCCGATTTGCTGGGCCTTGGCCTGCCGGTGGAAGTGAATGACCTGTCTGCCCTGCACCATATTCCGCAGGGCGTGCCCTTCTGGGTGGGGCCGCTGGTCAATGTCTATAACGAAGGCACTTTGCGCTGGCTGGCGCGGCGGGGGGCCACGCGCATCTGCCTGCCGCCCGAATTGCCGATGGCATCCGTCGCAGTACTGGCCGAAGTGGCGCAGGCCGAGGGGGTTGCGCTGGAAGTCTGGGGCCACGGGCGGCTGCCGCTGGCAATTTCGGGGCGCTGCTACCACGCACGCCTGCATGAGCGCGCCAAGGATTCGTGCCAGTTTGTCTGCGAGCAAGACCCCGATGGCCGCGATGTGGACACGTTGGAGGGGCAGCGCTTTTTGACAGTAAACGGGGTGCAAACCCTTAGCCAAGCCTATGCCTGCATGGCCGACCATGCGGTGGCGCTGCGGGACATGGGCATCAGCGCCTTGCGTTTGCAACCGCAATCTGCGGGGTTTGATGCGCTTTGCGCCGATTATGCGCATCTGCTGGCGGGTGATCTGTCTGCGCAGGCGCTGGTCGAAAATCTGGGTGCTGCCCATCCCGACATGCAGTTTTGCGACGGTTTCGGGCGGGACAGTGCTGGCGCAACATGGCGCGGCCATGCTGTGCCGGTATAAGCTGCGCTATGGGGCAGGGTGGTGGTTTCTGAAAGGGCAGGCGCGATGACAGTGGAACATATCAGCCAGAGTGAAAATGGCGCGCGGATCGCCATTCTGACGGTCTCTGACCGTGCGGCGCGCGGCGAATATGCCGATCTGGGCGGCCCCGCCGCCGAGGATTGGGTGCGCCGCGTCATCACCTCGCCGGTCACGGTCATGCGCCAGATTGTCCCCGATGGGCGCGAGGGCGTGGCAGATGCCATGCGCGCCCTGGCCGATGACGGGGCCGATCTGGTCTTGGTCACAGGTGGCACAGGCCCCGCCCCGCGCGACCGCACGCCCGAAGCGCTGGCCGATATCATCGATTTCGATCTGCCCGGTTTCGGCGAGGAAATGCGCCGCGCCTCTCTCGCTGAAGTGCCAACTGCGATCCTGTCGCGCCAAAGTGCCGGTGTGCGGGGCCAAACCCTGTTTATCACATTGCCCGGCAAGCCCGCTGCGATTGCGACATGTCTGCAGGCGGTGTTTGCGGCTGTGCCCTATTGTCTGGACCTGATTGGCGCGGCGCGGATCGATACCGACCCCGCGCGCTGCGCGGCGTTCCGGCCCAAAGCTGGCTAATCTTCGCCATATGCCGCAAGGTGCCCGATAAGCGCTTGCAGCGCTGGACGCTTTGATGCCGCGCGGGGTATGCCCGACAAGCCCTCATCGAATAGCTTGTGTCAGGTGGAACACTAGCGGCGCGGCACTTCCAGCCCGCTTGGTACGGTATTCGGCACACCCAAGCGCCCTGCCAATGCCTGTGGGTCGGACAGGGTTTGCAGAAACGCCACCAGATCGGCGATATCGGTGTCACTTAGTGTAATGGGCGGGGTGCGGGCGGCAGCAGCAATCGCGGCGCGCTCGGCAGGGTCGTCCATGATCAGCCAATCCTGCACATCCAGCGCAGGCAGAATGACTTGTGAGCGGTCATAGCGGGCAAGGGCCGCGACAGGGTCGGCATGGTCGCGGATGAAACCTGCCAGCGTCGCATGCGATCCGGCATGGCCATAGGGGCTGGTATGGGCGATATTGCGCAGGGATGGGGTGCGAAAGGCGAAAGCATCCTCGGCCCGCCCTGTGACGCGCATGCGGCCTGTGTCGCGCTTGTGCGATTCAAACCGCGCGGCCTTGCCCGGCCCCAGTTGCGGCACCCCGCGCGCATGAAAGCCGTGATCGGTCTGGAACGGGCCGGAATGGCAGCTGGCGCAAGTGGCGCGGCCATAAAACAGCCCCAAGCCCCGCTGCGCTTCATCTGGCAAACTGCCCGCGCCGCGCAAATATGCATCAAACGCGCTGGTGTCCGAGCGGAACTCGACCGCGACAAAGGCGGCGATGGCATTCGAGATATGTGGAAAGGTGATCTGGGCAGGCGTGGCAATATCGTCATGCAGGGCCACAAACCGGCTGGCATAATCAGGAATGGCGCGGATGCGCGCGGCGATCAGATCCCAAGCGCCGCCCGTGCCTGTCAGTCGCCCCTGCCGCACGGCCTGCGCGATCTCATTCTCGCTGTAATGGCCCGCCATCTCATCGGGGGAGAGGACGGGAAACATGTTTTGCGCCGACAGGAGCGAGGCGAAGCCTGTGACCATATCCTCTTCCAGAGGGGTGCGCAGGCCAGAGGGGCGGCTTGCGTCCACCTCGATCCGGCCATCATGGAACATGCGGGTGAACTCTGCCGCGCCAAGGTTCCACAATGCGGGCGAATTGCGCGGCATGCGCTGTTCTGGCGGGGTGTCGGGGTTTGCGATGCGCGCAGGGCCAAGGCCGCTGGCTTTGGCCCCAAGCCCCAAAGACAACCCGTCCGATGTGCCAAATTCCGGATGGTGGCAGGTTGCACAGGCCACATCGCGGTTGCCCGACAGGATCGGGTCATAGAACAGATGCCAGCCCAGTTGCACCAGATCGGGCGCGTGCTGGGCATAGAGCGCGTCTTGCACGGGGTCTGGCAGGGCAGGGTTTGCATAAAGGGGGGCTGCGGCCAGCGCAGTGCAAAAGCCTATCCCGAATGCCGCATGCTGAAACATGGTCCCCCCGCCAATGGTGCATGCGGCCAAGAGTGCCGCCCAATCGCGCGCAGCACAAGGCCCCATTCCTGCCCGCGCAAGGGGGGATCAGGGGGCGCTGCCCCCTCTTGGCCTGCGGCCAATTCACCCCCGGAGTATTTGGCGCAAGAAAATGGGGGGAGGGTTGCGGCGGGATCAGGCGCTGATGGCGCGTTCGATCCAGTAGCGCGCATCGGGCATGGCCTGTTCGACTTGGGGCAGGTCGTTGACACAAAGAAATTTCGCGTCAGGCAGGACCGAGCGGCGCAGATAGGCCTGAACCGCCTCGATGGGCAGGTCGATGACAGCACCGCTGCGCAGATGCAGATAGTCGCGTGTCGCAGGGGTGATGTGATTGCCGTTGCGGATGCAGATGTGATTGTGCAGCGCCATCGGCTGGAATTGTGACAGGTCGCGGAAGGGGTGGGCGAGATTGGCGGTGAACGCGCCCTCGAACTGGTCGAACAGCTGCGCCATGATGGTGCGGTTCATCGGGTGGACGACATGGGCGCTGGTCCAGAGGCGGACAGGCGCAAAGCCCGCAAGGCGCGCGGCATTGATCTGGGTGAAATGGTTGAACAGGGCGGGGTCGCGCATTTTGGCGCGGTCCCCATCGAGGGCGCTGTAATCTGCCCATTTGCCGCGCAGGACCGGCACTGCGCCGTGAAACACATCTTCCGCGCCAAGCGGGGCGGTCAGGAACACATCGTCGTTGAAGTAAAGAAACCTCTCGGCCAGACCGGGAATGCGCCACAGCATGGTTTCGATGGACAGCGAATTGAAGGTGGGCAGATATTGGGTGAAGCCGCTGAATATCTGCCTGTGGTCGATGATGCTGATACGCTGGGCCAATGCTGCGGGAATTGCGGACAGGTCTGGTGTCTGGTTATCGGTGACGATCCAGACATGGCGCAGCCAGTGTGCGTGATTGGCCAGAGAATGCAGGCAGTAGCGCAATTCGTCACTGCTGCCCCAGCGATGCGGATTGACCCCGTTGGGATGCAGCGCCTGCACAGCCTTGCCCTGTGCCTGCATGCGTTTGGCCACATGCGCGGGATCGGCCCCGTCCACCCATGTGATGACGGCATCAATGGGGCTGTCTTCGGGCATTGGGCAGGTCAAGCTGAGGTCCAATCTTGAGATGCGCTGGCGGGTGCCGCGCGTGGCAGTGTCTGCGCGTAAGCGGCGGCTATACGAAACGCAACCGGTTTCGGCAGCCAGTCATGGCATAGGCCTTGCGCGCTGGCGCGCAAGATTCGCCCAAAGCCACGCGCCCTATGCTGCAATGCAGCATAAATTTTGGGCGCAGGGCCAGAGTTTAGCTGAATTTATGGGCATTTTTCCGAATGATCCGCTTCTTGATGCGCGTGGTTGCGTCGGAAATTGCGCCGCCGCTGGCAAGTGTCAATAACTGCCCTGCGATTAAATCGTCGAATGCATGTCCGACAGCCCTATCCTGGCAGATGAACACTGCCGGACATGCGCAACATATGACTGCTGCTCTGGAGGAGATGGGGAGTGCGATTTCGCTTTCAAGTCAATTTTCCAGATGCGCGCAGTCCCTTCACAGGAGCATGCATTCCATGATCAAGAAAACCCTGCTGACCACTGCTGCCACCACGGCCCTGCTTGCCGCGCCCGCCTATGCAAATTGCCCGATTCAGGTTGGCGTCTTGCATTCGCTGTCAGGCAGTATGGCGATTTCCGAAACCACATTGCGCGATGTCATGCTGATGCTGGTTGACCAGCAAAACGCCAAGGGCGGCGTGCTGGGCTGCCAGCTGGAAGCCGTGGTCGTTGACCCTGCCTCGGACTGGCCGCTATTTGCCGAACTGACCCGCCAGTTGCTGACCGTGAATGAGGTTGATGTCATTTTCGGCGCTTGGACATCGGTCAGCCGCAAGGCGCTGTTGCCCGTGCTGGAAGAGTTGAATGGCCTGTTCTTCTACCCTGTCCAGTATGAAGGGCAGGAAAGCTCGCGCAATGTGTTCTACACGGGTGCGGCACCAAACCAGCAAGCCATTCCGGCAGTGGATTACTTCCTCGAAGAGCTTGGCGTTGAGTCCTTCGCGCTGCTGGGCACCGACTATGTCTATCCGCGCACGACGAATGCCATTCTTGAATCCTATCTGCTGTCCAAGGGGATTGCGGCGGAAGATATCTTTGTCAACTACACCCCCTTCGGCCATGCGGACTGGTCCACGATCGTGGGCGATGTGATCGGCCTTGGGGCAGGTGGCAAGCAGGTTGGCGTGATTTCCACCATCAATGGTGACGCGAATATCGGCTTTTACACCGAATTGGCGGCGCAGGGTGTAAGCGCGGATGACATTCCGGTTGTGGCCTTCTCGGTGGGGGAAGAGGAACTCTCGGGCCTCGATACCTCGCGCCTTGTCGGACATCTGGCGGCGTGGAACTACTTCATGTCTGCCGATACGCCTGCGAATGAAGAATTCATTGCCGCATGGCACGAGTTTATCGGCGATGAGAACCGCGTCACCAATGACCCGATGGAGGCGCATTATATCGGCTTCAACATGTGGGTGAATGCCGTGGAAGCGGCTGGCACCACGGATGTGGATGCCGTGCGCGAAGCCATGTGGGGGCAGGAATTCCCCAACCTGACGGGCGGCACAGCGGTGATGAACACCAACCACCACCTGTCGAAGCCTGTCTTGATTGGCGAGATCCGTGCGGATGGCCAGTTTGACATCATCAGCCAGACCGAAGAAGTGCCCGGCCTTGCTTGGTCGCCCTTCCTTGAAGACAGCGCAACGCTGGTCAGCGACTGGCAAGAGCTGGAATGCGGCATGTTCGACACGGCGACTGAAACCTGTGTTCAGCTGACCTCGAACTACTGATCCTGTTCAGGGGGTGCGGGGCTTTGTCCCCGCACCCCACCCCCCAAGACCCAAGCGAAAGATACCCCGCCCATGCTGCGCCTGCTGCCTTGCATTGCGTTTATGATCGCGCTGATCCTTGTTGCGCCGCTGCGCGCCTCTGCGCAGTCCGACACCCCGCTTCAGGATGTGTTGCAAACGGTTCAGCCGCTTGTGGCCAGCCCGTCACGCGGGACAGTGCCTGAAATGCTGGCAGCCCTGATTACGGCAGATGCCCCCGGAACAGTGGCGTTTTTGCGCGCATGGTCTGACCGCGAAGTGTATGAGCGCCCCGAAGATGGCTTTTTCTTTTTCGCGCGCGAGGGGGCCGACCGGAACCTTGTGCTGATCGACATTGACAGCGGCGCAGAGGCAGGCACGGCCAGTTCGCGCGATGTGAACCAGATCCGCCCCAATGCGGGTGTGCGGCGCGAAGTGAATGCAGCTCTTGTGCAGTTTGAACTGCTTAACCCCAACCCCGCGCGCCGTCTGGCCGCACTGGACAGTATCGCGCGCAGCCCTGATGCCGAGCAGATCGAGGCATTGGAGATTGCGCTGGAGGCAGAGGAAGACAGCGCCATTGCCGTGCGGATGCAGCGCTTGCTGGACCTGCTGAATGCGCGTTTTGCCACAGACACCGCCACCCGCGTCGATGCCATAGACGGTTTGCGCGGCGATATCAGCACCGAAGCGCGGCGCGCGCTGAACCAGATTTTGCAAACCCAATCAGGCTTTGGCGAGGCGGTGCCAGAGGGCACGAATGTCGCCCGTCTGCGCGTGCCGGGCGATGATATGCCCCTGATCGCCGCCTATGCCGTGCTGTCGGATGCTGGGCTGGCCCCGGCGCGTCCGGGCCGAAATGCCATCCGCGATGTGTTGCGCGCCAATGTGGTGGATGGCACGGTCGGCGGCATACCTGTCCACCAACTGGACAATGACGAGGCGCGCCGCGCGGCCTATCTGGCGCTGGAACAGGCAGGCACTGTGGCCCCGCTGGTGACAACGGCCGATATGGAAGCGGCTGTCGCGCAATATGTGTTTTATGACGCTTATCTGGAGGCTGACCCTGCGGTGACGCAGGCCGCGCGCGACGCGCTGGACAGCACGCGCACGCGCATTTCAATCTGGCAATTTGTGGGCATTTCGATTGATGCGCTGTCGCTGGCCTCGATCTTCTTTCTGGCCGCGATTGGTCTGGCGATCACTTTCGGGGTGATGCGGGTGATCAACATGGCGCATGGCGAGTTCATCATGATGGGCGCTTATACCGGCTATGTGGTGCAGACGGTGATCCCTGATTACACTGTCTCGCTGGTGGTTGCCCTGCCGCTGGCCTTTCTGGTTACCTTTGCCGCAGGCGTGCTCATGGAGCGGCTGGTGATCCGGCACCTCTATACCCGCCCGCTGGAAACGCTGCTGGCGACCTTTGGTATCTCTATCGCGCTGCAACAGCTGGCCAAGAATATCTTTGGCACCCAAGCCCGCCCGCTGACCGCGCCGGATTGGCTGGCAGGGGCGATACAGGTCAATGATCTGGTGTCGGTTGCGTCGATCCGCGTTGCGATCTTTGCCATGGCCATCGGGTTCCTTCTGCTGCTGCTCTATATCCTGAACCGCACGCGGCTGGGGCTGGAAGTGCGCGCGGTCACCCAGAACCCCGGCATGGCGGCCAGCATGGGCATCAACCCAGACCGGATCAATATGCTGACCTTCGGGTTGGGGTCTGGCATTGCGGGCGTTGCAGGCGTGTCCATCGGGCTGGTGGCGCAGGTCACATCCGAGATGGGCGCGAATTATATCGTGCAAAGTTTCATGACAGTGGTGGTGGGCGGTGTCGGGTCTGTCTTCGGCACGCTGGCAGGCGCCACGCTGATCGGCTTTTTGCAAAAGGGGATCGAGTGGTTCAACCCCGCCAATACGCTGGCCGCCCAGACCTATATGGTTTTGTTCATCATCCTGTTCATTCAGTTCCGGCCCAAGGGTATTGTTGCCCTGAAGGGCCGCGCCGCCGGAGATTGAGTCCATGTCGATAGAGATTTCCCGCGTCACCACGGCCCCTGCACCGCGCGGCAGCTTTCTGCGCGCAAACCCGTCTGTGCTGTGGTTCATGGGGCTGTTGGGGCTGTTCACCCTTGGTGTCACCATTCTGTCCGAAGGGTTCGGGATCGGGGCCATCTCGACCAATCTGGTCAAGATCCTTGGCATGACGCTGTGCCTGTGCCTGATCGCCATCGCCATGGATGTGGTCTGGGGCTATTGCGGCATTCTTAGCCTTGGGCATTTCGCATTTTTCGGGCTGGGGGGCTATGCGATTGGCATGTGGCTGATGTATGCGCGCACCGAAATCGTGATCCGCGATTCACTGGGGCGCGGGACCATTCCGCCGACCGAGTTGGAGGTCGCAGAGGGGGTGGCGGCGCAGATTTTCGGGGTGGTGGGCAGTTCCGAATTGCCCCTGATCTGGAGCTTTGCAGGCTCGCTGCCATTTCAATTGGCAATGGTGGTGCTGGTGCCGGGGCTTTTGGCGCTGGTCTTTGGCTGGCTGGCATTCCGCAGCCGCGTCACCGGCGTTTACCTGTCGATCCTGACACAGGCCATGACGCTGGCGCTGGCGCTGTATCTGTTCCAGAACGACACGGGCCTGCGCGGCAATAACGGGCTGTCGGGGCTGCAAAACATTCCCGGCTATCAGCATGTGCCCCAATCGGTGATCTCGATGTGGTTTTTCTGGGCATCCGCCGTTGCGCTGGGCGCGGGCTATCTGCTGTTTGCATGGGTTGTGTCGGGCAAATTCGGCAGTGTGATCCGCGCCATCCGCGACAATGAAGCCCGCGTGCGCTTTCTTGGCTACAATGTCGAAGGCTATAAGCTCTTTGTCTTCACCATCACCGCTGTCATATCGGGCATCGCAGGCGCGCTGTATTACCCGCAAGCGGGCATCATTAACCCTGCCGAAATCGCGCCCATCGCCAGTATTTACCTTGCGGTCTGGGTGGCGATCGGGGGCAGGGGGCGCTTGTATGGCGCGGTGATCGGTGCTGCCTCTGTCTCGCTTCTGTCCAGCTGGCTGACAGGGGGGGGCGCGCCGAATATCGATCTGGGCCTGTTCCGCATTGTCTGGACCGATTGGTGGCTGGTCTTTCTGGGCCTTGGCTTTGTCGCGGTCACCTTGTTCTTTCCCAAGGGTATGGGCGGTCTGTTCGACTATCTGGTCAGGAAAAAGCCATGAGCACGCTTCTCGAAGTCTCTGGCGTGTCGGTCACATTCGACGGGTTTCGCGCCATCAACAACCTGTCAATCGCAATCGGAGAGCCTGAATTGCGCGCGGTGATCGGCCCCAATGGCGCGGGCAAAACCACCTTTATGGATATTGTCACCGGCAAGACCCGCCCCGATACTGGCAAAGTCCTGTGGGGCGAACGCTCGATCGATCTGCTGAAACTCTCGGAAAGCCAGATTGCGAAAGCGGGGGTTGGCCGCAAGTTCCAGAAACCGACTGTGTTTGAAGATCAATCCGTGCATGATAATCTGGCCATGGCGCTGAAGAACAAGCGCGGGCCGTTTTCTGTGCTGATCTGGAAAGCCGCCGAGAGTGACCGCGCAAGGATTGTGGAGCTGGCCGAAGAGATTGGCCTGTCCGACCGGCTGGCCCACCGCGCGGGCGATCTGAGCCATGGGCAAAAGCAATGGCTGGAAATCGGCATGTTGCTGGCGCAAGACCCGCGCCTTTTGTTGGTCGATGAACCCGCCGCTGGCATGACCCCGGCCGAGCGCGAACACACGACCGACCTATTGAAACGCGCCGCCAAAACCCGCGCAGTGGTGGTGATTGAACATGACATGGAATTCATCCGCAGGCTGGAGTGCCGCGTCACTGTGCTGCATGAAGGCGCGGTTCTGGCCGAAGGGTCACTGGACCATGTTACGAAAAACCAGCAGGTGATTGATGTGTATCTGGGGCGCTGAAGCAAAGCCAGCGCAGTCCCGGCCTTGCGCCGGGACCTCTGGGTTTGGTGGCCACAAGGGGGCGGGATGCTGAAAGTTGACAATCTGACCCTGCATTACGGGGCATCGCAAATCCTGTGGGGCGTCTCGCTTCAGGCGCGCGTGGGGGCCGTCACAGCTGTGATGGGCACCAATGGCGTGGGCAAAACAAGCCTGCTGCGCGCGATTGCGGGGCGGCACCCTTATTCTGGCGGAACGCTGACGCTGGAGGGGAAGGTCTTGCACCACCCCAGTGCCGCCCAAGCAGCGCAGGCCGGAATCGCCTATGTGCCGCAAGGGCGCGAGATATTTCCGCTTCTGACAGTGACCGAGAATCTGCAAACCGGCTTTGCCTGCCTGCCCCGCTCTGAACACCGGATACCAGAGCGGATTTACGATCTGTTTCCGGTGCTGGAGCAAATGAAAGACCGGCGCGGGGGGGATTTGTCGGGCGGGCAGCAACAACAGCTTGCCATCGCCCGCGCCCTGATCGCGCGCCCCAAAGTGCTGCTGCTGGATGAACCGACCGAGGGCATCCAGCCCAATATCATCAAGCAGATCGGCAAGGTGATCGAGCTTTTGCGCAGTGAAGGCGAAATCGCCATCGTGCTGGTCGAGCAGTATTTCGATTTCGCCTATGGGCTGGCCGATGAATTCTGCGTGCTGAACCGGGGCGAGGTGGTTCTGGCCAAACCCGCGAATGCTGTCACCAAGCAGGAAATTCTGGAACGGGTGTCGATCTGAGGGCTTGGGGGCATACCTTGCGCGGAACAAAGGCGCGAAGCGCCGCCGCGCATCGCCGGGTCGCACCCACGGCACGGCGATTTGGCTTGGCTACGCGCAAAGCCTTGTTCTTGCGCGGATTTGGCCAGCATAAAGCGCTGTAGCAGAGGGCGAGCATCGCCGCACCGCGGCCCGACGCTACGCGGCTTTTCCCCCAGAAAGCCAGCGTCCGCGAAGCCCGGCAAAGCAGCCCCAAAATTCCCACACCGCCTTGGCGCTGGTGGCAGTGCGCTTCAGGGGGCTGTCCTATCCCCTTGGGTCAGCGATCACGTCCTGTCGCTGCTGGCCCAGCCCGTCAATGCCCAACTCCACCACATCGCCGGACGAGAGGTAGCGTGGCGGCGTCATTCCCAGCCCCACACCGGGGGGCGTTCCGGTCATGATAATGTCACCGGGGTGCAGGGTGAAAAACTGGCTGAGATAGCTGACCAGAAACCCCACACCATAGACCATTGTGGCCGTGGTCCCATCCTGCATTCTCTCGCCGTTCACACTTAGCCACAGACGCAGGTTTTGCGGGTCCGGCACCTCGTCGCGGGTGACCAGCCACGGCCCCACCGGCCCGAAATTGTCCGAGCTTTTGCCCTTCGTCCATTGCCCCGAGCGATGCGCCTGCCAGTCGCGTTCGCTGACATCATTGCCGATGGTATAGCCCGCGATATGGCCAAAGGCATCGGCCTGTTGGACATAGCGCGCGGTTGTGCCAATGATGATCGCCAGTTCCACTTCCCAATCGGTCTTTGTGGACCCTGCGGGAATGATGATCGGATCATTCGGCCCGCATAGCGCCGAGGTGGCCTTCATGAAGGTGATCGGCTCTGGCGGCACTTTGGCGCCTGTTTCGGCGGCGTGGTCGGAATAGTTCAGCCCGATGCAGATCACCTTGCCCGTGCCGCCCACGCAGACGCCAAGGCGGGCATCCTTGGGCACTTCTGGCAGGGTGTCCGGGTCCAGCGCGCGCAGCATTGCAAGCCCTGTATCAGACAGCACCGGCCCTGCAATATCCGGCACCAGCCCTGACAGGTCGCGGGCTATGCCTTGCGCATCCAGCATGGCGGGTTTTTCCTGCCCGATCTGGCCCCAACGCAGCAATTTCATGGCTCTCCCCCCTATGGTTCGCAGTCGCGCTTCGCAGGTCATAACGGCCCTGTGCCGGTGCCGCAACGCCCCTGCCGCGCAGCGGATCAGCCGTTTTGCGGATAGGCGATAATCGACAGATAGCGCGCAGGCAGTTTTTCCAGCCCTTCGGGGCCATGCGGGGCGTCTGCGTCAAAGAATAACGTGTCACCGGGGCGCAAATGGTACAGCTGGTCGCTGTGGCGATACAGCAATTCCCCTTCCAGCATGTAAATCGTCTCGATTCCGGCATGTTGGAAGGTTGGGAAAATATCGGCGCGGGTGTTCAGGGTAATCAGATAGGGTTCCACCATTACCCCGCTGGCATTCGCCCCGATATGACCCAGCAGATTGTATTGGTGCCCCGCCCGCGTGCCCGCGCGCTCTATCTCGACCCCTTCACCGGCTTTGGTATGCACCGCCTCGCGGTGTTCTTCAAAGCCCCGAAAGAAAGATGTCAGCGGCACACTCAGGGCATGGGCCAGTGTTTGCAGCGTGGTCAGAGAGGGCGATGTGTTGCCATTCTCGATCTTGGAAAGCATCCCGATAGACAGCCCTGTAATTGCCGCAAGTTCGGCCACTGTCATGCTTTTTTGCCGCCGGAATGCGCGCAATTCGCGGCCGATCGCCACCTCCAGCACTTTTTCGCGCTCCTCGCGCAGGCGGTGGGGGTCTTGCATCAGCGTGGCTTTGCTGCTGGTCTGCTTTGCGGTCTGGGGCATGCTGACTCCGAAAGAATTCTGCGCCTGTCGCCAGTTTTGGCGTCTGTGCGGGGCGCGTGTTTCACCAGAGTATAAACCGAAGCAACCCAAATAACACGTTGATCTTGGGGTTCTGCTGGACGGGCCAAAGCGCAAGCGCGTCACGCCAGCGGTTGATCTGTGGTCTGGGGTTGCGTGCTCTCGATTGCGTACAACAAGGCCGCCAGCCCTTGTTCCAGCGCGGCGCGGTCGGGCGGGGGCATGGCGCGCAGAATATCGCTGGCCTGTGTTTCAACCTGTGGCAGGATTTCGGCAAACAGCGCTTTGCCGGTAGAAGTGCAGGCATATAGCCGCAAACGCCGGTCGCTTTGCGCAATCGCGCGCGAAATCAGGCCCTTTTCTTCCAGCCTCTGTGCCGCGCGGCTGACCTGCACCTTGTCCAGCGTGGTGCGCTGGCCCAATTCAAGCGAGGTCATCTCCTTGACCCCTGCAAGCAGGAACAACAGCCGCCATTCCTCGCGGCTTAGCCCGTAGCGGCGCCCATAGACATTCATCAGGCAGCGCGAGAAGGCTTCGGCGGCGATGGCCAGTTTATAGGGGAAAAACCCGTCAAGCTGGACATTGTCTTTCATGGCGGATGCCCTTTGTTGCTGCATGTGAAAGGCGCGGCGTGCCTGCCTTGGTGCCGTGTCACCATAGCCAGAATCATTGCATTTGCAACCAATCTGGCCATCTGGCGCGACAGGACCAGCTGGCCGGTCGTGCCCGGCCGCCGATATGCTGTGGCGGGCCAAAAACTGTGGTGTTGCGTCGCGCGGCAATGTCGTACAAGCTGCGCTGCGATAAGTTGCCAAGACAGGACTGCCAATGCAATTGTACGAGTATCTTGCCCTGCCCGCACCGCTTCGCGGTCAGAAAATCAAGGGGTTGAAAACCCCGGCCGAGCGGTATGCCCATGAAATAACAACCCTTTTAAATGAATTGTCGTCTGAGGGGTGGGAATATTGCCGCAGCGAATGTCTGCCCAGCGAAGAACGCAAGGGCCTGACAGGCAAGACTGTGGTGCAAAACCATCTGCTGATCTTTCGCAGGCAAAAGGCAGAACAACTGGCCGAACATGTTGTCGGCACAGACACCGTGCGCCCCAGTTTTGAACCCCGCCCGGACTATGTGGAGCCCCCCGCCATAGACAGCCCCAGCGCTGACAGGCCCATATATGACAACCGCAGGGAGCCTATGTTCGCACCGCGCAAGGACGAGTGACGCCGCAGCGGCGGGGCAGGGTCAGGCGTCGATATCCAGCGCAAGCGCATGGATTCGGCCCACAAGATCGGCCCCCAGGGCGGCATGTACCGCGCGGTGGCGTTGCAGGCGCGACATGGTGGCAAAACCGGGGGCGCGAATCTTCACATTGAAATGTGTCTCGCCCCCCTCGCGCCAGCCGCCATGGCCGCGATGGCTTTCGCTGTCATCCTCGACATGCAGCTCTTGCGGGGTGAATGCATCATTTAGTCGCGCCTCGATTTCTTCACAAAGTCGCATCATGGCTGTCTTCCCTCTTCAATCATTTGCCAAACATATCTAGACTGCTGCCTCCGGATCGGAAAGGGGACTTCCCCGCGCTTTCGATCCCAGCACAAGATTACAGGCCGCACAGGATACCGCATGGACCGCAAACCCCTTTTCGATTTCGACATCCGCGCCTCGACGGATAAGAAAAAACGCACGCGTGGCCGCCGTGGCATGTCTGGCGCGTGGGAAACATCCGTGCGCCAGTGCGAACATCCGGGCTGCGACGAGGATGGCAAGTATCGCTGCCCGAAATCACCCGATATGCTGACCGAATACATCTGGTTCTGCAAAGATCACGCCCGCGAATACAACCTGAAATGGAACTATTTCGAAGGCCAGACCGAAGCCGAGATGATGGACGAGATGGAGCGGGACAGGGTTTGGGGCCGGTCCACCAAGCCGCTGGGCAATAATGACGAACGGCTGGCATGGCAGCGCTTGGGCATTGAAGACCCGCATCAGGTATTGGGCGACAAGGCCACGCAAAACCCGGGCCGTGAATCGCGCATGGGCGGCACACGCAAATTGCCTGCAACAGAACGCAAGGCGCTGGAAATACTGGATGCGCGCGACAGCTGGTCGCGGACAGATATCCGCAAGCAATATAAAAGTCTGGTGAAAGACCTGCACCCCGACAGGAACGCAGGCGCGCGCACCGATGAAGACAGGCTACAAGAAGTTGTCTGGGCGTGGGACCAGATCAAGGATAGCCGAAACTTCCGCGATTGAGCAGCAGCCTGACAATGGCTTGCGCCGCGCGCTGCATCATATTTGGTGTGCGGCGCGGGGCAGGGGGGCTGTCGATCCGGGCAAGACTGCCTTCAAGCGCGCGCAAGCGGCGCAAATCCTCCAGTCGCAGCATATCGGCGGTTTCGTGGCGCGCGCCTTTGGCGGTGATCGTCGACTCTTGCATGGTAGCCTCGCTATCTTTGACACATGGCCCTTTGATACCGCGAAAAGGTAAATGGGCTGTGACATGGGCGCTCTTATGGGGTGCGATGAAAAAATCTGTGATTGTGTGGTTTTCCCTCTTGCGGCGCAGGGGGATAGTTTGTAGATCGCACTCACCCAAAGGACGCGGGCGTAGCTCAGGGGTAGAGCATAACCTTGCCAAGGTTAGGGTCGTGAGTTCGAATCTCATCGCCCGCTCCAATCAAAAAGACCGTTGCTGCGAAGCAACGGTCTTTTTGCTTTTCACCCTCTCGACAGCGCAGCCAAACATTAACTTTTGAGTCTTTGTCGGCACTTACGGGGTGCTGCTGAACGTCAAGTTAATTTTCATAGCTTTCGTGCAAAAATAGTCGTTGACGACTCTACTTTGAAAACGACTGATTGTGCTCAGTCAGTGAGTTAACCACCAAATATAGAAGGTTAGTCTTAGGGGTGGTGTGCAAAGCGACTACTGGTGGGAGCCGGTCAACATGCTCTGATTAAACGGAGTGACATGGATTGAACGGTCGGGCGTGCGCATTACGCAGACGCGCTCAACACAAGCTCGGGGGAGAAGGAATTTAACTTTCAAGCGGCTCGTTGCCGCTTGGACCGCTGTATTAGAAAGGCAAGGTAAATGAGTCAGCCACCCAGTGCCCCCGTCTATCGGACCATTGTGTATCACAAATCGGTAAGTGATTTTGTCGATAAATATAATTGTTTGGATTTAGCTTTTGCTGAGCAATGGCGTGCAGTCGAAGACTATCTATGTAGATCGTCACATCTGGCAGAGACATGCAGCGTCGCTCAAGACGAAAGCCAGTCGCCAGCCCTCTTCGAGAGTGTCCATTGTTTGTCATTTGGACGAATCGTCCTGACCGGCTGTTTGTCGCAAGACGAGGTTGTTTTGCTCTGCGTTTCGACCGTGGGACAACACCCTGCAGCCGCAATGGACTTGCAGCCAGAGGTATAACGGTTTTGATCAAGCTCTCAGATAAACATGGTGTCATAAATTTCTTCGGTGCGGCGCGTGTGCAACACCAGAAATGCGATGCGGCCTGTTTTCACAAGCTGTTTTGTCCTCCCTTTGAACCTGCCACGCGAGAGCTGTGAGTGGGTACAAAATTTGAAGGAAAAAGTGTTGACGGTTGTGCTCAATTACGTCACCTTGTGCCTATGACGACGCAGAGCACAACATGTAGTCAAGCGTGAAAGTGCCTAGACGAAAACATAACAGCGAAGAGTAGTTTCGGCCAATAACCGAACAATGAAAGCCGCGCAGCAGCGCGCACTTTCTGCTGTGTGTCCTGTGTTGTGACAGGCCAGGGTTAACTGGCGCAGCGAATAGAGATGAAAAGGATAGGCAGATGATCATCGAGCGGCATTTCACCACAAGCAACAAAGACGCTTATGCGGCACTGGACTTCACCACCACGGTTTCGGAAATCCGCAACCCTGATGGCACAGTGGTGTTCCGCAATGACGCGGTTGAGGTGCCATCGGGCTGGTCGCAAGTGGCCTCTGACGTCATTGCCCAAAAATATTTCCGCAAGGCCGGTGTGCCCGCGCGGCTGAAGCGCGTGGCAGAAGAGGGTGTGCCAGAATTCCTGTGGCGCTCGGTCGCGGATGAGGCCGCGCTGAAAGACCTGCCGGAAGATGCGCGCTACATAGGCGAATCGTCGGCCAAGCAGGTGTTTGACCGTCTGGCAGGCGCCTGGTGCTATTGGGGCTGGAAGGGCGGCTATTTCGCCACCGAATCCGATGCGCAAACCTATTTTGATGAAATGCGCTTCATGCTGGCCGCACAAATGGCCGCGCCCAACAGCCCGCAATGGTTCAACACTGGTCTGCATTGGGCGTATGGCATTGATGGGCCGTCACAGGGCCATTTCTATGTGGACCCCTTTACCCACAAGCTGGTGAAGTCGAAATCCAGCTATGAACACCCCCAGCCGCATGCCTGTTTCATCCAGAGTGTCAGCGATGATCTGGTGAATGACGGCGGCATCATGGATCTTTGGGTGCGCGAAGCGCGCCTGTTCAAATATGGTTCCGGCACAGGAACCAACTTCAGCTCGCTGCGTGGGCAAGGCGAGAAACTGTCGGGCGGCGGTAAATCCTCTGGGTTGATGGGTTTCCTGAAAATCGGTGATCGCGCGGCTGGCGCGATCAAGTCGGGCGGGACCACGCGCCGCGCGGCGAAGATGGTTATCTGTGATATGGACCATCCCGATATCGAGGAATTCATCAACTGGAAGGTGATCGAAGAACAAAAAGTCGCCTCTCTTGTTGCCGGTTCCAAATTGCACGAAGCGCGCCTGAACGAGATTTTTGGCGCAATCCGGGCATGGGATGGCAGCACAGAGGATGCCGTCGATCCGACAAAGAACCCTGCGCTGAAAGCGGCGATAAAATCGGCCAAAAAGTCGATGATCCCCGAAACCTATATCGGGCGCGTGCTGCAATATGCCCGCCAGGGCTATGACAGCATCGAATTCCCCACCTATGACACGGATTGGGATTCGGAAGCCTATGTCAGCGTCTCGGGCCAGAACTCGAACAACTCGGTGCGCGTGACCGATGCCTTCCTGAAGGCTGTCAAGGATGATGCCGATTGGGAATTGCTACGCCGCACCGATGGCAAGGTTGCCAAAACCATCAAGGCGCGCGAGTTGTGGGACCAGGTGGGCCATGCCGCATGGGCCTGTGCCGATCCGGGCATCCAGTTTCATGACACAGTGAACGCATGGCACACCTGCCCTGCGGACGGGGCCATTCGCGGCTCGAACCCGTGTTCTGAATACATGTTCCTTGATGATACGGCCTGCAATCTGGCCTCGATGAACCTGCTGAAATTCTATGATGGCAAGGTGTTCAACGCCGAAGGCTATATGCACGCGACCCGTCTGTGGACGATCACGCTGGAAATCAGCGTGATGATGGCGCAGTTCCCGTCGAAAGAAATCGCGCAGCGGTCTTACGAATTCCGCACGCTGGGTCTGGGCTATGCCAATATCGGCGGGTTGCTGATGAATATGGGCTTTGGCTATGATTCGGATGAAGGCCGCGCCCTGTGCGGCGCGCTGACCGCGCTGATGACAGGCGTTGCTTACGCCACTTCGGCAGAGATGGCCGCAGAGCTGGGCGCGTTCCCCGGCTATAAGAAAAACGCCGATCATATGCTGCGGGTCATCCGCAACCACCGCCGCGCGGCCTATGCCGATGCCAGCTATGAGGGGGTGAATATCGCGCCCCTGGCACTGGATGCCGCCAACTGCCCCGAGGCGCGCTTGGTCGAACTGGCCCGCGCGGCATGGGATGAGGCCCTCAGCCTTGG
This sequence comes from Roseinatronobacter thiooxidans, assembly GCF_001870675.1. Lineage (GTDB taxonomy): Bacteria > Pseudomonadota > Alphaproteobacteria > Rhodobacterales > Rhodobacteraceae > Roseinatronobacter > Roseinatronobacter thiooxidans. The sequence continues at coordinate 106,935 of NZ_MEHT01000046.1, read as the reverse complement.
CGAGGCGCACGGCTACCGCAACGCACAATCGACCGTGATCGCGCCTACCGGCACAATCGGTCTGGTGATGGATTGCGACACAACAGGGATCGAGCCTGACTTCGCACTGGTGAAGTTCAAGAAACTGGCTGGTGGCGGCTATTTCAAGATCATCAACCAGTCGGTTCCCGCAGCCCTGCGCAAGCTGGGCTACCGCGAATCGGACGTGGGCGAGATTATCGCCTATGCTGTGGGCCATGGCTCTCTTGGTCAGGCACCCGGCATCAACCACACCAGCCTTCTGGGCCACGGCTTTGGTGCGGCAGAGATCCAGAAAATCGAAGCCGCCCTGCCATCTGCTTTCGACATCCGTTTCGTGTTCAACCAATGGACATTGGGCGAGGCATTCTGCCGCGAAACATTGGGCATTCCGGTGTCCGAATTGAACAACCCCGGCTTTGACCTGCTGCGCCACCTTGGCTTTACGAAAGCCCAGATCGATGCAGCGAATGACCATGTCTGTGGCACCATGACACTGGAAGGTGCGCCACATCTGAAGGCTGAGCATTACAGCGTCTTCGATTGCGCCAACCCCTGCGGCAAGAAGGGCACGCGCTATCTGTCGGTCAACAGCCACATCTACATGATGGCGGCGGCGCAAAGCTTTATCTCGGGGGCGATTTCCAAGACGATCAACATGCCCAATTCGGCAACGATCGAGGAAACGCTGGCCGCCTATGAATTGTCATGGTCGCTGGGGATCAAGGCCAATGCGCTGTATCGTGACGGGTCCAAACTGTCACAGCCCCTTGCCGCAGCCCTGATTGAAGATGACGCAGAGGCCGAAGAAATCCTCGAATCCGGCAGCCAGCAAGAAAAGGCGCAGGTTCTGGCCGAGAAGATTGTTGAAAAGATCATCGTCAAGGAAGTGATCCGCCGCCACCGCGAAAAACTGCCAGAGCGGCGCAAGGGTTACACCCAGAAAGCCATCGTCGGCGGGCACAAGGTTTACTTGCGCACGGGCGAATACAGCAGCGGCAAGCTGGGCGAGATTTTCATCGACATGCACAAGGAAGGTGCAGGCTTTCGTGCGATGATGAACAATTTTGCCATCGCTGTGTCGGTGGGCCTGCAATACGGTGTGCCGCTGGAAGAATTTGTCGATGCTTTCACCTTCACCCGCTTTGAACCGGCAGGCATGGTGCAGGGCAATGACAGCATCAAGAACGCAACTTCGATTCTTGATTATATCTTCCGCGAACTGGCTGTCAGCTATCTGGACCGCACTGATCTGGCGCATGTGAAACCTTCCGGCACTGCATTCGATGATCTGGGCGCCGGCGAGAATGAGGGGCAGGCGAATATCTCTGAACTCTCTGATGGTGCCGCGTCCCGCTCGCTTGAGGTGCTGCGCCAGATCAGCTCGACCGGCTATCTGCGCAAGCGCCTGCCGCAAGAATTGCATGTGCTGCAAGGGGGGCAGGCTGCAACAGGGTATTCAACCGATGGCAACACCGCCGTGGCTTTCGAGACGCGCGAAGTCGAAACCGTCAGCATCGCCCCGCTGGATGCCCGTGCCAAAGCCCGGATGCAGGGCTATGAGGGCGACCCTTGCGGCGAATGCGGCAACTATACGCTGGTGCGCAACGGCACCTGCATGAAGTGCAACACATGCGGCGGCACGAGCGGGTGTAGTTGAGGGAGGTCAGCTGGTGATTGTCCCCGGGGGGATAGTTCCTCCCGAATGGGGGGATAAATCCTCCCCTTCGGGCCAAAATTTCTCCGGGGCATAAATCAGAAAAGGATCAGATGAACGCTCTTGGCTTCGCCCCCTCGCTCATAAGCAACAGCGCTGAGGCGTCCGAGAAGATCAGTCCGCGAAGCCAAATTCAAGATCGGTGCAGAATCGGGACGTCGACTACGGAACGATAACGGTGGCTTATGAAGGCAGACTAGAATACGCAATCATGCGGTGCTCAATCCTTTCGATACTGTTCTCCGGCAGCACTCAGCGCAGCGCGCTCGAACGCTTCCACGTCTTCAATTCTGTAGATCACACGACCGCCGATTTTCAGGAACCGAGGCCCGTCCCCGATCCAGCGCCACCGTTCCAGCGTCCTCGGGCTGATTTCCCAGCGTGCTGCCAGCTCTGTCTGATTCAAACAAGTTTCACGCATTTTCGACTCCTTTCGCGCGCGCCCACATGGGCGCAGGGGAACGAAGGCGTCAGCGAAAATTATATGCAAATCAGATAGTTACAATTCATCTTGTAGCTTCGGCCTGTTTGGTCGGGCTCTGAGAAGGTTCGACCCTAGGCCCATCCCCTCCACCAGTCTACCTAAGCGTATGCTAAAATTGAAAATTCAATTATAATGCATCTTTATGACAAGGTGCCGCGCCCGCTTGCTTGCGCTGGCCCCGTGTTATGCAGGGCGCTGTGTCGAGTTCGTGCGGTTGTCTGCGTGGTGTTCAAAGCAGCGCTTCACAGCCAGTCTTCTGGCTGGATGCGAAGTTTCTTGATCCTTGAATACAAGGTTGTTGGCTGCACCATCAGCATATCGGCCGCGCCCTGTGAACCGGCGACTTTTCCCTTGGCCTTGCGCAAGGCATTGACAATATTGGCCCGCATGACCGAGGTCATCTCGGCATCTGTCATAACGCTGGTGGGGTCATGAGTGTCCTGCAACGGGGGGGGGGCCAGGTCCACTTGCAGCTTGCCGCCGGTTGAAATGATGCTGCTGCGGTCAATCACATTTTGCAATTCGCGCACATTTCCGGGCCAGTGATACGAGATCAGCTTTTCCATCGCGTGGCGCGAGATGGTGGGCATTTTTGTGTTCAAACGCTTGCAGGCCAAAGTCAGAAAATGTGCGGCCAGCGGCGGGATATCTTCGCGGCGTTCGCGCAGGGCCTGACAGGTGATCGGGAAGACGTTGAGAAACATGAACAGCTCTTCGCGGAACTGGCCCCTGCGCACCAATGTTTCCAGCGGCTTGCGACTGGCGGCAATGACGCGAATGCTTATCTCGCGCGCGCGGGTATCGCCCAGCCGCGTGACGCTTCCTTCCTGAAGCGCATGCAACAGGCGGCCTTGCAGGCTTAGCGGCAATTCATCGACATCATCCAGAAACAATGTGCCATTATGCGCAAGCTCCAACATGCCCGGTCTGTCACGCAGCGCACCGGGAAAGGCCCCGCGAATATGGCCGAACAGTTCTGCTTCGATTGCATCAGACGTGACCGCGCTGCATTTGAAATGAATAAGCGACCGGCGCCGCCGCGCGCTGTCTTTGTGGATGGCAGAGGCGACCAGCGCTTTGCCGGTTCCCGCCTCGCCTGAAATCAGGACCGTTGCCTCTGTGCCCGCGACACGTTCGATCCTGCTTAAAACATCCTGAATCGCGGGCGAGCTGCCGATAATCTCATGATGTGCGCGCTCTGACGCGATGGCTTCTTGCAGATAGGCATTTTCCTGCTCGACCTGTTCGCGCAGGGCCTGCACCTCGGTCATGGCATCGCGCAGTTTGCGCTCATTCTCTTTGCGTTCGGTGATGTCGCGGAAAATGACCACGGCCCCTGCCAGAACATTCTGGTCATAAATCGGGGTCGAGACATATTCGACGCGGATGGGTTTGCCATCCTTGCGCCAGAACACCTCATCCTCGATGCGGTTCACCTGTTCATAGCGGAAGGACTGGTAGATCGGGCAGTCATGCGCGGGGTATGCCTCGCCGCTCAGGTGGTGGTGGTGGATCATTGAATGAATGTCGCGGCCCAGCAGGTCTTCGGCACTCCAGCCCAGCATTTCGCGGGCGGCGCGGTTGACGAAAGTGGTTTTGCCATCGGCATTCACCCCGTAAATGCCTTCGCCTGCCGCGTTCAGGATCAACTGGTTCTGGCGTTCCAATTCGCTGAAAAAGGCTTGCGCGCGCTGCCATTCCAGCAGGCCAAGGCGCTGTACCTCTCCGGCCTCGGCGATCTGGTCGTGGCGCAACATCTCGTTCAGGTCGATCAATGTCAGCATGACCAAATGCGGAGACTGGCCGATCTGTGTGCCGCGCAATTCGCAATGCAGCGGGTGGCGGTTCTGGTCTTGCAAGGGAATATCGCGCCGCCACACGCGGCCCCGATGCGCCAGTTCATCCAGACACACCAGAAAGCCCGCGAAATTATCGGCAATATGGGGGGCAAAGGCAAATCCGCTGGCCGAGTCTTGCGCCAAAAGCTGCATGGCCAGCCGGTTTGCAGCGATGACCTGATCTTGCGCTGTGTCCAATACCAAGGCGGCATGCGGCACGGCTTCAAGCAGGGATTCGGGCATGGGGATGTCTGTTTTCATACCCCTGACAGTGCCTGCAATTGCCCCAAACTGGCAATACGATATTTCGTAAATTACGATTTATCGTAATTATATTTGCGCAGAAATTGGCATAAGTACTTGTATTAATTTAATAAAATTTAAAGATAAAATCTCGGGAAACAGGATTATTCTGCACCGCAGTATTGGTATTCTGTCCCCAGATCATCGCAAATTGCACATGAGGGATACCATGTCGAACAAGAGCCTTGGAAACCCGTTTTCCCATAAGACAGATTTGCGCCATGGCGCAGGGTGCGGCTGCGAAACCTGCACCACCGATGCGCGCGCCAAAATTTCCGCCCCCATGACATCGGAGGCGATGTTGGAGCGTGCGGTTGAAAGCGCGGTTGTGCGCTCGGTCTTTGGCCATAACGATATCAGCCGCCGGTCGATGATGGGCATGCTGGGCGGGGGCGCATTCGCGGCGGCGCTGGCTTCGGTCTTTCCATTGGATCAGGCCAAGGCGCTGATCATGGATGAGCTGGGCGCACCAGAGAAGCCCGATTTGAAAGTGGGCTTTGTCGCCATCACCTGCGCGACGCCTATCATCATGGCCGAACCGATGGGGTTTTATAACCGCTATGGCCTGAATGTCGAAGTTGTCAAAACCGCAGGCTGGGCCGTGGCGCGCGACATGTCGCTGTCTGGCCAGTATGATGCAAGCCATATGCTGACCCCCATGCCGCTTGCCATGACGCTGGGCGCGGGGTCGTCTGCTGTGCCCTATATCATGCCCGCGGTCGAGAATATCAACGGGCAGGCCATCGTGCTGTCGAACGAGCATCTGGACAAGCGCGATCCGCAGCAATGGAAGGGCATGACCTTTGGTGTGCCGTTCGAATATTCGATGCACAATTTCCTGCTGCGCTATTATGTGGCCGAACACGGGCTGGACCCTGACCGCGATATTCAAATCCGCGTTGTGCCGCCGCCTGAAATGGTCGCCAACCTGCGTGCGGGCAATCTGGACGGCTACCTGTCGCCCGATCCGTTCAACCAGCGTGCCGTGTGGGAGGGGATCGGCTTTATCCACATGCTGACCAAAGATATCTGGGAGGGGCACCCCTGCTGCGCCTTTGCCGCGCCCCGCCGCTTTGCAGTGGAAATGCCCAACACCTATGGCGCGCTGCTGAAATCCATCATTGATGCGACGCAATACGCCTCGAACCCTGACAACCGCAAAGAAATCTCGGAAGCGATCGCGCCTGCCAACTACCTTAACCAGCCCGTGCCGGTGATCGAGCAGGTTCTGACTGGCACCTATGCCGATGGTCTGGGCAATGTGCAGCGCGTTCCAGACCGGATCGATTTCGACCCGTTCCCGTGGCAATCCATGGGGGTGTGGATTCTGACGCAGATGAAGCGCTGGGGCTATATTGATGGCGATATTGACTACAAGGCGATTGCCGAACAGGTCTATCTGGCTTCTGACGCGCGCAAGGTGATGACAGATCTGGGCTATGACGCGCCAGAGGTAAATTACAAGTCACATACCATCATGGGCAAGACATTCGACCCCGACCAGCCCGAAGCCTATGTCGACAGCTTCGCAATTAAACGGGGGTAAGCCATGCAAAGCCTATCCATAAACAAGCGCGCTGCCATTCTGTCTTTTGTGCTGCTGATCGTCTTTCTGGGCGCGTGGGAAATCTCGATCACGCGTCAGGTACTGGGCGAAGCGCTGACCGAATATGAAATCCTGATGGGGTTGGGGCAGCAACGTTCTGCCATCCCGCCCCCCAGCGATGTGATGGTCAAAGCGTGGGAACAGTTGAGCAACCCGTTCTACGATGCCGGCCCCAATGACAAAGGGATCGGCATTCAGCTGGCCTATTCGATTTCGCGTGTGCTCTCGGGCTTTGGGCTGGCCGTTCTTGTGGCCATCCCGCTGGGTTTTCTGATCGGCATGTCGCCCGTTGCCTACAAGGCGCTGAACCCGTTTATTCAGGTTTTGCGCCCCATCTCGCCGCTGGCATGGATGCCGCTTGCGCTGTTCATCATCCAAGACGCCAATTCCAGCGCGATTTTCGTGATTTTCATCTGCTCGGTCTGGCCGATGCTGCTGAATACGGCTTTCGGGGTGGCAGGCGTCCGGGCTGACTGGGTCAATGTCGCCCGCACGCATGAGTTGGGCAGCCTGCGCACGGCGTTTACAGTTATTCTGCCTGCTGCAGCCCCGACCATTCTGACAGGCATGCGCATTTCCATCGGGATTGCGTGGCTGGTGATTGTCGCGGCGGAAATGCTCGTCGGTGGCACGGGCATTGGCTATTATGTCTGGAACGAGTGGAACAACCTCGACCTGACATCTGTCATCTTCTCAATCCTCATGATCGGCGTGGTGGGCATGTTGCTGGATGCGGTCTTCGCAACCCTGCAACGCGCGGTCACCTATGCTGAATGAAAGGAGTGCACATATGCACAAACATTTCCTGAGTATCGAGCGGCTGACCCAGACCTTCCCCGATGGGGCAGGCGGCACGCTGACTGTGTTCGAGAATGCCAGCTTCGGCATTGAAAAGGGCGAATTTGTCTGCATTCTGGGCCATTCGGGCTGCGGCAAATCCACCATCATGAATGTGCTGGCGGGCCTGTCCGATCCCACTTCTGGCGTGGTCAAGATGGATGGTGTGGCCGTATCCGGCCCGTCACTGGACCGCGGCGTGGTGTTTCAGAACTACTCACTCCTGCCATGGCTGTCGGCGCTGAAGAATGTGACCTTCGGCGTCAAGGCCCGCTACCGCGACTGGTCACGCGAGCAGGTCTTGGAACATGCCACCAAATATCTGGCAATGGTGGGGCTGGAAGGCGATGTGATCCACCGCAAGCCCAGCCAGTTATCGGGCGGTATGCGCCAGCGTGTGTCGATTGCACGCGCCTTTGCCAACCAGCCGAAGCTGCTGCTGCTGGATGAACCTTTTGGTGCGCTGGACGCGCTGACACGCGGCACCATTCAGGAAGAACTGCTGAAAGTCTGGAGCAAGACCGAACAGACCGTGTTCATGATCACCCATGACATTGACGAAGCCATCCTTCTGGCTGACCGCATCTTGCTGATGACAAATGGCCCCTTTGCGCGCGTCGCGGAATCGGTTGAAATTACCATTCCACGGCCCCGCATCCGCACCGAGATTGTCAATCACCCCAACTATTACGCCATCCGCAACCATCTGGTGCAGTTTCTTGGCAAACGGTCCAAGGAACTGGCGGGCCAGCGGTCAGAGGGGGAAAGCCAAAGCCCCGAGACTGTGCGCATCGACCTGACCGAAAACGCACCCGACCCAGAGCCGAAACCAAGACCAACCCATCTGCAAGCCGTCAACGGCTGAGCCAACACACCACCCCCTTGAGAGGAGAAACCCCATGAAAGACCTGATAAGCGCCGCAGAGATGTTGACGAAAGAAGATGTCACCGTCCTTATTCTGTCGGCCAAAAAGCGCAAGCGCATGAAATGGGAAGAGATTGCCGCAGGCATCGGCCTGTCGCCTGTCTTCACCCATTCCGCCTGCATGGGCATGAACGCCATGCCCGCAGACAAGGCCGCCGCCCTTGTCAGCTTGCTTGACCTGCCCTCAGAGGCGCAAGAGGTGCTGGAAGAATACCCCACCAAAATCTGGGAACAGGCCGTTCCCACCGACCCGTGCATTTATCGCCTGTACGAGATTGTGGGCGTCTATGGCCCGACCATAAAAGACCTTATTCAGGAAGAATTCGGCAATGGCATCATGTCGGCCATCGACTTTGACATGGTTATCTCGCGCGTTCCGCACCCGAAAGGTGATCGCGTGAAGGTTGAGATGTCGGGGAAATATCTTGCTTATGCGACTTGGTAAATAACTGCCTGAAAACCTGCCTTCATCGTGTCAGATCTGGCGGTGAAGGCACAATCTACGGGGCCGCAGTGTTGCGGCCCCATTGCTGATTCCCAGTTCGTAGATATCTGGTAAGCCACCCGGCTGTTTCATGTTGTCTTTAATTTTGGTCTGACCGGCTCAGAGACACCCATATTGCCCCACAAAAAAGCCCTAAATTCCGGCTATGTTGCCCGTCCTTGCCTGCGACACCACGGCAAATCTTGTGAATCATAGGATTCCCGAGTAGCGAGTAGGTTAAAAGGCAGCGTTATGAAGATTGAATTTTTCGACATCCCTGATCTTGTGGCGATCACCCCGCGGCGCTTTGGCGATGCGCGTGGCTGGTTCATGGAGACGTGGAACAAGACCGCGCTGGCAGAGGCCGGGCTGGACTGGCCGGAATTTGTGCAGGACAATCACAGCTATTCCGCCCCGCGCCACACATTGCGCGGGCTGCATTACCAACGCCCGCTGCGCGCGCAGGACAAGCTGGTGCGCTGCTCGAAAGGGGCGATACTGGATGTGGCGGTGGATGTGCGCCAAGGCTCTGCCAGCTATGGCCAGCATGTGGCGGTTGAACTCTCGGCCGAGAATGGCGCGCAGTTATTTGTGCCCAAAGGTTTTTTGCACGGATTCCTGACCCTGACCGAGGAATGCGAGGTGCAGTATAAATGCACCGACACCTATGCGCCGGATTGTGATGGTGCCGTGGCATGGGATAGCGTGGGCATTGACTGGGGCACCGATGCGCCCATCCTGTCCGACAAGGATGCGCGCGCCACCCCGTTTGCAGATTTCACCAGCCCGTTTCAATTTGAAGGTTAAGCGCATGAAGATATTGGTTACCGGGGGCGCAGGCTTCATCGGCTCTGCTGTGGTGCGGCTGGCGGTCGCGCGCGGGCATTATGTCGTCAATCTGGATGCGCTGACCTATGCCGCCTGTCTGGAGAATGTGGCCAGCGTGGCAGATAGCCCGCTTTATGCCTTTGCGCAGGCCGATATTCGTGACCGCGCAAGCCTGGACCGCGTGTTTGCCAGCCACCAGCCAGACGCGGTGATGCATCTGGCCGCAGAGAGCCATGTTGACCGTTCTATCGACGGGCCGGGCGATTTCATCTCGACCAATGTGACGGGCACTTATACGCTATTGGAAGCCGCGCGCAGCTATTGGCAGGACAGCGGCCGCCCAGAGAGTTTCCGCTTCCACCATATCAGCACGGATGAGGTGTTTGGCTCACTGGGGCCAGAGGGCCAGTTCACGGAAACCACCCCCTATGACCCGCGCTCGCCCTATTCGGCCAGCAAAGCGGCAAGCGATCATCTGGTGCAGGCATGGCACCACACTTATGGCCTGCCCGTGGTGATGACGAATTGCTCGAACAATTACGGCCCCTTCCATTTCCCCGAGAAGCTGATCCCTGTCATCATCCTGAATGCGCTGGCGGGCAAACCGCTGCCGATTTATGGCGACGGTTCCAATGTGCGCGACTGGCTGTATGTCGAAGACCACGCCGATGCCCTGCTGCTGGTGCTGGAAAAGGGCGCGCTGGGGCGCAGCTACAATATCGGCGGCGAGAATGAACGCTCGAACCTTGAACTGGTCCGCACGCTGTGTGCAATTCTTGATGAGAAGCAGCCAAAGGCAAGCGGCTCTTACGCCGATCAGATCACTTTCGTCACCGACCGCCCCGGCCATGACGCGCGCTATGCGATTGACCCCGCGCGCATCCGTCAGGAACTGGGCTGGCGGCCTTCGGTTACTGTGGAAGAAGGGCTGGCGCGCACGGTTGACTGGTATCTGGCCAATACAGATTGGTGGCGACCCTTGCAGGCGCGCCAAGGCGTGGGCCAGCGGCTGGGGGTAAAGGCATGATCCTTGTCTTCGGCCAAAGCGGGCAGGTTGCGACCGAATTGCAGCGCTTGCAGCCTGACGCGCTGTTTCTTGGCCGCGCGCAGGCCGATCTGTCTGACCCGGATGCCTGCGCTGCCGCCATTCGCGCGCATGCGCCCCGCGTTGTGATCAATGCCGCCGCCTATACGGCTGTGGACCGGGCAGAGGAGGAAGACGCCCTCGCCACCACCATCAATGGCGATGCGCCCGCGGCGATGGCGCGCGCCTGCGCCGCGCTTGGCATCCCGCTGGTCCATATCTCGACCGATTATGTGTTTGACGGGTCAGGCGAGGTGCCTTTTGCGCCCGACCACCCCACCGAACCGCTGGGGGCTTATGGCCGCTCGAAACTTAAAGGGGAACAGGGCGTGCGTGCAGCGGGGGGCACCTATGCGATCTTGCGCACATCCTGGGTATTTTCGGCACATGGCAATAATTTCGTCAAGACCATGCTGCGTCTGGGCGCGGAACGCGACAGCCTGACTGTTGTGGCCGACCAGATTGGCGGGCCGACGCCTGCGCGCGCCATTGGGCAAGCCTGCCTGACCATTGCGCAGCACTTACAGACCGCGCCAGAAGCTTCTGGCACCTATCACCTCAGCGGGGCACCTGACACAAGCTGGGCCGGGTTTGCCCGCGCGATCATGGCCGAGGCGGGCTTGCACTGCGAGATTGCGGATATTCCAACCTTGGCCTACCCAACCCCCGCGCGCCGCCCGTTGAATTCGCGGATGGACTGTTCCAGCCTGTCTGTTTTCGGCCTTGACCGCCCCAGTTGGCGCGAAGGGCTAGAGGATGTTTTAAGAGATTTGAAAGGCAATTCATGACACAGCGCAAAGGTATTATTCTGGCAGGCGGATCGGGCACGCGGCTTTACCCGATTACGATGGGCATCTCCAAGCAGCTTTTGCCGGTCTATGACAAACCCATGATCTATTACCCGCTATCTGCCATCATGCTGGCGGGTATCCGCGAGATTGCCATCATCACCACGCCAGAGGATCAGGCGCAGTTTCAACGGCTGATGGGCGATGGCAGCCAATGGGGGCTGGATTTTACATGGATCACGCAGCCCAGCCCCGATGGGCTGGCGCAGGCCTATCTGCTGGCAGAGGAGTTTCTTGCAGGCAGCCCGTCGTTGATGGTGCTGGGCGACAATATCTTCTTTGGCCATGGCCTGCCAGAGATGCTGGCGCGCGCAGATGCGCAAGGCATGGGCGGCACGGTATTTGGTTACCGCGTGGCCGACCCCGAACGCTACGGCGTTGTGGATTTTGACGATCAAGGGCGCGTGCGCGCGATCATCGAGAAACCATCCGTGCCCCCCTCGAATTACGCGGTGACGGGGTTGTATTGCCTTGATGGCACCGCCCCGCAAAAGGCTGCGACCATCTCGCCATCCCCGCGCGGAGAGTTGGAAATAACAACATTGCTGGAACTGTATCTGTCAGAGGGCGCTTTGCGGGTCGAGACAATGGGTCGCGGCTATGCGTGGCTCGACACTGGCACGCATGAAAGCCTGCTGGATGCAGGCAATTTCGTGCGCACATTGGAGCAGCGACAAGGGCTTCAGATCGGAAGCCCTGACGAGATTGCATTCTCTCAGGGCTGGATCGACGCAACCGGGTTGGATAAGCGGATAAGCCTGTTCGGGAAAAACGCCTATGGTGCGTTCCTCAAAGGGCTGGTGACCTGACGCGCGACATCTGACGCAGGCTATGTCTGGACCGATGCGCGGCGGCGTTCTGCCTTGACGCCGGGTCTATGCGCGCCAAGCCCTCGCCCCCGTAGTATTGCATATCATGTGCCGTGTGGCACATGCTTGCAATTCTATGCCCCAGCTTTGCAACTCTGCCCGCCCAAGCCTTCGGGCGGGGATGCGCGGATTGCAAAAGTGGCGGAGGGGCGCAGGACATAAAATGCGGCACAAGCCCAGGCCTTAGGGCAAATCTTCAGAACATGTTGCAAAGGGTTGCCTTTTCCAAGTGTGAAGACTACCTCGCAGCCCACCGGTCGCAGCCTACCCGGTCATCAAAACAAGGACTGACATATGAAAACGAATGTTATCTGCTCTGGCGGGTTGGACTCTGTTTCGCTCGCCCATATTCTGGCCAGACAGGGCGCGCTGGCGCGCCTTACCTCTTTCGATTATGGCCAGCGCCACCGCAAGGAACTGGACTATGCGCAAGCCTGCGCCACGCGGCTGTGCGTACCGCATCATGTGATCGACATGCGCGCTGTTGGCGCGGCGCTGACGGGGTCTGCATTGACAGATGATATTGCGGTGCCCGACGGGCATTATGCCGAAGACACCATGAAAATTACTGTGGTGCCCAATCGCAACGCGATCATGCTGAGCATTGCCTATGGTATTTCTGCGGCGCAGGGCGATGATGCTGTGGCGACAGCTGTGCATGGGGGCGACCATTTCATCTACCCCGATTGCCGCCCCCAATTCACCCAAGCCTTTGATGCCATGCAGCGCGCGGCGCTGGACGGATATGCACAGATTGCCTTGCATACCCCGTTTGTGCATCGCTCCAAGGCGGATATTGTGCGCGACGGCGCGCGCGTTGACACGCCCTTTGCGCAGACATGGTCCTGTTACAAAGGCGGCGCGCAGCATTGCGGGCGCTGCGGCACCTGCGTCGAGCGGCGCGAGGCGTTTGATCTGGCGGGCATCCCTGACCCCACGCCCTATGAAGACCCCACCTTCTGGAAACAGGCCATCGCCAGCAGAGAGGCAATCTGATGTTTCGCATCACCAAAGAGTTCCATTTCTCGGCTTCGCACCAGTTGTCCCACTTGCCTTCAGACCATCAATGCGCGCGGCTGCACGGGCATAACTATATCGTTGTGGTTGAACTGGCCGCCCACAGCCTGAACACCGACGGGTTTGTGCGCGATTATCACGAACTCAAGCCGTTGAAGTCTTACATCGACGATACATTCGATCATCACCATCTTGATGACATCCTCGACATTCCTTCGACGGCCGAAAACCTTGCACGGCATTTCTATGACTGGTGCAAGGCGCGCTGGCCGGAAACCGCAGCGGTGAAAGTCTCGGAAACGCCAAAAACATGGGCTGAATACCGGCCATGAGTTTGCGCATTTCCGAAATATTCGGCCCCACCATTCAAGGGGAAGGGGTGCTGATTGGCGCGCCTACGGTTTTCGTGCGCGCGGGCGGGTGTGATTACCGCTGTGTATGGTGCGACTCGATGCATGCTGTAGATACGGCCTATCGCCACCAGTGGCAGAAGATGAGCGCGCAAGCGGTCTGGGATGAGGTGCGCGCGCTTTCGGGTGGGCAGCCGCTGACTGTCTCTCTATCCGGGGGCAACCCTGCCATTCAGGATTTCGGGCCACTGATCGCGCTGGGCAAGTCGGATGGCTACCGCTTTGCCTGCGAAACCCAAGGATCGGTCGCGCGGCAGTGGTTTGCCGAACTTGACACGCTGGTTCTAAGCCCCAAGCCACCCTCCAGCGGCGAGGTGGTGGATTGGGCCGCGTTTGAAAGCTGCCTGACCATGGCACAGGCGCGCCCCGAAACTGTGCTGAAAATCGTGATCTTCGATGAAACCGATTATGCTTGGGCCAGAGAGGCGGCAGGCAGATACCCTGACTTGCCGCTGTATCTGCAACCCGGAAACCCCGATCTGGACCCGCAGCAATCGGTCGATCTGGCCGCCTGTACAGACCGGCTGTTGTGGCTGGTCGAAAAGGTCACAGCCGACAGGTGGTTTGCCGCGCGCGTGCTGCCGCAACTTCATGTGCTGCTCTGGGGCAATAAACGCGGAGTCTGACATCTATGGAAAAGGAAATCTTCATGACTGAAACCATCTATAGCGGGCTGAAGCAATTGGGCGGCGCAACGGATCTGCCGGCCAGTCCCGAAACCGCGATGTTGGAGCGGGTGCAGAACCCGCAGGCAGATATTGCCTATTGCGTGCGCTTTGTGGCGCCTGAATTCACCTCGCTTTGCCCTATGACGGGGCAGCCGGATTTCGCGCATCTGGTGATTGATTATGTGCCGGGGGAGTGGCTGGTCGAGAGCAAGTCGCTGAAACTCTACCTTGGTGCGTTCCGCAATCATGGCGCATTCCACGAGGATTGTACCATTTCCATTGCGCGGCGGCTGGTAGAGTTCCTAAGCCCGCAATGGCTTCGGATTGGGGGCTACTGGTATCCGCGTGGGGGGATTCCCATAGATGTCTTCTGGCAAACCGGCCCAATGCCCGATGGCGTTTGGATACCGGATCAGGGCGTGGCACCCTATCGGGGGCGCGGCTAGGGCGGTCATGGCGCCCCCCCCTCACAGTTGCGCGATTGCCTCTGGAAGTTTGGGGGGCACGCCCCAAAATATAGAAGATGACGCAGGACCGGAACATCCGCGTCTTCTTTGTTACTGTCCCTCGTTCCGCACCTGCGCCCGGCCTGATGGTCGGGCGTTTTTTCATCTTGCGCCTGCGTGCGATACAGGGTTTCTTGCACACTATGACCAGACCAGATGATGCGACCCTGAAAAAAATCTTGCAACGCACCAAAACAGTGGCGGTGGTGGGCGTGTCGCTAAACCCTGTGCGGCCAAGCTATTTCGTGGCGCGGTATATGAAGCTGAAAGGCTTTCGTGTGATCCCTGTCAATCCGGGCCATGCGGGGGCAGAGTTGCTGGGCGAAACCGTCCGCGCCACCCTGGCAGAGTGCCCGCCCGAGGTGGATATGGTCGATATCTTCCGCCGGTCAGAGCATGTACCGCCGATTGTCGAAGAGGCATTGGCGCATCTGCCCAACTTGCGCACGATCTGGATGCAGATTGGCGTGCAGAACCCGCAGGCCGCAGCACAGGCACAGGCGCGCGGGGTGGATGTGGTGCAGAACCTGTGCCCGAAAATGGAATATCAGCGCCTGTTCGGGGAATTGCGCATGGGGGGCATCAATACAGGCATTCTGTCGTCGCGCCTATGATGCGCGGCCAAGTTCCATGACCACCGCCCCAAGCGCGATCAGGCACATCAGCGCCAGTTTGCGTGGCCCCACACGTTCTTTCAGAATGAACCAGCCGATAAAGGCCGCAAACACGGTCGAGGTTTCGCGCAGCACTGCCGCCTCGCCCACTTTGCCGATAAGTGTGGCAATCATGACCGCGCCAAAGCTGACATAGGCAATCAGCGCACCCGCCAGCCCGCGCAGCAACAGCGGGACCGCGCGCGGGGGATGGGCCATTTTGCGATAACGCAGCGCCCCCAAAATCATGAAATCAATCGAGGAGAGCAGAAAAAACCACGCGACAAACCCCAGCGGGTCGCCCGACAGGCGGATCGCCCATGCGTCATAGGTGGTATAAACCGCCACCATCACGCCCCCCGCCAAGGCCCAGACCAGCCCCACTTTCAGCGCGCGCATGTCGATCTGTTCTTCCGACAGGTTGCGCAGCGCAAGCAGTAAAATGCCGCCCGACAGGCAGGCCACGCCCAGCCATTGCAGGGCGGTATATCTCTCGCCGAAGAACAGCATAGCCGCGATGACAGTGATCAATGGGCCAGTGCCGCGCACAACGGGGTAGACCACCGTAAACGCCGCCTTTTCATAGGCCAGCGCCATGGCCATTTTATAGATGAAATGAATGACCACCACTCCCGCAAGAACCGGCCACATATGCGGGTCAGGCAGGCCAAAGACAAATAGCGCAAGCGGCGCAGACACCACGACAAGCGACAGGTCTATAGACCCGCGCGACAACCACGGATCATGCCCGCCTTTCTGAAGCGCGCCAAAGACCGCATGCGCAACCGCCGCAGTCAGCGCAAGAAGCGTTGCCAGACGCGCACCTTCCGCCGTGCCGACAAGAGAGAGCAGCCACTCGTTCATTCAGCGCACCCGCGAAGATAGTTAACATGTGCGGCATATACCCCTGCGCAAGGCGGGGCAAGGTCGCTTAGGGCTGGCGCGCGGCCTTCTCGGCCACACCAGAGGTGCCTTCGCGGCGGGCAAGTTCAGCCTCGATTTCAGCCAACGTCACCCCGCGCGCGGCGCACATGACCAGCAGGTGATACAGCACATCTGCCGCCTCGGATGTCAGACGCGCCTTGTCACCCTTGACCGCCTCGATCACGGCTTCAATCGCCTCTTCGCCGAATTTCTCGGCGCATTTCTCGGGGCCTTTGGCCAGCAGTTTCGCAGTCCAGCTGCTTTCCGGGTCCGCGCCCTGTCGCGCCGCGATGGTGGCGGCCAGCCGCTCCAGCGCGCTCATGCCAGCCTCACAGGTATGCCAGCGGTGGCCATATGGGCTTTCGCCTCGCCAATCGTGTATTCCCCGAAATGGAAGATCGACGCGGCCAGCACGGCAGAGGCGCCTGCAACCGTCACGCCCTCGACCAAGTGATCCAGCGTGCCCACCCCGCCCGACGCGATAACCGGAATCGACACGGCATCGACAATGGCGCGGGTCAGCGGCAGGTTGAAGCCTGCGCGCGTGCCGTCGCGGTCCATGCTTGTCAGCAGAATTTCCCCCGCACCCTTGGCCGCCACAATGCGCGCGAATTCCACCGCATCAATGCCCGTGGGCTTTCGCCCGCCATGGGTGAAAATCTCCCATTTGCCGGGGCTGACGGTTTTGGCGTCAATCGCCACAACAATGCACTGGCTGCCGAAACGGTCCGCCGCGCGGGCCACCACATCGGGGTCGGCCACAGCGGCAGAATTGAACGACACCTTATCCGCCCCCGCCAGAAGCAGCGCGCGCACATCCTCGACCGTGCGCACCCCGCCGCCAACTGTCAGCGGCATGAAACAGTTTTCTGCCGTGCGCGTGACCAGATCGAACATGGTGCCACGGTTTTCATGGGTCGCGTGGATATCAAGAAAGCACAGTTCATCCGCCCCCGCCGCGTCATAGGCTTTCGCAGCCTCGACCGGATCGCCGGCATCGCGCAGGTCAACGAAATTCACGCCCTTGACCACGCGGCCATCGGCGACATCAAGGCAGGGGATGATGCGTGTTTTCAACATGGCGTTGTCATAGCCTGCGGGCGCGGCCACGAAAAGGGGGATTTGATGCGGATCAAGGACATGGGCACGAAACTGGCGCAAGATTGTTGAATACCAAAAAGGAATGCCAATCATGACCGACATCGCCGCACGCACTGCCCAGATCAAGGACCGCCGACTGGAGTTGATGGCCCGCATGAGTTCCGTCGATCAGGAACTTGGTGCACATGGCAGCCCCGATTGGGAAGACAACGCGGTTGAGCATGAAGAGGATGAAACGCTGGAAGCCTTGGGCCTTGCGGCGCAAAAAGAAATCCTGATGCTGGACGCGGCGCTAAAGCGTATTGAGGCGGGCGAATACGGGTTCTGTGTGACATGTGGCAACGATATCAGCGAACAGCGGCTGGACCTGTTGCCCGCCACCCCCTTCTGCCGGAACTGCGCGCAATAACTTGCGCGGGCCTGTGTCTGGCCGTATACGCGCGCCATGTTGGATCACGCACAAAACCGCCCAGACTTGTCGCCCGAAATCGCGCGGCGCCGCACCTTCGCCATCATCTCGCATCCTGATGCGGGCAAGACGACGCTGACTGAAAAATTCCTGCTGTTTGGCGGTGCGATCCAGATGGCGGGGCAGGTGCGCGCCAAGGGCGAGGCGCGGCGCACGCGCTCGGATTTCATGCAAATGGAAAAGGATCGGGGCATTTCTGTCTCGGCCTCGGCCATGTCGTTTGATTTCGGGAAATACCGCTTCAATCTGGTCGATACGCCGGGCCACTCGGATTTCTCGGAAGATACATATCGCACGCTGACGGCTGTGGATGCGGCCGTGATGGTGATTGACGGGGCCAAAGGCGTCGAATCCCAGACCCGCAAATTGTTCGAGGTGTGCCGCTTGCGCGACCTGCCGATCCTGACATTTTGTAACAAGATGGACAGAGAGAGCCGCGAAACCTTCGACATCATTGACGAAATCCAGCAAAACCTTGCCATTGACGTGACGCCAGCAAGCTGGCCCATCGGGCGCGGGGCTGAATTTCTGGGCTGCTATGACCTGCTGCGCAACCGGCTGGAACTGATGGACCGCGCCGACCGCAACAAGGTGGGCGCAACCATCGTGCTGGAAGGTCTGGACGACCCCGCGATGGAGGCGCATATCCCCGCCGACCTGCTGGCGCAGCTGCGCGAAGAGGTCGAGATGGCGCGCGAATTGCTGCCGCCCTTGAACCCGAAATCGGTGCTTGAAGGGCATCTGACACCCATCTGGTTCGGCTCTGCGATCAATTCTTTCGGGGTGAAGGAATTGATGGACGGTATCGCCGCCTATGCGCCCGAACCCCAGATACAAAAAGCCGAAAGCCGCCAGATTGCGCCCGAAGAAGACAAGGTGACGGGTTTTGTCTTCAAGGTGCAGGCCAATATGGACCCCAAGCACCGCGACCGCGTGGCCTTTGTGCGCCTTGCCTCTGGCCATTTTGAACGCGGAATGAAGCTGACGCATGTGCGGTCCAAAAAGCAGATGACCGTGGCAAGCCCTGTGCTGTTTCTGGCCGCTGACCGTGAATTGGCGGAAGAGGCGTGGGCAGGCGACATTATCGGCATTCCCAACCACGGCCAGTTGCGCATTGGCGACGCCCTGACCGAGGGCGAGGCGCTGCGTTTCACCGGCATCCCGTCCTTCGCGCCCGAATTGCTGCAAGCCTGCCGCGCGGGCGACCCGATGAAAGCCAAGCATCTGGACAAGGCGCTGACCCAATTCGCCGAAGAAGGCGCGGCCAAAGTGTTCAAGCCGGTTTTCGGGTCAGGCTTTATCGTGGGGGTGGTGGGGCAGTTGCAATACGAGGTGTTGGCCAGCCGGATCGAGTTGGAATATGGCCTGCCAGTGCGGTTCGAGCCTACTCAATTCACCTCGGCGCGTTGGGTGGCGGGTGAAAAGCTGGCGGTCGAGAAATTCACTGCCGCCAACAAACAGCATATGGCCACTGATACCGATGGCGACCCGGTTTTCATGACCCGCCTGCAATGGGATATCGACCGCGTGGGCCGCGATTACCCCGACATCCGCCTGACCGCGATCAAGGAAATGCACGGCACCTGACCGGGGCTATAGTGCGCCCAGAATGGCGCGGGCCTGTGCGCTGTCTGCATCCATCTGGGTGATCAGCCCCTCTAGACTGTCAAAGCGCATCTCGTCGCGCAGATGCGCGATGAGGGCGACTGACAGGTGTTGCCCGTACAGATCACCCTTGAAGTCGAACAGATGGCTTTCAAGATTGGGCAGGTTTTCCCCGAACATCGGCCGCACCCCGATCGAGGCGACCCCGTGGAACTGCCCTTGTTCCGGCACATCGACCAGCACGGCATAGACGCCAAAGCGCGGCGGGTGCAGGCCGGTGATGGACATATTCGCAGTGGGATACCCCAATTCGCGCCCGCGCTTTTCGCCGTGCAGTACCTCGCCATCTATGCGGTGCCAATGGCCCAGCATGTCGGCGGCGTCGCGTGTGCGCCCTTCGGTGATGGCCTGCCGGATCGCGGTAGAGGAGAACACCTGATCCCCTTCGGCCAGCAGGGGGGCTATCGTGACCTCAAACCCCAATTCCCGGCCAAGGCGTTCCAGATCGCTGGCTTTGCCCTGCCGCCCCTTGCCAAAACAGAAATCCGCGCCCACCACGACATGGCCCACACCAAGCCCCTGCGCCAGAACCTCGCGGGCGAATTCCTCGGCGGTGAAGCTGGACATTTCGCGCCCGAAGGGCAGCTCGTACAGGCGTTCTACCCCGATCCGCGCCAGCCGGTTGGCGCGTGTCTCGGAACTCATCAGGCGGAATGGGGGGGCGTCGGGGGCGAAGAATTCGCGCGGGTGCGGCTCGAAACAGATAATCCCCAAGGGTGCATCGGGGCGGCGCGCCAGATCGATCACGCGTTGGTGGCCGCGATGCACACCATCGAAATTGCCCATCGCAACCGAGGCACCCTTGTCAGCGGGCTGTGGGTCGCGCCAATGGTGAAATCTCTGCAT
This sequence comes from Roseinatronobacter thiooxidans, assembly GCF_001870675.1. Classification (GTDB taxonomy): domain Bacteria; phylum Pseudomonadota; class Alphaproteobacteria; order Rhodobacterales; family Rhodobacteraceae; genus Roseinatronobacter; species Roseinatronobacter thiooxidans. The sequence goes on along the minus strand of NZ_MEHT01000046.1, from coordinate 86,835 downwards.
CTGCCCCCTGCGGGGCATCGCGCCCGCCCTTAGTCGAATTTGCGGCTTGGTGCCAATACTGTGGCTTCGCCCTTCAGGACAGTCATATCCCCTACCATGCAGCGACATTCAAGTGTGACGCGCCGTTTCGCATAGTCAATGGTCAGCACTTTGACTTCGGCCAGCACCACATCGCCGGGGCGGACTGGGGCCATGAATTTCAGCGTCTGGCCCATATAGATCGTACCATGGCCGGGCAGCTGTTCGCCGATCACCGCCGAGATAAGACCCGCAGTCAGCATGCCATGCGCGATGCGGCCTTCAAAAATGGTGTCTTGGGCATAGTCATCGTCCAGATGCACCGGGTTCCGGTCGGTCGAGACTTCGGCAAACAGTTCAATGTCGCGGTTGGTGATTTCCTTGCGCAGGTAGCGCATCATCCCGATTTCGAGATCCTCGATGCAAATGGTGCCACGGGGAAGGTTGTCATTCATACCGTTGTCCAACATTGCTTGTACCCTTCTGAAACGCGAATCCTGATCGGTGTTGCGGTGCAGCAATAGCCGATCATGGCCTTTTGCGCAACTGCCTTGCGTAATAATCATACCAAAGTGGCAAAAATGCGGTAATTTTGTTGCGCGGCGTGGTGTCGCAGGGGCGGATGAAAAACGCCCCGACCATGGGACGGGGCGTGTTCAGGCAGAAGCGGTCAGGCTTAGCGCAGGCGGCCTATGGCGAATGTCGGCCGCATGTCTTGTGCGCCAATCCAGCCGTCCAGCAAGGCCGCATCGGGGTTTTCGACATCTGTGCCGAATTCACTGGCAGCAAGCCCGCCGGTGATGAACAGGGTGTCGAACCCTTCGACCATGCCACCCTTGATGTCGGTGCCGATCCCGTCACCAATGGCAATCGTGCGGTCTTCGGAAAACTTCAGCCCTGTTTGCGTCGCAACCCGCCGCGCCAGATCATAGATGGGCGGGTGGGGTTTGCCGAAATAGAAGCTCTCGCCGCCCATCTGGTCATACAGCTGCGCCAAGGCACCAGCGCAATAGATGCGCGTGTCGCCATAATCGACGATAAGATCAGGATTGGCGCAAAGCAGTTTCAACCCCCTCACCTTGGCCGACAGAAAGCGCCCGCGATAATCTTCCGGCGTCTCTTCCATTTCGTTGAAAGGGCCGGTGCAGACAATGCCCTCGGCCTCGTCAAAGGGCACACGCTCGATCGGGGGGTGGTCCTTGGCCCAGTCGGGCAGCTTGGTGAAGAAGCCATCATCCTTTTCCGGCCCCAGATGCCAGACGCGCCGCCCGACAGCACCTGTCAGCATGCCCGCCTGCGCCGCATCGCCAGAGGTGGCGATGCCATCATAGGCGTCTTTTGCAAGGCCCATCGCATCCAGCTGCTTTTGCACCCCGATTGTCGGGCGGGGCGAGTTGGTGACCAGCACCACGCAGCCCCCCGCCTTGCGAAACGCCTGAAGCGCCGCTTCGGCGGCGGGATACACCCGCTGGCCATTATGCACGCAGCCCCACAGATCAACCAAGGCCAGATTATAGTTGGCCGAAATCTCGGCAAAGTCTGAGAGGATGCGTGTCACTGTGTCAGCACCGGAATGATCTGCTTTTTGCGGCTCATGACGCCGGGCAGCACAATGGAATCGCCCGCAACCGTGACGTTGAAGGATTTTTCAGCAACAGTGCGCACCAGATCATTTGGCACCAGCAACGTGGCTTCTTCGTTCAGAATGTCGATAACAAACAGCATCACCTCATCCGCGCCATCTTCGGCGGCGACAGCGGGCATGGCAGCCACAAGCGCATCCTTGCGCGATAAAATTTGATCGGGCGCAGTGGTTTCCAGAACCGAGATGCGGAACGTCTTGTCGCCAACCTTGTATTTCTTGGCGTCCATCTTCAGCAATTCCGCATCGGAAAAGGCCGACACATCGGATTTCGCGGCAAACATCTGTGTGGCCAGATCGCCAATATCAACGCCCAGTTCCTCGGCCAGCGCATGCGCCACCGCACGGTCGGTCTGTGTGGTGGTCGGAGAGCGGAATTCAAGCGTGTCCGACAGGATGCAAGACAGCATCATGCCCTTCACCCCGCGCGGGGCCTGCGCCATGTGCTTGCCGATCAACTCATACATCAGCGTGGCGGTGCAGGCGAGGGGGCGAATGGTAATATCAATCGGGCCTTTGGTTTCCAGCCCGCCCACAAGTTTGTGGTGGTCGATGATTCCCTGAATATCGGCATCATTGATATTCTTTGGCAACTCGTCCGGGTTGTTGGTGTCCACAATCACAACAGGTGTGCCCGCGCCCAGATCTTGCAGGATTTCCGGTTGCTCAAAGCCCCAATGTTCCAGCGCGAACTTGGCTTCGGTATTGGGCTGGCCCAGCAACACGGCCTCGGCGGGGGTGTTTTTGATCTGGGTCAGATACCACGCCCAGATCAGGGGCGAGCCGGTCGAGTCGGTATCGGGAGAGTAATGGCCGAAAACTTTGATCATCGCTGCAATTCCGTGTGTTGTGATGGCATATGCCAAAGGCATGTTTCGCGCTGCTTATAGCTTTGGTTGCGGCGCTTGTCACGCTGTGCAAGGCCCAAAGCCGCATCCCGACGATGCAAGTATTTTTTGAAAGATAATGCTGTTGACAGGCAAGGCGCGCATCCCTATCTCTGCGTCGTTAGCACTCGACCAGTGCGAGTGATAACAGAATTTTAACCTGGAACCAAAGGAGCGTTCTCAGATGGCATTTAAACCGTTGCATGACCGTGTTCTCGTCCGTCGTGTCGAAGGCGACGAAAAAACCAAAGGCGGTCTGATCATTCCGGAAAGCGCCAAGGAAAAGCCCGCTGAAGGCGAAATCATCGCCACAGGCGAAGGCGCGCGCAAGGATTCGGGCGAACTGATCGATATGGCTGTAAAAGCTGGTGATCGCGTTCTGTTCGGCAAATGGTCGGGCACAGAAGTGACGATTGACGGCGAAGAGCTGCTGATCATGAAAGAAAGCGACATCCTGGGCATTATGGCCTGATTTCGCTGAATTCAATTCAAACACAGACAACCAGGAGGCACCCAAATGGCTGCTAAGGACGTCAAATTTAGTACAAATGCCCGCGACCGTATGCTGCGCGGCGTCAACATCCTTGCGGATGCTGTAAAAGTTACTCTCGGCCCCAAAGGCCGCAATGTCGTGATCGACAAATCCTTCGGCGCACCGCGCATCACGAAGGACGGTGTGACTGTTGCCAAGGAAATCGAACTGGAAGACAAGTTCGAGAACATGGGCGCGCAGATGGTCAAAGAAGTGGCCTCGCGCACCAATGACGAAGCAGGCGACGGCACCACGACCGCAACTGTTCTGGCACAAGCGATTGTGCGCGAAGGCCTGAAATCGGTTGCCGCTGGCATGAATCCGATGGACCTGAAGCGCGGCATCGATCTGGCAACCACCAAAGTTGTCGAAGCGATCAAAGCTGCAGCACGCCCTGTCAATGACAGCGCAGAAGTTGCCCAAGTCGGCACCATCTCGGCCAATGGCGAAGCTGAAATCGGTCGCCAGATTGCGGACGCGATGCAGAAAGTCGGCAACGAAGGCGTGATCACTGTTGAAGAGAACAAGGGTCTGGACACAGAAACCGATGTTGTCGAAGGCATGCAGTTCGACCGCGGCTACCTGTCCCCCTATTTCGTGACCAACCCCGACAAAATGGTTGCAGAACTGGATGACGCGATCATCCTGATCCACGAGAAGAAACTCTCGTCGCTTCAGCCCATGGTTCCCCTGCTGGAGCAGGTGATCCAGAGCCAGAAGCCTCTGCTGATCATCGCAGAAGATGTCGAAGGCGAAGCGCTGGCAACTCTGGTTGTCAACAAGCTGCGCGGCGGCCTGAAAATTGCTGCTGTAAAGGCACCTGGCTTTGGCGATCGTCGCAAGGCGATGCTGCAGGATATCGCAGTTCTGACAGGCGGTCAGGTCATCAGCGAAGACCTGGGCATGAAGCTGGAAAGCGTGACCATGGACATGCTGGGCCGCGCCAAGAAAGTCACGATCACCAAAGACAACACCACTGTTGTTGATGGCGCAGGCGAGAAAGCCGAGATCGAGGCACGCGTGTCGCAGATCCGTCAGCAGATCGAAGAAACCACATCCGACTACGACCGCGAAAAGCTGCAAGAGCGTCTGGCCAAGCTGGCCGGTGGCGTTGCTGTCATCCGCGTGGGCGGCATGTCCGAAATCGAAGTCAAAGAGCGTAAGGACCGTGTCGATGACGCGCTGAACGCAACTCGGGCTGCGGTTCAGGAAGGTATCGTCGTGGGCGGCGGTGTTGCGCTGATCCAGGGTGCGAAAGCCCTTGACGGCCTGAAAGGCGAAAACAGCGATCAGGATGTTGGCATCAACATCATCCGCCGCGCGATCGAAGCGCCGCTGCGCCAGATTGCCGACAATGCTGGCTTTGACGGTTCGGTTGTTGCAGGCAAGATCCGTGAAACCGACGACAAAACCTTCGGGTTCAATGCGCAGACTGGTGAATATGGCGACATGTTCAAATTCGGCGTCATCGACCCTGCCAAAGTTGTGCGCACTGCACTGCAAGACGCCGCATCGGTTGCTGGTCTGCTGATCACAACCGAAGCGATGATCGCCGACAAGCCAGAGCCGAAAGGCCAAAGCGGCGGCGGCATGCCCGATATGGGTGGCATGGGCGGCATGGGCGGCATGATGTAAGCTGCTGCCACAGCACCACTATTGACGAAGGGCCGGGCGTTTTCCCGGCCCTTTTTTGGTCCAGCGAAGCACACCGGCATGAAAAAAGCGCCCCTCGGGGCGCTTTTCGGGGTCATGGCCGGGAGGCGGTCAATGCACGCTGACCGGCTCCATGTCATTCTGGCGGGCCATTACAAAGGCCATTGTGCGGTCGGTCACCAGTGCCAGCCGCTCGCCTTCCTCGTGGTGGATGGCATACAGGTCGGTCACGCCGGGCAACTGGTCACGGATCTCTTCGGGCAGATCGCTTGCCTTGATCGGGCGGACATAGGCAATCGGGCGACCCGTTGTGTTGATGGGAAATTCGCTATTCATCTGCTTACCTCTCAGCCTCGGGTTATGGGCACTGTCTGAACAGTGTCTTCGGGTTCCTTGCGCATCAGGTCGATATGCAAAAGCCCGTCTTCCAGACGCGCCTGCGCCACATCGACACCATCGGCCAGTGCAAAGGCGCGTTGGAACTGGCGCGCCGCAATGCCACGATGCAGGAACACGCGTGTATCCTTGTCGGGGTCTTGCTGTTTTCCGTGAATCAGCAACTGGCGTTTCTCGACTGTGATCGACAAATCCTCTTCGCGGAAACCGGCCAGCGCCAGTGTGATGCGAAATTTGTTCGGTTCCGTCACTTCGATATTGAATGGCGGGTAGCCATCCGTTCCCGCCCGCGCCGTGCGTTCAACCAGCCGCTCCAGCCTGTCGAACCCCAGCAGCAGCGGGTGCGACGGGAAATTCAGTTTTGTCATCAGCTTCAGCCCTTTCTCGTAAGCGACATTGCTGCGGGCCCCGCATGCGGCGACCCTATGTACTTAGAATATGGTGCCCTTTCTGCGCACCACAAGAGGCAAGCTGTCGCGCCGCCCCGATCAAAGGCTTTTGCCGCAGGGTTTTTCCGGCTATCGTCGCGCAACAAGAAACAGGAACAGAATCGCGCCCATGAATTCTCCGCAGGAACTGAGCCATGAAGACATGTTGCGTGTCAAACTTGAAGTGTTGCGCCAGAAGCACCGCGATCTTGATGAAGCGATTGCCGCCCTTCAGGAACAGGGGCCGGGGGCGCAACTGACGATCCAGCGCCTGAAGAAAGAAAAGCTGAGGCTGAAAGACCATATTGCGCGGATTGAAGATGAATTGACCCCCGATATCATCGCCTGATGCGATTGCGCCTGTGCCGCGCCTTGGTATAGTCGCGCAAAACCAGCCAAGAGGGGCCATATGTCCGATATTCGGGTAGGAATCATCATGGGCAGCCAGTCTGACTGGCCAACACTGCGCGAAGCCGCGCAACTGCTTGATGAGTTGAAAGTCAGCTACGAGACGCGCATCGTTTCCGCCCATCGCACACCGGACAGGCTGTGGGACTATGGGCGCAGTGCTGTCGAGCGCGGTTTGCAGGTGATCATCGCAGGCGCAGGCGGTGCGGCGCATTTGCCCGGCATGATGGCGTCAAAAACCCGCGTGCCGGTGATCGGCGTGCCAGTGCAGACCAAAGCCTTGTCAGGTGTGGACAGCTTGTATTCCATCTTGCAGATGCCGCGCGGCTATCCGGTGGCAACAATGGCCATCGGGGCGGCGGGTGCTGCCAATGCAGGGCTGATGGCGGCAGGCATTCTGGCGTTGCAGGACGCAGGATTGGCCCAGCGTCTGGACCAGTGGCGCGCCGATCTGACAGCCTCTATCCCCGAGGTGCCCTGCGATGACTGAGGCATTGGCACAAGGCGGCGTCATCGGCATCTTGGGCGGTGGGCAATTGGGGCGCATGCTGTCGGTCGCGGCGTCGCGTTTGGGCTATCGCTGCCACATCTATGACCCAAGCCCCCAACCGCCCGCGGGCCATGTTGCCCAGCATGTCACAACCGCCCCGTGGGAGGATGTGCAGGCGCTGGCGCAATTTGCAGCACAGGTCGATGTTATTACCTTCGAGTTCGAGAATATCCCCACTGCAACCCTTGATCTGCTGGAACCCTTGCGCCCCATCCGCCCCGGACGCCGCGCGCTGTCTGTGTCGCAGGACCGGCTGACCGAGAAAGAGTTTCTGCGCAGCCTTGGGCTGGAGACGGCACCTTTTGCGCCTGTCGATGGCCCCGAGGATCTGGCGCGCGCGGTGGACCAGCTTGGCATGCCTGCCATTCTGAAAACCCGCCGCATGGGCTATGACGGAAAAGGGCAGGCGCGGATCGACACTGCGGCCGATATCCAGCCCGCATGGGATGCGATGCAGGGCGCATCTGCGATCCTTGAGGGGTTTGTCAGCTTTTCGCAAGAAATCTCGGTCATTGCCGCGCGTGGGGTGACGGGCGAGGTTGCAGCCTTTGATCCGGGCGAAAATGTGCATGAAGCGGGCATCTTGCGCGAAACCCGCGTGCCTGCGCGCCTGAACGGGCGCCAGCGCAGCGACGCGGTTCTGCTGGCGGCCAAGATACTGAATGCGCTGGACTATGTCGGTGTTCTGGGGGTCGAGTTGTTTGTCACGCCGGACGCGCTGATCGTCAATGAAATCGCCCCGCGCGTCCATAATTCCGGCCATTGGACGCAGAACGGGTGCAGCATCGACCAGTTTGAACAGCATATCCGCGCGGTTGCGGGCCTGCCCTTGGGCGATGGCGGGCGGCATGCGGATGTGGTGATGGAAAACCTGATCGGCGATGATCTGGACCGCGTGCCCGAATTGCTGCGCACGCGCGATGTGGCTGTCCATTTATACGGCAAGCCAGAGGTGCGCGCAGGGCGCAAGATGGGGCATGTGAACCGGATTATCCGCTAACGCCCTTTCGCGTGGTAAAGGCCCCCAAGCCTTTATCGGGTTTCTTCACACAAGATGCCGTCATGCGTGACAAAGGTCAGTTTTCGGGAGTTTTCAGCCGTTCGCGCGGAGTCGAGGCGCGTAGCGCCGCCGCGCATCGCCGGGCCGTACCCCGGCACGGCGATTTGGCTTGGCACTGCGCAAAGCCTTAATCTTCCGCGGATTTGGCCAGCATAAAGTGCTGTAGAAGAGGGCGCGGATCGCCGCACCACGGCCCGACGCTGCGCGGCTTCAGTTTGCTATCCATCTTTCGCCAATCCCGTCAAAGCCGTCATTGCCAATCTATTGTCAGCTGGCGAAGACTAGATGTCAAAGCGCACCCCTTGCGCCAGTGGCAGTTCTGCCGAATAGTTCACTGTGCAGGTCTGGCGGCGCATATAGCCTTTCCATGCGTCAGACCCGCTTTCGCGCCCGCCGCCGGTTTCCTTCTCGCCTCCGAAGGCCCCGCCAATTTCAGCGCCCGACGGGCCGATATTGACATTGGCAATCCCGCAATCAGACCCCGCTGCCGACAAAAAGGTTTCCGCCTCGCGCAGGTTAAGGGTGAAAATGCACGACGACAGGCCCTGCGGCACATCATTTTGCATCGCAATCGCCTCTTCCAAAGTGTCATAGCCCATCACATACAAGATCGGCGCAAAGGTTTCTTCGCGCACGCAGTCTGTCTGGGCGGCCATCTCCACCAGCGCGGGCGTGACATAGGCCCCGCCCTGTGGCACGCGATCTGTTACAGACACGCCGCCATGCACAGTGCCGCCATCGGCGCGGGCGCGGTCCAGTTGTTCCAGCATCCGCGCGCGGGCACCATTATCGACAAGCGGGCCAACCAGCGTGCCGGGCGCGCGCGGGTCGCCCACGGGCAGTGTGGCATAGGCGGCTTTCAGCTGCTCCACCAGCGCGGCGCGGATCGAGTTATGCACGATCAGCCGGCGCAGCGAAGTGCAGCGCTGCCCCGCCGTGCCAACCGCGCTGAACACAATCGCGCGCACTGCCATATCCAGATCGGCCGTGGGGGCCACGATCATGGCGTTATTGCCGCCCAGTTCCAGAATGGGCCGCCCGAACCGCGCCATGACCTTTGGCCCGACCAGTCGGCCCATGCGCGTGGACCCTGTGGCCGACACGATCGGCACGTCACGGCTCTCGACCAGTGCCGCGCCGATTTCCGACCCGCCGATGACAAGCTGGCTTAACCCTTCGGGGGCATCGCCGAATCGCGCCAGCGCGCGTTCAAGGCATTTATGGGCGGCCATTGCCGTCAGGGGCGATTTCTCGGACGGCTTCCAGATGATCGGATTGCCGCAGACCAGCGCCAGTGCGGCATTCCACGACCACACGGCCACCGGAAAGTTGAAGGCCGAGATAATCGCCACCGGCCCCATAGGGTGCCATGTTTCCGCCATGCGGTGCCCCGGACGTTCCGAGGCGATGGTCAACCCGTAAAGCTGGCGTGACAGGCCCACGGCAAAGTCGCAGATATCAATCATTTCCTGCACTTCGCCCAGCCCCTCAGAGGTGATCTTGCCAGCATCCAGCGTGACCAAATCGCCCAATGCCGCCTTGGCTGTGCGCAATTCCTCGCCAAACAGGCGCACCAATTCACCCCTGCGCGGCGCTGGCACACTGCGCCATTGGCGGAAAGCGGATTGCGCGCGGGCGATGATGGCAGGCATGTCGTCCAGCGCGGTTTCATGCAGTTGCGCCACTTCGGCCCCGTCTATGGGCGAATATACTGCCAGCGTGCCGCCTGACAGCGCGGCTTTGGTCAGGCCTGCAGCGGCAAGGGGGGCGTCATGGGTCATATTTTCAGCTCCTTCCAAGGGGGTGGGGCGGGCTGGCACCTATGTCGTGGCACTTGCGGGGCGCGCGCCCCCGGCCTTGCTCAGCCGCGCACCACATAGACAGATTGCTTGGCATGGCGCACCACCCGCGCGGCATTCGGCCCCAGCAGGTAGTCTTTCGCCTCTGGCCGGTGGGCGGCCAGAATGATCAGGTCCACATCCAGCTTGTCTGCCGCGCGCAAGATCTCGTCATAGATATTGCCATGCAGGATATGGGGATGCACCTCCACCGCGCCGGGGACATTTTGCTTGACCCAGTTGCGCAACGCCTCGCCAAACTGGTGCAGGGCGGTTTGTTCAAACCCCGCCTTGAAAAACGTGCCAACCATCGACATGCCGAAATCCGGCAACACGCTGACGACGTGCAATTCACCCCCCTTGATCAACATATCCTGCGCTTCGGCCAATGGTTTGATCCAAGAGGCGGGTGAGTTCAGGTCTATGGGCAACAAGATTTTCTTCGCCATTATCCCCTCCGGATGTGGTGATGTGTTCTCGATGCACGCGCAGGGCCAAACCTGCTTTCACAGATACTTGGGTGATTGGACATGACCCGCACCGCAGAAGCAACCCCAAATTGAGAAAGACCTATGTTTCACAAGGAAAGCTGGTGACGCGCGGGGGCACATCCTGACCTGCGCCCTGCCAGATGGTGCGGGGCGCAGGGGCAACGCAGGCGCGCGTGCAACAGGGCGCGCCTTGGCATTATCCTGTCCGGCGGGGTTTCAATTGCGAGATTTTCCAGGGTTCCTGTATGGATGGCGCACCGAAATAATATCCTTGCAGACAGTCGACCCCCATTTTGACCAATGTTTGCGCATCCTCTGCCGTTTCGACAGATTCGGCGACTGTGAACATGTCGAAATGGCGCGCGATCGAGACAAGCGCCTGCACCAGTATCTGATTGTCGGCTTCATGGGTGATGTCCCGAATGAAGGCCCCGTCAATCTTGACGATATCGAAGTAGAAATCCTTGAGGTAGCGAAACGCGGTATAGCCTGCGCCAAAATCATCCAGCGCAAAGCAGATGCCCCTTTCCTGCATATCCTGCATGAACACGGTCACCATGTCGGGCATCACCATGGCAGAGGATTCCGTAATCTCCAGAATCAGGCGTTCGCCAATTTGGGGCATATGGCGCAAGCCCCGTTCCAGCGTGGCCAGCCATTCCGGATACCCGATAGAGCGTGCGGACATATTGACGGATATCCGGACCGAGGGTTCGCTTGCCAATGTGGCCAGACCCATTTCCAGCGCAAGGCAATCAATTCGCCGCCCGATTTCGTTGGTTTCGACAGCATCCATGAAATCCGCAGCCGGAATCACCCGCCCTGTATGGTCGATGATCCGGATCAACCCCTCATAAAAGGCCGCGCGTTTGGGCATGCGGGCCTGCACGACAGGTTGAAAGGCCAGCACCGCGCGCCGGTCTTCCAGCGCGGCGCGCACCATTTTCAGTGTATCCCTGCGCTGCTCCTCTGCCGCGCAGGACAGGGGCGAGCCATAGATGGCATCGACTGGGGGTTCGGTGACAAGGCGCGTTGGCATACGTATTCTCCCGCGTTTTGCCTATCTTGGCAGTTATGGTTTAATCAGCCGTTAATTCGCAGCCCTTCCTTAAAATGCCATCTATTATCCTCTCGCGCGCGGCGTGCTGTCGCGCTGATTGCCTTCGTGTCGGGGCGGGCGTATATCCGTGCCGGAATTGCGTTTGGACGGGATGCTTGGTCATGGATAAAAAATCGGCAAATACAATGTGGGGCGGGCGCTTCAGCGCGGGGCCAGACGCGATCATGGAGGCGATCAATGCCTCGATCGGGTTCGACAAGCGCCTTGCGCCGCAAGATATCGCAGGCTCGCGCGCCCATGCCGCGATGCTGGCCGCAACCGGAATTATCCAGCCCGAGGATGCAACCGCCATTGACGCAGGCTTGGTGCAGGTCTTGCAAGAGATCGAGGCAGGCAGTTTCACCTTCTCGACCGCGCTGGAAGACATCCATATGAATGTCGAGGCGCGCTTGAGCGAGATTATCGGCGCGCCTGCGGGCCGCCTGCACACCGCCCGGTCGCGCAATGACCAAGTGGCGCTGGATTTCCGCATGTGGGTGCGCGACCAATGCGATGCCGCGATTGCGGGTCTGGATGCGCTGATCAACGCCTTTCTGGCGCAGGCCGAAGCAGGTGCAGACTGGATCATGCCGGGCTTCACCCATTTGCAAACCGCGCAACCTGTCACTTGGGGCCATCATATGCTGGCCTATGTCGAAATGTTCGCCCGCGACAAAGGCCGCTTTCAAGATGCGCGCCGCCGCATGAATGAATGCCCGCTGGGCGCGGCAGCCCTTGCGGGCACGTCTTTTCCCATCGACCGCCACATGACGGCGCAGGCGCTGGGGTTTGACCGGCCCACCGCCAACTCGCTCGACACTGTTTCGGATCGTGACTTTGCGCTGGAATTTCTGGGCGCAGCCTCGATCTGTGCGATGCATCTGTCGCGCTTTGCCGAAGAACTGGTCATCTGGTCCTCGGCGCAATTCCGGTTCGTGCGTATGTCCGACAGGTTCTCGACCGGCTCCAGCATCATGCCGCAAAAACGCAACCCCGATGCCGCCGAATTGCTGCGCGCGAAACTGGGGCGTATCTTGGGCGCGACAGTGGCACTGTTCACCGTCATGAAGGGGCTGCCGCTGACCTATTCCAAGGACATGCAGGAAGACAAGGAACAGGTGTTTGACGCGGCAGATAACCTGATCCTTGGCCTTGCCGCAATGGAAGGCATGGTGCGCGATCTGACGGCCAACCGCGCGGCGCTGGAAGCAGCGGCATCGTCCGGCTTCTCCACCGCCACCGATCTGGCCGACTGGCTGGTGCGCGCGCTGAACCTGCCTTTCCGAGAGGCGCATCATGTCACAGGCGCACTTGTCAAACTGGCCGAGGATAAGGGCTGCGACCTCGCCGATCTCAGCTTAGACGAGATGCAGAAAATACATGGCGAAATCACGCAGGCGGTCTATTCTGTATTGGGTGTGCAGAACTCGGTCGCCAGCCGGACAAGCTATGGCGGCACTGCACCTGACAATGTGCGCGCCCAGATCGCGCGGTGGAAAGAGGGGTCTTGATGAAATACGCGCTGCTTGCTGTTGCTTTCGCCCTATCCGCCTGCGGCGCGGAAGCGCCCCCAACCCATGCAGGCCCAGGGGCCAGCCTGAGCGGAGAAGTCACCTTGGGCGTGAGTAAAACACTATGACCCCGCTGCGCCTGACCTACCTTGCCCTTGCCATCTGGGGCACGATTCATCCTATGTATTGGTTCATCACATGGTTCATACAGAATGAATGGTCGCTGATGGCCATGGTGGATGCGTGGCACGCCAATGCCTCGACCACGGGTCTGGTCTGGGATCTGACCATCGCGGCAGTCACGTTGACGATCTTCGTGCTGGTGGAAACATGGCAGCGCCGCCGCTTCATCGGGCTTCTGGCCATTCCGGCCACGTTTTGCATCGGCGTCTCTTGCGGGTTGCCGCTCTATCTGTTCCTGCGCTCAAGCCCCAAGTGACGGGTTCATTTTCTTGCTCCAAATACTCCCGCCGGAGGCTCCCGCCCTCTCATCCTGCCCCATCGCCTGACTGAAAGCGCCTTTGATGGACCATTTCCAGTATCAAAATGGCATCCTGCATGCCGAAGATGTGCCCTTGACCGAGATTGCCGCCGCTGTCGGCACCCCGTTTTATTGCTACTCTACCGCCACGCTCACCCGGCATTTCCGCCTGTTTCAAGAGGCGCTCTCGGGTATGGACCATCTTGTGTGTTTCGCCATCAAGTCGCTGTCCAATCAGGCGATCTTGCGCACTTTGGGCAATTTGGGCGCAGGCATGGATGTTGTCTCGGGGGGCGAGTATCGGCGCGCGCTGGCCGCAGGCGTGCCGGGCGACAGGATCGTGTTTTCCGGTGTCGGCAAAACCCGAAGCGAGATGGCCTTTGCCCTGACCCACGGCATCCGCCAGTTCAATGTGGAATCCGCCGAGGAATTGCGCGTGCTGTCCGAAGTGGCCACCAGCCTTGGCGCTGTGGCGCCGATCACTTTGCGCGTGAACCCCGATGTGGACGCCAAGACCCACGAGAAAATTGCCACAGGGCGCAAGGAAGACAAATTCGGCGTCCCAATTGCGCAGGCGCGCGACATCTACAGGCTTGCCGCATCCCTGCCGGGCATCGAGGTGGTGGGCGTTGATGTGCATATCGGCAGCCAGTTGACCGATCTTGCCCCGTTCGAGGCGGCGTTTACCAAGATTGCCGATCTGACGCGCGACTTGCGCGCCGATGGTCACACCATCCGGCGGCTGGATCTGGGGGGCGGCTTGGGCATTCCCTACACCCGCTCGAATGAAACGCCGCCTTTGCCGATGGACTATGGCGCGATGATCCGGCGCGTTCTGGGGGATCTGGATGTCGAGATCGAGATTGAACCGGGGCGTCTGATCTCGGGCAATGCGGGTATTCTGGTGGCCTCGGTCCTCTACCTGAAACAGGGCGAGGGGCGGGATTTCCTGATCCTTGACGGGGCGATGAATGACCTGATCCGCCCTGCGATGTACGGGGCGCATCATGACATTGTGCCAGTGGTAGAAGCTGCGGCAGCTGTCGAACAGCACCCTGTAGATATTGTCGGCCCTGTCTGCGAATCGGGGGACACTTTTGCCAAGGGGCGCGATATGCCGCCCTTGTTGGCGGGTGATCTGGTGGCGTTCCGGTCTGCGGGGGCCTACGGCGCGGTTATGGCGTCAGAGTATAACACGCGTCCGCTGATCCCCGAAGTTCTGGTGAAAGATGATCAATATGCTGTCATCCGCCCGCGTCCAAGCTTTGACGAGATCATTAATCGAGATACGTTACCTGCATGGTTGTAACCCGATAAAGCGGTGACCTGAAACGAGGGCTTATGCGCAGACGCAAACCCAGCGACACCAACCCCGCCCTGACGCGCGCCTTGCGCGGCACACTTGCAGGGCTGTGGGCAGAGCGGCTGGCACGCGCCTTCTGGCCTTTCACGACGATCCTGTTGTTCGGGATCGCGGCGCTTGGGTTCGGGGTGCAGGACGTTTTGCCGCCTGTCTGGACCTTGTCCGCGGTTCTGGGCGCGGCGGTGGCGCTGGTGGTGGCCTTTGGTCTGGGCTTCTGGCGCTTGCGCATCCCCACCCGGTCCGAGGCGGCAGACAGGTTAGATGCCTCCATGCCCGGTCGGCCTATCAGCACCTTGGCAGATGAGCAGGCGATTGGCGCGCAGGACATGGCCTCTCGCCGCGTCTGGGCTGCGCATCTGGCGCGGATGCAGGCGCGGCTGTTGCATGCGCGCGCGGTCAGGGGTGATACGCGTCTGGCGCGATTCGACCGCTTTGGCCTGCGCTATGTGGCGCTGACGGGCTTTGTGGTGGCGCTGCTGTTCGGCGCACCTTCGCGCGTGTCGGAATTGCCTGAAATCGCGCAGCTCCCGGGCCGTGCCGAAGCCGTGGCGCTTGGCCCGTCATGGGAAGTCTGGGTGCAGCCGCCCAGCTATACGGGCCGCCCAAGCCTGTATCTGAACGAGGTGGACCGCGTGCGGCTGGACCTGCCCCAAGGCAGCCGCGTAACGGTCCGGTTTTACGGGCAGCAAGGCATTATGTCGGTGCAGGAAAGTCTGTCTGACAGGGGTGAATATGACCCGACCGACATGGCGCAGGATTTCGAGATTGAACGCTCTGGCCGCTTGACAGTGCGCGGGCCTGCGGGGCGCGATTGGGAAGTGGTGGCTTTGGTGGACCAGCCGCCAAATGTAGCACTGCGCGGCAGCGCCGAGCGGGAACGCGGCGGGCTGATGCGTCAGGATTTCAGTGCCAGCGATGATTACGGCGTCGTGGATGGCGAGGTGCGCGTTGCGCTGGACCTTGAGAATGTCGAGCGGCGCTTTGGTCTGGCAGCAGACCCCGAGCCGCGCAATGATCTGGCTTTGCCCCTGCCGATGCCCGCATCAGGGTCACGCAGCGAGATTGAAGATGCCTTCATCGAGGATTTCTCGCAGCACCCTTGGGCCAACCTGCCGGTGACGATTGCGCTGCAAGTCGAAGATGCACGCGGCCAGACTGACATGACCGAGGCCACGCAGATGGTGTTGCCGGGGCGGCGGTTCTTCGATCCGATGGCGGCGGCGGTGATCGAATTGCGCCGCGATCTGCTATGGACGCGCGAGAATGCACACCGCGTGGCGGACCTGATGAAAGCCATCGGGCATAGGCCGCAAGAGGCTTTCCGCTCGGTCGAGGGGCGGATCCGCTTTGTCGAGGCGCGCGACATGCTGCTGGCCAGTCTGGATCAGGGCCGCATGGATGACGCTTTGCGCGACGAGTTGTCAGAGAAGATGTGGGATCTGGCGGTGTTGCTGGAAGAAGGCGAGTTGGCAGATGCCCGCGAACGTCTGCGCCGCGCACAGGAAATGCTGGATGAAGCCGTGCGCAACGGCGCCGACCCCGCCGAGATTGCCGAATTGATGGAAGAATTGCGCGAAGCGATGCGCGATTACATGCGCCAGCTTGCCGAACAGCCGCGCGAACGGGGCGAGCCGCCGATGGATGACGAGAGCATGGAGATTACCCAAGACCAGATTCAGGAGTTGCTGGACCGGATTCAGGAGCTGATGGAAGAAGGCCGCATGGACGAGGCGGCAGAGCTTCTGGCGCAGTTGAATGCGCTGCTGGAGAATTTGCAGGTGGCCGAAGGGCAGGGCGGCGAAGGCATGCCCGGCGATCAGGCGATGGAAGGTCTGGGCGAGACGCTGCGCGAGCAGCAGAACCTGTCCGACGACACGTTCAACGAATTGCAGGATGAATTCCGCAATGGTGAAGAGCGTGGCGATGGCGAACAGGGAGAAGGCGAGGGCGAGGGCCAAGGACGTGCGCTTGGCGAGCGGCAGCGCGGTCTGGCTGACCAGTTGCGCGACCAGCAACTGCAACCCCTGCCCGGCGAGGGCACCCCCGAAGGCGATGCCGCGCTAGAGGCGCTGGAGCGTGCGCAGCGCGCGATGGAAGACGCAGCCGAGGCGCTGGAGAATGGCGAGACGGGCGAGGCGCTAAGCCGTCAGGCCGATGCCATGGAAGCCATGCGCGACGGGATGCGCGCCATGAACGAGGCCCGCGCGCAAGACCAGCGCGAGCAGCAGGGCGATCAGGCCGGCAGCGAGCGGGGCGGCGATGGCACCAGCCGCGACCCGCTGGGGCGCGACCGCAATCAGGGCGGCGAAGTGGGCACTGATGACAACCTGTTGCAGGGCGAAGATGTCTATCGCCGCGCACAGGATTTGCTGGAAGAATTGCGCCGCCGTTCTGCCGAACTGGACCGCCCCGAGGCCGAGTTGGATTACCTGCGCCGGTTGCTGGACCGCTTCTGAACGCGCCCGCTTTGGGGCTTTATATATCCAGCCTGCCCCTGCGCGGGTTCCAAGCGTCACGCCCACCCACCCACCCTTGCGCGCCGCTTGGAACCCGCGCAGGGGCAGGGCACGAAAAAAGCCCTGCCGGATTGGCAGGGCTTTTGAATAGTCCGGTTGTGGCGGCGAAGATCAGTTCTTCGCGTAGAATTCGACCACAAGGTTTGGTTCCATCTGAACCGGATAGGGAACGTCGCCCAAGGATGGTGTGCGCACAAACGTGGCGGTCATCTTGGAGTGGTCGACTTCCATGTAATCAGGCACATCACGCTCTGCCAGACCAACAGCTTCCAGCACGATGGCCAGTTGCTTGGACTTGTCGCGGATTGCGATGACATCGCCTTCCTTGACGCGGTAGCTGGGGATGTTGACGCGCGCGCCATTCACAGTGACATGGCCGTGGTTCACGAACTGGCGGGCCGCAAACACTGTTGGCACAAATTTCGCGCGGTAGATCACGGCATCAAGGCGGCGCTCCAGCAGGCCGATCAGGTTTTCGCCTGTATCACCCTTGACGCGCTCTGCCTCGGCATAGATGCGGCGGAACTGCTTTTCGGTCAGATCGCCGTAATAGCCCTTCAGCTTTTGCTTGGCGCGCAGCTGGGTGCCGAAATCCGACAATTTGCCCTTGCGGCGCTGGCCGTGCTGGCCGGGGCCATATTCGCGGCGGTTCACAGGGCTTTTCGGACGGCCCCAGATGTTTTCGCCCATACGGCGGTCGAGTTTGTACTTGGCAGACGTGCGTTTGGTCACGGCTGATCTCCTTCGGTTGCAGCCCCTGATGGGGCGATATGAAGGGCGTTGTCCTCTCCCGCTTGTGGCGGGCGACAGGCTGCCTTTTGCAAGGGCCCCCAACACCAATAAAATCAGGGCGCAGATGCGCCACAGATTGCGCGCTTATACAGATGGCGCGGGTGGTGTCAATGCGGGTCGCGCGCCCTTCAGGCGGCCAGAAGTGCGGCCTCGCCGGTTTGCAGGCAGCGCCGCGCGGGTGGGCCATAGCTGTCGGGGGTTGCAACCCATGCGGGGCAGAGCTGCCGCAAGGCGTGTTTATGCTCGCGCAGGGTCTGCGCGGGGGCCAGTGCTGGGTGAAAACTCTCGGTCGGCACACCATTGGCGAAAAGGATCTGATGCGCCTCTAGCAGCAGGTGCATATAGACGACCCCATGCAATGCGGGGTCTTGTGTGATCGTGGTATAATTCACCATGTCACCTGCCCTGACAAGCACCTCGTCGCAGCCGAACAGGGCGCGCGCCTTGGGGCCGCTGACAATAATCCGGTGCGCGGGCGAGACATACAGGTCTTCATCCGGCAGGCCATCCCCCACAGCCCCGCACCGCAGCCGGACGGGGCGCAGATGCGGGTTCCGGCGCAGCGCAAGGCCCGACAGATTGCTCTGGCCCAGCCAAAGCACGGGTTGCGGGCCATTGTCGCGCGTCAAGACCTTGTCACCCGCGCGCAGCTGCGCCACGGGTTTCGGCCCTTGTGGCGTTGCAATCAGCGTATGAGAGGCAAAGCAGATCACATCTTGCGCAAATGCCTGTGGCCCCTTCGGGGCGGGCGTGTGATGTGTGATCCAGCACAGTTTGCCCTGTGGCGGGATTGGTCCGTCAAACACGACCAGTGTTTTCTGTCCGGCCTGCGCAACCTGTGCGCTATAGGCCAGTGTTCCATCTGTCAGAATAAAGCCGCCCGCAGGCAGCACCGACATTTCTGTGGCGGTTTGCGGACGGGGCACAGTGCCGGTAAGCCTATGTGCAATCACCCGCGCATGCGCGCGAATATCGCGCTGCCCGATGGGGCGAAACAGGGGCAAAACCGAAGAATTTGCATCAAGGCGGGTGGCAGTGCCGGTCCATTGCCAACTGGCCCCGATGCGCAGCCATGACGGGTCTATGCCTGCCATGCCGTCGATTTGCGTCGCGTCCCATTCAATAGCGAACACGCCGCCATGCGGTGAAGCTGTTGTCATGCCTGCCTCTTACATGCTGCTATTTTATGCAGCTTACAGTGCAGAGGTTATCAAGAATTCAGGATAAAAACCAGAAATTTAATCTGTGCCGGGGCGCTGCGTGGCTGATGCGCGCTTAGGGCAGCCCATGTGCCATGGCGGCCATGACAGCTTGGGTGCGGTTATTGACACCCAACCTGCGGCACAATGTTTTGACATGCAGCTTGATGGTTGGCTCGCTCAGGCCCAGATCGCGGCCAATTTCCTTGTTGGTTTTGCCATCGCACAGCGCTTGCAGAACCTCGCTTTCGCGCGATGTCAGTTGAGGCCGCTCGGACAGGTGCGGGATGCTGCCAGAGATCAGATCGGGTGCAGGGTCGCCCTCGGTCAGGAAATCGACAGGGATAAAGCGTTCGCCCAGTGCCATGAAGCGGATCGCATTCAACAGCGATGCCGCCGTCATGGATTTGTGCAAAAACCCGCGCACCCCCATGGTGAATGCGCGTTCCACCATCGCCCGCGACGCCACACCGGAAATCAGCGCGACGGGCGGTGCATCGGGCGTCTCGAGGATCAGCTTCAATCCCCCCAATGCGCACATGCCGGGCATGCTGTAATCCAGCAAGATCAGGTCGAACGGGGCCGATGACTCCATAATCTGCGAAACTTCACAAATGTCGCCTGCGGTTACGATTTCAATATCTTTCTCGCGCTCCAGAAAGGTGCAGAGCGTATCGCGTAACAGCTGGTGATCGTCTGCAATCAGAAGTCGCATGACATACCCTTGACCTTGCCCGTCTTAATGTCGTCGCAGCGTTGCGTCGTGAAGGAGTGTTACCAGCGCCGAAGCCGAAAACGGCTTTTGCAGAAGCGTGATATTTTCGTTTTGCATGCCATGCGTTGCGAAATGCAATTTTTTATCTGTGGTTGTCAAGATGATTGGGCAGTTCAAATCTGCATGATCCGTCAGCTTTGCAAGTGGTCCGGGCGCTCCATTTCCATTTATGACAATGACATCGCAAAAGTTCGGGTCTTCCATCAGCGCTTCGATTGCATCTTCGGGGCAAGGGCAACTGACAACTTCTGCGCCATTTCTGGACAGGACATGTGACATTTCTATCAAGCCCGCTTCTTGATGGTCTACCAGCAAAACACTCAACCCTTTCAAGGACAAGGCTTGCGCGCTTTCAGAAAGTTCTGACTGCGCGGCCGTGTCCGGTGCCGCGATTGGCCAGAAAATCTGCATGCAGGTTCCTTTGCCCTGCTCTGACTGAATGCGCAGGGCGGCTTTGTTCTCAAGCAAGATGCGGGACACGATACTCATGCCCAAGCCGGTGCCGTTTTCCCCTTTGGTCGTAAAATATGGATCAAACATTTTTGTTCTTGAATCTTCGCAAAGGCCAATACCTGTGTCACAAATGTCCACTTGGACATAACGCGACTGGGTCGAGATTGTTCCCACATCAAGCGAAAAATTATTCGCCACTGGCGGGGCTTGGCGAACGTGCACAGTGATCTGTGGGTTTGTGTCTGTGCCATCTTGCAGTGCGTCGCGCGCATTGATCAGCAGGTTCACCAAGGCTTGCATAAGTTCTGTTCGATCACAGACAATGTCGATCGGGGTGTCTGGCAGGTCCAGTGTGAGGACGGCATCGCCGCCCAAACTGGGCGAGATCAGCTCTGCCGCCTGTTTCACAATCGGGCATATGTCCGTGACACTGTATGCGACGCTGCGCTTGCCAAGTTTGCTCATGGTTTTTGCCAGCGACAGCACTTGCGTTGTCGCCGCCTCCATCCGGGCAAGGTTTTCATCCGAGGCGTCGCCGATCTGCGGTTTCAGGGCTTCTATGGCATGCAGGTTCACGGCCATATAATTGAAAATGTCATGCGCCAGACCGCCCGCAAGCTGTGCCATCTGTTGGCGGCTTTGCGCGATTTGAAGTTGCTCTCGCAGCAGGGCATTGTGTTTCTCAGTAGCTTTGCGCGCTGTCGTCTCGCGCCCGATTGTCAAGAAACTGCCATCATCCTGCACCCAGATCGCAACGTCGAAATATCGATCCGGCGCGCCCTGTTGCGGCATGGCAATTTCGCCGTTCCATTGCCCTTGGGCATATAGCACAGGCAAGATTTCTGAAAATCTGTCATTCACAGTGGGCGGGTTGACGTCATTCCATGTCAACCCTTCGATCGGGGCGTCGGCCGGAATGTTCAGAATGCGCCGCAGCGCGGGGTTCATATAGGTGAAATGCCCGTCAGGCTGGCTGATGGAAATTGTATCTTCCGACATTTCCATGGTGTTTGTCCGTTCGCGCAAGGCGCGCGATTCAGACAGTTTGTGCAAGCTTATGTCGCTGGCAACCACCAGATACCCTTCAAGCTCGCCATCGGACTCGTGCAGGGGTTGGACAGTCAGATCAACCCAATATGGCAGGCCATTCCAGCTTTTTGCGGCCACGTCCTTTTTGAAATAATCGGTCAGGGTAAGCACATCATACAAATCATGACTTGAGTTATCGGTGCCCTGCTCCAGGCGCAGCACATCTCTGGGGTGGCGGCCAAGCGCGTCTTCAAGGGAAATGCCCGTTCTGGAAACAGCGGCAGGATTCATCCATGTAAGGCGACGGTTTTCATCTGTCAGCATAACCAGATTGCTGGACAGGTCAGCAGCCCGCGCCAGAAGCCGTGTGCGATGTGTCTGATGATAGGTTGCGGTTATGTCGCGGATGACAAAAAGATAGCCTTGCAAGTGAGCGGGTTTTGCCTTGCGGCGGCGTGTGGCATGCAACGCAAAGCGCCGGCGCTGGCCGTTGATTGTGATCGAATAGTCATGTGTTTCGGACCTGCCATTCGCATCGACCTGCGCCATTGCAAGGCGCGCAATGCGGGCCACATGTGGGGGCAAAAATGCTTCTGGCGGAAGGCCAATAACCTCGACCGGATTCAGTGCAAGGATCAGGGGCGGGCGTTGGTGAAACCCTATAACGACGCCGTTGCGGTCAGCCTTGATCAGCAGTTCTGGTAGCGCCCTGACATAGGTTGACACCCTGTCTTGGACGGTTTTCAACTCGGCGCTCAGGGCGGTGCGCTGCTTGTCGCTGCATTGCAAGTCCAGCGCCGCGCCAAGGCTTGCGGCAAAGCTGCGCAGAAGGGCCCCGTCGCGCGCGTCCAAAACGCGCGGCGCCTTGCAGTAATCCAGTGCGACAAAACCCGCAATATCGTCTGCCGACCAGATCGGCGCTGCGACCAGTGACTTTATTTCTTGCTCGACAAGCATTTTGTGCATGTCACAGCCCGCTGGAACAGAGGCGATATCGCTAAGCAAAAGCACCCCGTCGCGGCGAAAGGCGGCCCAGAATGCCTCGCCCGCGTAATAGGGCGTTTCCTTCAACCCTTGCTGCATGGGCTTTATCCCCGGTGCCAGCCATTCATGCGTATTCTCGACAAAAACCATGTCCTTTATCCGGAACAAAACAGCCCTGTCCGCACCATGGGCCTGCCCGATCATCGCAAGGGCCGTGTCGATGTCTTTGTTCAGTCTGGCAGGGGTGCTGCGTTGCAGGAAGGTTTGCGCATCGGCCAGCGCGAGATAGGGGTCGGATATCTGCGGAACCGCAGCGGCGCTATTTGGAGAAGTGTAATGCAAGCCCATTTGTATATCCTGTTTCAAAGGTTCACCCTCGATACCGAAATTCGCGTTGCAGCGTTGAAAAATTCGGTATCAGGCCGTTGACGAAAAAATCATGGCGAAAGCACAAAGCGTAGTCTGGTTTTCCGGGCGCTGACCCTCTATTTTGCCCGCTGAAATATAGATAAGGGGTTGCGCCGTGGACGACAAGCACGATGGACGCATGACAAAGGAAGGAATCCGCCTGCACGAGCGTGCGGATTTCGCAGGCATGCACAAAGCGGGTCGCTTGGCGGCGATTATCCTTGATGAGATCACAGACCACGTCTACCCCGGCCAGACCACAGCAGAGATTGACCGGATCATCACGGAAAAGGTCATGGCCGCTGGCGCGGAATCGGCCACCATCGGGTATCGCGGGTATCAGCATGCCAGTTGCATTTCGGTCAACCATGTCGTGTGTCATGGCATACCTGGCCCTAAAGTTCTGAAATCCGGCGATATTCTGAATATAGATGTAACTGTGATTGTCGATGGCTGGTTCGGTGACACCTCGCGCATGTATGTTGCGGGCGAATTACCACGCAAGGCAGAGCGGTTGATTCAAGTAACCTATGATTCGCTTATGCTGGGAATAGAGGCCGCGCGCCCCGGCAATACATTCGGCGATATTGGCCACGCAATTCAAAGCTATGTCGAAAGCCAGCGCATGTCGGTTGTGCGCGATTTTTGTGGCCATGGTCTGGGCAGGGTTTTCCATGCGCCGCCGAATGTTTTGCATTACGGGCGCGCGGGGCAGGGGCCAAGGCTGGAAGAGGGAATGTTCTTTACAATAGAACCGATGGTCAATCTTGGACGGCCTGAAACCAAGGTTTTGGGCGATGACTGGACAGCGGTTACGCGTGATAAATCACTTTCAGCCCAATTCGAGCATTCGATTGGCGTCACCGCTGACGGGTGCGAGATATTTACAAGCTCTCCGGCGGGCCGGTTTCATCCGACATGGGCTTGACCGGCCCTTGCCATTCGCTGGTGGCTTTGGTGTCTGCATGGGCGTGATGCATTTCTAGCGTGGCGTTCAAAACCGCGCCCAGCAGGACCGCATAGGCCGAAATATAAAACCACATCAGCAAAGCCACAACCGCGCCGATAGAGCCGTAAATTTCGTTATAATTCCCGAAATTGCTTAGGTAATACGAAAACCCGGCAGAAGCGCTGACCCATAGCGCCATTGCCATGACAAGCCCGGGCCGCAATACTGCATATGATTTGTCATTGCGGTTTGGGCCGATGCGGTAAAACACCCAAATCCAGAGGGCGACCAGCCCCAGAGAAACAAACCACCGCGTAACCTCGACCATTAGTCCCTGAATGCCGATTATCGGGAAAAAGGCGAATAATACGGGCAGAATCAGAATAGACAGCAGCGCGACGACGCCCACAATCAGCATTCCGAAGGTAATCACCGCCACCCGCAGCGCATGCGACAGCCCCGACCGGCGCGGTGTGCCGTGAATGGCACACAGCCCGATCAGCATTGCATCTACCCCCCTGCGCGCCAGAAACAGCGCCACCAGAATGGAAATTGCACTGGTCCAGCCCAACACGCCTTCATTTGCCCAGACCAGCCGCGTGATCTGATTGCTCATCAGTGTAAAGGCGGCAGGGGGAACCAGATCTTGCAGCAGGGACAGCTGGTCCTGAATCATCAGCGGGTCAGCAAAGAAACCGAAAACCGAAACCAGCGCCGCAATTCCGGGAAACACGGCCAGAAGCGCAAAAAAGGCCACCCCCGCAGAGAGCAGCCCGATATTGCGCGCATTCATCGCGGTATACATATCCATCAAAAAACGGAATGATGAATGCAAAGAAGGCATTCGCTTGATCAAATACTCATATCTTCAAGCGTCTTGCCAGATTCCAACTCTGCAATGATCCAGCGTGGTTTGCGCCCGCGTCCGGTCCATGTTTGTGAAGGATCACTTGGATTAGCATATTTCGGTGCCACCGCCGCGCGGGTTGCTTTCGGGGCTTTTCCGAACAGCTGGTCAATTGTAAACCCGTGCTGGCGGACAACAGCATCCGCTTCGGCAAGGGCCTTCTTGCGCGCGCGTTCTTCAAAAGACTCAATTGCTTTCGCAACATCTTTTTGCAGTTTCTTTAATTCATCCAGTGACAGTGTACTCACATCGGTCATGTTAACCCTCGTATGCTACAGTGAATTCAGACACCACACCATATCAGGTAAGTGCACAAGTGACAAAATCAAAATTTTTGGGCTACATTCTAAAAATTAAGGAATGGAATTAGCAAAAATCCGATCAAAATCATTTTACATTTGTGAAAATACACGGGCTACCGCGTGATGTAAGTGAAACCATATGAGCGCTGCATGTGTTGGTCGTGCTTTTATCAGGCGGCAGGTGCGAATCGCCCGAGTTTTATTTTTTCCATTTCAGCTACAGTTTGTTTCCGCCCTGTAATGCCCAAGGCAAAGCCCGCGCACCCGTTTTTGTGCCCTTGGGCGTGGCTTCGCTGCGCTGGGCGCAGTTTGCCCCAAGGAAATGGCGCGATATTCTTTCTTTTCCCTGCGCTGTGGTCTATCTCTCGGCTCTGACCGCTCTAGCACCGGACCTGCGCATGACCCGCACTGACAACCCTGCCGACCCTTTCAAGAAGGCACTCTCCGAGGCCGCGCGCACCATGGCGGATGCGCGTGATCTGACAGTGACTTATTCTGTCGATCCCCCCGGTATGAGCGGGGACGCCATGCGCCTGCCGCAGGTCACCCGCCGCATGACCCGCGACGAGGTGCTGCTGGCGCGGGGCACTGCCGATACGCTTGCGCTGCGGCACCGCTACCATAACGATGCCCTGCATGCCCGCTACATGCCCCAAGGCCAGATGGCGCGCGACCTGTATCAGGCGATGGAAGAGGCCCGCTGCGAGGCCGTGGGCGCGCGCCATATGCCCGGCACCTCCAAGAATATTGACGCGCGCATCGCGCATGAAGCCACGCGCAAGGGCTACAGCCAGATCCGCGACCGGCAGGATGCGCCCTTGTCCGTGGCTGCGTCCTATATGATCCGCCAATTGGCAACGGGCCGCGAGCTGCCTGAAGGCGCCAGCCATGTGCTGGACCTGTGGCGCGGTTTTATCGAGGAACGCGCGGGCGGCACGCTGGAGGGTCTGGAAAAGGTGCTGGCCGATCAGGGTGCTTTCGCACGGTTTGCCCGCAAGATGATCGACGATTTGGGCTATGGCGACCAGCTTGGCGAAGACCCTGATCAGACCGGCGATGAGGACGAGGCCAGCGAGGACGACGCAGAAGAGCAGACAGAAGACCCCGAAAACCCCGACAGCCAAGGGCAGGATGACCAGTCAGACGAAGACAGCGACGAAGATAGCCCCGCGCAGGACAGCGCGCAGGCCGATGTCGCCCTCGACACTGATTCGGAAGACGAGATGTCCGACGAGGCCCAGATGCCAGAGGCCGACGCCCCGCTGGACCCGCCCGCGCCGCCCCCCCACTCGGACGCCAGCGCAGATTACAAAGTGTTCAGCACCGCTTTTGATGAAGAAGTGCGCGCCGAAGATCTGGCCGAACCGGCGGAACTGGAACGCTTGCGCGCCTATCTTGACCAGCAGCTTGACCCGCTGAAAGGGGCTGTGTCGCGTTTGGCAAATAAATTGCAGCGCCGCCTGCAAGCGCAGCAAAACCGCTCTTGGTTGTTCGATCTGGAAGAGGGGATTCTGGACGCAGGCCGCCTTGCGCGCGTGGTGGCCAACCCCACCACGCCGCTGTCATTCAAACAGGAAAAGGACACCGAATTCCGCGACACAGTGGTGACGCTGCTTCTGGACAATTCCGGCTCCATGCGCGGGCGGCCCATTTCAATTGCCGCGATCTGCGCAGATGTTCTGGCCCGCACGCTGGAACGCTGCAACGTCAAGGTCGAGATTTTGGGCTTCACCACCCGCGCATGGAAGGGCGGGCAATCGCGCGAACGCTGGCTGCAAGAGGGGCGCAGCCTGCAACCGGGCCGCCTGAATGACTTGCGCCATATCATCTATAAACAGGCCGATGCGCCATGGCGGCGCGTGCGCCCCAATCTGGGCCTGATGATGAAAGAAGGGTTGCTGAAAGAAAACATCGACGGCGAGGCGCTGGAATGGGCGCATCGGCGTATGATGGCCCGGCCAGAGGCGCGGCGCATTCTGATGGTCATCTCTGACGGTGCACCGGTGGACGATTCAACCCTGTCGGTGAATGCTGCCAATTACCTTGAAAAACACCTGCGCGATGTGATCGCCATGGTGGAGCGGCGCAAGGCTGTGGAATTGCTGGCCATCGGCATTGGCCATGATGTCACGCGCTATTACCAGCGCGCGGTCACAATCACGGATGTCGAGCAACTGGCGGGTGCCATGACAGAACAACTGGCGGCCTTGTTCGACAAAGACCCCCGCGCGCGTGCGCGCTTCAGGGGGATCAACCGCGCGAAGTGACCTTTCAGCGCGGTTGGTCCTTGAGTTTGGCAAACAGCACCCGCCCCATGATGCGGGTCATCATGGCAGGCGCAAGGCGGCCCAGAAGGGCCGCCAGCTTCGCGCCAGCCCCCGGCACCAGCACAAAACGCGCGCGCGGCGCATCCAGCACCATCTGCGCCACGGTCTGTGGCGCGATGCGCCGGTCTGCGCGCGCGCCTTTCGGGGCGTAGCGGGTGGCGTGGGGCGTGTCCATCGGGCCGGGGCATAGCAGCTGCACCGCCACGCCCGCGCGCCGCATGGGTCTGCGCAAGGACCGCGCAAAGGCCGCCAGCCCGTCTTTGCTGGCCCCGTAGCTGGCTGCCCCCGGATATCCGGTGAAGCATGACAGCGACGCCACAAAGACCAGCCGTCCCCCCTGTGCCAGCGCGCCGCGCTGCTGCAAGATCAGGCAAAGCCGCATCGGCGCATGCAGGTTGATGCGGCTGACCTGTTGGTGGGCATGGGCGCTGATGGTCTCGAAAGGGCCGGTCGCGCTTATCCCCGCGCAAAGGACCGTCAGATCGAACGGGTCTTGCTGTGCGATTGCATCTGCAATTCTGTCCCATAAGGCAGGGTCCGTGTCGGACAGATCATGTTGCAGCCATGTTACCGTGTCGGGCAGGTTGGGCGGGCGCGCATCTATATCAATCACGCAAACACTGTCGCCCCGCGCAATGCAGGCACGCAACAGTGCTGCCCCCAGCCCGCTGGCCGCCCCTGTCAGCAAGACATTCATCGCCCAGCCCCCCCCGCCAGTTTGCGCCACAGCATATGGCCGCCCACTTGCGCGAATGAGACAACCTGTCTGTCTGGCCCGCGCGTGCTGTTCAGCCGGTCCAGCAGTGTCATGGCCACCGCGCGCGGTGACAGGAACAGGCTGTCTATCATATCGCGCGGGCGGCCCGCGCGCTCTGACATGCCGGTTGCAACGGGGCCGGGGTGCAGCACTCGCACCCGCACTGTACCGCGCCATTCTTCCGCCAAGGCACGCCCGAACCCGTCCAGTGCGCCCTTGCTGGCGGCATAAACCGGCATTCCCGCCGCCCCCTTATGCGCGACAGAGCCGATCAACCCAAGCGTGCCGCCTTGCAATTTGGGGTGTAGCGCTTGGGCAAGCTGCACATTCGCATCGAAATTGATCTGAAGCACCTCTGCCATCTCGGCGGCGGTTTCATCCGATAGCGGGCGATAGCGCCCTGCGCCTGCATTCAGAATGGCAAGGGGCAGGGGGCCTGCCACCTGCCGCGCGCACCACGCGGCAATGCGCGGCGCTGCATCCGCCTGCGTCAGATCGACCGGAAGATAGGCGCAATCGGGGAAATCCGCTGGCAACTCTGCATGCGGCCTGCGGCCCGTGCCCAGTACCTGATAGCCGCGCGCAACAAGTTCCTGCGCCAATGCCAGCCCCAAACCATGCGAGGCCCCTGTCAGCAGGCAAATTTTCCCTGAACCCGTCATCACACCCCTGATCCACAAATGGCCGCCTGTTCCGTCGGTCTGCACATCTTGTTCAAGATGTGACAAACGCAGGCAAGGTCAATCTGGCCGCAATCGCACGATCTGCGCGGCAAGCAGGCTTGATGGCGCAGGATTCTGCACCATAATCACCCCATGTTCATTCTTTGCCCCGATACTGTCGCCAACCGCACCGCACTGGATATCCGCTGGTTGCCACGGCGGTTTCTGGGGCGCACCATTTTATGGCCCCGTCAGGGCGGCTGGCGGCTGTGGCTGCGTGTTGTGTTCGAAACCGAGGTGTTGCGCTATGCGCTGGCATTGCTGCCTTTTGTTGTGGCCGCGCTGGTCTGGCAGGACTATGCCATCATCATCGCAAAAGCGCCGATCCTGATGCTGATTGTGATTTATCTGGTCGAGGCCCGCTTGCTGCGTGCGACGCCTGCGCAACGCGCGGCGCTGGTGTCTGACGCGCAGGCCGATAGCGGGCTGGATATGCTGCGCGCGCGTGCCCGCGCGATCCTGACCAAGATTGCGGCGGGGCGCGGGTTGCAGTCGGGCTGCCTGCATCTGGTGATCGAGCAATCCGATCTGCTAAGGGTCGCGCCCTTGTCGCTGGTTTCGGTGCAATCGGATGAGGGGCCAGAGTTGTTGGCGCTGGATGCGGGAGAGCGCGCGTTGATTGCAGACATGCTATTTGCGCCACCTCTGACCGAGCGGCAGTTGCAACGCATCGGGCTGGCCCGCAAGATTGAAATCCATGATCTGACGTTTGAGCCTGTGCAAGTGTCGGCCCATGCGCGCATGGCTGCGCTGATGGCCGCGCGCTCAGCGGGCGAGTGACAGGACATGCCCAAAGGGCATGGCACGGGGCTGCAAATCGGGGCTGGCCCAGATGACAGGGCAGGCGGGGCGCTTGCCACCCGTGGGGCCATCGAGGTCGCTTAGCACGACCAGAACCGAGGCACCCAGCGCGCTGGCGCGTGCCAGAACAGGGCGGAAATCGGTGCCGCCGCCTTCGGGCAGCTCCAGCGTGGCAAGGGTTTGGCGCCAGTTTGCAGGGTCCAGCGTGATCTCGTGGCGTATCTCCTCGTCAAACACCAGCAGCGTCACGCGTGCTGTCATGCGCCGCGCAATGCCGCTGGCCTCTGCCACAAGGCGGCGCAGCATATCTGTCGGGATCGAGCCAGAGCAATCCAGTGCCACCGCAATTGCAGGGCTGGCTTGGGGGGCTTGCAGGCGGGGTTGCCATGCGGGCAGGGCCGCGCCGGACCCCACCGCCAGCCCCGCCTGCGCCAGCCAGCGGCGCGATGGGCGCGCGGTGCTGGGGGCGGGGCGTTGCAGTGTGGCGCGCAGCAGCAGGCGGCGCAGCACCAATTCCCACGGGGTGTGTGGTTGCGGCAGGTCCGCCAACCGCAGCCCCAGCGCGCCAAGCCCCACACCGGCCATGCGCCCTGCTGCCAGTGCGCGCGCCAGATGCGCGCGCCAGTCGCCTGCATCAACTTGGTCGGGGGCTGCGCTATCTTCTGCCGCTGTGTCTGCCGCCGTGAAATCGGGCTGGAACCCTTGGTCTTGCGCATAGGCGCGCGTCAGGGCGGCACTGTCCTTGCGTGTGCTCTCGCCCCGCCCGCCGCTGGCCCCCGTTTGCACAAGGCGGTGATACAGGCGTTCCGCATCCCATTCGGCCAGCAGGGCGGTGTCTGACTTTGCGCCAATGGACTCCATCAGCCGCGACAGGGTCAGGGCAGGGCGGGGCAGTGCATGACCTGCGGCCAGAAGTGCCTCGTTTATCAGCGCATCGCAGCCGATCTGCCAGATGTCTGGCGCGAAATCCGGCCCCATGCGGTCGGCCATGGCCTGCATCCGGCCCGGATGCTGCAAGGCCACATGCAAAATGTGATGGCCCGCAACACCTGTCTGTTCATGCAAGGGCAGTGCGGCAAAACCTGCACCATAGCGGATTTCACTGCCCCAAGTTTCGGCCAGCGCCGTTCGGTCGTCATCGCGGTGCTGGCACCACAGGGCAAGCGCCGCCAAGGCGGGGTCTTGTTCGGTCAGCGCCTGCAAGGCGGCGGTTGCGCGCTGGGAGTGGCGCATCTCAGCCAAGGCCTGCCGCGTCGCGTTCGCGCGCATAGGCGGCATAGGCGTTCGAGGTGAGGAAGGTTTCCTGCCAGCCATGCTCCAACGCTTTGGCGATCAGCACTTCAAACCCGTGCGTGCCGAGTTCCGCCAGTGGCATGGCGTCAAAGGGTGCGCCGCGCAGCCTGCCCAGCCCCCGCAATTCGGCCATGATCTCGATAATCAGGGGCAAGCTGTCTGCATCTGCCCGCGCGATCAGCGCATAAACCAGCGCGGTCATTCCATGCATTGAGGCGGGGTAAAGGGCGGCGCGGTCTTTGGTATCCAACAGCGCCTCTAGCTGGACAGTGGCCGCGATATCTTCGGCGATCAGCCGGAATTCTGCCGCGACATTCTCGCCCAAGACCCCTGCAATGGCCGTGTTGCGTAAGCCGCGATCCTTGATCGTGCGCATCAATTCCGACACCCGCGCCCAAGACCGCGGTGTGCAGGCGATCATCTCGCCGCGGCGCAAGGCATCCTCGATCGTGTCAAGGCAATCGGGCCGCGTGCGGATAAAGGCAATCACCGCAGGGTCCAACGCATTGGGCACAGCATAGTTGCGCAGCCAGTCATCGGCACTGGCCCCAAGGCGCAGATGGATCAGCCGGTCTGACAGGGCGGTTCCCATTTCATAGGCGATGGCCCCATCTTCGACCATATTGCCTGCTGCAATCAGAAAGCAGCTGTCAGGCAATTTATGCGGCCCAACGCGGCGTTCTTGCAGCAACCCATAGACTGTGGGTTGCAGATGGGGGGCGGCGGCGGTCAATTCATCCAGAAATAGGACCGAAGGCGCATCGGGGTCATCTGGCAGGTCTTCGGGCCGGAACCAGACCGTGCGCTTTGCTTCAAGGTCGAAAAAGGGCAGGCCGCGCAGGTCTTGCGGCTCTATCGTGGTCAGGCGCAGGTCATAGAGTTTCGCGCCAATGTCACGGGCGAATTTCTGGACAATCTCGGTCTTGCCTATGCCGGGGCGGCCATGCAGCATCCAGCTTGCACGAAAGCCATGATCGCGCTGCGCCACCCAGCCTGCCTGCAACAGCTTCAGCGCCTGACCTGTTGCGACAGGGGGGGTGTTCACCATGATCTTCTGCGCCTTGCTTTGGGGATGCCCTGCAATATCTGGCCCAGACAGGCTGCTTGGCAAGCCCCATATGGGGCAGGCTTGGGGGGCTGTGTCAGATGTCGAGCGTGTTTTCCCGTTCCCACCGGCTGAAATGCGACACAAAGGAATTCCATTCCTGCCGCTTGAGTTTCAGGAAGGCTTGCGAGAATTCCGCGCCCATCATCTCCATAAGCGCGTCATCTGCCTCATAGGCGCGCAGCGCGTCCAACAGGTTCAGCGGCAGTTTTGGCGCGCCCTCTACCTTGTGGCCTTCAGCATACATGTCAATATCCCAGCGCTGGCCCGGATCGGCCTTGGAATGGATGCCGCTTAGCCCCGCCGCAATAATGACGGCTTGCAAAAGGTAGGGGTTGGCCGCGCCATCGGGCAGGCGCAATTCAAACCGCCCCGGCCCCGGCACGCGCACCATATGGGTGCGGTTGTTGCCTGTCCATGTGACGGAATTGGGCGCCCATGTGGCCCCTGACAGGGTGCGTGGCGCATTGATGCGCTTGTAGCTGTTCACGGTGGGGTTGGTGATCGCGGCCAAGGCGCTGGCGTGTTTCATGATCCCGCCAAGGAAGTACGCGCCCTGATCCGACAGGCCCAATTCGCGGGTTGGCCCTTCGCCTGTAGCTGTTGCAAAGGCATTCTTGCCCTTGCCCCGCCCCGGTGCATCCCAGACAGAGACATGCACATGGCAGCCATTGCCGGTCAGCCCCTCAATGGGTTTGGGCATGAATGTGGCGCGCAGCCCATGTGCTTCGGCCACGGATTTGACCATGAACTTGAAGAAACTGTGCTTGTCGGCCGTGGCAAGCGCATCGTCAAATTCCCAGTTCATTTCAAACTGGCCATTGGCGTCTTCATGGTCGGTCTGGTACGGCCCCCAGCCCAGATCAAGCATGTAATCGCAAATCTCGCGCACCACGTCATAGCGGCGCATCACGGCCTGTTGGTCATAGCAGGGCTTTTCGGCAGTATCGAACGGGTCGGAAATCTGTTTGCCATCGGGGGTGAGCAAAAAGAATTCGGCCTCGATGCCGGTTTTGACATGCAGCCCTTCTTGTGCGGCCTTGGCAATCTGGCGGCGCAGCACATTGCGCGGGGCTTGGGCCACATCCTGCCCCTCCATCACGCAATCGGCGGCGACCCATGCCACTTCGGGCTTCCATGGCAGTTGAATGACGGATGAAGGGTCTGGCACGGCCAGCATATCGGGATGCGCGGGCGTCAGGTCCAGCCATGTGGCAAAGCCCGCAAAGCCTGCGCCATCTTCCTGCATATCGGCAATGGCCTGCGCAGGCACAAGTTTCGCGCGTTGCCCGCCGAACAGGTCGGTGAAAGAGATCATAAAATACTTGACGCCGCGTTCGGCTGCGAATTGTGCAAGATCTTGTGTCATGCTGTTCTGTCCCTGTTGGTCGCGTGTTGCAGAAGCAAAAACGCGGGCCAGAACAGTGTCTGACCCGCGCGGGTTTCAGTAGCTGGTGCCGGGTTTGCCCGGATACCAATCCGTGCCGGCCAGTGGAATTTGCGCCATGGCCGCAGCCTCCATCGTCAGGGCGCACAGGTCTTCGGGTTCCAGATTGTGCAGGTGGTTATGCCCGCAGGCGCGCGCGATGGTCTGCGCTTCCAGTGTCATGACCTTCAGGTAGTTGCGCAGCCGCCGTCCGCCTTCGATCGGATCAAGGCGCGCGGCAAGATCCGGGTCTTGGGTGGTAATGCCTGCCGGGTCGCGCCCTTCGTGCCAATCGTCATAGGCCCCTGTTGTGGTTCCAAGTTTCTGATACTCGGCCTCCCATTTCGGGTCATTGTCGCCCAGTGCAATCAGGGCTGCCGTGCCAATCGCCACCGCATCCGCGCCCAAGGCCATGGCCTTGGCCACATCCGCGCCGGTGCGGATGCCGCCAGAGACGATCAACTGCACCTCGCGGTGCAGGCCAAGGTCTTGCAGGGCGCGCACGGCAGGGCGGATACAGGCCAGTGTCGGCAGGCCCACATTCTCGATGAACACATCCTGCGTGGCCGCTGTGCCGCCTTGCATGCCGTCCAGCACCACCACATCCGCGCCCGCCTTGACCGCCAGCGCCACGTCGTAATAAGGCCGCGTGCCGCCCACTTTCACATAGATCGGCGCTTGCCAGCCGGTAATTTCGCGCAACTCCAGTATCTTGATTTCCAGATCGTCCGGCCCTGTCCAGTCGGGGTGACGACAGGCAGACCGCTGGTCAATTCCTTTGGGCAGCGTGCGCATTTCGGCCACGCGGTCGGAAATTTTCTGCCCCAAAAGCATGCCGCCGCCCCCCGGTTTCGCGCCTTGGCCCACGACAATCTCAATCGCATCGGCGCGGCGCAGGTCGTCGGGGTTCATCCCGTAGCGGGACGGCAGGTATTGATAGACCAGCTTGGTGGAATGGCCGCGTTCTTCGGGCGTCATGCCCCCGTCGCCCGTGGTGGTCGAGGTGCCCGCCGCAGATGCCCCGCGCCCCAGCGCTTCTTTCGCCTGCGCCGACAGCGCGCCAAAACTCATGCCCGCAATGGTGATGGGAATGTCCAGCTCGATTGGTTTCTTGGCGAAGCGCGTGCCAAGTGTCACGCGCGTGTCGCATTTCTCGCGGTAGCCTTCCAGCGGGTAGCGGCTGATGGATGCGCCCAGAAACAGCAGATCATCGAAATGCGGCACGCGGCGCTTTGCACCACCGCCACGAATGTCGTAAATGCCCGTGGCCGCTGCCCGCCGGATTTCGGCGTTGATGGGGTTTGTAAATGTCGCGGACTGGATCGGCACGGTCTGCGGAATGCGTTTGTCGTGGTCATTCATGACGATCTATCCTTAATATGCCGCAGCATTGTCGATGTCGAAATTATACAGCTTGCGCGCTGATCCATAGCGGCGGAATTCCTCTGGCTTGGCGTCAATTCCCGCGCGTTCCAGCAACGCGCGCAAAATCTCCAGATGCTCGGGCCGCATCTCTTTCTCGATGCAATCCGCACCAAGGCTTTTGACCGACCCGCGCACGAACAGCCGCGCTTCATAGAGCGAGTCACCCAAAGCGTCGCCTGCGTCGCCGCAGACTACCAGATTGCCCGCCTGCCCCATGAAGGCCGACATATGCCCGATATTGCCCTGAACCACGATGTCGATGCCTTTCATCGAGATCCCGCAGCGTGACGCGGCATTGCCCTTGATCACCAGCAAGCCCCCGCGCCCTGTCGCGCCAGCATACTGGCTGGCATCGCCCTCGATTATGACAGTGCCCGACATCATGTTTTCCGCCACGCCCGGCCCGGCAGAGCCTGTGACATGCACTGTCGCCTGCTTGTTCATGCCTGCGCAGTAATAGCCGGTAGAGCCGCGCACAGTCACCTCTATCGGGGCATCCAACCCTACGGCGATGGCATGCGCGCCGCGCGGGTTTTCAATGCTCCATTGCGTCGCGTTGGTCTGGTCTTTTTGCGCCTGAAGCGTTGCGTTCATCTCGCGCAGAGATGTGGTTGCAAGATCAAGTGTTTGCATGGCTCAATGGCTCCAGAAATAGACAGTTGCAGGCTCTGGTTCCCAGACGCGGGCGGCCTCGATCCCCGGCAGGTTCACCAGCGCGCGATATTCAGACCCGAAGGCCACATATTGGTCGGTTTCGGCCATGACAGCAGGTTTGCAGGCAATCGGGTCGCGCACCACGCCAAAGCCGTCTTTCGTGCCGACAACAAAGGTGAAGAACCCGTCAAGGTCTTGCAATGTGCCCTCCAGCGCCTCGCCCAGGGATGCGCCTTTCTGCATTTTCCATGTCAGATAGGCCGCGCCCACTTCGGTGTCGTTCTGGCTTTCGATCCGCACCCCTTCGCGCTTGAGCTTGCGCCGCCAGTTGTTGTGGTTGGACAGCGAGCCGTTATGCACAAGGCACTGGTCCGATCCGGTCGAGAACGGATGCGCGCCTTGGGTCGTGACCGCAGATTCGGTGGCCATGCGCGTATGCCCAATGCCATGCGTGCCAGACATCGCCGCCAGATCGAACCGCGCGGCCACATCCTTGGGCAGGCCCACGGATTTATAGATTTCGACATTCGCGCCATCACTCATGATGCGCAGGCCGGGGCGCAGGGTTGCAAGGGCCGCGCGCGCGTCTTGGGCCTTGTCCGCAGGCAGGCTGAGAACCGCGTGGCTGTCAGCACGGCGCATGCTGACATCTGCGCCGATTTCCGCGCCCAGATCGGCCGCCAGCGTGGCGAAATCCGCATCGGCCTGATCCGATTGCACGGTCAGTTTCGAAAGCGCGGCATCGCCGCCCCGATAAATCGCAATCCCTGCGCTGTCGGGGCCACGGTCGGTCATGGTGACCAGCATCTCTGTCAGCAACTGGCCCAGTCTTGGTTCAAGAGATTTGTCTTTCAGGAACAAACCAACAATTCCGCACATGCGTGCCGCTCCTTCTCGTGATCGAGGGTTGACTTAGCCTAGGTGTACCCTTCGAGAAGTTCAACTTGCAAGAAACATATTTTCCTGCGGGGTGAGGATGTGCCCGATTTTTTAGCACCTTCGCGGGCTTTGCAGGGATTGAAAAGGCGTCACATGCCGCGCATGGGCTGCAACCGGCGGGCCGCAGGAAATTTGCCCACAGGCGCGCGCCATATGCAGGCTGGTGTTGAGCGTCTGACATCGGGTTCCGTGAATTGGCAATGCAGGTCGGTACTGCGGGGTTTTTCAGCCGTTCGCGCGGAATCAAGGGCCGTAGGCCCGCCGCGCATCGCCGGGCCGTCCCCCGGCACGGCGATTTGGCTTGGCTACGCGCAAAGCCTCGATCTTTCGCGGATTTGACTGGCATAAAGTTATCCAGCATAGATCGGGGATCGCCGCACCACGGCCCGACGCTGCGCGGCTAGTCTCATACCTCAAATGCCCCCAAGCCCTCAAAGCCGCCCTTGAGAACCTTGCATGATGCGCAGACCCCTAGAACACAGCACGCGCCGCACTGATCAGGGCATGGTGCAAGCTGCGCGCCGAAGATCGCGGCCCGTAAACATGCACGCCATCTGCGCGCCGAATGACATAACAGCCCAGATGCTCGATCACACTGCGCCGCGCAGTCCCCGCCGCCATGCGCGCCAGATCAAGGTTGCACAGCCGCGCGAACACCTGCTCCAGCCCCTCGCCGCTGATATCGAAGCGCACCCATGCATCGCTTTGCTCGGTCACGCTGGCGCAGTCGCCCAACTGCGCTTTCAGCGTCAACGCAAGCGTCTCGTGGCTGTGATACGGTGCCTCCACCATCCAGATGTCGGGGCCGGTCCAGAACGCGCCCAGATCCGGCCCTTGCACATGCGCGGCAATGGCAGGCGCGGCCCCGCCCAATGCGGCTGCTAGCGCGGTGCGGCAGCCCTCTTCCTGCCCCAGCCTTGCGGCGACAGAGGCCAGCGCCCAGTCGGGCGATTCGGTAAATGTCACAGGGCCGATGCTGTCTTGCAGGGGCGTGGTGCCGCCGAGGGCGGTCAGGGGGGGCAGATCATGCACGAAGTCGTTCTCCCTCTGGGTCGATGAAATGCGCCGGGACGATCTCGACATCGACATCATCGCCCGTCAAGGGCGAGGCGGCGCGCAGCACATCGCCCATGCGGCTCTGGCCCGCTTTCAGAAACCCGATGGCGATGTAGGATTGCAGATTGGGCGAATAACATGCCGAGGTGACATAGCCCAGATCATTGGCCGCTGTCGCCTTGGCCCCGATTTCCAGCAGATGCGCGCCCGCAAGCACGCGGGCCTGCGGGTTCTTGGGCCTGAACCCCACCAGCCGCAACCCGTCCGGCTGGTTTAGCCCTTCGCGCCGCGACAGGACCGCGCCGATACTGTCTTTCTTGTCGCTGACCATACGGCCCATGCCCAGATCGCGCGCGGTGGTCTGGCCGTTCAATTCATTGCCCGCAGCATGGCCCTTTTCAATGCGCATGACGCCAAGCGCCTCGGTGCCATAGGGGGTGACATCGAATTCTGCGCCCGCCTGCATCAACCGGCGCATCAGCGCATCGCCATAGCGGGTGGGAACGGCCAGTTCATAGGCCAACTCGCCCGAGAACGAGATGCGAAACACCCGCGCCCGCAACCCGCCGCATACTGTCACTTCGCCACAGGCCATGAAGGGGAATGCCTCATTCGACAGATCAAATGCGGGGTCCACGATTTTTTGCAACAGCTTGCGAGAATTGGGGCCAGCGATGGCATATTGCGCCCATGCTTCGGTGGTCGAGATCAGTTGCACATCCATATCCGGCCACAGGCATTGGCGCGCAAATTCCATGTGGCGGTACACGGGCACGGCATTGGCGGTGGTGGTGGTGACGACGAAATGATCCTCGGCCAGACGGGCGGCGGTGCCGTCATCCATGGCGATGCCATCCTCGCGCAGCATCAGCCCGTAGCGCACGCGGCCCACCGCCAGCTTGGCAAAGCCGTTGCAATAGATGCGGTTCAGGAATGCGGCTGCATCGCGCCCCTGCACATCAATCTTGCCAAGGGTGGTCACATCGCACACCCCGACAGAGGCGCGCGTGGCCAGAACCTCGCGGTCCACACTCTCGCGCCATGTTTTCTCGCCCGCGCGCGGGAAAAATTGCGCGCGCAGCCATAGGCCCACCTCGACAAAGACTGCGCCTTGTTCCGTCGCCCATGTGTGGCTGGGGGTCAGGCGGGTCGGGCGAAAATCCTGCCCTGTGGACCGGCCCGCAAGCACCCCCATTGCAACCGGCGTATAGGGCGGGCGGAAGATGGTGGTGCCCGTGGCCTGAATGCTTTGGCCCGTCAGTTCGGCCATGACCGCAAGCCCGCCCATGTTCGAGGTTTTGCCCTGATCGGTTGCCATGCCCAATGTTGTGTAGCGCTTCAGATGCTCGACCGAACGGAAATTTTCCTGGTGCGCCAGTTTCACATCCTTGACGGTCACATCATTCTGGAAATCCAGCCATGCGCGCTTGGTGCCGCCAACATGCCAGAACGGGGTAATGTTGACCGGCGCATCCTCGGCCTGCGGCAGATCGGCAGCAGGGGCAGACAGGCCCAGATCGGCCATTATAGCCGCCGCCCCCGCCGCCCCTGTTTGCAAGGCCGCATGGGTGCTGAACTGCCCCTGCGCCGCGCCTGCAACCTGCATGCCCTGCGGCAGGTCTGCCCCCGGCATGAAAGCGGCAATCGCATCATTCCAGACAGGCCGCCCGCGCTGGTGGCAGGTTAGCGCGACATTCGGGTTCCACCCGCCCGCAATACCCAGCGCGCCAACTTTCAGGTTGCGGCTTTGGCCATTGGCCAACCGCACGGTTACAGACCGCAAGCCCAACCGGCCCGCGCTGTCGGTCACTTGTGCACCGGCCAACACCTCGACCCCGCGCAAGGCGGGCGCGTCCGTGCGTGTGTCGATAACGGCGGCAACAGTGATGCCTGCATCCATCAGGTCGGTGGCGGTGCGGTACCCGTCGTCATTATTGGTGAAAACCGCAACCGTGTCAGCAGGGCTGGCCGCCCAGCGGTTGACATAAGCGCGCAACGCGCTGGCGGTCATGATGCCGGGGCGGTCGTTATTGGCAAAAGCAATGGGCCGTTCAATCGCGCCTGCACATAGAAGGGCGCGCTTGGAATAGATGCGCCACAGAATTTGGCGCGGCTTGTCGGGGGAGGGGGTAAGAAGATGATCCGACACACGCTCGACCGCGCCATAGATGCCATGATCGAACGCACCGAAAATCGTCGTGCGCGGCAAAAGGCGCACATTGGGCATGCTGTCCAGTTCGGCCACAGCCCTTGTGGCCCAGTCTGCGCCGGATTGGTCGCCAAGCGCGAATGTCTCGGCATTCAGGCGCCCGCCCATGCGGAAATCCTCATCCGCCACGATCACGCGCGCCCCCGCCCGACCCGCTGTCAAAGCCGCTGCAAGGCCAGACGGGCCTGCGCCGATGATCAACAGGTCACAATGCAAAAACCCCTTGTCATAAAGGTCCGGGTCCGCCTTGGTGGTGATGGACCCCAGCCCCGCCGCGCGCCGGATGATCGGCTCATACAGCTTTTCCCAAAATGCCGCAGGCCACATGAAAGTCTTGTAATAAAACCCCGCTGTCAGAAAATTCGACAAACGGTCATTGATCGCAAGCGCATCGAATTTCAGGCTGGGCCATGCGTTTTGCGACTTGGCTTGCAAGCCGTCAAACAGCTCGATCGTGGTGGCGCGGGTGTTGGGTTCCTGCCGCCCGCCTGTGCGCAATTCGACCAGCGCATTGGGTTCTTCGCTGCCTGCGGTCAAGACACCGCGCGGGCGGTGATACTTGAACGAGCGCCCCATCAAACGCACGCCATTGGCCAGCAGCGCCGAGGCCAGCGTGTCGCCCGGATGGCCCCTGAAATACTGCCCGTCGAAGCGGAAGCTGATCTTGCGCGCGCGGTTGATCTGGCCGCCTGTCCCAAGCCTCATGTGCTGCGCCCCATGTTGCGCGCAACATCGCGCGCCAGTTCTACCTTGGTGATCTCATGCGTGACGGTATTGCGTGTGACCACCAGCCAGCTGCGGTCGCCCTGTTCGTGAAACCACAATTCGCGGTGCAGGCCCGCCGGATTGTCGCGCAGATAGGCGTAGTCGTAAAAGGCACCCTCTGCCCCCTCGGCCATGCCATCGGGGCGGTTTATCAGGCTTGCGTCGCCCTTATAGGTGAATTCCTGCGCGTCACAGGGGCCAAGGAGTGGATGGTTGATGATCATGCGCGCCCCCTTTGGCGGCTGGTCCCGGTGGAGCGGGTGGAATTTGAGTATTTCAGGCAAGAAAATGACATCATATGCGCCGCCCTTAATGCAGGTTGGGTTGGGCACCCATGCCTTTTTCGTCGATCATGCGCCCCCGCGCGAAGCGGTCGAAACGGTAGGCGGTGGCAGTGGGGTGGGGGGTGTCGGTTGCCAGCAGATGCGCGAAGCACCAGCCAGAGGCAGGCGTTGCCTTGAACCCGCCATAGCACCAGCCGCCGTTGAAATAGAGCCCGTCAATATGCGTGCGGTCGATGATGGGCGAGCCGTCCATGCTCATATCCATGACGCCCCCCCACATGCGCAGCAGCCGCACGCGGCCAAGGCCGGGGAACAGCGCCATGCCCCCCTCTGCCACATCCTCGACCACAGGCAGGTTGCCGCGCTGGGCGTAGGAATTATAGCCGTCAATATCGCCCCCGAAGACCAACCCGCCCTTGTCGGATTGGCTGCAATAGAAATGGCCTGCGCCGAAGGTGATGACGCCGGGCAAAACCGGCTTCAACCCTTCCGAGACGAAGGCTTGCAACACATGGGATTCAATTGGTAGGCGCATGCCGGCCTGCGCCATGACGCGGGTGGAATTGCCCGCCACTGCAACGCCGACCTTGCCTGCGCCGATGAAGCCGCGCGATGTCTCGACGCCTTTGCACTGGCCATTCTCGATGCGAAAGCCGGTCACTTCGCAATTCTGGAGGATGTCGACGCCGCGCGAGTCGGCCCCGCGCGCATAGCCCCATGCGACCGCGTCATGGCGCACAGTGCCGCCGCGTCGCTGTGCCAGCCCCCCCTTGATGGGAAAGCGCGCATCGTTGAAATTCAGGAACGGGTATTCGCGGCGCAGTTGGTCGAGGCTAAGGAGTTCGGCATCGGCCCCGTTCAGCAGCATGGCATTGCCGCGCCGGATATAGGCGTCGCGCTGGGCGTCGGAATGGATGAGGTTCAGAATCCCGCGCTGGCTGACCATGGCGTTATAGTTGAAATCCTGCTCCAACCCCTCCCATAGCTTGAGCGAGAATTCATAGAACGGTTCATTGCCATCAAGCAGGTAGTTCGAGCGGATGATCGTGGTGTTGCGCCCGACATTCCCGCCGCCGATCCAGCCTTTTTCGATCACGGCGATCTTGTGTTGGTGGAATTCCTTGGCAAGGTAATAGGCCGTGGCCAGCCCATGACCGCCGCCGCCGATGATGACGATGTCATAATGCGGTTTCGGTTCCGGGGTACGCCACGCGGGTTCCCAGCCTTTATGGCCGCTCAAAGCCTCTTTGATGACGCGAAAACCTGAATAGCGCATGCGGCCCACTCCTTGCACGGCGCAGTGGTAGCAGATTTATGCAACGGCGCTGTCTTCAAATCGGACATCGGGTTTGCCGGATACGACATGCGGGCCGGAATCTTGGTGCGCGGCAGGAAATTGGAAGCTACAAACCCGACATCTTGCGTCAAGCGACGGGGGTATGACTGTCGGGTTCGGCGCGCCTAGTAGCTGCGGATCAGCCCGACAAGCCGCCCTTGCACCTGCACCTGATCATCGCGCAGCAACCGCGTTTCATAGGCCGGATTGGCCGCTTCAAGCGCGATCATGCCATTCTGGCGGCGAAAGCGTTTCAGTGTGGCTTCCAGCCCTTCGACAAGTGCGACAACGATATCACCGTTATCGGCGGTATCCTGTTCGCGGATCACAACGATATCGCCGTCATTTATGCCCAGATCGATCATCGAATCGCCCTGTACTTCCAGCGCGTAATGGCTGGCGCGGCCCCGCAGCATGCTGGCGGGAACCGAGATGTCATTGACCACGGCGCTGATGGCCTCAATCGGGGTGCCGGCGGCAATACGGCCCATAATCGGCAGGCTGAGTGCCGAGGCATCTACCGGCAGGGCTTTTGCAGGGGGGGTGGGTTTTTCACGCGCGCCGCCCTCGATGACCTTGGCCTCGAACCCGTCTTTTTGCAGCGCGTCAGGCAGTTTCAGCACCTCGATCGCGCGGGCGCGGTGGTGCATGCGGCGGATAAAACCGCGTTCTTCCAAGGCGGTGATCAGGCGGTGAATGCCGGATTTTGACCGCAGATCCAGCGCATCTTTCATCTCGTCAAACGAAGGCGCAACCCCATCTGTTTCCATGCGTGTATGGATAAGTTTGAGAAGTTCAATCTGCTTGCGTGTCAGCACGGCGCGCCCCCCGGCTATGGATTTGCCACGAATACTCTCACGATGTTCTACCTCTGTTCCGCGCTTGTGTCAACGGTTTCACAAAGGGATATACCGCATTTGTTCCCCTGCCTTGCGCGCGCCATCCCCTGCGGGATGGATCAGCAGCGCATCGGCCTGACACAGCACGCCCAGCAGCGCGCTGTCCTGATTGGGGTGGGGCGCGATGGTGCCGCCGGGGCCAAGGCTTGCGCGCATATAATGCGTGCGCGGGCCATTGGCGGGCAGGTCGCGTTCCAGCGCGGCTGTGGCGGTTTGCATCGGATAGGCCCCAAGCCCCTGCATCGCGCGCAGGGCAGGGCGCATGAACAAATGCCCGCATACGATAGAAGACACAGGGTTTCCCGGCAGGCCCAGCAGCAGCGCCTGACCCAGCCGCCCTGCCATCAGGGGCTTTCCGGGGCGCATGGCGACCTTGTAGAAGGCGCGGCTTGCGCCCATCGCATCGACCACAGGCCCGACCAGATCATGGTCGCCCACGGATGCGCCGCCAATGGTGACGATGAGATCGGCATCTGCGGCCAGTTCCAGCACCGCGCGCAGGCTGGCTTCGGTGTCGTGGGCAATGGGCAGGATGCGGGCGCGCGCGCCTTCAGCCTCGGCCATGGCTTTCAGCGCAAAGGCGTTGGAGGCGATGATCTGATCAGGGCGCGGTGTCTCTCCGGGCATGACCAACTCATCCCCTGTGGCAATGATTGCCACATCGGGGCGGCGGCTGACAGTGGCGCGGGGGCAGTTCATCGCGGCCAGCAGCGCCAGTTCAACAGGGCGCAGGCGGCGCGGAGCGCTGATCTGGTCGCCTGCTTTGAAATCACTGCCTTGGGCGCGAATATGCAAGGCCGCATCCAAGGGGTGGGTCAGGGTAATCTGGTCGCCTGTGCGCGTGACATCTTCCTGAATGATAACGCGGTCTGCGCCGTCCGGCACGGGGGCGCCTGTGAAGATGCGCACAGCCTCTCCCGCTGTCAGGCGGCCTGCGAAAGCGTGGCCGGCAGCGGCCTCGCCGATCACGCGGTAGCTGTTTGTATCCGTGGACACAGCATAGCCATCCATCGCAGAGGCGGGAAAAGGGGGCTGGTCGCGTTGGGCGGTGACGGGCGCGCGCAGCACGCGGCCTGCAAGCCGGGGCAGTTCTACTTCTTCCGTGGCCAGCGGCGTGACCAGCGCAAAAACCTGCGCCAGCGCCTGTTCAGCGGGGATCACGGCTGCACCTCATAGCGGCCGGATTTGCCGCCATCTTTCAGCACCACGCGGGTGGCGGTGATGGTCATCGATTTCTCTGCGGCCTTGAGCATGTCATAGATCGTCAGCGCCGCGACCGAGGCTGCGGTCAGTGCTTCCATCTCGACACCTGTCTGGCCAGTGGTGCGCACTTCGGCGCGGATACGCACGCCGGGCAAGGTGTCATCCGGGGTCAGGTCGACCGAGACTTTGGTGATTGGCAGCGGGTGGCACAGCGGAATCAGATCGGCGCAGCGTTTCGCGCCCATGATCCCCGCCAGCCGCGCAACGCCCAAGACATCGCCCTTTTTGGCGCGGCCTTCGGTGACAAGCGCCAAGGTTTCGGGCAGCATCTGCACCGCACTTTCGGCCACGGCAACGCGGGCGGTATGCGACTTTTGCGACACGTCAACCATATGCGCATGGCCTTCGGCGTCGAAATGGGTCAGTTTTTCCACATTACA
The DNA here is from genome assembly GCF_001870675.1 of Roseinatronobacter thiooxidans. Lineage (GTDB taxonomy): Bacteria > Pseudomonadota > Alphaproteobacteria > Rhodobacterales > Rhodobacteraceae > Roseinatronobacter > Roseinatronobacter thiooxidans. Next base: position 42,523 of record NZ_MEHT01000046.1, on the reverse strand, counting down.
CCTTTTCGGGCTTGATCGGGTTTGCCAGCAGCGTGCGGGTGGCCAGTGCCACATCGGGCTGGCGCATCAGGCTTTCGCCAATCAGGAAACTGCGCGCGCCATACCCTGCCAGATCTGCCAGATCGGCGGGGGTATAAATGCCGCTTTCGGCGATCAGCATCTTGCCCTGTGGCACAAGGCGCGACAGGCGGCGCGTTGTCTCTAGCGTGACATCAAAGGTGTTCAGATTGCGGTTGTTGATCCCCAGCATGGGCGAGGTGAGCGCCAGCGCGCGGTCAAGTTCTGCCTCGTCATGCACCTCGACCAGCACATCCATGCCCCAAGCCATTGCCGCCTGTTCCAACTCCTGCGCCTGCATGTCAGAGACAGAGGCCATGATGATCAGAATGCAATCGGCATGCAGCGCGCGGGCTTCGGCCACCTGATAGGTGTCATACATGAAATCCTTGCGCAGCGCGGGCAGGGCGGTGGCGCTGCGCGCTTGCGTCAGGAAATGGTCAGCGCCCTGAAAACTGGGGGTGTCGGTCAGCACGCTCAGGCAGGTCGCCCCGCCCGCCTCATAGGCGCGGGCCAGTGCGGGCGGGTCGAAATCGGCGCGGATCAACCCTTTGGAAGGGCTGGCTTTCTTGATCTCGGCAATCAGCCCGTAGCCGGTCGCTTCCGCCTTGCGCAAGGCAGCGGCAAAGCCGCGCGGGGCGGGGGCATTGCGCGCGGCCTCTGCCACCTCTGACAGCGGGCGCGCGGCCTTGCGGCTTGCGACCTCTTGCAGCTTGTAGCTTTTGATCTTGTCAAGAATGGTGGCCATGGGTGCAGACTTTCAGAGTTTCAGGCAGATATGGGGCTGATGCGGGCAAGTGCTTCGACCGCGCGCATGGCCGCGCCAGAGGCAAGACTGTCGCGCGCCTGCGCGACCCCCTCACTTAGCGCGGTGGCCTTGCCTGCGATCACCAGCGCGGCGGCAGAGTTCAGCAGCACAGCATCGCGGTAGGCAGGGCGACCCGCACCTTGCAGCACGGCGCGCAATTCGCGGGCATTTTCTTCGGGCGCACCGCCCAGCAAATCTTCAAACGGGTGCAGCGGCAGGCCTGCATCTTCGGGGTGCAGGGTGAATGCGCGCAATTCGCCCCCTTCAAGGGCCACGACCTGAGAAGCGGCGGCAATCGACAATTCATCCGTGCCATCGCCGCCATGCACCAGCCACGCGCGCTCGGTGCCCAAGGTGCGCAGCGTCTCGGCCATGGGGCGCAGCAGATCGGCGGTGAACGCGCCGGTCAACTGGAATTTCACGCCTGCGGGGTTGGTCAGCGGGCCAAGAATGTTGAAGATTGTGCGCGTGCCAAGTTCCATGCGCACAGGGCCGACATGGCGCATGGCAGGGTGGTGCATCGGGGCCATCATAAAGCCGATGCCCGCCGCGTGCAGCGCCTGTTCAACCACTTTCGCGCCGACCATCACATCAATGCCCAAGGCCCCCAGCGCATCTGCCGCGCCCGATTTCGATGACAGGTTGCGGTTGCCATGCTTGGCCACAGGCACGCCCGCACCTGCCACCACAAAGGCTGTGGCGGTGGAAATGTTCAGCGTGCCTTTGCCATCGCCGCCAGTGCCGACAATATCCATCGCGCCTTCGGGCGCGCGCACCTTGACGCATTTGGCGCGCATCACGCTGGCGGCAGCGGCGTATTCATCCACCGTTTCGCCGCGTGTGCGCAGGGCCATCAGAAACCCGCCGGTTTGCGCGGGTGTTGCTTGCCCCTCGAACAGCAGGTTGAACGCGGCCTCGGCCTCGGCGCGGGTCAGGGGGCGGGTGGCGGCAATGCCGATCAAGGGTTTAAGGTCATCCATCATGCGGCCACGGCTGCCTGATCCAGAAAATTGCGCAGCATTGCATGCCCATGTTCCGACCGGATGCTTTCGGGGTGGAATTGCACGCCCTCAATCGGCAGGTCGCGGTGGCGCAGCCCCATGATCAACCCATCTTCCAGCCAGCTTGTGACCTCAAGGCAATCGGGCAATGTCTCACGCTCCACCACCAGCGAATGATAGCGCGTGGCCATCAGCGGCGAGGGCAGACCCTTGAACACACCCATACCGGCATGGTGCATCTCGCCGAGCTTGCCATGCACAATTTGGGGCGCGCGGATGACCCGCCCGCCAAACGCCTGCCCGATGGTCTGGTGCCCAAGGCACACCCCCAGAAGGGGCACGCGCGCTTCTGCGGCAGCTAGGGTCAGGGGCAGGCAGATGCCTGCCTGATCAGGGTCGCATGGCCCGGGCGAGAGCACAATGGCCGAAGGGTTCAGCGCCAGTGCCGCCTGCACATCCAGCGCATCATTGCGCCGCACCATCACTTCGGCCCCCAACTCGCCCAGATAATGGACCAGATTGTAGGTGAAACTGTCGTAATTATCGATCAGCAGCAGCATGAGCGCGTTCCGGTGCCATAATCCACAGAGTGCCTACATGCCCGCCACATGCTGGCAAGGTCAAGGGCGCGTGCGCCATTCCGTTTGATATGCGCGCGGTTTTGTGGAAGAATCAACCAAAGCTGTGCAGTATAAGCGCAGGGCAGGCTTTTATTTGTAAACATGGGGCATAGTGTGAACAGCAGTCTTTTTGCAGGTTTGGCGGCGGGGGCTGGTTTGGTCTTGGCTGGTGTCATTGGTGCCACTGTGATCTTTCCGCCGCCGCCTAGTGGAAGTGCAGGCGATGCCCCCCTTTCGCAGCCAGTGCCCGAGGGTGAGGTATCGGCCCCCCGCCCGCTGGTCGAAGGGCAGCCTCACACGCCCGTGGCACCGCTGGACCCTGCCCCCCAAGACATGCCGGAAGGTGCCGCAGATGCGCCATTGCCAGACGCGGATATGCCGGACTTTAATAGGCCGGAAGATTTGGTGCTCCTGCCGCCACAGGGTGCCGATATGGCCGAAGATATGCTGGCACTGGAAGATACCGTTTTGCTGGATGCCCCAGCAGACACCGAACTGACCGACATCCCTGTGCCGCACAGCCCGCATATTGACTTGCACCCCCCGTTGCCCGCCGATGCCCTGCCCGAGGATGGCGCGCCCGCATTGCCTGACGCGCAAGACAGCACCGCCGCGCCCGCGCCACTGCCAAGCGCAGCTTCGGCCCCGCGTGCAGATATGGCCATAGAAGGGGTTGAACTGGTTCCGCCCGCGCCTTTGGTTCAGGTGGAGGACGCGCCACAGGCCGGCTCTGACCCCGAAGCTGAAAGCGCGCCCGCCCGCCAGGCAGGCCCGGAACCGCGCCAGACCATGCCCGGCACCCGTGCGCAGGGTTTGCCGCGCATTGGCGGCGGGGAAGATGTGCCAGTAACAGTGGATCAAGACCCCGTGCCCGATGTGACACCGCGCCCCGCTTTGCTGCGAAATTCAGTGTATCAGGCACAAGACGGCACTGCCGATAAAATGGCGCTGATCCTGTCTGATGCGGGCCTGCCAATGCCCATACGCCGCGACCTTGCCGCGCTGGACCTGCCCTTTACCATTGCGCTGGACCCGATGGACAGCACCGCGCAAGAGGCCGCAGAGATATATCACGCCGCAGGCAAAGAGGTGGTGATCCTTGCATCCGGTCTGCCTTCGGGCGCGACCGCGTCTGATCTTGATGTCTCGTTCAATGCTTATTTCGGGGCTGTGCCCTTGGCGGTCGCTGTGATCGACGTGCCGGAAAACGGCTTTGCCCGAAATGCGGGCCTGCTGCGCGAAGTGCTGCCGTTGCTTGCGCAAGACGGCCATGGGCTTTTGACTTTTGCAGGCGGGCTGACACAGGCAGGCCGCGCCGCCACAGCGGCGGGTATTGCACATGCCGAAGTGTTCCGCGTGCTGGATGCGGCGGGCGAGAGTGTATTCACCATCCGGCGCTATCTGGACCGTGCTGTATTTCAGGCCAGCCAGATCGGGCATGTTATCGTCTTTGGCGATGCCGCCAATGAAGAAACACTTGATGCACTCCAGACATGGCAGGCCGAGCGGCGCAGCGGACAGGTTGCGCTGGTGCCCGTCTCGGGCATTCTGCTGCGCGATGACTGAAGCAATTTCAGGCAGAGTTGATCGGCTTTTCCGGTTCGCAATTGCGGCAAAGCCAAAAGCCACAGCGTTTCAGCGTTTCAACAGAAAACCGAAACGCTTTAAGCAGTGGTAATTTAGGCCGCAACACTCTGGGCTTGAAGCTTCCAGCGCTGCGGTTTAGACCATCGCCACAACTGGCCGCTTGCTGGAACTGGTAGACAGACCGGACTTAAAATCCGTTGCTCGCAAGGGCGTGTGGGTTCGACTCCCACAGCGGCCACCAGTTCAGGGATTTATGCGTATGGGTGTGCCATCGCGCACCATGGCATAGATATCTTCCATCTCTCGGTCAGAGACCGCGATACACCCATCTGTCCAATCGCCACGCGCATTCTGGAACCTTGGGCCGCGCCCGTGGATGAAAATATCGCCGCCCGGTTTCCAGCCATTCGCTTTCGCATAGGCTTTATCCGCAAGGTTGGGGTAATCTATGCCGATTGACAGATGAAACCGGCTGTTGGGGTTGCGCCGGTCGATGATGTAGTCACCTTCGGGCGTGCGGCTGTCGCCTTCGCGCTGCTTATGCCCGAATGGAGCGCCACCAAGTTGCACATTGAAACTGCGCAATACGCGGTCATGGTGCCATAACTCCATCCGGCGCGCGGCTTTGTAAACCACGACCTGCGTGACTTCGGGGCCGTTATAGGTGCGGAATTTGCTGGGGGGCTGGGCTGCGCAAGATGCCAGCACAGCAACAAACGCCAATGCGGCGAAAACTCGGAAAAAGCTCATGAAGACTGCCTCGGGATTTTTATGTGACCATGCCCTAGTCGCGTGATTCTGCCAAGGCTTCTTGTTGGGCCGATCACGCAGGCGTCATTCAGCGGGCGGCACTTTTTCGCGTTGGGTGGCGTTCAAGCGCTCCTCAATCGCAGCAAGGCGTTTGAGCACCTCATCGCGGTAATCCTCGGTCGCCTGATTGCTCTCGGCGGCATGTGCGTCTTGCATCGAGTTCACGATCAGACCGACCAGCAGGTTCACCACTGCAAATGTGGTAACCATGATAAAGGGCACAAAGAACGCCCAAGCATAGGGGTAGGCCTCCATCACAGGCCGGACAATCCCCATCGACCATGATTCCAGCGTCATGATCTGGAACAGGGTATAGGCCGAATTGCCCAGATCGCCGAACCATTCGGGGAATGTTTCCTTGAACAGCTTGGTCGCCATGACCGCGCCGATATAGAACAACATGCCCATCAGCAAAAACACCGACCCCATGCCGGGCAGCGCCTTGATGAACCCTTCGACCACGCGGCGCAGATTGGGGCTGACAGAAACCACCCGCAGCAGGCGCAGAATCCGCAAGGCCCGCAACACGCTGAACCCCTGTGCGCCGGGCACAAGCGAGATGCCCACGATCAGAAAATCAAAGATATTCCAGCCAGAGCGCCAGAATTTCCCGCGTTGGGCATGGAATTTCAGCACCAGTTCAACCACGAAAATACTCAGACAGGCCGCATCCAGCCCAAGGATCAGCGGCCCCGCAAACCCCATCAGGGTATCCGAGGTCTCCATCCCCAACAGGATCGCGTTGAAGATGATGACAACGATAATCCCGTTGCGCACCCAAGGCTGGTCCAGAAAGGCGGCGGTCTTTTCACGGCTAAGCATCTTGGTCCCCGTTCTGCGGTTGCTGGGCGCGATATGCTATCTTGTGAACTGGGCTGCAAGCTCCACATGCGGGCTGAAGCGGAATTGATCGACCATTTGCACCCAGTCAAGGCGATACCCGCCGCCGATAAGTATTTTTGCATCGCGCGCGAAAGTGGCGGGGCTGCAAGACACGGCTGCAATGCGCGGAATGGCGCAGGCCGCAAGGGCATTTGCCTGTGCCTCGGCGCCCGCGCGGGGCGGGTCGATCACGGCGGCGTCATATTTTGCCAGCTCCGCAGGCAGCAGGGGGCGGCGGAACAGATCGCGCGCCTCATGGGTGACGCGCTTTAACCCTGTGGCCTGCCGCCAGCCTGCATCCAGCGCGTGCAGCATCGGTGCCTCGCCTTCCACCGCGTGCAGTTCCGCGCGCTCGGCCAAAGGCAGGGTAAAGGTGCCGCAGCCTGCAAACAGGTCCAGAATGCGCGCGGCATTTCCCACGCTTGTCGCTACAGCCGCTTGCAACGCCTGCTCTGCCGGTTTGGTTGCTTGCAAAAACGCACCGGGGGGCGGGGTGATTTTCGCGCGCCCGATCTGGTGAAAGGGCGGGTGCGCTTGGGCCACGACCTCGCCCTCCCATGCCAGACGCGCAAGCCCGGCTTGACCGGCCCATTGTCCAAGTTCGGCGCGCATCGCGTCATCCAGCAGCTTGCCGCCTGAAACCGCCAGATCAAGCCCCGCATCAGACCGTGTCAGCGACAGCGACATCGTGGTTTTGCGCGACCCGAAACGCGCGGTTACGTCTTCCAGCAGGGGCAGGGCGGCGGTCAGGTCGGGGTGCAGGATCAGGCACTCGGGCACAGGTGTAATCACATCGGATGCGCGGGCATGAAAGCCCACAAGCGCGCCTTTCTTCAATCTACGCCCAGAAAAACTGGCGCGCCGCCGGCTGTGCAGGGGCGAGATATGGGGCGCGCGAAACTCTGCCGTCAGCCCTTGCGCGGCCAGTGCTTGCCGGATCACCCCCTCTTTCCACTGGCTCACGAAATCCGCCTGCGCATGCTGCAAGGCACAGCCGCCACAATTTCGGTAATGCGGGCAGGGCGCCTTTATGCGCAGGGGCGAGGGCGTGACGATGCGCGGCGCGTCCATGCGCCCTTGCGCAATCTCGCCCTCGACCACCTCGCCCGGCAGGGTGCGCGGCACATAGACCGGGCCGTCGGCAATGCCATCGCCATGATGGCCAAGTCGCAGGATGGTTGTGTGTGTCATATGGGCCAGCCTGTCCAAAGGGGGGCTTGCGGCACGGCACAGGCTCTGCGCGGGGCAAGCCAAAGGCAGGGGGCGATCTGGTGGAACTCCGTCACGCTGGCAGCCCCGGCCTACGCGCCGGGGCCTCTTGGCCCGTCTGGTCAGCTTGCTGTGTCCACATCGTCGTCAAACCCCAAAAACCCGCCCGATTGCCGCGCCCAGAAACGGGCATAGGTGCCGCCTGCCGCCAGCAATTCATCATGTGTGCCTTGCTCGATGATATGGCCATCGTCAAGCACGATGATGCGGTCCAGTTTCGCAATGGTGGACAGACGATGCGCGATGGCCAGCACGGTCTTGCCCTCCATCAATGGCTCCAACGCGTCCTGCACTGCCGCTTCAACCTCGGAATCCAGTGCCGATGTTGCTTCATCCAGCACCAGAATGGGCGCATCTTTCAGAAACGCGCGCGCAAGGGCAATGCGCTGGCGCTGCCCGCCCGACAGGCGCACGCCCCGTTCGCCCAGATGCGCGTCATAGCCGCGCCGCCCTTCGGCGTCTTGCAGGTCCAGAATGAACTTATGCGCCTCTGCTGCGCGGGCGGCCTGTTCGACCTGCGCCAGCGTGGCATCGGGGCGGCCATAGCGGATATTCTCGAAGGCAGAGCGGTTGAACATCGCCGTTTCCTGCGTGACCATCGCGATATTGCGCCGCAAGCTTTCTTGCGTGACCTGCCGTATATCCTGCCCGTCAACCATGATGCGCCCGCCTTCGACATCATACAGCCGCAGCAACAGCGCAACGAGCGTGGATTTGCCTGCACCCGATGCGCCCACAATCCCGATCTTCTCGCCCGGTGCAATCTGTAGCGCCAGTCCTTCAACCCCGCCGGTCTGGCGGCCATAGGCGAAATTCACATCGTCAAAATGCAAAGCACCTGTCACGCGCCCCAGTTCCACCGCATTCTCGGCGTCTTGCAGGGTAGAGGGTTTGGTCAGGGTTTTCATCCCATCCTCGACCTCGCCCAGATTGCCGTAAATCGCCATCAGAACGAAACTGACCCAGCCTGTCATCTGCGCAATGCGGATGGCTACAGCGCCCGCCGCCGCAATCGCCCCCGGTGTGGCCTGTCCCAGCATCCATAGCCACAGCGTGCCGCCGATCAGCAGCACCGGCAGCACGCCCGCGACCACCATCAGCCAGAATCGGAACCACGCTTGCACCTCGCCAAATTCCACCGCGCGGTCCCGAAACACGCCCATCGCGTTCAATGCGGCGCGGTCCTCAAACTCGGAATGGGCAAACAGCTTGACGGTTTTGATATTGGTGATCGTATCCACCACCTGCCCGCTGACCTGCGCCCGCGCCCCCGCCCTTGCACCAGAGCGTTTGCGCACCTGCGGCAGGAAATACCGGATCAGCGCCAGATAACCCACCAGCCACACAGCCAGCGCCAGCGCGATGCGCGCGTCAATCGTCAGCAGCAAAATGACCGAGCCGATGATCGAGGCCAGCGCGAATGCCATCGTGTTGATGGTTTCATTCGCCACATCCGTCAGCGCGCGGGCGGTCTGCACCTGTTTTTGCGCGATTCGCCCTGCGAAATCATTGTCGAAAAATGTCACCGGCTGGCCCAGCGTCCAGCGGTTCAGGCGCGATTGCACCAGCACATAGACATTGGGCTGCACCACGATCGAATTTGCCGCTGATGACAGGCCAAAGGCCAAAGGGCGCAAAATGACGAAGAACAAAATGAAACTGACCACCAGCCACATATGCTGCGCCAGAAATTCGACCGGCCCGGTTTCCACCACTGCGTCAATAATCAGCCCAAGCAGCAGGGCCGATACCACCTCGGTTGTGCCAACCAGTGCCGAGATGACCGCCGCCAGAACCAGAACAGGCCATGCCCCGCGCACCGACCACAGCATGAAAGCCCATAGGCTGCGCGGCGGGGGTGAGGGCGCGCGCTCGAACGCGTCGATCAATCCTGCAAGGCGTTGCGCAGGCCCGGGCCTGTTTTCCGGCGTGAAATCTTCTGTCTGTGTGGTCAGTTTTTGTAGCACATCGCCCCCGATCCTGATGCCAGATATAGGGGCGGCGCGGGCCAAAGGCCAGTCAGGCCAGCAAGTCTGCCTTGCTCATGCTGAAATTCGACGCGATCCAACGCTCCTCCAGCCTGCGCAACCCTGCGCCCAGCTCAGGCCCTTGCAGATGCGGCAAATCCTGTGCGCGCAGTGGGAATCGGGCCGCCGCCCCACGCGCGATGCAAGCCTGCCAATCGGGCGGCAGGGGTGTTTCAAACAAGGCCGCGCGCGCCAGCACGACATTGCGTGCAAGCCCCGCGCCCATGCGATAGGCCATTTCACCCGCAGGCACCATCGCGGACAGGGCCGCGCGCATCTTGTCCATATCACGCCCCTCGCGCCGGGTCAGGCGTAGATGGCCTGCCTGCCCGCCCAGCACCAGCAAACGCCGCAGCCAGTCGGGGCCAATGCCGTCTTCCAGATGCACAAGCACCGCCAGCCCCTCTGCCTGCGCGCCGGGCAGCACATGCACCAGCGCGCCGCATTGCGCCATGGCACAGACTGCAGGGGCAGGGTCTGGGGCAGAAAGCAGTTTTCGCATCTCCGCCCCGATCCGCTCGGGCGAGAGGCGCGCCAGCCCGTCAACCCCTGCCGCACACGCCGCCAGTGCATCGGCATCCAACCCTTGCGCGGCATCGCCATATTGCGCGTGAAAGCGGAAAAACCGCAGAATGCGCAGGTAATCTTCGCGGATACGCGCGCCCGCATCGCCCACAAACCGCACCCGCCGCGCCTGCAGATCAGGCAAGCCCCCCAGCGGGTCCAGCACAGTACCATCTGCGCGCGCATAAAGCGCGTTCATGGTGAAATCGCGCCGCGCGGCATCTTCTGCCAGATCACTGGAAAAGGCGACAGTGGCATGGCGGCCATGGGTTTCCACATCGCGCCGGAAGGTCGTCACCTCGAACCCTTGCCCCGCGAGTACCAAGGTGACAGTGCCATGCTCTATGCCCGTTGGCACCGCCCGCAATCCGGCCCTCTCGGCGAGTGCCATGACCATTTCGGGCCGCGCATCGGTTGCGATGTCGATATCCGTCACCGGCACGCCCATCAGCGCATTGCGCACGCACCCGCCCACGACCAGCGCCTGATGCCCTGCATCTGCGATCAGGCGCATCACCTGTTGGGTTGCGGGGGCGTGCAGCCATGCGCCCGCTATCTGCATGGCCCTGTCCTTTCGGCCAGCCCGCGCAGAATGCGCGCTGTCGCCCCCCAAATGTAATACGGCCCCCAAGGCACAATGTAGTAATTGCGCCAAGTGCCGCGCCAGATCCGCCGTTCCACCCGAAAGCGGGCAGGGTCGGTGACATGGGCAAGGGGGGCTGCAAATATCTCGGCCACTTCGCCGGGGTCGGGGCGCGGGGTGAAGTCGCGCGTGATCTCGGCCAGAATGGGGGTGACCATGAAGCCGGTCACGGTTTCATGCGCAGGCAGCGCGCCGAATACTTGCACCGCATCGCGCGGAAGGCCGATTTCTTCTTCCGCCTCGCGCAAGGCGGTGGCGACAAGATCCGCATCGCCCTTGTCCTGCCGCCCGCCGGGAAAGGCGATCTGGCCGGGGTGATTGCGCAGATGCGAGGCGCGCTTGGTCAGCACCAGACGCGGGCCATCAGGCGTGCGCGACACCCCCACCAGCACTGCCGCAGGCCGCAACACGCGGTTTTCCGGCAGCACAAACCCGGGGTTCAGGTCGAAATCACTCGACTCTTGCCAAGGTTTCGCAAGCGCCGCGCGCAGGTTTTCGATGGGGTCAATCGTCATTGCCTCGGGCCTCGAAGCCCAGAGTGACAGGGTCCATGATGTAATGTGCGCCGCAGAACTGGCAATCTGCGGTAACTGTGCCTTCGGGGGTGGTCATGGTGGAAATGTCCTTGGCCGAATAGATCGACAGGCTTTGGCGGACCTTGTCTTCGGAACACGAACAGCCGAAATGCACCGCTTGCGGGTCAAAGACGCGCGGCGCTTCTTCATGGAACAGGCGCAACAGCAATTCGGGCGGCTGCACATTGGGGCCGACAAGTTCCAGCTCCTCGACCGTGTCCAGCAGCAGATTGGCGCGCGACCAGTCTTCTGCAATGCCCTCTGCTGCGCGCGGGCTGGTGCCCGAGGCTTGCGGCATATGTTGCAGCATCACCCCGCCCGCGCGCCATTTTTCGGGCTGGCCGGGCAGAATAGTGCGCCCGAAGCTTAACTCGAACCGCGTTGGCAATTGCTCGGACTGGTCGAAATACGCCTCGGCGCAATCGGAAAGCGAGGTGCCTGCAATCGGCGTGATGCCCTGATAAGGCGTCATATCGGGGCCTTGATCGATGAGAATGGCGAAATAGCCCTTGCCGATCTGCTCGAATGCGGGGCCATCGGGGGCCACGCGGTCCTTGTCGTAACTGGCATAGGCGCGGATGCGCGCAGGCGCGCCGTCCTCGGTGGGGGCGTAGTAATCGGTGGCGATCAGCCGGATCGGGCCGCTGCCACGCACTTGCACCGACAAACGCCAGCGCAGTTTGATTGTCTGGCCGATCATCGCGGTCAGAAGGGCGGCTTCGGCCACCAGAGCCTCGACCGCAGGCGGATATGTGTGGCGGGCAAGCACGCGTTCCAGCGCGGTATCCAGCCGCGCGACCCGCCCGCGAATATCGCTGCGATCCAGCTGGAATGGCAGGACGGTATCATCCCAGGCGATCTGTGCGCCGAAGCTCATAAAACTATTCCTTGTCTTGGCAGGCAGGGTTTGCCGCATGTCTGGCCCCTCCATATAGGAAGTTCCGCCCAAGGGCCAAGTGTGATCGGGTGCCTGACGTGCCACGGCCTGTGGTGTGTCTGGTCAGACCAAGCGCTTTGGGGCCGCGCGGCATATGGGTGCGCCCGCCGATGGCCCTTGTGACATGCTGACAGGCCAGCGCCCATGCGCCGCGCTGCTATAGGGATGGGGCAGGGCCAATGGCCCGCATGAGATATGGTTAGGCCAGAGCCTATGGGCTGTGCAGAATATGGGCAGACCAGCAGTTATGATACGCCCAGCACATGGGTGCCAGAGCCTATGAACCGGGCGAAATACTAGCAGGCCGGTGCCCATGGCCCTTGTGACATGCTGACAGGCCAGCGCCTATGCGCCGCGCTGCTATAGGGATGGGGCAGGGCCAATGGCCCGCGCAGCATAAGGGTGGCCCAGAGCCTATGGGCTGTGCGGAATATGGGCAGACCAGCAGTTATGATACGCCCAGCATATGGGTGCCAGAGCCTATGAACCGGGCGAAATACGAGCAGGCCGGTGCCCATGGCCCTTGTGACATGCTGACAGGCCAGCGCCCATGCGCCGCGCTGCTATAGGGATGGGGGCAGGGCCTATGGCCCGCATGAGATATGGTTAGGCCAGAGCCTATGGCCCGCGCGACATTTTGGGCGGAGGCTCATGGCCCGCGCCGCCTATCGGGGGCCGATCCAACGGCCGCGCGGCATTTGGTCTGTCCAATGCCTATGGCCTGCGCAACTTATGGGGAAAGCCATCGCCCATAAACCGCGCTGCATATGGGCAGGCCAGTACCTATAGCTGCCGCCATATACAGGGGGCCGATCCAACGGCCCGCGCGGCATTTGGTCTGACCAACGCCTATGGCATGCGCAACATACGGGGGCCAGCCACCGCCCATAACGCGCGCTGCATATGGGCAGGCCAGCGCCGATGGCTTCCGCCATATACAGGGGTCCGAGCCTGTGGTCCGCACAAAGCGTGGTTACGCCAGCGCTTATCGTCCGTATGAAATAAAGGCAGGCCAGTGCCCATAGCCCGCGCGCCAGACAGGCAGCCGAGTGCTCACGGCCCGCGCGGCATACGGACCAAGGCGGCCGCCACCGTGCGGCGATCATTTGCACAGCACAGCACAGCTGCGCGCCATGTCCGGTGCAAGGGGTTTTGCCACTTGCGCGCTTTGCATCGTCCTATGTGCCTGCATGTTTGTGTCACCAACGCCTTGCACTGCGCTGCCAGTGCGTCACGTCTCGACCGGCACCCCCCGATAATAGCGCGGTGGCGCGTTCGGTGCCTGCATGGCGTGATTGAATTCAAACAACGCGCCCGAGACATCATCCTCGAACTCGTCTTTTCCCGACCAGTGCAGCAACTCCCATTTCAGGGCGTCAACAAATTCCACACCTTTGAGATGCGCCAGCTTCGCCAGCGCAGTTTTCAAACCCTCCTCGCCAAATTCCTCGGCATGCTGATTGGTGCATTCGGTTATGCCATCGCTATACAAAAGCAACCTGTCCCCGGGCATCAACTGCGCCTCTATTGTGGCGAAACTTGCATTGGGGATCAGCCCGATGGGCAGGCCGCCTTCGCCGATATACTCTATCCGGCCATCGGCGCGCTGGATGACAGGATGCGGGTGGCCCGCCTGAACCAGCCGTAACCTGCCGGTGCGCAGGTCAATATCGGCATAAACAACTGTAAGGTAGGTTTCTGTGTCAAACTCCTCCAGCATCAGGTCATTAATCCGCGCGGCGACCTCATGCGGGGCGCCCGCGCGGGGTTTGCCGGTGCCCGGATCACGGATCAGCACGATATTCTGATGATGCTCGCCGCCAGAGAACAGCCCCGCCACCCGCGCGCCCAGCATGGCGGCGGCCACCCCGTGCCCCGAGACATCTATGGCATAAACCCCGATCCGCGCGGTCGAGATGATGAATGTGCCAACCATATCCCCCCCGACATGCCCCGAGGATTGCAGCAACAACGACAGCGTGTTGCCTTCAAAATTGTGCTGGCGCTTGCGGATCAGGGATTGTTGCAGCCTGCGCGCTTCCATCAGGTCACGGTCAAGGGCATCATACAGGTTTTGCAACTCTTCAAGCGCGGCGCGCACCTCTCGCTCCATCGCCAGCAAGCGTTCGCCTGCAGTGATTCGCGCGCGCAATTCCACAGGGGAAACCGGCTTGGGCAGAAAATCATCTGCGCCGACATCCAGCCCCTCGGCCACAGCGGTCTTGTCATTTTTCGAGGTCAGCAAAATGAAATAGCTGTAGCGGTCCCCCTGCATGGCACGAAAGGCGCGGCAGAATTCCAGCCCGTCCATTTCCGGCATCATCCAGTCCGACAGAATCAGGTCGAAATGCTGTGTGCTGCATGCCTCCAGCGCGTGCAGGCCGGACCCGGCCTCATGCGTCCGGTACCCCCACCCTTGCAGATGTTTGGCAAAGATCAGACGCTGCGCGCGACTGTCATCGACGATCAGCGCGACTTTTTGCGCATCGGGCCTGATTGTTGGTTTCGTCACTTTGTGCGGCACGCGTTTGAACCCGTAAATTATGAACCAGTTACACTCTGTCGCACACAGGTCTCGCAGAGTTTTCTTAAGTAACAGTAAAGGTGCAGGGCTTTGTCACAGGCGCGTGGCAGGTAACGGAATCTTAGCAGTTACATGGCATTTTGCAGGGAATTGGCAGAAAGGACGGAGAATGATTGACTGGGCGCATGTCGCGGGCCTTTGCGCAGATTTCGGCGAAGAAGAGTTCGCCGAAGTGGTCGCGCTGTTCATGGCAGAGGTGCAAGACGGGCTTGCGCGGCTGGCCATGGCCGACACGCCTGATGCGCACCGGCTGGCGTTTCATTTCCTGAAAGGGGCGGCGCTGAATCTGGGCTTTCTGGACATGGCCGCGCTGACATCGGCAGGTGAGGAGAACGCCACGCGCGGCACGGATTTCCGCCAAGAGAAAGAACAGGTTCTGGCGCTGTTCCCGCCAGCCTGCACCCAGTTTGAACGCGAGTGGCGGGAGAAGACAGATGCAATCCGGCAATGAAAAAAACCGCGCCCTAGATCACAAACCCCGCGATCACCTCATCATCGGTGATATCGGTAAATTTGAACCCTTGCGCCGACATGCGGTCAAACAGGCTGTCGAAATTTTCGGGCCGTATGGTTTCAATCCCGATCAATACTGTGCCAAAATTGCGCGCGGTTTTTTTCAGATATTCAAACCGCGCAATGTCATCTTCGGGGCCAAGCGTTTCCAGAAAATCGCGCAAGGCACCCGGGCGTTGCGGCAGGCGCAGCATCAGGTATTTCTTGGTGCCCATATGACGCATCGCGCGTTCCTTGACCTCTGGCAGGCGCTCAAAATCAAAATTCCCGCCCGAAGTCAGGCAAACCACGGTTTTGCCTGCGATCTGCGCGGCAAGCGCAGGCAGCACATCGACCGACAGCGCGCCCGCAGGTTCCAGCACAATTCCTTCGACATTCAACATTTCCAGCATGGTGACGCAAATGCGGTTTTCCGGCGCGATCAGCAGGTGGTCGGGGTTGATCTGGTGCAGGTGCTGAAAGGTGCGCGCGCCGATCCGCGCGACCGAGGCACCGTCTACAAAACTGTCCAGCTGGCCCAGCGTGACAGGCGCGCCCGCGCCCAGGGCCGCTTGCAGGCTGGCCCCGCCCAGCGGCTCGACATAGCGCAGTGCAGTGGTGGTGCCGGTGTCGGACATGTAGCGCGTGACCCCCGCGCTCAGCCCGCCACCGCCCACAGGCAAGATCACCATATCCGGCGCGTGGCCCAGCTGCGCCAGCATTTCAACGGCCACGCTGGCCTGCCCCTCGATCACGTCATCATCATCGAAGGGCGAGAGGAAATGCGCGCCTTGCGCGGCACAATAGGCCTGCGCCGCCGTCAGGGCTTGGTCGAAAATATCGCCCACCAGCGTAATCTCGACATGAGTGCCGCCAAAGGTGCGCGTTTTCATGATCTTTTGCGCAGGCGTGGTCACTGGCATGAAGATCGTGCCCTTGACCCCGAAATGCCGGCAGGCAAAGGCCACGCCCTGCGCATGGTTGCCTGCACTGGCACAGACAAAATGGCGCTGGCCGGGATGGGTGGCAAGGCGCTTGCGCATGGCATTGAACGCACCGCGTATCTTGTAGCTGCGCACCGGGCTAAGGTCTTCGCGTTTCAGCCAGATATCCGCGCCAAACCGCTTGGACAAATGGTCATTGCGGGCCAGTGGCGTGGCCTCGAACACATCGCGCATCGCGGCAGTGGCAGCGCGCGCGGCTTTGGCAAATTCGCTCATGTCGCGGCCACCCAGGTTTCAAGCTGCAACCGGATCGCCTGCGGCATAGGTGCGGATGTCCGGGTCTTGGGGTCGAAAAACACCTCGACCAGATCATATGTTGCGTGCAGCGCGCCTGTATCGGCATGCAGCATGCGCAAATGAAAGGTGCAGCTTTTGGTGCCCAGCCCCTCGACACTGCCATCAATCACGATCAGATCGCCTGCTTGCAATTCCTGCACAAAGCGCGTGGTCGCCTGCGCTGTGACCAGATGCACCCCATGATTGGCCAGCATCTCGCGGTAGGCCAGCCCCAGTCGCGTCCATAAGTGATAGGTCGCATCGTCGAAAAACGGCGCGTAATGGCGCACATTCATATGCCCGAAATGGTCGTGGTGCCACGGGTGCACCACCCCGCGCAAAAGCTCCAGCCGCTTGCTCATGGCGCTATCCCCTGTTCACTCTGTCCCTGATACCAGTCGCCAGACAAGAAACGCAACTGCCGCGAAGGGCAGGCTGCGCCCGACAATGAAGATACGCCATGACCACCAGCGGCTTTTGGCCCCCAGCGCATAGACCACGCGCGATGGCGGCAGCACCCAGCACAACAGCCCCGCCCCGATGATGCCAGAGGCAATGATGACATTCGTGCCGCCGAACTGGTCCAGAAAATCCAGAAACGGCATGCCTGCCACAGTCAGTTGTACGGGGCTGAAACTTAGCGCCGAGGGCAGGCCAAGCCCGAACATCAGCGCCGCAGTCAGCCCCACCGCGCGCGCATTGGACAGGCGCAATTCTTCGGCAAAGGCCGCGACAATCACCTTAAGCCCTGCCAGACAAATGGAAAAAGCGGCCGCAAAGAACATGCCGAAAAAGGCAATCGCCAGCCAGATGCCAATCTCCATCTCCTCAAACACGCGCGGCAGGGTCGAGAAGGCCAGCTCGCTGCCTGCGCCGGGGTCCATCCCGTAGGAAAACACGAAGGGAAAGATCATCCAGCCCGCCATCAGCGCGATTGTCGTTTCTGTTGCAGCAACAATCAGGGTTGCGCGCGGCACATTGGTCTTGCGCGGGATATAGCTGCCATAGGTGACCAGATAGCCCTGACCAATCGCCAGCGTGTAAAACGCCTGCCCGAAAGCGAAGAACCACAATTCCGGCGCGCGCAGGGCGGCTGCGTCCCATGTTGTCATGAAGGCCACCGCCTCTGACCAGCCGGGCATGGTGGCGGCCACGCCCACCAGCGCGGCAATCATCAGCACCAATAACGGCATCAGCAGCTTGGACAATGCCTCGATCGCGCGCACCCCGCGCAGCAGCACAAGCCCCGCAAGGGTGGTGACAATCAGGAAATACCAGACAGAATTATAGCCTGCGGTGAAGTCATCGAAATCCTGCAATTCCAGACGCAGCGCATCAACCGCATATCCCAGCGTCCATCCGGTGATGACCAGATAATAGCTGGTGATCACAATGGTCAGCACCACAACCGCCCAGCCATAGACAACACCCAGCCGCGTGGCCCCGCGATAGGTTGTGACAACAGACCCCTGCCGCAAACGCCCTGCCGCCACTTCCAGCATCATGATCGGCATGGCCACCACAACCAGCGCCAGCAGATAGGCCACGATAAACGCAGCGCCGCCGTTTTCGCCCACCATATAGGGAAACCGCCACAGATTCCCCAACCCCACTGCGGCGGCGGCCATGGAAAAGACAAAGGCCGGCTCGGATGACCATTGTTTGCGGTTCTTCTTCGGGTCCAGATGTCGTTCGTCCATGCCCCAGACCTAAGCAGGCGCGCGCGCGTTTCAATCGCGCCCCCTTGCCCAGCGGCGGCAAAGCCAATAGACGAATGCAAAATCGCAGTCTGTGACCGGAGTCCCCATGACCAAAGCCCCAAAGAAAGTCGTGCTTGCCTATTCGGGCGGGCTGGATACCTCGATCATCCTCAAATGGCTCAAGACCGAATATGACTGCGAAGTGGTCACTTTCACCGCCGATCTGGGGCAGGGGGAAGAGTTGGAGCCTGCGCGCGCCAAGGCCGAAATGCTGGGCGTCGCGCCAGAAAATATCTATATCGAAGACCTGCGCGAAGAATTCGTGCGCGATTTCGTCTTCCCCATGTTCCGCGCGAATGCCTTGTATGAGGGGCTGTATCTGCTGGGCACCTCGATCGCGCGCCCGCTTATTTCCAAACGACTGGTCGAGATTGCCGCCCAGACTGGGGCCGATGCGGTTGCGCATGGGGCCACCGGCAAGGGCAATGATCAGGTGCGGTTTGAATTGTCAGCCTATGCGCTGAACCCCGAGATCAAGGTGATCGCGCCTTGGCGCGAATGGGATCTGACCTCGCGCACGCGCCTTCTGGAATTCGCCGAGGCCAACCAGATTCCCATCGCCAAGGACAAGCGCGGCGAAGCGCCCTTCTCGGTAGATGCAAACCTTCTGCACACCTCCTCCGAAGGCAAGGTTCTGGAAGATCCGGCAGTGGATGCGCCCGATTACGTCTATCAGCGCACCGTCAACCCCGAAGATGCGCCCGACCAGCCCGAGATTATCGAGATCTCCTTCGAGAAAGGCGACGCAGTCGCCATCAATGGGCAGGCCATGTCGCCTGCCACGATCCTGACCGAACTCAACACCTATGGTGGCCGCCACGGCATCGGGCGGCTGGATTTCGTGGAAAACCGCTTTGTCGGCATGAAATCGCGCGGCATCTATGAAACGCCGGGCGGCACCCTGCTGCTAGAGGCGCATCGCGGGATCGAACAGATCACCCTCGACAGTGGCGCGGGCCATCTGAAAGACAGCCTTATGCCGCGCTATGCGGAACTCATCTATAACGGCTTCTGGTTCTCGCCCGAACGCGAGATGCTGCAAGCCTTGATCGACAAATCGCAAGAACATGTCAGCGGCACAGTGCGCTTGAAACTCTACAAAGGCCATGTGCGTACCATCGGGCGCTGGTCCGATCACAGCCTGTATTCCGAGGCCCATGTCACCTTTGAAGAAGATGCAGGCGCCTATGACCAGAAAGATGCGGCAGGTTTCATCCAGTTGAACGCGCTGCGCCTGAAGCTGATTGCCGCGCGCAACCGTCGGGTTAAGTCCTGACAGGGCCCATTTTCTTGCCCTAAATACTCCCGCCGGAGGCACGCTTGCCTCTGGCACCACGCCAGACCGAGGGAGAGCCATGACCAGACCCGTCGTTTTGTGCATTCTTGACGGCTGGGGCCTTGGCCCCACGCCCCAAGCCAACGCTGTGGCCCTTGCCCGGACCCCCAACTTCGACCGCGTGATGCGCGCGTGTCCGAATGCCACGCTTGTCACGCATGGGCCGGATGCGGGCCTGCCGACAGGGCAGATGGGCAATTCCGAAGTGGGCCATACCAATATCGGCGCAGGCCGCGTGGTGGCGATGGACTTGGGCCAGATCGATCTGGCCATCGAGGATGGCAGCTTCGCCCAAAACCCTGCACTTTTGGGCTTTGTTGAAAAACTGCAAGACACCGGCGGCACGGCACATCTGTTTTCAGTTATTTCGGATGGTGGTGTTCACGGCCATGTTGCACATTTGAAAGCGGCTTTGGGGGTATGTGCGGCCGCGGGTGTGCCTGTGGTGGTCCATGCCATCACCGATGGGCGTGATGTCGCCCCCAAAAGTGCGGATCGTTTCATGGCGGATGTGCAAGGCACATTGCCCGAGGGGGCCAAAATCGGCACAGTGATCGGGCGCTATTGGGCAATGGACCGCGACAATCGCTGGGACAGGGTGGAACGCGCGTGGCGCGCGATCATGCGCGGCGAGGGGGAGGCCGCCCCGACCGCTGTTGAGGCGGTCGCGGCAGCTTATGCGCGCGGCGAAACCGATGAATTCATCGCGCCCACAATCGTGGCGGGGTATGGTGGGGCCAAACCCGGCGACGGGCTGTTTTGCCTGAATTTCCGCGCCGACCGCGCGCGCGAAATTCTTGCCGCCCTTGGCGCGCCCAGCTTCAACGGGTTTGATCGGGGCACCCCGCCCAACTGGTCGGCGCTTTTGGGCATGGTCGAGTATTCCGAGGCCCATAACGCATTTATGGGCACAGCCTTTCCCAAGCGCGAGATCGTCAATACGCTGGGTGCATGGGTCGCGGCCAAAGGTCTGCGCCAGTTCCGGCTGGCCGAGACCGAGAAATACCCCCATGTGACTTTCTTCCTTAATGGCGGCAAGGAAGCGCTTGAGCAGGGCGAGGATCGGCACATGCCGTCCAGCCCCAAGGTTGCCACCTATGACCTGCAACCCGAGATGGCCGCGGCGGAAGTGACCGCCAAACTGGTCGAGGTGATCGGGCAGGGCTATGACCTGATCGTGGTGAATTTCGCCAATCCCGACATGGTGGGCCATACCGGCGATCTGGACGCCGCCAGCCGCGCCTGCGAGGCCGTGGATGCAGGGCTTGGCGCGGCGCTGGAGGCGCTTGACAAGGTTGGGGGTGCGATGCTGCTGACAGCGGATCATGGCAATTGCGAACAGATGCGCGACCCTGAAACAGGCGGGCCGCATACTGCGCATACGCTAAACCCCGTGCCGGTGGTGCTGATCGGCGGGCCAGAGGGGGCAGGTCTGCGCGATGGGCGGCTGGCCGATGTCGCGCCAACCCTTCTGGCGCTCATGGGGCTGGATCAGCCGCCAGAGATGACAGGCGAAAGCCTGATCATCCGATGATCCGTCGGGGGCTTGCGGCTCTTGTCTGTGTGCTGTGGTCCGGCGCGGCCATGGCCGATGTGGCTGACCGCGCCCTGACTGCCGCGCGCGCATTGGAAGCGGCAACAGCGGCCATGCAGGCCGCCACAGGCGGGCGCGACCAGATATCGGCGCTGGGCCAGACCATTCAGGCCTATGAAGACGGGCTTGTTGCCCTGCGCGACGGGTTGCGCGATGCGCAACTGCGCGAGGGGGCGCTACAGCGCGCCTTTGCTGCGCGCAGCGAAGAACTGTCGCGCCTGCTCAGCGTGCTGATGGCAACCGAGCGTGTGGATGAAACCGTCGCCTTGCTGCACCCCCAAGGCGGGCTGGAGACAGCGCGCGCGGCCATGCTGCTGGGCGAACTGACCCCGCCACTGGCGCGCGCTGTGACCGAATTGCGCGACGAGCTGGATGATTTGCGCGCCTTGCGCCGCGCCCGCCAATACGGGTTCCTTGCGCTGGAACAGGGGCTAGAGGGCGCGCAGAACGCGCGTGTGGCGCTGGCGCAGGCGGTGGCAGAGCGTGGACCCCTGCCCAAACGGCTGGTCGAAGAACCAGAGCAACTGGATTTTCTTGCCCGCAATGCCGCAACACTTGAAGAATTCGCGCAAGAGTTGGCGCAGTCTTCCGCAGTGTCGGACAACCAAACCGCCGCCACGTTCCAAACAGCCAAAGGCACGCTATCGCCCCCTGTGCGCGCGACCATCCTGCACCGCTTCAACCAGCCGGATGCGGCAGGGATCGTGCGCCAAGGTCTGGTGCTGGCAACCGCCCCGGATGCGCTTGTAACCGCGCCTTGGTCTGCCACTGTGCGCTATGCCGGCCCCTTGGCGGGGCAGGGTGCTGTGGTGATCCTAGAGCCTGCCGAGGCGGTCTTGCTGGTGCTGGCAGGGTTGGAGAGCCTTTTGGTGTCTACGGGCGAGATTTTGCCCCTTGGTGCACCGCTGGGCAGCATGCCAAGCGGACACAGTCCCGAGATAACAACTGGCAGTCGTAGCCAAACACTCTATTTTGAGCTTCGAGAAGGTGGCAACCCCATTGACCCAGAGCCTTGGTTCGCATTCAGTGGGGGCTGAACAGGGTGAGAATAAAATGCGCGCCGCCCATGCGGGCTTGCGCAGGATAGGATGGCGGGATGAAAAGATTTGTAATGGCGGGCCTTGGTGGCATTGTTGGCGGTGCCCTTCTTGCGACGCAGGTGGCAGGGCCGCTTCTGGCGCAGGAACGTGTGCGCGCGACCAATGTCTATGAACAGCTTGATCTGTTCGGCGATGTGTTCGAGCGTATTCGCAACCAATATGTCGAAGAGCCTGACACTGCAAAGCTGATTGAAGCTGCCATCAACGGCATGCTTATGTCGTTGGACCCCCATTCCGGCTATATGCCCCCCGATGATTTTGACGATATGCGCACGCAGACCCGCGGTTCCTTCGGGGGGCTGGGGATCGAGGTGACGCAGGAAGATGGCTTTATCAAGGTTGTGACGCCGATGGATGGCACCCCCGCCGATCAGGCAGGGGTAGAGCCGGGCGACCTGATTACCCATGTCGATGGCGAGTCGCTGATGGGTCTGACACTGGCGCAGGCCGTTGACATGATGCGCGGCCCTGTCGGGTCCGAGATTATTGTGACGATCCTGCGTGACGGTGTGTCGGAACCGTTCGACCTGTCGATCATCCGCGACACGATCCGCTTGCAAGCCGTGCGTGTGCGCACCGAGGGCAATATTGTCGTGCTGCGCGTCACCACGTTCAATGAACAGACCTTCCCCAACCTGCGCGATGGGCTGAATGACGCCATCGAGGAATTGGGCGGAATGGACAGCCTCGGCGGTGTGGTGCTGGATATGCGCAACAATCCGGGGGGGCTGCTGACACAGGCGATCCGCGTCTCTGATGCGTTTCTGGAACAGGGCGAGATCGTCTCGACCCGCGGGCGCGAAGATGGCGCGGGCGAGCGGTTCAATGCCCAAGCCGGTGATCTGATCAATGGCAAGCCGCTGGTGGTGCTGATCAATGCGGGGTCTGCCTCGGCTTCGGAAATTGTGGCGGGTGCGTTGCAAGACCACCGCCGCGCGATTGTGGTAGGTACACGCAGCTTTGGCAAAGGGTCGGTGCAGACTGTCATGCCGCTGCGCGGCGATGGGGCGATCCGTCTGACGACATCATTGTATTACACCCCCTCGGGCCGGTCCATTCAGGCGCTGGGCGTCTCGCCCGATATTGTGGTGGAACAGCCGCGCCGCCAGCCGATCGAGGATGGCGAGGAGGCGACCCCCCCGCGTACCCGGTCTGAAAACGACCTGCGCGGGCGGTTGGACAATAACGACATGTCCGAAGATGAACGCCGCCAGATGGAAGAGGAACGCCAGCAGGCGGAAGATGTCGCGCGGCTGCGGCAGGAAGATTACCAATTGGCCTATGCGCTGGATATTCTGCGGGGGCTGACTGCGTTGAACGGCCAGAAATGACCCCTGCCGCCATAGCAGCGCTGCCCTACCGCCCCTGTGTCGGGATCATGCTGATCAATGCACAGGGGCTGATCTTCGCCGCCCAACGCATCGACAGCCCCACGCCCGCATGGCAAATGCCCCAAGGCGGGATTGATGAGGGCGAAAACCCCGGCGTGGCGGCCCTACGCGAGTTGGAAGAGGAAATCAGCGTCACGCCCGATCTGGTGGCCCCCTTATCCGAGACGCGCGACTGGCTGGCCTATGACCTGCCGCCAGAGATTGTGCCGAACATCTGGAACGGGTGTTACAAGGGCCAGCAGCAACGATGGTTCCTGATGCGGTATCTGGGCGATGACGATCAGATCAATATCCAGACGGCACATCCCGAATTCTCGGAATGGCGCTGGATTGCGGCGGATGAGATGCTGGGCGCCATCGTCCCGTTCAAACGCCAGATTTATGCACAGGTGATTGACGAGTTCCGCGACTGGCTGGCGTGATGCGCGCTTGACGCATGATGCCGATGCCCCCAAGTTCATCAGCAAAATCGATAAGCGTTTGATTTCATTTGGGCCGAATGGCCAAAAATGTTACAACAAGAGCGCTGTCAGCTGGGTTTCGGCAGGTTGAGTGTTTCGAAGAGGTCCATTTGCTCCGGTGTGGTTTTGATGGTTCTGTCGCAAAGATTTTCAGCTTGCTGGTGGAGTCGCTTCATCGGTATTGTTGTTTGGGGTTGACGCTTGGATATGATTGGACGGTGACGGTGGTTGACTTCAAGGTCGCGCATTATCCGAAATCGGTGATCCTGTTTGCGGTGTTTTTCTACCTGCGCTACCCGGTGTCCTATCGTGACCTGGAGGAAATCATGCAGGAGCGTGGCGTCGATGTTGACCATGCAACGTTGAACCGCTGGGTGGTCAAATACTCCCCCGCAATTGCAGCCCAAGCCCAAAGGAAGAAGCGTCCGACAGCGAAATCGTGGCGCATGGACGAGACGTATATCAGGGTTAAGGGCAAGTGGATGTATCACTACCGCGCGGTGGATCGGAACGGCGAAACCCTTGATTTCATGCTCTCCGAGCGCCGCGACAAGCCGGCGGCGCGGCGTTTCTTCCAGCGCGCGATCGGCAATCATGGCGTCCCCGATCGCATCGTGATTGACAAAAGCGGCGCCAACCTGGCGGGGCTGGAGGCCGTGAATGTGATCCTGAAATTCACCGGAACAGGGCAGACCATCAACATCTTGCAGGTCAAATATCTGAACAATATCCTTGAGCAGGATCATCGGTCCATCAAGCGCATCACGGGGCGGATGCTCGGCTTCAAAGCGTTCCATTCCGCGTCCGCAACTCTTGAGGGGATCGAGGCCGCGCACATGATCCGCAAGGGGCAATTCGACAACAATGGACTCAACCCATTCAAGCAGTTTGCCCAGCTCGCAGCATAAGTGTGTCCAGCGCCAGCCTACACTCAACCTTCTCGAAAATTTGCGACAGAACCGTTCTCTGTCACGTGCTTGCAGGTCATGCGACCGCCCCAAGTTGGCGTGGCGTGAAGTACCCACGCAGGCCGAGCACTGCGGAGATGTCCCGCGACTTTACAAAGTTCGCTATCTTTCAATTGCAGTTATTGAGCCGCAGGTAGACGACTGGCCGCTTTAGCCAATTTCTGCAGCTGCAATGCCGCTGGGTCACAGTCGGGAAACTGCCCCTTGCGAAGGCGACGCAGCTTCGACGTGTACGGTCCATTTCGGCCGGTTAACCTGTCACACGGGCTCCTCAGAAGCGGCGGTTCAAGCCCGACGCAGCGTGGACCCGCAACTCGCTTGATACCGGTCGGAGCCTCCACGTTACCAGATATCTACCAGCGGTACCCCATTTTGATCGATCCACCGAAATCGTGAAAGTTTTTTGAGTATTCCGCATTGATCGCCCCGTCGATGTAGAGACCGTTAGATGCGGACCTTCCCACGCGTGCAGCCAGGATCAGGGAGTCTCTGCCCCGCGTCGCCCCGGAGATTGGAAACGAAACGCCAGGAACGCTTACGAACGATCGTATTCCCGGCTCGTTCGATGCAAACTCATGAGCCCATGCTGCACGAAGTCCAAATGTCGTCGCCCCACCTCCAGCGTCTTCCGAGGACCACCCGATGTCCAGCCCCAATTCGGTACGAAGCGAGTTTGTAATCTGTTCATCATATTGCAGCGCGAAGGTAGATGTCCCCGAAGCGGCAAGTTCCGTAAAGGCATCCGTCTTTAAGGATTGCGCCCGCACACCGACAAACGGTGTGAATACTCCCATGTAGTAGCCAGCTTCAACATGCGCCGCGAGATTTCGTACCTTTGTTTCACCAATCAACCTGTCCATTCCGGCAATCGTCACCGTGCGGTCTGTCGTGACATTGCTGCGCCCGTAGGCAAGGGCACCTTCAAGGTAAGCGGTTTCGGTTTCTGTACGCCCACGAAGTGCGACAAACACTGTCTCGGCTGCTCCAGATCCATAATCATTGCTCAGTGCAAAATCCGCCTTGTTCCACGACACCGCGACGCCGACATTCGTGTAGGTACTCAGCATGTAGTTCAGGCCTGCTGCTAGGCCACGGTTTTCTGAGGTGCGCTTCTGCCAACCGCGAGCCGGATCACCATCGGTCACGCTCCGAGAGCCATATCCGGACGCCCAGACATCCCACGGGCGTGGCTGTGCGGCCAATGTTGCTGGATTAATACGTGGTGGCTCAATTATGATCGGCTCTGAAAGCCCATACTTGGGTGTGCCATATTTTCCGACCGTTTGAACCCTGTCTTGGATTATAGCGACTGGAGCCTCTTGGCGTTGTGGTTCCACAAGCCGTGTGCGCGGCTGGTGGCTAGAGCGCACGACAGTATCAAGGAAAGCGTCCATCGACTGCATGACCATGGGGGCGACACCAGTCGACACCTCGCCGGACATCTGCGACAGATTTTCAGAGAATTCTTCGGTGCTCAAGGCTTTTCCCATAAAGTCGAGCCAGAGCGGAAGCCTGCCACCCCCCTCCAGATAATCCGACCAAGCATTGGCAACAGACTTTGCCGCCTCCGTAGTCTCCGAAGCATTGATAACGTTATCAAATATATTTTCCGCGCCGCCTCCATTACCGTTACCACCGCCGTTTCCATTCCCGTTGCCGTCGCCCACAGGGTCGACTGGGTCAACTGGGTCCGCAGGGTCTACTGGATCCACAGGGTCAACGGGGTCCACAGGGGCAACGGGGTCGCCGTTGTCGTCGCCATCGTTCACGAGCGTACAAATATTAATGACGTTTGTATCAAGGGTCACAGATCCGTTGCGCGCGTATGCAGCGCCGCAATCGAGCGTGGCGAAAGTATTCATGGTGATGCTTGTAAGCGCCACAATCTGCCCTTGCATTTCGGCTGAAGTGTTCAATGTTGCGGAACTGCCGACCCGAAAGTATACATTACCAGCTTGTGCCCCATTCAAAAGCACCATGTTGCCAGCACTTTCCACTGTCAGAGTCGACCCAATATTGAAGATGAAGATCGCATTCGGATCGCCTTCAGCATCCAGCGCGAGGGTTTGACCCGCGGCCAGATTGGCGGATGTGTCGAAGTTGTACACACCTGCAACCAGTGTCTTTCCGGCGAGATCCTGACCAGTAAGATCTTGCGTGGTCGGTCGCCCCTGTAGCAAAAGGTAAAGCGTGGTCAGATCGTCCTGGATCCGTTGCGCCACGGCGTCCCCTAGGTAGATTACCCCATTAATTTGCGTCACGCTGGTGGCGCCGGTGTAAGAGGTACCCGGCCAGACGGCGATGTTTCCGTTTATTTCTGTCGGCCCAGTGTTTGTAAGAGACTGGCCAGAGATGATGGCAAAGCTCTCCAGATTCTGCGCGCTGCCCCCGTCGGCATGCACGAAGCTCAGCGGGGCCGCAAAAAGCGCAGCCGTGACGGCAGCACGAATAGATTTGGACATGGGGGACCTGACAGTATGTGGGTGATGAGTTGGATGTCAGAGTGCTTTAGAGCCATGGCTACGAAGCTAACTTGGATCATGTTGCCGACATGATCGTTCGTTTATGGAGCATTTCAGACACACCGCGCGACACCAATGCCCGCGTATGGTCCTCACCAGATCTTCGGGTTCGCTTGCGGACGTGGTTTCTTTCACGACCTTGCCTTGCTTGGACACCCCGCAGATCGCAATGCTTGGCACACCACAGAAACATCCAAGACGATATACAGAGCAACTGCCGCGCGACAATCTTGATGAGAAGATTCACACTTTGATTGTCGCGCGGCAGAGTAACGGCCTCTGTGACCTTCACGGGCATGAATGTCACGGGGGCTGAGGACCCACCCATAAGGACACCGCTACGATACTGGCGGCGCCAGCGAACCAAAAGGGTACGGCCAATATCATAACGTCGGGCTGTTTGGGCCACACTCTCACGCTGGCCAAAACTTTTTTCTACAATCCAAACCTTCTCTGCATCCGTCCAGCGCCGACGGCGACCAGTATCGGTGACAGAGAGGATCTCGACTTGGGGTCTGTATCTATGCTCGGACATAGCGTCGAATTTAAATGCAAGACCTCAGACCTCTGACGGCCCCCGCTGGATGAATACCCCGTCTCGCTATCTCTGCACACCGGTTACGCCAAAGGCGATTTCCTTGCAGAACGAATTGATACTGCCTTTGTGTTTGGGGGCAAGACAGCGGGCGGTTGTTTATCGCCACCCATCACGGGTTGCATGCGCTGGATCTGGACACGGGCCTGACAGTCCAGATATCGGATCACAGCGATGATCTTATGGGGTTTGTCGCCGACCCGGTGGCCCCCGGTGGCTTCCTTGCCAGCGGACACCCCGCACGCGGCGGCAATCTGGGTGTGATCGCCAGCAGCGACGGGGGTGCCAGTTGGGCGAAACTCTCGGACGGGGTGAATGGTCCGGTCGATTTCCACCAGATGGATATCAGCAAGGCCGATCCCTCTGTGGTCTGGGGCAATTATGGCGGTTTGCAGCGCAGCCGCGACGCTGGCCGGACATGGGAACAGGTTGCGGATGCGCCGCTTGGGCTGATCAACATCGCCGCATCGGCGCGTTCTGCCGAACGGCTTTATGCCGCAACGGAAACCGGGCTTTGGGTCAGCGATGCGGATGCACGCGACTGGCAGCCCGCCCATCCCGCAGATGCCCCCGTCACCTTTGTCGAGGTGATGGCGGACGGGATGATCCATGCCTTCATTCTGGGCGAAGGATTGGTCCGCCGCCATGAGGATGGCGGGGGATGGGAACAGCTGCATCCCGATTTTGAACAGCGGTTCCTGCTTTATTATGCCGCCGATCCCGCCAATCCCGACCGCGCCTTCGCGGCAACGCAACTGGGCGAAATCCTGACCTCAGATGATGGCGGGCGCAGTTGGCGCCAGTTCGGCACGGACTGATCCAAAGCCCATTTCACACCCCAACCAAGGAGAAGACCAATGACAACACGCACCCGAACACCACAGATCCTTGCCGCAGCGATGATCCTTACTTTCAGCGCACCCGCATTCGCCCAGACAAGCGACGATGATCATGCCGCCCATCACCCCGAGGCCGAGACCAGCGCACCCGCGCCGGGTGGCGCGCCGATGGAGGGCATGATGGACATGATGACGCCCGAGATGATGCAGATGATGATGCGCATGATGCGCGAGGGCGGCATGCAGGGCCAGGGCACCATGCCCGGACGAATGGGCGGCATGGCCGACGCCCCTATGGGGCATGGCATGATGGGCATGAGGGGCCAAGGGGACATGCCCATGGGCCGGATGATGCGCGGCCAACACGGTGCGATGGGTGGGCACGGCCTTGGCCCGGACGCGCTTTACGGCATGCCGCAAGGGGCAGTTACCGAGATGACACCCGCGCGCGTCGCGGCATTTCTGTCACACCTGCTGGAACGCCACGCCAATCCGCGCCTTGAGTTGGGAGAGGTCGCGGAAGCGGAGGATGGCAGCATCACAGCCGAGATCGTCACAATTGACGGATCGCTGGTGCAGCGGTTGTCGTTCAACCGTTACCCGGGCCTGTTCCGGCAGATCGACTGATCCTGCATTAACTGGCCGCCGACGGTTTGTCATCGGCGGTCTCACGCATCTGATAAGGAGCCAACGATCATGAATTTAGCGGGAATGATGCATCACGGAACAGGAATGATGAATAACTGGGGCTGGGGGCTGCACTGGATCTGGATGGTCCTGATCCTTGCGCTGATCGTCCTCGTGATTGCTGCACTGGTCAAATACCTGATGAAATGAACCCCGAAAGGACTGAACATGAGCTACACTTATGACCGCATTATCGACGCACCTTTTGACGACGTGGATGCCCGCGTGCGCAAGGCCCTGTCAGATCACGGCTTTGGCGTTCTGACAGAAATTGACGTCAAATCCACCCTGAAGACCAAGATCGATGCCGAGATTGACGCCTATCGCATCCTTGGGGCCTGCAACCCCGGTATGGCCTACGAGGCCATTCAGGCTGAGCCGCGCGTGGGGGCTTTGCTGCCCTGCAATGTGATCCTGCGCGCCGTCACAGGCGGGGTGGAGGTCAGCGCCATCGACCCTGTGGCCTCCATGCAGGCGGTCGGGAATGCCGCGCTGGACGCGATTGCAGCCGATGTGCGCGATATGCTGATCAAAGCGGTCAAGGCCGCATGACGCAGCGGAAGACCGTGTCACCACCGACCTAACAAACACTTCAATGGAGAAGACCATGACCAAGACAAAAACACTTATCGCAACAGCCCTTATCGCCAGTGTCGGGGGCTGGGGAGCGATGACCCTTGCCAGCTCGCATGATGGGCATGGCAACCATGGTCAAATCGATCACGGGGCCATGCATGGCGCAGATCATGGCGCGCAAGGGGATATTCCTGCGGATGCATCGCCCTCGACACGCGCCTATATGGAAGCAAACGAAGCCATGCATACGGGCATGGCGATCGAGTTCACAGGCGATGCCGATGTGGATTTCGCCAAAGGCATGATCCCGCATCATGAAGGCGCGATTGCAATGGCGCAAATCGTCCTTCAACATGGCGAAGACCCCGAAACCCGCGCGTTGGCGATGGAAATTATTGCCGCACAGGAAAGCGAAATAGCATTTCTGCGCGACTGGCTTGCTGCACGCGGGCACTGACAAACGTAGCGCCACGCAACAACAAGGTTTCGCCCGAACTTCACCACAGGTTCGGGCGAAATGCTGGTCAATTCCCGGATGCAAACATCATCCCCGCCGGAACAGACTATACTGGAACGACTGCGGGTGCCCCCATGGGGTTGTGTGGCTTTGAAACCGCTGATCGATCAAAGAAAACCCTGCGCCAAGCGTCTCGGCCAGCAATTCGGGGCTGTATCTGGCAACCGGAAGGCCGCTGCATGTTTCAGGTCCATCTGGCGCAAATGTCGCGATAACCGCATGCCCGCCTGTCACAAGGGCACTGGTCAGCGTACCGATATAGGCGGCCTGATCTTTGGGATCAGTCAGGAAGTGGAACACCGCGCGGTCATGCCAGAGGTCATATGTCCGTGCAGGCCACCAAAGGGTGATGTCACCTGCAATCCATGACACCGTGCGCCCGTCTGGCCCAAGGCGCGCCCGCGTGGCATCAAGAGCGGCTTGTGACACATCCAGAACTGTCAGATCGGACAAGCCACGGGAAACCAGTGCGTCGACAATACGGGATGTGCCGCCGCCCACATCAATGACTGAAGTGTCAGCAGCAAGTCCGGCCTTTTCCATCAGGTCCAGAGAAACCGAAGGGTCACTCTGATGCCAGCTGAGTTCTGCATCCAGCTTGCGACTGTAGACCGCGTTCCAATGTGTTTTATCGCTCATTTTGACCACCTGACTGTCATTTCCGCAATCCTAAGGCCGCTCGCAGCCCTTCAGCAACTCGTCCAGTAGTTCCTTGGAAATTGTCATCGTCCTTGCTCCTCTCAGGAAACATGGACCAAATCCCAGTTACACAGAAGATCGGACACTCTCCATGAAAGGCGACCGCTCACTTTTCGGTTGAGGCCATCTCAAACGAACCGCGCAGGCGCGGCAGAGATTCTGGATAGGTCTCTTGCAGATATCTGGCCAGATGTTCGCGGATTTCGCAGCGCAGGTCGAACACCCGAGGCGCGCTGCTTGCTGTGGCCAGAATTCTGATCTCCATAACAAATTCGCGAAAATCTGTCACCTGAACAGCGAAGACATCGCGATCCCATAACGGGTTTTGGTTCAGAAATGCGGCCACGGTTTCTCGTATGTCTTCCACCCGCACAGAATAGTCGAGATAGATCATCACAGTGCCGATCAGTGTTGCATCTTCGCGCGTCCAGTTCTCGAAGGGTTGCTCAATGAAGTAGGTGAGTGGGACGACCAGCCTGCGCTTATCCCAGATCCGGATCACGACATATGAGGAAGAGATTTCTTCGATATTACCCCATTCGCCCTGCACGATGACTGCATCATCCATCCGTATCGGCTGTGTTATTGCAAGTTGGATACCCGCGAAGAGATTGCGCATGATCGGTTGAAGCGCGAACCCGAGCACGATCCCGGCAGCCCCTGCCGAGGCGAGGATGCTGATGCCGATCTGGCGCGCGCCCTCAAAGGTCATGGTGACTGCGCCAGCGCCAAGGACCAGCAGCAATGTATCTGCCACGCGCTGCAGAATTCGGGATTGGGTGACGTGTTTGCGCGCAGCCAGATTGTCCGCAACGTCAGTTCGATAACGGCGCAGATGCATGGACAGCCAGATATCCATCGCGGTGCGCACGACCCAGACCAGACACAGGATTATACCGATCAGCAGGAGATGCCCTGCCACCGCTTCGTGCCTTGGGTCCAACGGAGCCGATACGACAGCGCCTGTCAGCGCGAGAATTGTCAATGTCAGGCGCGCTGGCCCCTTCGTCTGGCGCAGCAGCGCACGCCAGTATTCTTCGCGCCGCGACAGCAGGTGCATCGACAGTCGGTATATTGCTGCATGGACCACCCAAGACGCCAGAAACGCACTGATGACCAGGGCGAGGGAAATTGTCCAGGGTGACATTGGCGGGTCTCCCCTGACAGGCTCAGATCAGCCACACGACCATCGCAAGCGTGATGACCACCAGCACGCCTGACCAGAGATGGTGGGATTGCCACTTTGGCTTCTCGCTCAGCGCCTTGCGATCCTCGCGCCATGTCTCCCGGCTCCATGTCAGGTCTGCAGAGTCCATGTCCGGCGGATCGGACCGCAAGGTGATCGTCACATATATCCCGAGGTTCAGCAGCAGCATCAACCCGACCCCATATAGGAACTGCAGATCGACAACGTTAAAAACTTCGATGGCTGTGAAACAGGCGAGCCCGATAGGGATGCCGATGGAGAGCGTCCAGAAAGCCACATGTCGTGGTGGCCGGGTCCAGAACAACCCGCCCAGAAAGACCACCACCACCGGCATCGTGACATAGCCCAAGAAGGACTGGAAATATACCACGATCCCTCCGAATGTGCCGATCAGCGGGGCCCAGACGGCTGCGAGAACCATGAATACGCCGACAAGCACGCGGCTTATCATCAGCATTCGCGCATCACTCAGCTTTTTTTTGCGCGGTTTGATGAAATCGTTGACGACCAGATGCGCGCTGGCATTCAGAACAGAATCTACCGTCGACATCAACGCGGCCACGAGTGCCGCCAGCGCCAGCCCCCGCAGACCTTGTGGCAGCAGTTCGAACACAAGAGCGGGCCAGATCTGGTCGGACTCCTGAATGTCGGGGAAAATGTCGCGGCCCATCACACCCGGAAGGACCAGGATGAACAGGAAGGGAAGCTGCATCGCCGCTGCCAACAACAGCCCCCACCGCCCGTGGTCGATGTTCTTGGCCGAGAGGACTTTTTGCACCACAGCCTGATTGGTCGTCCAGTAATAGAAGCTCAGCCAGATCGCTCCGGTGAAAATGCCGGGCCAGGGAAAGAATTCATCGTCGACCGGCGGTGCGATGGTGAAGCCACCTTCCGGCGCGGCCGCGCGCACACCTTCCCACGACCCGATCTGCGCGTAGGTCATGAAGAAGATGATTGTGCCGATCACAATCAACAACACACCCTGGATCGTGTCGGTGACCATGACCGCTTTCAGGCCCCCGAAAATGACATATGATCCCCCAAGAAAGGCAATCACTGCGATCAGCGTCCACATCGGGACATCGGGAAACAACAGCTTCAGCGTCAGTGACCCAGCAAATAAGGCGCCCGCACTGTCGATCACGATTGCTGTAAAGACCGAGAACGCCGCAAAGACCTTGCGCGCCCGCCAGTCATACCGCTTCTCCAGAAACTCGGGCATCGTGTTGACCTTGGAACGCAGATAGAAAGGCAACACGAACAGCGAGAAGAAGATCAGAACAAGCGTCGCGGTCCATTCGTAGTTCCAGACGGAAATGCCATGATCATAGCCCGCCCCGGCAAGCCCCACAAAAGATGTCCCTGAAAGATTGGCCGACATCATGGAGATGCCGATGACCGGCCAGATCGCCCCGCTACCGCCTAGAAAGCTGCTGCTATCTTTTTGCGAGCGGCTCACCCAAAGCCCGATCGCGACGACGATAACGATGTAGATTGCAGCAATCGAAAAATCGAGACCGGAAACATCAAAGTCAGGCATGGTTTTAGACTCCCCCTGAAAACACTTTTGGGAACAGTTCAGGCTTTGTTTCGTTCCAAGCTGTGTAAGTAGGCTGGTGTTGGGACTTCATGCTGTTGAAACGTGAACAAGCGTGCTCGCCAGCGTTCTGGATCAACCTCCGATCAGATCACCACCATTGGAATGCAATATCTGGCCAGTCATATGCGAGGCATCCTCGCACGCCAGAAACAGCATGCTGGGCGCGACTTCGTTCGGTTGACCGGGTATTCCAAGGGGGACGGAATTTCCGAAACTCGTAACCTCGTCAGGGGGAAGGAGGCAGGGATCAAAGGCGTTCATATGGGGCCGGGAGCCACACCCTTCACCCGGATACCCTCTGCGGCAAGCGCGCTGTACGGGGCGCGCACGAAAGACACGATAGCGCCCTTGGTCGAAGCGTAATCGATCAGAAGGTCCGGCCTGCGATAGGCCGTCACCGATGTGGTGCAGATGATGGACGCACCCCGCGACAGATGCGGTCGCCCCGCTTGCACCATGAAGAAATAGCCATTGAAGTTGCTGCGGAAGGTACGAAAAAGCTGTTCCTCGGCGATGTCCGTGACGCTGTCCTGTGCATGCTGCTCGGCTGCATTGTTCACCATAATTTGAAGTTGGCCAAATCCTTCGACAGTGGCCGAAACGGCATCGCCACAGAATGACTTGTCCTCCACATCACCGCGCAGCAATAGGGCTTCGCCAATGAAGAAAACGACGACTGATGAGTTCGTCATCACTGCAAGGGGCGGGACAGATATCCCGCCCCTTTTCTTATCATTCGCTTTCGACCAGTGGGCTGGCTGGTTATTGCGCCGGCAGGGGAGATCCACTCATACCCAGCGCCAAGAGGGTTTGACATTGCGGACGTATGAACAATCGATCCGCGGGGGCAGGACCACTCGGTTACATCACTTTAGGTCATTACTTTTCGAAGAGATGCGGAACGCATTTTCTTTGCAGCGATTGTCCCAGTTAATTTTGGCAACAGCACTGGCCCGATAAGCATGACCAATTTTGGCAGGTCCCAAAAAGCGGAAGCAAAAAAATCGCAGCTCCTCCTTCAGATAGTTGATGCGCGCCGACGGTTCACGCCGTCCTCGGGACTGGCTGCTGCACAAGATAGCAGCAAGTCAAACGTAGATGAGGGAATACCAGTCGCGCCCGACGTCGTTCACCTCGTCGACGACGATCCCGTTTCTATAGCGCAAGAACGACTCGTGCAGCGCGGCAATACATTAGCTACGGAGAAGCGAATGGACCGAACGAACACGCACAAACTCATCGTCGTTGGGGCATCCGCCGGGGGCATGCAGGCGCTCAAGAGACTGGTGGCGCAGTTCCCAGCCGACCTGCCTGCGCCTGTGTTTATTGTCACGCATTTGGGCCCAGACGCCACGGGCGATGCACTGGTCCATGTGCTTGACGAGGCAGGGCCGTTGCAATGTCACCACCCGACAGATGGGGAGCACTTCACGAAAGGAAATATCTATGTAGCCCCGTCAGACCGGCACATGCTGATTGAGCAAAGTGCCATCCTGCTCACAAGTGGCGCGCGAGAAAACCGGTATCGACCGGCTATCGACCCACTGTTTCGGTCTGCCGCGGTCGCCCACGGCAATCGCGTGATCGGCGTGATCCTGACTGGGTATCTTGACGATGGCACAAGCGGGATGATGGCCATCAGGCGATGTGGTGGGATCTGCATCGCTCAGCACCCCGAGGACGCCGACTATGCGGACATGCCGCGATCCGTGGTTGTCAATGTTGGCGTCGATCACTGTGTGCCGATCTCAAGCATGGGTGCGCTGCTGTCTGAGCTTTCGCGCCAGGAAGCTGCGGAGGATGTGCCCCCTCCGGAGGATGTGGTGATAGAGGCGCGGATTGCGCAACGTGTCTTGAGCGATCTGCCCTCGGTCGAGGCGCTTGGCGATCAGGTCCCGTTCAACTGCCCTGAATGCGGGGGAGTGCTGTGGCAGATCAAAGAGGGTGATCTGTTGCGTTATCGCTGCCACACTGGCCATGCGTTCACCTCGGGCGTGCTTCTGGCTGTGCAGTCGGCGAAGATAGAGGAGACGCTCTGGACCGCGCTGCGCATGTTCGAGGAGCGACAGAACCTTATGGCGACAATGAGCACCCGACCTGATGGTAAATCGTCAAAGGTGTTGGCAGAACGCACGAAAGATGCCCAAGTGCATATTGAGCGGATTCGTGCCATTTTGCTAGCGAATGAGATACCGTATTGGGGCTCGGCGCGAATCACGACGGTTGTGAATTGAAATCCGAGGTTTGTTGAGGTGTCGTTGCCCTTGGCACGCTGTGCGGCGTGTCAACGGGGTCGTGCTGTGAAGCGCGCCCGAAGATCGTTCCTAAGAAAGGGCAAGAAAGGACAACGACATGGATCTGTATATCGGTTTTGACGTCTCTCTGGCAAGCACCGCGATGTGCGGGCTTTCCGAAAAGGGCAAGTTGGTGAAGGAAACGTCGGCCCCAAGCAAACCCGAAGATTTGGTGAAGATGTTGAACGCACTGCCGGGGCGCGTTGTTGCGGTGGGCCTTGAGGCTGGGCCCCTATCGCAATGGCTGTATCAGCATTTGACCGAGGCCGGCTTCCCGACTGTTCTGATGGAAACCCGGCAGGTGAAGGGTGCGCTGAAGGCGATGCCAATCAAAACAGACCGGCGCGACGCGGAAGGGATCGCCCGGCTCTTGCAGATGGGCTGGTTCCGGCCCGTGCATTGTAAATCCCTGTCGGCGCAGGAAATGCGTGCGCTGTTGTCCTCGCGCAAGGCGATCCAGCAAGCGGCTTCATCGCTGGAGTTGTCAATCCGTGGGGTGCTGCGCAACTTCGGGCTGAAGATGGGACAGGTGGCCAAGGGACGCTTTGAACAACGGGTGCTGGAGCTGACCGGGGGCAATCCTATGCTAGAGGCCGCAGCAAACCCGATCCTGAGCGCCCGGCGCGCGCTGCGTCAGGAGCTGGCAGGGATGGAGAAGTTGCTGCGTGATCATGCCAAATCTGATCCCGTCTGCCGTCACCTGATGACCATGCCAGGGGTCGGCGCCCTTGTCGCTTTGACCTACAAGGCTGCGATCGATGATCCTGATCGCTTCTTATCCTCTAGGGACGTTGGTCCTTGGGTTGGTCTGACCCCGCGGCGCGAGCAATCCGGGGAGCGCGACATCATTGGCGAAATCTCCCGGGCCGGCGATGCGGGGTTGCGCACGGCGCTTTATCAAGCCGCGACGGTGATGTTGAATACTGCGCGCCCGAATTGGCTGAGTGCCTGGGCATGGAATGTCGCCAAGCGGCGCGGCAAAAAGCGCGCCACGGTTGCGCTGGCACGTCGGATCGGGGTGGTTCTGCACCGCATGTGGCAAGACGGCACGGAATTTCGCTTTACCCGTGCTGATGCCGCAACGGCAGCCGCAGCATAAGGCACAACCAACCTCACAATCCATGCAGATCAGATTTGAAGCAAAAGGAGAGATAGGCCGCGCCTGACGGCGCTGGCTCACCGAAGTCCCAAACCGGGACGCGGTCCCCGATGATGCCGGGTGGGACCTGGTCACCAGATAATAATCTGAGTGCGCCACTGAGATAGGCACGCGGGAACCGTTCTTGGACTTGGTATAGTGTGGCAGCCACGGTGCTGACTACGGATGGAAGCATATTCCGGTGCGGGAGATTTCGGTGACGCTGATGCGCGGAAGACACGGCCAAACAATAAAGTTCTGCAGCATACAGGGGAGTCACGGCTACTTTTCCCGGGGCGTTCATCGCTACGATAGCTGGATGTCTTCGCGCTGAACGTCCCTTGCCGTGGTTCTCCTGAAATGATCCCGCTCTGCCGGATCCGCTAATCGATGACACCCTCGCAGCCAACAGCTCAGCCGGGGGCGAGGCTTTTGTGAAATTATCTCTTGATACCACCCGCCCCAATATGGAAGCCCATAGCGCTGCGCGTAATTCACACGGCCAATGACCGAGGTATAGGCCGGGTTGACCTCGACCAGCTCGACACCTGCGCGCGCGGCGCGCCGGCGGAGCATCGTCTGGATCGCGGCATAGGCCAGGGAGGAGAGCATCCGGGCATAGCCCGCGCCGCTGCCCTCCAGCTCCCGCTTCCTGGCTGCGAAGTCGAGCCTCTCGATGACGATCGGCAGATCGAGATCGGCCGCCATGAAGACGATCGCCGCTGAAGCGTCACCGATCAGCGCCGCGCGCTGAGGAGGTCTTGCCACGCAGGGGCAGGTCGATCCGCCCAGTCTTCGCCTTGACCGGATTGCCATGCCGGTCGATTACCGCCCAGGCCAGATGGTCGGCGTTGAGATCGACACCGAGGGCGCCGCAGAAGTTGCCCGCAACGCCCTGGGCCATCAGGCCGTTGCGGCCCTTCCCCCAGGTCGCGAAGACCGGCTGCTGGATCGCAGGCGCGGGGCTTTCCAAGGTCACCAATACGCGCCAGGCCGACAGCGGGTTGCCCCGCGGCCAGCCTTCGTCGCGGACGAAGCGGTAGGCGATGGCGACGCGGCCCTTGCGGGCCTCTGGACCCTTACCCTTTGCCGCATGGACCTGCAGCGCCTTGTGGATCGCGTCGCGGCCGAATTCCGGAAATTCCAGGCCAGTGATGTCGAGGTGGCGGCCAGCGCCCTCGTCGCGCAGCGCGTCGGGCAGGCGCAGCGCCAGGCTGAGGCGACCATCGGCCCCAGAGGTCGCCACGCAGCTGTGGCAGCCTGCGGTCTCATCGCTGGATCCGATGACGAGGAACTGCGCGCTGCGGGCGCGCGCCCATTTCCGGCGCCAGGCCGTGAGCCCCTCCAGATCGTTGGGATGGATCGCGGCGCGCTGCTGCAGAAGCGCCTTCGAGCCGAAGACCACCGGCGGCACCGCCGAAGCGGCAATCTCCCGGTCGCGTTCGATCTTTGTGCGCAGGATCTCCGCGCGGCGCTTTTGCTGATGCTGGATGAAGCGGTTCTTGTCATACGCATCCCGTGACAGCAGGCGCTTCGCCTGGGCTTTGGTCGGGCCCTTGCCGAGCTGTGCCCGCGCTTCGACTGCGGCCGAGACCTTGGCGAAGGACTCCAGCTTGCGGCCTCGCGTAGTGATCTTTTTCACAAGGCTCCGGCGCTTGCGCTCGGTGGTCTCGATGCGGGCCTTGGCCAGTTCCTGCAATGAGGCATAGCGGCCCTCGAGGCCGCGCAGCAGGCTGTTGTACTGCCGCCCGGTGATCCCGTGCTCGGTCAGGAACCGGCGCTTGAGGTCGTTCTTGCCCACCCGGAGCGCCTCGGCATCGCCCCCGGCCGCCCGATGCAGCCGCGCTAGGGCGCTGTGAAGATGCCGCTCTACCCCACAGAGATGGGCGGCGACCGCGGCCAGCCCGTCCTCGTGCGGGCCGCGCGGCAGTCGCATCTGGTAGGTGGTCATCAGCCCGCTCATGCGCCATCAGCCTCGGCTGCTTTTCGCATGCCGTCGAGCAGCTTTGCGTTCTTGCGCGAACGCGCTCCGTAGAGCCGCGCACTGAAGACGGTGATGATTTCGAGCACGTCCCGGGCCAAGTCTTCCTCGAAGCTTGTATCCTCACCCTGGTTCAGGATCACGATCTCGACGCCTTTGGTCTGGCAGATCGCGAAGACCAACTCGGCGCCGAAACGCAGGAGCCGGTCCTGGTGCGTGATCACCAGCCGCCCGACCCTGTCCTCGATGATGTCATCGAGAAGCCGCTTCAGGCCCTTCTTGCGATAATTCATCCCGGACCCGAGATCGGTCACGATCTCAAAGGTCCAGCCCTGCGCGGCGCAATAGGACTCAAGGACCTGGGACTGGCGTTCCAGATCCGGCTTCTGGTCATGGGAGGATACGCGCGCATACGCGATCGTCCGGCGCGGGTCGCTCTGAGCGGGGCGGCCCTCGGCCGCTGGCTGGAGCTTGGAGAGGTCATAGCGCCGCCGCCCGCCCTCGGTGACGAGGTCAGGGAGGAGCTTTCCGCTCTCGTGCCAGCGCCGGAGGGTGAGCGGCGTGACGCCGTATGCCTTCGCGGCCTCGCCGATGGAGACAAGCCTTTTCATCATTATGACTACATACGATATGAAAAGCACAAATCAATATCTAAATGTTGAAACCCTCCAAACAGTGCCGCGATGAACATCAATACTGTGGGTTGCAGCCAATTCGGGCACCAATTCATCCAGTGTGATTTCTCTCTTGGAAGTGGCCCGTGCTTCAACACAGTCTCCCAATCCAGCCAGCTTTCCATGACCGCAGGTATCACATTACGTGCGCGGCAAAAAGTGATCCCCTTTCGCGCCGCAGTTTGATCAGGTCGTTCACGAACTTCGGTGCCACCCGAAATGCCGCGCCGCCTCCGCGGTGCCAACGGGGTTGATCGACAAATGCGACAGCACGCGTTCGCAGCTCCACTGGATGTGGCTTGCACATCTGTGACCCCCATATCTGCCTCAAATGCAGCGAATCACACCACAACTAAACTGGGAACCCTGAAACTTAACGGCAGAGGCGCGCTCTACAGGATAAAAATCGAAAACTATTCAGAGTTCTGTTTCCCATATGGGGGAAGCTGCGCACAAATCCGGATATATGAAACAAATCCGCCGCGCGGCGCCAGAGCTTGCTGCAAGCACGGTGCTCCGAGATCGAGAGGTAATGCATAGTCTTTACATCTTTAGTTGGTTATTGTGAAATTTCGCAGCAAACAGGCCGAAAGATGTTAACAATCTGTTCAAGTGAGGCTAGTAGATATCCTCAGGGCTTAATGGTGGGAAAAAATGACAACCTCGGCGCGAAATATAACGGAACCATCGGGGGCTTTGCAGCTCCTGGTTGTGGATGATCATTCGCTGATCTGTGAGACGTTATCGGCAGCATTGGATAGCGAAGACGGGCTACATGCTGAATCTGTCAGCTCGGTCGATGCGGCATTTGACAGGATCAGCGAAAATGGGCGTTTTGACATTATCTTGCTGGATTATGACGTGCCGGGCATGGATGGGCTTAACGGATTGCGCCGCTTGATCGACGCGAACAAGGGCGCGGTGGCCTTGTTTTCCGGGGTGGCCAACCGGATGGTCGTCGAGCGTGCGATCGATGCAGGCGCGAGCGGGTTTATTCCGAAAACTTTGCCGTTTCGCACGCTGAAACATGCGGTGCGGCTGATTGCAGAGGGAGAGTTGTATCTTCCCGGTGAATTCATGCGCCGCGTGCCGGACGAACAAAGCACCGATCTGGGCCTGAAGCCGCGCGAATTGCGGGTTCTGGGTTTTCTGTGCGAAGGGATGCAGAACAAGGAAATAGGCCGCGAGATCGGGGTTGAAGAGACGATCATTAAAATGGATGTGAAATCCATCTGCCGCAAGATGGGCGCACGCAACCGCACTCAGGTTGTGATAGAGGCGATGAAGCGCGGCGTATTCTGACGGATGATGTAAGGTGGCGTCACAGGTGGGGGCATCGGTGACAGTTCTGCTGCCACATATATCAGTACCAGCCGGTCACCGGGACCAGCATAGAGGGCGCGCAGGCGACTTTTGCCTTGGTTTCTGACCTGTTTCGCTCGGGTGAGCGACTGAAGCCCGCTATGGTGCGACAAGTCAGTGCGGCGTGAACTCGCGTTCCGTCGGGCGAAGTGCGGCAAACTGTCAGAAACAGGACCGTATTTCGGACGCATTGATGATCTATTGGATAGGGTGTATGCTCAATCCTGCAGCGTATGTATCAGGTGGCCCGCAATGTGAACCAAGCGCTGGACGGGCCTGTGTTTATTGGGGTATTCAGTTTTGGTGAGCCGGGCAAAACGCTGAGTGGGAATTCCGAGCATGGCAACCTGATGATATCTTGTATTACCTTTGGCGCAGTTTCGTCGGGTAAGCCAAAACCTGACGCGTGGCAGGTGCCATGACCGCGCCTGAGCATCTTTTATCTGCACTGGCAGAGCGCGAGCGGCAGCTGCGCCAAGAGCGTATTTCTGCAAGCCATGGCCGCACGCTGATGATGGCGATGGATGTTTTGCATGCCAGCGAAGTGCCAGAGCAAGGGATTGCACAGGTGCTTGAGATTGTTCGCAGTGCAACTGGCGCAGATCTGGCGGTTCTGTTGTGTCATGAAGATCGCGGCGAGGTCGCAACCCGGCTGGCAACTGACCCCGCTTTCGGGCAGCCGCACTGGTGCATTGATGCGGGCTTTCTGGCGCGAAAGCGGCGCATAACCGACATTTCCGAAGCAGGGCTGGCATCAGGCTTGCCGCCACAGGCAGGTGGCTTCCAGTCTCTTCTGTCTGTTCCGCTTGCGGTTACGGATGAAGCGCCGATGGTGATCGTGCTCTTGTCCAGCGCTGCTGCGAAATTCTCGCGCTTTGATGAGGATTTGTTGCAGCGTATCGTGACTCTGTTGGAGCAGGCAATTGACCGGCTTCGCCTGATCCATCGTAACGCGGTACTTGCGCAGATTGTGGATACTGAAGTCAGCGCGCCTGCTGCAAGTTATTTCGCAGAATCCTCGTTCGATGTGCTGAGCCGCGCTTTTGCGCATGTTGTCGATTGGCAGCGCAACATTGTGGATATTAC
>NZ_MEHT01000045.1 GCF_001870675.1 Roseinatronobacter thiooxidans | reverse complement strand
CATCCACCGCATCAGTTCAGTATGGTCAGCGGGAGATTTTCCGAACGATTTCGGTAACTTCAGCAAGGTCGCCCTGAATTTCACCAGATCCGATTGCAGGAGGGACCTGATATCTGTTTTTCCGATGATCCGTTGGAGGAGCGTGCCGAAAGCCTGGTACTGACGCGCTGTCTTGTCCTCCAGGCCTTCATCGGCGTGTCGCTTGAATTCGATCATCCGGTCAATGACCGCGGTGATGGACGGATCAAGATCAGACCCCGCGGGTTCTGTCGGTTGGACCTCAACCGGGGTGGCCGCCGCGATGGGTGGTGCAGCGGTCGTGGGTGCGAACACGGCAGAAATTTCCGGCGTCTGGGTGTCTGGCCGCTCTACATCGCAGGAAAATGCAATCCGGGCCGGGCCGAACTGGCTCATCACTTCGGCCGCCAGTGCCCGGGCGGGCGGTGTCGCCGCCACAGCCCTGGCGGCGCGCATTCCCTCAATGTGAAGTTCGAGCAGCTGGGCCTCTTCACGAGGTCCGTTGATCCGACGACCGTTCACCTCTTCAAATGCCGCGGCACGGCGAGCTGCGCCGACATGACTCCGCAAGAGGGGCCCGAAGTGGGAATCGAGGATCAGCCGGAGCATGCCTACCTCGGCACGCGTGCGGCCTGCGGCTATCATCTCTTGCTCGACCCGTTCCGAAATCGTTGCGCCGATCCCTTGTTCCGCCAGAATGTCCCACGCATCGTTGATCCCGGAGACAATCTGCCGTTCGATTTCGCAAGGCGGCTTTCCGTATATGAAGCGCAGATCCCTTCGGAGATCGTGATCCACCGTCACGTGGCTCTTGACCACGTGCCGCAAATACTGCCGGGCTTCCGCCA
This sequence comes from Roseinatronobacter thiooxidans, assembly GCF_001870675.1. Lineage (GTDB taxonomy): Bacteria > Pseudomonadota > Alphaproteobacteria > Rhodobacterales > Rhodobacteraceae > Roseinatronobacter > Roseinatronobacter thiooxidans. The sequence continues at coordinate 338,131 of NZ_MEHT01000045.1, read as the reverse complement.
AGGTTATCCGGCTCTGTTCCAGGGCTGCCATGATCGGCTCGCTCTCCGCGCTTAACACACGGGACAATATAGCAGCACGAACCCGGTCTGTGGTGCGCAAGGACACCCGAATGTCGCAGATAATTGTGGATAGCGGGCGGACCTTACGTCTCCAGTAGTAGACACCGTCGCGGCGGGTCAGGTGAGGAAGAGCAGTCATCTTCGGGCTCCCAATAGGAGACCGACGCGCTAGATACCGCCGCAGCGGTGTCACAGTCTGGTGTCACAGTAACGGACCCCCGAAGGGGAAAGTCACTGATATCATACACTTATGGGAAGATTGGCTCCGGCGGTAGGGATCGAACCTACGACCAATTGATTAACAGTCAACTGCTCTACCGCTGAGCTACGCCGGACCATGGATGCGCTATAACAACTGTTGATTGGCGCGTCCAGAGCGATTTGACATCATTTTAACATCCGTTTTCGGCAAGCATAAAAACCGCATCGGGGCAGGGGGTGGGGTGGCTTTTCACCAGCCCGCGTTGGTGCAAATCCAGCAGATGGGCATAGACATTTCGGCCCGCCGCGTGGTGCAGGGTATCGGGGATTTCGGTGTAAATCTTGGCCACCAGTTGCGGGATTGTGTGTGCACCCTGTGTCAATTCGGACAGAATCGCATGTTCGCGCATCAAGCGGTGGCTGCGCAACTCTGCGATTCGTGCATCCGGATCATCCACCGGTGCGCCATGGCCGGGATAGAGCCGCCGGGGCGTTTGCGCCGCCAACTTGTCGAGAGAGCGCATATATGCGCCCAAATCGCCATCCGGGGGGGAGACGAATGTGCTCGACCAGCCCATGACGTGATCGCCACTGAAAATGGCTCCGCGCCATGCAAAGCACAGGTGATTCCCGAAATGACCCGGTGTCCAGATTGCGCGAATCTGCTCCTGCGCCAGAGGGATTGAGCTGCCATCGCCCAGTGTCCGGTCCGGGCGGAATGTGGCATCCACGCCTTCGCCCCCGCCTGCAAGGCCGCTTCGTGCCAAAACCTCCATCTGTCGAGAGCGTCCTGCCAAACTGTCGCCAAAGGCAAGGATCGCGGCGCCTGTCTGCTCTGCCAGTTTTCGTGCCAGAGGCGAATGGTCCAGATGGGAATGGGTGACCAGAATCATCCGCAAACTCCCGTGGCTCTGTACATGGTCAAGCAGACAGGACAGGTGCGAGTCATCATCCGGGCCGGGGTCGATCACGCAAAGGTCCTTATGCCCAAGGATATATGTATTTGTCCCGTCCCCTGTCATGGGCGAAGGGTTGGGCGCGCAGATCACATGCAGGTCAGGTTCGAGGCGGCGTATCACGGCAAGGCTTTCTCACTACAGGCAGAAGGCTGGAACACATCTTCAACTCAGGCAAGTGGTTGTACCTCTTGCGCCGGTCCTAGAGCCTGTCGCCACATGCAAGATGCATGCTGGGCACATCCCGCGCAACATGAAACAGCACACGCAATGCGCTGGTTTCGATACAGATATTTAAAATGGTGCCCCCACACGGACTCGAACCGCGGACCTACTGATTACAAATCAGTTGCTCTACCAGCTGAGCTATAGGGGCCTTGGACGCAGCGTTTAGGGGGAAATTCTGCCTGAGTAAAGGTCTAAAAACTGAAAAAAGGCTTTCGCATTAGACATTTTTTGGGCCGGTCGCCCGCAAGGGCGGTGTCGCACTGTGCGAAAGATACGCTGCCGCCACTGCGCGGGTTTTGAAGCCTGTGTGCCTGTATTGGCGGGCCAGAGGCTACGCGGCCTCGAACCCGTCGATAATTGCAATCGCCTCTTGCGCGGTTTCGGCGAAATGGAACAGATCCAGATCTTCGCGCGCGATTGTGCCTGCTTCTGCCAAAGCGTCCCAATTGATAATGCGGGTCCAGAAGTCGCGGCCGAACAGGATGAAGGGCATCTTGTGCATCCGGTCGGTCTGGATCAGCGTCAAGGTTTCAAACATTTCATCCAGCGTGCCAAACCCGCCGGGAAAGACAGTAATCGCCTTGGCGCGCATCAGGAAATGCATTTTGCGGATGGCGAAGTAATGGAAGTTGAAGGACAGTTCTGGCGTGACATAGCTGTTGGGGGCCTGTTCATGCGGCAACACGATATTCAGGCCGATGGACACGCCGCCCGCCTCTTGCGCGCCGCGATTTCCCGCTTCCATCACGCCCGGCCCGCCGCCGGTGACAATGACATCCTCGCGCCCATAGCTTTGCACGGATCGCAATGTCATCAGCCGTGCGAATTCCCGCGCGACATCGTAGAATTTTGACAGTTCGGCCAGTGTTCTGGTTTTCGCGCCTTCGGCATCTTCTGGTCTGGGAATGCGCGCGCCGCCGAACATGACGATGGTCGATTGAATGCCGCGTTCATTCATCAACAATTCGGGCTTGAGCAATTCAAGTTGCAGCCGCACAGGGCGCAATTCGTCGCGCAGCATGAAGTCGCTATCGGCAAAGGCCAGCCGGTAGGCGGGGTGGCGCGTTTGGGGGGTGTCGGGCGCCTCGTCCCAATGGCGCATGTCTTCTTCAGCATCGGGAAAGGGGCGGGTCTTGGTCTGATCTGTCAAAAAAGCCTCCGGTGGTCTGGGCCAATTGCGGTTTGGTCTGCGCAACGCTATAGCGAGGGTCAACAGATGACCATACCCACGGAGCCTGCAATGACTGACACCGCCGCATTGGAAACCGCCATCGAAGCCGCATGGGATGCGCGCGACACAATCAGCCCGTCCACCACAGGCCCCGCGCGTGACGCCATTGAGGCCACGCTGGAGGCGCTGGATTCAGGTGCCTTGCGCGTGGCTGTGCGCAGCGATGCAGGTGATTGGCATGTGAACCAATGGGCAAAAAAGGCCGTGCTTCTGGGCTTTCGCATCAAAGATATGGAACCGCATGAGGGCGGCCCGCAGGGCAGCGGCTGGTGGGACAAGGTTGACAGCAAGTTCAAGGGCTGGGACGCGGCACAGTGGAAAGCCGCAGGCTTTCGCGCCGTGCCAAATTGCGTGGTGCGCAAATCTGCCTATATCGCGCCCGGCGTGGTGCTGATGCCCTCTTTCGTGAACCTTGGTGCCCATGTCGGGCGCGGCACAATGGTCGATACTTGGGCCACAGTCGGGTCTTGCGCGCAGATTGGCGAGAATGTGCATCTGTCGGGCGGTGTCGGCATCGGTGGCGTGTTGGAACCGATGCAGGCTGGCCCTACCATCATCGAGGACAACTGTTTTATCGGCGCGCGCTCGGAAGTGGTTGAGGGGTGCATTATCCGCGAAGGCTCGGTCTTGGGGATGGGAGTTTTCATTGGCAAATCCACCAAGATCGTAGACCGCGAAACCGGCGCTGTGACATATGGCGAGGTGCCGCCCTATTCCGTGGTCGTGGCAGGGTCCATGCCGTCGAAAAATGGCATCAACCTGTATTGCGCTGTGATCGTCAAGCGTGTGGATGCGCAGACCCGCTCGAAAACCGGCATCAACGAGTTGCTGCGCGACTGATCGGTTTTGAGATGGCACAGGCGCGGTCTGCATAGACTGCGCCCGTGCCATTGCAACAGTTTCGGTCTGAACCCTTGTGCTTCCACACCCCCTCTGGACCCTTTTTGTCATGGCTCCTATAACGCGTCACATGTCTGGTATGCGGATCATTCAGCGAATTAGTTTCCCGGCACTCTGACGCGCCCAGAGTGCCGGGACCGCTTTGGCGCTTGGCCATTCCCTGATCTTCGCGAAAGTAGCTGACCATGACACAGACCCCTGACTATAAAGATACCCTGTCCCTGCCACAGACAGATTTCCCCATGCGCGCGGGCCTGCCCGCCCGAGAGCCGGAATGGCTGGCGCGCTGGGAACGGCTTGGCATTTATGACGGGCTGCGGCGCACGGCTGCGGATCGCAAGCCCTTCGTGCTGCATGACGGCCCGCCCTATGCCAATGGCCACCTGCATATCGGCCACGCGCTGAACAAGGTGCTGAAAGATTTTATCGTGCGCAGCCAGCAGATGCTGGGGCGTGATGCGCGCTATGTGCCGGGCTGGGATTGCCACGGCCTGCCGATTGAATGGAAGATCGAAGAGAAATACCGCGCGGCAGGGCTGGACAAGGACAAGGTCGATATCGTCGATTTCCGTCAGGAATGCCGCCGCTTCGCCGAAGGCTGGATCGACATCCAGCGCGAGGAATTCAAGCGCCTTGGGATCACCGGCAAATGGGACAAGCCCTACCTGACAATGGATTACCACGCCGAAGCGGTGATCGCGGATGAGTTCATGAAACTTGTGATGAACGGCGCGCTTTATCAGGGCTCGAAACCCGTCATGTGGTCGCCGGTGGAAAAGACCGCGCTAGCGGAGGCGGAGGTCGAGTATCACGAACATACGTCGCATACGGTTTGGGTGAAGTTTGAGGTTGTAGCTCTTTACTGGAAGGGTCAGTTTGTTGGCGATAAGAAACTCGCTGATGAATTTGGTTCTGATGGGGTTAAGTTAGCCGAGCGTGAATTACTGGCATCTTCAGTCGTGATTTGGACTACAACTCCTTGGACCATTCCTCAAAACCGCGCTGTGTGTTTTGGCCCTGAAATCGACTACGGCTTGTATGAAGTGTCCGAACTTCTGGAGGGCGCAAAGGAAGAACTGGGCGCGAAGGTCATTTTGGCGGATGCCTTGGCCCAAAGCGCGCTATCCGCCGCCAAGGTCAGCGCCACCCGCCTGCGCACCGTCAGCGCCGATGAGTTGGCCGCCCTGACGCTTGCGCACCCCTTCAGGGGTGTGGACGGCGCCAATGGCGAATGGGATTTCGACGTGCCCATGCTGCCCGGTGACCATGTCACCGATGAGGCAGGCACAGGCTTTGTCCACACGGCCCCCAGCCACGGCGATGACGACTACCAGATCGGGCTGAAGCATGGCCTGCCGATGACGTATAATGTGCTGGAAGATGGCAGCTACCGCGCCGATCTGCCGCTTTTCGGGGGTGAGGTCATCATCAAGCCCGATGGCAAGGAAGGCGGCGCGAATGTGGCCGTCATCAAGCAGCTGGCCTATGCGGGTGCGTTGTTTGCCAAGGGCAAGCTGCGCCATTCCTACCCCCATAGCTGGCGGTCCAAAGCGCCGCTGATCTATCGCAACACACCGCAATGGTTCGCAGCAATCGACAAGCCGCTGGAAGATGGCATGGGCACGCATGGCGACACCATCCGCGCGCGCGCGCTGGAATCCATCGACCGGCTGGTAAAATGGACGCCGCAAACGGGCCGCAACCGCCTGTATTCGATGATCGAAGCGCGCCCCGACTGGGTTCTGTCGCGCCAGCGCGCTTGGGGCGTACCGCTGACATGCTTTGTCAAAAAGGGCGCAAAGCCCACGGACCCCGACTTTTTGTTGCGCGACCCGAAGGTGAACCAGCGCATTGTCGCCGCCTTCGAGGCTGAGGGCGCGGATGTTTGGTATGTGCAAGGATTCAAGGAACGCATCCTTGAAAACCTGCATGACCCCGACGCTTACGCGCAGATTTTTGACATTCTGGATGTCTGGTTCGATAGCGGGTCCACCCATGCTTTCGTGCTGCGTGACCGTGAAGATGGCGCGCCGGACGGGATTGCGGACCTGTACCTTGAAGGGACTGACCAGCATCGGGGCTGGTTCCATTCATCCATGCTGCAAGCCTGCGCCACCAAGGGGCGCGCGCCCTATCACGGGGTGCTGACGCATGGGTTCACGCTGGACGAGAAGGGCATGAAAATGTCCAAGTCCCTTGGCAACACTGTCGCCCCGCAAGAGGTGATAGACGAATATGGCGCGGATATTCTGCGGCTATGGGTTGCGCAGTCGGATTACACAGTCGATCTGCGCATCGGCAAAGAAATCCTGAAAGGGGTGGCTGACAGCTACCGCCGCTTGCGCAACACCATGCGTTTCATGCTGGGCAATCTGGATGGGTTCGGCGAGGCCGAGCGTGTGGCCCCTGCCAATATGCCGGAGTTGGAGCAATGGGTTCTGCACCGGCTGGCGGAACTGGATACAGAAGTGCGCAAAGGCTATGCCGCTTATGACTTTCAGGGCGTGTTCCAGAAGCTGTTTACCTTTGCGACCACGGATTTGTCGGCCTTCTATTTCGACATCCGCAAAGACGCGTTGTATTGCGATGCGCCCGATAGCCCCCGCCGCCGCGCCGCGCGCACGGTGCTGGACATTCTGTTCCACAGGCTGACCACATGGCTTGCGCCCGTGCTGGTGTTCACGATGGAAGATGTGTGGCTGTCGCGCTTCCCCGGTGAAGATGCCTCGGTGCATTTGCAGGATTTCCCCGACACGCCGGCCAATTGGCTGAACGAGCCATTGGCACAGAAATGGGCGGGCGTGCGGCAGGCGCGGCGTGTGGTGACGGCGGCGCTGGAAATCCAGCGGCGTGACAAGGTGATCGGCGCCTCGCTAGAGGCGGCACCCGTGGTGCATGTGCGTGACGATGCCATCATGGCCGCGCTGAAATCGGTGGATTTTGCCGATATCTGCATCACCTCTGCCATCTCGCTGACCGCAGACCCGATTCCCGCAGAGGCGTTTCGCCTGCCCGAAGTGCAGGGCATCGGCGTGATCTTTGAGCGTGCCGAAGGCGAGAAATGCCAGCGCTGCTGGAAGATCAGCCCCGATGTGGGCCGTCACGCCCATGCTGGCACCTGTGCCAGATGTGACAGCGCCCTGAGTTGAAAAGCATAGGGCCGCGCCCTTGCCCTCAACACATTCAATACTATGATTGTGTTGAGGGCGAATGAAAGGCAAAGAATGAAGCTGCGCATTGTCACAGGGCTGCTGATGGGGACAATCATGTCCGTGGTTATTTCCAGCATCATCACGTTCATCAATACCGGCATGGATGCGGGCTATCCTATGCGCTGGCTAAAGGCGTGGTTTGTCGCATGGTGCATTGCTGTGCCTTTGGCCGTTATCCTGTCGCCCATCGCGCGGCGCTGGGCCGAGGCATTGGTGGCACCGAAATAACTGCTATATCGTGACAAAACGTTTGATCACTGGACAGGCGCCATGCGCCGCCTAGGTCATGCGCTCAACACGGAGGCAGCATGACACGGGCATTGGTGATCGGCGCATCGGGTGGCATTGGCCGCGCGCTTTGTACGGAATTGGCGGCGCAGGGCTGGCAGGTTACAGGCCTGTCCCGCAGCGCCGATGGGCTGGATGTGACAGATGAGGCGTCAATCGCGCAGCATCTGGGCGCGCTGGAGGGGCCATTCCAGCGCATCATCATTGCCACGGGCGCGCTGGAGATTGAGGGCCACGCGCCCGAGAAAGCGTTGAAACACCTGAGTGCCGAAGCCATGGCGCTGCAATTCGCGCTAAACACCATTGGCCCCGCGCTGGTGATGAAACACTCTGTCCCATTGCTGCCGCGCGATGCGCCTTGCGTGATGGCGGCATTGTCGGCGCGCGTCGGTTCAATCGGGGATAACAAGGCAGGGGGCTGGCACAGCTACCGCGCATCCAAAGCCGCGCTGAACCAGATCATCCGCGGTGCGGCGATAGAATTGGGGCGGACACATAAGCATGCGGTTTGTGTGGCGCTGCACCCCGGCACAGTCGCTACAACTTTCACCGAGAAATACCTTGGCCGCCATCCGGCTGTCCCCGCAGGAGAGGCCGCATCCAACCTGTTGCAGGTGATGGAGGGTTTAAGCCCCGGAGAGTCGGGGCAGTTCTTCGACTGGGCAGGGAAGCGCGTGGCATGGTGAAGCTGGTATTGGTGCTGGGCGATCAGCTGACAGACAGCCTGTCCGCGCTGCAAAAGGCCGATAAATCGCGCGATGTCGTGGTCATGGCCGAAGTTGCGACCGAGGCGGAATATGTCCCGCACCACCCCAAGAAAATTGCCTTTCTGTTCACCGCCATGCGCAAATTCGCAGCCCATCTGCGCCAGCAGGGGTGGCAGGTTGCCTATACGCCGCTGGATGACGCGCAGAATGCAGGCTCTATTCCCGGCGAATTGCTGCGCCGCGCGGAAGAAACCGGTGCGCGGGTCGTCTTGGCGACAGAGCCGGGCGAGTGGCGGCTGATCACGGCTTTGCAAGAGGTGCCGCTGGATGTGACCTTGCTGCCCGATGACCGCTTTCTGGCCACCCATAAGGAGTTTGAAGACTGGGCCGAGGGGCGCAAAGCGCTGCGGATGGAGTATTTCTACCGCGACATGCGCCGCAAGACCGGATTGTTGATGGAGGGTGACCAGCCAGCGGGCGGCAAGTGGAATTTCGACCATGACAACCGCAAACCGGCGAAAGCCGACCTGCTGCGATCCGGCCCGCCAGAAGTGCAGATGGACGAGGTTCTGTCCGAGGTTCTGAATCTGGTCGCGGCACGCTTTCCCGACAATTTCGGCACGCTGCGGCCCTTTCAGTTCCAGACCGACCGCGCCGGGGCGTTGCGCGCGCTGGATCATTTCGTCACCCATTCGCTGCCGGATTTCGGTACCTATCAGGATGCGATGGTCGAGGGTGACCCCTATCTGTATCATGCGGTCATTGGCCTGTATCTGAATGCAGGACTGCTGACGCCGTTGGAAATATGCAAGCGGGTCGAGCGGGCCTATCTGGACGGCAAAGCCCCTCTGAACTCTGCCGAGGGGTTTATTCGCCAGATCATCGGCTGGCGCGAATTTGTGCGCGGGGTGTATTTTCTGGAAGGGCCGGACTATCCGCGCCGCAATGTGCTGAACCACCAGCGCAAGCTGCCCGATTTCTACTGGGGGGCCAAAACGCAGATGAACTGTATCGCGCAAGCCGTTGGCCAGACACGCGATCTGGCCTATGCGCACCATATCCAGCGGCTGATGGTGACCGGCAATTTCGCGCTGCTGGCAGGGGTAAACCCGACCGAGGTGCATGAATGGTATCTGGCCGTCTATGCCGATGCCTATGAATGGGTCGAAGCCCCCAATGTGGTGGGCATGTCGCAATTTGCCGATGGCGGCATCGTGGGGTCAAAGCCCTATGTCAGTTCGGGTGCCTATATCGATAGGATGTCGGATTATTGCAAGTCCTGCCACTACAAGGTCAAGGACAAGACAGGCCCGCGCGCCTGTCCGTTCAACCTGCTGTATTGGCATTTCCTGATCCGGCACCGCGACCGGTTCGCGGGGAACCCGCGCATGGCGCCGATGTACCGCACATTCGACAAGATGGACGAGAGCCGCCGTAACACCGTGCTGGCCGAGGGCGATGCCTTTCTGGACCGTATGGGCAAAGGGGCGCTGGTGTGAAACTGTGGCTTGCCCCGGCTTGGCCTGTCGCTTATCCATAAAGGCATGAGCACCGCACGCTTCACAGAACTGGTTGAAAACCTGCCTGCCACGGTTCCCTTCGTGGGGCCAGATGCGCATATGCGCGCGTCAGGCCGTGCATTTCGCGCGCGGTTGGGGGCGAATGAAAGCGGCTTTGGCCCGTCACCCAAGGCGATTGCCGCGATGCAGGACGAAGCCGCGCAGGCATGGATGTATGGCGACAGCGAATGCCACGATTTGCGCATGGCGCTGGCTGCGCATCACCAGATCGCGCCCGAGAACATTCATGTAGGCGAGGGGATTGACGGGATTCTGGGCAATCTGGTCCGCTTGCTGGTGGCACCGGGTGACGCGGTTGTAACCTCGGACGGGGCCTATCCGACATTTAACTACCATGTTGCGGGGTTTGGCGGTGCGCTGCACAAGGTGCCCTACCGCGACGACCACGAAGACCCCGCCGCGCTGCTGGTGCGGGCGGAACAGGTTGGCGCGAAGCTTTTGTATTTCTGCAACCCCGACAACCCGATGGGCAGCTGGCACAGCGCACGGATTGTCCAGCGCCTGATTGACGCTGTACCCGAAGGCACGCTGCTGGTGCTGGACGAAGCCTATATCGATGCCGCCCCCGAAGGCACGGCCCCCGCACTGGATGCGGATGATACGCGTGTTATCCGGATGCGCACCTTCTCCAAGCTCTACGGGCTGGCGGGAATGCGGATCGGCTATGCCATCGGTGCGGCCCCGTTGATCGCAATGTTCGACCGTATTCGCAACCATTTCGGTGTCGGGCGTCTGGCGCAAGCGGGCGCATTGGCGGCGCTGCATGATCAGGCTTGGCTGGCACATGTGAAAACCAACCTTGACGCGGCCCGCAAGATGCTGGGCGAGATTGCCTCTGACAATGGCCTGCATGCGCTGCCATCGGCCACGAATTTCGTGACCATTGATTGCGGGCATGATGGGGCCTATGCCCGCAAACTGGTGCAGGAACTGATGTCGCGCGATGTGTTTGTGCGCATGCCCTTTGTCGCGCCGCATGACCGCTGCATTCGCGTCTCTGCCGGCCCGCCGACTGAATTGGCCGTGTTTGCCGAAGTGCTGCCGCAGGCGTTGCGCAATATCTGATTGCCCATTGGCGCTTTGAGAGTTCTGCATTCAGTGGCCCACAAAGCCCCGCAAGCGACCCCATAAGCTGCAAGCTGGGCCAAAGGGCACCCCATATCTCAGGCTGTGCAGCCTTAGCGCTTCTTGTCAAACCGCGCTTCGGTGCCGGTCAGCAGGCGGCGGATATTCTCGATATGTTTGTAAAAGATCATCGCTGTCAGAACGCCAAACAATGCGGCCATGCTCTGGTAGCCAAAAACCAGCGCAAGCATAGGGCTGAAGGCGCTTGCCACCAGTGCCGCAAGCGACGAGATGCGGCCCAGTTTGAACACCAGCGCCCAGATCGCGCAGACCCCCAGCGCGACGGGCCATGCCAGTGCCAGCGCTGTGCCGATGAAGGTTGCCACCCCCTTGCCACCCCTGAAACCCAGATACACAGGGTACAAATGGCCCAGAAACGCCGCCAAAGCCGCCGCCTGTGCGGCGTCTTCGCCCAACAGCGCCCATGCCACCAATGCCGCAATCGCGCCCTTGCCTGCATCCAGCACAAAGGTCAGCACGCCTGCGGCCTTGTTACCTGTGCGCATGACATTGGTGGCCCCGATATTGCCTGACCCGATCGCGCGCAGATCGCCCAAGCCCATCACGCGCGCGACCACCACCCCAAAAGGGATCGAGCCGATCATATATGCCACCAGCCCCACAACCCCCAGCAGCCATAGCGGTGTCAGCAATTCGGGCATGGCTTAGACCTTGTGTTCATAGACGCAGTTGCCCGCGACATAGGTGGCCAGAACGCGCCCCTCCATCCGTGCCCCGTCAAAGGGGGTGTTCTTGGATTTCGAGCGTAGCGCAAAACGGTCCAGCACGAAGGGCGCGTCGGGGTCGAACAGCACCAGATCGGCCGGTGCGCCCACTGACAGCCGCCCCGCCGCCAACCCCAGAAGTTGCGCGGGGTTGAAGGACAGCGCGCGCCAGATTTGCGGCAGGCTTAACCCTTCGGAATGATACAGCCGCATCGCAGCGGGCAACAAAGTTTCCAACCCCACCGCGCCAGAGGCGGCTTCTTCAAACGGCAGGCGCTTGGATTCCTCATCCTGAGGGGTGTGCATGGAACAGATGACATCGATCAGCCCTTCGGCCACGGCGCGCACCATCGCGCCCCTGTCGGTTTCGCTGCGCAGCGGCGGGGTGAATTTGAAGAAGGTGCGGTAATCGCCCACATCCATTTCATTCAGCGTCAGGTGATGGATCGAAATGCCAGCGGTCACATGCAGCCCGTTGCGCTTGGCGCGTTCCAGCGCGGGCAGGGTGCGTGCGCTGGTGATCTGGTCGGCATGGTAGCGCACGCCTGTCATCTCGACCAAGCCCATGTCGCGGTCAAAGCCCATCCGCTCTGCCATGGGCGAGACAGCGGGCAGGCCACGCAGCGAAGCAAACTTTCCGCTTGTGGCGCAGGCCCCGTCCGACAACCCGCCATCCTGCGGGTGCCCGATAATCAGCGCGCCCAAGCCCTTGGCATAGGTCATGCAGCGTGCCAGAACCTTGGTGTCGCCTACAATCCTGTCGCCATCGGTAAAGGCCACAGCGCCCGCATCCAGCAAAAAGCCGATCTCGGACATTTCGCGCCCTTCGCGCGCGCGGGTCAGGGTGGCCATGGCGCGAATGTTGACGGGGGTGCGCGCCTCGGCGCGGCGGGTGACATATTCCAGCACTTCGGGCGTGTCGATGGCAGGTGTTGTGTCAGGGCGCATGATGATGGTCGTGACCCCGCCCTTGGCCGCCGCCAGGCCTGCGGTGCGCAAGGATTCCTTGTGCTGCGCGCCCGGCTCGCCCACCTGCACACCCATATCCACAATGCCGGGGGCAAGGCATTTTCCTGCGCAATCGCGCGCTTCGGCACCATCGGGGCAGGGGCCGTCCAATTCTGTTATCATGCCATCCTGCACCAACAGGCTTCCCAGACGCTCAACGCCGTGTTCAGGGTCAATCAGTCGTGCATTGTGAAACCAGATCACGCGTGCTTCCTTTGGTGAATTTGCAGCTTGCGGGGCCATCACGCCCCCTTTCGCTTGGCGCGTTTGGCGCGGGCGGCTTCGATCTCGGCCACCAACTGGTCGGATTGGCGGATGTGCTTGATCAGATGTTTGTCGCCGCTTTTGGTGATCAGCTGGATATCGCCAAACAGGCGGCGCGCCTTTTCCAGTTCCAGCAAATACACCTGTCGCCCGCCCGGTCCGACAAGGCGCATATTACTCAGCACCCAGCGGAATTTCATCTGTTCCGAATACAGCCACAGCCCGCGTACGGCCAGCGCCAGCACCGCCCCGAGTGAGCCGATGGCCACATGGTCGGACCCGATGACAGACAGCACAATCCCCACGACCCCCATGCCCAAGACTGCCATCACCCCGTGATCGCGCCAATAGGTGGCCTTGTCGGACCGGATGTCGCGCAGGATCTTTTCGCCCGGTTCCGGCTCGAACACTGTATCGCCAAGGCTGCTTTCGCGGATTTCTTCAGCCATGGGCGGCCTTTCTCAGTCTGTCGCGTTCGCGCGTGCGACGCAGGTTTCGGGCCAGCAGGTCCATCGCGGCCATGCGCACCGCAACCCCCATTTCAACCTGTTCCTGAATGACCGAGCGGTTGATGTCATCGGCGATGGCGCCGTCAATCTCGATCCCGCGGTTCATCGGACCGGGATGCATGACGATGGCATCATCCTTGGCATAGGCCAGTTTCTCGGCATCCAGCCCGTAGCGGTGGAAATATTCGCGCTCTGAGGGTACAAAGCCGCCATCCATCCGTTCGCGCTGAAGGCGCAGCATCATCACCACATCGGCCCCTGCCAGCCCTTCGCGCATGTCGTCGAACACCTCGACCCCGAACTCTTCGACGCCCTTGGGCATCAATGTGGGCGGGCCGACTAGGCGCACGCGGTTTTCCATCTTGCCCAGCAGGATCAGGTTTGAACGCGCGACGCGACTATGGGCAATGTCGCCGCATATCGCAATGCTCAGCCGGTGCAGACGGCCTTTCTTGCGCCGGATGGTCAGCGCATCCAAAAGCGCTTGTGTTGGGTGTTCATGCTTGCCATCGCCTGCATTCAGAACCGCGCAATTCACCTTTTCCGCCAGCAGGTTGACGGCCCCTGACCGGCCATGCCGCACCACCAGCAAATCGGGGTGCATGGCATTCAGGCTAAGCGCCGTGTCGATCAGCGTCTCGCCCTTTTTCAGGCTGGACTGGGCCATGGCCATATTCATGACATCCGCACCAAGCCGCTTGCCCGCCAGCTCGAAACTGGCCTGTGTGCGGGTCGAGGCTTCGAAGAACATGTTGATCTGCGTCATGCCCGATAGCGCCGAGCCATGCTTCTCGCTGGACCGGTTCAGCGCGACATATTCATCCGCCAGATCAAGGATGGTGGTAATCTCTGTCGGGTGAAGCGGCTCGATCCCCAGAAGATGATTCTGTGTGAAAGTCATGCGTCCCCCGCCATTTGCCGCTGTGCCGTTATAGAAACCGCGCCCCGCGACGACAAGGCCGCTTTACCCTTTGTCATGTGCACATTACGGTATGGGCATGACAACGCAGGCCCCATGGGAAACAGACTGGCACATTGCGCGCGCCTGCCTTGAGTGGCAGGTTGAGATGGGCGCGCTTGAAGCCATTTGTGACGCGCCCATTGACCGCTATGCGCTGGACCCTGCGCCTGTTGCGGCCCCGAAAGCCGCCGCCACCCCTGCCATGACCACGCCGGTTGTCAATGCCGACCCTGTCGCAGAAGCGCAGGCCATGGCCGGTGCCGCCCCTGATCTGGAGGCGCTGCAAGCCGCGCTTGCCGCTTTCGAGCATAGCGATCTGAAACTTGGCGCGCGCAATCTGGTCTTTTGCGACGGCCAGCCCAATGCCCGCGTCATGATCGTGGGAGAGGCACCGGGCCGCGAGGAGGACCGCGCGGGAAAGCCCTTTATCGGGGAAGCGGGGCAGTTGCTTGACCGGATGCTGGCGGCCATAGACATGCGCCGCGACCATCCCGACCCTGCGCATGCGGTTTATATCACCAATATCCTGCCGTGGCGTCCACCCCAGAACCGCGACCCGAGTGCAGAGGAACGCGCCATGTTCCGCCCGTTCGTGATGCGCCATATCGAGTTGATCAACCCCGATGTGCTGATCCTGATGGGGCGCATTTCGGCGGGCACCTTGCTTGAAAGCCAGGAGGCGATCACCCGCATTCGCGGGCAGTGGCGCGAGGTGGCGGGGCGGCCTGCGCTGCCCATGCTGCACCCTGCTTATCTGTTGCGCAACCCTGCCGCCAAGCGCGAAGCTTGGGCCGATCTGCTGGAGTTGCAAGCCCGACTAAGGACCGTTTCATGACCCGAATTGACGAGACCAAACCCTTCATGCCAGTGCGCTTTGCAGTGCTGACAGTGTCTGACACACGCGCGCAGGACAATGACAAATCCGGCGACACGCTGGCCGCGCGCATTGAGGGGGCAGGCCATATCCTTGCCGCGCGCGATATCTTGCGCGACGAGCGTGACCAGATCGCCGCGCAGTTGCGCGTATGGTGTGCCGATCCGGGCATTGATGCCATTCTGACCACAGGCGGAACTGGCCTGACAGGGCGGGATGTCACGGTCGAGGCGCATCGGGATGTCTATGAGAAAGAGATCGAGGCGTTCGGCACAGTCTTTACCATCATCTCGATGCAGAAGATCGGCACATCGGCCATCCAGTCGCGGGCCTGTGCGGGGGTGGCGCAAGGGACATATCTGTTTGCCCTGCCCGGCTCTCCGGGGGCGTGCAAGGATGCTTGGGATGAAATTCTTGCGCTGCAATTCGATTTCCGCCACCGCCCTTGCAATTTTGTCGAAATTTTTCCGCGATTGGATGAACATCTGCGACGGAAGTAACGCGTTGGTGCGTTCAAGTAGATTGAACTGATGCGGCTTTTGCGGCGTAATCTGTATGTCGCCTTGAACTGGAGTGGCCATGCGTTTCCTGACCCGCAGCCTGATTGCGCTGTTTCTTGCGGCATTGTCTTTTTCGGCCCTTGCATATGCAGGCTATACGCTGGTCACCGCGATCCAGAGCAGGGCAGAGGTGACAGGCGGGCCGGGGCAGGGCGGGCGCGAACGCGTGTTCACGGTGCGCGCCATGCAGGTCACGTCAGGCGAAGTCACCCCGACCCTGTCGGCATTTGGCGAAGTGCGCACGCGCCGTTCGCTTGAATTGCGCACGCCCGTGGGCGGACAGGTGCTGGAAGTGGCGGCAGGGTTCGAGGATGGCGCAGACGTGCGCGAAGGCCAGCTTCTGTTCCGCATAGACCCGTCCGATGCGCAAGCAGCGCTTGCTTTGGCGCAATCCGATCTTGCCCGCGCCAAGGCCGAGTTGCGCGATGCCACCCGCGCGCTGGAACTTGCGGGCGAGGATGTGGCCGCAGCGCAGGCCCAATTCGATCTGCGCACCCGCGCGCTGGAGCGTCGTCGCGGTCTGGCGGAACGCGGTGTGGCAACCGAAGCCGCGCTGGAAGAGGCAGAGCTTGCGCTGTCATCCGCGCGTCAGGCCACTGTCGGGCGCAGACAGGCCGAAGCGCAGGCCATCGCGCGCCGCGATCAGGCCGAAAGCGCGCTGGAGCGCCAGCGCATTTCCCTAAGCGAGGCAGAGCGCCGCCTGTCCGACACCCGCGTTTATGCCAGTTTCAGCGGCACGCTGGCCGATGTCGGCATTTCTGAGGGCGCGATTGTCAACACCAACGAACAGCTTGGCCGCATCATAGACCCCGCATCGCTGGAAGTGGCGGTGCGCGTGTCTACCGCGCAATATCTGCGCCTGATCGACGACGATGGCCGTTTGCTGAACAACGAGGCAGAAGTTGCGCTGGAAGTGGCGGGCTTCGAGATCACCTCTCCTGCGCGGTTGGTGCGGGCCTCTGCCACTGTGGAACAGGGGCAAAGCGGGCGGCAGCTGTTTGTCGAGCTGGTGGCCCCACGGGGCTTTCGTCCGGGCGATTTTGTGACCGTGCGCTTGCAGGAACCCGCGTTGCAAGATGTGGCCTTGCTGCCCGCAACCGCCGTGAATGCCTCGGGCGATGTGCTGGTCATCAATGATGACAACCGCCTGTCTGCGCTGCCTGTCACAGTGTTGCGCCGTCAGGGCGATGATGTGCTGGTCGCGGCGCGCGCGCTGGCCGGATTAGAGATTGTGCGCGAGATTGGCCCTGCCCTTGGGGCCGGTATTCTGGTGCGCCCGCAGCGTGAAACCGCCACGGGCGAGGTGGTCATGGATGCGCCTGAAATGGTGATGCTTGACCCCGAACGCCGTGCGCGGCTGATTGCGCAGGTCGAAGGCAACACCCGCATGCCAGAACCCGTGCGCGCGCGCATGATCGCGCAGCTTTCCGAAGACTCCGTTCCCGCCAGCATGCTGGAACGGCTGGAAAACGGGGGCGGCGGACGCCCCCAAAGCGGGGGCTGAACCATGGCTGTGCGCAGCACGAAAGACAGGCTTGCAGTGCAAGCCTTGGGTCTGTTTCGCTATTTCACCCGCCACAAAACCGCCGCGAACCTGCTTTTGGTGGTCATGATCGTGTCCGGTCTGGCAGCCATCCCGCAGATGCGCGCGCAATTCTTCCCCGATGTGGTGGTTGATAACATCTCGGTCGATATCCGCTGGCCGGGCGCAGGGGCCGAAGACCTTGATCGCGGTGTGGTCCAGCTTGTCGGCCCCGCGCTGCAAGCTGTGGACGGGGTCAGCAATGTTACCGCCCAGTCACGCGAAGGGCGCGCCAGTTTCACCATCGATTTTGAAACCGGCTGGGACATGGCGCGTGGCAGTGCCAATGTGCAAGACGCGCTGGATGCGGTTGGCACTCTGCCCGAAGATGTGGAAGATCCGGTCACCCGCCGGTCCAGTTGGGCCGACAGGGTCACCAATGTCGTTGTGACCGGCCCTGTTGCAGTGGAACAACTGGCCCGCTTTGCCGATGAATTTGCAGCGCGGCTATATAATGAAGGGATCACCCGCACCACCATACGCGGCGTGGCCAGCGCCGAGGTGTTGGTCGAAGTGCCCACGCGCAACCTGATCGAACATGACCTGAGCATGGCCGATATTGCGCAGGCCATCCGCAGCACGGTCAGCACGGACCCTTCCGGCGAAGTGTCTTCCGGCGGCTCTCGGGTGCGCACCGGCTCCGAGCGGCGCTCTGCCGACCAGATGGCCGAGATTGCACTGCGCACCCGCGCGGATGGAACTGTGCTGCGCTTGGGCGATGTGGCCGAGCTAAGAGAGGGGCGCATCGACCGCGACCGCGCTTTCTGGGTGGGCGATGACCCCGCCATCACCTTGCGCGTTGACAGGTCCGAGCGGAGCGATGCCATCGAAATTCAGGCGCGTGTGCAGACCATGGCCGATGTCATGAACCGCAATCTGCCCGAAGGCGTGAAAATCGAGCTGGTTTCAACGCGGGCCGATTTCATTTCTGGGCGCATCATGATTCTGGTCAAGAATGCAACACTTGGTCTTGGCCTTGTTGTGGTGTTGCTGTTTTTGTTCCTGAATGCGCGCACGGCCTTTTGGGTATCTGCGGGCATACCGGCGGCCATGCTGGCCGCGATTGCTGTCATGTATCTGATGGGCCTAAGCTTCAACATGATCTCGCTTTTTGCGCTGATCATCACGCTTGGCATTGTCGTGGATGACGCGATTGTGGTGGGCGAGCATGCGGATTACCGCGCGCGCGAGTTGGGCGAGACGCCTGCGCAAGCGGCGGAAAACGCCGCCACCCGCATGGCGCAGCCGGTTTTTGCGGCAACGATCACCACAGTTCTGGCCTTTGGTGCGCTTATCCTTGTGGGCGGGCGCTTTGGCACCTTGATTGCCGATATTCCCCTGACTGTTATTGCTGTTCTCACCGCCTCGCTGGTGGAGTGTTTTCTGATCCTGCCCAACCATATGTATCATGCAATCGCCAGTGGCCTGAAAGAACGCTGGTATGACTGGCCCTCGCGGCAGGTCAATCGCGGCTTCAAATGGATGCGAGAGCGCGCGTTCCGGCCCTTTATCGGCATGGTGATCGCGGCGCGCTATCCGGTTGTGGCAGGGCTGATTGCGCTTTTAACGCTTCAGATGGCCCATCTTGTGCGTGGTGATCTGCCGTTTCGCTTCTTCAACCCGCCCGAGCAAGGCTCGATCACTGGCAATATTGTCATGACCGATGGCGCAACCCGCGCCGATACGCTGGACATGCTGCGCGAATTGCAGCGCGCCACCGAGGCACTGGCCGCCCGCATGGAAGCCGAGACCGGCATCAACCCTGTAATGTTCGCCATGGCTGAATTGGGCGGCCATGCCGGGCGGCCGCTGGCATCGGCTGACAACAAGGATGGCGACCTTCTGGGCGCAATCTCGATTGATCTGGTCGATGCCGATCTGCGCGAGATGTCGTCTTTTGCCTTCGCATCTGCCCTGCAAGACGAGGTGCAGTCGCTTCCGCGGTTGGAGGAATTCAGTTTCCGGTCATGGGGGACTGGTCCGGGTGGCGATTCGCTGTCGGTCGATCTGACAGGGGCCGATGCCGAGACGTTGAAAGCGGCATCCGAGGCGTTGCGCACAGCCCTTGTTCCCTTTCCCGAGATTACAGGGCTGGAAGACAATCTGCCCTATGACAAGCTAGAATTGCTGCTGCAACTGACCCCGCAGGGGCAGGCGCTGGGCTTTACGGTTGAAGGGTTGTCGCGCGACTTGCGCAACCGTCTGTCGGGCATCGAGGCTGCGACCTTCCCTGACGGGTTGCGCACAGGGCGCATTCGTGTGGAAGTCCCGGCATCCGAACGGGCTGCGGATTTTCTGGACAATATGATGATGCGCGCGTCATCGGGCAGCTATGTGCCGCTGGGCGATATCGTCTCGGTCGCCGAGCGGCAGGGCTTTTCCAGCATCCGGCGCGAGAATGGCGTGCGCGTGGTCACCGTCACGGGCGATCTGTCCGAAGATGACCCCGCCCGCGCCCGCGAGATTACGCGCCTGCTGACAGAACGTATCCTGCCCGATCTTGAGGCCGATTTCGGCATCACAACGCGACTCTCCGGTCAGGCCGAACAGGAACGCGAATTCATGACGGATGCGGCCATCGGCATCGGGCTGTGCCTGATCCTGATCTATCTGACCTTGGCATGGGTATTTTCCAGCTGGCTGCGCCCGATGGTGGTTATGGCAGTCATTCCCTTTGGCCTGATCGGGGTGATTTACGGGCATCTGAGTTGGGACATGGCCATGTCGATGTTCTCGGTCGTGGGTATGATGGGGATGGCGGGGATCATCATCAACGATTCCATCGTGCTGGTCACAACTGTGGACCAATATGCACGGGACAGGGGGCTTATCCCCTCGATCATTGACGCAACCTGTGATCGCCTGCGCCCTGTGCTGCTGACGACATTGACCACGGTGCTGGGCCTGACGCCCTTGATGTTCGAAAACTCGACCCAGGCGGCATTTCTGAAACCCACTGTGATTACGCTGGTTTACGGGCTTGGGTTTGGCATGTTCATCGTGCTGCTGCTGGTGCCTGCCTTGCTGGCCATCGGGCATGACATGCGCCGTCAGGTTGTGTCGCTACGGCGCGCCCTGACACTGCCTGCGCGCGGTGTGTCGCTGGTGCCGCTTGTGGCCGCATTGGGGCTGGTGGCGTGGTTCATCGCAACGCTGGGCGGGGTGATCGTGACAGGGCAGGTGCTGTGGCCCGACCTTGTCGCAGGGCTGGCAGACTCGCCCATGCGCGCGGCGATGGTGCTGTTTCTGGGCGGCGCAGTTCTGGGCTTGGGGGTGGCATGGTGCCTTGGCGCGCTGGGGGTCTGGCTTGGCACCCGACGCAAGCTTCAGTCGGAAACCGCGCAGCCCTGATGCACAGTCGTGCCATATTCGCTGATAATGCTGATCCGCAGGGCAGAGCGGTCTATGGACCCGCCGGTTTTGGTGCGAAACAGGGTATGGCCTGTCAATGTATCGCCAAGCCGTTCAGAGGGCAGCGCGCGCGTGGGCATGCCACTGCCCATCATTTCAATCAGCACAAATTCGGTGTTGCCTTGCGGGGGCATTTGCAGGTTTGCACTTAGCCGTATTCCGCGTTTGTCGGGGGTGATGTTGCACTCCATTGCCTGCAAGCCGGCCGTATGCGCCGCTTTCGGGCGGCGTGTCAGTGCGGCTGCGATTGCGGTATCGGGCGCGCCCGCGCCCTGCGTGGCCAGTTTCAGCGCCAGATCGACCGGAATGCAGATATCTGCACACACGCCCACTGACAGGATCGCATCCAGTTCGACGGGCTGCGCGGGGTTGGCAGGCGTCAGTTCTATCGGCAGCACGATTTCATCTGTATAGCCGATGCTGGCAAAACCGGCTTTGATATACAGCTTCGGTTCCGGCCAGATGATGCGCGCACCCGCCAGATTGCGCGAGCCTGACACATCCAGCGTGGGCACAATCCCGCTTTCGCCCGGATGGCGCCAATAGGTCATCCATTCTGGTGCAAGCCGAACATGCAGCGCGGCCATGTATGTGCCTGTCTCGGTTTTCCAGCCGGGGCGCATATTGGCCTGTACAATTTCGGCCACATGGGGGGCCTGCGCCGGGGCCGTAACCGGCAGCGCCAGCGCGCAAAGCGTCAGAAATGTGCAAAGTCTTTTCATAGCCCCTAGATTCCCTGTGCGCCCCGAGAAGGGAAGTCACAAGGGCGCGACATGGCGCGCCTGTGACACAAAAGCCTGTCTGCCCCGCTTGTGAACCCCTTGGCAAGCCCGCGCAAGACAGGCATGCTGCCCCAAAGACATCTCTTGGACAGACATGACCCATCTCGTCGGAAAATTGCTGATCGCCATGCCGTCAATGCCAGACCCCCGATTCGCGCATTCGGTGGTGTTGCTTTGCGCCCATTCAGAAAGCGGCGCGATGGGGGTTATTGTCAACAAACCCTTGCCTGACCTGACCTTGTTCAAATTGCTGACCCATCTTGACCTTGAGGCCCCCGAAGCGGGCAAGGGCTTGGGCGAAGACCCGGTAGATGGCCCTGTTCATTTCGGCGGCCCTGTCGAGACTTCGCGCGGGTTTGTGCTGCACTCGCCCGATTTCTTCAATGCCGAAGGCAGCCTGCAAGTCGCAGAGGGTATCGTTCTAAGCACCTCGGTCGAGGTGTTGGCCGAGATGGCGCGCGGGCAGGGGCCTGCGCATTCCATCGTGGCGCTGGGCTATGCGGGCTGGGGGCCAGAGCAGTTGGACAGTGAGATTCAGGCAGGCGGCTGGCTGATCGCCGATGCCGCGCCTGCCATGCTGTTTGGCACCGAAGACGGGGCCAAATGGACCGCCGCGCTGGGCCGGATCGGGGTTGATCCGCGGCTTTTGTCAGGTGCGACGGGTCACGCCTGAAGGTCGGTGCCGATAAGCGCTGCGGCAAATTCCTCTGGGTCGAAGGCTTGCAGGTCGTCAATCTGCTCGCCCACGCCGATGGCATGGATCGGCAGGCCGAAGCGATCAGCCAGCGCCACCAGAACACCGCCGCGCGCGGTGCCGTCCAGTTTTGTCATGACCAGCCCTGTCACATCTGCCAGCTTGCGGAAGATTTCCACCTGATTCAGGGCGTTCTGCCCAGTGGTCGCGTCCAGCACCAACAGTGTATTGTGGGGGGCGTCGGGGTCCAGCTTGCGCAGCACACGCAATATCTTGGCCAGTTCTTCCATCAGGTCAGCGCGGTTTTGCAGCCGTCCGGCTGTGTCGATCATCAGCAGGTCAATCCCTTCCGCCTTTGCGCGCGCCAATGCGTCATAGGCAAGGCTGGCAGGGTCCGAGCCTTCGGGCGCGGTCATGACCGGCACGCCCGCGCGTGTGCCCCAGACCTGCAATTGTTCCACGGCAGCGGCGCGGAACGTGTCGCCCGCCGCGATCATCACCGATTTGCCGGCCTCTCGGAACTGGCTGGCCAGTTTGCCAATGGTCGTGGTCTTGCCCGCGCCATTGACGCCCACCACCAGCACCACTTGCGGGCGCGCGGCATATAGCGGCAGCGGCTTTGCCACAGGCTCCATGATGCGGGTGATTTCATCGGCCAGCGCGGCCTTGATCTCGGACACCGACATTTTGCGTCCAAAGCGCCCTTCGGCCAGATTGGCACTGACGCGCATGGCGGTTTCAACCCCCATGTCGGACTGGATCAGCAACTCCTCCAGCCGTTCCAGCATCTCATCATCCAGCACACGGCGCGGCGCGTCGTCACGGCCCAGCATCCGGCCCAGAAGGCCCGGTTTCGCGCCCTGTTCGGCGGGTTTCTCGATGGGCTGCTCCTGGGCCTGTGGCGCAGGCACCGGATCAGGGCGCGGCTGGGGGGCAGGGGATTGCTCTGGCGCAGGGGGGGCATCTGCGCCAGAGCCCGCCTCTTCCACCAGCGCCTCCAACCCCTCATCCAGTTTCGAGGATGAGCGGAACATGCGCTGTTTCAGCTTCTTGAAAAACGACATGGCCTGATCCTTGTCTTGTCTGAGTGAGAGCTACCTCATGCGTGCCCGTTTGGAAAGCACCCGAAATCTGCAAACAGTGGCAAAATGCGCGGCTGTACTGGTGCGGAGGGCGTGATATGTTTTGCATTATTACCCTTTGGCGGATTTGAAATGCCGGTTTTACATTTTGCTTTTGCTGCATTGGCCCCAGTTATTTTGCTGGCGATCGGGGCCATTCATGGCGGTTTCTGGGTCTGGCTGGCGCTGGCCTATATCTCGGTCATCGCTTTCGCGCTGGATGAGGTGGTCCATGTGCTGACCCCCGCCACCGCCCCTGAAAAGGGGGTGTTCTGGGCCAATGCGCTGTCGGTTGCGCTGGCGCTTGGCCATTTCGCGCTGCTGGCCATCGGCGCCTATGCTGTGACAGGGGCAACAGGGCTAGGCATGGCCGAACGCGCGGCTGCTTTTCTGGGGTTCGGGCTGTTTTTCGGGCAGGTCAGCATTGCCAATGCGCATGAGTTGATTCACCGCACCCATCGCGGCTTGTTCGCGCTTGGCAAATGGGTGTTCATTTCCATGCTGTATGGGCATGTCACCACATCGCACCGGCTGCTGCATCACCCGCATGTGGCCACGCCCAAGGATCCGAATTTCCCGCCCAAAGGCACCAGTTTCTACCGCTATCTGCCCCGCAGCCTGTGGCGCAACCTGACCGAAGGCTACCGGATCGAGCATGCGCGCGCGCAGCGCTCGGGGCGGATGAACCCCTATGTTACCTATACGGGCGGCGCTTTGGGGGTGTTGGTTCTGGCATGGGCCGCACTTGGTTGGGCGGGCGTTGCCGCTTTGGTGGGGTTTGGGGCCTATGCCCAGTTTCAGCATGCGATGGTGGATTATCTGCAACATTACGGGTTGGCACGCCGCGCGCTGCCCGATGGCAGCTATGCCCCGCAACAGGCCTGCCACAGCTGGAACAGCCCGCATTGGTTCAGCGCGCTGATGACAGTGAATGTCACCCGCCATTCCGACCATCACGCCCATCCCGGGCGCATCTATCCGGCCTTGCGTTTGACGCCCGATATGCCGATGCTGCCCTATAGCCTGCCCGCAATGGGTGTGATCGCGCTGGTGCCGCCGCTATGGTTCAGGATGATGGACCGGCGGGTGGACCGTGTGTTGGCACAAGCACAAGGAGAGCGCGCATGACGCAGATCAAAAGCATTGCCATTCTGGCCCTGACCGCCTGCCTTGGCACAGCCGCACTCGGCCAAACCCCCATGAGCGCTGCGGAGTTCGAGGCCTATGTCACAGGCCGCACCCTGACCTTCGGGCAAAATGGCTTGCCCTACGGGATCGAGGAATTTCACGCAGGGCGACGGACCACATGGGCCTTTATGGGCGATGAATGCCGCAAGGGGCGCTGGTTTGACCGCGACACGCAGATTTGTTTTGTCTATGACAATGCGCCCGGGCAGGAACATTGCTGGATTTTCTGGCGGGGCGACGAGGGGCTGAATGCCCGCTTCATCGGCGAGGGCGAGCAGACCGAGCTTTACGAGGTCCAGCGCAGCACCCGCCCCCTGATCTGTACGGGGCCAGAGGTGGGGGTGTAGGGCTGGCGCTGGTTTCGGGGCATGGCCTGCGTGGCGTTAGGCCCTTGCGCGTTGCCGTGGCGATCCGAGGTGGGTTGGCCGCGATCTGGTGTCTTGCGCTATGGCGAGATGCGTCGATTTGAGGGCTTGGGGGGCTTTGAACGGCTGACCCAAGCCGCGCAGCGTCGGGCCGTGGTGCGGCGATCCTCGTGCCCTGCTACAGCGCTTTATGCTGGCAAAATCCGCGTATGATCAAGGCTGTGCGCTTGAGGCAGCCAAATCGCCGTGCCGGGGTACGGCCCGGCGATGCGCGGCGGGCCTGCGGCCCTTGATTCCGCGCGAATGGCTGAAAAGTACCGCATCTCAGCCCCCCCAAACCATCCCAGATCACGCCCCCCTACAGCGCGTGCCAGCTGATATCGATTTGGGGCTGAATGCCCGCTTCATCGGCGAGGGTGAGCGGACGCGCTATACGAGGTCCAACGCAGCACCCGCCCCCTGATCTGTCCGGGGCCAGAGCTGGGGGTATAGGGCTGGCGCTGGTTTCGGGGCTTGGCCTGCGTGGCGTTAGGCCGTTGTGCCTTGCCGTGGCGATCCGAGGTGGGTTGGCCGCGATCTGGTGTCTTGCGCTATGGCGAGATGCGTCGAATTGAGCCCAGAGCGCGTGATGCTGCGGGGAGAATGAATGTCTGTTATTGCGCAGTTCGGTTTTTGAAATTGGTGACCGAACGCTTGCTTGCAGAGTTTCTCCACCTCCGCTCCAAAAGCCGTTCAATGACATCAACCGGTGCATGTTCGAGATAAGCCAGCACAATTTCATGGCCGTGGTAGTGTGGTTCGCAAAAGAATACCTCCGGCATGATCTCTATCAGGTGCGCGCGTTCCTCTGCCGGGACGTCAAGAAGGACAATGGTGTCGTCGTCTAGACGGTGCCGTGCCAGCAATCGCTTGCGGATTTTCAATGACGGCTCGCCATAGGACGTCGCCTCGCTGACTTCCGGCCATTTCATTGCAAGCGTGACAACATCATTCCAAAGCATTGGCCTAGTTCCGATATTCTTCTTGCGTAGAAATCCACCAGACGATGCCATTCCCGTCAGCGATCCCACCGCGATAGTCCCCATCCCCTGAGCGAGTGATGTCTTGGACCACTTTCCCACCTTCGGCCACTGCCTTTGCAAAGGTCTCCTCCGCGTTCGGGACATAAACGTGAATGTGTGCTTCGCTGGCGTCGGGCACCTCGCCCATCATGATGATGCTGTCATCTATCCGGGCTTCGGCATGTGCTACGCCTGACCCATTTTCCCGAGGGTGCAGGCGCAAACGCGTCGCCGCGAACACAGCTTCCATGAACTGAAGGGTCTTCTCCGCGTCGCGCACCATGAGGTAGGGGCTGATGGTCGAATAGTTTTTGGGTTTCCAGGCCATGTTCAAATCTGACTTTCTGATGGGTTGGTTTGGCAGTTGAGTATAGCAGACATTGGATCAAATGCAGCGAAGGCCCGCTTTGTCCCGCATTACAGCCCCCCAGAACCAACCTATTTCACGCGCCCCCTACAGCGCGCGCCAGCCGATATCGCGGCGGCAGAACCCTTCCGGCCAGTCGATCTGATCCACCATGTCATAGGCGCGGTCGCGCGCCTCGGCCAGGCTGGCCCCCCGCGCGGTCACATTCAGCACCCGCCCGCCATTGGCCAGCACCCGCCCGCCCTCGGCCCGCGTGCCTGCATGGAACACCATATGCGCGCTATCCGCAGCGCAGCCTTCCAGCCCGCGCACCTCGCTGCCCTTGGCATAATCCCCCGGATAGCCCTGTGCGGCCATCACCACTGTCAGCGCATGATCCTCGGCCCAGTTGACATGCATCTCGTCCAGCCGCCCCTCGGCGCAGGCCAGCATCAGGTCCAGCGCCTGCGCGCCCAGCCGCATCATCAGCACCTGCGCTTCAGGGTCACCGAAGCGGGCATTGTATTCCACCAATCGCGGCTGCCCGTCCTTGATCATCAGCCCCGCATACAGCACCCCCTGATACGGCATGCCGCGCCGTGCCATTTCGGCCATGGTGGGGCGGATGATCTGGTCCAGCGCTGTCTGCGCAATCGCATCGGTCAGAACCGGCGCGGGCGAATAGGCGCCCATGCCGCCGGTATTGGGGCCGGTATCGCCGTCGCCCACGCGCTTGTGGTCCTGGGCGGTGCCAATGGGCAGGCAGACCTCGCCATCCACCAGCACGAAGAAACTGGCCTCCTCCCCCTCCATGAATTCCTCGATGACCACTTCCGCGCCAGCGGCCCCGAATTCGCCGCCAAACATGGTATCAACCGCCTCCAGCGCCTCGGCCTCGGTCATGGCGACGATCACGCCCTTGCCAGCGGCCAGACCATCGGCCTTGACAACGATCGGCGCGCCGGTTGCCCGAATATGGGCGCGCGCTGGGGCTGCTTGGGTGAAATGGGCATAGCCCGCAGTGGGCGCATCGACCGCGGCGCAGATTTCCTTGGTGAAGGCCTTCGAGGCCTCCAGCCGTGCCGCGGCGGCTGACGGGCCAAAGCATGCGATGCCCACCGCGCGCAACCTGTCCGCCACACCGGTCGCCAAAGGGGCTTCGGGGCCGATCACCACAAAATCGATCGCATTTTCTTCGCAAAACGTCACCACCGCGCCGCCATCGCAAATATCCAGATCCGCGCATTCGGCAATCAAGCCCATGCCCGCATTGCCCGGCGCGCAGATCAGCCGGTCGCATTTCGGGTTTTGCAGAATTGCCCAAGCCAGCGCATGTTCACGCCCGCCACTGCCCAGAACCAGAATATTCATTGCCCGCCCTCTCTTGGCACCCTTGCGCTTGCGTTCTAGGGTGGGTTTGCGCCCGTGACAAGCAAAGGCACAGCATGGACCTGATCGACGAACCCGCCAGCAACACCCCCGAGTTTTCAGTCTCCGAGATATCGGGGGCGGTCAAACGTGTGCTGGAAGGGGAATTCGGGCGCGTGCGCGTGCGCGGCGAGGTGGGGCGCGTGGTGGTGGCGCGCACAGGGCATATGTATTTCGACCTCAAGGATGATCGCGCGGTCATTGCCAGCGTCAGCTGGAAAGGCCAGGTCGCGCGGATGGAGGTGCGCCCCGAAGAGGGGATGGAGGTGATCGCCACGGGCCGCCTGACCAGCTTCGCGCCGCAATCCAAATACCAGCTCCAGGTTGAAAGCGTGGAACCCGCAGGCGCAGGCGCGCTGATGGCGATGCTGGAGAAACGCAAGGCGCAACTTGCCGCTGAGGGGCTCTTCGCGCCAGAGCGCAAGAAACGCCTGCCCTATCTGCCGCGCGTGGTGGGGGTTGTCACCTCGCCGCAAGGGGCCGTGATTCGCGATATCCTGCACCGGCTGCATGACCGCTTCGGGGTGCATGTGCTGCTCTGGCCGGTGGCAGTGCAGGGTCAGGCTTGCGCATCCGAGGTAGCGCGCGCGATTGCGGGCTTCAATGCCTTGCCCGAAGGCGGGGCGCTCCCGCGCCCCGATGTCATCATCGTGGCGCGCGGGGGCGGCTCGATCGAAGACCTCTGGGGCTTCAATGAAGAAATCGTCATTCGCGCCGTCGCCGCCAGTGCCATCCCGCTGATTTCCGCCGTGGGCCATGAGACGGATACGACGCTGATCGACTTCGCCTCTGACCAGCGCGCGCCCACACCGACAGCGGCGGCGGAAATTGCCGTGCCTGTGCATTCCGATCTGGCCGCCAGCCTTGCTGGGCTGGATGCGCGTCTGATCCGCGCGGGCGGGCAGGCGGTCAGCCAGCGCCGCCAACGGCTGAGTGATCTGGCGCGTGCGCTGCCCCGCGCCGAGGCGCTGCTTGCCCCCGCCACCCAGCGCTTTGACCAATGGGCCGAACGCTTCCCCGGCTCCCTGCGTGCGCTGATTGCCACCAAAACGCAGGACTTGCGCAGCACTGTGGCGGGGCTGCGCGCCAATACGATCCGCTTCCAGATCGACAAATCCCGCGACCGGCTGGAGGATCGCGCCACCCGCGCCACCCGCGCGCTCACAGCCTCTCTCGATCAACACGCCACCCGTCTGGCCGCATTGGAACGCCTGCGCCAGTCGCTCGGCTATCCGGCCACATTGCAGCGCGGCTATGCTGTGGTGCGCGATGCGGATGGCGCGCTTCTCACCTCGGCAGGGGCGGCTGCGAAAGCGCCCATGCTGGAGATTGAATTTGCCGATGGCCACCTTGTGGCCCTGCCACAAAAATCCGCCAAAGCCCCAAAGCCCAAAACCCCGCCGCCACCCCAGCAGGGCAGTTTGTTCTGATCATTTTCTTGCGCCAAATACTCCGGGGTGCGGGGCAGAGCCCCGCGTCTTTCCCCTAGCGCAGCACGCTTGCGATGGCTTGCGCGCAAACCGGCACGCTATAGGCATTCAACCCTGCCATATTCGCGCGCCCGTCGCCCATCATGTAAATGCCGTGATCGGCGTGCAGCTGCGCCACCTGATCGGGCGAGAGTGGCAAAAGCGAAAACATCCCGCGTTGCTGTGCGATCATGTCGAACCTGTCGCTGCCTGTCTTGGCGTGAAGTGCCGATGCAAGCGCGCGGCGGTTCTCTTCGACGCGCAGGCGCATCTCTTCCAACTCGGCCTGCCACATGGCGCGCAGGGCCGTGTCGCCCAGAATCGTGCTGACCACCCGCCCGCCATGATCGGGGGGAAAGGCGAAAACCTGTCGGCTTAGCCCCGCCAATGCTGCGGCCAAGGTCGCGCGCGCGGTCTCGGGCACAATCGCCATCGCCAGCCCCACACGTTCGCGGTACAGCCCAAAATTCTTGGAACAGCTTGCCGCCACCAGCACTTCAGGCAGGCGCGCGGCCAGATGTCGCAAGCCCCCTGCATCGGCATCCAGCCCCTCGCCAAAGCCCTGATAGGCCATATCGACAAAGGGCACCGCCCCGCGCCGCGCCAGCAATGCTGCAATCTCGGCCCAGTCCTGCGCGCTGAAATCAATGCCGGTGGGGTTGTGGCAGCAGCCATGCAGCAGCACCACATCGCCTGCGCAAACCTGCTCCAGATCGGCAAACAGGCCCATGTGATCCAGCGCGCCGCGCGCAGGGTCCATATAGCGATAAGGCTGCGCCTTCAGCCCCGCCGCCGCGATGACCGGCGCGTGGTTGGGCCATGTCTGCGCGCTGACCCAGACCACCGCCTCTGGCCGCGCGCTGCGGATCAATTCGCAAATCTGGCGCACTGCCGACGTGCCGCCGGGCGTGCCGACACTGGCCACGCGCGCAGCAGGTACAGCCCCGCCCAATAGCAGCGCGCCCATCGCGTCCAGAAACGCCTGATCGCCCGCAAGTGACAGGTAGCTTTTGCTTTCCTGTGTCTCGACACATCGCAGCTCTGCGGCCTTGACGGCCCGCATGACAGGGGTGCGGCCCGCCTCGTCGCGGTAGACACCCACGCCCAGGTCAATCTTGCCCATGCGCGGGTCTTGCGCGAAAGCCTGCATCAGAGCGATGATTCCATCAGGCTTGGGCGTTGGCAGGGACTCGAACATCGGCTGGGGCTTTCAGTTGGGTTGCGGGGTCCATGCGCGGGTCAGGACGCGCGCGCGCTGTTCCTGCCGGACGGGTGTGAAGCCGTGTTTCTGATACTGGATCAGCGCGCGGGGATGGTCCAATGTGCAGGTGTTCACGTGCAACACCTCGACCCCCTCGCGCGCCCATGCGGTCAGAATGGCGGTGCGCAGCATCCAGCTTCCAAGCCCGCGCCCGACCGAGGGCGGCACCAGCCCGAAATAGCACAGCTCGCAACTGCGGGGCGTGCGCCAGTCAAGCAGGAAGAACCCTTGCGGCCAGCCATGATCGATCAGCGAGTATAGCGCTACATCCTTGTCCTTCAGCCAGTCCGCAATCTCGCTGTCTTCGCTGGTATGCAGGTCTGTCCATGCATAATCGCGCCCGACCGCATCATAGAGGGCGCGGAAATACCACACAGGCGGCGTTTCCGCCTTCAGCAAAGCGCCAGTCATGCCATTCGGGGTATGCGGCCAGTCATAGCGGGGCCGCTCGGTCATTTCCAGAAAGGTCACAGTATAGGTGACGCTGTCGCCTGCGTGATGTGTTGTCATCCGGTTTCGACCTTCAGATCGGGGAACTGGCCCCATTCCGACCATGAGCCGTCATAAAGCGCATGGGCGCGGTGCCCCAGTATCTCCAGCCCAAGGCTGAGGACCGCCGCAGTCACGCCCGATCCGCAGGTGGTGATGATCTGGCGCTCCAGATCGACGCCTGCCCCCTCGAACGCGGCGCGCAGCGCATCGCCGCGTTTCATCGTGCCATCGGCGTTCAGCAGGGCAGTGAAGGGCAGGTTCAGCGCGCCGGGCATATGGCCTGCGCGCAGCCCCTCGCGCGGCTCTGGCACCTCGCCCCTGAAACGCTCGGGCGCGCGGGCATCCACGATCTGCCAGTCGCGCAGCTTGACCGCAGCGGCCACCTGACTGACATCCTTGACCATATGCGCCTGCCGTTGCACCGTAATGTGGCGCTCGCGCAGCAGGGGGGGCATGTCTTCCAGCGCGCGCCCCTCGGCCTGCCATTTCGGCAAACCGCCATCCAGCACGGCAACATCGGTTTTGCCCATCAGGCGAAACAGCCACCACACGCGCGCGGCCGAAAACAGGCCCATGCCGTCATATACAACAATCTGATGCCCGTCGCCCACGCCCATCGCCCGCATGCGCGACATGAATTTCTCGATCGGGGGGGCCATATGCGGCAGGCTGGAGCGGGTGTCGCTGATTTCGTCAATGTCAAAGAATCGCGCACCGGGAATATGCGCGGTTTCATATTCCGCCCGCGCATCGCGGCCCATTTGGGGCAGATACCAGCTGGCATCGATGATGCGCAGGTCAGGGTCATTGAGATGTGCGCCCAGCCAGTCGGTTGACACCAGTGTTTTCGGATCATCCATCAGCGACTCCCATCTGCTTTTGCGTTCGGCAATTCCCTTTATCCCTAACGGTGCAAGGCGAAGCTGGCAAGATCACAGCCCCTCTTTCACCTGTCGCGGCTTTGGCGTATCGATGCGGCCCATGACAGATCATTTGACACAGATATACGACCAGATGGTTGAGGCGGGCACGATCCGCCCCGATGCAGCGCAGCGCGCGGCCATGCCCCTGTTTGCGCCGATACTTGCCCATGTGGCGCAGCCAGCGCCGAAAACGGGCGGGCTGCGCGCGCTGTTGGGGCGCAGCAAACCTGCGCCCGCACCGGGCTTGTATCTGTGGGGCGGGGTCGGGCGCGGCAAATCCATGCTGATGGACCTGTTTTATGAGCATGCAGGCGAGATTCCCAAACGGCGCGTGCATTTTCACGCTTTCATGCAAGAGGTGCATTCCGGCCTGCATGCCGCGCGCCAGCGCGGTGTCGAGGATGCTTTGGCCCCTGTTGCCGATAAAGTCGCAAGCGAGTTGCGATTGCTGGCCTTTGACGAGATGCAGATCACCGACATTACTGATGCGATGATCGTGGGGCGGCTGTTCGAGCGGCTGATGGCGGCAGGTGTGGCGATTGTCACCACGTCAAACAGGGTGCCGGATGATCTGTACAAGGACGGGCTGAACCGCGCGCTATTTCTGCCCTTTATCGAATTGATCAAGACGCGGATGGTGGTGCATCAGTTGGTGTCCGAGACAGATTACCGCCAGCACAGGCTTTCAGGCGCGCAGGTCTATTTCAGCCCCGCCGATGCGGCCGCGCGCGCCGAGATGGGGCGCATGTGGGACGAATTGACAGGCCATGACCGTGGCGCACCATTGCGGTTGCAGGTAAAGGGGCGCGAGGTGGTGGTGCCAAAGGCGCATAATGGCGTGGGGCGCGCGGGGTTCTGGGACTTGTGCGGCAAGCCGCTGGGGCCGGGTGATTATCTGGTGATTGCGCAGGCGTTGCGGGTGCTGATGCTGGATGACATCCCTTATCTGTCGGCCACGAATTACAATGAGGCCAAGCGCTTCGTCACCCTGATTGATGCGCTGTATGAAGGCAAGGTGCGGCTGATCGCCTCGGCGGCCTCGGTGCCGGAGCAGTTATATATGGAAGGCGCGGGCGCGTTCGAGTTTGAACGCACCGCCAGCCGCTTGCGCGAGATGCAGGGCGCGGCGTGGGGGCAAGCGCAAGGGGGCTGAAGGGGCACGATCCTTCCCCCCATCGAGGGGGTCAGGATCGTGGGCGCGGTGCCGCGCCCGCGCCTGTGGCGGGCGGCGCAACAAGCCTTTGGGCGGCCCATTGCGCGGCATCGGCCACGGGTGCGTCCGGATCGGCCAGCAGCGCCTGCGCCGCAGGCAGCAGCCGTGCCGCCCCTGAATTGCCAATCGCATAAAGCACATTGCGCACGAAGCGGTTGCGCCCGATGCGTTTGATCGGAGAGCCGGAAAAACGCGCGCGGAACGCCGCGTCATCCAGCCCTGCCAGCTCTGCCAGATCGGGTGCCACCATGCCGTCGCGCGCGGCATATTTCACCTCGGACGCGTCGCGGGCGAATTTGTTCCATGGACAGACCGCAAGGCAGTCGTCGCAGCCATAGATGCGATTGCCCATCTTCTCGCGCAAGTCCAGCGGCACAGGGCCGTGATGCTCGATTGTCAGGTAAGAGATGCAGCGCCGTGCATCCAGCTGGAACGGCGCGGGAAAGGCATCTGTCGGGCAGATATCGAGGCAGGCGCGGCAAGAGCCGCAATTTTCCTGTGCGGGCGCATCGGGGGCCAGTTCCAGCGTGGTGAAGATAGAGCCAAGAAAGAACCAGTTGCCCAGATCGCGCGATAGCAGATTGGTGTGTTTGCCCTGCCAGCCCAGGCCCGCCGCTGCGGCCAAGGGCTTTTCCATGACAGGCGCTGTATCGACAAACACCTTGATCTCGCCGCCCGCGCGGTCGATCAGCCAGCGCCCCAGCCGTTTGAGGCGTTTCTTGACCACATCATGATAATCGCGTCCCAACGCATAGGCTGAGATCACGCCATTCTCGCGCTGGTCCAGCAGATCAAGAGGGTTGTACTCGGGCGTGTAGCTTTCGGCCAGCATGATGACGCTGCGCGCCTGCGGCCACAAGGCGGCGGGGTTGGCGCGCCATGTCATGCGCTCGGCCATCCAGCCCATTTGCCCGTGCCGCCCGCCCTCGACAAAGGCGCGCAACCTCTCGGGCGCGAACGGTATCGCATCGGGGCGGGTGAGGGCGCAGGCGTCAAAGCCCATCGCGCGGGCCTCATGCACCAGTTCTGATTTCAGGTCATCTGTCATGCCCATCACATGGGCCAAACCGGCCTAGAAATCCAGATCGGCATAATGCGCGGGCGGTGGCAGGCCCGGCAGCTGATCGGCCAGCAAGGTGCGAAAGGCGGGGCGCGATTTGATCTTGGAATACCATTCATGCACCAGCGCAGAGCGCGCCCAGTCCACATCATTGATATAATCAAGGCAGGACAGATGCGCGGCAGCGGTGAAATCGGCCAGCGTCATGTCATTGCCCGCCAGCCAGCGCCGCTGGCCCAGCAGCCAATCCATGTAATCCAAATGAAACTTGATACGCGCAGACCCCATCTTGATCCGCCCCGAATCGGGGTAGCCTGCATTCATGATTTTCTTGTTCACACGCTCATAGAGCAGGTTCGACGTCACCTCGACATGGAACTTGTCGTCAAACCATGTGCAGATGCGGCGCATCTCGTAGCGGGCCTCGGCCGTTTTGGGCACTAGCGGCGGGTTCGGGATGGTTTCGTCCAGATATTCGCAGATGGCCTGACTCTCGCTCAGCATCTTGCCTTCATGGCGCAGCACGGGCACTTTTCCGGCAGGGTTGCGGCGCATGAAATCTTGCGAGGGTTCCCAATACCGTTCTTCCAGCAATTCCACATCGATGCGCTTTTCGGCAAGTGTCAGACGCACCTTGCGGCAGAAGGGAGAGAGCGGAACATGATAAAGACGGGCCATGACTGCGACAGAACTTTCGGTTGCGGCGGATGCCCCCTCTTGCCGTGCAGCGCGCGGAAGTTCAACCGCCGATACAATCTGCCCGCCCGTCGCGGGCAATGGTTGCCGCCCCATCCACGATAGAGGCGGAGCGGTTGCGCAAAAACTGGGTGGGGTTGGCCGCGTCGCGCGTCTTGGGCGAGGGCAGCACAGCTGCAAGCCGCGCGGCCTGCACTGCAGTCAGATCACGGGCAGAAACACGGAAATAGCGCTGCGCCGCCGCCTCGACCCCAAAGACGCCCTCATCAAATTCAGCGATGTTGAGGTAGACTTCCAAGATCCGGCGCTTGGGCCACAGGGCCTCGACCATCAGGGTGAAGCCTGATTCCAATGCTTTGCGGACCCAGTCGCGGCCATGCCACAGAAACACATTCTTGACGGTCTGCTGGCTCAGCGTGGATGCCCCGCGCGTGCTGCCCTGCGCAATCACCTTGCGGATCTCGGCCATGTCAAAGCCCCAATGCAGGCAGAAATTCGCGTCTTCTGCCGCAATGACCGAGCGCGCCATCACAGGGGCGATCTGGTCCATCGGGACCCATTGGCGCTGGATTTCGCCAATGCGCCGGTACTCCTGAAACATGTATATGCCACCGGGAGGGGCCACAAACCGATAGAGCAAGACCCAAGCCACCAGCACCAGAAAAACCACCGCAAGACTGCGCCAGAATTTGCGCCGCACCCAGCGCAGCCCGTCGGCGGCCCGGTCCAGCACGTTCCGCCGGGGGGCGGATTTCGGGGCTTTCTTTGGTTTTGACTTCGTGGAAGGGCGGCTCATGGCGTGCTCATAGCGATTGAGGCTTTCGAGTCTATACCCGAACATCTGACTCGCAGATGCAAATGCGCGGAACTTGGCCCAAGTGGCGGCTTACCGTGTCGGTACAGGCACGTCGCCGCGATAATCGTAGAAGCCGCGATCGGTTTTGCGGCCCAGCCAGCCTGCCTCGACATATTTTGTCAAAAGCGGGCAGGGGCGGTATTTTGTGTCGGCCAGCCCGTCATGCAGCACATTCATAATGGCAAGGCAGGTGTCCAGCCCGATGAAATCGGCCAGTTCCAGCGGCCCCATCGGGTGATTGGCCCCCAGTTTCAACGATTCGTCGATGGATTTGACCGATCCGACCCCTTCATAAAGCGTATACACTGCCTCGTTGATCATGGGCATCAGGATGCGGTTGACGATGAAGGCGGGGAAATCTTCGGCGCTGGCCGCAGTCTTGCCCAGTTTTTTCACCACATCATGCAGCGCGGTATAGGTCGGCTCGTCTGTGGCGATTCCGCGGATCAGTTCGACCAGTTGCATGACAGGCACAGGGTTCATGAAATGGAACCCCATGAATTTCTCGGGCCGGTCGGTGCGGCTGGCAAGCCGCGTGATCGAGATGGACGAGGTGTTCGAGGTCAGGATCGTATGCGGCTGGATATGTGGCAACAAATCCTCGAAAATTGCCTGTTTCACCGTTTCACGCTCGGTCGCGGCTTCGATGATCAGGTCGGTGGGGCCAAGCTCTGGCAATTTGGTGGTGGTGCGGATGCGCGCCATTGCGGCGGCCTTGTCCTCGGCGCTGACCTTACCCTTTGAAACCTGCCGTTCGATATTGCGGTCGATCAGGGCAATTCCCTTGCCAAGCGCGTCTTCCGAGATGTCATTGAGCAGAACATCATAGCCCGCCAGCGCAAAAACATGCGCAATGCCGGTGCCCATCTGGCCTGCACCCACAATGCCGACAGTCTTGATGTCCATGTTTCCGCTCTCCTGTCCTGATATTGGGTGACCATATGACCCTGCACAGCCCGAGTGCAAGCGCGAAAGCCGCTGGGCTGTGCCCGCTGGCGCAGGCTTACCGCTTTTGCCGCAGCTTGCGCGTGTTTGCAGCGGTTTTGCAGCGGCCACGCTATGCGTCTTGTCTTGAACAGTTCCGGTGGTTGTTGTGCGCGAGTGGCGCATTAGCGCCGCAGCGGGATCATTTGCTGCACGATTCCCACAGCGATCAGATAAAGGCTGGTGACAATCAGGCCCAGTGTCACGAATTGGGGCTGGTCGAAATTCAGCCATGCTGCCCAGCCCGCAAGCCCTGTCCAGACAAAAGCAATCGGCAAGGACAGGGGGCGCCAGCGTTCTGTTCTGACGGGGTGGATGAATTTCAGCGGTGTGAACATGGCAACGGCCAGAAAGGCCACAATGGCAAGGATCACCCAGAATTCGGGCCGTGTGGCAAAGATGACCACAGCCGCCATGTTCCAGCACGCAGGGAAGCCGTGGAACGAATTATCCGCGCTTTTCATGCGGGTATCTGCAAAATACAGCACACTGGTGAAGGTGATGACGATAATTGCGATCCAGCCTGTCCAGCCGGGCAAAAGCCCGCTTTGGAACAATGCAAAAGCGGGAATGAACACATAGGTCAGATAATCAATAATCAGGTCCAGCAGCACGCCATCGATTGTGGGGGCATTTTTTTTCACATCATACCGGCGTGCAAGGGGGCCATCGATGCCATCCACAATAAAGGCCACAACCAGCCACAGGAACATCATGGCCCAATCGCCCTGAACAGCCTCCAGCAGCGCAAGCATGGCGAAAACCGCGCCGGTGGCCGTGAACAGATGGACTGAATAGGCTTTCAGATTGGGCGACACGCGCGCTTTCCTTCCTGTCATTTCAGCGCCCTCTTTCGCAAAGCGGGACGCAGGATTCAATCACCCATGCGCGCGGGGGTGGGAGGCGTGATAAATCTCCATCAACCGTCCGGCATCGACTGCGGTATAGACTTGGGTCGATTGCAAAGAGGCGTGACCCAGCAATTCCTGAATGGCGCGCAAATCGCCCCCCGCGCCCAAAAGATGGGTTGCGAAAGAATGGCGCAGCGCGTGCGGGGTGGCAGTGGCGGGCAGGCCAAGCTGCATGCGCGCCTGCTCCATCACCTTGGCAATATGGCGGCGGCTAAGCGCGCCGCCCCGTGTGCCGCGAAACAGGGGCGCGTCGGGGGCATTGGGGTGAGGGCAGGCGGCCAGATAGGCCGCCACCGCCTGCTGCGCGACCGGCAGCACAGGGACGACGCGTTCTTTCCCGCCCTTGCCGTGAATGCGCAACGCCTCGCGCAGCGGCGCGTCGCGGCCCCAAAGCCCCAGCGCCTCGGATACGCGCAATCCGCAGCCATATAGCAGCGTCAGAACGGCAGTGTCGCGTAGGCCCGTCCAGTCTTCGCGGGTTTGCAGGGCCGCGATTTCCAGCACATCGCGCGCCGCATCCGTACTAAGAGGGCGTGGCAGCTTGCGGCTGAAGCGCGGCGCGCGCGTTGCCAGTATGGCAGAAATGTCAAACGCTTCGCGGTCTGCCAGCCAACGTGCGAAGCTTTTGATGCTGGACAATTTGCGCGCAAGGCTGCGACTGCCAAGCCCCGCCGCGCGTTCCCATGCCATCCATGCGCGCATGTCGGACTGGGTGACATCGGCCAATTGCCGCAGGCCCGCACTGCCGCCATGGTGACCCGCCAGAAAGCCAAGGAATTGCCCGACATCGTGGCCATAGGCTGTGATCGTATGCTCTGACGCGCCATCCAGCGCATGCAGCCCTTGCAGCCAAAGCTGCAAGGCATCGCGCATGCCTGCACTTAGCTGCAAGCTGGTGGCACTCATGCCAGCCAGCGCCGCATCGACCTTTCAAAAATCCCTGCAAAAAAGGCAAGCAGGTCTGTGCCCTGACCGGGCTTGAACATATGCGGGTTCTCAGTGGCCATGACCAGCATGCCCGCCATGCGATGCGCGCCCAGGTCCAGCCGCATACATGCCTCCGATCGCAGATCAGGCGCTTTCGCGCCATAGAGCGTATCGGTTTGCGGGATCGACTGGCGCAGCAACACCTGCCGTGTGGTAGGGCCGCGCTCTGAACTCATATATGTCTCGATAAAGCTCAGCGGCACAACGCACAGCACATCCGAGATGCGCTCCAGCGCCGGGTCTGGTCCTGCCTCGGGGCTTTCCAATACCAGCTTGATGGCATCGACATTCAGGATTTGCGCCACATCGGTGCCCAGATTGCGCAAGAACCCCTCGAACTGGTCAGGGTCCAGCATGCGCAGAATCGCACGGTGAATCTGGTTTGTGCCTGACAGGTTCTCATAGGCTGCGGCAATGACCGCGCGGTGGGTTTCTTCCAGCCGGTCAAGGCGGGCTTCCAGCCGTTCCATGGCCAGACCGCGCAGATCAACGATATTGTCACCCATGCCGCGCTCGCTGGCAGAAACCAGCGTGCGCATAAGGTCTTTGTCATCCAGAATCAGCGAAGGATCTGCGATGATCCTGTCGCGTAATTCCGCGACCCCTTCGGGCCTGAGTGCTGTGCCTGTCATCTATTCGCCTGTCCGTTGACTGCTTTTATTGGTGTTGTTGGGCGGACTATAGCAAAGGTTACAGGATTTTTTGACCTGTTTTTTCCCAATCCTTCATGAATTGTGCCAGTCCGGCATCGGTCAGCGGGTGCGAGGCCAGCTTGCGGATCACTTCGGGCGGGGCTGTCATGACGTCTGCACCAATGCGCGCCACGTCCAGAACATGGTTCACCGACCGGATGGATGCGGCAAGAATTTGCGTCTCGAACCCGTAATTGTCATAGATCGTGCGGATATCGGCGATCAACTCGCAGCCATCCAGCGCGATGTCATCCAGCCGCCCGATGAAGGGCGAAATAAAGGTGGCCCCCGCTTTGGCCGCCAGAAGCGCCTGATTGGCGCTGAAGCACAGCGTCACATTGACCATCTTGCCTTCGCCCGACAACACTTTGCACGCTTTCAGCCCGTCCCATGTCAGCGGCAGTTTGACAGTGATGTTTGGTGCAATCTCGGCCAGTTTGCGGCCCTCGGCGATCATGGCGTCCGCGTCCAGTGCCACCACTTCGGCAGAGACTGGCCCTTCGACAATCCCGCAAATCTCGCGGGTGACCTCGATAATGTCGCGGCCTGATTTCAGGATCAGCGACGGGTTGGTGGTGACGCCATCCACCATGCCCAGATCGTTCAGGTCGCGGATTGCGTCTACATCTGCGGTATCGACAAAGAATTTCATGTCATGCCCCTTCGGGTTGCGGCCAGAGTTCGCCCGCGTCATACCTGATGCAGTGCCCAGCCGGAACCCCCCTTTGCCCATGCCAATGTCCGACGCCCTTGAATTTTTCGATGAAGGCACGCCTTGCGGGGTGCTGACGGCAGAGCCTTTGGGCCGGGTGCTGGATTATCTGGCCCCCGAAGGCGGGGCTTGGATCGGCGCTTTTGTCGAGGCGCCGCTGGGGCCGCGCCGCGTGGTCGGTGTGGTCTGGGGCGCGGCAGAGGGCAGCTTTCCCCGCGCGAAACTGCGCGCTGTCATCCGCGTGCTGGATGCCGTGCCGATGCGCGCGGAATTGCGCGCCTTTCTGGCGCGGGTGGCCGATTACACCCTGACCCCCCTGCCTGCCATGCTGCGGCTGGCCACGCGCGTGCCTGACCTTGGCAGCGGCCCTGCAACGCGCAAGCTCTTGTATCGCACAGACAGCGCGCCCCCCCGCATGACCGAGGCGCGCGAAAAGGTGCTGGCGGTGTTCGACGGGTTTGGCGGTGCGGGCCTGACGCCGGGCGAATTGGCACAGGCGGCGGGGGTCAGTTCCGGTGTGGTGCGCGGGCTGGTGCAGGCGGGTGCGCTACTGGAACGCGAAGCGCTGCGCGACCAGCCCTATCCGCGCCTTGACCCTGCGCGCGCGGGGGCAAACCTGACCGACGATCAGGCGCAGGCGGCGGCGGTATTGGCGGCGGGTGTGCAATCGGGGGAGTATGGCACAACGCTGTTGAAAGGGGTGACAGGGTCCGGCAAGACCGAAGTGTATCTGGAAGCCATAGCCGCCTGTCTGGCGCTGGGGCGTCAGGCGCTGGTCCTGCTGCCGGAAATCGCGCTGACATCCGAATTTCTGACACGGGTTGAAGCGCGGTTTGGTGCGCGGCCTGCGGAATGGCATTCCGGTGTGACGCTTAGCGAACGGCGGCGCTGCTGGCATATGGTGGGGCAGGGGGCCGCGCAGCTAGTGGTGGGCGCGCGATCGGCGCTGTTCCTGCCATTCCGCGATCTGGGGCTGATCGTGGTGGATGAGGAACATGACAGTTCCTATAAGCAGGAAGAGGGCGTTTTATATCATGCCCGCGACATGGCCGTTTTGCGTGCGGCCATGGCGGGGGGGCAGGTGATTCTGGCCTCGGCCACCCCGTCGCTGGAAACATGGGCCAATGCGCGGGCTGGCAAATATGCGCGGCTGGATTTATCCGCGCGTTTCGGCCCCAACACCTTGCCTGAAATGCGTGCGATCGATCTGCGCGCGGAAGACCTGCCCACTGGCCGCTGGGTGTCGCCCACGCTGCAACGCGCCGTCACGGCGCGGCTGGCTGCGGGCGAGCAGGCGTTGTTATTCCTGAACCGGCGCGGCTATGCGCCGCTGACGATCTGCCGCGCCTGCGGGCATCAGGTGGAATGCAGCGATTGCGACGCGCGCATGGTAGAGCATCGGTTCCTCAAGCGGCTTGTGTGCCACCAATGCGGGGCAACCGCGCCGATGCCTGCGACCTGCCCTGCCTGCGGGGCGGAAGACCGGCTTGCCCCTGTCGGGCCGGGGGTAGAGCGGCTGGAGGAAGAGGCCCGCGCGCTATGGCCCGATGCGCGCGTGGCGGTGCTGTCGTCCGACCTGTTCGGGTCCGCGCGCGCGCTGAAAGACCAGATTGCCGTGATCGCGGGCGGCGAGGCTGATATCATCATCGGCACGCAGATCGTGGCCAAGGGCCACAACTTTCCCAACCTGACGCTGGTGGGGGTGATTGATGCCGATCTGGGGCTGTCAGGGTCCGACCTGCGCGCGGCAGAGCGGGTGTTTCAACTGGTGCGGCAGGTGTCCGGCCGCGCAGGGCGCGCCGACAAGCCCGGCCGCGCGCTGGTCCAGACCAGCCAGCCCGATCACCCCGTGATCCGCGCCATCCTGTCGGGCGAGGAAGAGGCGTTCTGGCAAAGCGAATC
The DNA here is from genome assembly GCF_001870675.1 of Roseinatronobacter thiooxidans. Lineage (GTDB taxonomy): Bacteria > Pseudomonadota > Alphaproteobacteria > Rhodobacterales > Rhodobacteraceae > Roseinatronobacter > Roseinatronobacter thiooxidans. The sequence goes on along the minus strand of NZ_MEHT01000045.1, from coordinate 296,606 downwards.
TGCACAGCGCGAAGGGTTGCGCATGCCCCCCCACGGGCGGCTGGCAGGGGTGATCCTGTCGGCCCCTGCGATGGAGCCTGCGTTCGAGCTGGGCACGCGGCTGGCACAGGCGGATGCGCCCTTGCGCGCGATTGGCGCGCAGGTTTTCGGCCCTGCACCCGCCCCGATTGCGCGCATTCGCGGGATGCACAGGGTCCGTCTGTTGGTGAAAGCCCCGAAGGGCGCGGCCTTGCAAGGCGCGATCGCAGCATGGCTGAAGCCGCATAACCTGCCGCGCGGGCTGCGCCTGAGTGTCGATATCGACCCGCAAAGCTTTTACTGAGCCGTTGCAAACCGGCGGTGAAAGGCTATCTATCGGGAAGAAAACAAGGAGTTCACAGATGTTCGGATTTGGGCAGGACAAAACGCGCATGATCGCACCGCAAGACGCCCTTGCCGGTCGTGCCAGCGCCATTGCCACAGCAGACACGCATGCAATCTATGGTCGCCCGCTGAAAGCGCCTGTGCCAGAGGGCCTGCAAGAGGCCATGTTCGGCATGGGGTGTTTCTGGGGGGTAGAGCGGATTTTCTGGCAACTTCCCGGTGTGTGGCTGACAATGGTGGGCTATGCGGGCGGCTATACGCCAAACCCCACATATGACGAGGTCTGCACCGGCAAGACCGGCCATAACGAGGTGGTGCGCGTGATCTTTGACCCGGCCCAGATTTCGTATGAAGACTTGCTGCGCCGGTTTTGGGAGGGGCACAACCCGACCCAAGGCATGCGGCAGGGCAATGACCGTGGCACGCAATACAGATCGGGCATCTATGCCTATTCAGACGCGCAGAAATCCGCCGCCGAGGCCAGCCGCAAAGCCTATGAGGCGCGACTTGTGGAGGCAGGACATGGCGCGGTCACGACAGAGATTGTGGATGCGCCGGAATTCTACTTTGCCGAAGATTACCACCAGCAATATCTGCATAAGAATCCCGCCGGATATTGCGGGATCGGGGGCACGGGCGTCACCTGTCCCATTGGCCTGACGGCCTGAGGCGGCTGCGCCCTCGCTCCGGCGCGGCCCCACCCACCCACCCGCACGCGCCGCAGCAAGGGCGCAGCCGCCTTGGTGCAGCCTGCGGGGGTTTCGCTTGACCGGGGCAGGGCGGCCCGCTATCGCGGCCCTAACTTTTCTGTCCAGCAAAGGCTGCCCCATGCCCACCTTCACTGCCATCACCAAGCTGACCTCTGCCGAGCAAGCCTATTCCCTGTCCGAGGCGATGGAAAACATGACGCCAGAACCTATGGGTGTGGGCGTGTTCGAGATGGAAGATGGGTCTAACCTGTGGGAAGTTGGCGGGTATTTCACTGACTGCCCGGATGATATTGAACTGGCACTGCTGGCACAAGCCTTTGACGCAACGCCGTTTCTGGTGTCGGAACTGCCCGAGATCGATTGGGTTGCCAAAGTGCGCCGCGACCTCTCGCCGGTCGAGGCGGGGCGGTTCTTTGTCTATGGCAGCCACGATGCCGACAAACTGCCCGACGGGCGTGTGGGCTTGTTGATCGAAGCGTCGATGGCTTTTGGCACCGGCCATCATGGCACCACGCTGGGCTGCCTACGCGCGCTGGACCGGCTGGATTTGGCAGGGTTTCGGGGCCGCAATGTGGTAGATATCGGCTGCGGCACGGCAGTGCTGGCGATGGCTGCGGCAAAAATCTGGCCCCAGCCGGTGCTTGCCAGCGATATTGATGCCATCGCAGTCGAGGTGGCGCAGGTCAATATTGAAGCCAATGAGCTGACAGACCGTGTCCGCTGTCTGGAAGCGACAGGGTTTGACCACCCCGACTTGCAGGCCGCTTGCCCTTTCGATCTGGTTTTTGCCAATATCCTGATGGGTCCGCTGATCGAGCTTGCCCCCGAAATGGGCCGTGTCACGGCCACTGGTGGGCATGCAATTCTGTCTGGGCTGCTGGTGGAACAGGCCGAACAGGTGCTTGCGGCATATGTTGCTGCCGGTTTCACGCTCCATCACCGCGAAGATATTGGCGATTGGGCAACGCTGACCCTGCTGCGCTGACATTTTGCCTGAAACTGCGCAGGTTATGCCGCAGTTTTGCCGGATTTTCTTGCTAAACCCGCGCTGGATGAACGGCGCATGCCTTCATCCGCGATATGATGGTTTGCTGGGGCAAGACAATGACGGAAGAGCAAAAGACCGAATTTGAGCAACGCAGGCTTGCGGTGATGCGTGCCCATATCAGAAATGACCCAAAGCACCGGAAATTCCGGCGCAAGCGCCGGCTGGCAATGGCGCGTTCGGTTTTAGGAAGTATCGTCGCGCTGGGCGTGGCGTTGGTGCTGATCAAAAGCTTCATTCTGGCACTGGAAGGTCAAGGGGCCTATGCGCGGATGGTCGCTCCGATGCTGGAAGGGCAGGCCGAAGGCTCGATCTTGGCGCGCGCGCTTGGCCCGGACCCTGCCTCGACCCAGATTGCCGCAATGGTGCGCCCGCTGTTTCGTGACAGATCATCCCCCCAAACCGCAGGGCGGGCGCCTGTCCCTCTCGGCGTGTCGCAAACAGACATCGCGCCCGAACCTGAAGCGCTGCAATAAATCTGCCCCGAATAGCGATATGGCAGACAAAAGCCGCCCGAGACGGGGCGGCTTGAATCATGCAAGTGCTATGCGGCAAGCGCGTTACAGCAGTCTGTTGGCGACGCTGTCAATCTCTGCGCGGCACAGGCCAATATCGGCAAGTTCACGGTCTGAAAGCGCGTTAAGTTCGCGCCGCGTAATGCGTGCGTCGTTCCAGGTCTTGAGGGTGGCGAAGAAAGTGCCAAGCGACAGGCCCTGGAAACCGGCAAGCACTTGTTCCGTATGAATACGGCTTTGTGCGTAATAGGCCATTATAGTCTCCATAGGGTAAAAGTTTACAAACCGCATAGTCCTTATGCGGCTTCCACGCAGATAAGCGTAAACTGTGGGCGCGACTAGAATGCAAAATCGCAAGGCTATTATGCGGGTGCAGCATGGCTTGACCCGCTACAGGAACCGGCCTGTGATGAAACTCTTGGCAGATGTTCGCCTTTCGTGCTATCGCTTGCCCAGAGCAGAACAGACCAAAACACAAAAGAGGCCGCGATGCGCGTGATCGGTATCGACCCAGGGTTGCGCAACCTTGGCTGGGGGGTGATCGATGCCGATGGCGTCCATTTGCGCCATGTCGCCAATGGCGTGTGCCGGTCAGACCCGACAGGCACGTTGGCCGCGCGTCTGCTGGATTTGCACCAGCAATTGACGCGGGTGATGGTGCGCTATGCGCCTGCGGCAGCGGCGGTCGAGCAGACCTTTGTCAACAAGGACGCGGTCGCCACGCTGAAACTGGGCAGCGCGCGCGGGATCGCCTTGCTGGTGCCTGCGCAAGCGGGGCTGGAGGTGGGGGAATATGCCCCCAATGCCGTCAAAAAGGCCGTGGTTGGCGTGGGCAAGGCCGCCAAGGAGCAGGTGGCGCATATGGTGCGCATGCAACTGCCCGGCGTCCAGATTGACGGGCCGGATGCGGCGGATGCGCTGGCGATTGCCATCTGCCATGCGTTCCATGCCCAATCGGCGCGCGCTATGGCCATTGCGGAGCGGGTGCAATGATCGGCAAGCTGACAGGTGTGATCGACCAGCGCGGCACTGACCATGTGCTGCTGGATGTGCGCGGGGTGGGCTATATTGTTTATGTCTCTGATCGCACGCTGATGGGTTTGCCGGGCCGTGGCGAGGTGGCGGCGCTGTATATCGACATGGTCGTGCGCGAAGACCTGATGCAGCTTTTCGGCTTTCCCACCATGCTGGAAAAGGAATGGCACCGCGTGCTGACCTCGGTTCAGGGGGTGGGGGCAAAGGCGTCGCTGGCCATTCTGGGCGCTTTGGGGCCAGAAGGGGTGTCGCGGGCCATAGCATTGGGCGACAGTGCCGCGCTGCGCAAAGCCCCCGGCGTGGGGCCGAAACTGGCGCTGCGCATCGCCAATGAGCTGAAAGACAAAGCCCCCGCCCTGATGGCCGTGGTCGAGAGTGCAGCGGCAGCCCCGATGCACAGCGCTGTGCCGGACCCCGATCCGGCACCTCTGCCCAAGCCCCCCGCACAGGCGGCAGCCGCGCCGCGCAACAATGCTGTGTCCGAAGCCATGTCGGCGCTGGCAAATCTGGGCTACGCCCCCGCCGATGCTGCCCGCGCCGTGGCCGAGGGGCAGGCCAACACGCCAGATGCAGATACCCCAACGCTGATCCGCGCCGCCCTGCGCCTGCTTGCCCCGAAAGGCTGATCCATGACCACCCCCGACCCCAGCCTGCGCGGTGCGGATCTGCCCGAAGATGCCCCCGAACTGGACAAGGCGCTGCGCCCGCAATCGCTGGATGAATTCATCGGCCAGCGCGAGGCGCGCGCCAATCTGAAAGTCTTTATCCAATCCGCCCGCATGCGGGGCGAGGCGATGGACCACACCTTGTTCTATGGCCCGCCCGGACTGGGCAAGACCACGCTGGCGCAGATCATGGCGCGCGAATTGGGGGTGGGGTTTCGCATGACATCCGGCCCTGTGCTGGCCAAGGCAGGCGATCTGGCCGCCATCCTGACCAATCTGGAAAAGCGCGATGTCCTGTTCATTGACGAAATCCACCGCCTCAACCCTGCGGTCGAAGAAGTGCTCTACCCCGCGCTGGAAGATTTCCAGCTTGATCTGGTCATTGGCGAAGGGCCTGCCGCGCGCACAGTGCGCATAGAATTGCAGCCCTTCACATTGGTGGGGGCCACAACGCGGCTGGGCCTGCTGACCACACCTTTGCGCGACCGTTTCGGCATTCCCACGCGGTTGCAATTCTATACCGAAGCCGAATTGTGCCAGATCGTCGCGCGCGGTGCGCGGCTTTTGGGCGTTCCGGCAGAGGAGGCGGGCGTGCTGGAAATCGCGCGGCGCGCACGCGGCACACCGCGCATTGCGGGCCGCTTGTTGCGGCGGGTGGTGGATTTCGCATTGGTCGAAGGCGATGGACATCTGACCCAAGTGCTGGCCGACAGTGCGCTGACGCGGCTGGGCGTTGACCATCTGGGGCTTGACGGGGCGGACCGGCGCTATCTGGCCCTGCTGGCCGAAAATTATGGCGGTGGTCCTGTAGGGGTCGAGACGATTGCCGCCGCCCTGTCAGAATCGCGCGATGCGATTGAAGAAGTGATTGAACCATTCCTGCTGCAACAGGGTCTGATCGCGCGCACACCGCGCGGCCGGATGCTGGCGGCGAAAGCATGGGCGCATCTGGGGCTGGCAGCGCCCGCACACGTAGCGCAAGGGCGCTTGTTTGAAGAGTGACCGCCCGCCCGAGCGTCAGGGATTGGCCAGCTTGCGCAGCGCGTTGCCGAAGCTCATGCCATGGTCAAACGCGCCGTTGCGCAGGAATTCCAGCGTTTCGGCAATGACCATGGGGTTATTCATCATGAATGTATGCGTCACCGGCAAGACGATGTGATCTGCCATTCCTGCCAGTTTGGTGCTTTCAACCGAGACTTTGCCATCGTCATCGCCATCAATCAACGCCGAGGTCAGCGGGTTCAGCGACACATCGCCCGCGATGATCCCAAGCTGGTAGTCAGGGAATTCGGGCAGGATATTTGGCGTCGCATCCTGTCTGGTGCCCAGCTCCAGCCCCGCGGGGCCGTTGATCCATGAAAACGCCTCGATATCCGAGAAGAAATCAACCACTTCCGACCCGTGATTGGGCGGGGCCATCATCACCACGCGCCCCATGCTGTCGGGGCGGTTGCGCGCCAGCCATCCGCGCGCCAGAATGCCACCCATGGAATGGGTGACGAAATGCACGGTTCCCTCGCCGCAATTGCTGACGGCGATGCCTACATAGTCCATCAGCTCTGCAATCGGGGCCGCACGTGACGGGTAGCCATGATTGACCACCTGATAGCCATGCAGGTCCAGGGCTTCCTCCATGACCCGCATGGAATGTTCCGAACGCGCCAGCCCATGCAGCAGGACCACACAATCTGCGATTGCGGGGGCGGGGGCCAGAAACAGGGCTGTCAACCAAACTTTCATGGAGTAGATATAGGGTGCAGATACACAGATCACCAGTGGGACAATGGGCAGTATGACAAAACCGCGATTGGCCGTTCGGGCTGTTATTCTGCATCAGAACCGTTTGCTTTTGGTCAATGCCTGGCCCGGTGGCGTGAGTGATCTGTGGTGCGCCCCCGGCGGCGGGGTAGAGCCGGGGCAATCCCTGCCTGAAAACCTGCAACGCGAGGTGCATGAGGAATGCGGCCTGCACATTGCGGTGGGTGCGCCCTGTCTGGTGAATGAATTCCACGACCCCAAAAGCCGGTTTCATCAGGTCGATATCTATTTCCGCGCCGAGATCACAGGCGGGCAGATCGCGCCGGACTGGATTGATCCGGCAGGGGTGGTCACCACGCGCCAGTTTGTCACCGAAACCCAGTTGCGCGGTTTGCGCTATAAACCCGACAGCTTGCCTGAAATCGCATGGGGCGCGCCTGCGTTTGACGGGCGCGCGCTCTATGATGCGTTGGAACCGATCGTGCGCTAGCCGTGTTCGGCCAGAAACTTCTCGGCATCCAGTGCGGCCATGCAGCCCATGCCAGCACTGGTGACCGCTTGGCGGTAGGTGTGGTCGGTCAGATCGCCGGCGGCGAAAACACCGGGGATCGAGGTGCGCGTGCTGCCCGGTTCCACCCAGACATAGCCGCCATCCTGCATTTTCAGCTGGTCCTTGACCAACTCGCTGGCGGGGCTGTGTCCGATGGCAATGAAGACACCCGCGCAGTCGATATCTTTGGTGCTGCCATCTGTGACATGGCGCAGCCGCACGCCGCCCACACCGGGGGCGGCACTGTCGCCCAGGACTTCATCCAGTGTATGATCCCAGATCACCTCGACCTTGGGGTGGTTGAACAGGCGGTGTTGCAGGATTTTTTCGGCCCGCAGGCTGTCGCGGCGGTGCACCAGCGTCACCTTGGAGGCGAAATTGGTCAGGAACAGCGCCTCTTCCACGGCCGTATTGCCCCCGCCGATGACCACAACATCCTTGCCACGATAGAAGAACCCGTCACAGGTAGCGCAGGCAGACACGCCCATGCCCTTGTATTTCTCTTCCGAGGGCAGACCCAGCCAGCGCGCCTGCGCGCCTGTGGCCAGCACAACAGCGTCAGCCGTATAGATTGCGCCACTGTCGCCGGTGGCAGTAAAGGGGCGCTGCGACAGGTCAAGCGATGCGATATGTTCCGAGATGATCTCGGTGCCCATTTCCTTGGCATGGGCTTCCATGCGCACCATCAGGTCCGGCCCTGTTACCATCGTGTCGCCCGGCCAGTTCTCAACCTCGGTTGTGATGGTCAACTGCCCGCCCGGTTGAATGCCTTGCACCAGCACCGGCTGCAACATGGCGCGCGCCCCATAGACCGCAGCGGTGTATCCGGCAGGGCCGGAGCCGATAATCAATAGCCGTGTGTGGCGCGTGTCAGTCATACGTCATATCCCCAATCCAGATTCCGAGGCGCAATCTAAGCCCTGTGGCGCGCAGCACAAGGGGGCGGCAGTGTCGCAGGCCAGACTAAATTTATTGCGCATGATTGAAATATTATTGCGCAATCCATACCTGATGCGTAAAGAAGCGCAAAATACAGGAGTGAGCGCATGTCAGGCGGTAAGCTTGATCCGATTGATCGGAAAATTCTGGCAGAGTTGCAGGCAGATGGACGGATGACCAATGTGGAATTGGCCAAACGTGTGGGCATCTCGGCCCCGCCCTGTCTGCGCCGTGTGCGTGCGCTGGAAGAACAGGGTTTCATTCGCGGGTATCATGCGCAGGTCAATGCGCGCGATCTGGGGTTCGAGGTGCAGGTTTTCGCCATGGTGGGCCTGAATTCGCAGGCCGAAGCCGACCTTGCCCGTTTCGAGCAGCGCTGCCGCGAATGGCCTTTCGTGCGCGAGTGCCACATGCTGAATGGCGAGATTGATTTCATCCTGAAATGTGTCACGCCTGACCTGTCCAGCTTTCAGAACTTTCTGACAGAAGACCTGTTGGCCGCCGACAATGTGATCACTGTCAAGACATCGCTGGTGATCCGCTGCGCCAAGGTGGAACCGGGTGTTCCGTTCGATGTGCTGGAAGCGCGCGCCGCCGATATTGAATAGTGCCTAGCGCACGATGGTTTCCGATTGCACGAACATGTTTTTCCACGCCCTGTCGATCAGGGTGGGGGACATATGCCTTGGCTGGCCTTCAAAATCGCAAATGGCAATCATCTGGTCGATCAGAAACACCGGCTGATAATTGGCATACACATTGTCGATGGTCGGATATTTCGTCTGGATCATGTAGATCAGCGTGTCTTCATCCAGTTGCATTTTGCGCTTCTTTGCGACCATGGCAAAGATCTTCAGGAAATCCGACTGGCTGGGGCCGTCGATTTTGATCTTGTAGAAAATGCGCCGCAAGGCGGCTTGGTCAAAAATATCATTGGGGTGGAAATTGGTTGAGAAAATGACCAGCGTGTCAAAGGGCACGATGAATTTTTCGCCCGATTGAAGCGCCAGAATGTCGTAATTCATTTCCATGGGCACGATCCAGCGGTTCACGATGGATTGCGGAGGTTCTTCTTGGCGCCCAAGGTCGTCAATGATGAAAACCCCGCCGGTCGCCTTGAACTGCAAGGGGGCTTGGTAGGTGCGTGACACAGGGTTGAATTTCAGGTCCAGCATTTCCAAGGTCAATTCGCCGCCGGTAATGACAGTGGGGCGTTCGCAACAGACATAGCGGTTGTCAAACCTGTTGCCGGTCTGGCGCAGCAGGGACGGGTTGTCGTCAGAGCTTTCGACCAATGTATGAACAATCGGGTCATAAACATTGATAACCTGCCCCGCATGGACAACCGCGCGGGGCACATAAATCCGGTCGCCCATCGCCGCGCGGATACCGTTCGAGATAGAGGATTTGCCGTTGCCGGGGGGACCATACATCAGGATGGACCGGCCAGAGCTGACAGCGGGGCCTAGATCGTCGATCAAGCTGGGTGGCAAGATCAGATCGCCCATGGCAATCTGAATCTGCCTGCGCGTGATTTGTATGTCGCGGATGGATTGCCGCTTGATCTGGTGTTCATATTGCCCAAGCGGGACAGGCATGGCGCCATAATATTCTGATTGCGACAGCGCGTCCATTGCGCGCGCCTTGCCTGCTTCGGTCAGCTGGAAGCGCGCTTCCGATGTGGTGCTGGCCGTGGCAGAGGCGACAGCCTCGATCAGTTTCTCGCCGCGCGCAATATCGATCAACTCGATCGTCTGGGGAATTGGCAGACATAGGGTTTGCGAGATTTTGGTGACGTTTGACAGGGACATTCTGAAAATTGTCTTCAGCAGGATGTCACGCATCAAGACAGGGTCAAGACCTGTCGCTTCCAGGCTGCGAATGGCGGGTGGTGCGGTAATCTGGGCTTGATGCATGTTCATAATCTAGTTTTTACCAAGATGAATATTTGAAAAATATCAGGGGTATCTGGCCGCGGATCAGGGTGAAACCGTGCCGAAAATCGTGGCCAGACACAGGTAGAACAACAGGCTTGGCCCAAGGGCCAGCCCCATCGGGAATTCGCGGCGATGCAGGCTTTCCCATTCGGGCACAAGACCCTGCACAAGGCTGGTGCGTCTGGCAAGGCGGTGGGCAATGAAGCTGACCAGCGTCACACAGGCCAGCAGCATCACAAACAGGCTCAGATCGCCAAGCGCGATGAAAGGGGCCATGGCTGCGGCGAATTTGGCATCCCCTGCGCCCAGCAATCCGACCGAGCTGAGCACGAAGCCCACAACCAGCACCACAGCAAGGCTTGCCCAGCCCCATGCCCAGGATTGAAACGGCAGCGCGATAAGACCCACCACAAGATAAACTGCGATCAGGGCTAGAACGGCGTAATTATGAATTTTCATCCATTTCATATCGCTCCATGCGACCCAAAGTGCGATGGGCGTCACAAATGGCAAGAACCAGAGTGCAGTTTGTGCATTCAGCAGCATTACCCGCGCCCTCCGCCTTCAAGCGCGCGCATCGCGCGCACGGCCTCTTCATAATGTTGGGGATGCGTGTCTATGGCTTCTTGTAGCAATGTCCTGCCAATGGTCGCATCGCCCCTGCGGATGGCAGCGATTGACATTGTATATAACATTATCGCGCGTTCTTGCTGGGTCATGCGCACAATGGGCAGATTGTAATTTCCCTGCCCGGCCCGCGCCAGCGCCAGATTGTTTTTTGCCGTGAACAGATCGGGGTCATGTTGCAGGGCTTGTGTAAACAGCCTCTCTGCGTCACGCGGGTTGCCGCGAGTCAGCTTGGAAAAGCCCCAATTGTTATACACACCAGAGGGGCGCGTGGTCAGGCCCGCAGCGGTTTCGTAAAAATGGTCAGCGCGCGCCCATTGTTTGTTGGCATCAGCGACCATGGCTTCCAGCCGATACCTGTCAAAGGTTTCATGCGTGGGGGGAACAGCATTCAGGGCCTGTTCGGCGCGGTCCCAGTTGTTGTTTCGAATGAACGTATCCGCCAGCATGACGCGGTCGTCATTCGTGGCCTCTGGGTGGTTGATGACGTTTTGCCATGCTGGCACCGCCTCTGATGTGCGGCCCGCGCGCACCAGTGAGCGCGCAAGCCCGCGCAAATTACGGATATTTTCGGGGTCATTCTCAACCTGAGCGGCGAAATAAGCCACGGCTTCGTCGGGGTCACCAGCGGCAAGCATAAGGTCCGCCATATTCTGCTGATCGATAGCCTTGACGCTATCAATCGCCCGCGCAACGCTGGCTTGCTTGCTGTCTTCACACCCGGCAAGCCCCAAGACACTGCTTGCAAGCAGTGCGAATATCATAGGGTGGCGCATTTTTGCGTCCTCACTGCTCGTTATAGTGGCGTTGACAGAAGCAAATACCTGCCACTGCCCCGCCGCATCAGCAAAAGCTGAAATGCCTCAAAATCATCATACCCTGTTTGCTGCGATTTTTCGATGGCTAAACGCAGGTTGTCCCGAATTTCACTGGACCGGCCTGAATCGAATGCGAAGGCGATACGAAATTGCAGGCTGGCTTCGCCCCATTTGCCTTGCTCTGCCAATGTCACACCAAGGTTATTATGCGCAGGAACAAAGGTTTCATCCATTTCCAGCGCGCGGCGCAGGTCTTGTTCGGCTTGTTGCAATCGCCCAAGCCGCAGATTGGCGGACCCGATTGCAGAAAGCACATCGACCGTGGCCCCATCCGAGGCGGCCGCGCGATGATAGGCCCGCAGTGCAATTTCATACTCTCCGGCGGCCATGGCCCTGTGTCCGACAATCAGGCCATCCACGGCGTCGGGCACATCCAGACGCCCCGATACCGGGGCCATTTGATCGGGGCCAAGCCCCATGACGGCTGCGGCGGACCTGTCTTGCGACAGGTCCGAGCAGCCGGCCACAAGCCACACCCCGAGAAAGAGACCAACCAGACGCAAATTCAATTTCCAGGCATCGGAATGCCGCCATTCAAGTCACTCATGATCCCGACCACCGAAGGGCCAATGAGGATGATCAAAAGCGGCGGAACTGTGAACATCATTGTGCCCAAAGTCATCTTCGTGGGCAAGATATTTGCTTTTTCTTCGGCGCGCATGATCCGCTTGTCGCGCATTTCTGCGGCGAAGACGCGCAGCGCATCGGTAATCGATGTCCCGTAGGTTGCTGCCTGAATCATGACAGTCACAAAGGATGTTATATCGGTGACATCGCAGCGCTTGGCCATATCGCGCAAAACTTCACTGCGTTCGCGCCCGGCCTTGACCTGTTCGCCCACAGCGGTCAGTTCCTCGCTCAGGGCAGGGTAGGCGAAGTTGATTTCCTTCGAGACGCGCCGAATGGACTGGTCAAGCGACTGGCCCGCCTCGACACAGATCAGCATCATGTCAAGCGCATCGGGAAAGCCTGAAATGATCTCGGCCTTGCGCGCCTCGATGCGCTGTTCAAGCCAGCGTCTGGGGCCAAAATACCCGACAACCATAGGGGCCACCAGCGTGATGCCCTTCAAGATCGGGCTTTCAAAGCTGTCAGGTGCGATGACGAATACCAGCAAAACCGACCCGACCATTCCTGTAACTGCCAGAATGAATTGCAGGGCTGCGAAATCGCGCACGGCAGTCTTGCTCAGATAGCCTGCGCGGATCATCTTCTGCTGGGCGTCAGACAGCTCTTTTGCGTTTTCGGGTTCCAGAAAGCGCGCGTATTTTTCCAGCGATTTGAATTCGCGCCCGCCCTTGCGGCGCAATTGCGTTATGTCCGCAACCACGCCTGTTTTGTCCAGCTTTGCTTGCTCGAAGAATTTTTGCATGGGGTCGGTGCGGCCACTGGTGAGGATCGCGATCAGCGCCATGACAAGCAACAAGACAGCGCCCGTGGCTGTCAGAACAATCGGTCCCAGAGGGGAGTTGAACAACTCAAGCATTGTCGATGGGCCTTTCTTGGAAATTCATACCCTGCACCGGCCTCAGACCTTGATATCGGTCATTTTGCGCATGTACAGCACATTCACGATCAGAAACAGGCACACCACAACGGCCAAGGGCAGATAAAGCGGTGTCTCTTTCACATCGTCATAATAGTCGGGCTTGATGGCCTGAATCATGATCATGGCCGCGATGGGAAAGCCTGACAGGAACATGCCCGACCATTTTGCCTCGGCGGTGATGGCGCGCACACGGCGGAACAGTTTGAAGCGGGCGCGCACAACCTTGGACAACCCGTCCAGAATTTCCGCCAGATTACCCCCGGATTTCTGCTGGATCGACACGGCTACCGCAAGAAAGCGGATATCCTGCAAATCGACGCGTTCACCGAATTCTGCAATCGCTTCGCCTGCATCGCGCCCATATGACACCTCATCTGAAATCAGGCCCAACTCGCTTCCCAGCGGGTCTGATACTTCATCGGCTGCGATGGACAGCGCGGCCCCGAACGGATGGCCCACACGCAGGCTGCGCACCATCAGATCAATCGCTTCTGGCAGTTGTTCCTCAATGGCATTCACGCGTTTCTTGGCTTTGCCGGATACCCAGAAAAATACCCCGCCAAACCCGATGGCGATGGCCATACCGGCCCTGACGGATAATTCGGTCTCGGATACGAAGGTCAGCATAACAAAGCTGAATACGCTTAGTCCGATCATCAACCCGATCAGGGCTTTGGCTGAAAATGCGATATTGCCCTTGCGCGCGCGTTCTTCGATCAGGCCATAAATCGGGATGGAATATTTCTTGGTATGGGCCGAACGCTCTTTGCGCAGCTGCTCCATAACGTCTTTTTTCCCCCGACCTTTTTCGATCAGGTCAAGGCGCCGGTTGAGTTTTGAGCTGTGCTCGATGCTTTTGCCGAAAACCAGCAGGTAGATGCCTTGGATCAGCATCAGCACCGCGCCGAATACCGACATATAGATCAGGGGGCTAAGGGATAGATCCATGGGTTATCTCCGCACCTGAATTTCGTCATAAATGCTGCTGGGAAGGTCATATCCCCAACGCTTGAACCTGTCCGCAAAGGCAGACCGCAAGCCGGTGCCGGTGAAATGGCCCAGAATCTTGCCATTTGGTTCTAGGCCTGTGCGTTCAAAGCGGAAGATTTCCTGCATGGTGATGATCTCGCCCTCCATGCCTGTAATCTCTGTAATCGACATCATGCGGCGCGAGCCATCTTGCAGGCGCGAGACCTGCACAATCAGGTTTACCGCCGAACCGATCTGGCTGCGCACAGCGCGCAGTGGCATGTCGATCCCTGCCATTGCCACCATGTTTTCCAGTCGGCTGATCCCGTCGCGGGCAGTATTGGCGTGGATGGTGGTCATAGAGCCGTCATGGCCGGTATTCATGGCCTGAAGCATATCGATCACCTCTTCGCCGCGCGTTTCGCCCACGATAATCCGGTCAGGGCGCATCCGCAGGGCGTTGCGCAGGCAGTCGCGCTGGGTGACGGCCCCTTTGCCTTCCATATTGGCGGGCCGGCTTTCCATCCGGCCGACATGAACCTGTTGCAACTGCAATTCGGCGGTGTCTTCGATGGTCAAAACCCGCTCGTCATTGCCGATGAAACTGGACAAAGCGTTCAAGGTTGTTGTTTTGCCCGAACCTGTGCCCCCCGAGACGATGATATTCAGCCGCGTCGAGACGGCCGCTTCCAGATAAAGCGCCATCTCTTCCGAGAAGGCCCCGAATTTCACCAGATCAGAAATTGCAAGTTTGTCTTTCTTGAATTTCCGGATCGAGACAAGCGACCCGTCCACCGCCACAGGCGAAACCATCGCGTTGAAACGCGACCCGTCTGCCAGCCGCGCATCCACATAGGGGTTGGATTCGTCAACACGCCGCCCGACCGCAGAAACGATCTTGTCGATGATCCGCAGCAAATGGCGTTCATCCCGAAAGGTCACATCCGACAATTCCAGTTTGCCGGCGCGTTCAATGAAAATCTGCTTCGGCCCGTTAACCAGAATGTCGTTGATACTGTCATCTTGCAAAAGCGGCTCCAGTGGGCCAAGGCCCATCACCTCATAATACAATTCACGATTCAGCGTGGCGCGTTCTTCACTGTTCAGCACGACTTCCATTTCGCCCAGTGTCTCGGCAACGATGGTGCTGATTTCGGAACGCAGCTCTGCCTCGCTGGCATGTTCCAGCGCGGCCAGGTTCAGGTTTTCCAGCAATCGCTTGTGCATGTCCGATTTGATGCTGTTCAGACGCTGCTTGCGCTGTTCGGTGCGGTCTGGTGGCGCGGCCCGCGCGGGTGCGCGTGGCGCAGGTTGCGCTTGGCTTTGCGCTGCGCGCTCTGGCGCAGGGCTGGCGGCGGCGGTTGCGGGCTTGTGGCGCTCTGGCGCTGCTTCGACCGATTTGATTGGCTGTGCGCCGGTTGTTTTGCGATATCTTGCGAACATTTTACCCTACCTGACTATTCGGCTGCAATTGCGGTGGTTTCAGATGCATCGAACAGCGCGCGTGCGAATTTGTTAATCTCTTTATACAAGGGGTTCTTGACGGCATATTCGGCCAAGGGCAGGCCGTGATCATTGGCATCGCGGACCTGTGTGCCCCCATCGGGCAGGTTCACGGCAAAGCTGATGTCAAGGCTCTCGGCCATGCGTTTTGCGCGGGCCTTGCCCGAAAGGTCGGTGAATTTGGGCGCGCGGCTTAGGATGAAGCGGTATTTGTCCAGCGATATGCCATCTGCCTTCATTGCGCGGATCATGCGCAAGGCATTTTGCGCAGACCGCAAATCCAGTTCCAGAACAGCGAAATACAGATCAGCCATATTCAGGACTGTTTCAGTCCAGTGAACAACCGTTCGAGGCATGTCGATAATGACAAAATCGAACTGGTCGCGGGCCATGGTGATGACGCGCTCAATCTCGTCCGGGGTCAGCAGGTCCAGCGGCAACATGTCAGATGGCGCGGTCAAGACATGCAATTTGTCCTGAAATTTCTGCATGGCTGCAAAAAACGCGTCTTCATCCATATTGCTGGTCTGCGACAGCAATTCATACACCTTTTCTGTGCGCGCAAGGTCCAGATAGGTCGAAACGGCGCCAGACTGAAAATCGAAATCCAGAATGCACACGGTTTTCTTGGCCCCTTCGGCCATGCGGCACAGTTCCCATGCCAGATTCACCGCAAAATTCGTTCCGCCAACCCCGCCCGCCAGGGCGTGCACAGCAAAGATGGTGCCCTGTTTGCCACTGGGCGTTTGTGTGGGAGCCGGGACTAATGGCGCCGCGTCGGATTTCTGAAGTTTGTTGACCGCATCTTGCAGCGCGCTTTCCGGAAGCGGGTAGGGGACAAAGTCATTCGCCCCTGCGCGCAGAAGCTGATGCAGCAGAATCGGCGATAGCGCCTCTGCGATCAGAACCATACGGATATTGAGTGCGCTTGCCTTCTCGATCACCGAGCTGATGAGTGAGACGTTTCTCTGGTCTTTGTCATCAAGCGCGATGGCCAGGAATTCCAGATCCCGCGCTTCTTGCGTGTCGAGAAAGGCATGCGCCTCTGGGAATGTCAGGTTGCCCCAGTCTTCATGGAAGATGGCATCCATGTCTTCGATCAGAAGATCGAAATCATGGATATCTCGGGCGATCGTGCAGGCACAGACTTTCTGTAGCTGATCTTCATCGGTGCTGGACATGTCGCATTCCTCAACAAATACTTAAACGATGGATGGCCCCCCCTTTGAATTTTGGAAACGGGTTTTCCGCAGGGGTGCACCAGAGTGTTGCCCCAACATTGTTCATGAATCTGGCAAGATTTGGGCTAAATTACTTCATTTATTCGGTAGATTGCCATGATTGCAGTTTTGCCCCGCGTACCGATTTGTGCTGCATTGCTGCGTGATAGAAGCAAAAAACCCTGCGCATGGCTGGCGCAGGGCTTTCAAGAGTGGAACTTGGATTTTCCAGAGACCAGCCTTATTGCGAAACGTGCTGTTCTGTCGCGCTGGCCACATATTCACGGTGTATGATTCGGGCGTATTGCCCGTCCATGACTGTGGCACGCCGCACCAGACCTGAAATCTCGGTCACGGTCCGGCGGTTTGCTGGCTCGTAGCCTTCGCTTGCGATCAAGGGCTGCGACTCTCCGCGAGAGACGACCGCAATAATGCTGTTGCGTGGGATATTTCGTGATACCAGATAATGCATCACTGCATTTGCACGGCGCTGCCCAAGCCGAATGTTATAGGCCGCAGTGCCCACTGCATCGGTATGCCCGTAAATCTTGTAGCGCAATTCAGGGAATTGCCGCATCCACTGGGCCTGCATGCGCAAAATTGCTTTTGCGTCTTCGTCAAGAACGGCGCTGTCGAAAGCGAAGTTCACCATTGACGGCACCTCGGCATGGAAGCGGCGCGTCATCACCTCGGCCAGGCTGATCTGCCCTGATTGCAACATGGTGTTGTGCATCGTGGCGTTGCCAAAACCACCTTCATCAATGCTGATGCCCGCTTCGCGGTTAAACTGGTGCGACGGGTCGCTGCATGCGGCCAAGCCAAGGCTGGCAGCACCCATCAGGAAAAAACGTCTGTCAATTGCCATAACCGGCTCCTTTGTAAAGTGTCTGGGCTGATGGGGTCAGTCCAGAACATAGCCGTAAGAGCCGCCAAAATCCTGACGTGCGATTTCGCCCATTGCGCCCGATCCAGGTGCCGCCAGACGTCCGTTAAGGAAAAGGTCACGTTCGCTTGGGGGACGGATGCGGTCTGTCGGCAGCATAAGCGCCTCGCCCCGCGTCGGAGAGACAAGATGCGCGGTAATGACGATCACCAGTTCGGTCTGGTCGCGCTGATATTGGGCACTGCGGAACAAGGCCCCCAGAATGGGCAGTTCAGACAACCACGGCACACTGCGAGAGCTGGTGCGGAAATCGTCTTCCAGCAGTCCCGCAATTGCAAAGCTTTCCCCGTCGCGCAATTCAACAGTGGTCTGCGTCTCGCGCCGGCGGAACGAGACAGAGCCTTCGGGCAGGCCCACACCAACCACATTGCTGTCAATCGAACTTACTGCAGCGTCCAGTCGCAGGTTGATGACATTGTCATCCAGAACCCGCGGGGTGAAGGACAGTTCTACACCAAAGGGACGGTAATCAATGCTGATCGCGCCATTCTCGTTCTGCACGGGTACCGGATACTCGCCCCCCGCCAGAAACGACGCGGCCTGCCCCGATAGCGCGGTCAGGTTTGGTTCAGCCAGCGTGCGCGAAAGCCCTTGGGTTTCCAAAGCTTCCAGCAGCACTTGCGCAGTCAGGCGACCGCCGCCAACCCTGAACCCCAAAGTGCCGGTATTTTCGACATTGCTTAGGGCAAAACTGGCGTCACCCGTGCCGAAATTGCCGGTTGGCCCGTTTATCTGCAAGGTGGACCCAAGGCTTTTGCCGATACCGCGTTGCATTTCCGCGAATCTGACCTTCAGCATCACCTGCTGCGTGCCGCCGACACTCATGAGGTTCGAGATGCGATCTGGCGCGTAACGCTGCGCCAGCTCTACCGCGGCATCCAGACGTGCAGCGGTGGACACAATACCAGACAGAACAATGCCGTCATTGGCGGTGCGCACCTCGATTTTCTCGTTCGGCAAAATCTGACGCAGTCTTTCGCGGAATTCCGTAATGTCGGGTGTGACCTGCACTTCGATATTCGACACCAAGGCACCATCCGGCCCCAGAATCGTCAAGGTCGTGCGTCCCGGCGTTTTGCCCAGAACGTAGATCGAGCGGTCGGATAACGTGGAAATATCGGCAATGCCGGGATTGGCAATGGATAACTCTGCAAAGGGATTGTCGGTTTCGACCACCACTGCGCGGTTCATCGACACACGCAGGGTTGCCCCGGCAGCGCCATTGGCCACGCGGAATGTGTCGGCGTGAACCTGCGGCGCGACAGTGGCACCCAAGGTAGCCGCCAACAGCACCGCTGCTGCTATTTGAATGATTTTCATGGTGCCTGCCTTCTGAAACTTCTTTTCATCTTTTTTGTCCGCCATCTGTTAAGGGCAATAAGGACATTCAGATCTGTAAGGTATTTCCCTCACTATTGCCCAGACTATGCGCCAAACACGATTTATTTTCAATAATCTTGTGCTTAGGTGCCGATGTTGATGTGGTTTTCGCAACAAACTGCCATTGGCAGGCTATATTTGGGGCTTTGAAACTGCGAAACTACGCGATCTGGGCGTTTTGTATGAACAAGGGCGCACATGTTTGGCGTGCAAAGTCTGATTTATCACAGATGCCCCAACAGGTGCGGCGCGCCTGTTCAGTTTGTGCAAGGGATTTCGATCAGGACCATTTCATTGCCGCGGCGCGTGCGGATATGGCATTTCTCGGCAACTTCCACGCGGCTTTCCTCGCGCACGATCCCCAGCAGACGGTCTTGCGTCATCTCGATGGCGCCTGTTGCCGCATTATCCCCGATCCCGACCAGCGCCAGCGACAAACGGCCTGAATTTTGTGCTTGCGCCAAGGCGGCGGCCTGATTGGCCGTGGCTTCAACAGTAACCGTGCGCGCATCGGTGACAGAGGCGGTTCGATCCATATCCGCGCTTTGATTGACCGCGATGATACGGACCTGCGTCTCGATCAATTGGGTCATTTCGCCGGAATTTGCTGTGCGCCCTGTCCAGAAAATATCGACATGGTCGCCCGGGCGCAAAAAGCCTGCAACACCGCTGGTCTGGTTCACGGCTATGGTAAAGGCGCGCTTGCCGGGGCTAAGAAGCGAAGTGATGCCTGCCGCCTTGCCCGGCTCTGTCAGTTTGGAGACAAGCAACGGCTCTCTCGGGTCCATCGCGCGCAGGACGATGCGGTGTGTCGCATTATTGGGGAAAAGCTGATCAAGGTCTGTGTAGCTGCCTTGGGGAACCGCATATTCAGGGAAGGGCGCGACCAGAACATCCTCTCGCATAAGGTGCTCGCCATATCGCAGTGAACGGCTTGTCAGAAAGACATTGACCATTTCCACATTATTGGCTTTGCTGCGGGCATGGGCCAGTTCATTTTGCATTGCACTGATATACTGGTGGGTCTGCATCGCCGCGAAGCCGGCAAGGCCAAGACCGACAAGCAGGACAAGGGCAAAGACGCTACGCATGGCGGTATCCTTTTTCGTGCTGCGCGACAGACGCAGAAACAATTATGATGTTTCGCAGTCATAGCAGCACATCTTGGCAACAAGAGGCTGTCATTGTGGCGCGATTGTGGCGGATGCGCTTTATCTGCCAGTAAAAAAGCAATGGCCGCAAGCGTTGCTCGCGGCCTTGCAAGATCTTTGAAGCGTTGGCTTCAGTGTAGTGTCACTGTGGAGCTGGGTTGACGTTGCCAATGCCTGTCACTGTGCCGGTTGTGAGCGACGTGCTAATATTGTTTCCCAAAGTGGAGACCCCGGTGCGCACCGAAGTGACAACAGCAATGCCCAGGCCCACAATCGCAGCGGTCAGAACAACCCAGTCAACAGTTACGGCACCAGATTCATCTGCGGCGAAGTTTTTGATGTTTGCAAAAAAAGTCATTTTATATTTCTCCAGGTTTGAACGTTTCTACTCAGCCTCGGGTCACTCGGTTACCAGTGTTGTTCACCGCTTGGCTGAGACCCATATAGCCCCTGAACAATGTCCAGAATGGGGCATGTTTCGGACCAATTTAGGGTATGTTCTTGCGTGATTTCGGGCATTGTTTCGTTTCTTTGCAAAGCTGGATTAATTCCTGTTTCATTGTTTTCAATCTGGCGCCAATCTTCCGAAACGGCAGGTCTGCAACACCAGTTCTGTGTGAAAGCCTGCTGCCCAGAAACATATGGTCAGGGCGGTTTCGACCCTGCATACTGGCGCAAAAGTATAAAAGAGCTGTAAATCCGATGTCATTTTTCTGGCTCACGCGCCGATTTATCTTTTGTTATGCCATTTTCAGCATCTGTGCCGCTGTGCCCGAATCAGCGCAGGCCCAAGACGCGGCCCCTGCCGCCGCCCCGATTCGGGGCGATTTCTCGTTCCGGCGGGTGCAGGTTGCGCCCGTCCAGTCCGGCCCCCGAATCACAGTGCAGATCGATCCGGAAGAGCAAGCCCGCATGCTGGCCGTTGCCCCGAAGGTCGCGCCGGTCATTGTGCCGCGCGCCCCACAGGGGCAGGCGCCTGCATCGGGCTATGCGTGGTTCTGGGAATCTGTCTCGCCCAAGCTGGAAGATAAATCCGGCCGCTTCCTGTCTGCGGTGGCCGCGCTGAACTCTCCTGTCGCGGGGCGGTCGGTGCGTGCTCCGCGCATGCAATCCCTGCAAGACATTGCCAGCGCGCATGGCGCGCATATCTTGCGCGCCTCGGTTGGGACAAGCGTTTCGCCCGCTTTGGCATTGGCTGTGATTTCGGTCGAATCAGCAGGCCGCGCGGAAGCTGTCAGTTCGGCGGGTGCGCAGGGCCTGATGCAGTTGATCCCCGCCACGGCAGAACGCTTTGGCGTAACAAATGCCTTTGACACTGCACAGAATATTCGTGGCGGCATTCAGTATCTTGACTGGCTGCTGAAGCATTTTGACAATGACGTTGTGCTGGCCCTTGCCGGGTATAATGCGGGCGAGGGGGCCGTGCGGCGCAATAACGGCGTGCCGCCCTTCGCTGAAACCCGCGATTATGTGCCTAAGGTGCTGGCCGCGTGGCTGGTCGCGCGCGGGTTATGCGCAACTGTGCCCGAACTGCCGACAGATGGCTGCGTGTTCAAGATCGGGCAGGCGGGCTGAACGCCCGCCCTGACCTGTTCAGTTCACGAGTGTTGCCTCAGTCGCGGCGCGAATTTCGTCTTCGGTGACACCTTCGGCGCATTCCACGATCTTCAGGCCGCCCTCGACCACATCCAGCACGCCCAGATTGGTGATGATGCGCTTGACCACGCCTTGGGCTGTCAGGGGCAGGGTGCAGGCTTGCAGCACCTTGGAGTCGCCCGCCTTGTTGGTGTGGTCCATCACCACGATCACGCGCGCCACGCCTGCGACAAGGTCCATCGCGCCGCCCATGCCCTTGACCAGCTTGCCCGGGATCATCCAGTTGGCAATGTCGCCATTTCCCGCCACTTCCATCGCGCCAAGGATCGCCATGTTGATCTTGCCGCCGCGAATCATTGCGAATGATTCCGCGCTGTCGAAATAGGCGGTATGCGGCAGGGCCGTGACCGTCTGTTTGCCTGCGTTGATCAGGTCTGCGTCGACTTCGTTTTCAGTCGGGAAAGGGCCAATGCCCAGCATCCCGTTTTCCGATTGCAGCGTGACCTGCACGCCTTCGGGAATGTAATTGGCCACCAGCGTCGGAATCCCGATGCCAAGGTTCACATACATCCCGTCTTGCAATTCCTGCGCCGCACGCGCGGCCATCTGGTTGCGGTCCCATGCCATATGTCTTTCCCCCTCAAGCCGTGCGCACTGTGCGCTGTTCGATGCGTTTCTCGTGCTGCCCCTGGATCAGCCGGTTCACATAGATGCCGGGCAGGTGGATATTGTCCGGGTCCAGCGTGCCGGGTTCCACGATCTCTTCCACCTCCAGCACGCAGATTTTCCCGCATTTCGCCGCAGGCGGGTTGAAGTTGCGCGCGGTCTTGCGAAAAATCGCGTTGCCGGTGGTGTCGGCCTTCCAAGCCTTGACGATGGACAGATCCGCAAAGATGCCGCGTTCCAGAATATAGGTCTCGCCGCCGAATTCCTTGTATTCCTTGCCTTCGGCAATGACAGTGCCGACGCCGGTTTTGGTGTAAAACCCGGCAATGCCCGCGCCGCCTGCGCGCATACGTTCGGCCAGCGTGCCTTGGGGGTTGAATTCCAGCTCCAACTCGCCCGACAGGTATTGGCGCATGAATTCGGCATTCTCGCCCACATAAGACGACATCATCTTCTTGATCTGGCGGGTCTTCAGCAGCACGCCCAAGCCAAAATCATCCACCCCGCAATTGTTGGACGCGATGGTAATGTCCTTCGTGCCTGCCGCGCGGATGGCATCGATCAACAGTTCGGGAATGCCGCACAGGCCAAACCCGCCTGCGGCAATCGTCATCCCGTCGAACAAAAGCCCGTCAAGGGCCTCTGTCGCAGAGCCGTAGACCTTTTTCATCGCCAAAACTCCCTCATGTCACTTGGTTGCAAAATAAGTGACGCGGCGTTGCAGCGAAGTCAACCTCTGGCCGGTCTTGCGGTTATTTTGCTGGCTTTGCGGCCGGCTTCTTCTTTGCGGCGGGCTTTTTCGCGGCAGGTTTCTTGGCTGCGGGTTTCTTCGCTGCCGGTTTTTTCTTGCCTTTGGTGGCCGCCTTGGCATTCACCAACTCAATCGCCTGTTCCAGCGTTATATCTTCTGGTGCCATGT
Organism: Roseinatronobacter thiooxidans; assembly: GCF_001870675.1. Taxonomy (GTDB): domain Bacteria; phylum Pseudomonadota; class Alphaproteobacteria; order Rhodobacterales; family Rhodobacteraceae; genus Roseinatronobacter; species Roseinatronobacter thiooxidans. Next base: position 273,688 of record NZ_MEHT01000045.1, on the reverse strand, counting down.
CCTTGGGCAGGGTCGCATTCACCTTGTCCCATTTCACATAAGGCCCGTAGCGCCCCTTCATAACCGCCAAATCGCCGCCATCGGGGTGCGCGCCCAGCTCTTTCAACGGTTCCGCCGCCGCAGCGCCCCCCCGTATGGGCTTGGAAGCCAGCACTTCGACCGCGCGATTCATGCCGATTGTGAACACCTCATCCACCTCGGGCAGGTTGGCGTATTTCTTGCCGTGTTTCACGAAGGGGCCGTAGCGGCCTATGCCTGCCTCGATCAACTCGCCATCTTCGGGGTGGGGGCCGATGGGGCGGGGCAGGGATAACAGCATAAGCGCGCGGTCCAGATCGATGCTGTCAACCTCCCACCCTTTGGGCAGCGAAGCGCGCGGGGGTTTCGGGTCTTCCTTGGTGGCCTCGCCGCGCTGCACATAAGGGCCGAAGCGGCCTGTGCGCAGGCTGATGGGGTCGCCATTGTCATGGCCCAGCAACTTGCCATCGCCCGACAATTCGGCATTGCCTTCGTCTTCGCCGGCAAGCGGGCGGGTATAGCGGCAATCGGGGTAGTTGTTGCAGCCGATAAACGCCCCGCCAGAGCGCGCGGTTTTCAGGTTCAGCCGCCCTGCGCCGCATTTGGGGCAAGCGCGCGGGTCGGTGCCATCTTCGCGCGGCGGGTACAGATGCGGGGCCAGCACCTCGTCAATTTTTTCCAGCACTTCGGTGATGCGCAATTCGGATGTTTCCGCAATCGCAGCCGAAAAATCGCGCCAGAAGCGGGCCAGCACATCCTTATAGTCCCGATCCCCTGACGAGACGTCATCAAGCTGGCCTTCCAGCTCTGCTGTGAAATCATATTCCAGATACCGGCCAAAGTAATTGACCAGAAAGATGGTGACCAAGCGCCCCTTGTCCTGCGCGATCAGGCGGTTCTTGTCTTTGGTGACATAGCCGCGATCCTGAATCGTGGTGACGATGCTGGCATAGGTGGATGGGCGGCCAATGCCGAGTTCTTCCATGCGCTTGACCAGCGTGGCCTCGGTATAGCGGGGGGGTGGCTGGGTGAAATGCTGCTCTGGCGTGACGTTGTGTTTGACCATCGCATCGCCCGCGGCCATTTGCGGCAAGCGCTTGTCGTCATCATCGATGACATCATCGCGCCCTTCTTCATAGACCTTCAGAAAGCCGTCAAACAACACAACCTGACCTGTGGCGCGCAAGCCAACTTGCCCGTCTTTCGACCCGATCTCGACGGTTGTGCGCTCCAGACGCGCCGCTTCCATCTGGCCTGCAATGGTGCGCTTCCAGATCAGGTCATACAGCTTGCGCTGGTCGGTGTCGGAAATCTTCAGCTTGTCAGGGCTGACCGCCATATCTGTGGGCCGGATACATTCATGCGCTTCCTGCGCGTTCTTGGCCTTGTTTTTATACATGCGCGGCGATTTTGGCACATATTCCGCGCCGTAGCGGTCCTTGATCACATCGCGCGCGGCCATCACGGCCTCGGGGGCCATGTCGATGCCGTCTGTCCGCATATAGGTGATATGGCCCGCTTCATACAGGCGCTGCGCGGTGGACATGCAATGCTTGGCACCCATGCCGAATTTGCGGCTTGCCTCTTGCTGCAAGGTCGATGTCATGAACGGGGCAGAGGGGTTGCGGCTGGCCGGTTTCGCCTCGACCGAAGTAACCGCCAGATCGCGCGAGCGCACGGCCTGCACGGCCAGTTCCGCCGCCTCTGACGTGGCGATGTCGAATTTATCCAGCTTCTTGCCCGCAAGGCTGACCAGCTTGGCGGTGAAATCCTGCCCACGCGGGGTTCCCAGCGCGGCAGACACAGTCCAGTATTCCTGCGCGCGAAACGCCTCGATTTCCATCTCGCGCTCGACAATCAGGCGCAGGCAGACCGATTGCACCCGCCCCGCCGATTTCGAGCCGGGCAATTTGCGCCACAGCACAGGGCTAAGGTTGAAGCCCACCAGATAATCCAGCGCGCGGCGCGCCAGATAGGCATGCACCAGCGGCATATCCACATCGCGCGGGTTTTTCATGGCTTCGGTGACAGCGGATTTTGTGATCGCGTTGAACACCACGCGCCGCACGGGCGTGTCCTTTTTCAGCGCGCGCGATTTTGCCAGCGCTTCGGTCAGGTGCCACGATATCGCCTCGCCCTCGCGGTCGGGGTCGGTCGCAAGGATCAGTTCATTGTCAAGTTTAAGCGCGTCGGAAATCGCCTTGAGGTGCTTGCGCGAGTCGCTGGCCACTTCCCAAGACATCTCGAAATCATGTTCTGTATCGACCGAGCCATCCTTGGGCGGCAGGTCGCGCACATGCCCGTAAGAGGCCAGAACAGTGTAGCCAGGGCCAAGGTATTTGTTGATGGTTTTCGCCTTGGCGGGCGACTCGACGACGACAACGGCCATGAAATTCCTCTGGTAAATGCGGGCCATCCCAGCCCGTTCAACTGGCCTTACATGTGTGAGGGTGGGGGCCAATGTCAATGCGCGGCAGTGCTGTGGTGTCAGATTGCTGCGTCGCGCATAGCGGGTCTGGCGCGGGTAGGCGGGGGGTATTTCGGGTGGCGCGGGGCTAGTTTCGGCTGACCAGCCCGCCGGGATGACGGCGCACCACCCCTTGCATTTCCATCATCACAAGCGCGGGGGAAATTGTGGCGGCAGATAGCGAGAGGTCGCGGATAAGCTGGTCTTCGGCAACAGGGCTGGGGCCTAGCAGGTCCAGAATGCGCTGGTGCAACTCTTGCGACGCGGGGGCGGGTTGCGGGGCAGGGGGCGTGGTGTCGGGTTCAGGGGCTGGTGGTTGGCCCTGCTTGGCCTGCAACCGGCGCAACACTTCCAACACATCTTCGACATGGCGCACAAGGGTTGCCCCTTCGCGGATCAGGCGGTTGCAGCCGCCTGCGCGCCCGTCAACGGGGTGGCCCGGAACGGCCATAATCTCGCGACCCTGATCCAGCGCATCGCGCACGGTAATCAGGGTGCCCGATTTCTCGGCGGCTTCAACCACCACCACGGCCAGCGCCAGCCCAGAGATGATTCGGTTGCGCGGCGGGAAATGGCGGGCTTGGGGGTGCAGGCTCATGGGTTGTTCGGACAGGCGCAGGCCCTGATCGGCGATGGCTGCGGCAAGCACGGTGTTTTCTGTGGGGTAGATCACGTCTACCCCGCCGCCCATGACAGCGATTGTGCCTGTCTTCAGGCTGGCATGATGGGCGGCGGCATCGACCCCGCGCGCAAGGCCCGAAACAATCGTATACCCTTCATGCCCCAGCCCTTCGGCGAGCGCGCGCGCCATGCGCGTGCCAAGGCTGGAGGCATTGCGCGCGCCCACAAGGGCCACCATCGGGCGCAGGATGGGCGCGCGTTTGCCGATGCACCACAATAGCGGCGGCGCGTCAGAAATGCTGGCCAGTGTATGCGGATAGGCGTCTGTTCCAAGACATAGCATGCGCGCGCCCTTGGCGCGTGCAAGCTCGATCTCGGCTTGCGCCACTTCGCGCGCGCACGGGCTGTAGCCATCGACGCCAGCGGCCTTGGCCAGCGAAGGCAGCACGTCAAGCGCGGTGGTGGCACAGCCATGTTCCGACATCAGCCGGTGAAAGGTTGCAGGCCCCACGCGGGGCGAGCGAATGAGGCGAAGCCAGGATAGCCTGTCTTCCTCCGTCGTGGGTGGGGTGAAGGGTGGGTGAGAAGAAAACAAATCTTTCGCCATTCCAACAACCTCGCCTCATTCTTTCCCCACATTGCCCTATGATAGTTAAGACGAAGTAAATTTTCCGACCGCTCGCAAAGTTTTTGCAGTGCCCGCTCAGGCCGCGCTGCCGCCCACTGTCAGCCCGCCAATCATCAAGGTGGGCTGGCCCACGCCCACTGGCACCCATTGCCCCGCCTTGCCGCAGGTGCCCATGCCCGGATCAAGCGCCATGTCATTGCCAAGCGCGCGAATTTTTGTCAGCGCGGTCGCGCCGTCCCCTATCAGCGTGGCCCCTTTGACCGGCGCCAGGACCTTGCCATCCTTCACGCGGTAGGCTTCGGTGCAGGAGAATACGAACTTGCCATTGGTGATATCGACCTGCCCGCCACCAAAGCCCACAGCGTAAATTCCGTCTTTCAGATCGGCCACAATATCTTCGGGCGCAGACTCGCCGCCCAGCATATAGGTGTTGGTCATGCGCGGCATCGGGGCATGCGCGTAGGATTCGCGCCGCCCGTTGCCTGTGGGCGCAACCCCCATCAGGCGCGCATTCTGACGGTCCTGCATATAGCCCACCAATACACCATCTTCTATCAGCACATTGCGCGCCGAGGGCGTGCCTTCGTCATCGATGCTGATTGACCCGCGCCGGTCGGGGATTGTGCCATCATCCAGCACGTTCACGCCTTTTGACGCGACCTGCTTGCCCAGAAGCCCCGCAAAGGCAGAACTGCCCTTGCGGTTGAAATCCCCTTCCAGCCCGTGGCCCACAGCCTCGTGCAGCAATATGCCGGGCCAACCGGGGCCAAGCACCACATCCATCACGCCCGCGGGTGCCGGTTCTGCTTCCAGATTGACCAAGGCGATTCGCAGCGCCTCGCGGGCCATGCCCTGCCATGTGTCGCGCTGCATCACACCATCCAGCCCTGTGCGCCCGCCCCCACCGGCAGAGCCTGATTCGCGCCGCCCGTTGTCTTCGGCAATGACCGAGATGTTCAGCCGGCTCATCGGGCGGGTGTCGCGCAGGTGCAGGCCATCGGGGCGCAATATCTCGATATGCTGCATCGCGGCGGCCATCGAGACGGACACTTGCACAACGCGCCGGTCAAGGCTGCGCAGGAACTCATCAACCTCGCGCATCAACTCCAGCTTGACGGCGAAGGCCGCGCCCGCAATCGGATCGGCATCTGTATAAAGGCGCTGGTTTGTGCGCTGCGGCGCATCGGCCAGACTGCCGCCGCCATCGGTAACGGCCAGCCGCGCGGTTTCGGCGGCACGGCGCAAGGCATTGATATTCATATGTGTAGAATGCGCATAGCCCGTCACCTCGCCGCGCACGGCACGCAGGCCAAACCCTTCTGACGCGTTGTAGCTGGCGGATTTGATGCGCTGGTCATCCAGCAAGATCGATTCGGACACGCGTTTTTCGGCAAAAATCTCGCCATCATCCGCACCTGCCGTGGCGGCGCGCAGCACTTCAAGCGCATCTTCCTTGTCGAATGCTGTCTCAAAAGGGCGGAAATCACTGTCGCTCATGGCTGTGGCCTTCTCTGGGTTTGCTGCGCTGCGGCACCTGTCGTTTTGCCTGTCGTTGATCCATATCAACAAATGGCGATGTGTCGCATCGGTTTTGCTTGTTCTGTCACGTCTAATATGGTTTTACGAATACAAAGCTCAACGGGATTCCATTGCATGCCGTGGCAAAGGTGGAATTGCGCTGCAATTTGCGGCCTTGTGCCGCAGTAATAAGAACGGGAACCGAAGATGCGACTTTCAAAAGCCCTTTCGTCAATGGCCGCTGCCGCTATGGCTGGTCTGACTGCGTTTCAGGCTGCTGCGGATGACCTGCTGCCGCAACTGCCTGTGCTTGGAGCACCCGTGCCGGATGGCATCGCGTTGCAGACGCCATATACAGCCCTTGCGCGCGAAGTGTTGTTTCTGGACAACCTGCTGATGTGGATCATCGTGCCGGTCACGATTTTTGTGACGGGTCTGCTGATCTGGGTCATCGTGTTCCACAACCGCCGCGCCAACCCAGAGCCTGCGCGCTTCACGCACAACACCACGATCGAAGTGGCGTGGACGGTCGTGCCTGCGCTGATCTTGCTGTTTATCGCGCTGTTCACCTTTCCCGCGCTGCGCCACCAGCAGATCATGCCTGAAGCCGATGTCACCATCAAAGTGACGGGTCTTCAGTGGTATTGGGATTATGAATATGTCGATCATGGTGTTCAGTTCTCGCAATTCATGCTGGAGCGTGAGGAACTGGCGGATTACGGCTACACAGATGATCTGTATTTGCTGGCCACTGACACTGCGATGGTGGTGCCTGTCGGCAAAAACGTTGTGCTGCAAGTTACAGCGGGTGACGTGATCCATTCTTGGGCGATGCCTGCCTTCGGGGTGAAACAGGATGGTGTTCCCGGACGTCTGGCCGAATTGTGGTTCAATGCCGAAGAAGAAGGCATCTATTTTGGCCAGTGTTCGGAACTGTGCGGGATTAACCACGCGTATATGCCCATCACGGTCAAGGTTGTGAGCGAGGAAGACTATATCGCGTGGCTGGAACGTCAGGGTGCCGAATTCGCAGGCGCACCATCGTGGATGGAGCGTATCCAGCTCGCCGCGTCGAACTAAGCGGCAATACACACAGCTTGCCTGCCAAGCTAACCCTGACTGGATCGCCAGATGTCCGATATCAGAACCAATATAGATTTCGTCCAGACCGGCGACGCAGAGTTCCGCGACTATGTCGCGCTGCTCAAACCGCGCGTCATGTCACTGGTCGTTTTCACGGCGCTGGTCGGGCTTTTGGTGGCCCCCGGCAGCCTGCACCCGATCGAAGGATTGGCCGCCATAATCTTCATCGCGCTTGGGGCAGGGGCCTCGGGTGCGCTGAATATGTGGTGGGATGCCGATATTGACGCGGTGATGAAGCGCACTGCCAAGCGCCCCATCCCCGCAGGCAAGGTCACCCCGCAAGAAGCCATGTCGCTGGGTGTGGCGCTGTCGGGCTTGTCGGTCATCATGCTGTGGCTGGCGACAAATGCGCTGGCCGCGTTCCTGCTGGCCTTCACGATCTTCTTCTATGCGGTGATCTATTCCATGTGGCTCAAGAGGGCCACGCCGCAGAATATCGTCATCGGGGGCGCTGCGGGTGCCTTCCCGCCCATGATCGGCTGGGTCGCGGTCACAGGCAGCATCAGCCTTGAAGCCTGCCTGATGTTCATGCTGATCTTCATGTGGACACCGCCGCATTTCTGGGCCTTGGCGCTGTTTATGAAGGGCGATTATCACAAGGCCAAAGTGCCAATGCTGACCGTCACACACGGGCGCAAGGCGACACGCACGCATATACTTGTCTATACGGCGGCCTTGTTGCCCTTTGCGCTGGCGGCGGGTTTCACCTCTATGGGCGGGCCGGTTTATCTGGCGCTGGCCTTGGTTCTGAACCTGATCTTCCTGCACGGCGCATGGGCGATCTGGTGGCGGGACGAAGCAGTGGCCGAAGCTGACAATTACCGCGTTGAAAAACGCGTGTTCCGCTTCTCGCTGTACTATCTGTTCGTGCATTTCGTCGCCATTCTGGCAGAGGGGGCGTTGGCCCATCTGCCAGTATACGCCGAATTTGCCACAAAATTCAAAATTCTGGAGGTGTTCTGATGGCGATTACCCGCGAACACGACCTGCACAAACGCCGCTCCGGGCGCAATATCGGGCTGGCGGTTGTGCTGCTGGCCTTCATTGCGCTGGTTTTTGGGCTGACCATTGCCAAAGTTTCTGGCGGCAATGCGCTACAGGCGTTTGACCATTCCTATCGCCCTGTTCTTGATCCTGACAATGTGAGGTTTCAGCAAAGATGATCGCAACCTGGACCAAACTGACCGGCATTCAGAAAACAACAGTGCAGACTGTCAGTGTCGTGCTGTTCATGGGGGCAATGGGCTGGGCGGCAGTGCCGCTATATGATCTGTTTTGCCGCGTGACGGGCTATGGCGGGACAACAAACACCGCCAGCGCATCTTCTGGCGTGGTGCTGGACCAGACCATGCGCGTGCGGTTTGACGCCTCGGTTGCACGGGATTTCCCATGGACCTTCAAACCCGTGGACCGCGTGACAGAAATTCAGATCGGCGAAGTCGGGCTTGCGTTTTATGAGGCGTATAACCCGACCGATGAACCGATTGCGGGAACCGCAAGCTACAATGTCTCTCCCTATGAGGCGGGTCGCTATTTCACCAAGATCGACTGCTTCTGCTTCGAGTTGCAGGTTCTGCAACCCGGCGAATCGGTGCTGATGCCAGTGACCTATTTCGTGGACCCAGATATTCTGCGCGACCGCGATGCAGGCGGAACGCATACAATCACGCTGTCCTACACGTTTCACCCCACAGATATTCCAGCCGATTATGTCGCGCCGGAACCCGCAATGACAAACTGAACTCGGGCCAAGATCCGAGCAAACCGAGGGAACACCTTTCATGGCGCACGCAAAGAACCACGACTACCACGTCCTACCCCCGTCGATCTGGCCTTTTGTGGCATCTGTATCGGCCTTTGTAATGCTGTTTGGTGCCGTGCTGTGGATGCATGGCAGCGGCCCGTGGCTGTTCCTGATCGGGCTTGCAGGTGTGCTATATGTGATGTTCGAATGGTGGAAGGATGTGATCGTTGAATCGCATGCGGGCGACCATACCCCTGTTGTGGTGATCGGGCTGCGCTACGGGTTCATTCTGTTCATCATGTCCGAAGTCATGTTCTTCGCGGCATGGTTCTGGAGTTTCTTCAAACACGCCATGTACCCCATGTATACCTATGTGGGCACCGAATATGTGCAGCCAGCGATCTATGCAGTGAATGCGTTTGAACTGCCCATCATCAATACACTGGTGCTGCTGCTGTCTGGCTGTGCGGTGACATGGGCGCACCATGAAATGGTGCATAATGGCAGCCGCAAGAATGTGGAATACGGGCTGTTGCTGGGCGTGCTGCTGGGCGTAGCCTTCACCTTTTTGCAAGGGTATGAGTATATCTATCTGGTGACAGAACGCGGCTACAGCTTTGCAGGCGATGTATTCTACGCAAACTTCTTTATGGCCACAGGCTTTCACGGGGTGCATGTCATCATCGGCACGATCTTTCTGGCGGTGTGCTATTTCCGTGTGCGCGCGGGCCATTTCACGGCCGAACGGCATGTCGGGTTTGAAGCTGCTGCATGGTATTGGCACTTTGTCGATGTGGTTTGGTTGTTCCTGTTCTTTGCGGTCTATATCTGGGGCATGTAACCCACACCGCCGCTTGAGATTGCAAGGCGCGCACCGCAGGGTGCGCGCCTTTCTATATGAGCCATGAGAGGAACAAGATGCTGCGCCAGATGATTGCCCCAGTGTTGTTCGGATTGCTTGGCACCGGCATTCTGGTGTCGCTGGGCCTGTGGCAACTGGACCGCGCAGGCCAAAAAGCCGCCCTGATTGCCGAGTTGGAGGCGCGCATCTTTGATGCGCCCGTGGCCTTGCCCGCACAGCCCGACCCCGACCAACACCGCTACCTGCCGGTAGAGGTAGAGGGCCGTTTCCTGCCAGAGCATGTCTTCGTGCTGTCTGCGCAAAAGGCATCCGGCCCGGGGTTCCATCTTGTGCAAGCCTTCGAGACGCAGGAGGGGCGGCGCATTCTGGTGGAGCGTGGCTTTCTGCCCGAGGCAGCACGCGCGGGCCTGACCATCGAAACCGACGAGGCTATGCGCCTTGCAGGCAATCTGCATTGGCCGCGCGACATTAACCAACACACGCCCGATTATGATGCAGGGCGCAATTTGTTGTTCGGGCGCGATGTGGCCGAAATGGCGGGCCTGCTGAACACGGAAGAATTGCATCTTGTCTTGCGCGCGGCCCAACCCGCACACCCCGAGATCACCCCTGTCCCTGTTTATGACGTTACCATCCCCGATCCGCATCTGGGCTATGCGGTGCAGTGGTTTTTGATGGCAATTGCATGGGTGGGGATGACAGTTTTCTTTCTGTGGCGTATCAGGGCGCAACGCGACTGAGGATCAGGCGAAACATGCACTATATATCGACGCGGGGCGCGGCCCCTGTTCTGGAATTTGAAGCCACAATGCTGACAGGTCTTGCCCGTGATGGGGGGCTGTACTTGCCAGAGCATGTGCCCCCCATGACGCAGGCCGAAATCGCGGCGCTTGCGGGGTTAAGCTATGAAGAGCAAGCCTATCTGGTTATGCGCCCCTTCGTTGGCGACACATTCAGCGATGACGAGTTTCGCAGTCTGATTGCCAAAGCCTATGCCGGGTTCGAGCAGCCCGCACGCGCGCCCCTCAAGCAGCTTGGGTCCAATCACTTCTTGTTGGAGTTGTTTCACGGCCCCACGCTGGCGTTCAAAGATTTCGCCATGCAGTTGATCGGCCAGTTGTTTCAGGCCGCACTTACACGCTCGGGGCAGCGGGTGACGATTGTGGGCGCTACATCGGGCGACACAGGCTCTGCCGCGATAGAGGCGTTTCGCGGGTTGGCGAATGTGGATGTGTTCATCCTGTTCCCGCATGGGCGCGTGTCCGAAGTGCAGCGCCGCCAGATGACCACGCCAGAAGATGCCAATGTCCACGCGCTGGCGATTGATGGCGATTTCGACACCTGTCAGGCGCTGGTCAAGGATATGTTCAACGATTTTGCCTTCCGCGACGGGGTGCGGCTGGCAGGGGTCAATTCCATCAACTGGGCGCGGGTTCTGGCGCAGGTGGTTTATTACTTCTCGGCGGCGGTGTCTTTGGGCGCGCCGCATCGCCCTGTCAGCTTCACAGTGCCGACGGGGAATTTCGGCGATATTTTCGCAGGCTATATTGCCCGCGCCATGGGGCTGCCGATCGAAAAGCTGATTGTCGCCACCAACCACAACGACATCCTGCACCGCGCGCTGAGTTCGGGCGGGTATGTGACTGATGGGGTCAAACCTTCGATCAGCCCGTCGATGGATATTCAGGTCAGCTCCAATTTCGAGCGCGCTTTGTTCGATGCCTATGGCCGCGACGGCGCAGCCGTGGCGCAACTGATGGATGAATTGAAAGCCAAAGGCGGCTTTCATATCAGCCAGGGCGCGTTGGAATTCTTGCGCGAGGCTTTCGCCTCTGGCCGCGCATCGGAAGAAGAAACCACCGCCACCATCACCCGCATCGCACAGGAAACCGGCGAGGTGCTTTGCCCGCATTCTGCCGTGGGCGTGCATGTGGCCGAACAGAACCTGTCGGCAACCCCCATGGTCACGCTGGCCACGGCCCACCCCGCGAAATTCCCCGATGCGGTCGAGGCTGCGACCGGCCAGCGCCCCGCGCTGCCCGCGCGCATGGCGGACCTGTTCCAACGGCCAGAGCGTGTGACGCGCCTGCCCAATGATCTGGGCGCGGTCCAAGCGCTTATCCGCGATCGGATCAGCGCATGAGTGTTCAGATCACAACATTGCCCAACGGCTTTCGCATTGTGACCGAATTCATGCCGGGGCTGGAATCTGCGGCCGTCGGCCTGTGGATCGAGGCTGGCGCGCGCCATGAAGCGGCCCATCAGAACGGGGTTGCGCATTTTCTGGAACACATGGCGTTCAAGGGCACAGCGCGGCGCAGCGCGCTACAGATCGCCGAAGAGATCGAGGATGTGGGCGGCTATATCAATGCCTACACCTCGCGCGAGATGACGGCCTATTATGCCCGCGTGCTTAAAGCCGATGTGGCGCTGGCGGTCGATGTGCTGGCCGATATCGTGCTGAATCCCGCTTTTGAAGCCCGCGAGATCGAGGTGGAGCGCGGCGTGATCTTGCAAGAAATCGGGCAGGCGCTGGACACGCCCGATGACATCATTTTTGACTGGTTGCAGGAAACGGCCTATCCCAGCCAGCCCATTGGCCGCTCGATCCTTGGGCCAAGCGCGCAGGTGTCTGGCTTCTCCGAAGGGGATTTGCGCCGCTTCGTGGCCGATCATTACGGGCCGGGGCAGATGATCCTGTCTGCCGCAGGTGCGGTCGATCACGATGCGCTTGTCCGTCTGGCAGAGCCGCTTTTCGGGCATATGGCCGAAAAGCCCCTGTTTCAGGCCGAACCTGCGCGCTTCCATAATGGCGAGCGGCGCGAAACGCGCGGGCTGGAGCAGGCGCATTTTGCGCTGGCGATTGAAGCGCCGGATTACCGCTCGGATGCGTTCTATACCTCGCAGGTCTTCACGGGTGCCTTGGGGGGCGGCATGTCCTCGCGGCTGTTCCAACGCCTGCGCGAAGATCGGGGGCTGTGCTATACGGTATTCGCGCAATCGGGGGCGTATTTCGACACAGGCATGGTCACGATCTATGCCGGCACCGGCGCGTCAGAGATTGGCGAGCTGGCAGAGCTGACCATAGACGAGATCAAACGCGCCGCACAGGATATGACCGAGGCGGAAGTGGCCCGCGCCCGCGCGCAGATGAAGGCAGGTTTGCTGATGGGGCTGGAAAGCCCGTCTGCGCGCGCTGAACGGCTGGCAAAGCTGCTGTCGATCTGGGGGCGCGTGCCCGATATTTCCGAAGCGATTGCCCGCATTGATGCCGTGACCATGCAGGGCACCCGCGAGCATGCGCAGGATTTGCTCGGCAATAGCCGCATGGCCTTGGCGCTTTATGGTCCGATCGAACGCGCCCCGCGCCTGTTGCAGATTAGCGAAAGGCTGGCCGCCTGATGCTGGGCCTGCGGGGCAAGCTGCGGATCGAGACAGAGCGGCTGGCCTTGCGTCTGCCTGTGCATAGCGATTTCCGGCAATGGTCGGAATTGCGCCGCCAATCCTCGGGTTTTCTGACCCCGTGGGAGCCGACATGGTCGGATGACCACCTGACGCGGCGGGCTTTCACCAACCGCGTGAGTTGGGCCACGCGCTGCTATAAGACCGACACGGCGCTGCCGCTGTTTCTGCTGCGCCGCGATGATGAGAGTTTGTTGGGCGCGATCACGCTCGACAATATCCGGCGCGGGCCCGCGCAGGCGGGCACGCTGGGCTATTGGGTAGGCGCGCCATATCTGCGGCAAGGCTATATGCGCGAGGCGATCGGGGCTGTCGTGCATCATGCCTTCAGCGTGATGGACCTGTCGCGGATCGAGGCGGCCTGCCTGCCCGAGAATGTGGCCTCGCGCGGTGTGTTGGAGCGCGCGGGGTTCAAATATGAGGGCGTCGCACAAAGCTATTTGCAGATTAACGGGCGTTGGCGCAATCATGTCCTTTATGCCAATCTGCGCAATGACCGGCGCGGGCGCACAGATGCGGGGCTGTGACAGGCGCAGTCAGGGCGCCCGCCCACCCACCCCCGGCGCTGTGGCTTGGCAGCCACAGCACCTTGCGCCCCGACTGCGCCTGCCACAGCCCCGCTGCCAAGGGAGGTGCCATGTTAACTGCATGTGATACAGATTTTCTGGCCAAGTTATCGGGGCTTTTGCCCCCCGATGCGCTGGCCGCACCAGAACCGCGCTATCTGGAAGAGCCGCGCGGGCGGCTGACAGGGCAGGGCGGTGCTGTGGCGCTGCCGCGCAATGTCGAGGAGGTGTCTGTGATCTTGCGCGCCTGTCATGCGGCGCATGTGCCTGTCATTCCCTATGGGGGGGGCACGGGGCTGGTCGGCGGGCAGGTGGGCTTGGGCAATGCGCTGCCGCTGATCCTGTCGCTGGAACGGATGCAGGCGATCCGGCAGGTCTACCCGACAGAGAATGTCCTTGTCGCAGAGGCGGGGGCGATTTTGGCCGATGTGCAGCGCGCCGCAGAGATGGCGGGGCGATTGTTCCCTTTGTCGCTTGCCTCGGAAGGGTCGGCGCGCATTGGCGGGTTGCTGGCCTGCAATGCGGGCGGGGTGAATGTGCTGCGCTATGGCAATGCGCGCGATCTGACATTGGGGCTGGAAGTCGTCCTTGCGGATGGGCGCATCTGGCACGGGTTGAAGCGGCTGCGCAAAGACAATACCGGCTATGATCTGCGCCATCTGATGATTGGCTCGGAAGGTACGCTTGGCGTGATCACTGCCGCCAGCCTGCGATTGTCGCCGCGCCCTGCGGTGCAGGGGGCTGCCCTGATGGTGGTGGATGGACCAAAGGCCGCCTTGTCGCTGCTGGCGCTGGCGCAAGCGCGGCTTGGGGACGGGATTTCAGCCTTCGAGTTGATCAGCGGGACGGGCCTTGCCTTTCTGGCCGAAACAATGACGCAGGTCCGCCAGCCCTTTGCTGTGCCACCAGACTGGATGGTGCTGATTGATCTGGGCCTGCCTGCGGGGGCGGATGCCTCTGACGCGCTGGAGCGGGTATTTGCCGATGCGCTGGAACAGGGCTTGGTGCGTGATGGTGTGATCGCGGCGAACCTTGCGCAGCGCAAGGCGTTCTGGAGCCTACGCGAATCCATTCCAGAGGCGAACCGCCATATAGGTGCCATCGCCAGCCATGACATTTCGCTGCCCTTGTCCGAGATCGCGCCCTTCATCGCCAAGGCGGGGCAGGCGTTGGCGCGGATCAAGGCCTGCCGGATCAACTGTTTTGGCCATCTGGGCGATGGCAACCTGCATTATAACGTCTTTCCCGCCACAGGGCACAGCCGCGCCGCGTATGATGGGGAGCGCGCGCAGATCACCACTTGCGTGCATGATCTGGTCCACCAGATGGGCGGCTCTGTCAGTGCAGAGCATGGGATCGGGCGGATCAAGGCGGCGGATCTGGTGACCTATGGCGATCCGGTCAAGCTGGCTATGATGCGCGCGATCAAAACCGCGCTGGACCCGCATGGAATATTGAACCCGGGGGCTGTGTTAATGCATGATGAAATGCAGGGCGAATAACACAGCAGCCCCGCCAAAAATTGTGAGCGTGGCATTGCGCGTCAGAAAGCTGATGGCGATGGTGGCAATAGCAGCCCCCATCCGCACAGGGTCAAGCGTGCCTTCTGTCGCCTGTGGAAACAGGATCAGCGGTGTGATCATGCCGGGCATGACCGCGACGGCCGTATAGCGCAGATGCCGCAGCACCCATTCGGGCAGGTCACGATTGCCGATGATGCCAAGAAAAGACAGCCGCAGCAGGTATGACCCCAGCCCCAGCCCGATGATGATCGTCCAGATATGCGCGGTGGTGAAACTCATGCTTGCCCCCGCAGGCTGATGCGGCGTTCCACCTCGGCGCCCGCCATCATGGCCAGCAGGGCGGCAAGCAGCAGGCCCAGATTGAAGGGCAGCGCGGCAAAGACCAGAACCCCGATGATCGACACCAGCGCGGCGGCGACATGCGCCATGCTGCGCAGCATCGGCACAATCAGCGCCAGAAAGGTGATCGGCACTGCGAAATCTATCGGCAGGTCCGCAGGCACAGCGGTGCCCAATGTGGCCCCGCCCCATGTGGCCAGATACCAGAGCGGACAGATCGGGGTGACGACGCCAAGGTAATAGGACAATTTGCTTTCGGGCGTCATGGACGGGGTGTTTTCATATTTCAGGATCGAGGCGGCATAGGCCTGATCGACCATGAAGTATGACACCACACCGCGTTTCCACCACGAAATCCGCCCCAGATGCGGCGCGAGCGAGGCGGAATACATCGCCATGCGCAGGTTCACGGCCAGCGAGGCGGCCAGTACGATCAGCACCGGGGCGTTATCGACCATCATCTGCACAGCCACGAATTGCGCGGCCCCTGCAATGACCAGCACGGAAAACCCCATGACCTGGGCAAGGTTCAGCCCCGCTTCGGTGGCAACAACACCAAACACCGCGCCGAAAGGCAGGATCACCAGAATGAACGGGGTGCCATCGCGCATGCCTTGACGGAAATCCTTGGACAGTGCCATGCGTCCCTCCATGTGTTGGGTCTTGCGCCCGCCTGTCACCGGCGCGCGTGTGGCAGGAGTTTTTGAGTATTTGGAGCAAGAAAATGCCCCAAAATTTAGTTCATATGTTCAGGATGTTTACTGCCGGGGCAGGGCAGGTGCAAGCCGGTGTTTCAGCGCGAGAACACGCCCGAGACGCGCCCGACCAGCATGAAAGCACGGGCCGAGCGCGTATCGGCGATGGCGGTGATCTGGCTGTCATCGGCCTGTGGGGTAAAGGCCGAGAAGACGCGGTCGAATTCGCGCAGGAACAGATGGGCGCTGGCGCGAAATTCGGGGTCAGAGCGCATCCGGCCAGAGGTGATCGCAAGGCAGGAGCGGTCGCGGATACCCCCCAAAGGCGCGATCATCGGCCCGCGCGTGCCTTGTGCGAAAGCGCGCCAGAATTCGGGGCGCGCGCGGTCGGGGCGCAGGTCATCCATATAGATGCCTTCTTGTGCCAGCCGTGTCAGCACATCCTGTGCTGCGCGGATCAGGGGGGCAATGCGCGGGTCCGAGAGCGCGCGGCGCAGCGAGTGGAAGCCTTCGGCATCGTCTTCGTTTTCGGGAAAGTTCAGCGCGCGGATCAGATCGGCGGGGGGAAGGGGGGCATCTGTGGTCTGAGCGTCGCTGTCCAGTGGAAAGGTGGCCTGCTGGTCGGGAGGCGCAGGCGCATCCGAGGGCATGGATGGGGGCCGCGTGCGCTGCGAGAAAAACATGGTCAGGCGCGTGTCGGTTTCTTCCTGTGCGGATTTCAGGTCTTCCAACCGGCTTTGCGCAACAGGTGACAGGGCGGCTGTTTCCGCCTCTCGTTGCACCACGACGCGGCGCAGTTCATCGACTGCGCCTTGTAAGTGATGCGTCTCGCGGCTGAGGGACCAGGTTGCCGCCGCCACAAGAAGCCCAAGCGATACGATGATCGCGGGCGTAAATGCTGCAAGGGCGATTGCGCCCAATGTCAGCCGGTCCATGGCCGTGAGATCTGCGACCAGTAAAAACCCCAGCCCCGACACCAGCCAGACCGCAAGCGCCCCTATGCGGGCAAGGCGCGGGTCCAGCCCTTGCGGCTTGGCTTTGCCGGGTGGTTTTGGGGCGGGGGCTGGCCGGTTGTCGGTCATGTTATTTGTAAATGATGGACAGAATCTCGTAATTGCGCGAGCCACCGGGGCTGCGCACTTCGACGCTATCGCCGACATCCTTGCCGATGAATGCCCGTGCAAGCGGGGATTTGATGTTCAGCAGACCTTTTTCCAGATCGGCCTCTGCCTCGCCCACGATCTGATAGGTGCGTTCCTCATCTGTGTCTTCATCCACGAAGGTCACGGTTGCCCCGAATTTCACGGTGCCTGACAACTTGGCAGGATCAATGACTTCGGCACGCGAGAGGATGGATTCCAACTCTTTTATCCGCCCTTCGGTGAAGCTCTGCTTTTCGCGTGCGGCATGGTATTCGGCATTCTCCGACAGATCGCCATGCTCGCGCGCCTCTGCGATGGCGCGGATAATTGCGGGCCGGTCTTCGGACTTGAGCTTGCGCAGCTCTGCATCCAGCAATTGCTGACCTGTACGGGTCAGGGGCAGTTTTTCCATTTTGTGTCCCCTCGCATTATAAAAAAGACCGCCCGCAGCATGGCTGGGGCTGTCCTCTCTTGTCAGCATATCTGACCGCACCCGCTGACAGATTGCAAGAGGAATGCGCGCGCGGCAGCATCGGGGCTGGATTGCGGCGCGATGTCGCGCGCGAATGCTGCGACGCCGCGTTTGCATTGACCATGGTTGTACCTGTGCGTTAGGGGTGTGACGAAAGATTATGTCAAACGCAGCCCGCCACGCGCAAGAACAGGAGTCCCCATGTCCGGCACTGAACGCGAAGCCATGGAATATGATGTTGTAATCGTTGGCGCGGGGCCTGCGGGCCTGTCGGCGGCGATCCGGCTGAAACAGCTTGATGCCGATCTCTCGGTGGTGGTGCTGGAAAAAGGGTCAGAGGTTGGCGCGCATATCCTGTCGGGCGCAGTGCTGGACCCGTGCGGGCTGGATGCGCTGATCCCCGACTGGAAAGAGCGCGGCGCGCCCATAAAGGTGCCGGTGAAAAAAGACAATTTCTATATGCTGGGGCAGGCGGGGCAAATTCGCGTGCCCAACTGGCCGATGCCGCCCTTGATGAACAACCACGGCAATTACATCGTATCCATGGCCAATGTCTGCCGCTGGATGGCCGAACAGGCCGAGGAACTGGGGGTCGAGATTTTCCCCGGCATGGCCTGTTCAGAACTGGTTTATGACGGCGCGCGCGTCAAGGGCGTGGTTGCGGGCGAGTTTGGCAAAAATCCTGATGGCACCCAAGGCGAGGGGTATGAGCCGGGCATGGAGTTGCATGGCAAATATGTTTTCCTGTCCGAAGGGGTGCGCGGGTCGCTGTCCAAGGAAGTGATTGCCAAATACGACTTGTCCAAGGACGCTGAGCCGCAGAAATACGGCCTTGGCATGAAAGAAATCTGGGAGATTGACCCAGAGAAACACGCCGAGGGCACGGTCACCCATACAATGGGCTGGCCACTGGGCAAGAATGCAGGTGGCGGCAGCTTCATTTACCATATCGACAATAATCAGGTCTATCTGGGGTTTGTGGTGCATCTGAACTATGCCAACCCCTATCTGTCGCCCTATCAGGAATTCCAGCGCTTCAAGCACCATCCTATGGTGGCCGAGCTGCTGAAGGGCGGCAAACGTGTGGCATATGGCGCACGCGCGATTTCCGAGGGCGGCTATCAGTCCATCCCCAAGGTGACCTTTCCGGGCGGCGTTTTGCTGGGCTGTTCGGCGGGGCTGGTGAATGTGCCGCGCATCAAGGGCAACCATAACGCCATGCTCTCGGGCAAGGCCGCAGCCGAAGCCGCGCATAAGGCGATCACGGCGGGGCGTGCCGGGGACGAGTTGAGCGATTACGAGGATGATCTGCGCAATGGTCCGATTGGCCGCGATCTGAAAAAAGTGCGCAATGTGAAACCGATGTGGTCGAAATGGGGCCTGATGCCTTCGCTGGGTCTGGGCGGTCTGGATATGTGGACGAACACATTGGGCTTTTCGCTGTTCGGCACCATGGCGCATGGCAAAACCGACGCCGCTGCCACCGGACTGGCCAAAGATCACAGCCCCATCGACTACCCCAAGCCCGATGGCAAGATCAGCTTCGACCGGCTGACGAATGTGGCCTATTCCTTTACCAACCACGAAGAAAGCCAGCCCGCACATCTGACCTTGAAAGACCCCTCCATCCCGATTGCTGTGAACCTGCCCAAATATGCCGAACCTGCGCAGCGCTATTGCCCTGCCGGTGTCTATGAGGTGGTTGCGGAAGAGGGGAAAGACCCGCGCTTTGTCATCAACTTCCAGAATTGCGTGCATTGCAAAACCTGTGACATCAAAGACCCCAGCCAGAATATTCACTGGGTCACGCCGCAAGGGGGCGATGGGCCGAATTACCCCAATATGTGACGCGCTTTTGCGTGACAATCGGGTGAGATTGCGGGTAGGCGCGATGTTTCGCGGCCATTATGATTGCCTCGGGGGGGTGTGCGGCCTAGTGTTGCACATAACTCAAACGAACGGAGCTGCCGCCTCGTGACACCCTCAAGTTCCTTTACGCGCATCATTGCCATTGCTGCGCTGTGTATACCGACCTTTTTGCAGCCTGTCGCAGCACAGGACGGCGCGACGCTTCCGCCGGGGCTTGCATCGGCCTTTCTGACGGGGCGGGTTGCTGTCGCCTCTGAGGATTTTGCGCGCATGGCGCAAAGCTATGACACCGCGCTGCAAGCTGATCCGGAAAACGAGACGTTTCGTGAACTGGCCATGCAAGGCTGGCTTCTGAGTGGCGATTTCGCGCGCGCAGCCGAACTGGCTGCGCAGGCCGCCGCATCGGGCGAGATGACGCAGGTCGCGGCTGTTATCCTTCAGGCGGATGAATTCAAGCGCGGCGACTATTCGGCTGTGATCGCGGCGTTGCAAGACGGGCGGCGCTCTGGCCCGCTTACAGATGCGATGGGCGTGGCTTGGGCTGAATTGGGCAAAGGCAGCATGTCAGACGCGGTGGAAGCGTTTGAAGCCGCAATTTCCGAGCGGGTGGAACTTGCCCCTTTCGCGCTGTACCAAAAAGCGCTGGCGCATGCTTTTGTGGGCGATATGGAACGCGCGGCGCAAATCCTGTCGGGCGAGGATGGCGCAGAAGTTAGCCTGTCCCGCCGTGGTGTGCTGGCCCATCTGACCATCCTGTCGCAATTGGGCCGGTTCGAGCAGGGACAGGCGCTGGCCGATGCCATATTCGGGGGCACCCCTGATGACGATGTGGCGGTTCTGATCGACGCCTTGCAGCAGGAAATGTCCATTCCTTTTGCAACTGTGACCTCTGCCAGCGACGGAATGGCCGAGGTGTATTTCGCGCTGGGCAGCGCGCTTGCAGGTGATCGCGGTGATTGGCTGCCCATCATATACGGGCAACTTGCACTTGCGCTGCGCCCGGACCATGGCGATGCCATCTTGCTGACAGGGCAGCTGTTGGAGCGGGTCGGGCAATATGACCTTGCGGACCAGACCTATGGGTTGATGCCCGCTGACAACCCGCAATATCTGGGGGCCGAACTGGGCCGCGCAAATGCGCTCTACCAGTCCGGTCAGGTAGACGAGGCTGTGGAACGGCTTGTGTCCTTAAGTGCGGCGCGCGCCGATTCGATCCTTGTGCACAGCTCTCTTGGTGACATGCTGCGCCGCGAGGAACGCTTTGCCGAGGCGGCAGAGGCCTATACTCGTGCCATCGACTTGATTGACGAGGTCGAGGCCCGCCATTGGGTGCTGCTATATACCCGCGCCATTGCCTATGAACGCACCGGCGAATGGGATTTGGCCGAACCGGAATTCCGCCGCGTGCTGGAATTTGTCCCAGATGAACCGCAGGTGCTGAATTATCTGGGCTATTCCCTGATCGAGAAGCGCCGCAACCTTGATGAAGCGCTTGATATGATTGAACGCGCGGTCGCAGGCGACCCCGAAAGCGGTTATATCACCGACTCGCTGGGTTGGGCCTATTACAGGTTGGGCCGCTATGAAGAGGCCGTGCCGGTGATGGAACGCGCGGTAGAATTGCTGCCGCGTGATCCGATCCTGAATGACCATCTGGGCGATGTGTATTGGGCTGTCGGGCGTCAGCGCGAGGCGCGCTTTCAGTGGCGCCGCGCGCTTTCATTTGCGCCCCATCCCGATCTTGATGTCGATCTGGTGCGCCGCAAGCTGGAAATCGGCAAAGAGCCAGCACTAGAAGAGTTTGACACCCCGCAATGATCGGCGCGGAACTTGCCCCGGCCAAAATTAACCTGACGCTGCATGTGACGGGGCAGCGCGCTGATGGCTACCATCTGCTGGATTCGCTGGTGGTGTTCACCGAAGCTGGGGACCATGTCAGCGCGCGCAAGTTGCAGGGGCTGTCATTGTCGATCACAGGGCGCGAGGGGGCGGGGCTTGGCACAGGTGCCGATAATCTGGTGCTGCGCGCCGCGCGCCTGATGGGGGCCAGTGACCTTGCCTTGACGCTGGAGAAGAACTTGCCGCTATCGTCTGGCATTGGCGGCGGGTCATCTGACGCGGCTGCCTGCCTGCGCCTTGTTGCGCGCGTGACGGGGGCACCCTTGCCTGCCATGCGCGCGGTGCTGGGGTTGGGGGCGGATGTGCCTGTCTGTCTGGCCCCGCGCCCCTGCCGGATGCAGGGAATAGGCGAAACACTCACGCCCGTGCCAAACCTGCCGCCTTTCTGGATGGTGTTGGTCAATCCGCGCGTCGAAGTCCCCACCCCGCAAGTGTTCCGCGCCTTGGCGCAGCGCGACAACGCCCCGATGCCATCCGCACTGCCCGACTGGCATGATACAGGTGCTTTGTTCGCGTTTCTGGCAGAGCAGCGCAACGACCTGCAACCCCCCGCCTGCCGGATTGCCCCACAGATTGGTCTGGTTCTGGATGCGCTTGACGCGGCGCAGGGCTGCGCGCTGGCGCGCATGTCAGGGTCTGGTGCAACCTGTTTCGGTATGTTTGCCGCACGCGCCGAGGCAGAGCACGCCGCGCAAGTCTTGCAGGCCGCGCACCCCGAATGGTGGGTGGTGCCAACAGGCCTTCTGGCCGGTCAGTAAAGCCGGGCCACGACATAATCGGCCAAGTCAGACAGCATGTCGCGTATGTCGTGATCCGGCATCAGGGCAATCGCCGCTTTCGCACGGTCTGACCATGCCAGCGCTTCGCGCCGCGTGCTCTCAAGCGTGCCGTGGCGGGTCATCAAGGCGCGGGCATGGGCGAAATCCCCGTCATTCTGCACGCCCTTGCCAATGACGCGCGCCCAAAAAGCACGCTCTTCACTGTCGGCCTGCGCAATGGCGCGGATTACAGGCAGGGTCACTTTGCGTTCGCGGAAATCATCGCCTATATTCTTGCCAATCGCATCGCCCGCGCCACCGTAATCCAGATAATCATCGACAATCTGGAAACTGACGCCAAGCGCGTCGCCATAGCTGAAAAGTGCCTGAACATGGTCTTCAGGTGCCCCCGCCAGAACGGCGCCCGCTTCGGTCGCGGCAGAGAACAGCGCCGCAGTTTTGCCACGGATTACCCGCAAATACTGGTCTTCTGTCGTGTCGATATTCTGCGCCGTGCTCAGTTGCAGCACCTCGCCCTCGGCAATGGTGGCCGAGGCGTTGGACAAGATATCCAGCACCCGCAGCGAGCCGCATTCCACCATCAACTGGAACGCGCGCGCAAACAGATAATCGCCCACCAGCACCGAAGATTTATTGTCCCATAACAGATTGGCGGTGGCGCGCCCGCGCCGCTGCTGGCTTTCATCGACCACATCATCATGCAGCAGGGTGGCGGTGTGAATAAACTCTACCGTGGCGGCCAAATGGTGATGGCGTGCGCCCTGATAGTTGCACAGATGCGTTGCTGCCAGAACCAGCATGGGGCGAATACGCTTGCCGCCTGCCTCGATCAGATGCGCCGTGACCTCGGGGATGCGCGGCGCATGCTCGGACGCCATACGCGCGCGGATCAGGGCATTCACCTGCTCCAGATCCTTGCCAAGATATGCGGCAAGGCGGTCATGGGGGGCTTGGGCCAGCTGCTGCGTGTCCATATTGTATTCAGTCCTGTCTCGACAAACTCTTCCATGAAGACATAGGGTGTGCGCATGAAAGAACTACTGCGCACAACAAACCCGACGATCATTCCCTTCGCCACGGCCATTCTTCAGGGCGAGGGTATAGAGGTGTTTGATATAGACGTCCATATGCACACGCTGGAATCAACCTTGGGCATGATGCCGCGCCGCTTGCTGGTCCGGCGAGAGGATCACTTCATGGCCGTCTCGATCCTGCGCGAAAACGGCATTCCCCTGCATGACTGACCCAGACCTGACGCGCGACGCGTTTCTTGATGGCAGGGTGCAGGCGTGGCAGCCGCGCGCGGGCTACAGGGCGGCAACCGATCCGGTGTTGCTGGCGGCAGCGGTGCCCGTGCGGGCAGGGCAAACCGTGCTGGAGCTGGGCTGCGGGGTGGGGGTTGCGTCCCTCTGTCTGGCCGCGCGGGTGCCGGGGCTGGAGATGACAGGCGTTGAGGTTCAGGCCGAATATGCCGCCCTTGCACGCCGCAACGCCGCCGAGAATGGCGCGGCCTTGCAGGTGGTGGAGGCTGATTTGGAAGCCCTGCCCACTGACCTGCGCGCGCGCCGGTTCGACCATGTGATTGCCAACCCGCCCTATTACGCCCCCCAAGGCCCTGCGGCGCAAAATGCGGGCCGCGACAAGGCGTTGCGCGAAGACACGCCGCTTGCGGTCTGGATCGACACCGCGCTGCGGCGCGCGCGCGATGGCGGCTATATCACCCTGATCCATCTGGCAGAACGGTTGCCCGATCTGCTGGCGGGTTTCGCGGGCCGTGCGTCGTGTCATGTCCTGCCGCTGGCGGCACGCGCGCAGCGCCCTGCGCGCCGCGTCATTGTGCAGGCCCGCAAGGGCGGGCGGGCGCCCTTCGTGCTGCTGCCGCCCTTGGTCATACATCAAGGCGCGGCGCATCTGGGCGATGGCGACGACTTCACCGACACGGCGCGCGCCCTGCTGCGCGATTGCGCCGCGCTGGGCTTGGGCGAAATGGCGCAGGCATAGGCTCTTGCCCCTGACCGATCTGCATTGCATAGGAAGCGCATGGCCCAGCAACTCGATTATTCCACAATCCGAGAGATATTTCGCCGCTTTCACGCGGCCGACCCAGAGCCGAAGGGCGAGCTGGAGCATGTCAATGTCTATACGCTGGTCGTAGCGGTCGCATTGTCGGCACAGGCCACCGATGTGGGCGTGAACAAGGCCACCCGCGCGCTGTTCCAGATTGCCGACACGCCCCAAAAAATGCTGGATTTGGGCGAAGAAGGGCTGATCGCGCATATCAAGACCATCGGCCTGTTTCGCAACAAGGCCAAGAATGTCATCAAACTCAGCCAAATTCTGGTAGATCAATATGGCGGCGAGGTGCCGTCCAGCCGCGCGGCGCTGCAATCACTGCCCGGTGTGGGGCGCAAGACTGCGAATGTCGTGCTGAACATGTGGTGGGGCATGCCCGCGCAGGCCGTGGACACCCATATTTTCCGCATCGGCAACCGCACCGGCATCTGCCCCGGGCGCGATGTCACAGCGGTTGAACGCGCGATTGAAGACCACATTCCCGCCGAATACCAGCTTCATGCCCATCACTGGCTGATCTTGCATGGGCGCTATGTCTGCAAGGCGCGCAAGCCCGCCTGTGGCGCCTGCCTGATCCGCGATTTATGCCAATACGAGGATAAAACCCTATGAAAACTTATAATATCGCTGGAATCGGCAATGCGGTTGTCGATGTCATCACCACTGTGGATGACAGGTTTCTGGACCGCATGGACATTCACAAAGGGATCATGCAACTGATCGAGCGCGCGCGCGCCGAAACGCTGTATGACGCCATGACGGACCGCGCGCAGGCCTCTGGTGGGTCGGTTGCCAATACTTTGGCGGGGGCGGGCAAGCTGGGGCTGAAAGCGGCCTTTGTCGGGCGTGTGAATGACGACGATCTTGGGCGGTTCTATGCCCAAGACACCGAGGCGGCGGGCACGCGCTTTGTCAATGCACCCGTTGCGGGGGGCGAATTGCCCAGTTCGCGCAGCATGATTTTCGTCACGCCTGATGGCGAGCGCTCGATGAACACCTATCTTGGCATCTCTGCCGAACTTGGCCCCGAGGATGTGGACGAATCCGTGATGGCCGATAGCGAGATTGTCTTTCTGGAAGGCTATCTGTTCGACAAGGACAAGGGAAAGGACGCCTTCCTGAAGGCCGCGCGCGCCTGTCGCGGGGCAGGGGGCAAGGCGGGGATTGCGCTGTCTGACCCGTTCTGTGTGGACCGTCACCGCGCCGATTTCCGCGATCTGGTGGCCAATCACATGGATTATGTGATCGGGAATGAACAGGAATGGGTGTCGCTGTATCAGGCGAATGATCTGGATGATGCGCTGGCCCAAGCGGTGCAGGATTGCCCGCTTGTGGTTTGTACCCGCTCGGGCGATCCGGTGTGGATATGCGCGCAAGGGCGCAAGCTGGAAATCCCCGTCACGCGCGCAGTGCCGGTCGATGCAACAGGGGCGGGCGACCAGTTCGCCGCTGGGTTCCTGTATGGGCTGGCCACAGGGCGCGATCTGGAAACGGCAGGGCGCATGGGCGTGATTGCCGCGTCAGAAGTCATCAGCCATATCGGTGCGCGCCCCAAAACCGATTTGCGCGCGGCCTTTCGGCGGGCAGGGTTGATTGGCGCATAAATTCCTTGTGCGAATGCAGGCTCTGCGGCAGGCTGGCACCATATTTGCCAGAGGGATAGCTATGAAACACGCAATTTATGCTGCGACCATCGCCTGCCTGACCACTTTGCCCGCCCATGCCGACCCGTTCGTCGAGGCGCTGGAAACCGCGATCGAGGCGTATCAGGACGGCGATTACCAATATGCCGAGGATGAACTGGCGCAGGCGCAACGCCTGTTGGGCGCGATAAAGGCCCAAGGGCTTGCAAATTTCCTGCCCCCCGCCCCCGATGGCTGGACGCGCGCGCTGGACACCGAGGGCAGCCAGATGATGGGCTTCATGGGCGGGGGCACAATGGCCAAGGCTGTCTATTCGGGCGATGCGGGAAGGTTCGAGTTGACGCTGATGGCCGACAACCCGATGGTTGCACAGCTTGGGATGATGCTGGGCAATTCAACCATGATCGCCCAGATGGGCGGGCAGGTTGAACGCATTGGCCGCGTGCGGTTCTTGCGCGAAGACCAAAGCCTGAAAGCCATTGTCGCCAACCGCATTCTGGTGCAGGCCGAAGGGGCGGATGCAGATGTGATGATCCCGCTTCTGGAACAGATTGATTTCCGCGCGATGGAGAATTTCTAACGCGCCATACAGACGGCACGAGCAAGGGCAAGTGCGGTTTGAAATGCTTGCAAAGCCAGGGCCTGCCGCCCATATCTGCACCGGATACAGTGCTTATGACCTGAGGGAGAGCCTTGATGGGGTATACCAAGACAGCCATGTTGATGGCCGCAATGACCGCCTTGTTCATGGGGGTTGGCTATCTTTTGGGGGGCGGTGCGGGCCTGCTGCTTGCCTTTGCCGTGGCGGCGGGCATGAATGCCTATGCCTATTGGAATTCCGACAAGGCTGTGTTGCGCATGCATAATGCGCAGGAATGCAACAGTCAGGTCCACCCCGATTTGCAGCGCATGGTGCATCAGTTGGCCGATGATGCAGGCATGCCGCATCCGCGTGTCTATGTCATAGACCAAGACCAGCCCAATGCCTTTGCCACAGGACGAAACCCTGAAAATGCGGCGGTCGCTGCCACAACCGGCCTGTTGCGGCGCATGTCGCGCGAAGAGGTGGCGGCGGTGATGGCGCATGAACTGGCGCATATCCGCAATTATGACACGCTGATCATGACAGTGACGGCCACTTTCGCGGGTGCCATCTCGATGCTGGCAAATTTTGCGATGTTCTTTCGCGGCGGGCGTAATCAGGGGGCAGGGGGCGCTATTGCGGCCATTGCTGTGATGATCCTTGCGCCCTTGGCGGCGGCGGTGGTGCAGATGGCCATTTCACGCTCGCGCGAGTATGAGGCAGACCGCGTGGGCGCCGAGATTTGCGGCAACCCGCTCTGGCTGGCCTCTGCGCTGGAAAAGATACAGGGGTTTGCCTCGCGCATCGATTATGACAAGGCTGAAGAGAACCCGCAGACCGCGCATATGTTCATCATCAACCCGCTGCATGTCCATAAGCGCGACAAGCTGTTTTCAACCCACCCGAACACCGAAAACCGCATCGCGGCCTTGACGCGGCTGGCACAGGAAAACGGCATTCGCCCTGCCATGCCAGCCCGTGCCCAGAACCCTTGGGGTTAATGCGGGGTCAATGGCAGGCGTCCTGACTCGGTCAGCACGGATACCTGCCGGTTTTCAATGACAATCGCGGTCAGGGGGCCGCCATATCCGGCGCGGCTGTCGATATTCACGCGGTTGCGGTAGTGCTTGGGGGCATGCAACGCTGTGTGCCCGTGAACGATAAGTGGCCCGTGATCGCGCGTGTCCATCAGGAACGGGTCGCGGATCCAGACCAGATCCTGTTCGGCCTGCTGCGATAGCGGTACACCGGGGCGAATGCCTGCATGGACATGCAGCACACCGGCATAAGCGTAATGCAGCGGCAGGTCGCGCAGAAAGGCAATGTCTTCGGGTGCGATGGCATCCAGAACCTGTGCCCGCGCGCGCTTGATATGGAACGAGGTGGGCCGGAACAGCCCGTAAGACATCAGCGTTTCTGCCCCGCCAATCGCAGGGTGCAGGTAAGTAACCTCCGCGCGCAAATTCGGGTCGTGCCAGTTAGGATCGGTCAGGAATTTCTCGAACAGGCGGTCGTGGTTGCCTTTCAGCACCACCCAAGGCGCCCCACCTTGCAGGCCCGCGCGCAGATACCGGACAACGCCTGCGCTATCCGGTCCCCTGTCCACCAGATCGCCCAGATGCACGATGGGCGCATCCGGGTCGCCGCAACGCTTGCGGTCGGCCTCGATCCAGCGATGGGCTTGGTGCAACAGGGCAAGCTGCCCGTGAATGTCGCCTATGGCATAGCTGCGCATGACCGTCCTTTTCAACTGCGTGCAGGCGGACACAACCAGCCGTGACGCCTTGGGTCAAGTCCAAGGCGTCACGCCAAGTCTTCAGGCTACGTCAAAGGCAAGCGGGCGCACTTGTTTGAACAAGCCTGTCGCGCGCAGCTTGTCCAACACGCTCTCGGGGGCGGGGGCGTCAAGATACAGCAGGGCAATCGCATCCTTGCCCGCCTCGGACCGGCCCAAGGTGAAGTTGGCGATATTCACGCCATTCTCGCCCATGGTCTGGCCCAAGGTGCCGATAATGCCGGGCATGTCTTCGTTGGTGGTGTAGAGCATGTGATTGCCCACTTCCGCGTCAAGGGTGATGCCCTTGATCTGGATGAAGCGCGGCTTGCCATCTGAAAAGACCGTGCCCGCAATGGACCGCTCGCGCGTGTCGGTCACGACTGTCAGCTTGATATAGGCATCGAACACGCCCGATTTCGCCTGTGTGGTGGTCGAAATCTGCACACCGCGTTCTTTGGCGACCACAGGCGCGGACACCATGTTCACATCGGGGTTGGTGGCTTTCATGATGCCTGCAATCACGCCGCACCCCAGCGCGTCAAGGTTCATATCCGCGACCTTGCCATCATAAAGGATGTTGATGGCCTTGATCGGCTCGTCTGTCATCTGGCCTGCAAAGGCACCCAGATGTGCGGCCAGTTTCAGCCACGGCCCCATGATCCGCGCTTCCTCGGCGGTGACCGATGGCATGTTGAGCGCGTTTTGCACCGCACCTGACAACAGGTAATCCGACATCTGTTCAGCCACTTGCAGGGCCACGTTTTCCTGCGCCTCGGTGGTAGAGGCGCCCAGATGCGGGGTGACAACCACATTCGGCATGCCGAAGAGCGGGCTTTCGGTGGCAGGCTCAACGGCGAACACATCGAGTGCGGCCCCCGCGACATGGCCGGATTTCAGCGCCTCGGCCAAAGCGTCCTCGTCAATCAGCCCGCCGCGCGCACAGTTGATGATCCGCACGCCTTTTTTCGTTTTGGCAAGGTTTTGTGCCGACAGAATATTGCGGGTCTTGTCGGTCAGCGGCACATGCAGGGTGATGAAATCCGCCCGCGCAAGCAGCGTGTCCAGATCCACTTTGGTGACGCCCAGTTTCGTCGCGCGCTCCTCGCTCAGGAACGGATCATAGGCGACAACCTTCATCTTCAGCCCCAGCGCGCGGTCGCACACGATGCCGCCAATATTGCCAGCCCCGATGACACCCAGCGTTTTGGCGGTCAGCTCCACCCCCATGAAACGCGACTTTTCCCATTTTCCTGCATGGGTCGAGGCATTGGCCTCTGGGATCTGGCGCGCAACGGCCATCATCAGCGAGATGGCGTGTTCGGCAGTGGTGACCGAGTTGCCGAAAGGCGTGTTCATCACGATCACCCCTTTTTTAGAGGCGGCAGGAATATCGACATTGTCCACGCCAATACCCGCGCGGCCCACGACTTTCAGATTGGTGGCCGCTTCGAGAATCTTTTCCGTCACCTTGGTGGCCGAGCGGATGGCAAGCCCGTCATACTGGCCAATGACTTCGAGCAGTTTTTCTTTGTCCTTGCCCAGATTGGGCAGGTAATCCACCTCGACCCCGCGATCGCGGAAAATCTGGACGGCAGTTTCAGACAGTTTGTCGGATACGAGAACTTTGGGTGCCATGATCGTGGCTCCTTGCATGAAAAATGGGGGAAGAGGTGGCGGGTCAAGCCCGCCACAATGCTGCACTCAGCCGGTGGCCAGTGCCGCGCGTTCTGTATGATAGGCCCAGTCCAGCCATGGCATTAGCGCCTCGATATCCGAGGTCTGGACCGTCGCGCCACACCAGATGCGCAAGCCCGCAGGCGCGTCACGATACGCCCCGATATCCAGCGCCACGCCCTCTTTCTCCAGCCGCTTTGCAACCGCTTTGGCGAAAGCCGCACCATCGGTAATGCTGGCATCGGTGAATTTCAGGCACACACTGGTGGTCGAGGCTGTTGCAGGATCTTCGGCCAGATTGGCGATCCAGTCATTCGCGGCGCAAAACTGCGCGATGACGTCTGCATTGGCGTCGCACCGCGCGATCAGGGCAGGCAGGCCGCCAATCTCGCGCGCCCAATCCAGCGCCAGCAGGTAATCTTCGACCGCCAGCATGGAAGGGGTGTTGATCGTCTCGCCCTTGAATATGCCGTCAATCAGCTTGCCGCCCTTGGTCATGCGGAAAATCTTGGGCATGGGCCATGGCGGCGTGTAGCTTTCCAGCCGTTCGACCGCGCGGGGGGACAGGATCAGCATGCCATGCGCCGCCTCGCCGCCCATGACTTTCTGCCACGAGAAGGTCACGACATCCAGCTTGTCCCAAGGCAGGTCCATCGCAAAGGCCGCCGATGTGGCGTCACAAATGGTCAGCCCTGCGCGGTTGGCGGGGATCATGTCCCCATGCGGCATGCGCACGCCAGAGGTGGTGCCGTTCCATGTGAACACAACATCTGTGTCATAATCGATGCTGGCCATATCGACGATCTGGCCGTAATCGGCGGTCTTGACCTCGGCATCCAGTTTCAGTTGCTTGACCGCATCTGTCACCCAGCCTGCGCCAAAGCTTTCCCATGCAACCATCGTGGTCTTGCGCGCACCCAAGAGTGACCACATCGCCATTTCAACTGCGCCAGTGTCAGAGGCGGGAACGATGCCGATATGATGATCGGCAGGCACGCCAAGGATGTCGCGCGTACCGTCAATCGCGGCTTTCAGCTTGGCTTTGCCCACAGCGGCACGGTGCGAGCGGCCCAAGGGCGCATCAGCCAGTTTTGCCAATTCAAATGTGGGGATTTTGGCACAGGGGCCAGAAGAAAAGCGCGGATTTGCCGGGCGCTTGGCCGGTTGAGCGGGTATCGACATGGTATCCTTCCAGATATTTGCCCTTCGTTGGGGAAGGGTGTCCCAAGGCAGCGTCTACGGCGCAATCGGTGCTGGCACAAGATGGAAAATTGCACTAGAGCGCCGCTTGAGCGCGCAAAAACGACGCAGCCTGTTCACCATCGGAAACTTGCCCCGGATTAGCCCCATGTATGTCGCCACATTGCTGACCAACCCCGCCACCCCCAAGCTGGACGCCACCACGGTCGAGGCGTTGCGCAACGCATGGGGCGGGGGCGCGGCGCTGTGGCTGAACCCGGGCGTGGCGGCTGAGTTCTCGCTGGATGTGATGCCTGAAAACCTGTGGCAGGTCTGGGCTGATTTGCAGCCATTGGGCATTGATCTGGCGGTGCAGCGCCAAGAAGGGCGGCGCAAGCAGATGTTGCTGGCCGATATGGACAGCACCATGATCGGGCAGGAATGCATTGACGAGCTGGCAGATGAGGCGGGCGTGGGGGAATATGTCGCAGGCATTACCGCGCGCGCGATGAATGGCGAGCTGGAATTTGAACAGGCGCTGCGCGAACGCGTGGCGCTATTGAAAGGGCTGGATGCAAGCGTCATCGCCAAGGTTCTGGCCGCGCGCATCACCTTTACCCCCGGCGGGCGCGAATTGATTGCCACGATGAAGGCCAATGGCGGCTATGCTGCCTTGGTCTCGGGCGGGTTCACGGCCTTTACCGCGCATGTGGCGCAGGCTTTGGCCTTTGACGAGCATCGCGCCAATACGCTGCATATTGACGGTGGAAAACTGGCAGGCACTGTCGCGGACCCGATTCTGGGCCGCGAAGCGAAGGTGGCCGCGCTGGACGAGATCAGCGCGCGGCTGGGCCTGTCGCCTGCAGATGTGATGGCCGTGGGCGACGGGGCCAATGATCTGGGCATGCTGGGGCGCGCGGGCGCAGGCGTTGCCCTGCATGCAAAACCCGCTGTGGCCGCAGAATGCGATTTGCGCATCAATCATGGCGATCTGACGGCGCTGTTATATCTGCAAGGATATAGCTGCGACGAGTTTGCACAACCCGCCTAAACGGCGCGCCCAGGTTTTTTTCGCGGCGCTGCTGGTGATGGCGTCGGGGCTGTGGCATGTTCGGCGCAGGGCATAAAAGCCGCCAGCCCGATGAAGACGCAACAGGAGAAAAGCCATGCCAATCAAGAACCGTTTTGCAGAAATGCTGCCTGAAATCATGGCATGGCGGCACGATTTCCATGCCCATCCCGAAATCCTGTTCGACTGCCACCGCACTGCGGGTATCGTGGCGGAAAAGCTGCGGCAGTTCGGCTGCGATGAGGTGGTTGAAGGGATCGGGCGCACAGGGGTTGTGGGTGTGATCCGTGGCAAAAGCACGCAATCCGGCCGTGTCGTGGGGTTGCGCGCCGATATGGATGCGCTGCCCATCCATGAGGCGACAGGCGTGGACTATGCCTCGAAAGAGGCGGGCAAGATGCATGCCTGCGGCCATGACGGGCATACCGCCATGCTGCTGGGGGCCGCGAAATATCTGGCCGAGACGCGCAATTTTGACGGCACGGTTGTCGTTATCTTCCAGCCCGCCGAAGAAGGCGGCGGCGGCGGTGACGAGATGTGCCGCGAGGGTTTGATGGCGCGGTTCGGCATTCAGGAAGTCTATGGAATGCACAACTGGCCGGGCAATCCGGCGGGTGAATTTGCCATCCGTCCCGGCCCGTTTTTCGCAGCCACAGACCAGTTTGAAATCGGGGTCGAGGGGCGCGGGGGGCATGCGGCCAAGCCGCATTACTGCGTCGATACAACGGTTGTCGCCGCGCAGCTTGTGGTTGCCATGCAAAGTATTGTCAGCCGCAACGCAGACCCGACACTGGAGATGGTTGTCTCTGTCACCTCTTTCGTGACTGATTCGCAGGCGTTCAACGTGATTCCCCAGCATGTGACGCTGCGCGGGACAGTGCGCACGCTTAGCCAAGACATGCGCGATCTGGCAGAGATGCGCATCAAGGCTTTGGCCGAACATACCGCCGCTGCCTTTGGCGCGCAGGCGCATGTCGATTACCGGCGTGGCTACCCCGTGATGGTCAATTCCGCGACCGAGACAGACCATGCTGTTGCTGCGGCGCGCGCTGTTTCAGGCCAATGCGCAGATGCGCCGCTTGTCATGGGGGGCGAGGATTTCGCCTACATGCTGCAAGAACGCCCCGGCGCGTATATTCTGGTCGGCAATGGCGACACTGCCGATGTCCATAACCCGGCCTATAATTTCAATGACACGATCATTCCTGCCGGCTGTAGTTACTGGGTGGAACTGGCCGAGCAGCGCATGCCTGCGGCCTGAGCGCAGATAGGCCAGAAAAAAGCCCCGGGAAAACCCGGGGCTTTTTGATGTGTTGCGCTGCGATCAGGGGCAGGGTGCTTCGTAATAGGTGCCGTCCCCACGCGCATAGGCGCATGTGCCTGTGCGGGCATTTTGTGCCAGCAACGTACCTGCTGCGGCACCGGCAACAGTTGTCAGGATTGTCCAGTTGGTATTGGCCCCAAGCAGGTTGCCAACGGCCAGACCGCCTGCCGCACCGGCAACACCGCCGACGACGCTGCGTTCGGTCTGGGTCATCTGGCACCCTGCCAAAGCCAGCGTGGCAGCGAGGATGGTGACTGGAAACAGTTTCTTCATGATTTCTCCTTCCGGGGATTACCCTGTCTTAATATACACGCAGTCTAACATATTCTCAGACGCTGTCACATCTTGTCGGGACATTTGGCAGAAGGTCAATCATGCCAGCATGTGGCGCTGGCGGAAAATCGCCACAAACGCATGGTCTTCCCCGTCTTGGTCCGGTCGCTGCGTATCAGGTATAACGCGCGCGCAGGGTGTCAGGTTCCGCAGTTTCTGCCATCCCCACATTCCAGTGCGACGCGTATTGCAAATGACGACTCTTGCGCAGTGACCGACACAGCGTAGCCCTGCGCCGCAATTTCTGCCCCCGCCAAGGCGAAATGTATCTTGGCCGAGGTCAAATCCTCGATCCTGCCTGCGTCGCATAGCGCGGTCCACAAGCTGTCCTCGATCCGCAGACGGTGCGCATTTGCGACCAGTTCCACCCCGCAGGGGGCAGAGCGCAACACGATTTCGCCGCCCCATGGCACTGTGGTTTCCAGACACATCAGCAACAGAAACATCAGCTTGACCTGCTGGCGCGTCAGCTCTGTGCCGCATGTCCAGCTGACTTTGTGTTTCTGGTGGGGTTGCAACGCATCCAGAATAGACAGGATTTCGGCGCGCGAAATCGACTGGCTGGCCGATACGATGCCAAAGGCGATCCGGTAAAAGCGCAGGCGCGCATTCGCGCTGTCGGTGCTTTGTGCCACCAGCGACAGTTCCGGCCCAAGTGTGGACGAGGCAAGCTGCATCAATTCCAGCCCGTTGCCAATTGCGCCCAGCGGGCTGACCAGATCATGACAAATGCGCGAGGCGACCATGGCACTCAGGTCTTGATCGGTGTTTCCGGTTTGCCCTGTGCGGCGCGCAGCGCTATGAGTGGCGTCATGAGCCATCTTATTCTTTCCCCCGGAATGTTCGTTCGTCACCCCCAGCACCCGGAATGGGGGGTCGGGCAGGTTCAATCTCGTATTGGCGAAATGGTAACAGTCAGTTTCGTTGAAGCGGGTAAACAGGTAATTAATGGATCAAAAATAGCTCTTATACTCGTCTCGGACGCAGAGCTTTAGCGTGGCACAACCTTGACGTGTAGGCAAGCCGTTTGATGACATATGTCTGGATATAGATAAGCGCTGCGCAAACCGGGGACGCACTGAGATGACAGCAGGAGCAGCAACCACAATGAGCATGGCAGCAGCGGGCATGACGCACCCTTCCCACCGGCTGACAGTGCGTCTTGCCACCACCGAGGCAGACTTGCGTGCCGCGCAAAGGTTGCGCTACCGTGTTTTTATCGAGGAGATGGGCGGCAGCGGGGAACTGGTCGATCACGCCGCACGGCTGGAACGCGACAGGTTTGATGCAGTTTTTGACCATCTTTTGCTGATAGACGCGGCCCGCGACCCGGCAGAACTTGACCATGTTGTGGGCGCATACCGGCTGTTGCCCGACACACGGCTTGCGCAAGCAGGCCGGTTTTATTGCGATGATGAATTCGACCTGACACCTTTGCGCCGCTCTGGCAGGCGTTTGCTGGAACTGGGCCGCTCTTGCATGGACCCTGCCTATCGGGGCGGGACTGGGATGTTGCAATTGTGGCAGGGGCTGGCGCAATATGTGATCGCGCATGACATCGAAATTCTGTTCGGCGCGGCCAGTTTTCATGGCACGGACCCGCAGCACTGGGCGCAATCGCTTGGCTGGCTGCACCATCACCACCTTGCGCCAAATGGGCTGCGGGCCTGCGCGCGTCAGAAAAACGGTTTTGTGCCAATCGCGCCCGAATTGCTGGACCGGCGGGTGGCACTGTCGCAGATGCCCTCGTTGATCCGCGCGTATCTGCGCTTGGGCGGGGTTGTGGGCGAGGGGGTTTTTGTGGACCCCGCATTTCGCACAACCGATGTCTGCATCATTCTGGACACCGCTGTCATGTCTGCGCAAGCGCGTGCCTTTGCAACACGCGTCAGTGCCGAAGGGCCGCCCGAATGACATGGACATCCGAAGTTCCGCCGCCAGAACAGGCGTTTGACGCGCGCGCGTGGCCGCGCGTGCTGTTGCGTTTGGGGGCGCTTGGGGGGCTGATGGTTTTCGGGCTGTCGTTCAAGCTGGTCCTTCGCATGGTCGAGCGTCCGGTTTTCGGGCTGCGCCGCCCCATAACGCCGATAATCACGCAAGCGGTGTGCCGTCTGGCGCTGAAAATCATGGGCCTGCCGGTGCATGTGCAGGGCCAGCCTATGCGCCAGCGCGGCGCGATTGTGGCCAATCACGCCTCTTGGCTGGATATTTTTGTGCTCAATGCTGCGGATCGGGTGTTTTTCGTGTCCAAGGCCGAAGTGGCGGATTGGCCGGGTATCGGCTGGCTGGCGCGCGCGACTGGGACAGTTTTCATCCGCCGCGACCGCCGCGAGGCGACCCGGCAAAAACTGTTATTCGAGGCGCGATTGGCTGCGGGCCACAGGCTGTTGTTTTTTCCCGAGGGGACAAGCTCTGACACGCAGCGCGTTTTACCCTTCAAATCAACGCTTTTTGCGGCGTTCTTCGTGCCGCAGTTGCGCGATAGCCTGCATATCCAGCCGGTCAGCGTGACTTATCATGCCCCCCAAGGGGCCGATCCGCGGTTTTATGGATGGTGGGGCGATATGGAGTTTGCGGGCCATTTGCTGTGCATCCTTGCAAGCCGCAGGCAAGGGCGCGTCGATCTGGTGTTTCACCCGCCCATCGCCGTGGCCGATATGCCAGACCGCAAGGCCCTGACACTGGCTGCCGAAGGCGCGGTGCGCGCGGGCTTTGCCGCGCAGCCCTGCTGGCAAGAAGAAAGGTGATGGCGGTTTTAGGGCGATCTAGCTTGAGCGGCTTCGCACTTAAAAATCTGGCCGTCTCTTTTGCCCGCGCCTTCGCCCCAAATACCCCCGCATCACACATGCACAAGGGCCGGTGGCGCGCCCCTAGCGCAGGGGGGCTGTCAGTTTGGCAAGCGCTGCGACCGGGTCTTCAGCGCCCCAGATTTCTTCGCCAAAGGCAAAGAAATCCGTAATCGGTGCAAAGGCTTCGACAAGTTCCACACTCAGCGCGCCTTCTGCGACAACGGGCAATTCGATCACTTCGGACCACCACTCGAACACGTCCCATTCGACCAGTTGCCCATCGCCCAGTGCTGTCTGCCCGACAGGGCCAAAGCTGACATAATCCGCGCCCGCTTCGCCCGCGCTCATCCCGTCATGGCGCGAGGTGCCGCAAAATGCGCCGATAATCGTATCCGCGCCCAATTCGTCGCGCAATTTGCGGATGCGGGCATTGGCATCGCTCAGGTGCACGCCATCCAGCCCCAGCCGTTCAACCATCAGCACATGGTCGGAAATCACCATCGCCACATCATGCGCATGCGCAATATCGCGCAGTGCATCGCCGGTGCGCAGGATTACATCCTCGTCGCGGGTGGCCAGTGACAGGCGCAGGCAGGCCACATCATGCGCCTCCAGCACCCGCGCAAGCGTGGTGGGGAATAGGTCCAGATCGATCACGGGCGGGGTGATCAGATATAGCTGTGGTTTGTCATCGCTCATGGCGGGCCTCTTGTGCAAAACTTGCGCCCTCATAGCCCGCGCGGGGGGCGGAAACAAGCACGCCTGCTTGAAGCAGCGGCGCAAGGGCGCTAAGGGCAGGGCCTAGCCCCCCCCGCACCCAGAGGCCCCATGACCCCACTTGATGACCAGCTCTTCGATGCACCCACGCCGTTCATGGTGCTGGTGCGCCCCCAGATGGGCGAAAATATTGGTGCGGCGGCGCGCGCGATGCTGAATTTCGGCTGCGCGCGCATGCGGTTGGTCGCGCCGCGCGATGGCTGGCCGAACCCCAAAGCCTCGGCCATGGCTTCGGGGGCGTATAAGGTGCTGGACCGTGCGGGCGTGTTCGACGATCTGCCTGCCGCGATTGGCGATTGCGATTATGTCTTTGCCACCACAGCGCGCGGGCGCGGGCTGACCAAACCTGTATTGACGCCTGAACACGCCATGATCCAGGCGCGCGCCATGTCGGCGCAGGGCAAGCGTGTGGCGGTGCTGTTTGGCCCCGAACGCGCGGGGCTGGAAAATGACGATGTGGCGCGCGCCAATGCCATTATCACAGTGCCGGTGAACCCTGCGTTCTATTCGCTTAATCTGGCGCAATGCGTGTTGCTGGTGGCCTATGAATATGCCCGTCTTGGTGCAGAAACCCCGCCCGAGGTGATGGCGATGGCTGGCACGGAATTCGCCACCTCGATCGAGCGCGAGAAGCTGGGCGACCATTTCGAACAACGGCTGGAGGATGCCGGTTTCTTCTTTCCCGAAGGCAAGGCCGAGACGATGAAACTGAATCTGCGCAACATGTGGGCACGCCTTGCCCTGACGCGCGCGGATGTGCAAAGCCTGCATGGGATGCTGCGCAAACTTGTGGGTGGGCAGGGGCAACGCTAGGGTTCCGAAGCTGACACAAGATGCCGCCATGCGTGGCACAGGGCTGTTGTGGCGGGACTTCAGCTGTTCGCGCGGAATCAAGGCGCGTAGCGCCGCCGCGCATCGCCGGGCCGTACCCCGGCACGGCGATTTGGCTTGGCTATGCGCGAAGCCTTGATCTTACGCGGATTTTGCCAGCATAAAGTGCTGTAGCAAGGGCGCAAGGATCGCCGCACCACGGCCCGACGCTGCGCGGCTTGGGTTACCTTCCCAATGTCCTCTAAAGCCCTCAAAGCGGTCATCGCGTATCTTTCGTCAGGCGGCGCGCACGAACCGAATGGTGCAGCCTGTCGCAGAACGCGGTTCTTGGCTTGAACCCATGGCGCGCACACACTAGCTTCCGCGAGACTGAGACAGGAGCGCCAGATGGCCCGCAAACGCGCAATTTTTGAAGATGTCAGCGCGACATCGACCCCCCGCACAGCCCCCCAAACGGGTGTGATCGACCGCCACCCGAAAGGCGCGCGCGGGGCCATCCGGATATGGCTGATGGCGCTGTTTGCGCTGGTCTGCCTGATGATCGTGGTGGGCGGTATGACGCGGCTGACCGATAGCGGGTTGTCGATTACCGAATGGCGGCCTGTGACTGGCGCCATTCCGCCCCTGAATGCCGAGATGTGGCAGGAAGAATTCGACAAATACCGCCAGATTGACCAGTATCAGCTGCTTAATCGCGGCATGACGATGGATGAATTCAAGATCATCTATTGGTGGGAATGGGGCCACCGCCAGTTGGGCCGCGTGATCGGGCTGGTCTGGGGCGTGGGCTTTTTGTTCTTCTGGCTGACCAAGCGTATTCCCACAGGCTGGACGCCGCGCTTGCTGGCCCTTGGGGCGCTGGGCGGGGTGCAGGGGGCGATTGGCTGGTGGATGGTGGCCTCTGGCCTGAATGAAGGGATGATCGCTGTCGCCTCTTACCGGCTGGCAACGCATCTGGGGCTGGCCTTTGTCATTCTGGGAATGATCGCGTGGTATACGTTCTTGCTGAACCGCCCCGAGGCAGAACTGATCGCCGCGCGCCGCGCGCGAGAGGGCAAGCTGTATTCCATGTCCACGGGCCTCATGCATTTCGCATTTCTGCAAATCATTCTGGGCGCGCTGGTGGCAGGGATTGACGCAGGGCGCGGCTATACCGATTGGCCGCTGATGAACGGGGTGTTCCTGCCGCCGGAACTGCTGGCGATGCAGCCACTATGGGTGAATTTCTTTGAAAACCCTGCAACCACGCAATTCATCCACCGCAAGGCGGGCTATCTGCTGGCCATCTTCGCGCTGGTCGTCTGGCTGCGCGGGCGCAAATCCACCCATGCCGCCACGCGCGCAGCCTTCCATGCCATGATCGTGGTGATGGGTGCGCAGATCGCTTTGGGCATTGTGACGGTTCTGTATGGCGCGCCGTGGCAATTGGGCATTGCGCATCAGGCGACCGCAGTGCTGCTGTGGGTGGTGATCATCCGCGCGCGCCATCTGGCACAATTCCCGCGCTTTGACAGCCTGCGCGGGCAGGGGGGTAAGGCATGAGTGCATATGAAAACCTTATGGCCCATGCGCGCCAGACCGAAGCCCTTGCGCAAATCGCGGGGCGGCTGGGATGGGACCAGCAAACCATGATGCCGCGCGGGGCAAACGCGCAACGGTCCGAAGAAATGGCCGCTTTGGAAGATGTCCTGCATGCCCGCCGCACCGACCCCCGGCTTGGGGCATGGCTGGAACAGGCCGAAGCGCCGGATGAGGTGGGCGCGGCCAATCTGCGCGAATTGCGCCGCGATTATGCGCGCCACACCAAAGTGCCTGCGCGGCTGGCCTCGGAACTGGCGCGCATAACCCCACTGGCCCAAACCGCATGGGAAGACGCGCGGCTTGCAGGTGATGTGGCGGCCTTTCTGCCATGGCTGAAGCAGATGATCGCATTGCGGCGCGAAGAAGGGCAGGCCATTGCAGGCGGCGGCGACCCGTATGATGCGCTGATGGAAGATTACGAGCCGGAAACCAGTTCCGACGCAGTTGCGGCCACATTCGCCCGCATGCGCCCCAGATTGGTGGCCCTGCGAGAGGCGATTTTGGGCGCCGACACCCCCCCCGCCCTGACCGGACATTTCGCGCAAGACGGGCAGATGCGCATCTCTCGCAGGCTGGCCGAGCATTTCGGCTATGACTTTGCACGCGGGCGCATTGATCTGGCGGTGCATCCGTTCTCTTCCGGCTCTGGCGATGATGTGCGCATCACCACCCGCGTGGCCATGGAAGACCCTTTCAACTGCTTTTACTCCACCATCCACGAGGTGGGCCATGCCGCCTATGAACAGGGGGTGGACCCCGCCCATGCGCTGACACCGATCGGGCGTGGTGTGTCGATGGGGGTGCACGAAAGCCAAAGCCGGATTTACGAGAACCAGTTGGGCCGGTCACGCGCGTTTTGCGGCTGGTTGCATGGCGCGATGCAGCAGGAATTCGGCCCCCTCAGCGTGGCCGATGCAGATGCGTTTTATGCCGCCGTCAACCGTGTGAACACAGGCTATATCCGCACCGAGGCGGATGAGGTGCAATATAACCTGCATATCATGCTGCGTTTCGATCTGGAACGCGCGCTGATCCGGGGCACGCTGGACGCGGAGGATCTGGAAGCGGCTTGGAATACACGCTTTGAGGCCGATTTCGGCTACAAGGTCGATAAACCCGCCAACGGGGTGTTGCAGGATGTGCATTGGTCGGTGGGGCTGTTTGGCTATTTCCCGACCTATGCCTTGGGCAATATCTATGCGGGGTGCTTGCACAAAACCCTGCGCGCCGATCTGCCTGATCTGGATGCGCAGCTTGCGCTGGGCGACACAACTGCGGCAACCAACTGGCTGAACAGCCGCTTGCAACAATTCGGGGCATTGCGGGGGCCAACCCAGACCATTTCCCATGCCTGCGGCTTTACCCCCGATGAACAGCCATTCATGGCTTATCTGGAAGCCAAATTCACCGAGCTTTACAGGCTGTAGCGCGCAGGCACTCGCAGAGCGGCGCGCAACCCGCCCAGCTCGGGGCTTTCGCTCAACTCCAATGTGCCGCCATGGGCGCGTGCGGCCTCTGCGGCAATGGCCAGCCCAAGGCCCATGCCACCCGTGTCGGAATTGCGCGCCTCGTCCAGCCGCACAAATGGCTCGCAGGCGCGCGCGCGGTCATCTGGCGCGATCCCTGGCCCGTTATCCTCGACATGGTATTCCAGCCAGCCTTGCTGCAAGGACATGCCCAGCGCGACTTTATCTGCATGCCGCAGCGCGTTGCTGATAAGATTGTCCAGCGCCCGCGCAAGGCTGCCAGGATGCATGAAGACCGGCCGGGGGGCCACAGGGCAGGGCCGCAAAGTGATCTGGTGACCCGCAGCGCGATAGCGCTCTGCCAGATCCGAGAGCAGCGCGCATGGCTCTGTCAATCTCAGGTCTTCCAGCACTTGCCCGCGTGTGTAATCCAGAAAGCCGTCCAGCCGTTTTTCCAGATCTGCGATTTCGGTTTCAAGCGCTGCGCGATCTTCGCCATCAGGCATCATCGACAGGATCAGGCGCATCCGCGTCAGCGGTGTGCGCATGTCGTGACTGACCCCTGACAGCATGATCTTTTGTTGCGCGCGCTGGCGTTCAATCCGGTTGCGCATGTCAATGAAGGCATGCGCCGCCACTCTGATTTCGCGTGCGCCAGAAGGGTGCACCGCCACACGTTCCCCCCGCCCATAGGCTTCGGCCGCCGCGCCCAACCTGCGGATGGGGCGAATTTGCAGCCTGAGAAACTGAAACGCAATCAAGGTCATCACCCCAGATGCCAGAAAGACGATGACAAGCAATTGATGCGGATTCGAGGTTGTCACCAACCCGCGCGGCAGATGGATTTCCAATATGCCATGGCGGCTTTCAACCCATAGCTGCACTGTCCCACGGGCCTGCACCAGATCGGCCCTCCGATACGAGGGCAGGTCTGCACCCAGCACGCGCACAATTTCCTGCCCCGCCAGATCGAGGCGCGAAATCTGGTCACGCTCTGGCATGGGGGCCGCTTGAGGCGGCAGGCGCACTTCGATTTGCAGGATGGTCAGAAAATCCGACAGCGCGTCTATTGCGGTTTCGGGGGCAGGGCTTGTGTCTATCCGATGTGTCAGAAAACTGATGTCGCGCAAAATGTTGGTGGTCATTTGCGCAGTCACCCGTTCATAATGCCGCTGGATAAATACGACCGACAGTACAATCTGAATCACGATGATGGGGATGATCAGAATAAGAATCGCGCGCCCGTAAAAACTGGCGGGAAACAGGCGATGAAAGTATCGGCGCGACATGCGTGCAGCATAGGCAATGGCGATGTGCGTCACAAGAGTTTGCGCGCAGCGCCCCGCGTGCGGGGCCGGCGGTCCGGGCGCGGGTATGGCCAAGGTGTATGACCATATATGTCGGGGTCTGTGTTTCATCCTGTTGCCGTGCCGTTTGCTGGGAAAACCCGCCGCGCGCGGTGCAACAGGGCTTTGGCGGGGCTGGTCTGCGTTGTGTTCATCGTGCGGCACCCTCTGCCAGCAGGGACAAAAGGCGCGTGCGTAGCGCTGCGCTTTGCGCAAGCGCGTCGCGGCTTTGGGCCAGCAAGCTTGCCTCGCGCCTGTCTTGGGTCTCGGCATCCTCCTGCGGTGCAAGGGGGGCGTCATCTCTCGTATTGTCCGGCATCTCGTTTGGGTTCATGCGGTCAGCCTGCATTGGCCGGGCATCGCGCTCTGCGCGGGGGGGGCGTGTGCGATCGTCCGGCATGGTGCGGTTGGCTTGGGCGATGCGCGCGCGCTGAAGATC
Source organism: Roseinatronobacter thiooxidans (assembly GCF_001870675.1). Lineage (GTDB taxonomy): Bacteria > Pseudomonadota > Alphaproteobacteria > Rhodobacterales > Rhodobacteraceae > Roseinatronobacter > Roseinatronobacter thiooxidans. The sequence continues at coordinate 231,057 of NZ_MEHT01000045.1, read as the reverse complement.
CCTGTCATCCTGGGGTGTGCCAGAAGCGGTGCGCGCTGTTGCGTGGTGTGCCAGCAAGTCGGCTTGCAGATCGAAACCGAGAGGGCGCAGCCGCGCGGCAAGCTTTTGGGCAAGCGGTGCGGGCAGGTTGGCGTTGTCCCAAGGGCGCTGGTCAAAGACCCGGATCACGAATTCGGTATCCGGGGCGGTCTGGGCCAGCATGCTCAAGGCATCCCACCGCAAAACCGAGGCTTCAGCCGGATCAAAGCCAGCATCACGCCCGTCCAGAAGTTCAAAAGCCTGCCCGAAATCGCCCGCGCGCACCATCGCTTGGACCACAAGGCGCGCCATCTCGCGCCCTGTTTGTGTCCCGCGCAACGCGAAGATGCGCGTGCGCGCGGCGTCCAGCAAGCGGGGTTCCACATGCTCGGCCCCGGCAATGCGATGCGCCAGCAAAAACAGCAGGTCATCATCCGACCTTTCTGGCGATAGGGCTGTCTCCAAGGCGCGCGCCTCGTCCGGGGGGGCGTCTGGCAGGTCCAGCGTGGCGCGTGCAAGGTTTAGTTGAGGTGTGTCCACCTGCACCACCCGCTCCAACGCATCGCGGATCACGCGGGCCTGTTCTGACAGCCCCAAGCTGACCAGATATTGGACCACTTGGGGGCCAAGATGCAGGCGCAAATTTTGTGGCAGGGATTGGACCGCCTGAACCAGTGAATCGGTTGGAAAATTCGGTTTTGCTGCGGATTGGGGCTGCGCCAGAAATGCCCAAAGGCTGCCCATCGGGCCGCAGTCGCGCAGCGCGACCAGCAGGTCTGGTGACGGCGCTTTCTCTGCGTCCACGATATAGCTGATCCCTTCGAGCAGCTCAGTCGCCGCATCTTGGATTTCGCGCAGCGAAAGCGCCAGACGCGCCTCTGCCCCCAGACCAAAATACAGGAAAGACCGTGCAATATTTAGAATTTCACCATCATTTATCTGGTCCAAATCGTTGAAAATACCATTGAGGCGGTTTGGTATTTCAGCAAGGGTGGCGGGAACGTCCCAATTGGGGAGGTCAAACATGGCATCCCCCGCGCAATGCGATGCGCGCGGTGCCGATCCGGTTTGGCGCGGCGTGGGCACAGCAAGATGCGCGGTGAGATCGGGCGCATCGGGCGTGTGAACACCCTGCGTCTGCAAAGGGGGGGGCGCATTCGCATCTGGTTGCAAAATGCCTGTCGACACTGATCTGGCAAGCACCTGCCCAAGTGCCTGTGCCATCTGCGCGGGGGGCGCGCTGTCTTGTTGCGCAGGGGCAGGATGCGCGGGCATGCCCGAGGGAACATTCAGCGCCAACGGCTGCGGCGTGGTCTGTGCGGGGGTTTTCCCGCGCAGCACCTGTGCCAGTTCAACGCCCGCGCGGCGCGGGTCGGGGGTGGCCGTGGGCGCTGGGACGGCAGGGCGGGGGGGCGGCCGAATGCTGCGCTGCGGCGCATAAACGATATGGGAGGGCGCACCCACGATGTCTATGATCAGGAAGGGAGGAATATCTTGCTGAACGCGGATGTCGCAGTCACAAATGATGGTGAGATCAAGCCCGCCCCGTGACATGCGAATATCGCGCAAGCGTGTGCGCGGGATGCGCGAAAAGGTTTGTGTCAGATCGAATTCCACCGGCGGGCCAGAGATTTCCAGCCGCGCCGCGCCCGTGTTATGTGTGAACTGCCATTGGTTTTCCTCGGGGAGTTGAAGGATTAGCCGCGTGTAATCGCTATGCTCTCCGGCGCGCACATGGACGGGGGGGACCTGCGCAATCCCTGTGGCCGCGTAACAGACCAGCAAACAGGTAAAAAGAGTTCGTATGACATGGCGCATGGGTCAGGCCATATTCTTTTTCAGGTCACGCATCGCCGCTTCCAGATCGTTGAATTCGGGGCGGTGGTGATGGGGCGTATTCTGCCGCCCGACTTCGATGCAGATATTTGCAGGATGCGCATGCAGGTTTGCGACCATAACCTCTCGGATCAATTGATAGAAATGATCATCTTCTTCCATGATCATGCGCATGCGCCCAGCGATAGGGCCGACGAAACCATAGGCGAGAAACACGCCCAGAAAGGTGCCGGTCAATGCGCCGCCGATCATTGCGCCAAGAATTGCGGGGGGTTCGTCGATCGCGCCCATCGTCTTGATAATACCAAGAACAGCCGCGACAATACCCAAGGCAGGCAATGCGTCGGCAACGATCTGGACTGCGTGGCTGCTATGCAAGGCATGGTGCCTGCGCGCCTCCAGCCGTTTTTCAAGCACCTCTTCCACCTGATGGGGGTCGTCATAATTCATGGATGCGGCGCGCATGGTGTCGCAGATCAATTCCAGCGCTTCGGCATCGGCCTGTATTTTTGGGTAGCGAGAGAAAATCGGCGAATCTTTCGGGCCCTCGATATGTTCTTCGACGGCAACAGGGTTTTGCCGTGCCAGCGAGATCAGTTCAAACATCAGGCAGAGCAGATCGCGGTAATCATTCGGGGCCCATTTTACCCCTTTGAAAATGCGCGCCATATCGCGGCCAGAGGCTTTGACCGTGCTGATGTCATTGCCAAGAATGAACCCCCCGATGGCCGCACCCCCGATCATGACCATTTCGAAGGGCAAAGCTTTCAGAATAATTCCCATTGTGCCACCAGACCCAAGGTAGCCGCCGAAAACCATGACAAGGACAACGATTATTCCAATTAAAGCAAACACTGTGAACCTATCAAACTGGACGCAGGGGGGGGGCTGAAACGGCCCGTCATATGCAACAGTGTCGCATGAGTTTGTTAAGATGAGCTTACGCGACCGTGTCTGTTCTACTCGCGCGGTGTTCTGGCATGGCGCCCTGCAAGCACGGCACTGATCGCATAGGCAATCAGCGGGTCAAGCGCAGACATCACCTCTCCTGCGAAATCGGGGCGCAGGCGCGAGACAAAACCTGCCGCGAATTCTGTATCCATCTGCGAGAACAACTCTGCCGTTTGTGCGGGTTTCATGCTTTCAAAAACAGTGGTCAGGTGCTTCAGGTCATTCTCGGCTGCGGATTCGGTGAGGCGCAATGTGGCTGCAAGCTGTGCTTCTGCGGCAAGAAGCTGGTCAAGTTTATGCTGCAATTCGGCTTCTGCCGCGCGCAGGGCATGCGCATGTTCCTGCAAAGTGCTTTCTTGTTCATCAAGCTGCACCTTGCGCATTTGCAGGGCTGCATAGATGTCGTTTGGGTCGATATGCTCTGTCGCTGGGGGCAGGGTGTCGGGGGCGAGTGCCGGATAGGAATCGGCGGCAAATACTGTGGCCACCCCCAGCCCCAGCCGCGACAGGCCCGCAGTGCAAAACACTGCCGCCAAGAGTATCAGAAGATATGAGCGCCGCGCGCGCGCTGGCTTTTTCATCGGGATGCCCCCGCGTGGTCGCGTTGACGGATCACGCGCCTGCGCAGATCGTCTTGTGATCGTGGCGCAGCAGGGCGCATGGGCGCGAAAGCCGCGTGGTCAGTTCCATACGCGGGAATATCTTGCGCACCCTCAAGGTGCGAGGGCGCGTTCTGCCGGCTTGTCTGTGCTGCAGCCATCAGCAACTCCAGCCGTCGGGCAGCGGCTTCGGCCTGCGTGATTTGCTGGCCAAGCGCTGTTCCGGCCGCGCTGTTTTGCTGTTCGGCGGCGCGAAGCGCTGTGGTCAGGTCATCCACCTGTTTCGACAAAACGGCAATCGCGCGGCCGACATCGCCATCAAGGCGGGTCAAGGCGCGCAGCCTGCGCGACAGAAGCAGGCAATATGCAGCAGCAATGATTGCGCCCAGCGCAATCGCCAGATCGATCACAATATCCATATTACCCCCTAATCAAGGATGAATTCAGTTATAAGGAAATCTCTGATATGCCCCTCGCCCGCTATCATTTGCAGGCGGCGAAGCACTTGCGCGCGAAGCCGGATCAGTGCTGCGGGTTGGCGCAGGTCTTCGATATCGACCGCATGAAGATAGGTATTTATCAGGTCGATGAACCGGGGCTTCATGCGCAGCATGTCTTGAAAAGAGGTCTCTGCAACCTCGATCTGTCCGGCGAATCGCAAAAATCTGGCCCCGCTTTGGGGCGGCAACGAGATGGTGATAACTTCTATCGGGACAAAGCTGAAATCGCTTGCAGCGCGCGGCGCGGCTGGTGGTTTTTGCGAGGGGGGCAGGAGCAGCCCTGTATAGACAGCATAAAACATGCCGCCACCTAGCGCTGCAGCCCCGACAAGCCCCAGCAGCAGGGGTAGTTTTTTGCCGCCGGTCGCAGCGGGCGCAGCAGCTTCGGGTGTATCGGCAAGATCGGACATGGCACATTCCAACAAACTTCGGACAGGTCTGCTTTAACATGAGGGAACTAACCGAATGTTAAGCGATGGCTGCGAAAACCGACTTCAAGGCAGAAGCCGTTTTGAAGGAGATTCGCAGTGCAGCAACTTCAGTCTGTATGGAACGCGTTGGATGGACGGCGTCGCATATTGGCTATCGGGGCCAGCATGGCGATGGTCGCAACGCTTGTGATGTTGACAAAACTGGCCACCGCACCGGGCATGTCCTTGTTATATGCAGGGCTGGAAGATGCAGCGGCGGGAGAGGTTATTCAGACGCTGGAGGGGCGCGGCATTGCCTATGAGGTGCGCGGGGATGCGATTTTTCTGCCCTCCGGCCTGCGCGATGAGACACGCCTGATGCTGGCTGCGAACGGACTGCCCGCCAATTCGCATTCCGGCTATGAATTGCTCGAATCGCTGACAGGTTTTGGCACAACCTCGCAGATGTTCGATGCGGCCTATTGGCGGGCAAAGGAGGGGGAGCTGGCCCGCACCATTGTTGCCAGCCCCTATATCCGCACTGCACGCGTGCATATTGCGCAGGCCGCTTCCACAGGGTTCCGGCGCGAGATTGCGCCAACGGCGTCTGTGACGGTAACCACCTCTGCTGCGGTGCTCAGCGCGGCGCAGGCCCGCGCGATCCGGTTTCTTGTGGCCTCTGCAGTTGCAGGTATGACACCGGAAGATGTGTCTGTGATCGACGGTGCGGGGGGGCTTGTCTACGGCCCCGAGAGCGAGGCCGGACCAGCCAAAGACCGAACCCAAGACCTGCGCCGCAGTGTAGAGCGGTTGTTGGAAGCCCATGTGGGGCATGGCCGCGCGGTTGTGGAACTGAGTATCGAGACATTGACGGACCGGGAAGTGATCCATGAGCGGCTGTTGGACCCTGACACCCGCGTTGCGATCAGCAGCGAGGTTGAGGAAAACACCACCACCAGCACCGATACGCGCCAGCAAGGTGTCACAGTGGCCAGCAATCTGCCTGATGGGGACGCGGCCGCCACTGATGGCAGCGCCGAGGCGCGGGAAACCCAGTCGCGCCAAAGGACAAATTTTGAAGTGTCCGAGACCCGCCGCGAGATCGAGCGTCAGCCCGGCGCGATACGGCGCATGACGGTTGCGGTGCTGATCGACGGGGTGCGCACCCCGGGCGATGACGGGGCACTGGTCTGGGCACCGCGCCCGCCAGAGGAGTTGGAGGCGCTGCGCGAACTGGTGGCATCGGCGGTCGGGCTGGATGAGGGGCGGGGCGATGTGATCACCTTGCGCTCGCTCCCGTTCGAGCCGGTGACGGCCATTGGCAGCGAAGCGGGTTCTGGCCTCTTCTCGGTCACAAATCTTGACCTTATGTCCCTGATAAAATGGGCGTTTCTCTTGGCAGCCTTGCTGGTGATCGCGCTGTTCATGCTTCGGCCGGTCTTGCGTGCCCTCTCAGCCTCTGAGGGGCCGCGCGAAGGCCAGTTAGACGATTTTTCACCAGCCCTGCTGGATGCGGCAAATCTGGAAGAGGGGATGGGGCAACCCCGCGCATATGACGCGGTGGAGGATGATCCGGTGGAACGGATGCGCCGGTTGATCGAGATGCGCGGCGACGACTCGGTTCAGGTGTTGCGGCACTGGATGGACGAGCGCAAGGAGCCGACATGAGACCGGCCTTGTTGAACCTTGAAGTGTTCGAGCTTGGCCAGGTGGATGACCAGTCGCCCGTCCTTGACGCGTTTCAAGCGGAAAAAATGCGCGAATCCGCCTATGAACAAGGCTATGGGGCAGGGTGGCAAGACGCGTTGGAGCATATGCGCAACGAGGATGAGTTGCGCCAGATCGCAGCGCAGGAAGCGCTGCAAGCCATTGGTTTCAGTTATAATGAGGCGCATCAGGCCCTTGCCGGTTCTTTTCTGGCATTGACGCAGGCGATGCTGGACCGCGTCCTGCCGGAAGCGGCACGCGTTGCCCTGCCGGCCTTTCTTGCAGCAGAGCTGGAGGCGCTGATTGCCCAGCATACGCACCCCGATATCCAGATCCTGTGCGCGCCTTCCGTGCGCCAGTCGCTTGGGGCTGTCGTTTCATCCTGCACACAGACACGGATCGAACTGGTCGCAGAACCCAGCTTCACAGAGGCGCAGCTTGCCCTGCGGCTGGGCACGCAAGAGCGGGTGATCGACCTTGATGCCTTGCTGGCCCGCATGCGCGAGGTCTTCGCACAAACCCAAACTTGGCACACAGAACAGGAGGCAGCACATGGAAGAGCGTGATCTGACCAGCGGCATTCTTAATCAGGTTCCCATCGAAATTGCGATTTCAGTGGGGCGTGCGCGCCCCATTGTGCGCGACCTGATGAAACTGCGCCGCGATTCTGTGCTGGTGCTGGATCGCAGGGTCGATGACCCGGTGGAGTTATATATTGGCGACAAGCTGGTTGCGCGCGGGATGCTGCAAGAGATGGAGGGAGAGCAGGCAGGCTATCTGGGGGTGCGCCTGACCGAGATTGTCGATCTGCGCGAGGCGCTATAGCATGATGCCGCGCGCGCTTGTCTTTGCGGTTTTGGCGCTGCTGATTGGCAGTGCTGCGGCGCATGCACAAGATATCAGCGTGAATTTCGGCGATGAGGGCGCGCTGAGCGTGCGTGCGGTGCAACTGCTTGTTGTGCTGACACTTCTGAGCCTTGCGCCGGGAATTCTGGTGATGGTGACATGTTTTCCGTTCATTGTCACAGTGCTGGCTATTCTGCGTCAGGCTTTGGGGCTGATGCAATCGCCGCCCAATATGCTGATTGTCTCGCTGGCGCTGTTCCTGACCTATTTTGTGATGGAGCCAGTGTTTATCGCGGCATGGCAGGGCGGGATTATCCCGCTGAATGAGGGGGTGATCGGACCGGAAGACGCATTTGTTCAGGTGATGGAGCCGTTTCGCCTGTTCATGCTGGCGCGCGCCGATGCGGCCACGTTCGAAAGCCTTGCTAGTTTGCGCCCCGGTGTTGACCCTGCACTTTCACCCGATGCGCCGTTGTCGGTGCTGGTTCCGTCCTTCATGCTCAGCGAGGTGGCGCGGGCATTTCAGATCGGGTTTCTGATATTCCTGCCGTTTCTGATTATCGATCTGGTGGTGGCGGCAGTGCTGATGTCCATGGGTATGATGATGGTGCCGCCCGCCATCGTATCCTTGCCGTTCAAACTGTCGTTTTTTGTCATCGCCGATGGCTGGCGGCTGGTATCCGAAGCGCTGGTGCGCAGCTATTTTTGACCCTTTGTCAGATATCTGGCGGCAGCGCGGGTGCAGGGGGCCAAAGCAATTTCAGAAAAAGTTGATAGACTTTTTCGGTTCGAAATTGCGCCAAAACAAGGATCTAAAGCGCTTCGGCGTTTCAAGGAAAAACCCAAAGCGCTGTAGATTCCCCCTGCGCACGCATCTGGGTCACTCCTCCAGCTCGATCAGCAGATCCTTCGCTTCGATCTGCGCGCCGGGCTGCACATGCACGGCTTTGACCGTTGCATCGCGGTCGGCATGCAGGCCGGTTTCCATTTTCATGGCCTCGATCGTCAGCAACAGATCGCCCGGCTTTACTTTGGTGCCAACACTGACCGCAACCGAGGCCACAGACCCCGGCATGGGCGCGCCGATATGGTTGGCATTGGCCGCGTCGGCCTTCATGCGCTGGGCGGTCTTTGCCTTAACCTCGCGGTTGGGCACGCGAATGGTGCGCGGCTGGCCGTTCAGTTCAAAAAACACCTTGGCGTCGCCATCATCTGTTGTCTCGCCCAAAGTGATCAGGCGGATTTCAAGCGTCTTGCCGGGGTCAATCTCGGCTGAAATCTCTTCCCCCGGTTCCATCCCGTAGAAGAATGTGCGCGTGGGCAGCGTGCGCACTGGCCCATAGACGCGGTGCCGCCCCATATAATCGAGGAACACTTTGGGATACATCAGATATCCGTTCAGATCCTCGTCATCAATTTTCAGCCCTTCCAATTCCTCGATCAGCTTGGCGCGCACGGCTTCCAGATCGACAGGGGGCAGGTGTTTGCCCGGCCGGTCGGTCTGGGGGTGTTCATCCTTCAACACCTTGTGCTGGATCGCTGCGGGCCATCCGCCCGGGGGTTGGCCCAGATTGCCGCGCAGCATGTCGATCACGGAATCGGGGAAGCTGACATCTTTGTCGGGGTTTTCAACATCTGCGCGCGTCAGCCCTTGGCTGACCATCATCAGCGCCATGTCGCCCACCACTTTGGAGGAGGGCGTGACCTTGACGATATCGCCAAACATCATGTTCACATCGGCATAGGTGCGTGCAATCTCGGGCCAGCGGTCTTCCAACCCCATCGAGCGGGCCTGCGCCTTGAGGTTGGTAAACTGCCCGCCCGGCATTTCATGCAGATACACTTCGGATGAGGGGGCCTGTTGCGCGGATTCAAAAGCCGCGTAATGCGTGCGCACATCTTCCCAATAGTCCGAAATCTTGCGGATCGCGGCCATATCCAGGCCAGTGTCGCGTTCCGTATAGCGCAGCGCCTCGACGATAGAGCCCAATGTGGGCTGCGAAGTGTTGCCGGATAGCGCATCCATCGCGGCATCGGCGGCGTCCACGCCGGCCTCGGCTGCGGCCAGAATGGTGGCCCCTGCAATGCCGCCTGTGTCATGGGTGTGGAAATGGATGGGCAGGCCCACTTCTTCTTTCAGTGCCCTGACCAGAATGCTGGCAGAGGCAGGCTTCAACAGGCCTGCCATATCTTTCAGCCCCAGCACATGCGCACCCGCATCGCGCAAATCCTTGCCCATGGCGACATAATATTTCAGGTCATATTTCGCGCGGTCGGGGTTCAGAATATCGCCGGTGTAGCAGATTGTGCCTTCGCAGACCTTGTTCGCGTCAAGCACCGCATCCATGGCGACGCGCATGTTTTCAACCCAGTTCAGGCTGTCGAAGACGCGAAACACATCGACGCCGGTTTCGGCGGCCTGTTTCACGAAAAACTGCACCACATTGTCGGGGTAATTGGTATAGCCCACCCCGTTCGAGGCGCGCAGCAGCATTTGCGTCATCAGGTTGGGCATGCGTTCGCGCAGATCGCGCAGGCGTTGCCACGGGCATTCCTGCAAGAAGCGATAGGCCACATCAAAGGTGGCCCCACCCCAGCATTCTACCGAGAACAGTTGCGGCAGCATATGCGCATAGGCGGGCGCCACGCGGATCATATCGATCGAGCGCATGCGCGTGGCCAGCAGTGACTGGTGCGCATCGCGCATGGTGGTGTCGGTCAGCAAAAGCTGTTTTTGCGCCGCCATCCAGTCGGCCACGGCCTGGGGGCCTTGTTCGTCCAGAATCTGCTTGGCCCCGCGCGGGGGGGTGCCGGTGACAACAGGTGCCACGGGTGTCTTGATGCCAGCAGGGGGAAGGGCGCGGCCCGCAGTCTCGGGGTGGCCGTTCACTGTTATATCGGCGATATAATTGAGGATTTTCGTCGCCCTGTCGCGGCGTTTGCGGAAATGGAACAAATCCTCGGTCGTATCGATGAATTTGGTTGTATAGCTCATATCCACGAATGTCGGATGCTTGAGCAGGTTCTCGACAAAGGCGATATTGGTACTGACGCCGCGAATACGGAATTCGCGCAAGGCGCGGTCCATGCGGGCAATCGCTTCGGTCGGGGTGGGGGCCCATGCCGTGACCTTGACCAGAAGCGAATCGTAATAGCGCGTGATCACGCCACCCGCATAGGCAGTGCCGCCATCCAGACGAATGCCCATGCCGGTTGCGCTGCGATAGGCGGTCAGGCGGCCATAATCTGGAATAAAATTGTTCAGCGGGTCTTCGGTCGTCACACGGCATTGCAGCGCATGGCCTGAAAGGGTCACATCGCCCTGACTTGGCGTGCCTGTCGCCTCGGACAGGGTGGCCCCTTCGGCAATGCGGATCTGTGCCTTGACGATGTCAATGCCGGTGACTTCTTCAGTCACGGTATGTTCAACCTGCACACGCGGGTTCACTTCGATGAAGTAGAATTTCTGCTCGTCCATATCCATCAGAAATTCGACTGTGCCTGCGTTCTGATAGCCCACCGCGCGGCCAATCTTCAGGCCCAATTCGCAGATTTCGGCGCGCTGGTCGTCGCTCAGGTATGGCGCTGGCGCGCGTTCAACCACTTTCTGGTTGCGGCGCTGCACAGTGCAATCGCGTTCATACAGGTGGTACAGGTTGCCATGCGCATCGCCCAGCAACTGCACCTCGACATGGCGCGCGCGCTGGATCATCTTTTCCAGATATCCTTCGCCATTGCCAAAGGCGGCCTCGGCCTCGCGCCGGCCTTCGCGGACTTTGGCTTCCAGTTCCTCTGGGTTGAGGATTGCGCGCATCCCGCGCCCGCCACCGCCATGGCTGGCTTTCAGCATCAGCGGATAGCCGACCTTTTCGGCCATCGCGCGGACTTCATCCATATCCTCGCCCAGCAAATCGGTTGCGGGAATAACCGGCACACCCGCTTCGATCGCAACGCGCCGCGCGCTGGCCTTGTCGCCAAGCGCGCGCATCGTTTCAGCCTTTGGCCCGATAAAGGTGATGCCATTGGCGACACAGGCTTCAACCAGATCGGGGTTTTCCGACAGCAGGCCATAACCCGGATGGATTGCATCTGCGCCCGAACTTTTGGCCACACGGATGATTTCGTCAATCGACAGATAGGCGGCAACAGGCCCCAGCCCCTCGCCAATGCGGTAGGCTTCGTCTGCTTTGAAACGATGCAGTCCAAGTTTATCCTCTTCGGCATAGACAGCGACAGTGCGCTTGCCCAATTCATTGGCGGCCCGCATGATGCGGATGGCGATTTCACCCCGGTTTGCGATGAGAATTTTCTTGAACGCGGCCATATGTGTCCCTTTGACAAAAAAAGCGCTGGTATTGGTAAGGTTTTTAGACCGATTTCTGTGCAATCGTAAAGCATTTGCAAGAATTCGTTAGGATTCAGGTGCGGGGCCGTGTGTCCAAAGCTGCGAATATGCGTCTTTCGCGTGTGTGAGGCCCATCTGCATCATGTTGCTGGCAAGGTCGTCGCGCAAAATTTGTGCCAGATGGTCTGCCCCTTGCGCCCCCAAAGCCCCAAGCGCGTAATGCCAGCCACGGCCCAGCATGGTGAAATCCGCCCCAAAGGCAAGCGCGCGCAGCACATCCAGCCCCGATTCAATGCCGCCATCATAGATCAGCGGCATATCCGCGCCCAGAATCGCGCGCATCTCGCGCAGGGCATGCAGCGCGGCGGGCGCGCCATCGAATTGCCGCCCGCCATGGTTGGACACCCAGATCGCATCTGCCCCCGCATCGCGCAGGCGGGGGGCATCTTGCGCGTCCATCACGCCCTTTATCACCAGCGGCCCATCCCAGAGTTTGCGCACAGCATGCAGATAGTCCCAGTCAGGGGCGGCGCGCAGCAGATAACCGGGATGCGCAGTTGAAGGGGCGTTGCCGTCAAGCTTCAGGTAATCTTCCATCAGGCGCAAGCGCGGCTGGCCGTGGCGCAATGTACCTAACGCCCATGCAGGGCGCTGCGCGATTTGCCACAACATTGATGGCGTCAGCTTTGGCGGAATGGCAAGCTGCGCGCGCAACTGCCGTTCGCGCCGCGAGGGGCCAGGCAGATCGACTGTCAGCACCAGCACCCGAAACCCCGCCTTGCGTGCGCGGGCCAGAATATCGGCGCGAATCGAGGGGTCTTTGGGCGGGTAAAGTTGGAACCAGCCCATATCGCCTGCAATCGGCCCAATCTCTTCGGGCAGGCGGGTGGCCACTGTGCTTAGGCAATAGGGCAGGCGGGTGGTTTGCGCCATTCGGGCCAGTGCCGCTTCGGCCCCTGGCCAGATCAGGCCGGACATGCCAACAGGGGCAACCCCAACCGGCATGGCGTAATCCTGCCCCAGAAACCGCGTGCCCAACTGCGGCACAATGGGGCCACGCAAGACGGCTGGGCGAAACAGCACCTGTTCCAGCGCAGCACGGTTGCGCGGCTTCACCGATTCCGTGCCGGTGGCGCTGTCCAGATATTCCCAGACAAACCACGGCACCCGCCCTTTGCAGGCGGCTTTCAGGTCAGACAGGGCGGGGTAGCGCAGGTCAGGTGTCATAAGGGGCGACTATATCGGGCGCGGCGCGCTTGCCAATGGCTGCACGCAAATTCTTGTGGAACACTTGCAGAACACCGCTTCCCCTGCGCCGCTGCCCGCGCTAGAGTCGAGCGCATGTCAGATTTCAATTCCGATCTTCCCCTCTCTGCCCGCGCGATGGCCGCGCGGCCCGCGCCCTATCTGGACGGGCTGAACCCTGCGCAGCACCAAGCTGTCGAAACGCTGGATGGCCCGGTACTGATGCTTGCAGGCGCAGGCACCGGCAAAACCAAGGCGCTGACAGCACGTATTGCGCATTTGCTGAACAGCGGGCGGGCGCACCCCTCGGGCATATTGGCGGTGACTTTCACCAACAAGGCCGCGCGCGAGATGAAACTGCGCGTGGGCGGCTATCTTGGCGACGCGGTTGAGGGGATGGGCTGGCTGGGCACCTTCCATTCGATCAGCGCAAAACTTTTGCGCCGCCATGCAGAACTGGTGGGCCTGAAGTCGAATTTCACCATTCTGGATACAGATGATCAGCTTCGCCTGCTTAAACAATTGCTGGTTGCCGCCAATATTGACGACAAGCGCTGGCCCGCGCGGCTGCTGGCAAGCATCATCGACCAATGGAAGAACCGCGCATGGCGGCCCGATCAGGTGCCAAGCGCCGAGGCCAGCGCCTTTAACAACCGCGGGACAGAGTTTTATGCCGCCTATCAAGAGCGGCTGAAAACCCTGAATGCCTGCGATTTTGGCGATTTGCTGCTGCATTGCGTCACCATCTTTCAGGCGCATCCCGATGTGCTGCAAAGCTATCAGAACCGCTTTCGCTATATTCTGGTGGACGAGTATCAGGACACCAATGTGGCGCAATATCTGTGGCTGCGCCTGCTGGCCGAAGGGCATAAGAATGTCTGTTGTGTAGGGGATGATGACCAGTCGATCTATGGCTGGCGCGGGGCCGAAGTGGGCAATATCCTGCGGTTTGAACGCGATTTTCCGGGTGCCGTGGTGGTGCGGCTGGAACAGAATTACCGCTCTACCCCGCATATTCTGGCGGCGGCGTCGCAGGTGATTGCAGGCAATGAAGACCGCCTTGGCAAAACACTCTGGACCGAGGCGCGCGCGGGCGAGAAGGTGCGCCTGATCGGCCATTGGGATGGCGAGGAGGAAGCGCGCTGGATTGGCGAGCAGATTGAAGACCTGAACAGGGGCACGCGGGGGTTAAACCCGTTCAGCCTGAACCAGATGGCAATTCTGGTGCGCGCAAGCCACCAGATGCGCGCGTTCGAGGATCGCTTTCTGACCATCGGCATGCCCTACCGCGTTATCGGTGGGCCGCGTTTCTATGAACGCATGGAAATACGCGATGCGATGGCCTATTTCCGTTTGGCTGTCAGCCCCGGCGACGATCTGGCTTTTGAACGCATCGTCAACACCCCCAAACGCGGGCTTGGCGACAAGGCGCAACAGACCATCCAGCGCATTGCGCGCGCCAATGGTGTGTCGCTGGTTCAAGGTGCCGCGCTGGCCGTTGAAGCAGGCGAGATCAAGGGCAGGGGCGGGGCGCAATTGCGCGCACTGGTCGAGAATATCGCGCGCTGGCACAGGGCCGTTGGCACAACCGGCTTTGCCGAGGCGGAAGATGACCTGATCGAGATTGTCCGCCCCGAAGGGGGTGCACAAAACCATATCGAACTGGCCGAGCAGATTTTGGAAGACTCGGGCTATACCGAGATGTGGTTGAACGACAAAACCCCAGAGGCACCGGGGCGGTTGGAGAACCTGAAAGAACTGATCAAGGCGCTGGAATCCTTTGAGAACCTGCAAGGGTTCTTGGAACATATCTCGTTGATTATGGAAAATGACAGCGATGATAGTGAAGCCAAGGTCAGCATCATGACCTTGCACGGGGCCAAAGGGCTGGAATTTCCGGTGGTGTTTTTGCCGGGCTGGGAAGACGGGCTGTTCCCTTCGCAGCGGTCAATGGACGAATCGGGCCTTAAGGGCTTGGAGGAAGAGCGGCGACTGGCCTATGTGGGCATCACCCGCGCCGAGCAGCTGTGCACCATAAGTTTCGCTGCCAACAGGCGGGTTTACGGGCAGTGGCAGTCGCAAATGCCTTCGCGCTTTGTCGATGAATTGCCGGGCGAGCATGTCGAGATTCTGACCCCACCGGGCCTGTATGGCGGCGGCATGCCAAATGTCGCCAGCACGATCGAAGACCGCGCCCAGCGGGCTGATGTCTATAATTCGCCCGGCTGGCGGCGGCTGCAAACCGCGACAGAGCGGCCCGTTAGCCAGCCGCGCGAGGCGCGCAATATGGTAATTGACGGCACATCTGCCCCAGCGTTCGAGGTGGGCGCACGGGTTTTTCACCAGAAATTCGGCTATGGCCGCGTCACTTTGGTAGAAGGTGACAAGCTGTTCATCGATTTCGAGAAATCAGGCCCGCGCCATATTGTGGCGAAATTCATCGTGCCCGCAGAACAGGCCGATGACGTGCCGTTCTGACACTCTAAAATCTGCATGTAAAAATGAAAAAGGCGGCAGTCCCAGGGAGGAGGAGGGGACTGCCGCCAATTTTGCAAGGCCCTAGGGAGGAGGAGAGGGCCAAAGCAATTTGATCGGTCCGAAGACCGGGTATTCTCGGAACGATATGGCCAGGGAGGAGGAGGGCCAGATCGTTCCAACGTGCACCCCTAGGGAGGAGGAGAGGGGCGACGTGTCGTCTCCGGTGCCGGGCTATGCAGCCCTTGCCGGAATTAGTGACAGCGACCTCAAGGGAGGAGGAGGGGCCGCTGTCATAATCAAACCCTTCAGGGAGGAGGAGGAAGGGCCTGAAACTCTTTATTTCCCGTATGCTGCCTCATAAGCGAGGCGCGAAATCATTGACCGCGAGATACCCAGATCATCCAGTTCCCGCGTGCTGAGCTGGCTTAGCTCTGCGTGAGTTTTATTATACACACGGCGTTGCCCAAAGCGCTTTGACAAGCGCGCCAAAAGAGTTCCGATCGTGTTATTTCCGATAGAACCGCTTAGATTTTCAGCAATATGCGCCATCGTTACGCTACCTTTACACTTTCGCGGTCATGTTTCCGCTTCTGAGATGAAGATAACACTTCGCTGCATCTGCACAATGCAAATTGCTGCAATGCAGCTATGCGCTGACCGCATGTTTACCCTAGGTAATTTGTAAATTGCTTACCAAATGGTCAAACTGTCGGGTCGCCGCTCAAAGCGGTTGCGGAACGTGAACTGTTTTGCTGTGCCAGCGCGTTCTCAAAGGCTTTTGCGCAATGTCGCTGCGACTTCGGCCATTTTTTCAGGGGGCATTTGGGGGGGTGCGCTGAAACTGTCTGCCCCGTCGCGCAAATATGCGGCCGAGGTGACATCATGCACATGGTGCATCGGCACCACATGGGCATGCGCATGGGGGACATGAATGCCGGTGTAGAACAGGGCCACGCGCTCTACGCGGTAAATCTGCTTCATTGCGCGGGCGATATGCTGGGCGCAGGTGGTAATTTGCGTGGCAAGGTCCTGCGGCAGGTCTTCGAACCAGATATGATGGTCTTTCGGAATCACCAAGGCGTGGCCTTCGCGAATCGGGTGCAGGTCCAGAAAGGCCAGAATCTGCGCATTTTCGTATATCTTGTGGGCTGGTATGTCGCCTGAGGCGATCTTGCAGAAAAGACAATCTTCCAAGGCACCCTCCGAAACTTTGGGCCAGATTTGCACAGGCTGCGGGTCTGCGCAATCGCGCGGCACATGGTCTTATGGCCTTGCCGTAGCGGTAAAAATAGCCATGTTCCCCCCGAAAGCAGAAAAGGGAGCATAAGATGACACTCACGCGCGAGCGGGTTATGGCGGCCTTGGCGGCAGTCGGTTTGCCAGATGGCGGGACATTGGCCTCTCGGGATCTGGTGCGCGCGCTGGTGATCGAGGATGGAGCCGTGCGCTTTGTGATCGAGGCCGACAGCCCCGAGGCTGCCAAGACGCTTGCGCCTGTGCGCCAAGCCGCCGAAGCCGCGATCACCGCGCTGGAGGGGGTGACGCGGGTATCTGTGGCGCTGACAGCACATGGCCCTGCGGCCAAACCCAAGGGCGATGCGCCGTCGTTGAAGCTGGGCCGCCACCCGACAGACCAGCCGGGCAAGCAGGCTGTGCCGGGGGTGAAACACATTATCGCCGTCGGCTCTGGCAAGGGGGGGGTGGGCAAATCCACTGTGGCGTCCAATCTTGCGGTTGCCTTGGCGCGGCACGGGCAGCGCGTCGGGCTGCTGGATGCCGATATCTATGGCCCCAGCCAGCCGCGTATGATGGGGGTAGACCGCAGGCCCGCATCGCCAGATGGCAAAACCATCATCCCGCTAAAAGCGCATGGTGTCACCATGATCTCGATCGGGCTTATGTTGAAGGAAGATGACGCGGTCATCTGGCGTGGGCCCATGCTGATGGGGGCGTTGCAGCAGCTTTTGACACAGGTCGAATGGGGCGCGCTGGATATTCTGATTGTCGATATGCCGCCCGGTACAGGGGACATACAGTTAACACTGTGTTCAAAGTTCGATGTGCGCGGCGCGATCATCGTATCCACGCCGCAGGATGTGGCCTTGCTGGATGCGCGCAAGGCGTTGCGGGCGTTCCAGACGCTCAAGACCCCGGTTTTGGGGCTGATCGAGAATATGTCGACTTTCATCTGCCCGAAATGCGGCCATGAAGAACATATCTTCGGCGAAGGCGGGGTGCGCACCGAAGCCGCAAAGCAGGGACTGCCGTTTTTGGGCGAATTGCCATTGAGCGTTGAGGTGCGACTGGCCGGAGATGGCGGTGTCCCTGTCGCCGCCACAGACAGCCCCGTTGCCAAAGCCTATGAGCGCATGGCGGCGCGGTTGATCGAGGTTTTGTAACAACCGGCGATGGACCCATCCTGCGCCATGGAACTTTATGGGGCAGGGTGCGCTTGAGGGCATGGAATCTTATGGCACTGGACATCAAGCAGTGCCGAAACTGGCGGGTTTCCGGTTGAATTGACGATCACAGCGCAGTCGCAGGCGAATCACTGCGCTGTGATTCGTCGTGATTCCGCGCGCAACAGCCCTTTTTCAGAGATTTGCCACCCAATCCCACTGCGAAATCGTTGCTTTTCGGCAACAGCATGTGGGCGATTGGGGGTGGTCTGGAATTTTATGGTCCAAAATAGCAAGATTGCGCATGGGAATTGCTTTGTGCCTATCTGGTTGCGTTCTGAAATTGTTCTTACCAGATTTAGGGGAATTTCCCCGTTTCATGCTGGATATGCCCGTTGGTTTGCAAAAACTCCGGTTTGTTCCAAAGAATCCCACACATCTTTTTCCTTGATGACCATGAAGTTCCATGGCATTCCAGTTAGCAAGATAAACGGGCAGCACGGGGCACCAAGACCCCACCGAGGCAGACAATTCATACAGGCACCCGCTTTATCAAGGAAGAAAACAGATCCGGCGCGCTCGCGAGCAGCATCCCCCTCCTTCCCCCCAAGGAGCGAGCGCCAACCGGGCACCCAGAGATGGGACAGTCGGCGGATCGAGCAGTGGCAGCAGCTCGATCCGCCGTTTTCATTTGCGCAGGCCCAATTCCGGGCTGGCATTGACAAAAAAGGACCGCCGGGCAGTGGCACGCAGGTTCAGAAGCACGTTTCACCAGAAGGTGGATGGAAAGGGCCGCGTGTCCGTTCCAGCCTCTTTCAGGCGTGTGATTGAACAGGGCGACCCCGATTGGAAAGAAGGTCTGCGCCCGAATTTCATTATCGTGGCGGGGCTGGATTACCAAAAGCGTCTGGATTGCTTTACCATCACCGCCATGGAAGAGATCGAGGACCGCATCGACATGATGCAGCCCGGCTCGTCCGAGCGCAGCTTGATGGAACTGACCTATCATGCCAATTCCATCGAGGCGCAGATCGATGAGGATGGCCGTATCATCCTGCCCAACTACCTGCGCGAAAAGCTGGAACTGGATGCAGATGAGAAGGCCCGTTTCATGGGGCGCAACGACCATTTCCAGATCTGGAAGGAAGCGACATTTGAAGCGACCTATAGCAGCCAGACCGACTCTCTCATGATGGGTAAGGGGCCGGATTACGACCCGCGCATCCTGCTGCCCAACCCGTCGCGCGCGGCGCGTCTTGATCCATGACAAACACCACGTCTGACAGCCCGCATATTCCCGTTTTGTTGCGCCCCATTCTTGCGCATCTGGCCCCCATAACAGGCGTCTGGCTGGATGGCACGCTGGGCGCTGGCGGCTATGCGCGCGCCCTGCTTGATGCAGGCGCGGATCAGGTGATCGGGCTGGACCGTGACCCGCTGGCGCTGCAAATGGCCGAAAGCTGGGCCGCGCCTTATGGCGACAGGCTGCGGCTGGTTGCAGGCAATTTTGCGCAGCTGGACGCGCATGCAGGTGGTCTGGTCGATGGGGTTGTGCTGGATCTGGGCGTCTCCTCTATGCAGCTGGATCAGGCGGAACGCGGCTTTTCCTTTGCCAAGGATGGCCCGCTGGACATGCGCATGTCGCAAAGCGGCCTGTCCGCACGCGATCTGGTCAATGATGCGGAAGAAGAAACGCTGGCCGATATTCTGTATCATTTTGGCGAAGAACGCGCCTCGCGCCGGATTGCACGCGCGATTGTGCGCGAACGCCAAGATGCGCCGATTGAAACAACGCTGCGGTTGTCCTCGATCGTCAGCGGGTGCCTGCCCCGCCCCAAACCGGGCCAGAGCCATCCTGCCACGCGCAGTTTTCAGGCGTTGCGCATTGCGGTAAATGCCGAATTCGATGCGCTGGTGGCAGGGCTGGAAGCGGCCGAGCGTGCCTTGAAGCCGGGCGGCAAGCTGGCTGTGGTCAGTTTTCATTCAATGGAAGACCGGGTTGTGAAACGGTTTTTGACCGCGCGCGCAGGGCAGGGCGGGCGTGCCAACCGCTATGCGCCCGAAGCACCCGCCGAAGTGCCGCGCTTTCGCCTGATCGAGAAGCGCGGCGTCAGTGCCGATGACGAAGAACTGGCGCAGAACCCGCGCGCGCGTTCGGCGCGCCTGCGCATGGCGGAACGGCTGGATGGGCCGGCGGAACCCGTGGATCACCAGATCTTGGGGCTGCCCCGATTGATACTGAATAAACCAAGGTGAGGTGAGGATGCGAAGTCTGCTGTATCTGTGCACAGCGCTGGGTGTGATTGCTCTGGCGGCATGGGCGTATCGTGAAAACCACCTGACCCAGCAAGCCATGAACCAGCAGCGCGCTTTGGAACGCGAGATTGCGGCATTAAGCGAGGCGTTCAGCATCCAGCGCGCCGAATGGGCCTATCTGAACCGCCCCGACCGCCTGCGCGAACTGGTCGATCTGAATTTCGAGCGGCTGAAACTGGTGCCCATCACCGCGGCCCATTTCGGCGAAATCGGTCAGGTTGCCTATCCGATGCCCGAAGCCCGTTCCGAAGTTTTTGACACGATCGAGCTGTCTGGCGAGATCGAACAGCTTTCCGCCACCCTCGAAGAGTCGCTGCCATGATCCGCACCCCTTTGCGCCCGCTTGCCCGTGTTCTGCGTGCCCGCGAAACCGGCGAAAACCCGGACCTGATAGAGCGCGAGAACCGCAGGCTGCGGCAGGAAGCTGCGCGCGATCAGGCGCGAAGCCGCGCCGAGACGCGCCTTCTTGCGGTGGCGTTGCTGTTCATCTGTGCTTTTGTCGTGCTGGGTGCGCGCATGGGCCTGCTGGCCGCGACAGAGCCACTGGAACTGGCGCGCGGCCTGCCTGAAGATATTTCCAGCGCGCGCGCCGATATTCTGGACCGCGAAGGCCGCGTGCTGGCGACCAATCTCAGCACGCATGCGCTATATGCTGAAACCCACCGCATGGTAGACCCCGAAGGTGCCGCGCGCGAATTGGCGCGTATTTTCCCCGAAATGGATGCGCAGCGCATGGCTGCCCGTTTCACCGACCCGAACCGGCGGTTTACTTGGATCAGAACCCAATTGTCGCCCGAACAGATGCAGGCGGTGCATGATATCGGCGAGCCGGGCCTGTTATTCGCCCCGCGCGAGATGCGGCTTTACCCCAACGGGCGCATGGCGGCGCATGTTCTGGGGGGGGCAAGCTTTGGGCAACAAGGGGTGCGTGCCGCCGAAGTGATTGGCGTGGCCGGCACGGAATTGTTTTTTGATGCGCGCCTGCGCGACCCTGACCAGGTGCACAAGCCCTTGCACTTGTCGCTTGACCTGACAGTGCAGGCGACCGTCACCGAAGTGCTGGAAGGCGGCAAGCAGATGCTGAATGCACTTGGTGCCACGGCAGTGCTGATGGATGTGTATACCGGCGAGGTGATCAGCCTCGTCTCTCTGCCCGATTTCGACCCCAATAACCGCCCCGCCCCCCCGACTGAAGGGGAACCGGCGGACAGCCCGCTGTTCAACCGCGCGGTGCAGGGCTATTACGAGCTTGGCTCGGTCATGAAAGCCTTCGCCGTTGCGCAGGGGCTGGACGAGGGGACCGTCACGCCCGACTCGATCATTGACACGCGCGGGCCGCTGACATGGGGGCGCTTTCGCATCCGCGATTTCCGTAATTACGGGCCAGAGATGTCGGTCAAGGATGTGATGGTCAAATCCTCCAATATCGGGACCGCGCGGATCATGCAGCCCATCGGGGCCGAACGGCAGCAGGAGTTTTTGCGCAAATTCGGGTTTCTGGACACAATGCCGCTGGAACTGGCCGAAGCCGCCCGCGCCCGCCCGCTTTTGCCCGACCGCTGGTCGGACCTGTCGGTGATGACAATTTCTTACGGGCATGGCATGTCCACCAGCCCGCTGGCACTGGCTGCGGGCTATGCGGCGCTTGTCAATGGCGGGCGCAAGGTCACGCCAACATTGGTGCGGCAAGACCGCGTGCAGGCAGGGCCACAGATCATCTCGGAACGTACCTCGCAGCAAAAAAAGCTGATGTTGCATCAGGTTGTGCAGGAAGGCACCGCATCTTTCGCGCGCATCGCGGGCTATCCGGTGGGCGGCAAGACCGGCTCTGCCGACAAACCCAACCCGCGTGGGGGCGGATATAAAAAGGATGCGGTGTTGGCGACCTTTGCCAGTGTCTTCCCCGCGCATGAGCCGCGCTATGTGCTGGTTGTGACGCTGGATGAACCTGTCGACACCACAGGGCCAGAGCCGCGCCGCACAGCGGGGTGGACGGCAGTGCCCGTCTCGGCAGAGATTACGCGCCGTGTGGCCCCGCTGCTGGGTCTGCGCCCTGTATCGCTGGATGCCGCCAATGCCACCTTTGCGATGGGTCAGTGACCACAGGGCCATTGAACACGGTGTCCAAACTGGGGTAACAGGCGCCATTCCGGTGTCATTGGCAAGGAGAGCCAGCGCGTGACTGATCTTCCCCCCCGTCCGCTCTCCGCACTGGGCCTTAGCCCCAGCCGTGGCGGCAATGCCATTGTCACAGGTCTGGCCATCGACAGCCGCCAGATCCGCGAGGGCGCGCTATTCGCAGCGCTTCCCGGCAGCCGCGTGCATGGGGCCGAATTTATCACCTATGCCTTGCGCATGGGGGCGGCTGCCATTCTGACCGACCGCGAGGGGGCAGAGATCGCAAGCGACGTGCTGGCAGGTTCAAATGTCGCGCTGGTGCTGACCGAAGACCCCCGCGCCGCCCTTGCCGCTGCCGCCGCGCTTTGGTTTGGCGCGCAGCCTGAAACAATGGTCGCAGTGACCGGCACCAACGGAAAAACATCCGTTGCCAGCTTTACCCGACAGATTTGGGCGCATCTGGGCCATGAGGCGGCGAATATCGGCACAACCGGCATCGAGGGGGCGTTTTCCGCGCCCTTGGCCCATACCACCCCAGACCCGATCACCCTGCACCGCCTGTTGGCCGAAATGGCGCGGGCGGGCGTGACCCATGCCGCGATGGAAGCATCCTCGCACGGGTTGGACCAGCGCCGGCTGGATGGCGTGCGCCTGCGTGCCGCCGCTTTCACCAACCTGACGCAGGATCATCTGGATTACCACGCCAGCATGGCAGCCTATCTGGCGGCGAAAGCCCAGTTATTCGACCGCGTGCTGCCCGATGACGGGGTCGCGGTGATCAATATGGATGGGCCGCACGGGGCGGAATTTCTGTCCATCGCCGAGGCGCGCGGGCAGGGCACCTTGACCATCGGCCACCATGAAGACGCCGATATCCGCATTCTGGGCCAACGCTTCGATGTGGCGGGCCAGATCTTGCGCTTTTCCTATGACGGGCGCGTGTATCAGGAACATTTGCCGCTGATCGGCGGGTTTCAGGCCGAAAATGTGCTGGCCGCAGTTGGTTTGGCGCTGGCCTGCGGGGCCGAGATGCGCGAGGTCGCCATGCGTCTGTCGCGGCTTGAAGGCGTGCGCGGGCGCATGCAGCTTGCGGGCACCCGCACCAATGGCGCGCCGGTTTTTGTCGATTACGCCCATACCCCCGCCGCATTGCAGGTGGCGCTGCAAGCCTTGCGCCCGCATGTGATGGGGCGGCTTGTGGTGGTGTTTGGTGCGGGCGGCGACCGCGACCGCACCAAGCGCCCGCTGATGGGCAAGGCGGCTGCCGACAATGCGGATGTGGTCTATGTGACCGATGACAACCCCCGCTCGGAAGATGCGGCCGTTATCCGCAATGAAATCCTGCTGGCCTGCCCCGAGGCCAATGAGGTGGGCGACAGGGCCGAGGCGATCTTGCGCGCGGTCGATGCGCTGGGACCGGGCGATGCGCTGCTGATCGCAGGCAAGGGCCATGAAACCGGCCAGATTGTCGGCAACACGGTCTATCCGTTCGATGATGTTGAACAGGCCTCGGTCGCAATCGCTGCATTGGAGGCCCGCGCATGAGTTTATGGAGCGCGCAAGACGCCGCCGCCGCAACCGGCGGCCAGACCACAGGCGACTGGCAGGCCAGTGGTATTTCCATCGACACCCGCAGCCTGCAACCGGGCGATCTGTTCATCGCGCTTAGTGCGGCGCGCGATGGCCATGACTTTGTTGCACAGGCCTTTGAAAAAGGGGCGGCGGCGGCTTTGGTCACCCATCGGCCTGCAGATGTCCGCGCCGATGCCCCGCTGTTGATCGTGCCCGATGTGATGGCCGCGCTGACAGCCTTGGGCGCGGCGGGGCGCGCGCGGGCGAAAGCGCGCGTCATTGCGGTCACTGGCTCTGCGGGCAAGACCTCGACCAAGGAAATGCTGCGCGACATGCTGTCGGATATCGGCCAGACCCATGCCGCCGAGGCGAGTTTCAACAACCATTGGGGCGTGCCGATCACGCTTGCGCGGCTGGACCCTGATGCCGATTTCGCCGTCATCGAGATTGGCATGAACCACCCCGGAGAGATTGAACCGCTGGCCCGTCTGGCGCGCCCGCATATCGCCATGATCACCACCATCGCTGCCGCCCATCTGGAAGCCTTTGACGGGATAGACGGGATCGCCCAAGAGAAGGCCAGCATATTCGACGGGCTGCTGCCCGAGGGTTATGCCATCTATCCCTGTGATCTGCCAACTAGCCCCATCCTTGCCGCTGCAGCCGAAAGGGCAGGCGCGCATCAACTGGCGTTCGGGGCGGGGGCAGAACTGGTGCGGTTGCACGATATGACCCAGACCGAAACCGCGCTTGTGCTGCGCGCGCAAATCGGGCGAGAGCGTCTGGCCGTGCGGCTGAGCAATGCAGGCGCACATTTTGGCATGAACGCGCTGGGCTGTCTGGCCGTGGCGCAGGCGCTGGGGTTGGATCTGGCGCGCGCGGCACTGGCGCTGGGGCGCTGGCAGCCGCCTGCGGGGCGCGGGCTGCGCGAAACGGTCATGCTCGATGCTGTCGAAGAGATGCAGTTCACCCTGATCGATGACGCGTTCAACGCCAATCCTGCCTCGGTCGCGGCAGCACTGGATATGCTGGCAGCCCTGACGCCGGCGGCGGCGCAATCGGGCCGCGCGGGCCGCAGGGTTGCGATTCTGGGCGATATGCTGGAACTGGGGCCGCAGGAAACCGCGCTGCACGAAGCCATCGCCAGCCTGCCTGCCATGGCGCAAGTCGATCTGGTCCATTGCGTGGGGCCGCGCATGGCGGCCCTGCATGCCTGTCTGCCACCGCACAAACAGGGCCGTCTTGTCGCCAAGGCGGATGAGCTGGCGCGCGTTGCGCATCTGCTGGTCGCGCCCGGAGATATTGTTCTGGTCAAAGGGTCCAAATCCAGCTTCGTGTCGCGGGTTGTGGACAGTCTGCGCAATCTTGACGTGACGATGCGTAATGCAAAAGGAATTTAACGTATGTTTTTCTGGTTAACCGAGTTCACCGATACTGTCTCTGGCTTCAACCTGTTTCGCTATATCACCTTTCGGGCAGGTGCGGCCTTTCTGACGGCTTTGGTGTTCGGTTTCATCTTCGGCAAGCCCCTGATCAACATGCTCCGCCGCCGTCAAAGCAACGGGCAACCGATCCGCGAGGATGGCCCTGAAAGCCATCTTCTGACCAAGACAGGCACGCCCACCATGGGGGGCTTGTTGATCCTCTCGGCGCTGACCTTGTCAACATTGCTTTGGGCACGGCTGGACAATGGCTATGTCTGGATCGTGCTTCTGGTCACAGTGGGGTTTGGCCTGATCGGCTTTGCCGATGATCTGGCCAAAGTCTCGAAAGGCAATGTCAAAGGGGTGCCCGCAAGGGTCAGACTGCTGATGGGGGCGATCATCGGCATTGCAGCCGCGGTTGCGGCCATGTATCTGCACCCGACAGATCTGAAAGGCCAGCTTGCGGTTCCGGTTTTCAAGGAAGTGTTGTTCAATCTGGGCTGGTTCTTTGTCCCTCTTGCCGCTTTCGTCATTCTGGGCGCGGCCAATGCTGTGAACCTGACCGATGGTCTGGACGGGCTTGCCATCATGCCGGTGATGATCGCGGCCAGCACGCTGGGGATCATCGCCTATGCTGTCGGGCGGGTCGATTTCACCTCATATCTGGATGTGCATTATGTGCCCGGCGCAGGCGAATTGCTGATTTTCGTGGCAGCACTCTGCGGCGGGGGCTTGGGCTTTTTGTGGTATAACGCGCCGCCTGCGGCTGTGTTCATGGGCGATACAGGCTCGTTGGCGCTGGGGGGCGCACTCGGGGCTATGGCCGTTGTCATCAAACACGAAATCGTTTTGGGCATTGTCGGCGGCATCTTCGTGGTCGAGACGCTCTCGGTCATCATTCAGGTGCTGTATTTCAAACGCACGGGCAAGCGCGTCTTCCTGATGGCGCCCATTCACCATCATTTCGAGAAAAAGGGCTGGGCAGAACCTCAGATCGTGATCCGCTTCTGGATCATCGCACTCGTTCTGGCGCTTATTGGTCTGGCGACCCTGAAAATCCGCTGATCTTCATTTTCTTGCTCTAAATACTCCGGGGGGTGCGGGGGGCAGCGCCCCCCGCCCTTTTCAGCTCAAACCCGCGCAGAATTTCTGGATGCGTGTGCAGGCCTCGCGCAAGGCCTCATCCGAAGTCGCATAGCTGACGCGGAAACACGGCGATGTGCCAAAGGCCGCGCCGAACACCACTGCCACGCCGGTTTCTTCCAGCAGGGCGGTTGCGAAAGCTTCATCATCCACAATCTTCGCGCCCCCAGCCGAGGTCTTGCCAATGCAGCCCGCGATGGAAGGGTAGACGTAGAACGCCCCCTCTGGCACGGGGCATTCAATGCCTGTGGCGGCATTCAGCATTTCAACCACCAGATCACGGCGGCGCTGGAAGGTCTTGTTGTTTTCGGCAATATAGTCTTGCGGGCCGTTCAGCGCCTCGACCGCGGCCCATTGGCTGACCGAGCAGGGGTTCGAAGTGGATTGGGACTGGATCTTGCCCATAGCCTTGATAATCTCGACGGGTCCTGCCGCGTAGCCGATGCGCCAGCCTGTCATCGCATAGGCTTTGGACACGCCATTCACGGTCAATGTGCGCTCATATAGGGCAGGCTCGACTTCTGCGGGGGTGCAGAATTTGAAATCATCATAGACCAGATGCTCATACATATCATCCGACATGACCCAGACATGGGGGTGGCGCAGCAGCACATCGGTCAGGGCTTTCAACTCGTCCCATGTATAGCCCGCGCCGGTGGGGTTTGACGGTGAATTGAAGATCAGCCATTTGGTTTTGGGCGTGATCGCGGCCTCCAGCGCCTCTGGTGTCAGTTTATAGGCCGTCTCGGCGGTGGCTTCGGCAATCACGGGCTCGCCGCCTGCCAGCAGCACCATATCGGGGTAGCTGACCCAATAGGGGGCAGGGATCACCACCTCGTCGCCCGCATTCAGCGTGGCAACCAGCGCGTTATACAGCACCTGCTTGCCGCCTGTGCCGATGGTCACTTGCGCAGGTGTATAGTCCAGCGCGTTGTCGCGCTTGAACTTCGCGCAGATCGCTTTTTTCAGTTCTGGAATGCCATCGACTGCGGTATATTTCGTTTTCCCTGCATCAATAGCCGCTTTTGCAGCGTCCTTGATGTTTTGGGGTGTGTCAAAGTCAGGCTCACCAGCGCCAAGTCCGATCACGTCGCGGCCTTCGGCTTTCAGTTCAGCCGCCTTGGTTGTGACAGCGATGGTGGGCGAAGGCTTTACGCGGGACAGCGTGTCAGACAGAAAGGCCATGAGGGAAACTCCAGTTTGTAACTCGGGCGTGCATTTCATATGGTGGCTTATGCACCCATTCAAGCATAATAAAATCGGGAAGGATGCGATATGACAGATACACCCCAACCACCGGAAAGCGCCGAGACGGCAGATTGGTTTTCGGGGGATCATGCGACTTTCGGCGACCGTCTGACGGCTGCGCGCGATGCGCAGGGGCTTAGTCAGGCACAACTGGCCCGCCGCCTTGGGGTGAAGCTGAAAACCGTCCAGGGCTGGGAGAACGATTCGTCCGAGCCGCGCGCGAACAAGTTGCAGATGGTGGCGGGGTTGCTGAATGTCTCGATCCGCTGGCTGCTGACAGGCGAGGGGGATGGCGTGCCCGAACCTGCCTCCAGCGAGGAGTTGGCGGAAGGGGCGCAAGCGCTACTTAACGATGTGCAGCAGATGCGCGCACAGATGACCCAGCTTGCAACCCGTATGGGCAAGGCTGAAAAGCAACTTCGACTGATCCTGAAAGAGGCATTCTGAACATGGACATCACCCCGGCAGAGGCGCGTCTGAAAAAGCTGCGCATGCGGTCTTGGCGGCGCGGCATGAAGGAAATGGACCTTATCCTTGGCCCCTATTCCGATACGCAGCTGTCCCAGCTTAGCGCTGATGAGCTGGACGCGTATGAGCGGCTGCTGGATGAGAATGATCAGGATTTATATCTCTGGGTGACCGGCGCGCAGGACAGGCCAGCCCGTCTTATGCCGCTGATTGGCCAGATTGCCCGCGCAAGCGGGGTGGGCGCATAGCCCACCCTGTTGGATGCTGCGGACTAACAGCCCGCAATCAATGCCCCAGAATCTGGCTTAGGAACAGTTTGGTGCGGTCCGATTGCGGGTTGTTGAAGAATTCGCGCGGCTCGTTCTGTTCAACGATCTGGCCCTGATCCATAAAGATCACGCGGTTCGCCACCGCCTGCGCAAAGCCCATCTCATGGGTCACGCACAGCATGGTCATGCCTTCTTCGGCCAGCGCGATCATGGTGTCCAGCACCTCCTTGATCATCTCTGGGTCAAGCGCCGAGGTCGGCTCGTCAAACAGCATGATGCGCGGCTTCATGCACAGCGAGCGCGCGATGGCCACGCGCTGCTGTTGCCCGCCAGAAAGTTGGCCGGGGAATTTATTGGCCTGCTCGGGGATTTTGACCTTTTCCAGAAAATGCATCGCCGTTTCTTCGGCTTCGCGCTTGGGCACTTTGCGCACCCAGATCGGCGCAAGGGTGCAGTTTTCCAGAATGGTCAGATGCGGGAACAGGTTGAAATGCTGAAACACCATTCCCACTTCCGAGCGCACCTTGTCGATATTCTTCAGATCGCCCGACAATTCGGTGCCATCGACGATGATCTGCCCCGCCTGATGTTCTTCCAGCCGGTTGATGCAGCGGATCAGCGTGGATTTTCCCGAACCGGATGGGCCACAGATAACGATCCGTTCGCCGCGATTGACGGTCATGTTGATGTCGCGCAGCACATGGAAAGAGCCGTACCATTTATTCATGCCGGTGATCTGAATGGCGACCTCGTCCGTCACTTTCATGGCGCTGGTGTCAATCTTGCGGTCGATGCCGGGATCAAGCTGTATTTCGGTCATGACATTATCCTTACTTATGGTCGGTTTTCAGCCTGCGCTCCAGATACATGGAGTAGCGCGACATGCCGAAACAGAAGATGAAAAACAGCGCGGCGATGAAGATGAACAGCTCCCAATAGATGCCATTCCAGTTGGTATCGGCGCGGATGGCGTTGGACAGGCCGATCGGGTCCAGCAGGCCGATAAAGACCACCAGCGTGGTGTCCTTGAACAGCCCGATAAAGGTGTTCACAATACCGGGGATCGAGATTTTCAACGCCTGCGGCATGATGATCAGGCGTTGTGCCTTCCAGTAGTTCAGCCCCAGCGCATCTGCGGCTTCATACTGGCCCTTGGGCAGGGCTGCCAACCCGCCCCGGATAACTTCGGCCATATAGGCCGAGGCAAATAGCGTCACCATGATGATCACGCGCAAGATCAGGTCGAACGTGGTGCCGGGCGGCAGAAAGTAGTTCAGCAACAGCGACGCAGTGAACAACAGGGTGATCAGCGGCACGCCGCGAATAAACTCGATCACCACAACACAGACCGATTTCAGGAACACCATATCCGACTGCCGCCCCAGCGCCAGCAAAATGCCAATGGGCAGCGACAACGAGATGCCCGAGATGCCGATGATCAGCGAGATCAGGAACCCCCCGAACCTGTCAGACCGGACAAATTCCAGCCCCAGCGGTAAAATGGAACTCATCGTCTGGTCAAAGGCCCCTGCGGCGAAGGCCCACCAGAACACTGGCGCAAGGATGGCCCCGAAAACCGCAATCAGTGTGCTGACACGGGCAAGAAGAACATAGGCCAGATACCCCGCCACAAAGCCCAAAGCCACCGAGACAGGAAACCAGACCGAACCGCCCCAAAGCAGATGATAGCCGATAAAGGGGTAAACTGCGGTGAAGATCATCAGCTTGCGGGGCAGGGCGGGGAACAGCACAGGGGCAAGCGCCGCAAATAGCAGCGCCAGTGCCAGAACCGGCCGCCAGTAATGCTGTGGCGGGTAGAAGCCGAACAGCAACTGGTGCCAACGATCCGTGATCACCGAGAAGCAGGCCCCGCTGGTGCCATCCAGTATCGCGCGGCATTCAGCCAGTGAACCTGCGCTCCAGACCGAGTTCAGCAGCCATGGCCCGATTGCAGCCAGCGCATACCAGATCACCAGCAAAGAGGCGAGCGTCAGGATGGTGTTCAGCGCGCCTGAAAACAGGTTCTCGCGCAGCCATTTCACGGCCCCCGCTTCGCGCAAAGGCGGGTCGGACGGGGCCAGCATTTCATTGCGCACATAGGCGACAGTCTGGGCGTGGGTGTCGCTCATCTTATCGCTCCTTCAGCTTGACGCGGGCGTTATAGACATTCATCAGCCCCGAGATGGTTAGGCTGATGGCCAGATAGACCGCCATCAGCAACAACATCCCCTCCAACTCTCGGCCCGTCTGGTTGATGGTGATGCCCCCAAGGGTCGAGCGCAGGTCCATATAGCCCACAGCCAGCCCCAGTGACGTATTCTTGGTCAGGTTCAGATATTGCGAGATCAGCGGCGGAATGATGACCCGCAGCGCTTGCGGCAGAATGACCAGACGCATGGTCTTGCCGGGTTGCAGGCCAAGGGCAAAGGCAGCTTCGGTCTGGCCTTTGGAAATCGCCAGAATGCCACCGCGCACGATCTCGGCGATGAAGGCCCCTGTATAGATGCCAAGCCCCAGCCACATTGCCAGCAGCGAATTGCGCAAATGTGTGCCACCTGCAAAGTTGAAGCCGCGCAATTCAGGGTATTCCAGATGCGCACCCAGTGCGAGGAAGATCACGACCACCGGCCCGAACAGCACCAGCAGCGATTTCCACCAAGTCTTGGGGCGCAGGCCAGTTGCATTCTGCACCCGTGTGGCATGGGCGATGATGTATTTATTGGCAAACACACCTGCCACCAGAACCGCAAGGATCAGCACCCAGTTCAGAGAGGGCGAAATCGGGCCAAGGGGCAAAACGCCCAGTTCCGTGGTGAACAGGATGGCCGGGACATAGACGCCCCGATTGGTAATGGCGATGGCGTCAAAAATCATACTTGCCGACGGGTCATCGCCGCGAAAGGCGGATGGGGCAGGCATGCTTTCAGCCATGACCGCGCCAAAAATCAGAATCCAGATCAGCGTGGGGATATTGCGAAAAATCTCGACATAGACCGTGACAAGGCGCGATACGATCCAGTTTTTCGACAGGCGCAGCACACCCGCCAACACGCCCAGAACAGTCGCCAGCGCACAGCCCATGATGGCCAGAATGATGGTGTTCAAAAAGCCCACAAGCGCCGCGCGGCCATGCGTCATCTGGCTGTTATATTCAATCGGGCGCTGGTTGATGTCATAGCCCGCCGATTGCCATAGAAAGTTGAAGCTGAAGCTTCGGCCCAACAGGCGCAAATTGTTGATGACATTATCAATCAGCCAAGCCGCGCCCAGCATCAGCAGGAACAGGGCGAAAATCTGGATCGTGATCGAGCGATAGCGCTGGTCATACAGCAACATGCTTGGGTGAAAGGCACGCTTTTTCGGCGCCGTTTCCGCCATGCGCGGATCAGTTGTGCTTGACATGAAAGACCCCACTCATCAGCACGCGGGCCGTGCCAGATGCAGTTGCTTCAACTTGACGTTGGAAAAGCGCACCCCCGCGAAGGGGGGCGCGCAGTATCAGATTAACGGAAGGGGGGCGCGTAGAGCAGACCACCCTGTGTCCATTGTGCGTTCAGACCACGGGCAAGGCCGATCGGGGTCTGGTCACCAATGGTGCTGGCGAACAATTCGCCATAATTGCCGACAGCCGCGATGGCGCGGGCAGCCCATTCATTGTCCAGCCCCAGCATTTCGCCAAAGCCGCCTTCAACACCCAGCAGACGGTTGATTTCGGGGTTGTTGCTGCCCGCTTTCAACTCTTCAAGATTGGCGGATGTCACACCCAGTTCTTCTGCCGCGATAAGCGCGAACAGTGTCCACTGGACGATGTCCCCCCACTGGTCGTCGCCATGACGCACGACAGGGCCAAGAGGCTCTTTCGAGATGACTTCGGGCAGGATGGCATGTGCATCGGGCGAAGCGAAAGCCGCACGGCTGGAAGCGAGCGCCGAAACGTCCGTGGTGTAGACGTCACAGGCACCGGCCAGATACTGCTGCTGTGCTTCGGCTGCGGTATCGACAGGCACAGGCTCGTAGCTCATGTTGTTGACACGGAAGTAATCTGCAAGGTTCAACTCGGTTGTTGTGCCGGTTTCGATGCAGACTGTCGCGCCATCCAGTTCCAGCGCCGAGCTGACACCCAGATCGCGGGTAACCATGAAGCCCTGACCGTCATAGTAGTTGGTGCCAACGAAAGTCAGGTTCAGGTCAACATCGCGCACGAATGTCCATGTCGTGTTGCGTGCAAGCACGTCAACTTCGCCAGAGGCCAGCGCAGAAAAGCGGGTCTGGCTGGTCAGGGGTACGAAGGTCACGGCATTGGGATCGTTCAGCACAGCTGCGCCCAATGCGCGGCAAAAGCCAACGTCAAAGCCCTGCCATACACCGTTTGCATCCGGCGCGCCAAAGCCTGCCTGACCCGTGTTTGATCCGCAGATCAACTCGCCACGATCCAGAATCGTTTCCAAGGTTGTTTGTGCATGCGCAAATCCTGCGCCAAACGTCGCGGCTGTGAGCGCGCCGACGAATACGGTTTTTTTCATTTTAACCTCTCTGTTGTCGCCGCCTTGGCGGCGGTCTGCCCCGGATTTTCCCGGGAATGGCTGGTCAGCTACGATATTGCGCTAGACACAACAAAAGATGTGTCCCGATTCCTCAAAGCAGGTCAAGTCAAGAATTGCAGCCAACCTGCAAAACAAGGCAAACGCTGCTTTGTTGGGCGGATCGCGGAATTTTGTCCTGCGAATGGGAGGATTGCAAGGCAGGCAGGTGCGAAATGCGCCTTGTGTCGCCGGAGAGTGGTAGGCCCGGAGGGACTCGAACCCCCAACCAAAGCGTTATGAGCGCTCTGCTCTAACCAATTGAGCTACAGGCCCGGCGAGGGTTGGCTAAGCGAATTGCAAGACAGGGTCAAGCGGGCAGTTTGGCTGCTATGGCATGGGTATGGTTGCCCCTGACGGTGCAATCGGCTATCGCGCAGGGCAAATGGCATATGCTGCAAGGGGCTGCGATCATGCAAGAGGGCAAAAACGGGTTGAGTTATGCGCAGGCCGGGGTCGATATCGACGCGGGCAACGCGCTGGTGGATGCGATCAAACCTGCCGCCAAGGCGACAGCGCGGCCGGGTGTGATGGCCGGTCTGGGCGGCTTTGGTGCGCTGTTTGACCTGAAAGGCGCGGGCTATCATGACCCGATCCTTGTTGCCGCGACAGACGGGGTGGGCACGAAGCTGCGCATCGCCATTGACACAGGCACGCTTGACACAATCGGGATCGATCTGGTGGCGATGTGCGTCAATGATCTGGTTTGTCAGGGCGCAGAACCATTGTTTTTCCTTGACTATTTTGCGACAGGCAAGCTGGATGTGGGGGCTGCTACGCGCATCATAAATGGCATTGCCGAAGGGTGCCGCCTGTCAGGCTGTGCCCTGATCGGGGGCGAAACCGCCGAAATGCCGGGCATGTATGATGCCAAGGATTTCGACCTTGCGGGTTTTGCTGTGGGCGCGATGGAGCGGGGCACAGACCTGCCAGCAGGTGTTGGGGCGGGCGATGTGGTGCTTGGGCTGGCCTCTGACGGGGTGCATTCAAACGGCTACAGCCTTGTGCGCAAAGTGGTCGAGCGCGCGGGGCTGAGTTGGGAATCGCCCGCGCCTTTTGCGGAGGCAAGCCTTGGTGCCGCGCTGCTGGCCCCAACGCACCTGTATGTCAAACCCGCGCTTGCGGCGGTGCGTGCGGGCGGCGTGCATGCGCTGGCCCATATCACCGGCGGCGGGCTGACCGAAAACCTGCCGCGCGTGCTGCCCGAAGGATTGGGCGCAGAGATTGACCTGACATCATGGCCCCTACCGCCCGTGTTCGGCTGGCTGGCCGCCGAGGGCGGGCTGGAGCAGGCCGAATTGCTGAAAACCTTTAACGCAGGCATTGGCATGGTGCTGGTGGTGGACGCGGCCCGCGCCGATGCGCTGGCCGATCTGCTGGCGCAGGCGGGCGAGCGGGTTCACCGGCTGGGCATTGTCAGCGAAGGCACAGGCATCCGCTATTCGGGCGCTTTGGCATGAGCAAGCGCGTCGCGATCCTGATTTCAGGGTCGGGGTCGAATATGGTGGCGCTGGCGCAGTCCATGCAGGGCGATCATCCCGCGCGGGTGTGTCTTGTGCTGTCGAACGACCCGCAAGCGGGCGGGCTGGCCAAGGCGCAGGCCATGGGTATTCCGACGGCTGTGGTGGATCATCGCCCGTTCAAAGGGGACCGCGCCGCCTTCGAGGCGGAACTTCTGAAACCGCTGGAGGCCGCGCAGCCCGATTTCGTGGCGCTTGCCGGGTTCATGCGGGTGCTGACGGCGGATTTCGTGCGCCGGTTCGAGGGGCGTATGCTGAATATCCACCCGTCACTTTTGCCAAAATACAAAGGGCTGAACACACATGCCCGCGCGATCGAGGCAGGGGATCGTGAGGCAGGTTGCACTGTCCATGAAGTGACCGCCGCCTTGGATGACGGTCCAATTCTGGGGCAGGCGCGCGTGCCGATTCTGGCAGACGACACGCCGGATGCCTTGGCCGCGCGCATCTTGCCACTGGAACACCAGCTTTACCCGCTTGTCTTGCGCAGGGTGGCGGAGGGCGCGCGTGGGTTTATAGCGCTGCCCTGAAGGCGCGAATCTCGCGCTCGATCCGCAAAAGCTGCGCGCGGGCCAAGCTTTGCTCCAGCCGCAGCAACATGATTTCGCTTTGCGCGGCATGCCATGCGCGCTGTGCGGCAAGGGCTTCGGCGTCAGATTGTGGCGCACCCGACAGCGCGGTATTGCGGCTTTGCAACTGCGAAATCTCGCGCCCGATCTCTGCGATGCGGGCGCGCTGGCGGTGCGCGCTTTGGCCAAGATCATAGCCTTGCAGGAACCGCGCTTCGGTTGCGGCCGGGCAAACATCACGATAGGGGCGGCCTGCCTCGCCTTCGCGCAGGCCGGTCTGAGGCGTGCAATAGGTGGCCAGCCCGCGCGCATAGCCCTGTTCCCATGTGCCGCGCTCTGGTGTGATCTCGACCTTGGCGCAGGCAGTGACATGGCGGGCAAACTGCGCCTCCATCGCGCGGCCTTCTGTGCCGTCACGCTCGCCTATGCTGGCCCAGTCCCCCTGCAGACAGTCGTCGCGCGAGAGCGAGGCACAGCCAGACAGCGCGGCCAGCATCAGGACACTCAGTATTGCGCGCATTCTCATACCCTCCCATCAGGCGCAGCATGCAGCGCCCATCTTGTGCTCTGGACCAAGGCGCCATCCTCTGGTCGCAACAGGATTGATGGGTAATCGGGGTGGTTCGGCGCATCCGGCCAGCCCTGACTTTCCAGCGCCACACCAAAAAAGGGCCGCGTCTGGTCGCGCCCGCCATCATAGATCTGCAAGCCCGGCTCGGTTGTGGACATCTCCATGCGGGGCGCGTCCGGCAGATCAGGCAGGTCCAGCCATGCGACAGGGCGCATTGGCTGGCGCGTTTGCGACAGGCAGAAACACTGGTCATAACTGGGGGCATGGCCAAGCCACTGGCCCTGCCGTAAATCCAGATGCCCCGCCACGGGTTCGGGGTCGGCAATCGGGTATAGCTCTGGACCCACAGGCAGCACATGATCAGCAGCCACGCGCAGCCTGTGGCCTTGCAGGCTGGCTCGCCCGCCAAGGTTCCAGAACGCGTGGGGGGCAAGATTGGCAAGGGTGGGGCGGTCGGTACGGGTCACAAGATCCAGCGCAAGGGTCCGGCCTGTCACGCGGTAGCGCGCCTCAACCCGGCGATTGCCCGGAAAGCCCCCCTCGCAATGCGCCAGATCCAGCGCCAGTGTCACATGATCCGCGCCCAACTCTGTGATCTGCCACAGCCGCTGATGCAGGCCCGTATCCCCGCTATGCAACAGCTGCCGCCCATCATTGGGCACAAACCGCCAAAGCTGGTCGCCGATCATCGCCTCGGCCCCCTGCAACCGCCCTGCGACAGGGCCGACAACGGCACCGCAATAGATATTCTCGCCCCGATACGCCTCGGCACTGTCAAAGCCCACCACGACCGAGTGGCGCAGCCCCGCCAGATGGACGCTGTGCAGTATAGCGCCCAAGGTCAGAACCCCCACTTCCAGCGTGTCAGAGCGCAGCGCGATGCGCTGCACCTGCTGCCCCGCACTGTGCCCGAAGGCGGTGATCTGGCTTGCAGGCATGGCGCTAGCCCGCACCCTGCGCCATGCGCGCGGCATACAGCCCCACTGCGGCGGCGTTCGACACATTGAGCGAGCCGAAATCCCCCACTGCCGGAATCCGCACGATCAGATCACAGGTGTCGCGGGTCTTGTCGCGCAGGCCCGGCCCCTCGGCGCCCAGCACAATCGCAATCGGGCCGGGGGGGAATTGCGCCAAACCATCAGCCAGCGTCACCTCTCCCGTGCCATCGAGGCCCAGAATCACATAGCCCAGCGATTTCAGCACCTCCATCTCCTCGGCCAGATTGCGCACGCGCAAATAGGGCTGACGCTCCAGCGCGCCGCTGGCGGTTTTGGCCAGCGCGCCGGTTTCAGGCGCGGCATGGCGTTGGGTGGCGATGACGGCCTGCGCGCCGAACACTTCGGCAGATCGCAGGACCGCGCCCACATTATGCGGGTCGCTGACACGGTCCAGCATCACCACCAGCCCGCGCGCGCCGGTCGGGGCACAGACGCTGCGCGTATCGCCCCAATCCAGCGCGCGCACTTCCAATGCCGCGCCCTGATGCACCGCCTGCGCATCAAGGGGGGCTGCGAATTTGCGCGGATCGCTGATTTCCGCCTCCATGCCAGAGGCCGCCACCGCTTCCGCCAGCTTATCCGCCGCATTGCGCGTCAGGATCAGGCGCAGCTTGTGGCGGGCGGGGTTTTTCAGCGCGTCTTCCACCGCATGCAGGCCAAACAGCCACAGCGTGGCCGCAGAGCTGGCACGTTTGGCGCGTTCCTTGTCGATCACCCAATCGGGTTTTTTCATCTCACTATCGCTTCCATCATCTCGGGTAAGCCGCTGATGCACAGGCACAGGGCAGGGGCCAAGCATGCGCAGTGGGGGGCTTGGGCGCAAGGGTGAAATGGCGCGCGCAAGAAGTTGGGGCAGGGGGGCTTTTGTGCCCTTGACGCCTGCCTGTGCCTTCGGTAATTGGGCGCTATCTAGGGCGACGGGCTGCAAGGTGCGGCAGCGGACTGTAACTCCGCCGGGGAGACCCACGCCTG
Source organism: Roseinatronobacter thiooxidans (assembly GCF_001870675.1). Taxonomy (GTDB): domain Bacteria; phylum Pseudomonadota; class Alphaproteobacteria; order Rhodobacterales; family Rhodobacteraceae; genus Roseinatronobacter; species Roseinatronobacter thiooxidans. The sequence continues at coordinate 193,955 of NZ_MEHT01000045.1, read as the reverse complement.
GTTCGATTCCAGGGTCGCCCACCACTTTCCTTTATATTTCAGAGTGGTGGGGATGTGTTGACATGTTGTCAGCGCATCATGTTCGCCTGATAATTGCCTGCGCGGAGTCAAGGGCGTCAGCCCGCCGCGCATCGCCGGGCCGTCCCGCGGCACGGCGATTTGGCTGGCCATTGCGCGCAGCTTAGGCCTTACGAGGATGTGGCAGGCATAAAGCGCTGTAGCTTTGCACGAGGATCGCCGCACCACGGCCCGACGCTGCGCGGCTTGGTTTTGCTGCGAGGGCCGCTCAGGCAGCGTGCGTGGCGCGTTTGCCTTCCAGCAGGGCCGGGATCGAAATATCTTCATCCAGTTCTGCCCAATGCAGGCCAAAGGGTGTGATCTCAACTGCCGCGCGCTGCGCATCCGTCGCGTTCAGCAGGCGGGGGAACCACACAAGCGGCACGCCAAGGATTCGGCCATCCGAGAGGGTGAGCCAGAGCGTCGCGTCGTCGAAACTGACTTTATGCGCTGAAATGGTCATGCCATGCCTTTACGATGCGTGATTGGTTGAAGTGTATCACTCTTCCGATTTGACGCAAGGTTTTGGCGTCGAAGCCGTGATTTCTGTCGAGTGCGACCGGATCGAGCCAGAATTTTGCCTCGCATCCGTCTTTCATGACGTGGACATGGACGGGTTCGCGCGGGTTGCCCTCGTTCGAGTAGAAGAAGAACCGGAAACCGTCATGGCGAAAAGTGGTAGGCATAGAACATCGAATATTACACTTTGAACTTTTTGTCACGTGCGGAAACTATGCAGGTCAGAAACCGTATTATTAAAAAATAACAGAATGAAGTGAAAAACTTTCATAAATAATGTTCATACCTAGTAGAAATAAGAGAATCAGACCAGAAATAAATCCAGAAATAGCAGAAAGTAAAAAAACAATATACCATGATGCGTAGTATTTTAGAGACCATCTTTGAAAATCTCTTTCGACTGCTTGGGCATCCCTTATCATAGAGTGAGCATCGGTATTCTGCGAAAGAGCTTTAGCCATCTTAATATTATGTCTTGAAAATAAAAAAGTTGTAATGATGTTCCAAAATACAAACAAAAATAACGAAAACCCGAGAATAAAGGCTAAAAGCGAAGAGTCCCAGGGGTGTGTATGGATGCCCCCGGTTTTGCAAGGATTTTCTGATCTGAATTCCGGCGATTGATTGCGGTCGTGTATTCGGCCTCGGGTTGCGGCTTTTGACACGCCGCGGGCCATGATGGTCAGTTCGCTGATCGGGTCCAATTCGATTCCGCGGGCTGTAGGCGCCCTACCCCTATCTGGCTTTCCAATCAGGATCTGTTCAATCGACGTCCATCACTTCAGAGCATTCCTTGCCATCTGCCCACTTAATGCAAGCGGGGCAGAAGCTTATGCGGCCACCTCCTGATTTGGCAGGTAGCCCTGTTCTTTGGTGATCATGGCCCAAATCTGGCGGGCCATTCGATTGGCGAGTGCAACAGCGGCCACCATCTTTGGCTTGCGATCCAACTTATCTTGCAGCCAGGGATGGCAGCGTTTGCCGCGTCGGGCGGCAGCAGCAATGCAGCTCATCGCTCCAATGATCAGCGCGCGGCGGATGTCCTTTTGGCCCATTTTGCTGGTTTGCCCGAGGCGGGTTTTGCCACCCGTTGAATGCTGTTTGGGAACCAGACCAAGCCAGGCCGCAAAGTCCCGTCCTTTTTCAAAAGCCTTCATATCCGGCGCAAAGGCTTCAATCACCATCGCCGCTATCGGGCCGATGCCAGGCATGGTTTGCAGCCGCCGTGCCTCTGGGCTGTCGGCGCAATGGCTCTTGATCCGCCCGGTGAGCGTGTCGATTTCTTCCGAGAAATGATCTATGCGTTTGAAATGCATCTTGGCCATCGTTACGACCAATTCTGGAAGATCCGGATGGTCATCGACCAGCTCCCGGAGCCGATCAACATTTTTCAATCCAACAGGGGCAATCAGCCCGAATTCAGCAAGATGGCCGCGCAAGGCGTTCACGGTTGCGGTGCGTTGCTCCAAAAGCTGGTCCCGAGTGCGCATCATCATGGTCAGGGCCTGGGTTTCAGCGGATTTTGGCACGACAAACGACATGTTGGGTCGTAGCGCAGCTTCGGTGATGGCCTCCGCATCTGCCGCATCATTCTTGTGGCGCTTCACGAATGGCTTCACATAGATCGGTGGAATGAGCCTCACCTCATGGCCCAACGACATCAGTTCGCGTGCCCAATAATGGGCTGTCGCGCAGGCTTCCATGGCGAAAAGGCTGCGCGGATGTTCAGCGCAAAACTTGGTAAATTGTGGTCGGCTCAGCTTCTTCCGAAACAAAACTTGCCCATCTCGGCGTGCGCCGTTCAGTTGGAAAACGTTCTTTGCCAGATCAACGCCAATGATGATATCTTCGTCCATGGGTGCTCCCTTTCTCTTCTGGTGGCGATCGTAAAACCACCATGGCACATCGCGATGCCGTTCGAGGAGGGGGCATCCACCGCATCAATTACGGGTTGGCTCCAAGCCCACAGCGTAAAAAAACCTGCGAAGCCTAACGAAACCACTATATTATTGTAGCTGGCTGCCTTATCGAAAGTCTTGGCTTGAACGTTGACCAAAAAGTCTACTAATTTTTCACGATTGCGATCTTCATCATAGGTAGAAAAAACACTTGATCGTTCGGGCACAACCGGGGGCACTATCCTATTTCCTTATTTCAATTGTCCATCTTCAACGCCGAAATAAACGCCTGCTGCGGAATCTCCACCTTGCCGAACTGGCGCATCTTCTTCTTACCGGCCTTCTGCTTCTCCAGCAATTTCTTCTTCCGCGTCACGTCGCCGCCATAGCATTTCGCTGTCACGTCCTTGCGCAAAGCCGCCAAAGTCTCGCGCGCGATGACCTTGCCGCCGATGGCCGCCTGAATCGGGATTTTGAACATGTGTCGCGGGATCAGCTCTTTGAGTTTTTCACACATTGCGCGCCCCCGCCCTTCGGCGCGGTCGCGGTGGACCATCATGGACAGCGCGTCCACAGGTTCATCATTCACAAGCACCTGCATCTTGACCAGATTATCCTGCCGGTAGCCGGTGATTTCATAATCAAACGACGCATAGCCCTTGGTGATGGATTTCAGCCGGTCGTAGAAATCGAACACCACCTCGTTCAGCGGCAGGTCATAGACGACCATCGCGCGGCTGCCTGCATAGGTCAGTTCCTGCTGAATCCCGCGCCGGTCCTGACACAGTTTCAGCACATCGCCCAGGTAGTCATCCGGCACAAGAATCGTGGCCTTGATGCGGGGCTCTTGCACATGGTCCACATGGGTCAGGTCGGGCAGGTCGGCGGGGTTGTGCAATTCCTGCACCTCGCCGTTGCGCATATGGATGTGATAGACCACCGACGGGGCTGTGGTGATCAGGTCGATGCCATATTCACGTTCCAGCCGGTCGCGGACGACTTCCAGATGCAACAGGCCCAGAAAGCCGCAGCGAAAGCCAAAGCCAAGCGCGGCAGAACTTTCCATCTCATAGCTGAAAGACGCGTCATTCAGCGCCAGTTTTTCAATGGCGTTGCGCAGGTCTTCGAATTCGGCGGAATCGACAGGGAACAGCCCGCAAAACACCACAGGCACCGAGGGTTTGAACCCCGGCAGCGCTGTTTCGCAGCCCTTTTTCTCATGCGTGATCGTATCGCCCACTTTGGTGTCGCGCACCTGCTTGATCGAGGCGGTAAAGACCCCGATCTCGCCCGGACCCAATTCGGCCACATCGACCATTGCGGGTTTCAGGACCGACAGCTTGTCCACGCCGTATTTCGCGCCGGTCTGCATCATCTTGATGTTGTCGCCCTTGCGGATCACCCCGTCCATGACGCGGATCAGCACGACAACGCCCAAATAGGCGTCATACCAACTGTCCACCAGCATGGCTTTCAACGGCGCGTTGCGTTCGCCCTTGGGGGGGGGCAGGCGTTTGACGATGGCTTCCAGCACGTCAGGTATGCCAAGGCCGGATTTGGCCGAGATCATCACCGCCTCCGACGCATCCAACCCGATCACATCTTCGATCTGCTGGCGCACCTGTTCGGGTTCAGCCGCTGGCAGGTCGATCTTGTTCAGGACCGGCACAATCTCGTGATCGGCATCCAGCGCGGTATAGACATTGGCCAGGGTCTGCGCCTCGACCCCTTGAGAGGCGTCCACCACCAGAAGCGAGCCTTCGACCGCGCGCATGGAGCGCGAGACTTCATAAGCGAAATCCACATGGCCCGGCGTGTCGATCAGGTTCAGCACATAGGCCTGCCCGTCATTGGCAACATAATCGATGCGCACGGTATTGGCCTTGATGGTGATTCCCCGCTCGCGCTCGATATCCATCGCGTCGAGCATCTGCTCTTTCATGTCGCGGTCGGATACCGTGCCGGTTGACTGAATCAACCGGTCAGCAAGGGTGGATTTACCGTGGTCGATATGCGCCACGATCGAGAAATTGCGGATGTTTGCGAGCTCTGTCATGCTGCTCGTATGTAGTGGAAAATGGCGCTGGTCAATATGCCATGCGCGCGCGGATCAGTTATGCGCGTGCCGGCGCGAATAGCGGTTGTTGGACGGGCTGTACCAGCCGTCAAGCGACCCTGCGGGCGGGGCGTGAATGGTCACTTCCAGCGGGTGGCATTGCGCGCTATCCGACGAATGTTCCGCCCCGCAATCGCCCCCCGGACAGGCAGAGAGGGCGCCCAGCAAGTCAATCTCGGCGAAGAATTCGATATAGTCGCCTTTGCGCGCGGGGCTGGCTTTCATGAAATACTGTCCCGTGTCGCGGGTGAAGCCGGTGCACATGAACACATTGAGCACATCATGCACCAGCGCTTCGGCTTCGTGCAGGGGTTTTTGCAATTCGTCAGCCAAGGCGCGGGTCAGGTTGGAATGGCAGGTGTGGTGGTAATCCTGCCCGCTGAGCAGGTGGTGGGTATAGGGGTCGCAGCGCGTGCCGATCACATCATGCACGCGGCCGCCATGTTCATCGACACCGTACCAGTCCAGCGTGTCTTCCATCACGGTGGCCATGGGGCGCAGATAGGGCAGGCAGGACCACAGCCTGTCGCCGGTGCGGATATGGCTGCCATGCAGGGCGCGGGTTTTGCCGGAATAAAACCGCTCGTCCAGATTGCGGGCTTCAAACAGGTTCAGATCACCCACCTGTGGCCCGTCAGGGCAGGATATGCGAAAGAAGCTGCCCGCAGTGACATAGAAACAGCGCGCCGTGCGCGGCGCAATCAGGATGCGCCCTGTCTCGGTGGCGCCTTCGCGGGCGGCGCGGTATTGCGCCATGGGCGGGCTGCGCAAGCCCTCGTTGGGGTAGCAGATCACGGGCGCAATCGCGCGGCGGGCTTCGGCATCCTTGGGGGGCTTGGGCATCAGGTCTCTCCGGCAAGGCAATGTCTGGGGGCACGGCCTTTGGGCAGGGCGGTTTCCGCGCCGCAGGCGGCGCAGGTGAACAGCACGCGCCCGTCAGCCAGTTTGCGTGCATCCTGCCGCCAGCGGCAGTCGCGCCGCTTCCACGGCTGCATGACAAGGATCAGCGCGAAAACGATAAGAAGGCCAAGAACTAGGATCATACCCTTGTTGTGGGGGCTGAAGGGCGCAAGGTCAAGGTTTCGTCACCAATCCTGCCGCGCGCAGCTCTGTATGGTCGGGGTACCACATGGGCATTTGCGGCAGCGTGGCCAGCCGCAAGACGAACTGTTCGTCTACAGATTGCGCGCGGTAAATCGCCAGATCGCGCTGCATTTCAACCTCTGGGTCGATCATGCCGAAATGGTGCTCGCGGCGCAGCGCATAGCCGTGCAACCCGATCTGCCCTTGCGGCGAGAGTGTGCGCGTGGCCCCGCCTGCAAAGATCAGCGCACAGGCCGATGCGCAATGCCCCTCGACATGGGTGGCAATCCCATGCGCGCGCAGCACTGTCACCACGCCACGCGCCTCGGCGATATAGCCGCCGCCGCTGTCCAATTCCATCCGCTTGATCTGCGGATGGGCGGCCACCAGAGCGCGCAACGCCGCAGTCAGGCCAAAATCGACCATGCCGCTAAACTCGAAACTGCGGCCATCAGCACTGATCGACAATTCGAATTGCGGTGGGGGCGGGATGCGGTAGGGCTTGGGCAGCGCGTCGGTTCGCGCCATGGCAATGCCCACAATGCCAAGCCCTGCAAGGGCAAGGGCCAGCAGGATGCGCAGGGCGTAAATATCTATTGGCCGTTCATTCATCCGCCAAGGATGCACGGAAAATACATATTTTTCTACGGTCGTTTTGTCGCGCTTGGGTCAGGATCGGGGAGAGATGAAAAAAGCCGCGTCCCCTTCACAGGCAGGACGCGGCTTTTCAGGGTACAGGGGCGATGCGTTTACAACACGCGCTCGACCATCATTTTCTTGATTTCCGAAATCGCCTTGGCCGGGTTCAGCCCTTTGGGGCAGGTCTTGGCGCAGTTCATGATCGTGTGGCAACGATACAGCTTGAACGGATCATGCAGATCATCCAGCCGCTCGCCCGTGGCTTCATCGCGCGAGTCGATCAGCCAGCGATAGGCATGCAGCAGGGCGGCTGGCCCAAGGTAGCGGTCGCCATTCCACCAATAGCTGGGGCAGCTTGTCGAACAACATGCGCACATCACGCATTCATACAGCCCGTCCAGTTTTTCGCGGTCTTCAATCGACTGCTTCCATTCTTTTGCGGGCGTGTTCGTGGTGGTTTCCAGCCAAGGCTTGATGCTGGCATGCTGCGCGTAGAAATGCGTCAGATCCGGCACCAGATCCTTGACCACGGGCATATGGGGCAGGGGGTAGATTTTAATGTCGCCCTTCACCTCGTCCATGCCGAAGATACAGGCAAGCTTGTTGCCGCCATCGATATTCATGGCGCAAGACCCGCAAATCCCCTCGCGGCAGGACCGCCGGAAGGTCAGCGTCGGGTCAATCTCGCTTTTGATCTTGATCAGCGCGTCCAGAATCATGGGGCCGCAGCTGTCCATATCGACGAAATATGTGTCAACGCGCGGGTTTTCCCCGTCATCGGGGTTCCAGCGGTAAATCTGGAACTTGCGCAGGTTCTTGGCCCCTTCGGGCTTGGGCCAGGTCTTGCCTGTGCGCATCTGGCTGTTCTTGGGCAGGGTCAGTTGGACCATGAGTGCCTCCTTAAAGCAGGAACGGGGCAAGCCCGTCTGTGGCTAGACATCTAATCGTTTCGGGGCGCGTGGCAATCTCGACCACCAGCGCGCTGGTCTGGGGGCTGACAGCGGGTTGGCCCGCCGCCAGCGCAAGGCGCGTCAACTCGTTTGCGCTGGCATTATTGATGACGCAATCGCTGGCAGGTTCCAGCGGCACGCCGGGAAAGTTTTCCGCCAATGCGGGGCGGACAGTCCGCTTTGCCGCATCCCGCGCCAGTTCATCTTGCACATCCGCGCAAGATGCCAGCGCCAGAAGCGCCCCGATGGCGGCAACCCGCATCAATAGACGCGCGCCTTTGGTGCGATTTTCTTCATGTCGATCCCGCCATCGGCTTCGGCGGTCAGGGGCGTTGTGACAACTGGGCGGTAATCCAGCCGCACATCGGCCCCATCAGCCCAAGCCAGCGTGTGCTTGCGCCAGTTGGTGTCGTCGCGGTCTGGGTAATCCTCATGCGCATGCGCGCCGCGGCTTTCCTTGCGCGCCTCGGCACTGACCACAGTTGTCAGCGCGCAGGGCATCAGGTTGTCCAACTCCAAAGTTTCCATCAGGTCGGTGTTCCAGATCAGTGATCGGTCCGTGACCTTCACATCCGCCATTTTGGCCGCGACGGCCTTCATCTTGGTGCAGCCCTCGGCCAGCGTCTTGTCGGTGCGGAAGACGGCAGCATCGTCCTGCATCGTCTTTTGCATCTCAAGGCGCAGATCGGCTGTGGGGATTGCCCCATTCAGATTGCGGAAATGATCGAATCGCGCAACCGCTTTGTCCACGCTGGCTTTGTTCAGCGTCGGGTTTGCCGCTTTCGGGTCGACCACTTGGCCCGCGCGAATGGCCGCCGCACGGCCAAACACCACCAGATCGATCAGAGAGTTAGACCCAAGGCGGTTCGCCCCATGCACAGACGCACAGGCCGCTTCGCCTACAGCCATCAGGCCGGGGGCTATGCGGTCGGGGTTCTCGCTATCTGCGTTCAGAACCTCGCCCCAGTAATTGGTTGGAATGCCGCCCATATTGTAATGCACGGTCGGCAAAACAGGGATCGGTTCCTTGTTCAGGTCCACCCCCGCAAACACCCGCGCCGATTCCGAGATACCGGGCAGGCGCAGTTTCAGCGTCTCTGGTGGCAGGTGGTTCAGGTGCAGATGGATATGGTCCTTATTCGGCCCAACCCCGCGCCCTTCGCGGATTTCCATTGTCATGCAGCGCGACACCACATCGCGGCTGGCCAAATCCTTATAGGTGGGCGCATAGCGTTCCATGAAGCGCTCGCCCTCGGAATTGGTCAGATAGCCGCCTTCGCCGCGCGCGCCCTCGGTGATCAGGCAGCCCGCACCATAAATGCCGGTGGGGTGGAATTGCACGAATTCCATATCCTGCAAGGGCAGGCCCGCGCGTGCAGCCATGCCATTGCCATCACCCGTGCAGGTATGCGCAGATGTCGCGCTGAAATAGGCGCGGCCATAGCCGCCCGTGGCCAGCACCACCATCTTGGCGCTAAACAAATGCAGCGTGCCATCATCCAGCTTCCATGCCAGCACGCCCTGACACACGCCATCTTCGGACATGATCAGGTCAGTGGCGAAATACTCGATAAAGAACTCGGCCTTTTGCTTGACCGACTGGCCGTAAAGCGTGTGCAGCATGGCGTGTCCGGTGCGGTCGGCGGCAGCGCAGGTGCGCTGCACAGGCGGGCCTTCGCCATATTCGGTGGTGTGGCCGCCAAAGGGGCGCTGGTAGATCTTGCCCTCTTCGGTGCGCGAAAACGGCACGCCGTAATGCTCCAGCTCATACACGGCCTTGGGGGCCTCGCGCGCCAGATATTCCATGGCATCCGTATCGCCCAGCCAGTCAGAGCCTTTGACCGTGTCATACATATGCCACTGCCAGCTGTCCGGCCCCATATTGCCAAGGCTGGCGGCAATGCCGCCCTGCGCGGCCACAGTGTGCGAACGTGTGGGGAAAACCTTGGTCACACAGGCGGTTTTCAGCCCTTGTTCGGCCATGCCAAGCGTTGCACGCAATCCGGCACCGCCCGCGCCGACCACCACAACATCATAGGTATGTTCTTCAATCTTATATGCAGACATTTCTTATCCTCAAGCGCTGAACAGCACAGTTGCAACCGACAGCACACCTGCCACGCCAACGGCCCAGCACAGCAGCGTATTCGCCAATAGCGCAGCGGTCCGCTGCGTCTTGTTTGGAACGTAGTCCTCGATCACGGTCTGCAAACCCTGTTGCAGGTGCGAAAAGGTCGCAATGATGAACAACACCGCCACCAGCGCATGCCACAGGTTGGAATATGTGGCGACAAACGCCTCATGCCCGCCCCCCAATGCGCGCCCGAACGGAAAGATGAACAACAGCGTCAGCGGAATCAGCGCCACGGATGTGACACGCTGCGACCACCAATGATGCGAGCCTTCGCCCGCAGCGCCAGACCCGTGCACGCGGGCATAATCTGTCTTGAACCCCATGTGTCCTGCCTCCTCAGACGATGATGATGGTCAATAGTGTCAGCACCACAGTGCCTGCGAACACAGCGTAGCTGGTCTTCTCGACAGTCTCGACATCCATCATCCGGCCGGTGTCCCAGATCAGGTGACGGATGGAATTGAGCATGTGATACCACAGCGCCGCCAGCGACCCGATCAGCACCAACAGCCCCAGAATCGATGTCAGCATACCGTCAACGAAATCAAAATATTCGGCGCTGAACGCGCCGGCTGCAAACCACCAGACAATCAGAACCGCGGCCAGCGTCATGCCGACACCTGTAATGCGGTTCAGGATCGATGTGATCGCAGACAGGGGCAGGCGGTAAATCTGCAAATGCGGAGATAACGGGCGCTTGCCCCGGTTCACGTCAGCCATGCAAGGCTCCCTTTGCTTTGACAAGGCTGCGGAATGGCAGCCCGACTGTTTATTCGTCTGACATACCGATTTTCACGCGAATGTCACGCACTCAGGTGGGTCAGGACGCGGGAATCCTGTATCTTTACGACAAAAACCTGTCCATTTCGGGGTTTGTGATCACTTAAATCAAACGTGTGATCACAAATAAAGCCGCGACTGCGCAGCGCCTCCCCGACTGGCCCGCACCACGGCCCCCCAAGGAATCGCGCCAAGTCTGCGCTAGAGGGGCATAAACACCCAGTAATCCAGATCAAGCAGCACATCGGGGTGATATTTCCCATCCGTGCCTTTCAGCACATCGCGCCCGCCCTTTGTGGCCACCAGCCGCAACCTCAGCGCGCCGACCCCGGGTGCCTGTGTCTCGGCCCGGTCCAGCACCTCGGACCAAGCGCGGATCGTGTCGCCCGCGAAACAGGGGTTGGCATGGCTTCCAGCATTGATCGCGGCAATCATCTGCGCATTGGCCAGCCCGTTGAACGACAGCGCGCGCGCCATTGAAATCACATGCCCGCCATAGATCAGCCGCTTGCCATCGGCCCGCTGCGTCCCGTCGAAATGTACTTTCGAGGTGTTTTGCCACAGCCGCGTGGCCAGCATATGCTCGGCCTCTTCCACCGTCACGCCGTCCACATGGTCGATCTTCTCACCAATCGCGTAATCGCCCCAGCGATGCGGCTCGCCCGACAGGGCCGTGTCATAGGTGCTGAAATCCAGCCCCTCTGGCACGATCAGCGCCTGCGCAGGCACCACAGCCGCCAGTTCCGGCACGACAGTTGCGGGTGCTGGCGCCTCCAGATCACGTTTGCGCACCATCACCCAGCGCACATAGTCCAGCACAGGCGCCCCATGCTGGTTCACGCCTTGCGTTCGCACCCAGACAACCCCGCTTTTACCGTTCGAGTTCTGCTTCAACCCGATCACTTCCGACTGGCTGCGCAGGGTATCGCCCGGATAAACAGGGCATAGGAACCGCCCCTCCGCATAGCCCAGATTGGCCACAGCATTCAGGCTGACATCGGGCACCGTCTTGCCAAAGACAATGTGAAACCCGATCAGATCATCGACAGGGCTTTGCGGCAGACCACAGGCCCGTGCAAATTCATCCGACGAATACAGCGCCGTGCGCGCCGGATACAGCGCATGATACATCGCGCGCTCTCCGCCAGAAACCGTGCGCGGCACAGCATGGTTAATCACATCGCCAATGCGGTAATCCTCAAAGAACCGCCCCGCAGTTGTCTTGCTCATCCCATCCTCATTTTCTTGCTTGCAAATACTCGCGGGGGGGGCCGCTTGCGGCCGGGGGCGGCAGCCCCCCTGACTTATAGACTTCCGAGCTTCAGCTCGGGCGAATAGGTCACATCCGCATCCTTCACCACGGCTTGCGCACAGCGCATCTGCCCGCTTGCGGGGTCATGGGCATAGGCGGGCGATCCATACAACTCCCACCCCTGCGCCAGAGCTTGCGTCACCTTGTGGCAGAAGGCGGATGTATCTTCCGCTGTCAACAGGCGGTACGCGCGCATCAGGACGCCCCCCCGAAGGGCCATGGCCCCAGCCAGCCATGGATCTGCCCCACCACCAGCATCAGGAACAGCGCGCCCACAATCGCCGCGCCTTCTTTCCACATGGGCGCTTCGGGCGGGCGGGTCCAGTCGCGGTTGGCGCGGTTGATCAAGATCACCGACACCACTGCCCAAGCCAGCAAGCCGCCAAACAGGATCAGCCCTTGCAGCGTGCCCACCACCAGTAAATGCCCGACCGCCCATGCCTTGAAGCCCGACAATTGCGGGTGGCGGATGCGGCGGTGCAGGTTGGTTTTCAGCCCCGAGACTGCATAAAGGTAAAAGGCCACGAACAGCAGCAGATTATTGAGATGCACCATCCAGAAGGGCGGGGTCCATAGCCAGACAGGGTCTGCCATGCGGTAGCCGATCACCATCAGCACGATCGAGATCAGCAGGGCAACCGCAACCACGCCCTTGCCACTCTCGCCCATCGCGGCGCGCTTTTCGGGGGCAAGGCGTTTGAAGAAATGCGCCCCCGCCCATAATGCGACCCCAAGGATCAGTAAAAAAGTTCCCATTCTGGCTACTCCGTCAATTCTGCAATGGCTTGTGCTTTTGCAAGGATTTGCTGTGCACTCACAATATGCAGGTTTTCAACGATCTTGCCATCCACAACCGCGACCCCTTCGCCGCGCGCTGTTGCCGCATCGAAAGCCGCGATCTGGCGCTGCGCCAGATCGATTTCGGCCTCGGACGGGGCGAAAACCGCGTTTGCAATGGAAAGTTGCGCAGGGTGGATCAGCGTTTTGCCGTCAAAGCCCATATCGCGGCCCTGTTCGCATTCCGCCCGCAACCCGTCCTCGTCCTTGAAGGCGTTATAGACCCCGTCAATCGCCACAATCCCTGCCGCTTTTGCCGCCAGCAGCGGCAATTGCAGTGACATCATCAGCGGCAGGCGGTCCGCGCGGTAGCGGCAACCCATATCCTTGGCCAGATCATTCGTGCCCATAATAAACCCCGCCATTCTTGGCGCGCAGGCAATCGCATGCGCATTCAGCACGCCCAAGGGCGATTCCATCATCGCCCAGATGCGCGTGTCAGCGGTGTGCGGGCTTGCATCAAGGCGGCGGGCAAGCTCTTCGATATCGGCTGCCTTATCGACCTTGGGCAGCAAGATCGCCTCTGGCTGCGCCTGTGCGATCACATCCAGATCATCTGCCCCCCATTCGGATGACAGCGCATTGATCCGCACCAGTTTTGCGCGTGTGCCATAGTCATGGCTTTGCAACGTCTCTGCCAGAAGCCTGCGCGCGCGGGCTTTCTCATCCAGCGCGACCGCATCTTCCAGATCAAAGATGATCGCATCAGCGGCCAGCCCTGTCGCCTTTTCAAGGGCGCGCTCTTTCGAGCCGGGAATATAAAGAACAGACCGGAAGGGGCGCGTATCCATGTGGTTTTCCTCGCAACTTTATGTCGCTTGTGCATCATTTCCGGTCACAAATGGCAAGGGGGTATGCGCTGCATCGCAGCAATTTCTTTCGATGTTGCGCGCTAACATGGGGCGAACGCTGGCTTAACCGGGTTTTCGCCAAAGCGTGGCAGGCTGTTGGAATGCTCGGCTCTGAATAGGAAGGAGGCATTTCATGCGCAAACTCTACTGTGCTTTCATGGTCGCTGTCGCAAGTTTTGGCGCACCACTTTCGGCGCAGCCCTTGCAATGTGGCCCGCGCGCGGCCGTGCTGGATATGCTGGCAGCACAAGACCAGTCGCGCCGCGCCATTGGTCTGGCAGGGCGCGCGGTGATGGAACTTTTTGCCGCGCCGGATGGCGGGCGATGGACAATCACGCTGACCATGCCCGACGGGCCGATGTGTCTGCTGGCCAACGGGGTTGCGTATGATGGCATGATCGAGTCGCTGCCCATGCAGGGCACGGCGTTGTAACAGGTGCGCAACATATGTTGCGTGATTTGGTTCAAGTGTTGCGTTGCGGGGGCGTGGGTGATATATCATCGCCCTATGACCGAGTCCTTTGCCAGAATCCTTGCCACACGCTTTGACGGGCTGCCCGCGCGGATGCAGCAGGCCGCGCGCTGGATTGCGGCGCATCCGCGCGATGTGGCGCTGTTGTCGATGCGCGAACAGGCGCGCATGGCGGGGGTGCAGCCTGCAACCATGACACGGCTGGCGCAGGCGCTGGGCTATGACGGGTTCGAGGCTTTGCGCGCCGAACATGCGGCGGCCTTGCGCCAAGCGCCATCGCGGCTGGCGCGGCAGGCGGATGACCGTTTGCCCCTGCATGCAGACAGTGCTGCAGGGCAGGCGCAAGAAATGCTGTCTGTCGCGCAAGACCAGATCACGGGGCTGCGCACAGACGAAATGCTTGCAGCCCTATCCTTGGCCGCAGACTGCCTGATCAAGGCGCGGCGCATCTATGTTTTGGGTCTACGCTCCAGCCATGCGGTGGCATGGCACCTGCATTATGCGCTGTCACTGGTCACAGACCGCGCGCATCTGCTGGACGGTGTTGGCGGCACCGGGCTGGATGCCCTGTGGCATGCAGGCCCCGAGGATGTGTTATTCGTTTGCGGTGTTGCCCCTTACACCCGCGCGGTGGTCGAGGCCACGTTGCAAGCGCAGGCGCGCAACATCCAGATTGTCGCCCTGACCGATTCGCGCCTCTCGCCCTTGATTGCCGCGCAAGGCGTGGCGCTGATCGTGCCCACCGGCAGCGCCAGTTTTCTGCATGCCATGACCCCCGCTTTCCTGATCGCCGACACGCTGGCCGCACTTGTCGCGCGCGCCGATGACCCCGGCACGCTGTCGCGGCTTGAAGGGCTGGATCGCCAGTTGGCCGCGCTGAACACCTATATCTCTCACCCGATCGAGGTTTGACCATGACACATCTTCTGCACCGTTCCATCCACACCCCGCCGCGCCATGCAGTTGCGGCAAAGGGGCTGCATTTTACCGATTCCGCAGGGCGCGACTATATCGATGCCTCTGGCGGCGCGGCAGTGTCCTGTCTGGGCCATGCCCATCCCGACGTGATTGCCGCCCTGCATGCCCAGCTTGACCGGCTGGCCTATGCCCATACCGGCTTTTTCACCACTGATGTGGCCGAAGAGCTGGCCGACACCCTGATTGCGGATGCGCCAGAGGGGCTAAGCCACGTCTATCTTGTGTCCGGCGGCTCCGAGGCGGTCGAGGCTGCGCTGAAAATGGCGCGGCAGTATTTCACCGAAACGGGACAGCCCCAGCGCCGCCATATCATCGCGCGCCGCCAAAGCTATCATGGCAACACGCTGGGCGCGCTGGCGGCAGGGGGCAATGAATGGCGCCGGGCGCAGTTCAAACCGCTGCTGATGCAGGCGCATCACATCGCGCCCTGTTTCGCCTACCGCGAACAATGGGCGGGCGAGAGTGACGCCGAATATGCCGCCCGCGCCGCCGCAGAGCTGGAAGCAAAAATTCTGGAACTGGGCGCAGATACGGTTGCGGCTTTTGTGGCGGAACCTGTGGTGGGCGCGACTGCGGGCGCAGTGCCCGCGGTGGGCGATTATTTCAAACGCATCCGCGCGATTTGCGACAAATACGGCGTGTTGCTGATCCTTGACGAGGTGATGTGTGGCATGGGCCGCACCGGCAGCCTGTATGCCTGCGAACAAGACGGAATATCGCCCGACCTTCTGACCATCGCCAAAGGGTTGGGCGGGGGCTATCAGCCCATCGGGGCCACACTCCTGAGCCAGAAGATTTATGACGCCTTCGCGCAGGGCAGCGGGTTTTTCCAGCATGGCCACACCTATATGGGCCACCCCATGGCCGCCGCCGCAGGGCTGGCGGTGCAAAAGGTCATCCGCGATGACAAGCTGTTGGACAATGTGCAGGCCATGGGGGCAGAGTTGCGCCACCAGTTGCATGCGGCTTTTGGCCAGCATGCCCATGTGGGCGACATTCGGGGCAGGGGGTTGTTTCAGGCCATCGAGCTTGTCGAGGATCGCCAGACCAAAGCGCCGTTTGACCCGTCGCGCAAATTGCACGCACGCATCAAGGCAGAAGCGATGGCGCGCGGGCTTATGGTCTATCCGATGGGCGGCACAATCGACGGCGTGCGCGGCGATCATGTGCTTCTGGCCCCGCCCTTTATCGTCACTGCTGCAGATGTGGCCGAGATAACAGGGCGTCTGGCCGAGGCGGTGAATGCCGCATTGCAGCCATGACGCGCCCCATCGCCCCAATCCGCGATGCAGATTGGCCCGAAGCGGTTGCAGATTTGCGCACAGGCTTTGCGGGCAAGATGAATGTTTACCGCATCATGGCCCATCACCCCGATTTGCTGCGCGCATGGACAGGGCTTCGGCACCATATCGTACAGTCCTCTGCCTTGGGCCGCATGCGGGCAGAGGTGGTGATCCTGCGTTTGGCCTATAAGCTGTCATCCAGCTATGAATGGAATCAGCATGTTCTGCGTGGTCTGGATGTTGGCCTGTCGACGAAGCGAATCGAAAGCCTGCGCGGGCCGGTATGTGACATGGCACAAGACGATGCGCAGCTTGCAGGCGCGGTTGACATGCTGCTGGCGCATCACCGATTGCCACCAGAGCAGCTGAGCCAGCTGGAAACCCTGATCGGGCGGCCCGCTGTGCTGGATCTGATGGCCACAATGGGCATGTATCTGACGCTTGGCTTCATGCTGAACAGCACGCAATGCCCATTGGACGATGATGTTGCAGCTGATCTGGCCGCAACCGCGCCAGACCTGATGATGTGATCTTCGCATAGAAAAAGCCCGCAATGTACTATTGCGGGCTTGTCGTTCTGGCTGTGCCGTTTGCGTCAGCGCGGCGCGATCATCATGATCATCTGCCGCCCTTCCATTTTGGGCATATTCTCGACCTTGCCAATCTCGCCGACATCGGCCGCGACGCGGTGCAGCAATTCCGCGCCAATATTCTGGTGCGCCATCTCGCGGCCACGAAAACGCAACGTCACCTTGACCTTGTCACCCCCTTCAAGAAACCGCATCACGTTGCGCATCTTGACTTCATAGTCATGCGTATCGGTATTGGGGCGGAATTTGACTTCCTTGATCTCGATGATGTGCTGCTTCTTGCGGGCTTCGGCTTCGCGCTTTTGCACCTCGTATTTGTATTTGCCGAAATCCATGATCTTGCAGACGGGCGGCGCTGCATTGGGAGAGATTTCGACAAGGTCTAGGCCGGCCTCATCGGCCAGCGCCATCGCCTGAGACGGGGTCACAACCCCCAGATTTTCACCTTCGGCCCCGATCAGGCGAATCTCTGGCGCGCGGATGCGGTCATTCACGCGCGGTCCGGTGTCACGTTGTGGCGGGGCATTATGCGGTCTGCGGGCTATGGTGTCGTTCCTTGTTCTGTTTAGATCGGTGAGATACAGTAAATCTGTGCCATGCGCAATTCAAGCGCGAAGATCATGCGCGCATTGCGATAACAAGCTTGTTTTCGCAGTTGCAGCAAAGCCCCCTTTGCAAAGGGGGGCAAGTCTGGCATAGCGCGCGGCAATAACTTTGAATGTTCACAAGGATCGTGCCATGAATAAATCCCTTCTTGTCGCAATTGCGGCTGCTGCGGCGGCCATCGGTATTTGGTTCGGGATTCAGTCGCGTCAGGCCCCTGAAGTTCTGGAGCCAGCGGTTGAAACCACACCCGCACCGGAAGTAACAGAGCCAGAGGTCGAAGCCCCCGAACCTGTAGAGCCTGAACCAGAGCCCGAACCCGCCATCGAAGAGCCGATCGCGGAAGAGGCTGCTGAAGAACCAACCACCGAAGAACTGATGGAAGATGTCGCATCGGATGCTGCCGAGACAGTTGAAGAGGCAGTCGAGGGTGCTGTTGATGCAACAACCGAGTCGGTTGACGCGATTGTGGATGACATTGTCAATGACGATGCCGAAGCAATTGACGAAGCCGCAGTGGAAGACGCCGTTCAGGATGCAGAGGAAACTTTGTCTGACGAAGCGGCTGAAGAGACTGCGGATGCGATCGAGGAAGCGATCGAGTTGCAAGACCTTGGTCTTGACCTGTCGCTGGAGTCGATTCGCGCCCAGATCGACGCGGCCAACCTGAATCTGGCAGAGCGTGGGATTATCGAAACCATGCTGCAAGCTGCTGGCGAAAACCCAGAATTGCTGGAACAGATCGTCGTGCGCCTGCGCGAGATGACAGGCAACTGATACGGCAAAAGCCTCTGTTAAAAGGCCCGGATACCTGTTGGTATCCGGGCCTTTTTCATAGTCAGCGATAAGCCGGCATGGCGCGGGTCAGCCCTTGCGCCGCCTGCGCCGCCCCCCCTCTGACTCGCCGCCGCCGGTGTTGAAGCTGACATTCGGCAAGGTGACGATCTTGCTTAACTCCGGAAATGTATCGACCGCGTGGGGCAGGGCGTTGGCATTGACGAAATGTTCCTGAAACCGCGGTTCAATCGCGGTTTCCACCTTGTGGATGCGCCGCACAGTCCCTTCAATCGCATGGCGCGCAGCAATACTGCACAACGCCATGCGCGCGCCGGTTCCGGCGGCATTGCCTGCGCTGGTCACATTCACCAGCAGCGCGTCAGGGATCATGCCCAGCACCATCGCGTGTTTGGAGCTGATATGCGCCCCGAACGCGCCCGCAAGAACCACGCGGTCCACATGGTCGGTTCCGATTTCATCCATCAACAACCGCGCGCCTGCATAAAGTGCCGATTTCGCAAGCTGGATTGCGCGGATGTCGCCTTGCGTCACAGTTATGTGCGGCCCGCCTGTCGCGGTGGCATCATGGATCAGATAGGCATGGGTGCGCCCCTCGGGCTGGTTGCGCCATGTGCCTGTCTGCTCGGCTGACCCGATCAGGCCAGACGCATCGACAAGCCCTGCCATGCGCATTTCGGCCACCGCCTCGATTATCCCTGACCCGCAAATGCCGGTAATGCCTGTTTGGGCTGTCGCGGCGTCAAAGCCCGGCTCATCCGACCACAGATCACAACCGATGACCCGAAAGCGCGGCTCTTTGGTGACAGGGTCAATCTCGATCTTCTCGATCGCGCCGGGGGCCGCGCGCTGGCCGGAGGAGATTTGCGCCCCCTCAAACGCGGGGCCAGTGGGCGAGGAACATGCCAGCACCCGCCGCTTGTCCCCCAGCAGGATTTCGGCATTGGTGCCCACATCGACCACCAGCACCAGATCATCCGATGTCTCGGGGCTTTCGGACAGCGCAACTGCGGCGGCATCCGCGCCGACATGGCCCGCGATGCAGGGCAGCAGATAGCCACGCGCGGCAGGGTTCATGGCCTTCATGCCCAACTCGCGGATATCCAGCGAGATTGCGTCAGACGTGGCCAGCGCAAAGGGGGCTTGGCCCAGTTCCACCGGATCAATGCCCAGAAACAGATGATGCATGACCGGATTGCACACGATCACGGCTTCCATAATCTCGCGTGGGCTGACCTGCACCTCTTCTGAAATGGCGGTGATCAGCGCATCCATTCCCTCGCGCACTGCGCGGGTCATTTCGACATCGCCGCCGGGGTTCATCATGGCATAGCTGACACGGCTCATCAGGTCTTCGCCAAAGCGGATCTGCGGGTTCATGATACCGGAAGAGGTGACAACCTCGCCCGTGCGCAGGTCGCACAGATGCGCAGCAATGGTGGTCGAGCCAAGATCGATGGCCAGCCCGTACAAGCCCCCCTCATACAGGCCCGGCCAGATATCCAGCACGCGGTGCGGCCCTGCCTTGTGGTCCTTGTGCAGCGCAACTGTGACGCGCCATTTCCCGTCGCGCAAAGTGGGTTGCAACTTGCGCAGCACATCCAGACCGGCAGTGATTTCGGGTATCTCCCACTCGGCGCGCAGCGCTTTGGCAAGGCGCTCGAAATCGCCCGAAGGTTCGTGCATATCGGGTTCCTGCACCTCGACGAAATACAGGCGGGTTGCAGGGTCCATCGTCATGGCGCGCGCAGTTGCGGCCTTGCGCACAACCTGACGG
Organism: Roseinatronobacter thiooxidans; assembly: GCF_001870675.1. GTDB lineage: Bacteria > Pseudomonadota > Alphaproteobacteria > Rhodobacterales > Rhodobacteraceae > Roseinatronobacter > Roseinatronobacter thiooxidans. The sequence continues at coordinate 174,281 of NZ_MEHT01000045.1, read as the reverse complement.
TGCACCTGGCTTTCGGGCGGCACGTCTATCACGACATCGCCCATCACTTTGGCCTGACAGCCCAGCCGCCGCCCCGCGACCAGCCCGCGCTTGTCGTGGTAGCGCTGTTCGACCGAATTCCAGTCCGACAGCGCATCGGGCGCGACCGTCACCCCGTGTTTGGAATATTCGCCCACCCCCGGTGTGATCTGGCATTTGGAACAGATGCCGCGCCCGCCACAGACTGAATCAAGGTCCACCCCCAGCTGCCGCGCAGCGGTCAGCACAGGGGTTCCAAAGGCGAAGCGGCCCCGCTTGCCTGAAGGTGTGAAAATTACCAGCGCATCCGACATGCATTTCCTCCTGAAGTCATCCCTCAGATAACCGTCTGCGCGCCAGAGGAAAGGCCGGATCGCGGCATATCGTGCCGAATTACCGTCAGCGGGCCACAAGCACCGAAATCTGCGAATGCCGCACAACCCGCGAAGCGGTGGAGCCGATGAAATAATCGCTCATCCCCGGCTTGTGGCTGGCAACCATGATCAGATCGGCCTTGCAGTCTTGCGCGCAGGCCAGAATATTCTCGGACGGGCGCCCGCCACGAATGTCGATATCGACAGTCTTGGCCCTTGCAGACGCGGCCAGCGAATCAAGCTGTTCGCGGATCGCCTTGCGGTGTTGCAACAATTGCTCGCGCGCGACAGCGGCGGCCAGATAGGGCGGAACTTCGTCCAGCACATGCACAAGCGTGATGCTGCCCCCCGCATCCACCAGTTTATTGGCTTTCTGGATCAGGGCGCGGCTGGTGGCCCCTTTGTTGAACAGGGCCACGGCCACAACAATTGATTTATACATGTTCACGTCCTTTCGCAGTTTCTGTGCAAGCGTCTTGCGCGCCGTGCAGATTGCTGTGGGCCAGCATTGCACAACATACCCGTGCAAGGCAATAAAAGGGCCGGACAGTGCAACTGTCCGGCCCCGAACCTTGCATCAAAGATGGTTTATCAGCGCGAAACCAGCACCGAAATGGGCGCATGGCGCACAATCCGCGCGGCGGTCGAGCCGATGAAATAATCACTCAGCCCCGGCTTGTGGCTGGCAATCATGATCAGATCGGCATTGGCTTCCTTCGCCGCCCCAAGGATCGAGGCAGAGGGTTGCCCCTCGCGGATAACGGTCAGCACGTTCAACCCCGGCGCGCCTTTTGCGATTTCGGCAAGCTGGTCGTCAACCTCACGCCGGCGCATGTTCAGATGCTCTTTCGGGATCGAGGCCGCGACATAGCCGGGTATTTCGTCGATCACATGCACCAAGGTAACTGTCCCGCCTTCATTCAGCAGGGTTTGCGCTTTTGCCAGTGCGGCGCGGGTGGTGGCCCCTTCGTTGAAAAGGGCGGCGGCGATTACGATGGAAGAATACATATTGGTTTTCCTGTTGTTGTCGTTCAGCGTTCTACAAGAACCGAGCATGTCGCATGACGTATCACGCGCGCAGCGGTCGAGCCAATGAAATAGTCCCGCAATCCGGGCTTGTGACTGGCGATCATGATCAGATCTGCGCCCGAATCCTCGGCGGCTTGCAATATCTGCCCCGAAGCTGGCCCGTGGCGTACCTCATGCACGACGCGAACATCCTCGTTTGGGTCAATCATGGCGCGCAACTCGACCGCAGCCGCGGCGCGGCGGCGCTCTGAGATGTCGCCGGGCAGTTCGGCGGCAATATATCCCGGCACTTCTTCCAGCACATGCAGCAGCCGGATTTCTCCGCCTGCGTCCAGAAATGATGTTGCGCGCGCCAATAGTGCGCGGCCCTGTTCGATCTGTTCCAGATCGACCGCGACGATAATTCTGCCATACATTCTGGCCTCTCCTTTCCTGTTGCGCGTTCATATCATGCACATACAGTTTAGCCTTGGTCGTTGATTTCGGTCAAACTGGGCGTGCTCTTGCCTGTATTACAGGGTGAAATCACAAGTGACCCTTGCACCCCTTGCGGCTATGCCGGTATCTGCGCCACAGGTGAGGCGGGAATTTAAAGCAGGATACGCGATTTCATGATGGTTTCACTTGTCATTCTGGCAGCCGGTCAGGGCAGCCGCATGCAATCTGACATGCCCAAAGTCCTGCACCCGCTGGGCGCTGTGCCGCTGGTGGTGCATGCCATGCGCGCCGGGCGCGCGCTGGACCCCGCGCGCGTGGTGGTTGTGGTCGGGCATGGCGGCGATGCGGTTGAACAGGTGGTCACTGCGGAAGATGAGGGCGCAATCGTGGTGCGCCAGACCGAACAGCTTGGCACGGCACATGCCGTCGATCAGGCCCGCGCGGCCTTGGCGGGGGTCGCGGGCGATGTGGTGGTGCTCTATGGTGACACGCCCTTCATCCGGTCTGACACGCTGGAGGCGATGATCGCTGCGCGCAAGACGCATGATATTGTGGTGCTGGGGTTTGAAGCCGCTGATCCGGGGCGCTATGGGCGGCTTGTCACGCAAGGCGCGCGGCTTGCGCGGATTGTCGAATACAAGGACGCCACCGAAGAAGAACGCGCGATACCCCTATGCAATAGCGGTGTGATTTGCGCAGATCGTGCAACCCTGTTCGACCTGATCGCACAAGTGGGCAATGACAATGCGGCGGGCGAATATTACCTGACCGATATTGTTGCGCTGGCCACGGCGCAAGGGCTGTCCGCCGGTGTGGTCACCTGCCCCGAGGCAGAGACGCTGGGCATCAACACCCGCGCGGAACTGGCGCAGGCAGAGGCCGGTTTCCAGACCCGCGCACGCGCCGAAGCGCTGGAGAATGGCGTCACACTCGTTGCGCCCGAAACTGTGTATTTCGCGCAAGACACGTTCATCGGGCGCGGTGCGGTGGTCGAGCAATTTGTGGTATTCGGCCCCGATGTCACTGTGGAAAGCGGGGCCACTATCCGCGCTTTCAGCCATCTGGAAGGGGCGCATGTCAGCCGCGGTGCAGTTGTCGGCCCCTATGCCCGTTTGCGCCCCGGCGCGGAACTGGCGGAAGATGTGCGCGTCGGCAATTTTGTGGAAATCAAGAATGCCGAACTGGGCGAAGGGGCCAAGGTCAACCATCTGTCCTATGTAGGCGATGCAAGCATCGGCGCGCGGGCCAATCTGGGTGCAGGAACGGTCACTTGCAATTATGACGGTGTGTTCAAGCACCGCACCGAAATAGGGGCGGGGGCGTTTATCGGCTCGTCCACCATGCTGGTGGCCCCTGTGCGCGTGGGGGCCGAGGCGCTGATCGGCTCTGGCTCTGTCATCACCACGGATGTGCCGGATGGCGCATTGGCGCTGGGACGCGCGCGCCAAGAGGTGAAGCCGGGGCTTGGCAAACGGCTGATGGATCGTTTGCGCGCGGCCAAGGCCGCAAAAGCGAAAGGATAAGGGCAGATGTGTGGAATTGTGGGCGTTCTGGGGGATCACGAAGTCTCTCCGCTTATCCTTGATGCGTTGAAACGGCTGGAATATCGCGGCTATGACAGTGCGGGTATTGCAACAGTTAACCATGGCAAGCTGGACCGTCGCCGCGCGGTGGGCAAGCTGATCAACCTGTCGGATACGCTGGTGCATGACCCATTGCCGGGCCGCGTGGGCATTGGCCATACGCGCTGGGCCACGCATGGTGGGCCAAGTGTGGCCAATGCCCACCCCCACCGCGCGGGGCGCGTGGCTGTGGTGCATAACGGCATTATCGAGAATTTCCGAGCTTTGCGCGAAGAACTGACCGCGCAGGGCGCGGAATTCAGCAGCGAAACCGACACCGAAACCATCGTGCAACTGACCAGCCAATATCTGGAACAGGGCATGACGCCGGTTCAGGCCGCGCGCGCTGCCTTGAAGCGGCTGGAAGGGGCCTTCGCGCTGGCTTTCGTGTTCGATGGCGAAGAAGACCTGATCATCTGCGCACGGCGCGGCTCGCCCCTATGTATCGGCCATGGCGAGGGCGAGATGTATCTGGGGTCTGATGCGATTGCACTGGCCGATATGACAGACCGCATCACCTATCTGGAAGAAGGGGATTGGGCGATCCTGTCGCGCGCAGGTGCCCAGATTTTCGACGAAAACGACCACCAGACCGCCCGCCCGATGACGCGGATCAATGTTGAAACCGCGCGCGTGGACAAGGCTGGCCACCGCCATTTCATGGCCAAGGAAATGGCTGAACAGCCTGCTGTGCTAAAGGCGGCGATGGGGTTTTACGCAGGGCAGGAAGACAACCGGATCGAGTTGCCGGACAGTGTAGATTTCAAGTCAGTAGACCGGCTGATCATGGTGGCCTGTGGCACGGCTTTCTATGCGTGTCAGGTGGCAAAATACTGGTTCGAGAAATATGCAGGTCTGGCAGTCGAACTGGATATTGCGTCAGAATTCCGCTACCGCGACCCGGTGCTTGGACCATCCAATATGGCGCTGTTCGTCAGCCAGTCGGGCGAGACGGCCGATACATTGGCCGCTCTGCGGCATGTCCGCCCCCATGTTGCGCAAGTGCTGTCTGTGGTCAACGTGCCCAGCTCTTCAATCGCGCGCGAAAGCGATGTGGCGCTGCCCATCCATGCGGGGCCGGAAATCGGCGTGGCCTCGACCAAGGCGTTCACGGCACAGTTGCAGGTGCTGGCGATCCTTGCGTTGAAAGCGGGGCTTGATCGTGGCTTCCTGAGTGCTGAGAGCTTCGCGGCGCGACTGGCCGAATTGCGAACCTTGCCCGGCTTCGTCGCGCAAGCACTCGACCGCGAAGAAGAAATCCGGCGCATGTCCGAGGCATTGGCGCAAGCGCGGGATGTGCTGTTTCTGGGGCGCGGGGTCATGTATCCGCTGGCGCTGGAAGGGGCGTTGAAACTGAAGGAAATCAGCTATATCCATGCCGAAGCTTATGCCGCGGGTGAGCTGAAACACGGCCCCATTGCGCTGATCGACACTGATTTGCCGGTGATCGTTTTTGCCCCATATGATGCGCTGTTCGACAAGACCATCTCGAACATGCAGGAAGTCATGGCGCGGCAAGGCAAGGTGCTTCTGATCTCGGATGCCAAGGGGCTGGCAGAGGCGGGCGATGTGCCCTTCCGGCTGCAAATGCCCACAGTGCCGGATTTCATTGCCCCCATCGTCTATGCTGTGCCCGCGCAACTTATCGCCTATCACACTGCCCTGCACAGGGGCACGGATGTGGACCAACCCCGCAATCTGGCAAAATCGGTGACAGTGGAATGACAACCTCGCAAACACTGTTGGACCAACTCTCCGCGATGGGTGACCCTGCCAAAGCCGCCGAACAGGCTGCTTATCACAAGACAGGGCGCATCTTCCTTGGCGTCCCCGCGGCGGCGCTGGATGAGATGGCGCGCGGCTTGCGCGCCGACCTTGACCTGCCCACGCGCTGCGCGCTGGCGCAGGACTTGTGGCAGGGCAACGTGCATGAGGGGGGCATTCTGGCGGCAAAACTGCTGACACAGGCGCGTATCCGGCCCGATGACACCCCCGTTTGGCAGATGATTGCAGACTGGGCGCAGGGCTTTGACAGTTGGGCGCTGGCCGATGCGGCCTCGATTGCGGGGGCTAAACGGCTGCAAGCCCTGCCTGCGCGACTGGACGAGGTTGAGGGGTGGACAGCCAGCGAAAACATGTGGACGCGGCGTGCGGCCTTGGTCATGACCCTGCCTTGGGCGCGCCTGCCGCACCCGAAAGCCGATGATCTGGCCGTGCGTGAACGCGTGCTGGCTTGGGCAGAAACCTATGTGCCCGACCGCGACCGCTTTATCCAGAAAGCCATCGGCTGGTGGCTGCGCGAGTTGTCGCGCCGCGACCCGGACCGCGTGCTGGTATTTCTGGAAGGGCCGGGCGCGGCCCTGACCAAAGGGGCCAAGACCGAAGCGATGCGCTTGATTGCTCAGGTTTAGCCCTTCAGCGCGGCCAGTGCTTCGGCCAGATCCAGCTTGCCATCATACAGCGCGCGGCCAGAGATTGCGCCATTCAGCGCCGCGCCGCAATCGCGCAGCGCGATCAGGTCTTCCAGCCGCGACACCCCGCCAGAGGCGATGACAGGGATCGACACCGCCTGCGCCAGCGCGGCTGTCGCGGCCACATTCGGCCCCTGCATCGCGCCGTCACGGTTGATGTCTGTGTAAATAATCGCAGCCACGCCGGCATCTTCAAATTGCCGCGCCAGATCGATGACATTCACATCGGTTTCCTCGGCCCAGCCTTTGGTGGCCACGCGCCCGTCGCGCGCGTCAATACCCACTGCAACCTGTCCGGGAAAGGCGGCGGCCGCCTCGCGCACCAAAGCGGGGTTCTCGACCGCCACGGTTCCCAGAATGACGCGCTGCAATCCGCGTTTCAGCCAACCCTCTATCGTGGCCATGTCACGAATGCCGCCACCCAGCTGGCAGGGGATTGTGACCGCGTCCAAAATCCCCTCAACCGCGCGGGCATTGACGGGCGCACCGGCAAATGCGCCATTCAGGTCTACCAGATGCAACCACTCCGCGCCCTGCTGCGCGAAGGCAAGCCCCTGCGCGGCGGGGTCGTCGTTGAACACGGTCGCCTGATCCATCTCGCCCTTGTACAGGCGCACACATTGTCCATCTTTCAGGTCGATTGCGGGATAGAGGATCATATGCTTACCCTTTTGCCAAGATTGCCCACCTCATAGCGCGGGGCATTGGGCAGGAAAACCGCAATTTCCCTGTCTGGCGCGGCTTTCTTTCGGGTTCAGGCTTTGCCGCCCTGAATAACCCGAAAGGCAGGCCGTGTGGGGGCCGATGGGGGCGGCAGTTCGGCAGTGAGTTCCACAGGGGTTGCCAGATCAAACCGGCGTGGCAGCTGGCCGGTTGCGCCCTGCCGTTCCAGCACACCCATGACCCGCGTGATCCCCCCTGCGGGGTCGGCAAGCGGCAGAAGTGCCAGTGTGGCTGTCATTTCCGGCTGGCCCATCCGCCCTGCCGATTTGAGTGACAGGGTCACGCGCGCGCCCAGTGCCACTTGCGCCAAGGCCTCGGCCAGTTGTCCGCGCGCCTCGCTCATGAACAGGGCAGCTACAGGCATGCCGCGCATGTCCAGCCCTTGCAGGTCTTCGATCTGATGCCCGCAGATGCGCAGCTTGGCAATACGCGGGGTGATCAGTTCTGCCAGAAAAACATGCGGCAGCGCCGCGCCTAGCGCGCCTGCGTCAATATCGCTGCGCTTGGGGATCGCGCCATTCTCGCGCAGGCCGGACCAATAGGCGCACACGCGCGAGATTACAGAGGCAGCGGCGAAATCCGCGTTCAACTCTTGCCCAGAGGGGGAAACATGCTCAGTCATAAAAATACCCTTTTCATCTTGCAGTCATCGCCGTGGCGGCCTGATCCAGCTTGGTTGACGGTCTGCGTTGCAGGATTTAGTTACCGTGTGCGCAAGCTCTCTTAACAGCGCCTTAATAGCTCAAATTTGGTCCTTATTCTGCGCAAAACTGTGCAGTTGGTTAAAGGCGGCTTTAGCAGAATTCAGACGCAGGAAAGGAACTGCATGCATTCGATGACAGGCTATGCGGGCGGGGCGGTGTCCAGAACGGTGGATACAGAAATCGCGGAATGGGAATGGGATCTGCGCGCGGTCAACGGGCGCGGGCTGGATATCCGGCTGCGCCTGCCCGAAGGGCTGGGCCGGTTGGAAAAGCCCTTGCGCGACAGGCTGTCGGCGCGGGTGGCGCGCGGCAATGTCACGCTTGGCCTGCGGCTGCGCCTGTCGCAAGGCAAGGCAGGTGTCAGGATTGACGCCGACGCACTGGCCGATGTTCTGGCCGCCCTTGATCAGGTTCAGACAACAGCGCAGGCCAGTGGCGTTTTGCTGCAAGCCCCCAGCGCGCTGGATTTGTTGGGCTGGCGCGGGGTGCAGGCGCAAGGCCCCGATCTGGCCGCACTGGATGCCGACACGCTTGATGCGCTGTTGCTGGATGATTTTGAACAGGTGCTGGACGCGTTCATTGCCATGCGGGCGCAAGAAGGGCAGGCGCTGGCCGCGCTTGTCACTGCGCAACTGGATGAAATTGCCCGCCTGACGCAAGCCGCGCGCGCCCTGCTGGACCAGCGCGCCGCCGATATGGCCGCGCATTTCCACAAAGCGCTGGCGCAGGTCACAGACCAGACGCGCAGCGATCCGGCGCGCCTTGAACAGGAACTGGCGCTTCTCGCCGTCAAGGCCGATCTGGCGGAAGAACTGGACCGGCTGGATGCGCATTGCGCAGCAGGGCGCGCGCTGGTGCAGGCAGAAGACCCCGTGGGCCGCAAGCTGGATTTCCTGACACAGGAATTCAACCGAGAGGCCAACACCTTGTGTTCCAAGGCCCAGCATCTGGAGATGACGCGCATCGGGCTTGACCTTAAGGCCGTGATCGACCAGATGCGCGAGCAAGTTCAGAATGTGGAGTAGGGCCATGGCGCGGCGTGGATTGCTGATTATCCTGTCTTCCCCATCTGGTGCGGGCAAATCGACCCTTGCGCGCCGCCTGATGCAATGGGACCCAACGATCCGTTTCTCGGTCTCTGCCACAACCCGCGCCCCCCGCGCGGGCGAGGTCGACGGGCGCGAATATTATTTCACCAGCCGCCCCGATTTCGAAGCGATGATCGACAAAGGCGAGATGCTGGAACATGCGGAAGTGTTCGGCAATTTCTACGGCTCGCCCAAGGCGCCGGTAGAGGCGGCCTTGCAAGACGGGCGCGACATGCTGTTCGATATCGACTGGCAGGGCGGGCAACAGGTGCGCAATTCGACATTGGGCAAGGATGTCGTGTCGATTTTCGTGCTGCCCCCTTCCATCGCCGAGCTTGATTCGCGGCTGCGCATGCGCGGGCAGGACAGCGAAGATGTTATCGCCGGACGCATGCTTAAATCGCGCAACGAGATCAGCCATTGGGCGGAATATGACTATGTCCTGATCAATGACGATCTGGACGCGACCGAGGCTGCGTTGCGTGGCATTGTGCAGTCAGAACGCTTGCGGCGCGAGCGGCAAACCGGCCTGAACGAATTTGTGCGCGGCTTGAACCGCGAATTTGAAGCGCGCAATTCGTCAGGCTGAACCGCAAGGCGGGGGGGAACCTATGGCCGATCCAGTGAGCGAGGCAAAACACAGCCTGCGCCAGCGCGTCAGCGCACAGCGCGCGCAGGTGTTTCATGCCCCGCAGGCCGAAACACTTGTGCGGAATGCAAATTCGCGCCTGATGCAGTTTCTGAAGGCGCATTTCGCAGATGCGCCGGGCCAGACTGTGATCTCTGGCTATATGCCCATGCGCAGCGAGATTGACCCGCTGCCCACCATGTCCGCACATTCCGGCCCCGTCTGCGTGCCTGTGATCGTGGCAAAGGCGCATCCTTTGGAATTCCACCGCTGGACGCCAGAAGGGGAGATGGTCGCGGGTCAATTCAAAGCGCTGATCCCCGCCGCGCGCGACCCGTTAACGCCGCAGGCCATGATCGTGCCTTTGCTGGCCTTTGACCGATTTGGCTATCGTCTGGGCTATGGTGGCGGGTTTTATGACCGAACCTTGCAGGGCTTGCGCGAACAGGGCGCTGTGCTGGCGATTGGCTTTGCTTTTGACGAACAGGAAGTCGCCGAAGTGCCGCGCGATGCAACCGATCAACGGCTTGATGCGATTGTCACCCCGTCACGGGTGATTGCGTTTCCCTGACATCACTCTGCCCCGACTGCGTGGCTGAACGGGCGCTCCTCCGGGGGGGCGGGGGGCTGGTCTGCGGGTGGCAGGGGGAATTCTTCTTCCGGCAACCCTTCGCGCGAGAGCAACACAGCCACAGGCCGCGCCGAAGGGATATGCGAGCATACGATCATGACCGCAACCATGAAGGGCACCGCCAGAAACATGCCCGGAATACCCCAGACAGCCCCCCAGAAGGCCAGCGAGATAATGATCCCGAATGACGACAGGCGCAGGGTTTTGCCCATCAGCATAGGGTCAATCACATTGCCCAGCAGAAATTGCGTCATGCCTGCGATCACAAAAATCAGCACGGCGGTTTGGGGTTCGGGCACCTGTATATAGGCGACAAGGGTTACAATCAGCGTCGCAATAATGGACCCCACCGACGGGATGAAATTCAACACAAAGGTCAGCAGCCCCATCGCGGCGGCAAATTGCAGGTTGAACACACTCAGCAGCAGGAAGATTGCAAACCCTGTTACCGAGGAGATCAGCGCTTTGACCAGAAGATAGTGGTTCACCCGCCGGATGATCGACCCGATAATCGCGCTGACGCGGCGGGCCTGCGCCTTGTCCGCCATGAGTTTTTCAAGCTTGGTGCCAAACCAGACCCGTTCGGCAAACAAAAACCCCACAAAAAGAATGATCAGCACAACCTGTGACAGGATCGTTCCCGCCTGACCGGCGGCAGAGCGCAGATAGCCCGAAATCTCGATGCTGCGTACGGTTTGCAGCACCGATTGTTCCACATCCTCGCCCATCCAGCCAAACATCTGGGCAATCGCGCGCTGCGCGTCATCAGTATAGGCAAGCGTTGTGCTAAGCACAGTGTTAAGCTGCGAAATTACCAATCCGGCCATGATCAGCAAGCTGGAAGCGATCAGAAACACTGCCGCGATAGAGGCCACCCAACTGGCGATTCGGAACCGACCGATCCGCACCCGCGAAATTGAATTTATCGCATCCGATGTCAGCGAGAACAGGATAATCGCAATCGCAAGCGCGATCAGGATGAACTTGGCTTGCACCAGCAAAAACAGGACAACCGCAAAGGCGATAATGCCCATCAGCCATGTTTGCAGGCGGAACTTTTCCGTAAATGTCAGCCGCGCAACGGCGCTGAGCTGTGCGGGTTTGTTCTCGTCTGGCATGGTCTGTGTCGGCTCGCGGCTGGGTATGTGTGCCCATAGTATGGGCTGCGGTCTTATTCCGCACAAGTCCATGCGCTGCATTTAGGGGTATTTTCACGCGAAACTGCGGCAGGGTGATGGCTTTATCGGCCTGCACGCAGAATATAGGCTGCAATCGCGTCAAGCTCGGATTTTTCCAGATGTTGCAGGCTGCGCACCACCGCCGCCATGCTGCCGCCGACGACATCGAAATCAGGTGTCAGGCCGGATTCCAGATAAGCGCTGATGTCAAAGGCCGTCCAGTCAAACCCGTCGCCTGCAATCGCCGGTATTCTGCCGGTGCCGGATGGGTTGGGCGCCCCAAGCAACCACCGCCCATGATCCAGCGCGCCCAATGCATTGCGCGGGCTGTGGCATTCGGCGCAGTGGGAAAGGGCCTCGGACAGGTATCGCCCGCGCGCTTCCTCTTCGCTCAAGTCACCTGTCACAACCCAACCCTCGCGCAGGAACAAAGCTTTCCACAGCCCCACGCCGCGCCGGATATTGAAGGGGAAGCCCAGATCATGCGGCTGCGACGGGGTCGCATCGGCGGGCAGGGTCATCATGAAGGCATATAAATCCGCGATATCCTGCGGATCGGCACGGATATAGCTGGTATAGGGGAAAGCGGGGTAATAATGCGCACCCTCGGGCGAGATGCCGCGCATGACCGCGTTGACGAACTGCCCGGCCGACCATGCGCCAATGCCATATTCGGGGTCCGGGCTGATATTCGGGGCAATAAACGTGCCGAAATCCGATGCGAATTCCCGCCCCCCCGACAGAACCAGCGGGTCTGCATCGCGCTCTGGTGCGATATGGCAAGATGCGCAGCCGGCGGCGTGAAACACCGCTTCGCCCTGCGTGGCGTCACCTGCAAGTGTGGCAAGGCTGGCGGCATCCATCGGTCTGGGCGCAGTAAGCGCCCAAAAGGCACCCCCCGAAAGGACGCCCACAATCACCGCGCCGAACAGCAGTTTGCGCATGTCTCACCTTATATCTGGGGGTGCCAGCCTGCGCACAGGCTGGCTGCGGGAACCAGCCCCAAGCCTTAGCTGGCCTCGTCGCGGTAGGATTCGTGGCATGCCTGACAAGCTTGGCCCACTGGCCCGAAGCCCGCGCGCATCGCGTCCAGCCCGTCGCCCGCAACGGCTTGCAACCCCTCTGCCGCGTCTTGCAGTGCGGCAAATTTCGTAACGAAATCATCCAGATCATCCCAGATTGCGGGGCTGGCGCGCGTGCCATCCACGCTCATGGAATCTGTGCCCTCTGGCCAAAGGCGGCTTTGGTCATGGCGGGTCAGGTGGAACAGGTTATCCGCGGCTGTCTGCGCCATATCCGCGTCATATTCCATCCGTCCCTGCGCCATGCCGCCCATCACACCGAAATTATGAACGTATAATTTGAACTGGCCCTGCCGCTGCTCGATCGCGGGGTTCTCCTCGGCAAGGACGGGCAGCGCCAAAGCGAAACTCAGGGCCGCGCCGCCCAGAAGTGATTTGAAAGTCATAAGCTATTCTCCCTGTGTGCTATTGCTGCAAAGGTAGCGCGTTTGCCCGCGCGCGCAAATTCACGGGCGCGTTACCTGCATGTCAAACAAAGCTGACCTTGCCGATATAGGGCAGGTTGCGGTTTCGTTGGGCATAATCGATGCCATATCCGACCACAAATTCATCGGGTATCTCGAATCCCGTCCAAGTGGCTTTGATATCCACTTCGCGCCGCGATGGTTTGTCCAGCAAGGCGCAGACTTCCAGACGTGCCGGTTCGCGCGCAAGCAGGATTTGCAACACATGGCTGAGTGTGAAGCCGGTATCGACAATGTCTTCTACAACCAGCACATCGCGGCCCGCGATCTTGCCGCTAAGGTCTTTCAGAATCCGCACCTCGCGCGAGGATTGAAGCGAGTTGCCGTAGCTTGAAGCCTCAAGGAAATCCACCTCGACCGGCAGGTTGATCTCGCGCACCAGATCGGCGATGAACACGAAAGAGCCGCGCAGCAACCCCACAACAACCAGCTTTTCTGTTCCGGCAAACGCGCGCGAAATCTCTCCGGCCAGTTCCTCGACCCGCGCGGCAATCTGCTTGGCACTGATCATCTGATCGATAACATAGGCATTCTGCGTCATAACAGCCCCTTGCTTTTTCGCCCCGACTTTAGGACATGTGCGCGCGACAGGAAAGAGTTGACCATGCCCAACCATCACGAATACCGCCACATGCCTTACAGCGCAGAACAGATTTATGATCTGGTCGCCGATGTTGCGCGCTACCCCGAATTTCTGCCATGGACAGCGGCTGCGCGCATCCGGTCACGCAAACCGATCGAGGGCGGCGAAGAGATCGAGGCGGATCTGGTGATTTCGTTCAAGGTATTTCGGGAACGCTTTGGCAGCCGCGTCCAGCTTTACCCCGAGCAGGGCAAGATCGACACGGCATATCTGGATGGCCCGTTCAAATATATGGTGTCGCATTGGCATGTGAAACAGGCCGAGGAGGGGGGCTGTGTTGTCGATTTTCATGTCGATTTCGAGTTCCGCAACCCCGTATTGCAGCGCCTGATTGGCGTGGTGTTCGATCAGGCAATGCGGCGCGTGGTCGGCGCGTTTGAAGCGCGGGCGAAGGCGCTTTACGGCTGAGCGGGGTGTGGCGCGCAGCCGTCCAGCGCGCGCAGCATCATGGCAATGGCATGTGCAACAGTCGCCTCGCGCACTTGCGCGCGCCCGATGGCACCGAATTCAATGGTTTCGGTGTCTGTTCGCGCGGGCATCGCCAGCCCGAAACACACCCGCCCTTCGGGTTTGAACTCAGACCCGCCCGGGCCAGCAATGCCGGTCACCGCAATGGCCAGCCCTGCGCGCGACCGCGCAAGCGCGCCTTGCGCCATTTCGGCGGCCACCTGTTCCGAGACAGCGCCATGTTGCTGCAAACTGTCTGATGTAACCCCCAACATTTCTTGTTTTGCAGCATTGGAATAGGTGACAAAGCCGCGGTCTATAACATCGGATGCGCCCGCAATCTCTGTCAGCGCCGCCATGATCAGCCCGCCTGTGCAGCTTTCAGCGGCCGCAATCCGCACGCCTTTCTCGCGTGCGGCATGCAACAGGCGCGCCGCGCTCATACGCCCATCACCCCATGCGCAAGCACCGCGAAAACGGCCACAACCATAGCAGCCAGCGCACCGGCGATAATGTCATCGAGCATCACACCCAGCGGCGTGTGCATCCGGTCGGCCAAGCCGACCGGGCCGGGTTTCCAGATGTCAAAGGCCCGAAACGCCAGAAACGCCACCACCCAGCCGGGCCAGAGCGCGGTAATCGGCACATCTTGACTCATCGCGCCCAGCGATACCGGCCAAAGTGCCAGCCACATGCCCGCAACTTCATCAATCACAATCTCCGAAGGGTCAGGGTCCGACAGGCCGCGCGTTTCCTGTATCGTGACCCACCAGCCAAGCAGGAACACAACGGCTGTGCCCAGTGCAAGCGCCCAAAACCCGCCAAACATGTGCAACAGCCACGCGACCGGCAAGGCCGCAACAGACCCCCAGGTGCCAGGTCCGGGGCGCAACAGACCGGCCCCGAAGAATGTCGCAACCAGCCGTGTCCATGTCATGTCTTTGCGCATCACCGCTCCTCGCTGCGTTCCGGTCGTTGCATTGTCACAAGGCTGCATAACTGAAACGCTGGCATGGCGAAAGCCTTGGCGGCTGGTCTTGTGTACCATGGGGATGTGCCATTTGGAACAGCACTGTCCCGAAGTCATGTCGCACACCCGCCCGACTGGCCAAAGATGCGCGTCTGGCCATGCTTTCGCGGCCTGTGCAGACCGGGATTCTTGAAGTTGCCATTGCTGCGCTTGGTACAGGGTGAACAGACCATCGTGATATCCTTTTCATCTCGCTGATTCTGCCAAGTTACCGCGCAAACCTTAACAAATGCCAAATCCAACGTGACGCATCCCGAACTGACTTTTGCCGGTGGACAGGGCGCATCGCCCCGACATGATGCCGACTCAGCAGTTGGCATTCATTATTTGTCAATCTGTGTCTGTCATAGTGGCGGTATTGTTGGTCTGGAAAAGGGGTTTGCTCATGATGGTTCCACACCTGTCCCTTGGTGTTATGCTTGCGCTGTGCAGCTGTCTGACCTTGGTTGCGATGGTCCTGGGGCTGTTTGCGCGTGCGCGCCTGCCCCATTGCGGGCGGCTATGTCTGCACGGGCCAGATAATGATGCCCTGTGCAGATATACCGGCCACCAGCAGCGGGTGGCGTTGGCATGAAAACCGTTCTCCGCCAGATCGGCTCTGGGCAGGGTGGTGGCGCAACTCTCTCGGGGACAACAAGAGAAAACGCGCCCCGCAGGGCGCGTTTTCCATGGATCAATCCGTCAGTCTTTCGGCCCGATCATATCTTCCGGCCGGACCACGCGGTCAAAGGTTTCGGCATCGACAAAGCCAAGGCGGATCGCCTCTTCCTTCAGGGTGGTGCCGTTTTTATGTGCGGTTTTGGCGACAGTGGTCGCGTTGTCATACCCGATCGTGGGGGCAAGCGCCGTGACCAGCATCAAGGATTCTTTCATCAGCCTGTCAATACGTTCGACATTCGCCTTGGTGCCAACAACCATGTTATCGGTGAAGGATGACGCGGCATCGCCCAGCAGTTGCATGCTTTGCAACACGTTATAGCTCATCATCGGGTTATAGACATTCAACTCGAAATGCCCTTGAGAGCCGGCAAACCCGACAGCGGCATCATTGCCCATGACATGGGCGCAAACCATGGTCAGCGCTTCGGCCTGTGTGGGGTTCACCTTGCCGGGCATGATCGAAGACCCCGGTTCGTTCTCGGGCAAGATCAACTCGCCCAGACCCGAACGCGGACCAGACCCCAAAAGCCGCATGTCATTGGCGATTTTGAACAGCGATGCAGCCACGGTTTTCAGCGCGCCTGAAAACATGACCATCGCATCATGCGCTGCCAATGCCTCGAATTTGTTGGGGGCTGTGACAAAAGGCAGGTCGGTGATCTGCGCGATATGGGCTGCGACATTCACATCCCAGCCCTTGCGGGTGTTCAGGCCGGTGCCCACCGCTGTGCCGCCCTGTGCCAGTTCGTAGATATGGGGCAGGCACATCTCGACCCGCGCGATGCCCATTTTGACCTGATGCGCATAACCGCCGAATTCCTGACCCAGTGTCAGGGGCGTGGCATCTTGCGTATGGGTGCGCCCGATCTTGATGATATCTTTGAATTCTTCGGATTTCGCGGCCAGCGCGGCGTGCAATTTGTGCAGCCCCGGCAGCAGCACATCGCGCGCCAGCATGCCGATGGCGACATGCATCGCAGTGGGGAACGTGTCGTTTGATGACTGGCCCATATTGCAATGGTCATTCGGGTGGACCGGGTCTTTCGACCCCATTGTCCCGCCCAGAATCTCGATCGCACGGTTCGAGATGACCTCATTGGCGTTCATATTCGACTGGGTGCCGGACCCTGTCTGCCAGACGACAAGCGGAAAATTATCGTCAAATTTGCCGTCATAGACTTCTTGCGCGGCTTGCGTGATTGCCTTGGTCAACCGCGCATCAAGCGTGCCCTGTTCATGGTTCACAAGCGCGCAGGCCCATTTGATCGCGCCAAGTGCGCGGATAATGGGCACAGGCTGGCGTTCCCAGCCAATCGGAAAATTCAGGATAGAGCGCTGCGTCTGCGCGCCCCAATACTTATCTGCGGGAACTTCGAGAGGGCCAAAACTGTCAGTCTCGGTACGGGTCGCGGGCATGGGTGGCTCCTTGGCGGCATCTATCCGACCCAGTGCTTAGCCCGTGCATAAACAGAAATCAATTGGCATGCGATTGCATACTGGTCTTGCCCGAGGGCAATTATTTCCGAAACCGATCAAGGCTGACAACTTCGCCGGTTTTTTCTTCCTGCGGCGCATCTTCCAGCATGGGCGCGTCTTCGTCGTCATCCTCGTCGTCGTCGAGCTCGTCGCTGTGCAATTCAAACCGCAGCCCGAATTCTACAGACGGATCGACAAAGGTCGAGATGGCGTCGAAGGGCACATAAAGCGGTTCCGGTGCGTTGCCGAAATTCAGGGTAATGGCAAAGCCGTCATCATCGACGACCAGATTCTCGAACCAATGCTGCACGACAAGGGTGATTTCCTCGGGATAGCGCGCGCGCAGCCAATCCGCCATTTGCATGTCGGGGTGGCCGGTATCGAGGGTGATGAAGAAATGATGCTCGCCGGGCAGGCCGTCACGGGCGACCCCGTCCATTACCTTGCGGATCAGTCCCCGCATGGCGTCATGCATCAGATTGCCATAATCTATACCGCGTGTCATTGGCCCCTCACTTCCTGCACATGCAGCATAGGCGTTTCACGGCGGAATAAAAGCCCTGACGCACCACCGCATATCAGATTTCTGCACTGTCCCGCCCTTGGGGCGCCGCATTTATGCAAATTTGATGAAAGTGCAGGCTTCTGTTGCCAGGTGCCTGCGAACCCCGCCTTACGCGGCTAAGCGCAAGGGCTTAAGTTTCGGTTTGGTTACTGCTTACGCAGCAACTGCTACCGGAGCACGGTTGTCATTTGCAACTGTACGTTTTGCACCGATAACGGTGGTGGCTCACCGAGACAAAGCATAACCCCTTTAGACGTTCGTCGATCCTGTTTCGGCCCCATGATCCCCAAATGAAGGATGATTGGTGGAGCCGCCGGGTACCGCCCCCGGGTCCGATCCGCTTATTACGAGCGCGTTTATGTCCATAGTCCCTTGCGGGACAGTGCAGATTTAGGGTGCAGCGCGGGCGGATGCAAGGGGAGCGTGGAAAAACAGCGCAAGAGATTGACTTGCGCGCGACCAGCCGACAGAAATCTGCAAACACGCGAGGGGCAGGGCCGTTCGATGAGTCAGCGCGCCAGAACGCTTGGGCCGCCAGAGGCGCTGGATTATTATGATGTCCGGCAGGTGCAATTGCCTGTCTCTCTGACACCGTTGGAGGTGTGGAACCTGATTATGCGCGATCCGCAGCCCGTCTTGCGCGTGGCATTTGCAGTTAGGGACGCAATTTCAGCACGCTTTGGTGTCAAACGTATCGGTGGTTTTTCGGGGCAGGCGCACGAGTCTGTGCAGGTGGGCGCATATCTGGATTTCTTTCTGGTCGAGCATATCGGCCCCGATTTCATGCTGCTGACCGAACGCGACCGCCATCTGGATGTCATGACCTGCATCGCCTGCGACAATGGTTGCGTGACCGTCACATCATCCGTGGTGACACATAATCTTTATGGCCGGATCTATATGCTGCCAGTCGGTCTGGCCCATAAATGGATCGTCAGTGGAATGCTGCGCCGGTTGAAGCGGCGCTTGCAGCGCTGAGAGTGCTGCGGTGTGGCTGGGCACATCGTTGCCCGCCTGTTCTGCGCATTTCTCCCCACTGCGGCTTGACTTCGCGCGCGCTTTCTCGCATAGGGCGGCTTCCGTTCGGGCATTCGGCCCGCGCGGCGTATAGCTATTGTCCGCAAGCGCGGGCACGCCGTTCGAGGCAGATCAACGCCTGCACCCGATGCAGGGGCCACAGAGCGCGGAAATGAAAAGAAGGAACAGGCCGATGTTTGCGGTCCTCAAGACTGGTGGCAAGCAATACCGGGTGCAATCCGGGGATGTGCTGCGCGTAGAGCGTATTGCCGCACAAGCTGGTGAAACAGTCCAGTTCAATGAAATTCTGATGCTGGGTGGCGATGCCCCCGTCATCGGCACTCCCACTGTTGAAGGTGCGGGCGTGCAGGCCGAAGTGATCGACCAGATCAAGGCCGATAAGGTTATCCATTTCGTCAAGCGCCGTCGTAAGCACAGCTCGCAGCGCACCAAGGGCCACCGCCAGAAGCTGACGCTGGTCCGCGTCACCGAGATTCTGGCATCCGGTGCGGATGGTACAGGCGTGAAAGCTGCAATCGGCACAGGGTCGGTTTCGGGTTTCGCAGTTGAAGCTGCCGCCCCTGCGAAGCCTGCCAAAGCGCCAAAAGCGCAAGCTGCTGCCGCGATCGAGGGCACCAAGCCCGCCAACCTGCTGACTGAAGCACGCGACGGGCAAGCCGATGATCTGAAAAAGATTTCAGGCGTTGGCCCCAAGCTTGAAGGCCTGCTGAATCAGAATGGTGTGTTCCATTTTGATCAGATTGCCGCTTGGACGCCGGAAGAAATTGCCTATATGGATGATCAACTGTCGTTCAAAGGCCGGATCGAGCGTGATGGCTGGATCGATCAAGCCAAACAATTCGCATCTGAAAAGGAGTAACCCCTCATGGCACACAAAAAAGCAGGCGGCTCCTCGCGCAACGGTCGCGATTCGGCTGGTCGTCGCCTTGGCGTCAAGCTGTATGGCGGTCAGGCCGCGATTGCGGGCAATATCATCGTGCGCCAGCGTGGCACCAAGCATTGGGCGGGCGCGGGCGTTGGCATGGGGCGTGACCACACGCTGTTCGCGCTGACCGATGGTCGCGTGGTCTTTACCAAGGGCCTGAAAGGGCGCAGCTTCGTATCGATCATGCCGATGGAAACTGCCGCGGAATAAGCCGAACTTTTACATTTTGAATGTAAGACAGGGTCGGCATCGCGCCGGCCCTGTTGCTTTTGATAGCCCGTTCACGTCAGGGGCACAGGGTGGCGCTGGAACATACCCAATGCACACCCGATTGGAGGAGTGACGATGAATTTGGACAAAAATATCACGGCGGATCAACCCATTCTAACCTCGCCGCGCATGGTGCTGCGGCCGTTGCAACCCTCTGATGCAGGCTTGCTGGCGCTGTACACGGGCGACAAGCGGCTTGCCGAAGGCACCCGCTCGATCCCGCATCCGCTGCCGCCCGGTGCGACAGAACAGTTTATTGCGCGCGCAATGGCGGCCGAGCGTGAGGAAGATGTGTGGGTGCTGGACGGGTCTGCCGCCGATGCGTCATCGGTGTTGGGGTTGTTGTCGCTGAAGCCGCTGGACCGCCAGCAAAGCCAGATCGGGTTCTGGGTCGCGCCTGCTTTCTGGAATGCGGGGTTCGCATCCGAGGCTGTGCGCTGCGTGATCGATCACAACCCCCACAAGGCCCGCACCCTGTTTGCCGAGGTGTTTCAGGACAATCCTGCCTCTGCCCATGTGCTGACCAATGCGGGCTTCGATTATCTGGGCGATGCCGAAGCCTATTCCGTGGCACGGCGTGCGACAGTTCCCACATGGACCTATATCCGCCGGATGACGGCGCCCTGATCTGCACCATCCCCGCAACCGGGGATGGTGCCTTTAAAAACCGCTAAATTGCGCGGCGGTGTTCACAGAATGCGCCAACTGCGGTGAAATATCCGTTTGGGCGGGTGGCAGGCTCTCGACCTTTCGCAGGGGTTTGTTACATTGAACGTGAAAGCGGGCAGGGTGAAACAATGCGCAGGCCAGTCGTCGGGATTATCGGCAATTCCTATCTGATCAACGATCAATACCCCGCCCATGCGGGGGGAACCATGAATTCCGAAGCGATTGCCGAGGTGTCGGGTTGCCTGCCCTTGTTGGTTCCTTCAGACCCGCGCCTTGTCTCGGTTGCTGAACTGCTGGAGGTGTGCGACGGCTTCCTGCTGACAGGCGGGCGGCCCAATGTGCACCCCGAAGAATATGGCGAGGCTGAAACCCCTGCGCATGGCGCTTTTGACCGCGCGCGCGATGCGGTCGCACTGCCATTGGTGCGCGCCTGCGTGGCAAGGGGGCAGCCGTTTTTCGGCGTCTGTCGCGGCTTTCAAGAGGTGAATGTCGCTATGGGCGGCACGCTTTATCCTGAAATCCGCGACCTGCCGGGGCGGATGAACCACCGCATGCCCCCCGATGGCACGCTGGAAGAGAAATTCGCCCTGCGCCACAAGGTCCGGTTTTGTGACGGGGGCGTGTTCCACCGGCTGATGGGCGCGCGCGAGGTGATGACGAACACCTTGCACGGGCAGGGGATCAAGACACCGGGCCAGCGCATTGTCATTGACGGCCACGCGCCCGATGGCACGCCAGAGGCGATTTATGTCGCAGATGCGCCGGGCTTCACATTGTCTGTGCAATGGCACCCCGAATGGCAGGCAGGGCAAGACCCTGTCTCGCGCCCCTTGTTCGAGGCGTTTGGCGCGGCAGTGCGCGCATGGGCAGGCGGGCGCCAGCCTTGGGCGCTAAGCGCATGAAACCTGTGCTTCTTGCTGGACTGGTGGCGCTTGGTGCAGGGGCGGGGGTTTATCTGCTCTCGGGGGACAAGGGCGGCGACAGCGGCAGTGTTATGGTAAATGTTACAGTTCCCCCGCTGGATGCAGAGCAGCAAGCCGGGGCGGCCGCCTATGCGCAAAATTGCGCCAGTTGCCACGGAGAGAATGGGGCAGGGCGGGACGGTGTGGGGCCGCCCTTGGTGCATATCATTTACGAGCCGTCACACCATGCAGATGGTGCCTTCTATGTCGCAGTGCAGTTGGGCGTGCGCGCGCATCACTGGAATTTCGGCGATATGCCGCGCCAAACCCATGTGACCGAGGGCGAGATTGCGCAGATCATCGCCTATATCCGCGCGTTGCAACGGGCGAATGGAATCGACTGACGCGCCTTAGACAACCACGACCCGCGTGCCAATCGGAACACGGTCATACAGATCAATCACATCCTGTTGCAGCATCCTGAAACACCCGGAAGAGGCAAACCGCCCGATCGAGCGCCATTCCGGCGTGCCATGAATGCGGTAACCCTGATCGCGCCCGTCTGTCATCAGATACAGGGCGCGCGCGCCAAGCGGGTTATCCGGCCCGCCCGGCTGGCCATCTTTCCAGCGTTCCAGATGCGGTTCGCGCTTGATCATCTCGGGCGGCGGCGTCCATGTCGGCCAATGCGCCTTGCGGTAAACGGTCGATTCGCCTGTCCAGTCAAACCCTTCGCGCCCGACAGACAGCCCGTAACGCAGCGCATAGCCATTTTCCAACACCAGATACAGCAGGCGATTCTGGTTCTCGATCACGATTGTTCCCACCTCCTCTTCGGTCGTGAAGGGGACAATCTGGCGGTGCAGGAATTCGGGAATAGCCTCTATATCTATCGCGCGCAGCCTGTGCGCACCGTCACGCCGCGCGGTATAGTCAAGCGGTTCCAGTTCTGGCGGCGGCGCGGGCACAAGGGCAGGAACACAGGCCGACAAAGCCAATAGGCTGCCTGACGCAGCAAGAACAGTCCGACGGGTAAATTTGGTCATGGGCATGCGATCCAGCTTACAAAAAACATCATAACAAGAACTTAAAGCAATTTCAGAAAAAGTTGATAGACTTTTTCGGTTCGAAATTGCGCCAAAACAAAAGGTTATAGCGTTTCAGTGTTTAAACACTGAAACGCTATAACATCAGGCAGGCTACACGCGCCGCTGACACCCCAGTGTAGGATGCGCCCGCGCGTTGCGCAAAGTGAATATGCGCCTGATGTTTCGGTTTTTTGTTTTGCCTGTCGGGAAACTGCCTTAACGCGCCAGTTGCGCGGCCGCTTGTGCCAGCGCGGTGATCGCGCCCCAGTCGCCTGCGGCCATGGCATCCTTCGGGGCCACCCAGCTGCCGCCCACACAAGCGACATTGGACAGGGCCAGATACTCGGGCGCGCGCGCGGCGCTGATGCCGCCAGTGGGGCAGAATGTCACTTGCGGCAGTGGCCCTGCGATAGATTTCAACGCATTGGCCCCGCCAATCGCTTCGGCGGGGAAGAATTTTTGCACTGTATAGCCCTGTTCCAACAGGTGCATCACCTCAGAGCAGGTTTGTGCGCCGGGCAGAAGCGGCATTTCATTCAGCCGCGCGGCGTCGATCAGCGCAGAGGTGGCGCCCGGTGCCACTGCAAAGCGTGCGCCCGCGGCGCGTGCCTCGCTCATCTGGTCTGGTGTCAGCACTGTACCGGCCCCGAGAACTGCCCCCTCGACCTGCGCCATGGCGCGAATCGCGTCCAATGCGCAATCGGTGCGCAAGGTCACTTCCAGCACTGGCAGCCCCCCTGCCACCAAGGCTTGCGCCAGCGGCACGGCATGGGCCAGATCTTCAATCACCAGCACTGGAATGACAGGGGCCATCTGGCACAGGGCAAGGGCGGTCTTGCTTTGCTCGGCTGGGGTCATGGCGGCATCTCCGGTTTTAGTTAGCGCTAACAGCTTGTAGCGGCACGCAGGCACCGCTGGCAAGCCCCGATATTTTCGCGCTGTGCTATTGCAAGTGGCGCATCGGATCGACGCTGTTCATACCATCGCGGATTTCAAAATGCAGGAAGCTGGGGTCGCCCGCGCGCACCCGCCCGATGGTCTGCCCTTGTGTCACTGTTGCCCCGCGCGCCACGGTCAGGTTTTCAAGCTGCGCATAGACTGACAATAACCCGTTGTCATGCTGGATGACGACAACCGGCACTTTGTTGGTATCTTCGGTGATTGCCGCAACCCGTCCGGCGGCCGCAGCGCGCACCGCGGTGCCGGAACTGGCGGCAATGCCGATGCCATGTTCATTGCGCCCCGGCGCATAGGCGCGAATGATCCGCCCGTCCACGGGCATGACAAAACGTGTGGGCGCAGGCGCGCTGCGTTCTTGCGACAATTCGGGCGAGGGGGGGCGCGCTTGTGCTGCGGCGGCTTCCGCTTCGCGGGCGGGGGGCGCAGGTTCTGGCATGGGCGCAGAGGCACTGGGCGGTGCAGGCGTTGCGCTGCCGGTTCCCGGTGCTGCCACTGCGGCAGGTTGCGGTGCCGGTTCTGCGGGCGCGCGCCGCGCAGGGGCAGGCTGGTCGGCCACAGGGATCAGCAGCATCTGGCCTTCGCGCACGCGCATTTCAGGGTCCAGCCCGTTCCAATCGGCCAAGGCGCGCGGCGCGACATTATACAGGCGCGCAATCTGGAAAGCGGTTTCCCCGCGTTGCACGCGGTGGCGCAACGGCTGCTGTTCGGCAGGTTGGGTTGCCGCAGGCGGGGTGGGCGCAGGCGCCCTGCCTTCGGCGCGCGAAATCGCGCTATCGGCCAGCGTGGAAATCTCGATCTCGCCCGCGCGGGTGGGGCTGCCAACGCTTTGGCCGTCCAGTTTGCGCGGCAGGGCCACAACCTCGCCTGCGCGCAGGCTGGTTTCTGGGGTCAGGGCGTTGAAGCGCGCAAGCTCTCCCTCGCTCATGCCGATGCGTTGCGCGACACTGCCCACAGTGTCACCGGCGCGCGCAATGGCGACCTGATAATCGGGGTAGCTGATGATGCCGCGGTCGTCAGGGCGGGGGCGATCTGCGGTGGCCTGTCGCGCGGCCTCGGCGGTGGAAAAACCGTTTCCCGAATTGCGCATGTCCAGATCGAAATCGCTGCAAGCGCCCAAAGCAAGGGTTGCTGCGCTACACAGCAAGACTATCCGACGGTGGTTCAACATCTGCTCTGCCCTTTGCATTGGCGCGGTGGTGCAGCGGTACAACCCGCTGTCATGTCGCTTGCGGCCCTTTTAATGGCCCAGCCCCTCAACCAGAGGGACAAAGCGCACAGCGCGCATCTCCTCATACTCATACCCAGTTTCCGTCCGGATAACACGGATCAGTGTCTGTACTGTATCAGACTGACCCACCGGAACCACCATAATACCCCCAACACGCAGCTGCGCCAAGAGCGGGCCGGGGGGGTCTTCGGCGGCGGCGGTCACGATAATGCGATCAAACGGCGTCAGATCGGGCAGGCCATAGCTGCCATCGGAAATCATGCAGGTGATATTGGTCAGGCCAAGCTTGTCGAACAGTTTTTGCGCCTCTCGCGCCAGCGGGCGGTGGCGTTCCACGGTATAGACGCGGCGTGCCAGCTGGCTTAGGATCGCCGCCTGATAGCCAGAGCCGGTGCCCACTTCCAGCACCTTGTCGCGCGGGCCAACCTGCAACGCCTCGGTCATCAGCGCCACAACCGATGGCTGGCTGATCGTCTGGCCGCAGGCAATCGGCAGGGGCATGTCTTCATAGGCGCGGTCTGAAAAGATGCCGGTCATAAAATCGCGCCGGTCGATCCGCTCCATCGCGGACAGCACGCGCGCATCCGTCACCCCGCGCGAGCGCAGCGTGTAGATAAAGCGCATCCGCGCCTCGGTCAGGTTTTCGGGCACATCGTCGGGTGTGCTCATTCCAGCGCCTTTCGCACATCATCCAGCGCATCATGCGCGGTCAGGTCCGCGCGCATGGGCGTGACAGAAATATATCCGTCCAGATTGACCGCCGCATCTGTTCCGGCGGCGGTGGGCAAATGCTGCGGCCCGCCCGTGATCCACAGGAATTTGCGACCAGAGGGCGAGATATGCGGCTCTACCCCGAAAAACGTGTCTTTGCGGTAGCCTTGCGGGGCAACTTTCAGGCCCTTCACATCATCCCGCCCGATAGGGGGGAAATTGACGTTATAGAACAGCCGGTAATCGCCCTGATCCCAGATCGCATCTTTCAGCAGCTTCTCGACCAGCGCCTGCCCATGCCCGATGGCAGCATCAAAAATGGATGGCAGGTCTTCCGACACTGGCCCCATATATTGCGACAGCGCAATCGCGGGCAGCCCTTGCAACGCGGCTTCCATCGCGCCGCCGACCGTGCCGGAATACAGCGCATTCTCGGCTGAATTATTGCCGCGATTGACGCCCGACAGCACCAGATCGGGCCGCGCGCCTTGCAGCACGTCATACAGCCCCGCCAGAACACAATCGGCCGGAGAGCCTTCAGCGGCGTAGCGGCGCGGGCCCAGTTTGGCGATCATGGTGGGGTGGGTATAGCTGATGCAATGCCCGACGCCCGATTGCTCGAACGCGGGCGCCACGACCCAGACCTCACCCTCCTTGCCCGCAACCGCGCGCGCAATCTCTTCCAGCACAGCAAGTCCGGGTGCATTGATCCCGTCGTCATTTGTTACCAGAATGCGCATGTCGGTTTTCCCTGTGTTTTCCATTCCCTGCTTAGTGTGTTGCCCCTTCGCGGGCAAGTGCATCGCAGCGCTACAGCGCATGGGGCTGCAAATTTGCCCAACAGGCGCCGCTTCTGCCCCGGCCCGGCCCTGCACTGGCTTGCGTCATGCCTTTTGCGCGCGTATGTAGCCTGCGTGCGGATGGTCGGATGACCGCGTGTGCAGGCCGCAAGGCCTGTATGCGAGGAAAGTCCGGGCTCCATGAGGCAAGGGTGCCGGGTAACGCCCGGCTGGGGTAACCCAAGGGAAAGCGCCACAGAAAACAGACCGCCATGCATCTGTATGGTAAGGGTGAAACGGTGGGGTAAAAGCCCACCGCGGGACGGGCAACCGGACCGGCACGGCAAGCCCCACCCGGAGCAATGCCGAATAGGGATCTCACGCGGGCATGATCCGGACAACCGGATATCACCGCAGGGCCGCCTCAGCCCGAGATCCGGGTTGGCAGCAAGACCCTGTCTGCAAAGGCAGGGCCAGATGAATGGTCATCCATGGGGGCACCCGCCCCCAAGACAAAACCCGGCTTACAGACCATCCGCACAAGATATGACACTGCAGGCATGAAAACATGCCCCATGCGCCCGAAACTTCCGACAATCGGGTTGACACGGGCGGGCATACGGGTAGAAGGCAGGCTCAGATTTCACGGGTTGCACACGATCTTGCGCGCGGCCTGGCTTAGGAGATGACATCATGGCGAAGCCAACCACCATCAAGATCCGACTGAATTCCACAGCCGGGACAGGGCATTTCTATGTCACCAAGAAAAACGCCCGCACCATGACGGAAAAAATGTCGATGCGGAAGTTCGACCCCGTTGTGCGCAAGCATGTCGAATACAAAGAAGGCAAGATCAAGTAATCTTGCCCGCCTTATCTACCTGAAAGCCGCGCCACTGTGCGCGGTTTTTGTTTTGCGCGGTTTTTGTGTGCGCGCCACGTCCAAACGCGCGCCACAGCACAAAAAAACAGACCTCGGGACATTGCCAAAGGTCTGTTCATTTTCTTGCTAAAAATACTCAAATTCCCGGCCCCGGCCAAATGCACTTCGGCCAGGGGCTGTGCGTCAGATCCCCAGTTTCGCACTCACGATCTCGTTGACCGCCGCAGGATTGGCCTTGCCGCCTGTCGCTTTCATCACCTGACCCACAAACCAACCTGCCAGCTTGGGGTTCTGCTTGGCCTTTTCCACCTGCGCGGGGTTGGCGGCGATGATGTCATCGACGGCCCTTTCAATCGCGCCGGTATCGGTGACCTGTTTCATGCCACGCGCCTCGACTATTGCTGCCGGGTCGCCGCCTTCGGTATAGACAATCTCGAACAGGTCTTTGGCGATCTTGCCAGAGATATCGCCTGCCTTGATCAGCGCGATGATTCCCGCCAGCTGGGCGCTGGAAACAGGGCTGTCGGAAATGTCGTGCCCTTCTTTCTTCAACCGCCCGAACAGCTCGTTGATCACCCAGTTGGCGGCCAGTTTGCCGTCACCCGCCTCTGCTGCGACTGCCTCGAAATAGGCCGCATTCGCCACATCGGCGGTCAGAACGCTGGCATCATAGTCGGTCAGCCCGAAATCACCCATGAAGCGCGCTTTCTTGGCATCTGGCAATTCGGGCAGGCTTGCGGCAATATCATCGACCCAAGCCTGCTCTATCTCCAGTGGCAGCAGGTCGGGGCAGGGGAAATAGCGGTAGTCATGCGCCTCTTCCTTGGACCGCATCGAGCGTGTTTCGCCCTTATCGGGATCATACAGCCGCGTTTCCTGCACCACGCTGCCGCCATCTTCCAGTATGGCAATCTGGCGGCGGGCCTCATAGTCGATCGCTGCCTGAATGAACCGCATGGAGTTCATGTTCTTGATCTCGCAGCGCGTGCCCAGATGGCCGAAATCCTGCGTTTCCTGATATTTCTCGTACTGGCCCGGACGGCAGACCGACACGTTCACATCCGCGCGCAGATTGCCGTTTTGCATATTGCCGTCACAAGTGCCCAAGTAACGCAGGATCTGGCGCAGTTTGGTCACATAGGCGGCCGCTTCCTCGGGGCCGCGAATATCGGGGCGCGAGACGATTTCCATCAGCGCCACGCCGGTGCGGTTCAGGTCCACGAAAGACATGTTCGGGTCCATGTCATGGATCGATTTGCCTGCATCCTGTTCGACATGGATACGTTCTATCCGCACCAGCCGCGCAACACCTGCGCCCAGTTCCACCAGCACCTCGCCCTCGCCCACCAGCGGGTGGTAAAGCTGGCTGATCTGATAGCCCTGCGGCAGGTCTGGGTAGAAGTAGTTTTTCCGGTCAAAGGCCGAGCGCAGATTGATCTGCGCTTTCAGGCCCAACCCCGTACGCACGGCCTGCTCAATGCAGTATTCATTCACCACAGGCAGCATGCCCGGCATTGCGGCATCGACAAAGGCCACATTGGCATTGGGTTCCGCGCCAAAACGGGTGGACGCGCCCGAGAACAGCTTGGCCCGGCTAGAGACTTGGGCATGTATTTCCATCCCGATCACCAACTCCCACGCGCCAGTCGCGCCAGAGATCACCTTGGGTTTGGGCGGCTCGAAACTCAGGTCCAGCATGGTTTGGCTTTCCTCTCGGGGGGTATTTTCAGGGCTTTCTAGCGGTGCATGCAGGGCGCAGCAAGGGGCCGGTCGGCAAAACCCCGCCGAAGTTGGGGCTTTGCGCGGCCTCTGATTTGCCTTTTGCACCGATTCGGAACCATAGCCCGCTCGCAGCGCAATTTAAGGGCTGCGTCACCTTTGGAAAATTCATGCCCCGTTTTCTGCCGCTTTCATTGCTGGCCGCCCTTGGCGCTGCTGCGCTTACCGCCGGATGCACGCTTGCCACACCTGACACAGGCGTAGAGGTGTCGCGCGCGGCGCATGTCACCACCCGTTGGGACCACCGCCCAGAGGCACAGCGCTGGACCGCCGCGAAATTCGCCGCATTGGAAACCGAGGGGCGCGCATTGGTGGCCACTGTGCCGCAAGATATCGACACATTCTGCCCGGGCTACGAGTCGGCGGATATGGACGGGCGCAAGGCATTCTGGACGGCGCTGTTCTCGGGCTTGGCAGGCTATGAAAGCACATGGCGGCCAGAGGCCGCAGGGGCAGGCGGGCGCTATCGCGGCTTGTTGCAGATCTGGCCGACATCGGCACGCTATTACGGCTGTGATCTGTCGCACCCCAAAGGGTTGTATGATGGCCCCACGAACCTGCGTTGCGCTGCGCGGATTGCCGCGCAGGCGGTAGAGCGGGACAAGGTTGTGGTTGGCAGTTCCGGAAATTGGGGCGGTGTTGCCAAGGATTGGCCGCCCATGCGCGATGCGCGCAAGCGCAATGACATTGCCGCCTTCACCCGCTCGCTGCCGGTGTGCCAGATCTGACACAGGGCGGTTGCCTGTCTGGCTGATGTGATCTTGTTCAGCTTTTGCTAACGCTTTTGCGCCATTGTCGGTGCAGGACGGGTGGCACAAGCGATGATGGATAAGGCAGAAGCAAACCATATGGACAGCGCCGCGCGTGACAACGCGCTTGGCAAAATGGCAACCCGGAATCGGGTGGCGCAGGCGCAGGAACGGGCGGTGTTCGTTGCGGCCTTGCGTGTTGCCTTTGGCCGCATGTCTGCCGATTGCCCCGGCCTTGACGGGATTGTTCAGGATGTGACGATCCGGCAAGGGGCCTTGGCAGAGGTGCTTGATCTGGCCGAACCGGGCATGTTTCTGGCGCTGCTGGACGGGCAGGGCGAACGGATGGGGCTGCTGATGGCCTCTGCCCCCGTGCTGGCGGGCATGGTCGAGGCGCAGGCCAGCGGGCGTGTGGACAAGGGACATGCGCCGCCGCGCATGCCCACGCGCACCGATGCGGCCCTGCTGGCGCCCATGATCGACACGTTCTTGCGCCTGATCGAATCGCGCTGCGCAGACTTGCCCCAAGCGGCAATGGTGTCGGGGTATGGGTACGGGTCTTTCCTTGATAATCCGCGCCCTTTGGCGCTGATGCTGGAAGAGGGGGTGTTTCACATTCTGCATCTGCGCGTGGCATTGGGCTTTGGCGCGAAAGAGGGGGATTGGTTCGTGATTCTGCCTGACCCCGAACCCAGCCCCCGGCTTTCTGCGCAGCAAAATGCGGCCGATGCGGGGCTGGACCAAGACTGGCAAGAGCGGTTGCATATGGCCATTGGCGACAGTGGCGTGGTGCTGAACTCTGTGCTGTGCCGGATGCAACTGACACTTACAGATGCACTGCGTCTGCGCGCGGGCGATGTTTTGCGCCTGCCCGACACGACGCTGGAAACCCTGACACTGGAAAGCATCGCGCAAACGCCGCTTGGCATCGGGCGGTTGGGGCAGGCGCGCGGGCAGCGGGCCGTGCGCCTAACGGCTGATCCCGGCCTGCTGGTCGATGCGACAGGGGCGAGTGTGCCAATGATCGCCTTGCCCGCCTCTATTCTGTGGGACAGATCAACACCGCCGCCATTCGCGCCAAGTGCTGGCAGCACCGCCGCGCCGGACGGGCGGGCGCTGGGTAGTGTTGAGGGGGGCACCCCGACAGATACAGAATGAGCGGCCCGCAAAGGCTAGGGCGTCGAGATGCGTAAATGGTTTTTCGCATACCGGCGCGGGGGCAAGGTTGCGCGCCCCATGAAAAAGCCCCGCCCCTTGGTGAAAGGGCGGGGCGGGATGTGATAAGCGCTGGGTGTCAGCCCTGTGCAAGCTGGTCCAGTGTTGCGCGAAACGGCTCTAGCCCGTAGCCGTGGCGGGCGGGAATGGCGATCAACTCATCTGTCGGGCGCGTGCCCGCATGAGCAAGCGCCCAGACGATGGAAGACCGGTTGCCGGACGCGCAATAGGCCAGAACCGGCCCTGTGCTGGCCTGCATCGCATCGGCCTGTGCGGTGACGTTATCCATGGAAATCGCGCCGCCGATAACGGGATTCAGCACAAAATGCAGCCCCGCGGCTTCGGCGGCGGCGCGAATGGCATCGGCCTGCACCTCTGGCGGGATCTCACCGTCAGGGCGGTTGCAAACCAGCGTGGTGAAACCTGCCTCGGCAATCGCGGCCACATCTGTGGGCGCGATCTGGGGCGAGACGGCGTAATCATCGGTCAGGGGGCGGATGTCCATGCATTTCTCCGGTCAGGTGGCTGCGAGTCTGTCAATGCGCAGGCGAAGGGTGGGTGCCAGCAACATACCCCCGATCATGGCAAGGATAAAGGTGATCCCGCCAGTCCCCCCCCAACTGAGCGAGGCAATAGCCGGGCCGGGGCACAGCCCCACCAGCCCCCAGCCCGCCCCAAACAGCACCGAGCCGATAATCAGGTTATGGCCAAGGCGCGGATCGGGCTTGGAGGGAAAGGGCTGTCCCACCAGTGAAGTGGCGCGTTTCGTGGTCAGGTGCCATGCCACCATCATCGGCAGGATCGCCCCGCCCAGCACAAAGGCCAGGGTTGGGTCCCAAGCGCCAAAGACATCCAGCCAGCCTTGCACCTTGGTGGTGTTGGTCATGCCCGAAACCAGCAGTCCGGCCCCGAACAAACCGCCCGAAAGCGCTGAAATCACAAGACGTTGCATCAGATCACCCCCAGAACATGCCGAAACAGCACCATCGCGATGCCACCTGCCAGCAGATAAAATACAGTCGCCACAATCCCGCGCAGCGAGAAGCGCGAAATCCCGCAGACCCCGTGGCCCGAAGTGCAGCCATTGGCCAGCCGTGTGCCGATGCCCACCAGCAAACCGCCTGCAATGACCAGCCCAAGGTTCGAGGTGATGTTGGTCGACACCTCGACAGTGTACAGCGGCAGCATCAGCGCGGGCACAACCACCAGCGCTGCCAGAAAGGCCACGCGGTCGGCCCAGTCGCCAAGGCCCGAGCGGTCCACCAGACCGCCGATTATGCCGCTTGCCCCCATGATGCGGCCATTTCCAAGCAGAAAGATTGCCGCCGAAGTTCCGATCATCAGGCCGCCGACAAGGCCCCAGATCCAGTCAGTTTGAATCATTGCAGTGTTCCTGTTCGCAAAGTGGCGCGGCATGTCTGTGCCGCGCCTGTGTTGGGTCTTTGGCTGCGGGTCAGAGCGTGTTGACCGGCACTTTCAGATAGACTGTGCCGTTGTCTTCGGCGGGTGGCATCTGGCCTGCGCGCATATTCACCTGCAGCGAGGGCACGATCAGGCGCGGCATGCCAAGCTGGGCGTCGCGTTCATTGCGGGCGCGCACGAAATCTTCTTTCGATTTCCCTTCGCCCACATGCTTGTTCAGGCGTTTCTGGTCGCCCACAGTGGTTTCCCACGCATAGGTTTCGCGCCCTTCGGCCTTGTAGTCATGGCCAACGAAAATGCGGGTTTCATCGGGCAGGGACAGGATTTTCTGTACCGAATCCCACATTGTATCGGCAGACCCGCCGGGGAAGTCGCAGCGCGCCGTGCCGAAATCGGGCATGAACAGCGTGTCGCCCACGAAAGCCGCATCGCCCACCACATAGGTCAGGCAGGCGGGGGTGTGGCCCGGTGTGTGCAGCACATCGCCACGCATCTGGCCGATGTGGAAACTGTCGCCTTCCTTGAACAGCGCATCGAACTGGCTGCCATCGCGCTGGAATTCGGTGCCTTCATTGAAGACCTTGCCGAAAGTGTCCTGCACAATGCGGATATTCTCGCCAATCGCGATCTTGCCGCCCACTGCGGCCTGGATATAGGGCGCTGCGGACAGGTGGTCGGCATGGACATGGGTTTCCAGCAGCCATTCCACCTCGTAGCCCTTGTCCTTGATGAATGCGATCACGGCATCGGCAGACCGGGTGTCGGTGTTGCCAGAGGCATAATCGAAATCGAGGACCGAATCGACCACAGCGCATTTCTGGCTTTGCGGGTCGCGCACCACATAGGTGACGGTGAATGTTGCTTCGTCGAAGAAGGCTGTAATTTCAGGTTGCATAAGAAGTCTCCATTTCCGGTGTCTGAAAGGAATATATACCTCTTTATACATATTGCAAGTTTTGAATGTAATGTTTCCGAAGTAGGCCGCCCAAGGATGCACAAACCAACGCCCGCCCCCTTGCAGGGGCGGGCGGGCAAATCTTGTGCGGCGGGGCGGCGTTATACCTTCAGCGCCTTGCTGGGGGAGAGCACGTCAATTCCCAGTGCCTTGCCCACAGCATAATAGGTCAGATGGCCTGCATGGGTGTTCAGCCCCGCCAGCAAATGCGGGTCATCTTCGCAAGCCTTGCGCCAGCCCTTGTCGGCCAGTGCCAGCATGAAAGGCATGGTCGCATTGGCCAGCGCGATTGTGGCGCTGCGCGCAACCGCGCCGGGCATATTGGCGACGCAGTAATGCAAGATGCCGTCCACCGCGTAGATGGGGTCTTGGTGGGTGGTGGCGTGCGATGTCTCGAAACAGCCGCCCTGGTCGATGGCGACATCGACCAGCACGGCACCGGGCTGCATCTGTGCCAACTGGTCGCGCCGGATCAGCTTGGGCGCGGCCGCGCCCGGAATAAGCACCGCGCCAATCACCATATCCGCGCGCGTGATCAGGTCTGCAACTGCGGCAGAGTCCGAGAATTGCGTGGTCAGGCGGCCATGGAAAATGTCGTCAAGATAGGACATGCGCTGGATCGAGCGGTCCAGAATGGTGACATTCGCCCCCATCCCAACTGCCACCCGCGCCGAGGCAGTGCCAACCACACCCCCCCCGATGATCACTACATTGGCAGGCCGCACACCCGGCACACCCCCCATCAGAACGCCGCGCCCGCCATTGGCTTTTTGCAGCGCCCATGCGCCCATTTGCGGCGCCAGACGCCCCGCCACTTCGGACATGGGCGCCAGCAGGGGCAGGCCGCCATTGCGGTCGGTCACGGTCTCATAGGCAATCGCTGTCACGCCAGAATCCAGCAGATCGCGCGTCTGGGCAGGGTCGGGGGCAAGATGCAGATAGGTGAACAGCACTTGGCCTTCGCGCAGCTGCGCGCGCTCGCCCGCTTGGGGTTCCTTGACCTTGACCACCATATCGGCGCGGGCGAATATCTCTGCGGCGCTGTCCACCACCTGCGCACCGGCTGCGCTGTAATCTTCATCGGTAAAGCCAGACCCAAGGCCCGCGCCCGCCTCGACACAGACCTGATGCCCATGCGCGCAGGCTTCTTGCGCGGCATTCGGGGTCAGGCCTACGCGAAATTCCTGTGGTTTAATTTCTTTCGGGCATCCGATTAGCATGTCAATCTCCTTGTTGCGATAAGTCCAGAGTATCGCAAGGATGCGCGGATTTCCTTGACACTTCGGCCCGTTTGCACAAGCTCTGTCGCAGAAACGTGCAAGAATTGGCACAATTAGAGCAAAAGGTTGCGCTGCAATGCAGCTAGACGCGACAGATCGTCGGATATTGCGGGTGCTGCAACGGCAGGGCCGTGTCACGAATGCCGAACTGGCAGAACTGGTGCATCTGTCACCTTCGGCCTGTCACCGGCGGGTGCAGCGCTTGGAAAGTGAAGGGGTGATTGCGGATTATGTCGCCCTGCTGGACCTCAAGCGGATCGGGCGGCCCACGATTGTCTATGTCGAGATCAAACTGTCAGGGCAAAGCGACGAGATATTGGACGCGTTCGAGCGTGAGGTCGCGCGCGTGCCGGATATTCTGGAATGTCACCTGATGGCGGGGGCGGCGGATTACCTGCTCAAGATCATTGCCGCAGATACCGAAGATTTCGCGCGCATCCATCGCCGCTATCTAAGCCGCTTGCCCGGTGTCACGCAGATGCAGTCGTCTTTCGCGCTGCGCACGGTCGTCAAGACCACGGCCATCGACATCTGATATACGGGGGCAGCGTGGGCCGCCCCCTTTTGGCCTTAGCGTGCCTGCAAGGCGTCGCGGATCTCGATCAGCAACTCCTCGGTTGTGGGGCCTGCGGCGGGTTCTTCCACGGCAAGGGCTTCTTCTTTCTTGTTCATATTTGCGACCTTGTTGATGGTGCGCACCAGCATGAACACGACAAATGCGATGATCAGAAATTTGATCACTGCATTTACAAAATTGCCAACCATGAACTGGGCTTCCCCCAGCCCGAAACTGATTGCGCTGAAATCGATTCCGCCTACGAAAATTCCGATCAGCGGGTTGACCAGATCATCAACCAGCGAGGTGACGATCGCGGTAAATGCCGCGCCGATGATAATACCGACAGCCATATCCATGGCATTGCCGCGCGAGATGAACGCTTTGAACTCTTGGAGCATGGGTAATCCTTTACTAAAAAATAACGCTGAAAAGATATACCCGAGAATGGGAAAAGCGAAACCCGCATTTTGGGGGCGGGTGTGCTTTTTGTCAGGGCAGTTTGCCGTGCAGCGTGTAGCGCAGCAGCTGCACCACCTGTTCGGGCGTTTCGGCCACGGCAAGGGCGGCTGCGTCCACTTCCTTCAACGCGTGCTGGTGCTCGGCCCCGTGCAGCACGATGATGGATTTTCCCAACGCCGCCGCAAAGCCTGCGTCAAATGCGGCGTTCCACTGGCGGTATTTCTCGCCAAAGCGCACCACAACAATATCGGCATCTGTCAGCGCCTTGCGGGTGCGGATGGCGTTGAGTTTAGCACCCTTGTGGTCATGCCAGAATTTCTGGTCTTCCCCACCCAGAATGGCCACGCCGCAATCATCAGAAGCGGCGTGATCGGTGACTGGCCCTGTAAAGGTGATTGCCAGATCTTGTGCGCCGGTGATGATCTGGTCGCGCCAATCTGTGTGAATTTCGCCTGCAAGATAGACATTCAGGTTCATTTTTCTGTCTCCCGTCACTGTGTCGGATGCGCTTTAGCACAGCTGGGCCGCAGACCAAAGCCCATGCGCAGGCATGTTGCGGGCGGCGCGGTTCTGTGGCATTGAAACCCTTGGCCCAGCATAACCAAAGAGTTCCGTCGATGACCGATTTCGCCTCTCGCCGCAGAATTATGGTGGACACGCAAGTGCGCCCCTCTGATGTTACGAAATTTCCCATCATTGACGCCATGCTGGACGTCCCGCGCGAAATATTCGCCCCAGAGGGCAAGGCAGAGGCCGCGTATATCGGCGAAAACCTGCATCTGGAAGATGGCCGCGTGCTTTTGGACCCGCGCACATTGGCCAAGATGATTGACGCGCTTGAGATTACGGCCAATGATCTGGTGCTGGATATCGGGTGCGGGACGGGCTATTCCTCGGCGGTGATCTTGCGCATGGCGCAAGCGGTCGTCGCGGTGGAGGAGCATGAAAGCTTGGCGCGCGCCGCGAATGCCGCCCTGGCGCGTACCGACTCTGAAACAGTGGTGCTGCATATCGGCAAGCTGACCGAGGGCGCGCCAGAGCATGCGCCCTATGATGTCATGATCCTGCAAGGCGGGATCGAAAGCTTTCCGCAAGAGTTGGTGGGCCAGTTGCGCGATACAGGGCGCGTTGCGGCGGTCTTTATGGAAGGGGCGCTGGGCGTGGTGCGTTTGGGCTTGCGCAAGGGTGATCACATTGTCTGGCGTGATATATTTAACGCAGCAGCCCCAATTCTGCCGGGTTTTTCCAAGGATCGTGAATTTTCATTCTAAGATACGACACTAAAAGCAGGCAGAACAAAACAAACAGCAGCTTCGAGAGGCCGAAAGCATGAAACATCTCACAAAACTCTCTGCGCTTGCGGTGGCCTTGTGTTTGGTTTCAGTGCCGGCCTCGGCGCAATCGCTGGCCGATACATTCGCCGCAGCCTATCGCAGTTCCGACCTGTTGGAACAGAACCGCGCCTTGTTGCGTGCCGCAGATGAAGATGTCGCCATCGCAGTTGCGCGGCTTAGGCCAGTGGTGAATTTCGTAACCGGCGCGCAAACCAGCATCCGCTCTGGCGGGCAGCAGTCCACGTCGATGAACCTTGGGTTGAACGCGGAAATCACATTGATCGATTTCGGACGCGGCAAGCTGGCGCGTGAAGGGGCAAAAGCACAGGTGCTGGCGCTTCGGCAGGCGCTGGTCAATTTTGAACAAACCGTGCTGCTGGATGCAGTGTCCGCCTTTATGGATGTGCGCAGCGCCAGCGAAGCCGTGTCGTTAAGTCAGGCCACTCAGCGTGTGATTACGCAAGAACTGAATGCCGCGCGCGAACGCTTCGAGTTGGGAGAAATCACGCGAACCGATGTGTCACTAGCCGAGGCCCGCCTTGCTGCCGCACGCTCGCAGCTTGCTGCCGCCGAAGGTGATCTTGCTGCCGCGAGAGAGTTTTACAAGCTTGTCACAGGCGCCTATCCGGCCCAGTTGCGCCCGCCCCCTGCCTTGCCGCGCACAGCAAGCAATCTGCAAACCGCGCAAGACATCGCGCGGCGCACCCACCCCCTGATTGCGCAGCGCCAGAACGAAGTGACGGCAGCGGAACTGGGGGCCGAAAGCGTGCTGGCCGAACGCAGCGGCGCGGTGACGGGGTCAGCCTCTGTCGGGCGGCAGTTCGGTGGCGTGACAGGCGAGGGAAGCTCTGCCACTGCCGCAATCAATTACCGCCGCCCGATTTTTCAGGGCGGGCAGTCGGGTGCCCAATATCGCAAAGCGACGGCGCAGCGCGATGCCACCCGCGCGCGCCTTCACCAGACTGTTGCACAGGTTTTGCAGAATGTGGCGGTGGCTTGGGCCAATGTGGATGTGGCGACTGCCCGCATTGCCGCCAGCCAGCAACAGGTGCGCGCCTCGCAAAGTGCGTTTGAAGGCACACGCGAAGAAGCCCGCCTTGGCGCGCGCACCACGCTGGATGTGCTGAATGCCGAAACCGACCTGCTGGATGCGCGCACGACATTGTTGCAAGCCCAAGCCGCGCAGCAGATCGCAACCTATAATCTTTTGGCGGCCATGGGGCTGTTGACAGTGGATCATCTGGGCCTTGGCATTCCCACCTATGACGCCGAAGCCTATTACAATGCCGTGCGCAACGCGCCGTTGTCATCGCCCCAAGGCGACGCTCTTGACCGCGTGTTGCGCGCGATTGGCCGCGACTAAGGCAGTTATATGTGTCTGGATGGCAGAATTGACAGCGATTTGACTTCGACATTGTGCGAAGGCCAAGACCAAGCTACACTTTGGCAATAATAAATTTTGGGGTCCGGTCTGGCCGGAATTTTCCCCCGACGTGGCAAAAATTTGGCAAGAGGGCAGACAGAATGACAGAAGCCATGTCCCGACGCGAAATCGAGGATGTCCTGTCGTCCATCCGCAGAATCGTCTCGCATGACGTGCCCGCAGAAGGGGCGTCTGCGCCGCCGCCCGATTTGAACGACAAGCTTATTCTGACATCGGCCTTGCGGGTTGATGATGCGGCCGCGCAACAAGACGGCGCGCCCGCGCCCGCCCTGTCCGAGAGTTCGGATGCAGGCGAGGGGGCTTTGCCCATGCCCGCCACCAGCGTTGAAGAAAGCGTGGTCGTGCCATCGCTGCTTGGGCGGATTGCCACTGCAAGCAGAACGCCGCCGCTTGTTCTGGACGCTGCGCCAGCGCAAGAGCAGGGCAATCCCGAGCCCGAAGACAATCTGCATGCCAGTCTGGAAGACCGCGCGATGGAAGCCACTTTGGCGCGGCTGGAAGCCGTTTTGGCCAATTCCGTGCAACCGGCCAAAGCCAAGCCTGCATCTGCGGGCGCTGCCGAGGATGAGATCATTGATGAGGGGGTGTTATACCAGCTTGTCGCGCATATTGTCCGGCAGGAATTGCAGGGCGAGTTGGGCGAGAAGATCACCCGCAATATCCGCAAGCTGGTGCGGTCTGAAGTCGCCCGAGAGTTGGAATTGCGCAAGTTCTAGCGCGGATCAGTCGTCCAGCGGGTAATCTTCCCAATCTTCCACTGCAATCGCGTGCTCTGACACCGTACGATCAAGCATCGAAACCCCTGCCTTGTGGGTCGAGTCCGGATCGCCTGTGACCAGCGGGTGCCACTCTGGCAAGCGCTGGCCTTGGTGCAGCAGCCGGTAGGCGCAGGTGTCCGGCATCCAATAGGCGATTTCATTCAGGTTTTCGGGCGTCAAAACAACACATTCCGGCACGATCTTCTTGCGTTGCGTGTAATTGGCGCAGCGGCAGGTTGTGTCGTCGAACAGGCGGCAGGCCACGCGGGTAAAGATCAACTCTTCCGTGTCGATATCTTCCAGCTTGTTCAGGCAGCAGCGTCCGCAGCCATCGCACAGGGCCTCCCACTCCTCGGGGGTCATCTGGTGCAGGGGCGTGGTTTCCCAAAATCTGTGTCTTGTGTCCATAGGCGGCAGATAAGCTGCCTTGCCGCGCGGGGAAAGGGGCAATCAGCTTTCATTCAGCGCAAATACCGCCATCTGGCTGGCCCCGCCAAGGGTGGGGTGCGCCCCGCCGATATCGGCGAAGCTGACTTGCGCGCGCCCGCGCTGCGCCACGCGCGTGCCCCAGTCGCGGAACCGCGCGCGGCTCCATTCAAAGCGGTGGCCGGGGTGGCGGAACCTGTGGGCGGGCACACCCAGCAGCGGGTTGAATTCCGCGTTGGGGGTGGTCAGGATAATATGCCTGGGCCGTAACACATGAAACAAGGCGCGTTCCAGTTGCGACAGATGGGCAGGGTCCAGATGCTCGATCACCTCGATCATGACTGCGCAATCA
The DNA here is from genome assembly GCF_001870675.1 of Roseinatronobacter thiooxidans. Classification (GTDB taxonomy): domain Bacteria; phylum Pseudomonadota; class Alphaproteobacteria; order Rhodobacterales; family Rhodobacteraceae; genus Roseinatronobacter; species Roseinatronobacter thiooxidans. The sequence continues at coordinate 134,826 of NZ_MEHT01000045.1, read as the reverse complement.
AAACCGGCCAGCTGCGGGGCAGGTGACAGGATTGATCCTGACCTGATTTCAATGTGGGGCGCATGGCCTTGGGCGTGCAAGCGCCCCTCTAGGCGGGTCACGGCACCTGTATCGATTTCAATGCCCACCAAGCGCGTAATGTCGGCCCGCGCGGCCAGCCGCAGAAAGAAATCCCCATCGCCGCAGCCCAAATCCAGCACGCTGCGCGCGTTGCACCCCGCAAGCGCATCTTCAACAGCGGCAATCCGCTCCATATGCAGCCATGTGGTCATAAGGGGCGCTGTAGCAGGGCCACATCCTTGCACGGCACATCGCAATGCCAGCCCCAGCTTTGTGCCAGATAGCGCAAGGTCGCCTCTCGGTAAAACACCACATGGGTGATGTCGCGGCGGTAGTGCCAGTTGGCAAATTGCGTGTCATCGGTCTGGAAGCAGGTCATGATCGCCAGCCACCCACCGGGGCGGATCATGGCGCGCAATCGCGCAAATTCGGATACAGGGGCGTGGAAATGCTCGGCCACTTCGGTGCAGGTGATGAAATCATAGCTTTGCGCCAGCGCCGCGCGGTCTGGTGCGAAAAGCGGGTCATACAGTGCCATCTGGTGGCCCGCCGCGCGTAGCATGGCCGCCAGCGCGGGGCCGGGGCCGCAGCCATAATCCAGCCCCACCGCGCCGAAGGGGAGCCGCGCAAGCAAGGGCGTGGTCAGTTTGGCCAGAAAGCGCCTGTAGCGCGGGTCGTCCACATTGTTGTCATGCAACCTGTATTCGGCGTGTTCGGCCGCGCGTGTCGGATAATGCGCGGGGTCCAGATAGCGCGCGTCGCAGACCGTGCAGGCGCGGTAATCGCGCCCCTCGATCCGCGCCAAGGCCCGCGTTTGCAAAGCCAGACAGACAGGGCAGGGCAGGTTTGCGGGGGGCATGGGACCGTCACTGAATTGGGTAAGCGTGCGTCTGCCTAGCACTCTCTTGCCATAAAGCGAAAGCCCAAGTGGTTGTCATTGCCGCACTGCGCCTTACCCTATGCGCTGCCTTGAAGGACCGCACAGAGCATGCCCGCTTTCGACCATACCAGCCCGAATGACCTGCCCGCGCCCCTTGCGCGCTGGTTTGCGGCGCAAAACTGGGCACCGCACCCGCATCAGGTGCAGATGCTACAGGCCACAGGCAACGCGCTGCTGATCGCGCCGACAGGTGGCGGCAAGACATTGGCAGGGTTTCTGGCAACCTTGGCGGCGGCATGCAGGGGCGATATGGGGGCAGGGCTGCACACGCTGTATGTCTCGCCCCTCAAGGCGCTGACCTATGACATTGGTCGCAATCTGGCGCGCCCTGTCGCCGATCTGGGCCTCTCATGCCGGATCGAGGACCGCACAGGCGACACATCCGCCACCCGGCGCGCGCGCCAGCGGGTGGACCCGCCGCATGTGCTGCTGACAACGCCCGAAAGCCTTGCCTTGATGCTATCCTACCCTGAAGCGCCCAAAATCTTCGGGTCGCTGCTGCGGGTGGTGATTGATGAAATCCATGCATTGGCGGAATCAAAGCGCGGCGATCAACTGATGCTGTGCCTGTCGCGGTTGCGCAGGCTTGCGCCGCAGATGCAGGTGGCCGGGCTGTCGGCCACAGTCGAGAACCCCGCCGCATTGGCGCAATTCATGGGCGGGGCCGAGATTGTCATAGCCCATCCCGGCCCTGCGCCCGATATCGCCATGCTGCCCACCACGGCCACCCCGCCTTGGTCGGGGGCGGGCGGGGCCTATGCTGCGCGCGATGTGATGCGGGCGATTGCCGATGCGCGCCTGACGCTGGTCTTCATCAACACCCGCGCGCAGGCAGAACTGTTCTTTCAGGCGCTCTGGGCTGTGAATGACGACAACCTGCCTATTGGCCTGCATCATGGCAGCCTGTCGCGCGAGGCACGCCGCCGCGTCGAAGGGGCGATGGCAGACGGCGCCTTGCGCGCTGTGGTCGCCACCGGCAGTCTGGATCTGGGGTTGGATTGGGGCGATGTCGATCTGGTCATCCAGATTGGTGCGCCCAAGAATATCAAGCGGCTGGTGCAGCGCATCGGGCGGGCCAATCACCGCTTTGACACACCTTCGCGCGCCCGCATCGTGCCTGCCAACCGCTTCGAGGTGCTGGAATGCATTGCCGCCCTGCAAGCGGTGGAAGCGCAAGAGTTGGATGGCGACGGGCGTGCGCCAGTGGGCGGGCTGGATGTGTTGTGCCAGCATATGCTGCTGCTGGCCTGCGCCGCCCCGATTGATGCGGATGCGCTGTTTGCCGAGGTCACACGCGCTGGCCCCTATGCGGGGCTGACCCGCGCGGATTTTGATGCCTGCCTCGATTTCGTGGCCACAGGCGGCTATGCGCTGCGCGCCTATGACCGCTGGCAAAGGCTGGTCTTGCGCGAGGGGCTGTGGCACCTGCGCGACCCGCGCGCGGCGCGCGCCATCCGCATGAACCTTGGCACGATTGTCGCACCCGAATTGCTAAGCGTGCGGCGTGGCCCGCGTGGCGGCGCGCCCTTGGGCGAGATTGAAGAGAGTTTCGCCGCCGCACTTTCCCCCGGCGACACGTTCCTGATTGGCGGGCAAACCGTGCGCTATGACCGTTTGCGCGACATGATCGTAGAGGTGACCCCCCAGCCCGCGCGAGAGCCGAAAATAGCCGTGTTCAACGGCCTGAAAATGGCCACCTCGACCGAGTTATCGGCCCGGGTTCTGGCGCTGATCGGGGACCGCGCGGCTTGGGCCGCGCTGCCCTGCCACATCCGCGACTGGCTGGCCCTGCAAGACCGGATTGCCTGCCTGCCGCAGCCCGGCACCATGACATGCGAAAGTTTCCAGCGGGGGGGACGGTGGTATTTCGCGCTCTATTCCTTCGCGGGGCGCAATGCCAACCAGACGCTTGGCCTGCTGCTGACCCACCGCATGGAACGCGACGCGCTGGCCCCTTTGGGCTTTGTTGCCACCGATTACGCCACCCTGATCTGGGGTTTGGAGCCTGTGCGCGACCCCGCCCCCCTGCTGGACCCGGAGGGGTTGCGCGCGGGCTTGCAGGACTGGCTGGCCGAGAATGCAATGATGAAGCGCAGCTTTCGCGCGGTGGCCACTGTGGCGGGGCTGATCCAGCGCAACCTGCCCGGCGCGCGCACATCCGGCAAACAGGCGACATTTTCCAGCGATATCTTGTATGACACGCTGCGCAAATACGACCCCGAGCATGTGTTGCTGAAAATTACGCAGGCAGAATCGATGCGCGGGCTGGCCGATTTCGGGCGGATTGAAGAGATGTTGCGCACCCGCGCGCAGATCGTCCATTCCATGGCCCCGCATGTCACCCCCTTTGCCGCCCCCCTGATGCTGGAGGCAGGGCGTATTCCCATCCGTGGGGCAGGCAGCGCGCGCCTGCTGGAAGATGAAGCGGCGCGCATGATGGCAGAGGCGGGCTTGACGCTGGAGGATGTTGGCGCAAAGACACAGGCATGACCGCTTGCCCCTTTCGCTTTCAGGACCACGATTTCATCGCGCGCCCCTCTGGCGCGCTGTTCTGGCCTGCGCAGAACGCGCTGGTTGTTGCTGACCTGCATCTGGGCAAGTCAGGCCGCATGGCGCGGCGGGGCGGTGCGCTGTTGCCCCCGTTCGAGACCCGCGCAACGCTGGAGCGGCTGGGCGCAGAGCTGCAAGACAGCGCTGCGGCGCGGCTGATCTGTCTGGGCGACAGTTTCGACGATGACAGGGCCATTGCAGAACTGGGCACCGAACGCGCGCTGCTAGAGCAGATTTGCGCGCAGCATCAAACACTGTGGATCACGGGCAACCATGACCCCGCGCCGGAACACCTGCCCGGCCTTGTGGCGCAGGACTGGCACGAAGCGGGCCTGACCTTGCGCCATATCGCGGGCGATGGGCCTGATATTTCAGGGCATTACCACCCGAAACTGCGCCTTGCCGGCCAGCGCCTGCCTGCATTCCTGATCGGGGCTGTGCATCTGATCGTGCCTGCATTCGGCGCCTATACGGGCGGGCTGGATCATGACGCGCCCGCGCTGGCCGCTTTGGTGCCACAGGGGCGCGCGATTGTGACTGGGGCTGCTGCGCGCATGGTGCCACTGCCCTTGCCGCCCCAAAAGCGCGCAGGGGCCGCGCGGCGCTGGTCTGCGCGGCGCTGATCCGGCACGCCGCAGATGCAGGGGCGGCGGCTTTACGCTGAAGGGCTTGGCATGGCGGGCTGCACACAGCTATTTGCGCGTGATTATGCTGGAATGGGCACGCGTTTCGGGTTACGCTGCGCCTTACAGACCCGGCAAACGGGCATCGACCAGGCAAATTCAAGATACCCGGCAGTACGATCGAGGCAGTGACATGACGGAAATGGTATATGGCACCACGCCTGTGCGTGTGGTGGAACCTGTTATCCCGCGCTGGTGGCGCACGATTGACAAGGTCACCTTGACATCGGTGTTGTTGCTGATGGCGGTTGGCTTGCTGCTGGGGCTGGCCGCTTCGCCGCCGCTGGCCACGCGCAACGGGCTGCCGCCGTTCTACTATGTGCAACGGCAGGTGTTTTTCGGCATCCTTGGTGTGGTGGCAATGATCCTGCTGTCCATGTGCGCCCCCGAGCGTATTCGCCGCTTTGCAGTTGTGGGGTTTTTCATCTCGTTGCTGGCGCTGATGCTGCTGCCGTTTTTTGGCACGGATTTCGGCAAGGGTGCTGTGCGGTGGTTCAGTCTAGGGTTCGGGTCGTTCCAGCCGTCAGAGTTTCTCAAACCCATGCTGGCGGTTTTTGCCGCTTGGTTGCTGGCTGCAGGGCGCGAACCTAACGGGCCACCGGGGCAGGCGCTGTCGCTTGGGTTTACCATGCTGGTGCTGGGGCTTTTGGTTATCCAGCCGGATTTCGGGCAGGCGGCCTTGATCGCGGCAGGCTGGATGGTGATGTATTTCATCGCGGGCGCGCCCATGTTCCTTTTGTTGGGGTTTGCGGGGCTGGTGCTGGCAGGGGGCTATACCGCCTATCACAACTCCGAGCATTTCGCCCGCCGCATTGACGGCTTTCTTGCCGCCGAGGTCGATCCGCGCACCCAGATGGGCTATGCGCAAAATGCCATCTCGGAAGGCGGGTTTTTCGGCACCGGCGTGGGCGAGGGGCGCGTCAAATGGAACCTGCCCGATGCGCATACAGATTTTATCATCGCCGTCGCGGCGGAAGAATATGGCCTGATCCTCGTGTTGTTCATCATCGGGTTGTATGCGACCATCCTGACCCGTTCCTTGTTCCGGCTGATGCGCGAACGTGACACGTTCATCCGTCTGGCGGGCACGGGGATCGTGATCATGTTCTCGATACAGGCCATGATCAATATGGGCGTTGCTGTGCGGCTGCTGCCGTCCAAAGGCATGACTTTGCCATTCGTGTCCTATGGCGGGTCATCCTTGCTTGCGACAGGCATGGCAATCGGTATGCTTCTGGCATTTACACGGGCGCGCCCGCAGGGCGAAATTGGTGATATGCTGTCGCGGCGCGTGTATTCCTGAGGGGGAACCAATGGCCAGACCGCCACTTCTACTGATCGCAGCCGGAGGAACCGGGGGGCATATGTTCCCCGCTCAGGCCCTGGCTGAAGCGATGCTGGCGCGGGGGTGGCGGGTCAAACTGTCAACAGATGCGCGCGGCGCGCGCTACGCGGGCGGCTTTCCCGATGCTGTCCGGATCGAGCAGATCAGCGCTGCAACTTTCGCGCGTGGCGGGCTGGCGGACAAGATCATGGTGCCGCTGAAACTGGCGGCCGGTGTTCTGGCGGCTGGATTTTCAATGCTGACAGACCGCCCCCGCGTTGTGGTGGGCTTTGGCGGCTATCCGTCCATTCCGGCGCTGTCTGCGGCATGGGCGCTGCGGGTGCCGCGCATGATCCATGAACAAAATGGCGTGCTGGGCCGCGTGAACCAGATTTTCGCGCGCCGCGTAAACCTGCTGGCCTGCGGCACATGGCCCACAAGCATGCCCGAGGGGATTACGGCCGAGTTCACGGGCAACCCTGTGCGCGCCGCGGTGCTGGAGCGAGCGGGCGCAGGCTATATCCCGCCCGGAGATTACCCGATGGACCTGCTGGTGATCGGCGGCTCGCAAGGCGCGCGCATTCTGTCGGATGTCGTGCCCCAAGCCATTGCCGCGCTGCCAGAGGCGATCAAGCGCAACCTTGGCGTGGCCCATCAGGCGCGCGAAGAAGATATCGCGCGCGTTGTCGCCGCCTATGAGGCGGGCGGGATTGATGCGGAAATTGCCCCGTTCTTCAACGACATTCCGCGCCGCCTGTCCGAATGCCAACTGGTTGTCAGCCGCGCGGGCGCATCCTCTGTGGCCGATATTTCCGTCATCGGGCGACCTGCCATTCTGGTGCCCTATGCGGCGGCGGCGGCCAATCATCAGGCGGCAAATGCCAAGATGCTGTCTTCGGTAGATGCAGCCGTTATCTTTCCCGAGGCCCATTTCACCGCGGCCGCCCTGACAGAGTGTCTGGAATCGATTTTGACAAACCCCAAGGCCGCACAGGCTATGGCGCAGGCGGCCTTGTCGGCAGGTCGTGCGGATGCAACCGAACGGCTGGCCGAAATGGTCGAAGCCCTTGCCCGAAAGGAAACACCATGAGTCCGGCCACAAAACTGCCCACAGATATTGGCCCGATCCATTTTATCGGCATTGGCGGGATTGGCATGTCGGGCATCGCCGAGGTGTTGATGACGCATGGCTACCGTGTGCAAGGCTCTGACCTGAAATCCAGCCCGATCACGGCGCGTTTGGTAAGCCTTGGCGCGGAAGTGTTCATTGGCCAGCAGGCCAGCAATATCGGGCCTGCGGCTGTGGTCGTCGTCTCGACCGCGATCAAGCCCGACAACATGGAGTTGCAAGAGGCGCGCCGCCTTGGCCTGCCTGTTGTGCGCCGCGCCGAGATGCTGGCCGAGTTGATGCGTCTGCGCTCGAACATCGCGGTGGCGGGCACGCATGGCAAGACCACGACCACCACGATGGTGGCCGCCCTGCTGGACGAAGGCGGGCTGGACCCGACAGTTATCAATGGGGGCGTGATCCATGCCTATGGGTCGAACGCGCGCGCCGGTGCGGGCGAATGGATGGTGGTGGAAGCAGATGAAAGCGACGGGTCGTTCAATCGCCTGCCTGCGACGATGGCGATTGTCACCAATATCGACCCCGAACATATGGAGCATTGGGGCGATTTCGACGCCCTGCGCAAAGGGTTCTATGATTTCGTCTCGGGCATTCCGTTCTATGGTCTGGCGATCTGCTGCACCGATCACCCCGAAGTGCAGGCGCTGGTCGCCAAGCTGACCGACCGGCGCGTGGTGACCTTCGGGTTCAATGCGCAGGCCGATATTCGCGCGCTGAACCTGCGCTATGACAAGGCCGTGGCGTATTTCGATATCGCGTTGCAGGATGAGGGGCGCATCATCAAGGATTGCACCTTGCCCATGCCGGGGGACCACAATGTGTCGAACGCACTCGCGGCGGTTGCGGCGGCGCGGCATCTGGGCATGAACGCTGCCGAGATTCGCAGCGCGCTGGCCAAATTCGGCGGCGTCAACCGCCGCTTCACCCGTGTGGGCGAAGTGGGCGGCGTGACCATCATAGATGATTACGGCCATCATCCGGTTGAAATTGCCGCTGTGCTGAAAGCCGCGCGTCAGGCTTTGGGCGGGCAGGGGCGTGTGATTGCAGTGCACCAGCCACACCGCTATACCCGTCTGTCAAGCCTGTTCGAGGAATTCTGCACCTGCTTCAACGAGGCGGATATTGTCGGCATCGCCCCTGTCTATGCCGCAGGGGAAGACCCGATCGCGGGTGCCAGCCGTGATGATCTGCTGGCGGGATTGCGTGCACATGGTCACCGCTCTGCCCATCCTGTCGATACGGAAGAGGCGCTTGAAGCGCTTGTGCGCGCGCATGCACAGCCCGGCGATATGGTCATCTGCCTTGGTGCAGGCACGATCTCGGGATGGGCGCATGGGCTGGTGCCACGGCTGCAAGCGAAAGCGGCCTGAGTGATGGGGCCAGAGGTGCGACTCTATATGCTGATGGGCGTCTCGGTTCTGGCGGGTGTGCTGCTGGGGGCGGCCTTGCTGCGCAAAAACATGCCGCGCGCCTATGGGGCCGTATTTCTGGGCCATGTTCTGGCGGCTGTGGCGCTTTTCCTTGCCGTGCAACAAGGGCGAGAGATGCAGGGCCTTGGCCCTGCCATCATGCTGGCCGTCTTCGTTCTGCCCGCCACGCTGGGCATGGCGTTGGGCGGCGGCGTTATCTGGTGGCGCAGGCGCTGAGGTAATTTCAGCAAGAATCAGACCGGGTTTTTCAGCGTCAAATTGCGGTAAAAACAACCTGCGGCAGCGTGTTAGCGGCGCGCATCTTCCAAGATCATATCGGCGGCCTTTTCGGCGATCATGATCACAGGGGCCTGTGTGTTGCCTGATGTGATGCGCGGCATGATCGAGGCATCGACCACGCGCAACGCCTCTACCCCCCGCACGCGCAGGCGCGTATCCACCACCGCGCCCGCATCCGTGCCCATCCGTGCTGTGCCCACAGGGTGAAAAATGGTCGAGGCAATATCGCCCGCGCCTTTGGCAAGCTGTGCATCTGTCTGGAATTCGGGGCCGGGTTTGAATTCTTCGGGCCGGTAGCGCGCAAGCGGGTCTTGCGCCATGATCCGCCGCGTCAGCCGGATGGCGCGCGCCGCCACCAGCCTGTCCCCCTCGGTCGAGAGGTAATTGGGCTGGATCACCGGATGCGCCTTCGGGTCTGGCGAGTTCAGCCGCACATGGCCCCGACTTTCGGGGCGCAGATGGCAGACACTTGCCGTGATCGCAGGAAAGGTGTGGGGCGGCTGGCCGAACGCGTCCAGTGTGACAGGCTGCACATGGTATTCCAGATCAGGGCTTGCCAGATTGTCAGAGGAATAGGCAAAGGCCCCAAGCTGGCTGGGGGCCATTGCCATAGGCCCGCGACGACGCAGCAGGTATTCCAGCCCGATCTGTGCCTTGCCAAACAGGCTGGACGCCATGGTGTTCAGCGTCTTCACCCCTGTGACCTTGAAAGCGCAGCGGATTTGCAGATGGTCTTGCAGGTTCTCGCCCAGTTCGGGGATGTCCTGCGCCACCTCTAGCCCGTGGCTTTGCAACAAGCCCCCCGGCCCAAGGCCGGACAGTTGCATCAGATGGGGCGAGCCGATGGCCCCTGCCGACAGGATCACTTCGCGCCCGGCCTGTGCCCGCGCGGGCAGGCCATGATGCGAAAACCGCACACCAGCGGCCCGCCGCCCGTCCAGAATCAGCCCCTCGCTTTGGGCATGGGTCAGAACGGTCAGGTTGGGCCGTGCCATCGCGGGGCGCAAAAAGCCGCGCGCAACGGACCAGCGGAAGCCAGCTTTCTGGTTCACCTTGAAATAGCCAACCCCGAAATTGTCCCCAAGGTTGAAATCCGCGCTTTCGGGAATGCCAGCGGCAATCGCGGCGTCCTTCCATGCGTCCAGTATTTCCCAGCTTAGCCGCTGTTCCTCGATTCGCAGGCCACCGCCCGCGCCATGTTGCCCCGGAATTTCGCCCGCGTAATAGTCTTCGGATTTCAGGAAATAGGGCAAGACATCGTCCCAGCCCCAGCCGGTATTTCCCATCTGTTTCCAGCCGTCATAATCGGCAGATTGCCCGCGCAGATACAGCATGCCATTGATCGACGAACACCCCCCCAACACCCGCCCGCGCGGGTAAAGCAGGCTGCGCCCGTTCAGGCCCGCTTCGGGGGCTGTGCGATAGCGCCAGTCCGTGCGCGGATTGTCGATGCAATACAGATAGCCCACAGGGATATGCACCCAGTGGTAGCGGTCCGACCCGCCCGCTTCCAGCAGCAGGACGCGGTTTTTCGGGTTTTCGCTCAGTCGGTTGGCAAGCACGCATCCGGCCGAACCCGCGCCCACGATCACATAGTCGAATGTGCCGAAATCCTGCACGCTGCCTCCTGCTGTTTTGGGGCGTAAGGTTGCGTATCGGGGCACGCACTGCAAGCCCAAATAATGCGCCCTGTGCTTATGGAAGCAGCAACATGTCGCTTAAATCGGTTGCAAAGCGGCGCAGGTTGCACAAGAATGCGGCAACGGGGCCAGATGTTGTGGGGTGGAGTGTTCCAAGCCATGACACCGCCCTTTGAAGCGCTTAGGCAGATTGCCATACGTCCAACAGGAGGGATATTGATGTTTCACCGCACCGTGACTGCTGCCATAGGCTTCAGTGCTCTTGCCGTTTCAGCCCATGCCCAGACCGCGATGCCCTTCGCGCTGGATTGGCGGTTCGAGGGGCCATCGGCCCCTTATTTCGTGGCCATCGACAAAGGCTATTTCGCCGATGCAGGGCTGGAAGTCGAAGTCACCGCAGGGCAGGGCAGCCTTGATGCCATTCCGAAAGTGGCGACAGGCGCCTTTCCGGTCGGCTTTGCCGATATCAACAGCCTGATCAAGTTTCTGGACCAGAACCCCGATGCCCCCGTCATCGGTGCGATGATGGTCTATGACAAGCCACCTTTCGCCATTGTGGGCCGCAAGTCGCTTGGGATCGAGACCCCCTCGGATCTGGAAGGCCGCACCCTTGGCGCGCCGCCCCCCGATGGCGCATTTGCCCAATGGCCGATCTTTGTTGCCGAAACCGGCATTGACGAAAGCAAGGTCACGATCGAACCTGTGGGTTTCCCCACGCGCGAGCCGTCGCTGGCCGAAGGCACAGTCGATGCCGTGACAGGGTTTTCGTTCACATCATTCCTGAGCACCGCGCGCCTTGGCGTGCCTGAAGATGATCTGACCGTCATCCTGATGGCCGATCACGGGGTTGACCTGTATGGCAATGTGATCATCGTCAATACCGACTTTGCCGAAGCCAACCCAGATGCTGTCTCGGCTTTTCTGGAAGCGGTCGCCAAGGGCTGGGTTGACACTATCGCAGACCCCGCCGCCGCCATTGAAAGCCTTGTCAGCCGCAACCCCGCCATGGATTCAGAGCTGGAATTGCGCCGGCTGGAACTGGCCATGCAGGATTCGGTTGTGACCGATTGGGTCATGGAAAACGGGATGGGTATTATTGACGATGCCCGCTTCGCCAACTCGATCGAGCAGATCAAGCTGACATATGAATACCAGACAGAGCCGGATGCCAGCCTGTATTTCACAGACGCCTTCCTCCCCGAGGGTGGCTTCAAGCTCGATTAAGCTGATACAAACCAGCGCCCTTGCGGCGCTGGTTTTCTTTTTACGGGGACAGAATGCAAAACCTTATTGAAATCAAGGATGTGCGGCATGCTTACCGCACTGATGCCGGTCCGTTGCCTGTGCTGGACGGGTTAAATGTATCTGTGCCCGAAGGCGGCTTTGTCGCGGTTGTCGGCCCCTCTGGGTGCGGCAAGTCCACGCTGACGCGCCTGATCGCAGGGCTGATGAAGCCCGACCATGGCGAGGTGTGGTTGCATGGCGAACGCGTGAAAGGGCCGCGGGCCACTGTGGGCATGGCCTTTCAGAACCCCGTACTTCTGGAATGGCGCACGATTTTGAAAAACGTGCTGCTGCCGCTGGAAATCGTGCCCTCGAAACTGTCCAGAAAGCAGGCCGAAGACCGCGCGCGCTTTCTGTTGTCGCTGGTGGGGCTGGAAGGGTTTGAAGACAAGCGCCCCTCTGAATTGTCGGGCGGCATGCGCCAGCGCGCCTCGCTGTGCCGCGCGCTGATCCACCAGCCCGAAGTGTTGATCCTTGATGAACCCTTCGGCGCGCTGGATGCGTTCACCCGCGAAGACCTGTGGCAGACCATGCACCGCGTCAAGGAACGCGAACCTTTCACGGGCGTGCTGATCACGCATGACTTGCGCGAATCCATTTTCCTTGCCGATCAGGTGGTTGTTCTGTCGGGGCGGCCTGCGCGCACGCAATATGTGCTGGACATCCCCTCAAACGGGCCGCGCACGCTGGATGATCTGTATACCCCCGTTGCGGCAGAGCAGTTGAACATCCTGCGCCACCAGATCCAGATCGCCCAAGGGCGCAGCACCGCCGAGGAGGGCGCGGCATGAACAAGCATATTCGCGCCTTTGTCGTGCCGGTCATCGCGGTTGTGGTGTTTCTGGCATTCTGGGAATGGCTGGTCTGGTTCAATGGCTGGCCACGCTTCAAGATGGCGGCCCCGTCCGATTTGCCCCCCGCATTTGAGCGTCATTGGCCGCTCTTCCTGTCGATGGGCTGGCAAACGCTGTGGCGCACTGTGGTGGGGCTGTTGCTGGCGGTTTTGTTTGGCACGCTCTTGGGCATGATCATGGGGTTCTCGCGCACCATGCGCGACGCGCTTTATCCGCTGTTGGTGGGGTTCAATGCCATCCCCAAGGCCACTGTGGTGCCCATTGTCGCGCTGATGTTCGTGGGCCAGCACGATTTCAACACGGTGCTGCTGGCCTTCATGATCTCGTTCTTTCCCATCGCGGTGTCGGTCTCTATCGGGCTTTCGACGCTAGAGCCGGAATACCGCGACATCCTGCGCAGCCTTGGTGCCTCGCAAGCCACGATCTTTTGGAAAATCGCGCTGCCCAAGACCTTGCCGGAATTTTTCGGCGCGCTGAAAGTGGCAGTGACGCTGGCTTTCATCGGCACAAACCTGATGGAAATTGTCAGCCCGCACGGGCGGGGCTTGGGCGCGTTGTTTGACAGCGGGCGCACCAATTCCGATTTCCCGCTGATGTTTGCGGTGCTGATCGCCTTGGCCTTTCTCGGGATTGTTCTGTATTATATCGTCGTCGCGCTGGAGAAAATCTTTGCAGGCTGGGCCGAACGCAGTCCGGGCTGACCGGGCTTGCGTGCCCTGCACAAAGGCGCATCCGGTGACGGATAAAATTGAACATAAATGCTCTGAAACTTCTGGGCGCTTTAACGCAATCTTTGCCTGTGGCTGGCAGATTGCGGTGTTGACGCACAAGGATGGAGTGTTTTGTGAGTATTCAGCAGGAATTCGGCCCGTCACTGCGAAACGAGTTTTTGTCGCGCTATCTCGACAACCTCGCGTTGCTGGAACGGCTGCACCGCCTTATGCTCGATGTCATCAAGGACGAGTTCGAGCGGCTTGGGGTGATGACAATCAACCCTGTTCAGGCGCTGTTGCTGTTCAATATCGGGGATCACGAGGTCACCGCAGGTGAATTGAAATCGCGCGGCTATTATCAGGGATCAAACGTGTCCTATAACCTGAAAAAGCTGGTTGAACTTGGCTATATGCACCACCAGCGCTGCGCGGTTGACAAACGTTCGGTGCGGGTGCGGCTGACGCCCAAGGGGCAGGCCATTCGGGGCAAGCTGTCGGACCTGTTCGACCAGCATGCTAGGGTGCTTCAGCAAGATGAAATTCTTGATTTCGGCGCGCTGGATACTGTCGCGCGCACCCTGAAACGCATGGAGCGGTATTGGGGCGATCAGATCCGGTATATTTATTGACCCCGCCCTTATCCGACCGCGCAGGCAGCGGCATTGCGGCAGATATATGGGGCTTGCCCCGCAAACCACGGCCAGGGTGGCGCGGCTGATACGAGATGCCGCTTTGCGTGATACAGGTCAATTGTGCGGGATTGATCCGCCATTCGGCTGCATCTCTCGCGCGGAATCAAGGCCGTAGGCCGCCGCGCATCGCCGGGCCGCACCCACGGCACGGCGATTTGGCTTGGCTATGCGCGAAGCCTTGATCTTTCGCGGATTTGGCTGGCATAAAGTGCTGTAGCAGGGGCGGGGGATCGCCGCACCGCGGCCCGACGCTGCGCGGCGGGCCTGCGGCCCTTTGTTCCGCGCAAGGGATGTCTGAAAAGCCCCGTAAAGCCATCATTGCTGATCTCTTGTCAGGTAGCACCAGATTGGGGGGGCGCCGTTATCAGGGCTGCGTGGCTATGCGTCACACATCGGGCACGGTACGGCTTAGGCAGGCCGTGGCGATAGCGGCGATTCCCTCTTCGCGCCCTGTAAACCCAAGCCGCTCCGATGTTGTGGCCTTGACGCTGACACGATCCGGCGCGCAGCCCATGATGGCGGCAAGGGCTGCTTGCATCGCATCTGCATGCGGCCCTATTTTGGGGCGCTCGCACACAAGGGTGACATCGCAATTGCTAAGCTGGTAGCCGCGTTCGCGCATCAGATCGACGGCGTGGCGCAGGAAAATCTGGCTGTCTGCACCTTTCCATTGCGGATCACTGGGCGGGAAATGCCGCCCGATATCGCCTTCGGCCAGCGCGCCATAAATCGCATCTGTCAGGGCATGCATGCCCACATCGGCATCGGAATGCCCCTGAAGCGCGCGGTCATGGGGCACCAGAACCCCGCATAACCAGCACCCGTCGCCCGGACCAAAGCGGTGAACGTCATAGCCATTGCCCAGCCGAATATCCATGTCATGCCCTTGTCGTTGTGCAATCAACCGCGCGGCGCGGTCGAAATCTGCCTGATATGTCAGTTTTATATTCTCCTCGCAGCCCGGTGTCATGGCGATTTCCATGCCAGCGGCGCGCGCAATCTCGACATCATCTGCGGCCTCGCCCCTATGGGCGCGGTGGGCGGCCAGAATCGCGTTGAACTCGAAGCCCTGTGGTGTTTGCGCGCGAAACAGCCCCGCGCGGCTGACAGCTGCCGCGACCTGTCCTTCCTCACCGCGCCAAAGCGCATCGACGACAGGCAGGGCGGGGGCGGCACCCGTGGCGCGGACCAAGGCATCGCGCACATCGGCGATAACGCGGGCGCTGACTAGCGGGCGCGCGCCGTCATGGATCAGCACATGATGGGGGGCATCCTGCGCCAGCGCCTCTAGCGCTGCCCGCACTGACTCCACCCGCGTGCCCCCGCCCATGACGATCGCCACATCCGGTGCCGACAGGGCTTGCGCCTTGTCCATATCCTCGGGGTGGATCACAAGCACCAGCCGCGACAGGCCCGCTTGGCGCAAAGCCTCCAGCGTATGGGCCAGAACAACGCGGCCCGCCAGCATCCGCCACTGCTTTGGCACCCCGCTGCCCGCGCGTGTTCCGCGCCCTGCCGCGACGATGATTGCTGCACAGTCCTCGCGCATGTTTTGCCCCTTCTTTAAGTGCCTCTGCTATAAGCCGAAGCAGCCCGTGCTGACAATCCGCGCGATTGCTCAAAATAGTTGCACAAAATTTCATCATCTGATGAAATTCTCGCCAGTGGTGCTACGATGAGGTTTGCGTCACAGGCAGGGCGGGGCTAGGACAAATCACATGAGGAAGCAGGGCAGGGTAATGCAAGACGACCGCAAGATTGATCGCGCCCAGTCACACAGGGTGAAGACAGGCCAGCACCCGACATGCGGGCCATTGGCGGATCTGTCAATCGACCCGCCCGTTTTGCTGGCCCCGCTTGCAGGGATCACAGACTTGCCCTTTCGCCGCGTTGTCGCCGGTTTCGGTGCAGGGCTGGTTGTGTCGGAAATGGTGGCCAGTCAGGAAATGGTGCAGGCCAAGCCCTCGACCCGGGCAAAAGCGCGCGCGGAACTGGGGCTGGGCGAGGTGCGCACCGCCGTGCAGCTTGCAGGGCGCGACGCCTATTGGCTGGCCGAAGCCGCGCGCATGGTTGCCGATAACGGGGCCGAGATTATTGACATAAACATGGGCTGTCCGGCCAAGAAAGTCGTGGGCGGCATGTCAGGTTCCGCCCTGATGCGAGAGCCGGATCTGGCCTTGCGCCTGATTGAAGCCGTTGTAAACGCGGTGGATATTCCGGTCACCCTCAAGACGCGGCTGGGCTGGGATGATGCGTGTCTGAATGCGCCCCTGCTGGCGCAGCGCGCCGCAGAGGCGGGCGTGCGGATGGTCACAATCCACGGCCGCACGCGCTGCCAGTTCTACAAAGGTCAGGCCGATTGGGCGGCGATTGGCGAGGTTGTGCGCGCCTGTCCGGTGCCCGTCATTGCCAATGGCGATATCACCTCGTGCCGCGCGGCGCGCAAGGCCTTGGCACAGTCGGGCGCGGCTGGCGTGATGATCGGACGGGGCGCGCAGGGGCGGCCATGGCTACTGGCGCAGGTCGCGGCCGATCTGTTCGGCACACCCGCGCCCAAGACCCCCGAGGGGGCAGAGCTGGTCGCGCTGGTCAGCGCCCATTACGAGGCGATCTTGTCGTTTTATGGCAGCGCGTTTGGCCTCAAGACCGCGCGCAAGCATCTGGGCTGGTATAGCGAGGCGGCAAACGGGTGCGTCGCACTGCGCCGCAGGCTTCTGACCGCGACAGACCCGGCCGAGGTGCTGCGCCTGTTGCCCGACGCGCTGTGCCCCGTTCCAGATGTGGAGCGCGCAGCATGACACCGCCCACCACAGGAACCATCTGGGCGGCCTTGCCTGTGCCGGCCCTGATGATCGGGCAAAAGAACGGGGTTGAATGCATTGCCGATTGCAACCCTGCGGCAGAAGGGTTCCTTAGCCTGTCACGCCGCTCGGTGCTGGAGCGGCCCTTGGCACAGATCGTGCAGATCGATGCGCCGATAGAGACTGCCTTGCAGCGCTGCCGCGAAAACCGCGCGCCTGTGTTCATAAATGATGCCCCCGTGGTTCAGGGCGAGCGGCCAAGCGTGCATTGCGCGATCCAGCTGGCCTTGCTGGGCGACCGGCGCGATCTGGTCCTGATGCTGATGACCCCGCGCGAGATTGCGGGCAAGCTGGGCAAGGCAGATGGCATTCGCCATGCCGCGCGCTCTGCGATTGGCATGTCGCAAATGCTGGCGCATGAAATCAAGAACCCGCTGGCAGGCATTACAGGGGCCGCACAGCTTTTGTCGATGGGCCTGAGTGGCGAGGATCGCGCGCTGACTGACCTGATTGTGGCCGAGACCCAGCGCATCGTCAAATTGCTGGATCAGGTTGAACAATTCGGCAACCAGCGCCCCCCCGAATGCCGCGCGGTGAATATCCATGATGTTCTGGAACGGGCGCGCCGGTCTGCCGAAGTGGGCTTTGCCGCGCATATGCAGATACGCGATGCGTATGACCCGTCCTTGCCGCCGGTCTGGGCCGATGCAGACCAGCTTTTGCAGGTGTTTCTGAACCTTCTGAAGAACGCAGCCCAAGCGCAGCTTATGGGCGGGCGCATTCGCATCAAGACGTTTTTTGAACAATCCTTGCGGCTGCGCGGCTCTGGCGGGCAGGAAGTGGCCCTGCCCATCCATGTCGAGATCATAGATGACGGCCCCGGCCTGCCTTCCGAAATCGCGGATGAGGTGTTTGACCCTTTCGTGTCGGGGCGTGAAAACGGAACAGGTCTGGGGCTGGCGCTGGTGTCGAAAATCATCGCGGCCCATGACGGCTGGGTATCGGTAGACAGCAAGCCGGGCCGGACTGTCTTTCGCATTTCGCTGCCCCGCGCGCCCAAAATAACTGACAGCAAGGAGAGTCGCTGATGGACGGTACAGTTCTGGTGGCAGATGATGACCGCACAATCCGCACAGTGCTGACACAGGCACTGACGCGCGCAGGCTGCAAGGTCCATGCCACATCCAGCCTGACCACGCTGATGCGCTGGGTCGAAGAAGGGCGCGGTGATCTGGTGATCACCGATGTCATGATGCCCGATGGCAACGGGATAGAGATGATCCCCAAAATCTCGCAGGAACGCCCTGATCTGCCGGTTATCGTCATTTCGGCGCAGAATACGATCATGACTGCGATTCAGGCCAATGAAGTCAATGCGCATGACTATATGCCCAAACCCTTCGACTTGCCCGATTTGCTGAAACGGGCAGGGGCTGCGATGAAAAATCGCCGCCGCGTGTCGGTCAATGACCCGCCCGCACGCCCAAGCCCTGCACCGCGCGGCGATATGCTGAGCATGGATTCGATGCCGCTGGTCGGGCGCACGCCTGTGATGCAGGAATTATACCGGCTGATCGCGCGGGTGATCAATTCGGCCATGCCTGTCCTGATTCTGGGTGAATCCGGCACCGGAAAATCACTTATCGCGCGCACATTGCATGACTTGTCAGACCGGCGAAACCAGCCCTTTGTGTCGGCCACGGCAGAAGACCTGAACACCTTTGACGGCGCGCAAATGCTGATGTCACGCGTGCGCGGCGGCACTTTGGTGTTTGATGAAATCCTGTCTTACGACACCGATGCGCAGTTGCGCGCCGCGCGCCTGCTGGATGCCTTGCCCGAAGACGGGCCGCGCGTCATGGCCACGGCACAGGGCAATCTGACGCGCGCGCTGGCCGATGGGGCCTTGCGCGAAGACCTGTATTACCGGCTGGGGGGCGTGGTGCTGAATGTGCCCACGCTGCGCGAACGGATTGACGATCTGGAACCCTTGGCGCGGCATTTTCTGTCACAAGCCGCAGATGACGGCGCGACCCCGCGCAGCCTTGCGCCGGACGCGCTGGAAGTGGTGCGCCTGTATTCATGGCCCGGAAATGTGCGGCAGTTGCAAAACACCCTGCGCCGCCTTGGCCTGACCAGCACAGACCCGATCATTGCACGCGCCGAGATTGAGGGCGCGTTGCACAGCCAGCCCAGCGCGGTATCCGTGGGCGAGCGGTTCACTGACGAAACCCTGTCCGAGTCGGTCGCGCGGCATCTGCGCCGGTATTTCGACCTGCATGGTCAGGATTTGCCGCCACCGGGCCTGTATGGGCGCATCTTGCGCGAAGTCGAGACACCCTTGATCGAACTTGCCTTGGATGCGACAGGCGGAAATCAGGCGCGCTGCGCCGATCTGCTGGGGATCAACCGCAACACCTTGCGCAAGAAAATCACAGAACTGGATATTCCCGTGTCCCGCAGACGCAAACTGACCTGACAGAAACACACCTTGCCCAAGTGTGATTTGATGTAGAATTACCACAGGGCATGTGGCAAACTCGCCGCAATGCATCGCAGAAAAAGGGGGTAGCCCTTTGATGGAACAGATGCTGGCGGAGGGGGTGGCGCGTGCTTGAGGACAAGGATCGCCCATGCTGAAAGCGGCGATGACCCAGATCGGGGGCAGGCGCTTGTCCAACCGTGTGGCGCTGGCGCTTGTTCTGGCTGGCCCGCTGCTGGTGTTTCTGACGCTTCTGGCGCTTGGCCCTATGGGGCAGGTCTTCGATTCCCGAAGCCTGCTGTTGGTGCTGCTGGCCGACCTTGTCTATGTGCTGATTATTGCCGCACTTGTGGCGGTGCGTGTTGCGCGGCTGATTGCTGCGCGGCGATCGGATTCCGCAGGCTCGCGCTTGCATCTGCGGCTGTCTACCCTGTTTGCCACGATTGCGCTGGTGCCGACTGTGACAGTTGCGGTATTTGCCGCGCTGACGCTGAATGTGGGGCTGGAAGGGTGGTTTTCGGACAGGGTGCAGCGCGTGGTGGGCAATTCACTTGCCGCAGCCGAGGCATATCAGTTTGAACAGGAACGCGACCTGCGCACCGATACGCGCGAACTGGCCGCGTATCTGGAAACAGTGCGCCGCGTCTTCCCCCTGCTGGAAGATGGCGAATTGCGCAACCTTCTGTCCGAGGCGCAGGCGCAAATCCAGCGCGGGCTGCGCGTGGCCTTTATTGTTGATGGCGCGGGCGAGATTCGCGCGCGCGGAGAGCGCTCTTTCAGGTTCAATTTCTCGCCCCTGTCGCCCGATGACATTGCACAGGCACAAGACGGGATCGTGGTGATCCGCGATTGGCCCAATAACGAATTTCGCGCCCTTGTGGCCCTGGATAATTATTTTGACAGATACCTCTATGTCGCCAGAGAGGTGGATGGCGCTATCCTGAGCCTGCTGGATGAAACCCGAGAGACTGTTGTGTTCTATCAACAGCTTGAACGCGAACGCGGGCGGCTGCTGTTTCAGTTCGGCGCGCTGTATCTGGGCTTTGCGCTGATCCTTATTCTGGCGTCAATCTGGCTGGGGCTGAATTTTGCAGAGCGGCTGGCCCGCCCTGTCGGGCGTCTGGCCGAAGCGGCAGAACAGGTGGGCGGCGGGGATCTGGATGTGCAGGTCGAGGTGGCACGCGATGATGATGAAATCGCGCTTCTGGGGCGGGTGTTCAACCAGATGACGCGGCAGTTGAAAGGGCAGCGCGAAACGCTGCTGGAAAACAACCGCCAGATCGAGGCGCGCAGGCGTCTGTTCGATTCGGTGCTGGGGTCGGTCACTGCGGGCGTTGTGGGGCTGGATGCAGAGGGGCGTGTGGAATTCATCAACCGTGCGGCGGTTGCCATGCTGGAACTGGATGCCACTGCCAGCCCCGACGCGCCGCTGGATCATGTCGTGCCGGAATTTGCGCCGCTGCTGGATCATCTGCGCAGCACATCCGCCAATCTGGGCCGCGTGCAAGAAGAACTCAGGCTGTCGCGCTCGGGCCGTCTGGAAACGCTGCTTGTGCGCATGGCCGAACGCCGCCGCAGCGACGGGCAGCTGGAAGGGTATGTCGTGGCCTTTGATGATGTGAGCGAGCTGGTCTCGGCGCAGCGCATGGCCGCATGGGGCGATGTGGCGCGGCGCATCGCGCATGAAATCAAGAACCCGCTCACCCCGATCCAGCTTTCGGCAGAACGGATAGAGCGGAAATTCGCGCGCAAGCTGGATGGGGCAGATGCTGAAAGCCTGTCCCAGCTTACTGCGGTAATTGTACGCCAGACCAATGACTTGCGCCGCATTGTTGATGAATTCTCGCGCTTTGCGCGCATGCCCGAACCGGACCGCCGCCCGCATGATCTGACAACGATTTTGCGCGATTGCGCGCTGTTGCAGGAAAGCGGGCAGCCCGATGTGCGGTTTCACTCGGACCTGCCCGATGCGCCCGTGATCGTAGAGGTGGACGAGACGATGATGGCGCAAGCCTTTACCAATTTGATTAAGAATGCAGGAGAAGCCATTGAAAGCCGTATTGAAAATGAAAACCACGGGGCGTTTGTGCCTGAAATCCGCCTGTGGTTCGAGGCGCGCGAAACTGACCTGCACATCACCATTTCCGATAATGGTGTGGGCCTGCCCGAAGACCGCGCGCGCCTGTTTGAACCCTATGTGACCACGCGCGCGGCAGGCACAGGGCTGGGCCTGTCGATTGTGCGCAAGATTATAGAAGAGCATGGCGGCACCTTGCGTCTGGAAGATGCCGCCGTTTTTGATGGCGATGTGCATGCAGGCGCGATGGCCGTGATCCGCCTGCCACGCCTGACCCCCCAACAGATGAGCGGGCAAGACATGACCAAATTGGCGAGTACTGACGCATGAGTGATATTCTTATTGTCGATGACGAGCGCGATATCCGCGAGTTGATCTCTGATATTCTAGAGGATGAGGGCTTTACCACCCGACGCGCCGCCAATTCCGACGAGGCGATGGCGCAGGTGAATGCCAACCCGCCCGCATTGATGGTGCTCGATATCTGGCTGAAAGACAGCAAGATGGATGGCATCGATATTCTGATGACGGTCAAACGCTCGAACCCCGATATTCCCATTGTCATCATCTCGGGGCATGGCAATGTTGAAATCGCGGTCGCTGCGATCAAGCAAGGCGCGTATGACTTCATTGAAAAGCCGTTCAACATTGACAAGCTGATGGTCGTCATCTCGCGCGCGATGGAGGCATCGCGCCTGCGGCGTGAAAACATGGTTCTGCGGCGGCGCGACACCAACAGCACCCAGATGCTGGGCGAAAGCCATGCCTACCGCACCATGTGCGCACAGCTGGAAAAGGTGACAGGGTCCAATGCGCGGGTCATGTTCACCGGCCCTGCGGGCAGCGGCAAGGAAGCGGCGGCGCGCTTCGTGCATGAACATTCCGACCGCGCGACCAGCCCCTTTGTCTGCGTCTCGGCCGCCACGATCGAGCCAGAGCGCATGGAGGAAGTCCTGTTTGGCCGCGAAAGTTCCGAGCGCGGCGTCGAGCCGGGCTTGCTGGAACAGGCGCATGGCGGGGTGGTCTATCTGGATGAAGTGGCCGATATGCCCATGGGCACCCAGTCCAAAATCTTGCGCGTGCTGGTCGAGCAGCAATTCACCCGTGTGGGCGGCGCGGACAAGGTACGGGTTGATCTGCGCGTCATGAGTGCCACCAGTCAGGATTTGCCCAGTCGCGTGCGCGACGGGCTGTTCCGGCAGGAATTGTTCGACCGGCTGAGTGTGGTGCCGATTCCGGTGCCCGGTCTGGAAGACCGCCGCGAGGATATTCCGCTTCTGGCCGAACATTTCATGGAAGAGTTGCACCGCACGCAGGGTCTTGCCAAGCGCGCCCTGTCAGATGCCGCATGCGCGCATTTGCAAGCAATGCGCTGGCCCGGCAATATCCGCCAGCTGCGCAACGTGATCGAGCGGGCGATGATTCTGGGCGATGCGGGCCGCGCCATCGACATCCGCGATCTGCAAACCGAAACCCCTGCCGAAGGCGATGACGCAGATCCCAAGCTGGTGCTGTCCGGCAGCCTGACCACATTGCCGCTGCGCGAAGCGCGCGAATTGTTCGAGCGTGAGTATCTGCTGTCGCAGATCAAGCGCTTTGGCGGCAATATCAGCCGCACGGCGTCTTTTGTGGGCATGGAACGCTCGGCGCTGCACCGCAAGTTGAAATCGCTGGGTGTGAACACGGCCAAACTGTCCGAGATGAAGGGCTAAGCGCAGGAGGCAGGCACCAAAGGCTTGAACATATGCCGCCGTGCTGACACATCAGGCTAGGGCGCGCTGCCCCGGATAAAGGAATGATGACGCCATGAAGGTTATTGTCTGCGGGGCAGGGCAGGTGGGTTGGCAAATTGCGCGCCACCTGTCCAGTGAACGCAACGATGTGACGCTTGTGGACAGCAAGCCAGAACTGGTGCGCCGCGCAACCGATGCGCTGGATGTGCAAGGCATCGTGGGCTTTGCCAGCCATCCCAACATTCTGGAACAGGCCGGCGCGCGGGATGCCGATATGGTCATCGCCGCCACCTATTCGGACGAGGTGAACATGGTCACCTGTCAGGTTGCGCATTCGGTCTTTGGCGTTACCCGCAAAATCGCGCGCCTGCGCGAACAATCCTATCTGGACCCGCGCTATTCCGACCTGTTCCGGCGCGAGCATATGCCCATCGATGTCATCATCAGCCCCGAGCGCGAGGTGTCGCAGGCCGCGTTGAAGCGCGTGGCCTACCCCGAGGCATTTGATGTGCAGGAGTATTTTCAGGGCAAGGCGCTGCTGATCGGCTTGGCGCTGGATGCAGATTGCGCGGTTCTGAACACATCATTGCGCCAGTTGTCGGACCTGTTTCCGACATTGCGAATCATGGTGGCAGGCGTGCGGCGCGGCAAGCGGCTGTTTGCCCCTGAACCCGAAGACCAGCTTTATGCGGGCGACCAGATCTATGTGCTGGTCGATGCCCGCGATGTGATCCGCGCTTTCGAGGTGTTTGGCAAAGCCCCCGCCCGTCAGGAACGCGTCCTGGTGATCGGGGGCGGCAATGTCGGGCTGTCGGTGGCGCGGGCACTGGAAAACCAGCCCGTGCGCGTGCGCGTCAAGGTGATCGAGCGCGACCGCGCCCGCGCCGAGGCCGCGGCCGACGGGCTGGAACGCTCTATCGTGCTGCATGGCGATGGCATGGATGCCAACCTGCTGGACGAGGCGGGCATCGGCAAGATTGATTCGGTGTTGTTGCTGACCGATGACGACCGGACCAATCTGCTGGCGGCGGTGCGCGCCAAGTCTCTTGGGGCGACGCAAGCCATCTCGCTGATCAATGACCCCGGCATGGTCTCGCTTGCCGGTGCGATGGGGATTGACGCGCATATCAACCCGCGCGCCTTGACGGTGTCTTCGATCCTGCGCCATGTGCGGCACGGGCGCGTGCGCTCGGTCTATCTGCTGGGCGACCGAGAGGCAGAGGTGATCGAAGCGCAGGTTCTGTCCACATCGCAATTGTCGAATGCACGCGTGCGCGACATAGCCTTTCCCGAAGGGGCCTTGCTGATCGGGGTGTCGCGCAAGGGCGAGTTTTTGCGCCCCAATGGCGACATGGTGCTGCGCGAAGGCGATCTGGTGGTGATCTTCTCGCTGACAGGGGATGTGCCGAAAGTCGATGAATTGCTACAGGTCGCGGTCGAATTCTTCTGACCGCCCGCGCACCCGCGAGAGAGAGGCACTGATGCCACGCAGATCGCATGGAGTCGTGATCATGGTAACCCTGATGGGGGTGACGGCGCTGGCCATGCTGTTGCCTGCGGCAGTGGGTTTTACGCTGCGCGAACATGCACTGGCGCGCGCGTTTCTGTATTCTGCGGGGCTGCTGGCCAGTGTGACGGGGCTGGTCTATCTTGCCAGCCGCTCTGGCCCTGTGGTGGCTGCGGGCGGCGCGCATCCGTTCTATTACCTGACATTTGCCTATCTGTTCCTGCCAGTGCTGATGGCGATCCCGCTGACCGAAGCGGTGCCCGGTATCCGGTTTATCGATGCATGGTTTGAAATGCTGTCTGCCTTCACCACCACAGGGGCCAGCGTGCTGGAGGGCGAGGGCACGCGCAGCCTGCATTTGTGGCGCGCGACAGTGGCATGGGGGGGCGGGCTGTTCCTTATGGTGGTGGCGATTGCGCTGCTGGCACCGCTTAATCTGGGCGGGTTCGAGTTGTTTCGCAACCGCTCTGGCGCGGTGGGGGCTTCTTCGGCATGGGGCGAGGTGCACCAGCCCACGCGGATCGATGAAAGCTATGATGACAAGACCTTGCCGCGCATGGCCGACCAGCTTCGGGTGATTGCGCCGGTCTATGTGGGGGTGACGCTGCTGTTATGGGTGGCCTTGTCCATTGCAGGCAATCCGCCCATCATCGCGTTGATGCTGGCCATGTCCACGCTGTCCACCTCTGGCATCGCGCCGGACGGGGCGCTTAGCGGCATTGCATCCGAAATGTTGATCGCTGTGTTTCTGGTTCTGGCACTCAGCCGCAGGCTGTGGCCGGGCGCGCGCGGCATGCAGCAGGGGCAGGGGCCATATTGGCGCGACCCCGAATTGTTGCTGGCTGGGGCTGTCTTGCTGGTCATCTTTGTGGCGCTTGTGCTGCGTGCGATATTGCTGCCGCAGGCGGGAGGGCCGGGCGCGCAACTTGCAATGATCTGGGGGCATGTCTTTACCAGCCTGTCTTTCCTTAGCACGACAGGATTTATCAGCGAGGTGGGCGGCGGCGTTGCGTCGGTCTTCCCCGGCGCGGCTGGTATCGTGATGCTGGGCTTGGTCATTCTGGGCGGGGGGGTGGCCACCACGGCAGGCGGGTTGAAACTGATGCGCGTCTTTGCGCTTGCATGGCAGGCCCGGCGCGAAGTGTCGAAACTTGTCTACCCTGAAAGTGTCGGCGGGGATGGCCCGCGCTTGCGCAGCCTGCGCCGCGAAGGGGCGTTTTCAGCATGGTTGTTCCTGATGATCTTCATCTTCTCGCTGACTGCGCTGACCGCGCTGCTGACCCTGACAGGGCTGGGACTGGAGGAGTCTGTGATCTTCTCTGTCGCTGCGCTGACAACAACAGGCCCATTGGCCCAGATCGGCGGGCCAGAGCCGCTATTGTGGTCGGCCCTGGGCGACATTGGCAAGCTGGTGCTGGCCTTTGGCATGCTGTTGGGGCGGCTGGAACTGTTGCTTCTGCTGTCGGTCTTCTGGCGCCGCTAGACCCGCCAGACACGCCTTGATTGAAATAAAATTTCACTTGTGTCGAAATTTATCAGGTTTCAGGGCTGGAAGTTTTCCGAATCGCGCCCCATAATCAATACATAGGGAGATAGGCTCTCTGCGTAAATCAAACACGCCCTGACAAAAAGGCAAGCGCATGGCCAGTGACAAACAAAACCTGCAAGATGCATTTCTGAACCATGTCCGCAAGAACAAGGTTCCTGTGACAGTATTCCTGATTAACGGGGTCAAGCTGCAAGGTGTGATTACCTGGTTTGACAATTTCTGCGTGCTGCTGCGCCGCGATGGGCAAAGCCAGCTTGTGTACAAGCACGCCATTTCAACCATCATGCCGGGGCAGCCGATTTCGCTGTACGAGGGTGAAGGCTGATTTTACCCATGCCCTCTGAACCTTCGGGCGGTGGCATTGACACGGGGGAGAAACCCACCCGTGCGATGGTGCTGCATCCTGAAATAAAATCGCAGGTGCGTGTGCGTGACCCCGAATTGGCATTGGCCGAAGCGGTATCGCTTGCGCATGCCCTGCCGGGGCTGGATGTGGTGGATGACCGCATCGTGCGCCTGCCCAAGGGCCATCCCGGCATGCTGTTCGGATCAGGCAAGGTCGAGGAGTTGGGAGAGGTCATCTCTCAGGCCGAGATTGACCTTGTGCTGATTGATGGTCCTGTCACACCTGTGCAACAGCGCAATCTGGAACGGGCATGGAAGGTCAAACTGCTGGACCGCACCGGCCTGATTCTTGAAATTTTCGCCGACCGCGCGCGCACCCGCGAAGGGGTGTTGCAGGTGGAGCTGGCCGCGCTGAGTTATCAGCGCACCCGCCTTGTGCGGGCATGGACCCATCTGGAACGCCAGCGCGGTGGGCTTGGCTTTGTCGGCGGTCCGGGCGAGACACAGATCGAGGCAGACCGCCGCGCCATTGACATGCAGATGGTGCGCTTGCGCAGGCAGCTTGCCAAAGTGACGCGCACACGCGAATTGCACCGCGCCGCGCGGCGCAAGGTGCCGTTCCCTGTAGTGGCACTGGTGGGCTATACCAATGCGGGAAAATCCACGCTGTTCAACCGCCTGACAGGGGCCGAGGTGCTGGCCAAGGACATGTTGTTTGCAACGCTTGACCCCACCATGCGCGCAGTGCGCCTGCCCACCGGCAAGGATGTGATCCTGTCCGATACTGTGGGCTTCATCTCGGACCTGCCCACGCAGCTGATCGCCGCCTTCCGCGCCACGCTGGAAGAGGTGCTAGAGGCCGATCTGATCGTGCATGTCCGCGACATCGCCCACCCCGAGACAGAAGAACAGGCGCGCAATGTGCGCGATATTCTGGCGGATCTGGGGGTCGGGGCGCAGACGCGCCAGATTGCGCTGTGGAACAAGGCCGATCTGCTGCCACAGGCGCAGCATGCCGCCTTGGTGGAACGGGCGCAGATGGAAAAAGATGTCTATCTGGGGTCGTCGGTCACGGGCGAAGGGCTGGAGGCTTTTTTCACCGCCCTGACCGAACAGCTGGACGATACCCGATATATGTCGGAGCTGCATCTGAGTTTCGCGCAGGGCCGCGCGCGGGCATGGCTGTTCTCTCAGGGGGTGGTTGAAGACGAACAGCAAGACGCGCAGGGCTATACGCTGCATGTGAACTGGACAGACAAGCAAAAGCAACAGTTCAGGTCACTGCTGGACACAGAGTGACGCCTGACCGCGCGGGGTGCCTTGCGGGCAGGCTGCGACAGTCGGGGCAAAAATGGGGCATGTCGGGCGCAGTGTTGCGCTTGGGGCGTTAACCTTGCCCTAACTATGTGCCGAGTCTGGCCCATAAATCGCCATAATTAAATTCTAATTAAGAACCTGCGCGGATCAAACACATCCGCGCGTTTAAATGCATAGATTTTTCGGTAACAAGCGAGACGCATGACATGGCTTATGATTTACCTTCGCAAGCTGCATCCGGGAACGATCAATCCTTCGCTGCTCCTGAATCGGTGAACGAGCAATATGATACGATCTTTTACCTCGTCCGTCAGACCACGGGCGCAAGCCATGTCAATATCCAGTTCGATGGCGCACCGATGCAACCTGTGCCTGCCGGTCTGGCCTGCATTCAGGCACCGCTTGTCCATCAGGGCCGCCGCGTCGGTGTTTTGCGCGCCTATGCGCAGGATTTCGAATCCGGTGCCGCCCATATGCTTGCGGGCTTTGCTGTGCTTGCGGCAGAACACCATGCGTTGTGGTCGGTTGCGCATTGCGACATGCTGACCCGCGCCTTGACGCGCCGCGCCTTCATGGCCGATCTGGGGCGCGCGGTTGCAACATGGGCGCGCAGTGGGGTGTCCTGCTCGCTTGTGGTGTTTGACCTCGACCATTTCAAAAAGATCAATGACACTCACGGGCATGCCGCGGGTGATGCGGTTTTGCGTGCGGTGGCGCATGTGGTCCAGTCGGAATTGCGGCCCTGTGACAGGCTGGGCCGCTTGGGCGGCGAGGAATTCGGCGTTATCCTGCTGGCAGATGCAGAATCAGCGATGGAAATCGCCGAGCGGCTGCGCGCGGTCATCGAAGGCACAATCGTGCGCGATTTCCCCGCCATCGAGTTTACAGCAAGCTTGGGCGTGGCAACCTGTTCGGCCCAGACCGCAACGCGCGATGCGCTGATGTCGGCGGCGGACGAGTATCTTTACAAAGCCAAAGAGTCTGGCCGCAATCGCGTGATTGGCCCCATATTGGCAGATGTGCACCAGCTTTGGGACTAATGATGTCCCTGCCGCGCACAGGAAATTGTCCTGATTCTGAATTTGGGGCTTTGAACTGGCGTCGATAATCCATAAATGGAATGCGTATGACTGCGCAGTCCTGTTGGCTGTCGCGGCAGAGGGAGACACTCATGCTAAACAATATCGGGCCTGCTGGCTTTATTATCATTGCGGTTGTCGTGCTTGTGCTTTTCGGTCGCGGCAAAGTGAGCGCGCTGATGGGCGAGGTGGGCAAAGGCATCACGTCGTTCAAGAAGGGCATCAAAGAAGGCTCGGACGAGATCGAGAAATCCCAAGATGACCAGACTCTGAAATCCGCGCGTGATGTCACCCCCGAAAATGACAAGGACAAGGTCTGAACCAGTCTTTCCCTGAACCTGTCAGGGGGGGCGCTCATGGTGCAGATATGGACTGTCGTAAACCTGAATAATCAGGTGCAAAGGGGATGTGATGTTTGATCTCGGCTGGACAGAGCTGCTGGTGATAGGCATCGTGGCATTGATTGTGGTAGGCCCAAAAGACCTGCCCAAGATGTTTCGCACGCTTGGACAGTTCACGGCCAAGGCCAGATCCATGGCGCGCGAATTTCAGCGCGCAATGGACGATGCAGCCGATTCGACAGGCGTCAAGGATGTTGCACGCGACCTGCGCAAGGCCACCGACCCCAAAAGCATGGGGCTGGACGAGGTGAACAAGCTGCGCAACTGGGACCCTTTGAAGGATTCGGATGCAAAGGGAAAACCGGCCAAACCTGCGGCTGGCAAGCCCGCCGCGACAAGCGCTGATGACGACGAAGAGGCGATGGACCGCATTGCCGCCGAAATGGACAGCCTGCGCAAGGACCGCGCGCCAAAGCCCGCGCCCGCTGACACCCCTGAAAAAGATGCGCACCACGCCCCCGCCCCGAAGCCGCAGGATGCACCGACCCCCTCGGACAGGCCGCGCGATGATGCACCGGACAAGAGCAAAGCATGAGCACATCCAACCCGCGTGACGAGATCGACGACCAGGGCGCACCGCTGATCGAGCATCTGGCGGAATTGCGCAATCGTCTGATCAAGTCGGTTTTCGCTTTCGTTGTGGGCATGGTGCTGTGCTTTACAGTCGCCACGCCCATCTTCAACTTTCTGACCGCCCCGTTATGTGATGCGCTGTCATCGCGTGGGCAGGATTGCGACCTGATCTTCATCAGCCCGCAAGAAGGGTTTTTCGTGGCGATCAAAGTGTCGCTTCTGGGCGGGTTCATGCTGTCTTTCCCTGTCATCGCGGGCCAGATGTGGCGCTTCGTGGCCCCCGGCCTGTACCGGTCAGAAAAGAACGCCTTTTTGCCGTTTCTTGTCGCCTCTCCCTTCATGTTCTTTCTGGGCGCGTCTTTCGCCTTCTATGTGGTCACACCACTGGCCTATAACTTTTTCCTTGGGTTCCAGCAGTTTGGCAGCGGCGGCGAAGTGGTCGAAGGGGTTACCGGCGCGGCACCCTTGTCAGTTGTGTTCCAAGGCTCTGCGCAGGAATATCTGAACCTGACGATCAAGTTTATCGTGGCGTTTGGTCTGTGCTTTCAGTTGCCGGTATTGCTGACATTGATGGGCAAGGCAGGTCTTGTCTCCGAAGCCGGCCTGCGCGCGGGGCGCAAATGGGCGATTGTGGGCATTCTGACACTGGCAGCGCTGGTCACCCCGCCGGATGTGATCACGCAGGTTATCTTGTTCGCTGTGGTTTATGGCCTGTATGAAATCTCGATCCGTCTGGTCGGCTATGTCGAGCGCAAACGCAACGAGGAATTGCGCCGCGAAGGTTTGCTGGATGACGAGGAAGAAGAGATTTTCCGCGACGAGATGGAGGACGAGAAATGATGTCGCGGGCCGAGCAGGGTTTCACCTCTGAAGACGCATTGCACCGCATTGCCGAGGCGCTTGAGCGCCTCTCGCCGCCCGCAGCGCCTGCGCCGGACGTGAGCGCGGCGCAAGCCTTTGTCTGGCATGTCTCGCCCGATCATCTGCAACCCGTGCCGCAAGTGAACCGCGTGGCGCTTGACCTGCTGGTGGGGATTGGGCGCGCGCGCGACACGCTGTTGGCAAATAGCTTGCAATTTGCCAAAGGGTTGCCCGCGAATAACGCGCTGTTATGGGGTGCGCGGGGGATGGGCAAATCCTCGCTGGTCAAGGCTGTGCATGCGCGCGTGCTGGAACTGGAACCCGACAGCGCGCTGAAGCTGGTGGAAATCCAGCGCGAAGACCTGCCCTCGATCGCGCGGTTGATGGGGCATTTGCGCAGATCATCGGCGCGGTTCATCCTGTTTTGCGATGATCTGTCCTTCAGCCATGACGACCAGCATTACAAATCCCTCAAGGCGGTGCTGGATGGCGGGGTCGAAGGGCGGCCCGACAACGTGGTGCTGTACGCCACCTCGAACCGGCGGCACCTTATGCCGCGCGACATGATCGAGAATGAACGCTCCAGCGCGATTTCCCCGTCAGAAGCGGTCGAAGAGAAAGTCTCTCTGTCCGACCGCTTTGGGCTGTGGCTGGGCTTTCACCCATGTGGGCAGGACGAATACCTTGCCATGATCGAAGGCTATTGTGCGGCTTATGGCCTGCGCATCGCGGCAGATCGTCTGCGCGCCGAGGCGATCGAGTGGCAGGCCACACGCGGCAGCCGGTCTGGGCGCGTGGCGTGGCAATTCTTCACCGATCTTGCAGGGCGCGAAGGTGTGCGCCTGTAGACGGGTGCGGATGCAAACTTTGTCCGCATGCGGCATTTTTGCATCTCCAGCGCCTATTTCCGAAGGCCCAAAATGCTGACCCTGACCGCGCTTGTCACCTTGTTTGCCGCGGCCTTTCTGGCGGCGACCATCATCCCGTTCCAGTCCGAAGCGGTCTTTGTGGCCTTACAGCTTGGCAATGTCTCGGGTTTGGTCATGCTGGTTGTGATTGCCAGTCTGGGCAACACTTTGGGGGCATTCGTGAATTATGCCATTGGCATGCGGGTGGAAACCTACCGCGACAGGCGCTGGTTCCCGATGCGCCCAGACCAGCTTGAACGCACACAGGGCTGGTTTCGCCGCTATGGCGTGTGGTCGCTGCTGCTAAGCTGGGCGCCGGTGCTGGGCTGGTTCACATTGGTTGCAGGCATCATGCGCACGCCCTTGTGGCAATTCGCCTTGCTTGTCGCCATTGCCAAAACCGGACGCTATGCCGTTTTGGCATGGATTACCGCGCGCGCGATGGCGCTTGCGGCCTAGCTGCGCGCGCGCTCAATCATCGCTGCATAGGTATACCGCACCGCCGATCACAACCACACTGGCCGCCGCACCCGCCAGCACCGCAGGTGCGCTGGCAGCCGCACCGACGGAAGAGAGAAGACCGCTTAGCGCGCCCGCATTGCCTGACAGGATCATCGCGCCCGAACTGTGTGTCACAGCGGAAATGGTCGAGGAGAGCAGGCCGGGGCGGGTGCCCTCTTCGGCACGCTGGCCCATGCCCATCAGCGCGATTGCCTCCTGTTTGGTGGTGTTTACCAATGCGCAGGTTTTCGAGGGTTCCACACAGCGGCCAAAACTGTCGCGCCGCCCCTGCGCGGGCAGGGAATGGCTTTTGGTCTTCGGGTCATAATTGGCGCAAAAGACCTCGCGCTCGGATGCCGACAAATCTGGCATCAGATAGGTGATGACCACAGCGCCGGGGCATTGGTGCCCGCGCCGCAGGAACCTTTCGCGGAGTGAGGAAAATGTCGGGTCATCGGTGTTGTAAAAAATGGTGACAGCTTCGCCGTCAATCTTCGTTTCGCATTGGGTTGGGGCCGCATGCAGGGCGCTGGTGCTGACAAGCGTCAGTGCTGCCGCAAGAATAATGGGTCCGATCCGCATAGGGTGCGCGCCTCATAAGCCTGTTTCGCCGGGGTCTTGCCCGGTCTTGGGTTGTTTTTCCTTGCAACGGGGGCGTGACTTTGCGCACCCCCATCCACCAGTATCAGATCGGGCCGATCTGGGGGATGTGTCAAGATAGGGGCAGATGACATATTCGGCATTCACCCGCGCGCGGCCTAGGCCACAAGGCTGCGCCTTGCGCGCGCCCAGTTCCACCCCAGCAGCGCCAGCAACACCGCCGCCCCTGCCAGTTCAACCGCAAGCGAGGGGTGGAACACCGCAATCACCGCAGGCACCATCGCCAGCCGCGAGACAGGGTCGATCCATGTGAACAGATACCCCTCAATCGCGGCGGCAAAGGCCACCAGCGCAATGATGATAATCGCGCCCGTCAGCAGCACATACCACAGCTCTCCGCCCATGATGATAACAGGATTGAACACCATGAAAGCGGGGATCAGATACAGGCCCTTGGCGAATTTCCAAGCCTGCATGCTGGTCTCCATGGGTTTCGCGCCCGCCACTGCAGCGCCCGCGAACCCTGCCAGCGCCACAGGGGGGGTTACATTGCTGTCTTGCGAATACCAGAACACCACCAGATGCGCGATCAGCAGCGGGATGCCGAATTCATTATGCAGCGCAGGCCCCACCAGAACGATCAGCACGATATAACTGGCCGTGACCGGCAGCCCCAGCCCAAGGATCAGCGAGGCCAGCAGCACCAGCCCCAGCGCGATCACGATATTCCCGCCCGAAAGCGAGATCATCATGGACGAGAATTTCAGCCCCAACCCTGTCAGCCCCACCACGCCCACGATGATGCCCGCCACTGCGCAGGCAATCGACACGGCCACCGCGTTGCGCGCGCCCAGTTCAAGCGATTCGTAGATCATCCGCAGCCCGCGCAGGATTGATGCCTGCACGCGCGCGCCGGTCATTGGCCCGTCAGCCCAGATTGCCCATGCCCCCCTCAGGCCCGCAACCCCGATGACCGACAGAATCGCCCAGAACCCCACCCGCATGGGCGAGATATTGTTGACCAGCAGCCACACCAGCAGCACCAGCGGCACGATGAACTGCCAGCCCGCTTTCAGCACCTGCCGCACGATGGGCAATTCCGATGGCGACATCCCCTTCATGCCCTGTTTCATCGCCACGATATGCACGAACAGATAGACAGTCCCCAGATACAGAATGGCCGGAAAGATCGAGACGATGACAATCTCGATATACGGCACCCGCGTGTATTCCGAGATCAGGAAAGCGCCCGCGCCCATCAGGGGCGGGGTGATCTGCCCGCCGGTCGAGGCGGCAGCCTCGATCCCGCCGGCCTGTTTGGGCTTGTAGCCCAGCCGCTTCATCAGCGGGATGGTGAAGGCGCCGGTCGTCACCACATTGGCAATGGCAGATCCTGAAATCGACCCCATCCCCGCCGAGGCAATCACAGCCGCTTTCGCAGGCCCGCCCGGTTTGCGCCCTGTGGCGGCAAAGGCCAGATCGATGAAGAATTTGCCAGCACCCGTTTTCTCCAGAAATGCGCCGAACAGCACGAACATGAAAACGAAGGTCGCGGCCACACCCAGCGGCAGGCCGAATATGCCTTCCTGCCCAAGGTATAGCTGGCCCACCAGCCGGTCCACACTTGCGCCGCGATGCGACAGCACGCCCGGCATCCATTCGCCAAGGCCGGGCAGGGCACCGCGCGGGCCTGCCAGCGCATAAATGATGGCAATCGCCCCGATGACCGTCAGCCCCAGCCCCACCGCGCGGCGGCTGGCTTCCAGCACTGCGATAATGCAGATGATACCCACTGTAATATCGGTCGATGTCCACCAACCTGCGCGGGCGATAATGTCATCCAGATACCAGATGATGTAAAACCCGCTGAGGAAGGCCGCCGTCAGAAAGCCCGCATCTATGATCCAGCCAAGTGCGCCGCGTCTGCGGGTCTGGCCGAAGACAGGAAAGATCAGAAATGCCAGAAACAGCACGAAGCCCAGATGCGCCGTGCGCTGGTAAAACAGCCCCAAGGGCTTGATCCCCGCCGTATACAGCTGGAACAGCGACAGCGCGATGGCGACCGCCGTAATCAGCCACAGCACCGGCTTTGGCTGGAACGCATCCGCCGAGCGCAGATTTGCCGGAATGGTGCCACCTTCAAGCTGATCGGGCGCAGAGAGGGTTGTCGGATCGGCTTGTGATGTCATTGGGACCGGCCTGTCAGTTGGGACGTGTCAGAATAAGTGTTAGCGCAGTTTGCAGCGGCAGGGCGATGGTTTTTTCGCCCGCCACCAGCCTGTGCCCGACCGCGCCAGAGCCTGTGCGCAGCGCAAGGCGGTTGTCCGGCAAGGCCTCATTGATATCCATGATCCAATAGCCGCCTTGCGGCGCGGGTGTCAGCGTGCCACGCCCCTCAACCTCGCCCAGACCGGCTGCAAAATCATGCAGATAGCTGCGCGTCAGCGTCAAGCGGTCCATGCGGTTCTCGAAACAGTCGGCCACTTTGCCACCCGTCACGGAATGCGCCCAATGCAGGCAAATCTCGTGGCCCTCGGGCATGGGAAAGGCGGCAATCACCCCCCCGTCACGCCCCTGCGCCTGTAACGCAGGGCCAGCAAGCGCAGGGCCAGCAAGCGCAGGAGCAGACAGAAACAGGGCGGCCAAAGCCAGCCGCCCCGCAGATCTGCCCGTCACGGACGCTGATGGTCTTGTGGCGTTGCACCCATTTCTTCCAGATAGCGCAGCGCGCCGGGGTGGAAGGGGATCGGCGTTGCGTCGATGCTGAACTCGATTGTCGTGTCATTGGCGGCGGGGTGAATCGCGATCAATTCCGCAACATTTTCAAACATCGCCTTGGTGATGTTATAGGCCAGTTCCTCGTCCATATCGGCATGGACGATCAGCACATTCGGGGTCGAGATTGTCAGAACAGACTCGCCCATGCCGTCATACATGCCTGCGCGCAAGGTGTAGGGCGCGAAGGTGGGTTCAACTTCCGTTGCTGCTGCGATCTGGTCGGTTGTCAAGGCGACCACGCTGATAGAACGGGTTGTGGCAAGGTTCATGATCGAGCTGGTGGGCGGACCCACACTCCAGAAACCTGCATCGATATCGCCATCGCGCAGCGCATCGGCGGTTTCGTTGAAGTTCAGGCGCTGTGGCTCGAAATCGTCATAGGTGATGCCATTGGCGGCCAGCAGCGTTTGCGCGCTGACTTCGGTGCCAGACCCGGGCGCACCCACTGACACGCGCTTGCCGCGCAGGTCTTCGATGCTGGAAATGCCGCTATCTGCCAAAGTGACGATCTGCACCGCATTGGGGTAGATCGACGCAAGCGCGCGCAATTCGCTGACCTGACGCCCCTCGAACGGTTCTTGCCCGTGGAAGGCGGCATAGACAGTATCGGCCAGCGCCAGCGCGATATCCGAATCAAAGCGCGAGACCAGCGCGACATTCTCGACCGATGCGCCTGTCACTTCGGCACTGGCAGAGGCGCCCTCGACATGGTTGTTGATCACCTCGGCCAAGCCGCCGCCATACGGGAAGTAGACGCCGCCTGTCCCGCCAGTGGCGATTGACAATTCCTGCGCCTGAGCGGCCTGACCCATGCCAAAGGCAAGCGCCGCAGCAGGGACCACAAGCGCGCGCAGTCCGTTTACAAAACAGTTGTTCATTTTTTCCTCCATTGTCGGACAAGTCTCCGATACGTCCCAATTCTCCTCTCGAGACGCCCCATGATAGACACAGATTTTAATGTCTGAAACAAGTTTTCGTTCAGTTTTGTTAATCTTTTTTATGGGTTCGGGGGTTTTAGTAAATATCTTGACAAGTGCTTGGTCCGGCAAAAGCAGTTGCAAAAAATGCCGCTGTTTCAAACCTCAAGCGCGGTGCCCGTCACGCCCAGCACGCGCCCGCCAGCCGCGCGCGCATCCTCGCGGTCATGGGTGACAAGGATCACCGGCAACCCGCGCGTGCGGGCGGCAGAGAAGACAAATTCGCGCATCTGTACCCGCAGATCAGCATCAAGCTTGGCGAAGGGTTCATCCAGCAAAAGCGCGCGTGGCGCGGATAAAAGCGTGCGCATAAGCCCCACGCGGGCGCGCTGCCCGCCTGAAAGTGTGGCAGGGTCGCGCGGCCCCATCCCGTCCAATCCTGCCTCGACCAGCGCCTGCGCGATTGCCGCGTCGCGGTTCGGGGCGGCTTTGGGCAGGCCAAAGCCCAGATTGCCCGCAACACTCAGATGCGGAAACAGAATGTCATCCTGAAACAAAATGCCCAGTTTGCGCGCGTGGGTGGGCAGGTGGGTAATTTCGCGCCCTTCCAGAAACACCTTGCCGGTGGCGGTGAAGGCAGGGGGCAGCGCACCGATCAGCGCGGCAAGAAGGGTGGATTTGCCACAGCCCGATGGCCCCATGATGGTCAGAACCTCGCCCGCGGCAACGTCGAGATTCAGCGCGACCATGACCGCG
Organism: Roseinatronobacter thiooxidans; assembly: GCF_001870675.1. Classification (GTDB taxonomy): domain Bacteria; phylum Pseudomonadota; class Alphaproteobacteria; order Rhodobacterales; family Rhodobacteraceae; genus Roseinatronobacter; species Roseinatronobacter thiooxidans. The sequence goes on along the minus strand of NZ_MEHT01000045.1, from coordinate 98,063 downwards.
CCCTGATGCGAGATTCTCAATGTGTCAAGGCGCAGGCTCATGCGATCTGCATGCCGCGACGGTTGCGGAAAAGCAAGGCAGGCACAGCAAGACACAGCGCAAAGACAGCCATTGGCAGCGCCATTTGCACCACCGCCCAGACCCCGATCAACCGCCTGTTGCCAGATGATGCCAGCGCCACCGCCTCGGTTGTGACTGTGCTGACGCGGCCTGCCCCGATTAAAAGCGTTGGCAGATATTGCGCCACCGATGTGGCAAAACCCACTGCCGCTGCGATAAGGATGGCGCGGCCGAGCATTGGCAGGCGCACGGCCCATAGTACGCGGGCAGGGCGCGCCCCAAGGCTAGCCGCCGCAAGCCCCGCGCGCGCATCCCATGCCCGCCACGGATCGGCCAGCGACAGGTAAACATAGGGCAACACAAATACCAGATGCACGGCCATCACCGCCAGCCGCGTGCCATCCGCGCCCAGCACCAGAGCGAATGTTGCAAGCCCCGGCAGAAAGGCGATCTGCGGCACGATCAGCGGCAGATAGATCAGGCCAATGCCGGAGATGCGGGCCGTGTTTTGGGCCTGTAGGGCGGCAATGCTCAGGCAAAGTGCTATGAAGGTTGCGCCAAGCGCGATGATGCCCGTCTCGGCCGCGATGCGGCGCAGGTTGTCGGATTGTCCGCCCCAGTTGCGCAGGGTCCAGATATCGGGCAGCAGCGCCGGAAAGCGCCACAACCCCGCAAATGACCAGACCAGCAACCCTGCCAGCCCCAGACCGACCGCCAGCCCTATGCCAAGCGCGCCCATAGCCCCCAGCGGGCGCAGGGCGGTGTCAAGGGCCACACCGCGCCCGCCTGATGCTGCCCAAGCCACGCCCCGGCGCGCAACAAGCACCTCTGCCAGCCGCCAAAGGGCAAGCGCGCCCATCACCAGCGCCAGTTGCAGCAGCGCGCCCGCCGCCGCCTGAAAGCGTAAGCCAAGGTCGGGATGGGTCATCCAGTCAAGGATCTGCACGGCCAAAGTGGGCGGGCGCGTTGGCCCAAGGATAAGGGCCACATCGACCACCGACATGGAATAGGCCAGTACGGCATAGACCGGCAGGCGGATTTGGGCATAAACGCGCGGGGCCACAGCCTTTAGCCAGCCCGTCACGCGCCCATACCCCAGCGCGCGCGCAACCATCTGGCTGCGCAGGCTGTCGGCTTGGGGCAGGGCGGCCAGCGTCATCAGCAGCAAAAACGGCACTTCCTTGACAACCAGCCCCGCCACCAGCGCCAGCCCCCAAGGGTCATTGACGATCAGCAGGTCGGGGGGGCGGTCCCACCCTGTTGCCCAAGGTGACAGGCCCCGCGCAACCCAGCCGGACGGCGCGATCAGAAAGGCCAGCCCGAAGGCTGCCGCCGCATGGGGCAGGGATAGCAGCGGGGCCAGCGCGCGGGTGATCCATGTGAAAGACCGCGTGCCCTGCCATGCCGCCACGATCAGCAGCGTCAGCCCAAGCGAGATGCATGTTGCAAGCAGCCCGCTGAACACAGACAGCCATATCGCGCCCGAAAGCCCCGGCCATGCCAGCAGGGCGCGCCATGGCGCAAGCGTGACCTCTGTGCCGCCCAAAGCGGGCATATAGCCAAAGGCCGGACCGATCACGCCTGCAAGCCCTGCCATAACCGGCAGGGCAAGACAGGCAAGTGCTGCCCATAGCCCCAGTCGCGCCAAGTTACTGGCCCGTGCCGTAGCGCGCGGCCCAGTCTTCGGCAATAAGCGTCATCCATGTGGGGTGCGGTTCTTGCAGGCCGGTGCCCATCTGGTCGGGGGCCAGGGTTGCCACGCCCAGTTCCAGCGCATCGAAGCGCGCGCGTGCGTCATCTTCCAGCAGGTGCAGGCCCAGAACGGTTTGAAAGCCCAGAATGGCAGGGTCTTGGGCGCGGGCCTGAATTTCGGGGTCAAGGATCAGGTTTGCCAGCACCAGCGCGCCTTCGGTATTGGCGGCGTTATAGGGGATCGACAGGTAAGAGGAATTGGCCAGCGTGCCTTCCTCGAACACGAAGGTGCGCACTGTATCCTGCAATTCACCATCGGCAATCGCAGCAGAGGCGCGACCGGGGTTGAACGCAAAGGCGATGTCGATCTCTCCATCCGCCAGCAATTGCCCAAGTGCGGGTTCATTGGCCGGATAGGCGCGGCCCTGTCGCCACAGGTTCGGCGTGATCTCATCGAGGAATGCCCAAAGGGGCGCGGTGACTGCGTCGTAATCTACCTGATCCGCCGAATCCAGCAACACGGACGGATCTTCCAGCACCCCATAAAGTGCCTGTTTCAGAAAACTGGTGCCCAGAAAATCGGGCGGTTGCGGGTAGGTGAAGCGCCCCGGATTGTCTGCGATCCATGCGCGCAAGGCGTCAAGCGTGCGCGGCGGCTGTGGCAGGGTGGCGCTGTCATATTCAAACACCATCTGGAACATGGCCCAAGGGCTGCCATAGCCTTCGACCGGCAGCGTAAAATCGACCAGCACGGCGGGGTTTGCCTGTGTGTCAACCAAGGGCCAGTTGGGCAGCGCTTGCGCAAAGGGGCCGAATAACAGGCCCTGTTCTTTCATCGAGGCGAAATTCGCGCCATTGATCCAGATGACATCGACCGCGCCGCCGGTGTCGCGCCCGGCCTGCCGCTCTGATATCACGCGCGTCACAGCATCGGCAGTGTCGGCCAGCCGCACATGTTCCAGCGCCACCCCATAGCGCGTCTGCAAATCCGCCCCGACCGAGGCGATGAAGGCATTGATCCGCGGATCACCCCCCCATGCATGCCAATACACAGTCTGCCCGCGCGCAGCCTCCAACACGCTGTCCCAGTCAGTGGGGTCAGGTGTCTGTGCCGATAGGGGCGAGAAAGCCAGCAGCGCACAGGCTGTCGTCAAAAGGTGTTTACGCATTCGTGGGGTTTCCTGTCGTTGAGTGTCTTAAAACTTATCTCGCAAAGGTTAGTGTGTCTGCAACACAGCGCACGCATGATGGCACGACGCAAAACTAGCGCGCAAACCGCGTTTGTCCCGCCCATGCGCTGGGGCGTTCTGCCCCCAGAGCTGTCCGCATGGAAAAAACCGCGCGGATCATGCGCTGATCTGAACCCTCGCCGCTTGCAAAGCCGGTTTGAACCCCTTAGATGCACGCGTGAGAGGCTGGCGCGGGCAGACGCCTTGCCAACCCGGTCAGGTCCGGAAGGAAGCAGCCGCAGCATTTTCCGTCTGGGTCGATGTCCAGTCTCTCACTTTTCCCATAGTATTTCAGGTCAGTTCGACAGGCCGCGCAAATAGGCGAACAGGTCGCGCGCATTGCTGCGCAACTGCACATGCATGCCGCTTTCGGCCTGCGGGTTGCCTGTTGCGGATTGCAGGAACTGGTCGGGATTTGCCAGATAGGCGACAAAATCATCCTCGGTCCAGCGCTTGCCTGCTGCGCCTGCCGCCCTCAGATCGTTGGAATAAAAGCGATAGGCCGAATCACCTGCCAATGGCCGGTTGGCAATGCCATACAGGTTTGGCCCGCTGCGCCCACCGCGCGCCAGTTCCGTGCCATCAGGTGCAACGACCGCGTGGCAGGTGCGACAGTCGCGCCATAGCGCATCATTCGCCGCAACAGATGACGCGAAACCCAAGCTGAAAGCACAGGCCAGTAAGAAAGAGGAAGTATTCATGCGCAGCGCCCTGTAATCTTTGACAATACTCTATCAGGTCCAGTGGCATACACAACGCGGTGCCGCTCACGAGTTCGGCAGGTGGTTAGGGTTTCAGCCGGTAGCCTGTGCGCAGCCAGTGCCAGCACACCGCGCCGATGGCTGTGGTTGCGCCTGCGACCACGCACAAGCCCAGCAGGGGCGACGCGTCCGATGCGCCGATCATGCCATAGCGCGCGCCGTCGATCAGGTAGAAGACAGGGTTAAAGCGGCTCATCACCTCTAGCGTCGGGGGCAGGGTGGCGATGGAATAGAAGGTGCCCGACAGAAAGGACAGCGGCACAACAATGAAATTGGTGATCGCTGCAATCTGGTCAAACTTGTTCGAGATGATGCCCGCCGCAATGCCCAGCACCCCCAGAAACGCCGCACCCAGCGTCAGAAACAGCAAAAGCCATACAGGATGCGTGACAGGCTGGCCCAGAAGCAGCCACAGCGCCAGTGTGATGACCGCGCCCACCATCAGCCCGCGCGCCACACCGCCCGCCAGATAGCCCAGAAGCAGCTCTGTGGGGGACAGGGGCGGCATAAGCGTGTCCACAATATTGCCTTGCACCTTTGAAATCACGATGGAGGAGGAGGTGTTGGCAAAGCTGTTCTGAATGACGGTCATCATCAGGATGCCGGGTGCCAGAAACACGATGAAGGGCACGCCCAGCACTTCGCCGCGCGCGGGGCCGATGGCCAGCGAGAAGACCGCCAGAAAAAGCCCCGCTGTCACCAAAGGTGCAGCAAGTGTTTGGGTCCAGACCACCAGAAAGCGCTGCACCTCGCGGTTGGCGAGTGCGCCAAGCCCCAACCAGTTGACCCGCCCAAAGCGGCGCGCGCCCATTGGAAAGTTCTGTGCTGCATCATCAGCCATGCCGGTCCCCCGTTGAATGGTATAAAAAGGCAGGGAATGTTTTTCCTGCCCTTGAGCGATTGTATTTAGCGCCGTTGCCATGTATTTCATCCACTCGCCCGATACTATGGGCAAGTTATATGCCAAGGGATGCCCTGCGCCCCTTCCGCCGGTCGGAGAACCAAAGATGTCCTGGACAGATGAACGCGTCGAACTGCTGAAGAAAATGTGGAATGAGGGGCATTCGGCCTCTCAGATCGCAAAAGAGTTGGGCGGTGTGACGCGCAATGCCGTGATTGGCAAGGTCCATCGCCTTGGACTGTCCAACCGCAACGCCCCCGAACCCGAGGTGAAAGCCGACCCCAAGCCAGAGGTCGCGCCAGAACCGAAGGTGAGTGTGGAGCCAGTCGCAGCGGCACCCGCAGCGCCAAAAGCCGCGCCCAAAGCGCCAGAGCCGAAACCTGTGGTTGAAAACCCTGTGGTCGATCTGGCCCAAGCCAAGGCCGAACGCGCCGCAGCCGCCAGCGTGGCCGAGCCGGCAGAGCCAGAGGAAGAAGAAGACGATGCGCCGGAGGTCTATACCCCGCGCGCCATCATTCCTGCCGGACAGCCTTTGCCGCCGCAGCCTTCGGCCAACGAGATTGACCCCGAAGCCCTGGCCACTGTGCGCGAAGTCGAGAAGACAGCGCGCAAACTGACGCTGCTGGAACTGACCGAGCGGACCTGCAAATGGCCGATTGGTGACCCGGCGACCGAAGATTTCTGGTTCTGTGGCCTGCCGGTCAAGCCCGGCAAACCCTATTGCGAGGCGCATGTCTCGGTCGCGTTCCAGCCCATGAGTTCGCGCAGGGATCGCAAGCGCTAAGGCCATTTGCGGGAAAGTTAAGCCATTCCCGCGTTGCTTGAAAGCACAACGCAATAGGTGCGCGGCAAGACCATATGACAGGTTGAAAGGCCCAAGGCTGTGACAGCCTTGGGCCTTTTCTTCAGATCAGCATGATCCGCGCCAGACCTGTGCTGCTGGCATAATTGCACCGCACTTCAATTTCGGACCCGTTGCGGCGCACGCGCAGCATGACATCGCGCGAGGGCGCGCCATCTGCGCCGGTGGCGCTGCTGGACCCGACCACGCCCACAACATCCAGATTTCGTTCGCGCCCTGCACCCATGCAGGCCTGTTCCGCCGCCGACGCGGAGACGCCCGCTGACATGTCTGCGGGGGCTGTCCCGACAACGGGCGCGCTGGGCGCGACCGAGGCTGGCCGTGGGGATGACGGGGCCATCATCGGGTTCAGCGTGCAACCGGAAAGTGCAAGGGCGGCAAACAGACAGCTTGCGCGCCCAATGCCGGGGCTTTTCAAGTTCAAATGCATGTGATTTCTCCGTCCTGTCGCGCCAAAAGCGGCCCTGTTGCGGAACGCTACAGGACCGGACGCGCGCCCAGCAATTCCTGCGCCGCTGCGCGCGCTGTGTCGGTGATCGTATCACCCGACAGCATTCTTGCAATCTCTTCGATCCGGTCTTCGGCGGAAAGTGGCACAACGCGCGACACGGTCATGTCATGGATGATGCGTTTCTCGACGCGCCAATGATGCTGGCCAAGGGCCGCAACCTGCGGCGAATGGGTCACAACCAGCACTTGCGCGCCAGAGGCCAGTGCCCGCAAACGCCTGCCCACGGCATCGGCCGTGGCCCCGCCCACACCACGGTCGATTTCGTCAAATATCATTGTGACGCCGGTTGTCCCGCGTGTCAGGCAGACTTTCAGCGCCAAAAGAAAGCGCGACAATTCCCCCCCCGATGCAATCCGTGACAAGGGGCCAGAGGGCGCGCCGGGATTGGTGGCCACCTCGAAGCTGACCATGTCCCGACCATCGGGGCCAGCATCGCCTTGAATGATTGCGGTGCGAAACACCGCGCGTTCCATTTTAAGGGGCGCAAGTTCCTGCGCCATGGCGGCATCCAGCTTGGTGGCGGCCTGTATCCGAATGGCGGTCAGCGTTTCTGCGGCGGCGTCATACGCGGTTTGGGCCTGTTGCATGGCGCGGGCCAGTTCCGCAATCTGGCGCGCGCCATTGTCCAGACGGGCCAGCCGCGCAGACAGGCTTTCGGCCAGGGTTGCCAGATCATCTGGCAGGCAGGCATGTTTGCGCGCCAGCCCGCGCAGGGCAAACAGACGGTCTTCGACCGCTTCCAACTCTCCGGGGTAGATATTCAGCGCTTCGACGCAGGCCTCGACACCTTGCTGCGCCTCGCCCAAGGCATCGAGTGCGCGCGCAAGCGCTTCAAGCGGGGCATCTGCCTGCCCTTCCAGCCCGTCAGAGGCCCCCTCCAGCCAGCGCATGGCGTCCACCAGCAGGCGTTCTGCCCCTTCGTCGGACAGGGCCGTATGCGCGCGCGCGATATCGGCGCGCAGCCTTTCGGCGGCTTGCATGCGCCGCCGCCGCGTGTCCAGCGTGGCTTCTTCGCCCGGCTCTGGGGCCAGTGCATCCAGTTCTGCTACGGAATGGCGCAAGAAATCTTCCTCGGCGGCCATTTCCTGCAAGCGTGTGGTTTCTTCCGCATGGGCCTTGGTGGCGTGGCGCAAGCCCCGCCATGCCGCGCGGCATGCGGAAAGCGCGGTTTCCGAGGATGCAAACGCATCCAGCAGGGTGCGGTGTTCGCGCGGGTTCAAAAGGCCCTTGTCATCTTGCTGGCCATGCAGTTCCACCAGCGTATCGGACAATGCGCGCAACACCTCGCCCGAGGCGCGGCGGTCATTGACCCATGCTGTCTTGCGCCCGTCGCGGCTGTTGACGCGGCGCAAAAGCAAAGTGTCGGTGCGTTCAAATCCGGCTTCGGCCAGAATATCCTGTGCGGCGTGATCGGGCGACAGGGCAAATTCGGCCACCACTTCGCCTTGATCTGCCCCTTGGCGCACCAGATCGGCGCGCCCGCGCCAGCCCAGCACAAAGCCCAGCGAATCCAGCAGGATGGACTTGCCTGCACCCGTTTCGCCTGTCAGCACATTCAGGCCGGGCTGGAACCGAAGTTCCAGCCGGTCAATGATCAGCACATCTCGGATATCGAGCGACAAGAGCATCTGTTTGCTCAGCCCTTTGCATAAGAATGTTGCGAGGTGTCAGATCCAGTCGCCACGCACAGCCTGCCGGTAAATCGATCGCAACCATCCTTCGCCCCGCGCTTCAGGTTGCAGCCCCTGTCCGCCCAGCAGGCGGAAGCTGTCCTGATAGAAAGGGTTTGCCTCGAAATTATAGCCAAGGATGGCGGCGGCAGTCTGCGCCTCATCCCGCAGCCCGAGCGAGAGGTATGATTCCACCAACCTGTGCAACGCTTCGGGCGTGTGGGTCGATGTCTGGAAATCCTCGACCACAACGCGGAACCTGTTGACGGCGGCGTTAAAATTGCCACGCCGCAGGTAATAGCGCCCGATTTCCATTTCCTTGGCAGCCAGATGGTCAAAGGCCAATTCGAATTTCAGGATGGCGGACCGCGTGTAATCGGTATCTGGATATTGTTCAATCAGGCGGCGCAGGTGTTGCAACGCCTGAAAGGTCAGGCCCTGATCGCGCCCAACCTCGTCGATCTGGTCATAGAAGGACAGCGCCAGCAGATAGGCGGCATAGGGCGCGTCTTCGTCTGTGGGGTAAGTGTCGAGGAAGCGCTGCGCCGCGGCGCGGCTTTCTTCATATTCGCGGGCGCGGTGATGCGCATAGGCTTGCATGATCAGCGCGCGGCGTGACCATTCGGTATAGGGGTATAGCCGCTCTATTTCCTGAAAATACCGCAGCGATGACGCGCTGCGCCGCGAGGTTTCCAACTCATACTCGCCGCGCTGGAATATCTCTTCCGCCGAGAAAGCGTCAAGCGACTCGTCCGGGCCGGTGTTGCGATTGCAGGCCGACAAAGCCGCCACAACCATGACGACAGCCCCTAGATTTCGGATTCCAGAGTTCGAAATCATCTCCCGCCACCCCACTGCATTTCTGATACTCGACTTCTGTTATCACAGAAAAAACGGTGGCGCAAAACGCCTTTTTCGGGTTGGCCCTGCATTAAAGCATGGGGCGCGGGGTTACGCCGTCAGGCGCAATTCATGCGCAGGCAAGCCAAGCCCCGGCAAAGTCGCGCAGACTGTGCTGTCACAGGTGACGAATTCATAATTGGCCGCATCTGCAAACAGCGCTTGCAGCACGCGCCCGGTCAGCGCATGGCCTGCGCGCACACCTTCATAGCGGCCGATTATTGGGTATCCGGCGACATAAAGATCACCCATGGCATCCAGAATCTTGTGGCGCACTGGCTCATCCGGGCGCCGCAACCCGCCGGGGCTAAGGATTTCACCCTCATGGAAGACCACAGCATTCTCCAGACTGCCGCCGAGGGCAAGCCCGTGGCTTTGCATGGTTTCCACATCCTTGCGCATGCAAAATGTGCGACAATTGCTCAACTCGCGCAGGAAGGTGCCGTTATGCATATTCAGGTGTTTGCGCTGATAGCCGATGGCGGGATCGGCGAAATCGATCTGGAAATCAATTTCCAGCTGGTCCGAGGGCAGCAGCCGCGCGGATGCGCCGTTGTTTTCAACACTGACCGGCCGCAGTACCCGCAGCACCTGCAAGGGCGCGTGCAACTGTTTGATGCCCGCATCCAGTATAAGCCGTACAAAGGGGTCCGAGCTGCCGTCAAGAATGGGCACTTCTGGCCCGTCAATTTCGATAATCGCGTTATGAATGCCGCAGCCATGCAGGGCGGCCAACAAATGCTCAACCGTGCTGACACGCACGCCATGGCGGTTTTCAAGCACTGTGCACAGGTTGGCTTCGACCCAGTTTTCGGGGCTGACCTTGATCACCTGTTGGCGCTTGGGGTAATCGATACGGTGGAACTGCAAGCCAGAATGTGCCGCTGCCGGACGCAAACGCAAGCGCACAGGCATGCCACTATGCAGCCCTGTGCCAATGATCTGTCTGTCTGACCGTATTGTATTTTGCATAACCTGAACCCGCTCTTACCGTTTATTTTTATATTCAATAAACTAAAGGTAATGGGCAAAGGGGGCAATTCACAGATTGTGACCTATTGTAACATCGCAATCTGCGCGCCGCAGCAGGGGCGAGATGGCCGCAAAGACCGGCCATATCTTCTTCAAATCAAAGGCTTGGGTGCGCGGGCTAAAATGCGTGCGTGCATCTTAGCGCTTTTTGCCTTTTGCGCCTTCGGCCATTTTGCGTGCGGCTTGCGCTGCGCCGCGCAATTCTTCCGCGATCTCTTCGGCCTCTTCCGGGTCGAAATCCAGCGGCAGATCGACGCCTTCACCGGCAACATATATCCGCACCATACCTTCGGTGGTTGGGCCGATCTGAAGATTTGCCGAAATATCGCTTTCGGAATTGATGCCCATGGCGTGTTTTCCTTGTGTGTTGAGGGATGTTTCTGTGCGATACGTCTTTGGAAGGTGATAATCAAGCATCCGCCCCCTTGCATTCATCCGCTGCGGCAGCTAAATCGCGCTCAGTGCCGCCTTAGCTCAGTTGGTTAGAGCGCTGGATTGTGGATCCAGAGGTCCCCCGTTCAAGCCGGGGAGGCGGTACCACCTTCTCCACCCCCCAATGCAGCCGCCAATCCCGCGCTTGTCAGCGCGCGCGCGCAGCCGTATCTGGCAACTGTGCTGCCATAGACAGGGAAAGGTTTGTGCGTCATGCCTGTGCTGCCCCGCCATGATCTGCCATTCGCGCCTCTTGGGGCGTCTGTCGGCCTGTTCGGCGGGTCGTTCGATCCCGCGCATGAGGGGCATGTGCATGTCACGCGCCATGCGCTGAAGCGCTTGCAGCTGGACCAGCTGTGGTGGCTTGTCTCGCCGGGAAACCCGCTGAAACAGGCCGGACCGGCCCCGCTGGGCGCGCGCGTGGCGCGCGCGCGCGCGCTGATGCGCCACCCGCATGTCCAAATCACCCCGATCGAGGCGCAGCTTGGCACGCGCTACACTGCCGACACCCTGCGCGCGCTGATGCATCATTATCCGGGGCGGCGCTTTGTCTGGATCATGGGCGCGGATAATCTGGCGGGTTTTCACCGCTGGGATAACTGGCGCTGGATCATGGAAAGCCTGCCGATTGCTGTTGTGGCGCGTCCGGGCCAGCAACGTGGCGCGCTGTCCTCGGTTGCTGCGCGCCGCTATGCGCAGGCGCGCATCGCCGCGCGCTCTGCACCCGTGTTGCAGGCGGCACCGGCACCGGCATGGTGCTTTCTGACAATTCCGCTGCGCAACATCTCTTCCACCCATTTGCGCGCCCAAGGCGTCTGGCAGGGTGCAGATGCAAGTGCACCCCCCACGGAATTATGAGCAGGGATTGCGGCGAAACGCTTGCTTGAGCGATAAAAATTTCTTTAGATGCCAGAAGCTGGGGAAGTTCAATCGTGCAATATATCAAACAGTTTTTTCGCGGCGCATCGCCACAATCACTCCGGTGCCAGATATGGTGACGCAAACCCTGTTGCAGCGGCGCAGATGCCTGAACCTGTTGATGGGGGGCGCGGCGATGCTGGCGATGCCCGCTTGCGCCAATGCACCCGAACGCTCGATTCGCCCTGTGGTGAAGCCCGCACCGCCCGTCGAGGGGATCATTGCCCGTTCTGCGCTGGGTGGTGAACTGGCCTTTGCGGTGATTGACATGCGATCTGGCAATCTGCTGGAAGGGCAGGGCGCGAACACTGCCTTGCCGCCGGCCAGCGTGGCGAAAGCGATGACCGCGCTTTATGCGCTGGAGGCATTGGGCGCGGGCTATCAGTTCCGCACGCGGCTGGTTGCGACCGGACCTGTGAACGACGGCGTCTTGCGCGGTGATCTGGTGCTGGCAGGCGGGGGTGATCCGACACTGGAAACCGATATGCTGGCCGCCATGGCCGCGGAACTGGTGCGCGGGGGCGTGCGGCAGGTGACAGGGCGCTTCCTTGTCTGGGGGGGCGCGTTGCCCTTTGTCGAGGCGATTGCCGATGACCAGTCGGTGCAGGCGGGTTACAACCCGTCAGTTTCGGGGCTGAACCTGAATTACAACCGCGTACATTTTGAGTGGCGCCGCGCAGGGTCTGATTACACGGTATCGATGGATGCACGCTCAAACCGGCACCGGCCTGATGTGCGCATGGCGCAGATGCAGATCGCCAACCGCGCCAGCCCGCTTTACACCTACCGCCGCACCGCCACGCAGGATCAATGGAGCGTTGCGCGCAGCGCGCTGGGCAATACCGGTTCGCGCTGGTTGCCAGTGCGCCACCCCGAACTTTATGCAGGCGAGGTGTTTCGCACGCTGGCAGGCGCGCAGGGGCTGGCCCTGTCTGCGCCGGAACTGGCACGCGCCACGCCTGCAGGGCGCGATCTGGTGACGCATCGCTCGCAACCGCTGCAAGAGATGCTGCGCGATGTGCTGCGATTCTCGACCAATATCAGCGCCGAGGCGGTGGGCATGACCGCCAGTGCCGCGCGCAATGGCAGGCCTGCCAGTCTGGCGGCATCTGCGGCGCAGATGTCGGATTGGGCGCGCAGCCGCTATGGCATGTCCAGCGCGCGCATGGTGGATCATTCCGGCCTTGGGGCTGCATCGCGCGTGTCGATGACGGATCTGGCCAATATGTTCCGGCTTGCCGGGCAAGACGGTACATTGCGCGCGATTTTGCGCGAACACCCCTTCCGCGACAGCAGCGGCAACCTGCGCCCCCGCACCGATATGGATGTGCGCGCCAAAACCGGCACGTTGTATTTTGTGTCGGCACTTGGGGGGTATCTGCGTGCACCGGGGGGGCGTGATCTGGCATTTGCCATCTGCTCGGCCGATCTGGCGCGGCGCGCGCGGGTGGCAGGCGGGCAGGTGGACCGCCCCGAAGGAACCGCCGCTTGGGCGCAACAGGCCCGTCAGATGAAGCAGGACTTGCTGTTCCGCTGGGCGCAGGCGCATTCGTGACAAGGGTTTGGCGGCAGATTGACTGCCGCCAAACCCATCCCTGCATCAGGGGGTGAGGGTCTGCGCCAAGAAGGATTCCAGCCAGTGAATGTCGTAAGTGCCATTCTGCACATCGGGTTCGGCCAACAGCGCGCGGAATAGCGGCACCGAGGAATCCACCCCGTCGATGATCAATTCGCCCAAGGCACGGTTCAGCCGCGCCAGCGCCTCTGGCCGGTCGCGGCCATGCACGATCAGCTTGGCGATCAGGCTGTCGTAATAGGGCGGGATCGTATAGCCGGAATACAGCGCGGAATCCATCCGCACCCCCAGCCCGCCGGGCGCGTGATATGTCGCAACGCGGCCAGGGCATGGCGTGAAATTCGGCAGCTTCTCCGCATTGATGCGCACCTCAATCGCGTGGCCATTCAGGTGCAGATCATCTTGAGTAAACGACAGCGGCAGGTGCGAGGCCACGCGAATTTGTTCGCGCACCAGATCTACGCCGAAAATGGCCTCGGTCACAGGGTGTTCAACCTGCAAGCGGGTGTTCATTTCGATGAAATAGAACTCGCCATTCTCATACAGGAATTCGATTGTGCCCGCGCCCCTGTAGCCGATCTTGGCGACAGCATCTGCACAGGTCTTGCCGATGCGCGCGCGCAATTCGGGCGTGATCGAGGGGCCGGGCGCTTCTTCCAGAACCTTCTGGTGGCGGCGTTGCAAGGAACAGTCGCGCTCGCCCAGATGGACGGCATTGCCCTTGCCATCGCCAAAGACCTGAACCTCGATATGGCGCGGGGTGCTGAGGTATTTCTCGATATAGACTTCATCATTGCCAAAGGCGGCTTTGCCTTCGGCGCGCGCGGTGCGAAAGGCGGTTTCCAGTTCTGCCGCGCTGCGCGCCAGTTTCATCCCGCGCCCGCCGCCGCCTGCGGTGGCTTTGATGATGACCGGATAGCCGATCTGTTCAGCCACGGTTTTTGCGGTTTCATAATCCGGCACGCCACCATCCGACCCCGGCACGCAGGGCACGCCCAAGGCTTTCATCGTGTCTTTCGCGGTGATCTTGTCACCCATCATGCGGATATGTTCGGCAGAGGGGCCGATAAAGGTGATCCCGTGATCTTCGACAACCTGCACAAAGGCCGCGTTTTCCGACAGGAACCCATATCCGGGGTGAATCGCATCCGCGCCCGAAATCTCGCAGGCCGAGATGATGGAGGGCACATGCAGATAGCTTTGGTTCGAGGGGGGCGGACCGATGCAGATGGCCTCATCCGCCATGCGCACATGCATGGCGTCTGAATCGGCTGTCGAATGCACAGCGACAGAGGCCACGCCCATCTCGCGGCAGGCGCGGATGACCCGCAGGGCGATCTCTCCGCGATTGGCTATCAGGATCTTGTTCAACATCATCTGCGCCTTATTCGATGATCATCAAGGGCGCGCCAAATTCCACGGGGCTGCCATCGCTGATAAGAATGCGTTTGACAGTGCCTGCGCGCGGGGCGGGGATGTGGTTCATGGTTTTCATCGCTTCGATGATCATCAGCGTATCACCTTCGGACACTTGCGCGCCGATGCTGACGAAATTCGCAGCGCCCGGCTCTGCGGCCAGATAGGCCGTGCCAACCATGGGCGAGGTTACGGCGCCGGGGTGCTGGGCGGGGTCTGCGGGTGTGTCTGATGGGGCGGCGGCGGGTGCGCTGGGGGCGGCCGCTGCGACAGGGGCGGGCGCATATTGAATCTGCGCTGGCTGCGCGCTGATTTTGGACACTTTGACATTCAGGCTGTCATTTTCGCCATAGTCGCGCTTTACGCTGACTTCTGAGAGGTCATTCTCATTGAGAAGTTCCGCAAGGGCTTTGATAAAGGCAACATCGGCGTCATTGCGGCTCTGCGTCATCGGAATCCTCGAGTGTTGGGCATATCAGTGCAAGGCGCGGTCGCGCCGCGCAGGTCGTGGGCCTTATACTTGAGGGTGTTCCCCCTGTGAAGCCGCCTTTTTCGTGATCGGTCCGTGGAATGTGTCAATTCATGAAAATAACGCTTCCCTCGATTGTCAATTTTCGTAAATTGGCGGCTGAGAGGGGCCTTTACATTGCCACGCACCGCTTTGACAGGAACACGCATTCGGGCGCGCCGCAATTTGCGGGGGTTGCGTCAGGCAGAGCTTGCGCGCGTGGTTGGCGTGTCGCCTTCGTATCTGAACCTGATAGAGCATAACCGCCGCAAAGTTGGGCCGGACCTGCTAAGCGCGCTGGCGCAGGCGCTGGGCGTGTCATCTGATGCGTTGGTGGAAGATACGGATGCGCGCTTGGTCGAGGGGGCGCGCGCGGCGGCGCTGCGCTGCGATTCCGAGCTGGTCGAGCTGGAGCGGATTGACGAATTCACAGGCCGGTTTCCGGGCTGGTCCAAGGTGCTGGCCGAAACGCAGGCACGGGTTGAACGGCTGGAACGTGTGGTCGAGCAGTTGAACGACCGCATGACCCATGACCCCTATCTGGGCGAGGCGCTGCACGAGATCATATCTGCCGTCACCTCGGTGCAGTCCACTGCCAGCATTCTCAACGATTCGGGCGTGATCGAGCCGGATTGGCAGGCGCGGTTTCACCAGAATATACTTCAGGACAGTGCGCGGCTGGCCGAAGGGGCGGTGGCGCTGGTCAATTATCTGGATGCAGGCAAGACCGATGAAACCGGCCTTGCCGCCCCGCAAGAAGAAGTAGAGGCATGGCTGGCCACGCTTGAATTCCATCTGCCCCAGTTGGAACGCGCAGATGCGGATGCGCAATCTATGGTTCAGGGGCAGGTTGACCTGTCCTCGGACGCGTCGCGCGCATTGGCGCGGCAATGGATCGCGCGCTTCCACTCTGACGCGCGGGCCTTGCCTTTGCCAGAGCTGTTGGTGGCCCTGTCGGACCACGGCTTTGCCCCCGACGCTTTGGCGCGGCATTTCAATGTGCGCTTCGATCAGGTCTTGCGGCGTCTGGCCATGCTGCCCCCCCATGCTTTGGCCGAACTGGGCCTGCCTGCGCCGGGGCTGGTGATTTGTGACAATTCCGGCACGCTGATGTTTCGCCGCGGGATTGAGGGATTTGCTTTGCCGCGTTTTGGCGGCGGTTGCCCGCTATGGCCGCTGTATCAGGCCTTGCAGCGCCCGCACCAGCCTTTGCGCCAGTCGCTGGTCACTGCCGGACGAATGGCGCGGTCTTTCGTGGCCTATGCCTTTGCCACAACCGAAGTGGTGTTGGGATATGACAAACCAAGTGTCTTGCAGGCCAGCATGCTGATTATTCCTGCGGATAGCGTCGCAGAAGACGAGGTGACAGAGCCGGTGATCGTCGGGTCAAGCTGCCGGACCTGCGCGCAACTGGACTGCGCCGCGCGGCGAGAGCCATCGATATTGATGACGGCATCCGAATCCGGCGGCGAATTTTGACACTGGCGCGGGATGCGGCGTAAAAGTAACGGCAAGACGGTGGGAGCAAGGGGCCGTCTTGCACAGGTGATCTGGGCGGGCATACGCGGCTGCACCCTGATCCCTGCAAGGGAGAGAGGAACCTTGGGATGGAGAAGCGTGTGCTGGTTCTGGAGGATGAGCCGAATATCTCGGAGGCGTTGCGCTTTATTCTGACGCGCAATGGCTGGCGGGTTGATGTTTCGGCAGACGGGCATGCGGCGATGGGGGCAATGCGTGATGACCCGCCCGATCTGCTGATCCTTGATCTGATGCTGCCGGGGTTAAACGGGTTCGACATTCTGAAATCCCTGCGGGCCGAAGATGGCACGCGCGATTTGCCGGTGCTGATGCTGACAGCCAAGGGACAGGCCGCCGACCGCTGCGAGGCAGAGCGTCTGGGCGTGACGCGCTTTATGACCAAGCCCTTTGCCAATGCAGATGTCATTAACGCTGTGCGCGAGTTGGCGGGGCCATGAAACCGCCGCACAGCCCCCAGTTTCTGGCGCGTGACAGCTACCGCATCCGGCGGTTGATGGATGCCGCGCGGTTCCTGCCCGTGCTGGGGCTGGTTTTGCTGATGCTGCCGCTGATGCGGCATGATTACAGCACCGAGGCACCGCCCACAGCGGTTGAAAGCGTCTATCTGTTTGCGGTCTGGATCGTGCTGATTTTGGCGGCCTTTGTGATGTCGGTGGGGCTGCGCCGGACGCTGGACCCACCCAAAACCGGCCTGCCACAAAAAGAGGCCCCGCGCCCAGACCCTGACGAGGAAGGCTAGGCGCATGTCCTTCAACCTGCTTGTGCTGACATGTCTGGGCTATGTGATCTTGCTGTTCGCGGTCGCCTCTGCGGCAGAGCGCAGCGCGGCAGAGGGGCGCGCGGGCTGGTTGCGCTCGCCCATGGTCTATACGTTGTCGCTGTCGGTCTATTGCACGGCATGGACGTTTTACGGCGCAGTGGGCTATGCCGCGCGCTCGGGTCTGGAATTCATGACCATCTATCTGGGGCCGACACTGGTATTTGTGGGCTGGTGGGTGATCTTGCGCAAATTGGTGCGGATCGGGCGCGAGAACCGCGTGACATCCATCGCCGATATGATCTCGGCGCGCTATGGCAAATCCAACCTGCTGGGGGTGATTGTCACGCTGCTCTGCGTGTCGGCAGGAACGCCCTATATCGCCTTGCAATTGCAGTCGATTTCGCAATCCTTCACAGTGTTTGCCACCGACCCTGCCGGGGCGGGTCTGGCCACGGACCGCAACCTGATTGCGTTCTGGGTGGCGGGGGGGCTGGCGCTGTTTACCATCGCATTTGGCACGCGCAATCTGGATGCGAATGAACAGCATCCCGGTGTGGTCACCGCCATCGCGGTCGAGGCAGTGGTCAAGCTGCTGGCGCTGATTGCAGTGGGCATATTCGCGGTGTGGTTTGTGGCCTCTGGCCCTGCCGATATTCTGGCGCGCATTGATGCCCAAGCCTTGCCGGAATGGCAAATTCAACCCGGGCGCTGGACAGGGCTGATTTTGCTGTCGGCCATCGCCATCATCTGCCTGCCGCGCATGTTTCAGGTGATGGTGGTCGAAAACACCAATGACCAGCATCTGGCAACCGCAAGCTGGGCCTTTCCGCTATATCTGTTCCTGATTAGCCTGTTTGTGCTGCCGATTGCGGTGGTGGGGCTGGAAGTCATGCCACCGGGCACCAACCCCGATATGTTCGTGCTGACGCTGCCGTTGCATTTCGGGCAGGACGGGCTGGCGCTGCTGTCTTTTCTGGGCGGGTTTTCAGCGGCAACCTCGATGGTGATTGTGGCCTCTCTGGCGCTGGCCACGATGGTGTCCAACCATATTGTGGTGCCGCTGTGGCTGAAGCTGCGTTCGGCGCAGAATCTGGATACAGGCGATATGCGGCTGCTGGTGCTGAGTGTGCGGCGCTTGTCGATCACGCTGGTGCTGGGGTTGGGCTATATCTATTACATCATAACGGGCGGGTCTGCGGCGCTGGCGGCAATCGGGTTGATTGCCTTTGTGGGGGTTGCGCAAATTCTGCCCGCACTTCTGGGCGCGTTGTTCTGGCGCGGGGCCAGCCGGACAGGGGCGGCGCTGGGCCTTGTGGTTGGGACTGTCCTGTGGTTCTACACGCTGTTCCTGCCAAGCTTTGGCCCTGACATTTTCCTGTCGGCGCAAGTGATGGAACAGGGCTTGATGGGGCTTGCGTGGTTGCGCCCCTATAGCCTGTTTGGCCTGAGCACGCTTGACCCGCTGCTGCATGCGTTGTTCTGGTCGCTGGCGCTGAATGCGCTGGCGTTCTGCCTTGGGTCATTTCTCAGCTTTCCAAGCCCGATCGAGCGGGTACAGGGCGCGCTATTCGTCAATATCTTTGACCGCCCCGGCCCTGCGCGCAGCTGGACCCGCCCTGTGGCCGAGGCTGAAGACCTGCTGCCCATGGCGCAACGCATTCTTGGCGCGACCGAAGGACAGGCGTTTTTCCGCGCGCAGGCGGAAGTGCAGGGCAAACAGGGGTTTCTGCCCGATATTACACCCGAATTTCTGGAAGCGCTGGAGTTGAAACTCTCCGGCTCTGTCGGGGCGGCGACGGCGCATGCGATGCTGGCCCAAAGTGTGGGCACGGCGGTGGTCTCGGTCGAGGATCTGATGGCGGTGGCGTCTGAGACGGCGCAGATCATGGAATATTCCGCGCAACTGGAAGCGAAGTCCAAAGAACTGTCGCGCACCGCCCGCAAACTGCGCGAAGCCAATGAAATGTTGCAAAAACTGTCTGTGCAGAAAGACGCATTCCTCAGCCAGATCAGCCATGAATTGCGCACGCCCATGACCTCGATCCGGGCGTTTTCGGAAATCCTGATGGATGATGAAGGCATGTCCACCGAAGACAGAAACCATTTTGCGCAGATCATCCATGATGAATCGATCCGGCTGACGCGGCTGCTGGATGATCTGCTGGACCTGTCGGTTCTGGAACACGGGCAGGTGCAGCTGAACATCGCACCAGTGAATTTGCGAGAATTGATCGACAAGGCAATGAGTGCCTCGAACTCTGTTCAGGCGGATCGCAAGTTCCGCATTCTGCGCAGCCGCGACCCCGAAGCGATAGAGGTGATCACAGATGCGGGACGCCTGACGCAGGTTTTCATCAACATCCTGTCGAATGCGCGCAAATATTGCGATGCACCAGAGCCGCAGATGCAGATCGAGGTGCGCCAGAACAAGGCGATGGTCGAGGTGGATTTCATCGATAACGGGTCCGGCATTCCCCGCGACAAGCAAGCGCTGATTTTCGAGAAGTTTTCACGCCTGACAGATTCGATGCAGGCAGGGGGCGCGGGGCTTGGGCTGGCGATCTGCCGCGAGATTATGCACAATCTTGGCGGTGAAATCACCTATGTGCCCGGACAGGGGGGGGCCGCGTTCCGCGTCAGCTTTCCGCTGGAACTCAAGCCCCGGACACAGCCGGACACCCTTTCGGGCAAACCCGTCGCTGCGCAATAATTTTGGTGCAGCGGCAGCTCTGGCCTGAGCGAGAGGTACCGGCGCGGGGGCCGGTACTGCGTTGTGCATCAAGATGAGGGGCGCGAAACAGGCACGGGCGAGGGGGCAGTGTGGTGGCCCTGCTGGTCGGTTTTGCGTGCTGAAAATTTCGGCGAAGTTTAAAAATTTTACTAATTGATAAAATTTTTGATCCGTGGTTTCATCCTCTCCACAAGAGCCAGTCATGAAAAGGCCAGCGATATGTCCAACAGCCTGACCACCCCCGGCATTGCGCCTGCGCGCCTGAACCCGGATGTATATGCCGAACATTTTGACGACCTTTACCCCGATTATGACCCGCATGAAGCGATGGTCGCGGCGGATCGGTGTTATTTCTGCCATGATGCGCCCTGCATCACCGCATGCCCCACGGAAATCGACATTCCGCTGTTCATCCGTCAGATTCAGGCCGGTCAGCCCGAAGCCGCCGCGCGCACGATCTTTGACCAGAATATCCTTGGCGGCATGTGCGCGCGCGTCTGTCCGACAGAGACGCTGTGTGAAGGGGCCTGTGTGCGCGAAGCCGCAGAAGGCAAGCCGGTCGAGATTGGCCGGTTGCAACGCTATGCAACTGAAACGCTGATTGCGAAAAATTCGCACCCCTACACACGCCAGACGCCGACCGGCAAGCGCGTTGCGGTTGTGGGCGCAGGCCCCGCCGGTCTGGCCTGTGCACATCGCCTTGCGATGAAGGGCCATGATGTCACGATCTTTGACCGGCACGAGAAGCCAGGCGGGCTGAATGAATATGGCATCGCCGCCTATAAGGCCGCGCATGGTTTCGCGCAGGCCGAGGTGGACTGGCTGATGCAGATCGGCGGTATAACCCTGCATCAGGGCTGGTCCTTGGGCACAGATGGCACTTTGTTAGAGTTGCAAGAGCAATTTGATGCGGTTTTTCTGGGTATGGGGCTGGCCGGTGTCAACGCGCTTGGGCTGGAGGGCGAGGGGGCGACAGGCACCCGCGATGCAGTCGATTTTATTGCCGAATTGCGCCAGACTTCCGATCTCTCGACCCTGCCTGTGGGACGGCATGTTGTGGTTATCGGCGGGGGCATGACGGCGGTGGATGCCGCGGTGCAGTCGCGCCTGCTGGGGGCAGAGCATGTCAGCATGGTCTACCGGCGCGAACGCGCAGCGATGAGCGCGTCGGATTATGAGTTGAACCATGCCGCGAATGAAGGCGTGAAGATCATCACCAATGCGATGCCGGTCGCCATCCATGCCAATGGCGCCATGCGCGAGGTCGAGTTTGCCTATACCCGTGCCGGCGTCACAGGTGTTGAACCCACGGGCGAGACATTTCGCCTGAAAGCCGATCAGGTGTTCAAGGCCATTGGCCAGACGCTTGTTGGTGCGCCTGACGGCGTGGCGCTGGAGGGGCGCAAGATCAAGGTGGATGCGGCGGGCCGCACCTCGGTTCCCGGTGTCTGGGCAGGGGGCGATTGCACGGGCGGCGGCGAGGATCTGACCGTCACGGCAGTGGCGCAAGGGCGCGATGCGGCCGAGAGCATTCATGCAAGCCTGATGAACAGCGGCGCGTAAGATCACGCACCCAACGGAGTTTTTGACATGGCAAACCTGACCACGAATTTTATCGGTATCAAATCCCCCAACCCTTATTGGCTGGCCTCTGCCCCGCCTACGGATAAGGAATATAATGTCGTGCGCGCGTTCAAGGCGGGCTGGGGCGGGGTGGTTTGGAAAACACTTGGGTCCGAGGGACCGCCCATCGTGAATGTCAACGGCCCGCGCTATGGCGCGATCTGGGGGGCGGACCGGCGCTTGCTGGGGTTGAACAATATCGAGTTGATCACCGACCGCCCGCTGGAGGTGAACCTGCGCGAGATCAAGCAGGTCAAACGCGACTGGCCCGACCGCGCGATGGTTGTCTCGCTGATGGTGCCCTGTGACGAAGAATCGTGGAAAGCGATTCTCAAGCATGTCGAAGATACCGAAGCCGACGGGGTAGAGCTGAATTTCGGCTGCCCGCATGGCATGTCCGAGCGCGGCATGGGGGCTGCGGTGGGGCAGGTGCCCGAATATATCGAAATGGTCACGCGTTGGGTGAAGCAGCATTCGCGCATGCCCTGTATCGTGAAGCTGACGCCCAATATTGCCGATATCCGCAAACCGGCAGAGGCTGCAAAACGCGGCGGGGCCGATGCGGTCAGCCTGATCAACACCATCAATTCTATCACATCCGTCAATCTGGACACTTTCAGCCCGGAGCCGATGATCGACGGCAAAGGCGCGCATGGCGGTTATTGCGGGCCTGCGGTCAAGCCGATTGCGCTGAATATGGTGTCCGAGATTGCACGCTCGCCTGAAACGGCGGACCTGCCTATCAGCGGTATTGGCGGGGTGACGACATGGCGCGATGCGGCGGAGTTCCTGACGCTGGGCGCGGGCAATGTGCAGGTGTGTACTGCCGCCATGACTTACGGTTTCGGGATCATCAAGGAACTGACAGCGGGCCTGTCGCAATATATGGATGAGAAAGGCTTCACCTCGGTTGACCAGCTTGTTGGGCGCGCGGTTCCGAATGTGACGGACTGGCAATATCTCAACCTCAATTACGTCACCAAGGCGCGGATCAACCAAGACCTGTGTATCTCTTGCGGGCGCTGTTTTGCGGCCTGCGAAGACACGTCGCATCAGGCTATTTCGATGTCGCCAGAGCGCGTATTCGAGGTGATCGATGCCGAATGCGTGGCCTGCAACCTATGCGTCAATGTCTGCCCAGTTGCCGATTGCATCACGATGGAGGAAATGCCCAAAGGTGCGGTCGACCCGCGCACAGGCGATGTGGTCAGCGATTATGCCAACTGGACCACGCACCCCAATAACCCCATGGCCAAAGCGGCAGAGTGATCAGGGCGCAAGCAGACGGGAATAGAGATGCTCGAGAAATTCCTCTGCGCCTTCTGTCGGCTCATGCCTGTCCCCCCGGATCATGGCGATCTGGGGGGCAAAATCTGCGTAATGCTGGGTCAGGGACCAGATCGAGAAGATCAGGTGATAGGGGTCAATCCGCGCAATGCGCCCTGCATCGGCCCAAGCCTGCAAAAGCTGGGCTTTCTCATCGACAAGCGCGCGCAGATCGGTGCGGATAAAGGCTTCCATACGCGGCGCACCTTGCAGGATTTCATTGGCGAACAACCGGCTTTCGCGCGGAAAGTCGCGCGACATCTGCAATTTGCGGCGCATATAGGCCATGATCTCGGCTTGAGGCGCGCCATCCGGGTTCAGCATGCGCAACGGGTCCAGCCATGTATCCAGCAGGCGGGTCAGCAATTCGCGGTGGATGGCGTCCTTGCTGTCGAAATAATACAGCAGGTTTGGCTTGGACAACCCTGCTTGCGTGGCGATCTGGTCCAGCGTTGCGCCGCGAAACCCGTGGGTGGAAAACACTTCCAGCGCGGCATCCAGAATGATCTCTCGGTTGCGCTTCTGGATGCGCGAGCGCGGCGCCTTTCTTGCGCTGCCGGGTTTTTCAGCGATGGGAAGGCGCGGCGCGGGCATGGCGGGACAAGCTTCTTGACTGGATGGTCAAACTTGATAGCGTCCCTGTGGATCGAGTGCAAGCAAAGCCTCTGGGCTGCGCTGTTACCACGCGCGATTCACGGATAAACAAACAGAAAAAGAACAGCACTAAAGTGCCGTCACTTGGGGGAGTTATGAATGTCTGCACCGGCTGAGAACATGAAGATCAACAGCGAAAGACTGTGGGACAGCCTGATGGAAATGGCGCAGATCGGCCCCGGCATTGCAGGCGGAAACAACCGCCAGACCGTCACCGATGAAGATGGCGAGGCGCGCCATCTGTTCCAGCACTGGTGCACACAGGCCGGTGGCACAATGGCTGTGGATGAGATGGGCACCATGTTCGCGCGCTTTGAAGGGACCGACCCTGATGCCCTGCCGGTCTATGTGGGCAGCCATCTCGACACCCAGCCCACGGGGGGCAAATATGATGGTGTCTTGGGCGTGCTGGCAGGGCTGGAAATTGTGCGCACCATGCGCGATCTGGGTATCAAGACCCGCCGCCCGATAGTGGTGACCAACTGGACCAATGAAGAAGGCACGCGGTTTGCGCCGGCCATGCTGGCCTCTGGCGTGTTTGCGGGCGTGTTGGAGCGGGATTGGGCCTATGCGCTGACAGATGCGCAGGGCAAACGCTTCGGGGATGAATTGGAACGCATCGGCTGGAAAGGCACCGAGCCGGTGGGCGCGCGCAAAATGCACAGCTTTTTCGAGTTGCATATCGAACAAGGCCCGATTCTGGAGGCAGAGGGCAAACAGGTAGGGGTGGTCACCCACGGGCAGGGGTTGCGCTGGATCGAATGCACGGTGACAGGCAAGGGCCAGCACACCGGATCAACCCCGATGTATCTGCGCCGCAATGCAGGGCGGGGCCTTGCGCGGGTGACCGAGCTGGTACATGAAATTGCGATGAAGCACCAACCCAACGCCGTGGGCGCGATTGGGCAGATTGATGTTTTCCCCAATTCGCGCAATGTGATACCGGAAAAGGTTGTGTTCACCATCGATTTCCGGTCCCATGTGCTCGAGACGCTCGACGCAATGGTGGCCGAGTTCAACGCGCGCGCCCCGGGGATTTGCGCTGATATCGGGGTGAAATTCGCGTCCCGGATTGTCGGCCAGTTCGACCCGCCCGCCTTTGACGAAACCCTGCTGGCGCGCATCCGCGATGCGGCCACGCAGCTGGGCTACAGCCATATGGATATCGTCTCGGGGGCAGGGCATGATGCGTGCTGGATCAACCGGCTCTACCCGACAGCGATGATCATGTGCCCTTGCGTGGATGGCCTGAGCCATAACGAGGCCGAAGAGATTTTCCCCGAATGGGCCGAAGCGGGGGCAAATGTGCTGCTGCATGCAGTGCTGGAAACTGCCGAGGTGGTGGGGTGAGCGGTGCAGGCGACATATGGCGCAGCGCAGCCCCGGGCTTGACCCGGGGCCTGCGCCCCCGCACTACGCCAAGCGCCCGTGCCAGACGAGAGGCCCCGGCGCGGGGGCCGGGGCTGCGTTCAGCCTACGTTAACCGTGCTCTGCCAGTGTCAGGGCATGGTATATCTTGTCTATATTGCCGCCTGCCGGTCAAACACAGCCATCCACATTGGGGTAACCTCCGATTTGCGCGCCGAAATGCGGCTTTTGCGGTTGGGCCAGGGCCATCCGCATTGCGCGCGCTACAAGATTTGCAAACTGGTCTGGAGCGAGGCGTGCGCCGATCTCGGTGCAGCCCGTCGCCGCGCCGACCAACTCAAGCGGTGGCGACGCACATGGAAAGATGCGCTGATTGCCGAACACAACCAAGGGTGGCGCGACCTTGCCGCAACACTCAAACAGGACAGGGAGTAACCCCATGACCACCGTCATCAAGAACGGCACAATTGTCACCCATGACCTGACCTATAAGGCCGATATCCGCATCGATGGCGGCAAGATCCTTGAGATTGGCCCCAACCTGTCGGGCGACACCGAACTGGACGCGACAGGGGCCTATGTCATGCCCGGCGGGATTGACCCGCATACGCATCTGGAAATGCCCTTCATGGGCACCTATTCCAGCGATGATTTCGAATCCGGCACCCGCGCGGCGCTGTCTGGCGGCACCACTATGGTGATCGACTTCGCGCTGCCCAGCCCCGGTCAGGGGCTGCTGGATGCGCTGAAGATGTGGGACAATAAATCGGGCCGCGCGCATTGCGACTATTCCTATCACATGGCGGTCACATGGTGGTCGCAACAGGTGTTTGATGAAATGCCCGACGTGGTCGCGCGCGGCATCACCAGCTTCAAGCATTTCCTTGCCTATAAGGGCGCATTGATGGTCAATGATGACGAATTATTCGCATCCTTCCAGCGCCTGCGCGAATTGGGCGCAATTGCCATGGTCCATGCCGAGAATGGCGATGTGGTGGCCGAACTGTCCGCC
Source organism: Roseinatronobacter thiooxidans (assembly GCF_001870675.1). Classification (GTDB taxonomy): domain Bacteria; phylum Pseudomonadota; class Alphaproteobacteria; order Rhodobacterales; family Rhodobacteraceae; genus Roseinatronobacter; species Roseinatronobacter thiooxidans. The sequence goes on along the minus strand of NZ_MEHT01000045.1, from coordinate 72,582 downwards.
CGGCTGCTGGCCCAAGGCAATACCGGCCCCGAAGCCCATGCCTATTCCCGCCCCACACAGGTCGAAGGCGAGGCCACGAATCGTGCCATCATGATCGCCGACATGGCGGGCGTGCCGCTTTATGTGGTCCACACTTCGTGCGAAGAATCGCATGAAGCGATCCGCCGCGCGCGGCAGGCGGGCAAGCGCGTCTGGGGCGAGCCGCTGATCCAGCATCTGACATTGGACGAATCAGAGTATTTCAACCCAGATTGGGACCATGCCGCGCGCCGCGTCATGTCGCCCCCTTTCCGCAACAAGACCCATCAGGACAGTTTGTGGAACGGTCTGGCCAGCGGCAGCCTGTCAGTGGTGGCAACCGATCACTGCGCCTTCAGCACCGAACAGAAACGCTATGGGTTGGGCGATTTCACCAAAATCCCCAATGGCACTGGCGGGTTGGAAGACCGGATGCCCATGCTCTGGACCTATGGCGTGCGCACGGGGCGGCTGACCATGAACGAGTTTGTGGCCGTCACCTCGACCAATGTCGCCAAAATCTTCGGCATGTATCCGCGCAAGGGCGCAGTGGCCGTGGGCGCGGATGCGGATCTGGTGGTCTGGGACCCCGAGAAATCCAAGACCATCACCGCCAGCGCGCAGGCCTCGAATATCGACTATAACGTGTTTGAAGGGCATGAGGTCACAGGCCTGCCGCGCTATGTGCTGTCGCGGGGCCGCGTCATGGTCAATGATGGCAGTTTTGACGGGCAGGAAGGGCACGGGCGGTTCGTGGCCCGCGATGCCAATGGCCCTGTCAGTCAGGCGCTGTCTGCATGGAAAGACCTGACCGCGCCGCGGCCTGTCGTGCGCGCCGGTATTCCGGCGACGGGGGTGTGATGTCCGACACAATGGCAGCACCCGTCATTTCTGCCCGTGACATGTCCCTCACTTTCCAGACCAATGATGGTCCGGTTCACGCCCTCAAGAATGTCTCGCTCGACATCGCCAAGGGCGAGTTTGTCAGCTTTATCGGCCCCTCTGGCTGCGGCAAGACCACGTTTTTGCGCGTGATCGCCGATCTGGAACAGCCCACATCAGGCACGATCACCGTGAATGGCATGTCCCCCGAAGACGCCCGCCGCGCGCGCGCCTATGGCTATGTGTTTCAGGCAGCGGGGCTTTACCCGTGGCGCACGATTGCAGGCAATGTGAAACTCCCGCTGGAAATCATGGGCTTTTCGCGCGCCGAGCAGGAGGCGCGCGTTGAAAAGGTGCTCGAACTGGTCGAGCTTTCGGGCTTTGCACGCAAATTCCCGTGGCAACTCTCGGGGGGCATGCAGCAACGCGCATCGATCGCGCGCGCATTGGCCTTTGATGCCGATATCCTGCTGATGGACGAACCCTTTGGCGCACTTGATGAAATTGTGCGCGACCGGCTGAATGAACAATTGCTCGACCTCTGGGCGCGCACCGAAAAAACCATAGGTTTTGTCACCCATTCCATCCCCGAGGCCGTGTATCTGTCCACCAAGATCGTGGTCATGTCACCGCGCCCGGGCCGGATCACGGATGTCATCGACAGCCCGCTGCCACGGACCCGCCCTTTGGAAATCCGCGACAGCCCCGAATTCATCGAAATCGCGCATCGCGTCCGCGAAGGGCTTAGGGCAGGGCATCTGGATGAGTGAGATCTTTTCATCCTTGCAGAAATATCCCGGGGGTCCGGGGGCAGCGCCCCCGGGGCAGACATATGCGTAACATTTTTCCAGTTCTTGCTGTGACCATGGCGCTTGTCGCCCTCTGGTATGTCGCCGTGGTGCCGATGAATGCGCAATGGGCGCAGGATCAGGCGCGGCGCGCAGGGGCAGAACTGACCTTGCCAGCCCTGATCGCAGACACCATGTCGCAACAACGCCCCCGCCTGCCTGCGCCGCATCAGGTCGCGGCAGAGTTGTGGAATTCCACTGTGGTTGAAGAGATGACAGGGCGGCGCGGCTTCATGAACACAGGCAGCCTGTCCAATCGCAGTCTGGTCTATCATGGCTGGGTCACGCTTTCGGCCACGCTTTTGGGGTTTGCCATCGGATCAGCCCTTGGCATCGCACTTGCGGTGGGGATTGTGCATAACCGCGCGATGGATGCCTCTGTCATGCCATGGGCGATTGCCAGCCAGACAATCCCGATTCTGGCCATCGCACCCATGATCATCGTGGTGCTGAATGCTATTGGGGTTACGGGGCTGGTGCCCAAGGCCATTATTTCGACCTATCTGTCGTTCTTTCCGGTCGTGGTCGGCATGGTCAAGGGGCTGCGCGCGCCGGACCATATGCAACTTGACCTGATGAAAACCTACAGCGCCAGCGGCGGGCAGGTCTTTGCCAAATTGCGCTGGCCATCTGCCATGCCCTATCTGTTTGCCTCGCTCAAGGTGGGGATTGCGGCGGCACTTGTGGGCGCGATTGTGGCCGAATTGCCCACGGGGGCAGTGGCGGGCTTGGGCGCGCGGTTGCTGTCGGGCAGCTATTACGGCCAGACAGTGCAAATCTGGTCCGCGCTTTTTGCGGCAGCCATTCTGGCGGCGGGCATGGTGGCCGTGATCGGGGTGATCCAGCGGGCAACGCTGCGGCGCATGGGGATGGCGGCATGAGCAGTCTGCAACGCACAGGCAGGGTGCAATGGCTGGGCATGACCGTGGCCTTTCTTGTCGCTGTTGGGGTCGGGGGTACGGGGCAGCTTGCTGTGGTCACGATGCTGTCGCTTCTTGCTGTGGTGCTTCTGGCCCTGCTGCCACCGCGGCGCAAGGGCTGGCTATGGGCCTTGGCGATTGGCGCGGGCCTTGGGGCAGCGGCGCATTCGGTCCTGCCTTTTGCTGCCAATACACTGCCTGTCTGGGCTGTCGTCGTGGCGATTTGGCTGGGGGCATGGATGCTGGTCGCGCATTTGGCCGAAATGCCGCGTCTTGGCGGCTGGCTTGGGCGTGGCCAGTCGCTTCTGGCACCGCTGGCTTTTGGCGCGACGCTGCTGTGGCTATGGGAGGTGACAGTGCGCGCGCTGGACGTGCCGCGCGTGATCCTGCCTGCGCCAAGCCTGATCTGGGCACGCATCATCCGCTCGACCGATGTGCTTTGGGTCGATTTTGTGCAGACTTTTGTCAAGGGCGCGCTGTCGGGCTATGCCATCGGTGTGGGCGCGGCGCTGGTCTTCGCGCTGCTGGTGGATCGCTCGGATTTCCTGCGCCGCGGGCTTTTGCCGGTGGGCAATTTTCTGGCAGCCCTGCCCATTATCGGGACAGCCCCCATCATGGTCATGTGGTTCGGGTTTGACTGGCCGTCCAAGGCCGCCGTGGTCGTGGCGATGGTATTTTTCCCGATGCTGGTCAACACTGTGCAGGGGCTGGCGGCGACAGATGCGATGCAACGCGACCTGATGCGCACCTATAATGCCAGTTGGGGGCAGGCGCTGTTGAAGCTGCGCCTGCCTGCCGCGATGCCCTTTATCTTCAACGGGCTGAAAATTGCATCAACTCTGGCACTGATCGGGGCGATTGTTGCTGAATTTTTCGGCTCGCCCACGCGCGGAATGGGCTTTCGCATCTCGACCGAGGTGGGGCGCTTGCAACTGGATATGGTCTGGGCAGAGATTGCCGTAGCAGCCCTTGCGGGGTCGCTGTTTTACGGCATTATTGCGCTGGCGGAGAAGGGGGTGACCTTTTGGCACCCGTCGCAACGCGGGCGTTAACTCCTGCACCCGCAAAAGGGTCAGGCAACATGGAGGTGCTTTACATGAAAAGAACGATTTACGGATCAGTCGCGGCCGTCAGCCTTGGGCTGGCACCGGCCGCATGGGCGATGGATGATGTGACCTTGCAGCTCAAATGGGTCACACAGGCGCAATTCGCAGGCTATTATGTCGCGCTGGAAAACGGATTTTACGAGGAAGAGAACCTCAATGTCACCATCCGCGCGGGCGGCCCCGATATTGCGCCCCCGCAAGTGATTGCAGGTGGCGGCGCAGATGTGATTGTCGAATGGATGCCGGCCGCGCTGGCCGCGCGCGAAAACGGCCTGCCGCTGGTCAATATCGCGCAGCCTTTCAAATCCTCGGGCATGATGCTGACCTGTCTGGCCGAAACCGGCATCACCGGGCCAGAGGATTTTCCGGGCCGCACATTGGGCGTGTGGTTCTTTGGCAATGAATACCCGTTCCTAAGCTGGATGAGCACACTTGGCATTCCGACAGATGGCGGGGATGAAGGCGTTGAAGTGCTGCGTCAGGGCTTCAATGTGGACCCGCTGTTGCAGCGTCAGGCCGATTGCATCTCCACCATGACCTATAACGAATACTGGCAGGTCATCGACGCAGGCATCGGCGAAGACGAGCTTGTGACGTTCAAGTACGAAGATCAGGGCGTCGCCACATTGGAAGATGGTCTGTATGTCATGGAAGACCGTCTTGAAGACCCGGAGTTTGTGGACAAGATGGCGCGTTTCGTGCGTGCCTCGATGCGCGGATGGGAATGGGCGGCTGAAAATGTCGAAGAGGCCGCGATGATCGTGCTGGAATATGACGATACCGGCGCGCAGACCGAAGAACACCAGACCCGCATGATGGGCGAAGTGGCACTGCTGATCGAAGGGTCCAACGGCACGCTGGACATGGACGATTATGCGCGCACTGTTGCCACGCTTCTGGGCGGCGGCTCTGACCCGGTCATCACATCGGAACCCGAAGGGGCTGTGAGCTCTGCTGTGACGGACGCGGCGTTCAACTAAGGTGCAGCATTGGTCCCGGCCTTGCGCCGGGACCTCCAGGCCAGCCAAGAGGTCCCGGCGCAAGGCCGGGACAGCCGCGCGCTAGCCCAGCATGCGGCCCACCATTTCGCCCATGTCGCGGCTAAGATTATCTTGCGCCATGATGCGGTTCAACGCGGCCCTCATCAGTGTTTGCCGCGTTGTGTCATAGCGCCGCCAAGTCTCGAACAGGGTCGAGACGCGGGCGGCAGCTTGGGGATTAACCCCGTCCAGCCGGATCAGCCAATCGGCAACCAGCCGGTAGCCCGCGCCATCCTTGGCATGGAACCCTGCCGGATTTGCCCCCAAGGCGCCAATGACAGACCGAAAGCGGTTGGGGTTCTTCCAGTCGAAATCGGGGTGCTGTGTCAGCTCTTGCGCCAGTGCGGCCGCCGTCGCGGGCGCGGCATACATCACCTGCGCCGAGAACCATTTGTCCACCACCAGCCGGTCATTGGCCCATTGACGGTAGAATTGCGCGCCCTCTGCCTGACCTTTGCCAATGCCCAGAAGCGCGCCCCATGCGCCCAACTGCTCGGTCATGTTATCGGCGCGTGCAAACAGCTCTGCCGCTTTCGCGCCCTCATCTGCCCGCGCCAGCAGCGACACCGCCTGCACCCGAAGCGCGCGCCGCCCGGCATCTTTCGCGTCCGGGCTATAGGGGCCGGGGGTCTGCATTTCGTCATAGACGCGCAGCAAATCAGGCCGCAGATCCTCGGCGATCAGGCGCAGCGCAGTGGTTCTTGCGGCCTGAATCGCGTCAGGGTCGGGCACATGGCCTGCGGCGTGAAGCGAGCTTGCCAGATCATCCTGCCCCGGAATATGCAGCGCCAGCGCGCGGAATGCTGGGTCTAGCGCGTCATCCGTCACCATGACGCGCAGCGCTTGCAGGTAATCGGGGCCGGGCGTCGCCCCCTCCAGCACCATCGCATGCAGGATGTCGCGCGCCAAGGCGCGGCCGGATTCAAAGCGGTTATAGGGGTCGGTATCATATGCCAGCATCAGCGCGCGGTCTTCGCTGCGCAAGCGCTGGTTCAGGGCAACAGGCGCGCTGAACCCCCGCAACAGCGAGGCAACAGGCCGCTCTGGCAAATCAGTGAAGGAAAAACTCTGCTCGGGGCTGTCAAGTTCCAGCACTTGCGTGGGCAGCAACTCGCGCCCATCCGCGCCCAAAAGCCCCATCGCCACCGGAATGACCAGCGGTTCTTTCAGGGGTTGTCCGGGGCTGGGGGGTGTGTGCTGGCGCAGCGTCAGGGTATAGGTGCCCTCCTGCCACGCGTCCGACACATCCACGCGCGGGGTGCCTGCCTGTTCATACCAGCGTTTGAATTGCGACAGATCGCGCCCTGCCGCTTCTTCAAACACTGCGATCCAGTCTTCAATGGTGCAGGCCTGTCCGTCATGGCGGTCAAAATACAGCGCCAGCGCGGCGCGGTAGCGGTCTTCGCCCACCAGAAGGTGCAACATGCGGATCAGTTCCGCGCCTTTCTCATACACTGTCGCGGTGTAGAAATTATTGATCTCGACATAGCTTTCGGGCCGCACCGGATGGGCCAGGGGGCCGTCATCTTCGCGGAACTGGCGCGCGCGCAGCGTCAGCACATCTTCGATGCGCTTCACAGCATGGCTGCGCATGTCGCCCATGAATTGCTGGTCACGGAACACTGTCAGCCCTTCTTTCAGCGACAGTTGGAACCAGTCGCGGCAGGTGATCCGGTTGCCGGTCCAGTTGTGGAAATATTCATGCGCGATGATGCGCTCGATACTGGCATAGTCATTGTCCGTGGCCGTCTGGGGCGAGGCGAGCACATAGCGCGAGTTAAAGATGTTCAGCCCCTTATTCTCCATCGCGCCCATATTGAAATCATCAACCGCAACAATGTTGAACACATCCAGATCATAGGCGCGGCCGTAAACCTGTTCATCCCAGAGCATCGAGCGTTTGAGCGCGTCCATCGCATAGGCGGTCTTATCCTCATCGCCCTTGCGCACCCAGATGTTCAGCGCGATATCGCGCCCCTCCATTGTGGTGAAGCGGTCAGATGTGGCGACCAGATCCCCCGCCACCAGCGCGAACAGATAGGCGGGTTTGGGGTGGGGGTCATGCCATTCGGCCCAGCCCTGGCCTGTGGCCGCAGGATTGCCGTTGGACAAAAGCACCGGCAGGTCCGATTCAATGCGCACCTCAAACGAGGCCATCACATCGGGGCGGTCGGGGTAGAAGGTGATCTTGCGAAAGCCCTCGGCCTCGCATTGGGTGCAATACATGCCGCGCGACATATACAGCCCTTCCAGCGCGGTGTTGCCTTCGGGCGCGATTTCCACTTCACAATGCCAGTCAAAGCCGCCTTCGGGCAAATCCTGCGCGGGGATTGTCAGGCCCGTGGCATCAGGATGAGCCGTGATTGGCGCGCCATTCAGGCTTGCTGAAATCAGCGTCAGCCCCTCGCCGTCAAGACGCAGGTCATGGCCGGGCGTGGCGCTTGGGTTGGGGCGAAAGCGGATATGCGCAATCACGCGGGTGGCGGATGGGGCTAGCCGAAAGGTCAGCGCCACATGATCGACCAGAAAGGGCGGGGGCTGGTAATCGGCCAGATGGATGGGCTGCGGGGTTGTGTCGCGCATGTCTCACTCCTGCGGGCTGAACCAAGTCTGGGTCAGATGTAGCGCAGGGGGGGCGCGCCGACAATCAACAAGGTCGCGCGAAGACTTGCACCCAGTTCGGCCCGTCCGCGCGGCCAAAGCCCACAAGCGTAAAGTCACGGTCCAGAATATTGCGCCGGTGCCCGCTGGAGCGCATCCATCCCGCCATGACGCTGGGCACATCGCGCTGGCCGCGTGCGATATTCTCGCCCATTGCGCAAAGCCGTGGCAGTCCGGCGCGGTTCGTGCGCTCTGCCATGTTGCGCCCGTCGGGGCTGGTATGGCTGAAATACCCGCGCTTCGCCATGTCGCAGGCATGGGCCTGTGCCACGCGCCCCAGTTCAGGCGACAGCGACAGCGGCGCGCGCCCTGCGCGGCGGCGTTCGGCATTGACGGCGGCCAGATGGATTTCAAGTTCGGCCACAGGCGGGGCAGGGCAGGCCCAAGCCGGCAGCGCAAGCGCGCAGAGCGACAGAATACCAAGATAACGCAGCATGAGGGGGCACTTTCACATTAGATGAATGCGACGATAGCCACTGGCCTTGCGGGTGTGAATATTCCTTTTCATCACGCCTGCGTGCGCGGGCGGTAACTTGCAAGGCCGATCCATGCGGGCCGCGCTTGCACCTCTCGCGGCATCGGGCTAAACGCGAGCGGAAACACCCGAAAAAAACCCGGAGGGGTCATGTCCGAGATCGACCTGGAGACAGCGCGCAAGGTGGCCCATCTTGCCCGTATAGCGGTTCCCGAAGATAATCTGCCCGCGCTGGCGCAGGAACTCAGCCAGATTCTGACCTTTATGGAAGAACTGAACGAGGTCGATGTCGAAGGGGTGGAGCCGATGACCTCGGTCACGCCAATGCGCCTGAAGCGGCGCAAGGATGCGGTGACAGATGGCGACATGCAGCCCAAAATCCTGTCAAATGCGCCCGATGCGCGCGAGGGCTTTTTTGCCGTGCCGAAGGTGGTGGAATGAGTGATCTGAACAAATTGACGATTGCCGATGCGCGCGACCGTTTGCGCGCGGGCGACGTAACCTCGGTTGCGCTGACCGAAGCCTGCCTTGGCGCGATCGAGGGGGCGGGCACGCTGAACGCCTTTGTCCACCACACGCCCGAAATTGCGCTGGAGCGTGCGAAAGCCGCCGATGCGCGGATCAAGGCGGGTGACGCGCCTGCAATGTGCGGCATTCCTGTGGGGATCAAGGATTTGTTCTGCACCGAAGGTGTCGCCTCTCAGGCGGCGTCGCGCATATTGCAAGGGTTCAAGCCGGAATATGAATCGACCGTCAGCGCGCAATTGCGCGATGCGGGCGCGGTGATGCTGGGCAAGCTGAACATGGACGAATTCGCCATGGGGTCCAGCAATGAAACCTCGGTCTATGGCAATGTGGTCAACCCGTGGAAAGTGGACGGGCGCGATCTGACACCGGGCGGGTCTTCGGGTGGGTCGGCGGCGGCTGTGGCGGCGGATTTGTGTTTGGCCGCGACCGGCACCGATACAGGCGGGTCCATCCGCCAGCCTGCGGCCTTTACCGGCACTGTAGGGATCAAACCCACCTATGGGCGGTGTTCGCGCTGGGGCGTTGTGGCCTTTGCCTCCAGCCTCGATCAGGCCGGTCCGATGACGAAAACCGTGCGCGATGCGGCGATCATGCTAGAGGCGATGTGCGGCCATGATGCCAAGGATTCGACCAGCGCCGACTTGCCCGTGCCGGTTTTCGAGGCGATGCTGACAGGCGATATTCGCGGCACCAAAATCGGAATCCCGCGCGAATACCGGCTGGACGCGATGCCCGCCGAGATTGCGGCACTTTGGGACAAGGGCGCCGAGATGCTGCGCGATGCGGGCGCAGAGATTGTCGATATCTCGCTGCCGCATACGAAATATGCGCTGCCTGCCTATTACGTCATCGCCCCTGCCGAGGCATCCAGCAACCTTGCCCGCTATGACGGGGTGCGCTACGGGCACCGCGCCACATTGGGGCCGGGCGATGGCATTACCCAGATGTACGAGAAAACCCGCGCCGAAGGATTCGGGCTGGAAGTGCAGCGCCGCGTCATGATCGGCACCTATGTGTTGTCGGCGGGCTTTTATGACGCCTATTACAACCGCGCGCGCAAGGTCCGCACCCTGATCAAGCGCGATTTCGAGAATGTATTCGCGCAAGGGATTGACGCGATCCTGACGCCCGCCACCCCTTCCGCAGCGTTTGGCTTGGGCGAGATGGCCAATGCAGACCCCGTGCAGATGTATCTGAATGATGTGTTCACCGTGACTGTGAACCTTGCGGGCCTGCCCGGCATCGCACTGCCTGCGGGGCTGGATTCCAAGGGCTTGCCGCTGGGTCTGCAACTGATCGGGCGGCCTTGGGAAGAAGGGGCATTGCTGAACACTGCACATGTCCTTGAAGCCGCGACAGGCTTTGTTTCCAAACCCGGAAAATGGTGGTAACTTACGACACATCCCTGCAAGGCTGAGAGGTCCGATGCGTTTTCACAAGGCACTGATTGCGATTGGCACAGCCACGGCACTTTTGGCCGGGTGTGAAGGATCTGCACCTTATTCCAATGTCATCGACACGACAGGGCGTGGCGTAGGCTTTAGCGATTACGCGCAATATATGCGTGCGCAAGAAGAACTCTCGCGCATTCGCCGCAACGAGGCAGCACAGGCCCGCAATGTGCAGGCCCCTTCCAATGCGCCCCAATTTGCCCAGCCGTCCAGCGCGCCTGCGTCCATCGGGCAGCAAGCGGTTGCCGCTGTGCGTGGAGGTGCGCCCATGCCGCAAGCCGCGCCCACACCTTCGCCCGTACCCGCAGCCCCACAACAATTCCCTGTCGCGCAGCAGACTGTGGGTGCGCCGCTTTCGGCAATCCAACCCTCGGCGCCCATGCAGACTGCCAGTGCTGGCACTGGTGTCAGCGCGCAGCAATTCACGCCGCAACCCTTTGGCGCGGCCCAACCCGACCGCTTGGTCGAGCGTGATTTCGTGCCGCAAGTGCGCGTCAGCGAAAGTGAGATGTCAGCGGGCACAAGCGGGCCGAACCTGTTTGTCTATGCTTTGTCCACGCAGCATAATGTCGGCCAGCAACGCTATACCCGCAATCATCCGCTGCGCTGGCGGCGCTGGGAAGGGGCCTGTGGCCAGTTCGCCAGTCAGGATCTGGCGCAAGAGGCGTTTCTTGCCGCTGGCGGGCCAGAGCGTGACCCCAACCATCTGGACCCCGATGGCGATGGCTTCGCCTGCTGGTGGGACCCGACCCCATTTCGCCAAGCCGCGCGCACTGTCCGCACAAGACAGTGATCGCAGCGCTTGCAGGCACAGTGGCACCCTTCGCCAAATTTCGGGCCGCGCCGTAACGGGGCGGCCCCTTCGCTTATAGTGCTGCATTACACCGGCATGCGCGACAGCGCTGCCGCGCTGGCGCGTTTGTGCGACCCGGCTGCCGAAGTCTCGGCGCATTATGTCATCTCTCCCTCGGGCCGTCTGTGGCAGCTGGTGCGCGACGAAGACCGCGCGTGGCACGCGGGGGCAGGGGCGTGGTGCGCGATCAGTGATATCAATTCCCACTCCATCGGCATTGAGTTGGTGAATACGGGTGACCAGCCTTTTCCCAAGCCGCAGATGGCGTGTCTTCAGGCGCTTATGTCCAGTTTGATGGCGCGCTGGCGCATTGCGCCGCAAGATGTCATCGCGCATTCCGACATGGCACCCGAACGCAAGGAAGACCCCGGCCCAAGGTTTGACTGGCGGTTGCTTGACCGGCTGTCGCTTGCCCTATGCCCCGATGGCATGGGCGCTGATGTGCCGCTGTCGGCAAGCCTGGATGCCATTGGCTACCCGCAGGCAGAGGCTGAAAAGCGGCTGCAAGCCTTTCGGTTCAGGTTTTTGCCCCTGTCGCAAGGCCCCGAGAATGCAGCAGACCGCCGCCGCGCAGATGCGGTTGCGGCGGCATTTCGGGCCGCGCGCACTGGCACTGCGGGGCGGCGGGACAGCTGATCTGCGCTTTATCGCAGATGGCGCAGGGCGTGCGACAGTTCGGCATATAATTCCGCGCGTTCTTCGGGGCTGAGAAATGACCCCAACTCGACCACGCGGCCATTGCCCTCGAGGGTCAGATAATTCTCGATCACCCCGCCCTTTTCGGCAAGGTTCAGACGCACCCAATAGGGGTTGGCTTCCCAATGCTGCGCAGGTTTGCGGGGGTTGGTGCGGGTGATTTCGATCCGCTCTTTGGTCAGACACAGGTCTTCGCGCAACGCGCGCCGCTCTGCACTGTTGCGGCTTAGTGCATACCATAAGGCCCAAAGCGCAAGCCCTGCAAAGGGCAACAGCCCCCATAGAACAGGGGTGCCCAGCACACCCAGCAACGGCAGCGCAAGAACCAATGCGCTGATGCCGATGATGCGCACAAAGCCATCCGGCCCCATTGACAGATGCGGCATCAGCGACAGCCGGTATTCGGCACCGTCATTTGCAGCCAGCGCAAAAGCCCCGGGCACTGTGCCCGGGGCTTGAGGTGTTATCGTCCAATACATAGGCATGGAAAGTGCCGCCAGTCCGTTAATGGGCCGCCTGCTTGTCCCAGTCTTCGCGCTTTGGAAGCTGCTCGAACGTATGTTCGGGCGGGGGCGAGGTCAGGGTCCATTCCAGCGTATCTGCATGCTCGTTCCAGTAGTTCTTTTCAGTGATGCGTGCGCCGAATTTCAGCGTGTAGAACACGATCCCGATGAAGAACAGGAAGGATGCAAAGCTGATGAATGCACCGATGGACGAAACGTAGTTCCACAGCGCATAGGCTTCGGGATAGTCGATATACCGGCGTGGCATGCCCTGACGACCCAAGAAGTGCTGTGGGAAGAAGGTGATATTCGCGCCGATGAACATCGCCCAGAAGTGCAGCTTGCCTGCCCATTCGGGGTATTGGCGGCCAGACATCTTGCCCATCCAGTAATAGATACCGGCAAACAGGGCAAACACTGCGCCAAGGCTCATTACATAGTGGAAATGCGCCACCACATAGTAAGTGTCGTGATAGATCCGGTCGATCGGTGCCTGCGACAGCACGATGCCGGTCACACCACCCACAGTGAACAGGAACAGGAAGCCGAAGGCCCACAGCATAGGTGTTTCAAAGCTGACAGAGCCTTTCCACATCGTGGCTATCCAGCTGAAGATCTTGATGCCCGTGGGCACCGCGATCACCATTGTCGCCAGCATGAAATAGGTCTGCTGTGTCAGCGACATACCCACCGTATACATGTGGTGCGCCCAGACGATGAAGCCCAGAACCGCGATTGCGATCATCGCCCAGACCATGGGCAGATAGCCGAAAATGGGCTTGCGCGAGAAGGTCGCAATCACATGGCTGATAATGCCGAAACCGGGGATGATGATGATATACACTTCCGGATGGCCGAAGAACCACAGGATGTGCTGATACAGGATCGGATCACCGCCGCCCGCAGGGTCAAAGAACGCGGTGCCAAAGTTCCGGTCGGTCAGCAGCATGGTGATTGCGCCCGCAAGAACCGGCAGCGCCAGCAGGATCATCCATGCCGTGATGAACACGGACCACGCGAATAGCGGCACCTTGAACAGTGTCATCCCGGGGGCGCGCATGTTCAGGAAAGTGGTGATGATGTTGATCGCGCCCAGAATGGAAGAGGCACCCGAAACATGGACCGCGAAAATCGCCAAGTCCATCGAGTAGCCACCCTCGGTGGTGGACAAAGGCGGATACAGAACCCACCCTACACCAGAGCCAAGCTGGCCATTGCCGCCGGGCGACAGTACCGATGCCACAGCCAGCGCGGACCCTGCAACGAACAACCAGTAGCTGAGGTTGTTCAGACGCGGAAACGCCATATCCGGCGCGCCAATCTGTAGCGGCATGAAGTAGTTGCCAAAGCCACCAAACAGCGCGGGGATCAGCACAAAGAACATCATCAGGATGCCATGCGCCGTGACCAGCACGTTCCAGATATGCCCGTTGGGGGTACAGTCGGTTTGTGCGGTAAGGCTTGCGCCTTCCATACACATATACTGCACACCCGGTTCCATCAGCTCCATGCGCATGTAGACCGAGAAGGCCACAGCGATAAAGCCGACAATACCGGAGGTGAAGAGGTAAAGGATACCGATATCCTTGTGGTTGGTGGACATGAACCAGCGGGTGAAGAACCCGCGGGTATCCTCATGTCCGTGGTCATGCGTGGCTGCATCGGCCATTGGCTACTCCAGTTCCCGATTCCTGTTGCGTTGCTCGCAACTGTTGTCGTGCTTGGCCCAGACAATAATTGTAGGGGCCAGTCTGCCTCCACGATGACAGGTGCATAGGACACGCCACTGTGTATCGCGGTATACTATGCTTTTAGGATGCAGTTTTTCATAGGGCAATGCTCCAAGTGTCGCAGAGTGCATATTTTTGACATGGATCAAGGTATTTGCTGCGATGCAGCGGAACGCGTGAGTGCGAATCAGTCACCTATACGCATGTCAATTGTCGAATGTGTGAATAAACTGCCGTTTCAGCGCAAGGTCGAGGTCGTCCATTGTAACCGGCAGGCCCAGATCGACCAGCGATGTAACCCCATGATCGCGGATGCCGCAGGGTATGATTCCCTCGAAATGGGTCAGGTCGGGTTCCACATTTATGGACAGGCCGTGAAAGCTGACCCAGCGGCGGATTTTGACACCGATTGCGGCAATCTTGTCCTCGCGCAATGTGCCATCGGGCAGGGGGGCTTTCTCGGGGCGGGTGACCCAGACGCCGACCCGGCCCGCACGCCGTTCGGCCAGAATACCGAATTCGCCCAGCGTGGCGATGACCCAGCTTTCCATATTATGCACGAAACACCGGATATCGCGCCCCCGCCGGTTCAGGTCCAGCATGACATAGACTACCCGCTGTCCGGGGCCGTGATAGGTATATTGCCCGCCGCGCCCTGCGTAATGCACCGCGAATCTGTCAGGCTGCGTCAGGTCGGCCGGTGCTGCGCTTGTTCCGGCTGTGTACAGGGGGGGGTGTTCCAGCAGCCAGATCGCCTCTGGTGCGGTGCCTTTTGCAATTTCGGCCACACGGGCCTCCATCGCGGCAAGGGTCTGCGCATAGTCGGACAGGCCCGGCAAATGCGTCCATTCAAGGTGATCGGCGAAAGTGTCGTTCATGGTTCTGTCACCTGCCTGTGCGGTCCTGTTCCGCGATGATGCGCCCGCCCGAAGCCGGGCAAGCCGTCGGATTGTCCGGTATCTAATGCGTCGCGGCGGCTGTGTCCATCAGCGCGGGCGCGCATACGGGCAGGCCATATCGCACAGGGCGCGGGCTGGTCGCATTGACGCGATCCAACGGTCAGAGAACTTCGCGCAGGCTGTATTTTCCCTCTTCACAACGGCTGAGAGAGGGGCTAACAGGCACCCACCAAGTCGCGTGCGGTCGTGGCGGAATTGGTAGACGCGCAGCGTTGAGGTCGCTGTGGGGTAACACCCGTGGAAGTTCGAGTCTTCTCGACCGCACCAAAAATCCCGTAGGAAAGCAATCATATCTTCGTCCCCTGCGGGGGCCGTGAAGGTTGTATATCGGCCAGCAGTGAAAAGCTGCGCCCAGTTTATTTCTTAAATCTCTGGCGATTTGCCGAACAGAAAACTGCGGTGCTTAGACAAATCAGGCGAAAAGCCTGAAAATCTGCTGAAACTGCGCTAATCGAAGTTATTGGTTGCATTCATTGCACTCCTTGGTTTTTACTTAAGCCATGAAGAGAGCGGAAGACCGCCGAGTTACGGGGAGATGAACGTGGTCGCAGCACAGCACAGCGACGGATTCGTCGTATATGATGGTGTCCAGAAAAGTTACGATGGCGAAACTCTTGTCGTCAAAGACCTGAACCTTTCCGTGGCGAGAGGTGAGTTTCTCACAATGCTTGGGCCATCGGGGTCAGGAAAAACGACCTGCCTGATGATGCTTGCAGGCTTCGAGACGGCCACAAGCGGCGAAATCCTGCTGGATGGCAAGCCCATAAACTCGGTCCCGCCGCATAAGCGGGGCATTGGGATGGTGTTTCAGAATTACGCGCTTTTCCCGCATATGACCGTGGGCGAAAACCTGTCTTTCCCGTTGGAAGTGCGCGGAATGGGCAAATCTGACCGCGAAAAGAACGTGATGCGCGCGCTGGACATGGT
This sequence comes from Roseinatronobacter thiooxidans, assembly GCF_001870675.1. Lineage (GTDB taxonomy): Bacteria > Pseudomonadota > Alphaproteobacteria > Rhodobacterales > Rhodobacteraceae > Roseinatronobacter > Roseinatronobacter thiooxidans. The sequence goes on along the minus strand of NZ_MEHT01000045.1, from coordinate 56,985 downwards.
GCAGATGGGCGCATTCGCCAACCGCCGCCCCGCGCAACTGTCCGGCGGCCAGCAGCAGCGCATCGCACTTGCGCGCGCGCTGGTTTTTGAACCGGAACTGGTGCTGATGGATGAACCGCTTGGCGCCCTCGACAAGCAGCTGCGCGAACATATGCAGTTCGAGATTACGCGTCTGGCGCATGATCTGGGAATTACGACAGTGTATGTTACCCATGACCAGACCGAAGCCCTGACCATGTCAGACAATGTGGCCGTATTTGAGGACGGGCGCATCCAGCAATTGGCCCCGCCAGATGTGCTGTATGAAGAGCCGCGCAACAGCTTCGTTGCGCAATTTATTGGCGAGAACAACACCATAGATGGCGTCGTCAAGGAAATCAGGGGCGACACATGTGTGGTGCAGCTGGATGGCGGTGTGCTGATAGATGCAAAGCCAGTCAATGTGTCCAAGGTCGGAGAGCGCACGCGCGTTTCTATCCGCCCCGAGCGGGTCGAGGCCAATAAGGAACGATTGGCCGATGATGCGCATATGATAAAAGCCGAAGTGCTGGAGTTCATTTACATGGGCGATGTGTTCCGCACGCGCCTTAAAGTTGCTGGAAACGAGAATTTCGTCATGAAAACCCGGAATGCGCCCGATCAGGTGCGCCACAAACCGGGCAGCATGATCGAGATCGGCTGGATGCCGCAAGACTGCCGCGCGCTTGACTGTCCACAGTGACAGTTGCGCGGGTGCATTACGGCCCGAGGGATGGGGCTGTCTGAAACAGCACGGGCCAAGGCCTGTGACTGATAACAAACCAAGGAGGTTACTATGTCATCCAAATTGAAACTGATCGGTCTGAGTTCGGCTGTCAGCGTACTTGCGCTGAGTGCGGCTGCCCAAGACCCGGTGTCGCTGACCGTTGTATCATGGGGCGGTGCGTATACTGCAAGCCAGCAGCGCGCCTATCATAAACCATTCATGGAAGCGAATCCGCATGTCACCATCATCAATGATGACGGCTCTGCCAATGCGCTGGCAAGCCTGCGTGCACAATCCCAAGCGGGCAATGTGACTTGGGACTTGGTGGATATGCTGCCATCGGACGCGCAGCTTGCCTGTGATGAAGGCATCATCCTGCAAATCGACCATGATGCGATGCTGGCCGCTGCCCCCGATGGCACGCCGCCAACCGAAGACTTCCTACCCGGTTCGCTGGGCGAGTGCTTCATTCCGCAGATCGTGTATTCAACCGTGCTGACCTATCGCCCCGGCGCATTTGAAGGGGCCGAGCAGCCAAGCTCGATTGCCGACCTGTTCGATGTCGAGAATTTCCCCGGTCGTCGCGCGTTGCAGGACCGTCCGGGCACGAACCTTGAATGGGCGCTGTATGCGGATGGGGTAGACCCGGATGACATCTATGACGTTCTGGCAACTCCGGAAGGTGTGGACCGCGCCTTTGCCAAGCTCGACACGATCAAGGATCACATCATCTTCTGGACTGAAGGTGCACAGGCACCGCAGCTTCTGGCAGATGGCGAAGTTGCTTTCGCAACCGGCTATAATGGCCGGATGTTCGATGCGATCGAAGTTGAAGGCATGGATGCCGCGATCATCTGGGATGGTCAGGTTGTGGAATGGGACGGCTGGGTTGTGCCCGCAGATGGCCCGAATGAAGAAGTGGTGATGGAATATCTGTATTGGGCCACCGATACACAGCGTCTGGCCGATCAGGCGAAGTTCATCAGCTACGGTCCGGCGCGCGCATCTTCTGCGGAACTGGTGGGCCAGCATGCCGATCTTGGCATCGACATGGCACCGCATATGCCAACCAACCCCGACAACTACTTTGCGCCCATCGTGCTGGATAACGACTTCTGGGTCGATTACGGCGACGAGCTGCGCGAGCGGTTTGCAAACTGGATGCTTCAGTAATCTGAACCATTCTGTTCAGGGCGCGCAGTTGCGCGCCCTGAAAGCCCTGTATCGGGCAGTGAGCATATAAAAAGATACTTCTGCAAGGAGCGCGGGCATGGCGATTCAAAGCGCAACGTCTGAAGAAGGCGCTGTGGGCACAGCAACCGACAGTCGCGGCAGATTGGTGACATCAGACGGCACGCCCCTGCGCCGCGCGCTGGAACGCGCGAACAGACGCCGCAAGCTGACCGCACTTGCCCTTGTTGCGCCTTTGCTGGCTTTTATCCTGATTTTCTTCGCTTTCCCCATTGCCCAGATGATGTGGCGGTCAGTGGATAACCCGCAGATCGTCAATGCCTTGCCGCGCACATTGGTGGCGCTGGAAGACTGGAACGGGCAGGGTGTGCCGGATGAGCCGGTCTTTGCCGCACTCCATGCCGATATGATGGAAGACCTTGATCGCCCGCGCCGCGAACAGGCCATTGGCCCGCTGGGTATTCGCCTGAATTACGAACTGAGTGCGGCGCGAAGCGCAATTTCACGCACCGCCCGAAATGTGCCGGATTTCGACGCGCCCTACAGGGACGCATTCACCGATGCGCACCGGCTTTGGGGCCAGCCGGAACTGTGGCAGATTATCAAGCGCGAAGGCCGGCCGCTGACACTGTCCTACTATGTGGCCGCTCTTGACCGCGAATATGACGCAGAGGGAAATATCGTCAAACGGCCCGAGAACAGACAGATTTATGTCTCTCTCTTCGGGCGGACGCTGGCCCTGAGCCTTGCGATCACGGCGATGACCTTTCTCTTGGGCTTTCCGATTGCCTATTACCTGTCTACATTGCCGATGCGCTATGCAAACCTGCTGATGATTGCAGTGTTGCTGCCCTTCTGGACGTCGCTTCTGGTGCGCACCTCGGCTTGGATTGTGCTGTTGCAACAACAAGGTGTCATCAACAATGCGCTGGTGGGCATGGGGTTCATAAATGACGATGGGAGGTTCAGTCTGATTTACAATCAGACTGGGACAATCATTGCGATGACGCATATTTTGCTGCCCTTCATGGTCTTGCCGCTGTATTCGGTCATGCGGACTATCCCGCCAACCTACCTGCGCGCGGCCAAAAGCCTTGGGGCGACCCCATGGACCGCCTTCCGGCGCGTCTATTTCCCGCAGACGCTGCCGGGGATCGGGGCAGGGGGGGTGTTGGTTTTCATCATCTCGATTGGCTATTACATCACGCCTGCGCTGGTGAGCGGGCAGTCGGGGCGCATGATCTCGAACGAGATTGCGCGCCATATCCAGCAATCGCTGAACTGGGGTCTGGCAGCCGCGCTTGGCACCATGCTGCTTGTGGGCGTGCTGGTTCTGTATTGGCTGTATAACCGGCTTGTCGGTACTGACAGCCTGAAATTCGGGTAAGGGAGAACGCATATGTCCATGCCCGCCTATTACACCACGAAAGACAAGATCTGGCATTACACCTTTCGGGTGCTGTGCTATGCGATTTTCTTCTTTCTGCTGGCGCCGATCCTGATCATGATCCCGCTAAGCTTCAACGCGCAGCCTTTCTTTACCTTCACACGCGAAATGCTGACGCTGAACCCCGATGGCTATAGCCTGCGCTGGTATCGTGACTTTTTGGGGTCTGAAAGCTGGATGCGCTCGATCCGCAATTCTTTCGGGATCGGGATTGCGGCAACCATCGTCTCGACCACTTTGGGAACATTGGCCGCCCTTGGGCTGTCGCGCTCGGAAATGCCTGCCAAGGGGCTGATCATGGGTATTCTGATCTCTCCCATGATCGTGCCGCTGATCATCTCGGCAGCGGGGATGTTCTTTTTCTTCTCGTCGATCAATATCGCCCAGACCTATCTGGGCGTCGTGCTGGCCCATGCGGCCCTTGGCACACCCTTTGTGGTGATTACCGTGACAGCCACGCTTGTCGGGTTTGACCAATCGCTGATCCGCGCTGCCGCCAATCTGGGCGCGTCGCCCACGCGGACATTTTTCAAGATCACCATGCCGCTGATCTTGCCGGGGGTTGTGTCGGGGGCGCTGTTTGCCTTTATCACATCCTTTGACGAGATCGTGGTGGTGCTGTTTGTGGCCGGTGTGGAACAACGGACCATCCCGCGCGAGATGTGGTCGGGGATCCGCGAAGATATCAGCCCGACAATTCTGGCTGTGGCGACGATCCTTGTGATGATCTCGATCGCGCTGCTGACAGTGGTGGAACTGTTGCGCCGCCGCGGGGAAAGGTTGCGGGGGGTGACACCGCATTAAGCGCGCCACTGGGTCACCTTGCGTAGAAAAATGCCGGGCAATTGCCCGGCATTTTTATGTCTGGCCCGCAAGGCACGAGATGCCGGGTCAAGCCCGGCATTGCGTTACAGCAGGGATTTGACCTTTTCGGCAACAGCCTCGGCGGTGATGCCGAACTGCTTGTAAAGTTCCGGCGCAGGTGCAGAAGCGCCGAAACCATGCATCCCCACAAAGCCCGATTTCTCGCGCCGGCCACGTTCGCCGAACAACCAGCGATCCCAGCCGAAGCGGATGCCTGCCTCGATTGCCACACGCACGGGCCCTGCGGGCAGAACCTTGCGGCGATAGGCCTCTGGCTGCTCCTCGAAGAGTTCCCAACAGGGTAAAGAGACAACGCGCGTGCCGATCCCTTCGGCTTGCAACAACGCGCGCGCGTCCATCGCTATTTCGACTTCCGAGCCTGTGGCCATCAGCAGCGCCTGGCGTTTGCCCTCGGCCTCGGCCAGAACATAAGCGCCCTGCGCTGTCAGGTTCTTGACCTTGTGCTCTACCCGGTAGGTGGGCAGGTTCTGGCGTGTCAGTGCCAGCACAGAGGGTGTGCCGGGGCTGGTCAGGGCCAGTTCCCACGCTTCTGCCGTTTCGACTGTGTCGCAGGGGCGGAAGACATGGGTGTTGGGCGTGGCGCGCAGCATGGCCAGATGCTCGACCGGCTGGTGGGTCGGGCCGTCTTCGCCAAGGCCGATGGAATCATGCGTCATGACATAGGTGACAGGCACGCCCATCAGCGCTGACAGCCGCATGGACCCGCGCGCATAATCGGTGAAGCACAGGAAGGTGCCGCCATAGGGTTTGACCCCGCCATGCAGCGCCATGCCGTTCATTGCAGCCGCCATGCCATGTTCGCGGATGCCGTAATACACATAGCGCCCCGTGCGATCTTCGGGCGAGAAGACGCCCAGACCATTGGTTTTGGTGTTGTTCGACCCTGTCAGATCAGCCGAGCCGCCGATGGTTTCGGGCATCACTTCGTTGACGACCTCCAGCACCATTTCGGATGATTTGCGCGTGGCGACACAAGGCGCATTCTCGGAGATTTGCTTTTTCAGCGCGCGGATCGCGGCTTCCAGCTTTTTGGGGGGCTGGCCGGACATGCGGCGGGTGAACTCTGCCTGCTTCGTGCCAGAGAGTTTGCCGAAAGCCTGTTCCCACTCTGCCCGCGCGGTGGCACCACGTGCGCCAATGGCGCGCCATGCTTTCAGCACCTCATCGGGGATTTCAAACGGGCCATAGGGCCAGCCATAGATGTCCTTGGTGACCGCGATTTCCGCATCCCCCAAAGGCGAGCCATGCGCGCCCGATGTATCGGCCTTCTTCGGGCTGCCAAAGCCGATGATTGTCTTGCAATCAATCAGCACAGGCCGGTCAGAGCCTTTGGCCGCAGTAAGGGCGCGGTCGATATCTTCGGGGTTATGCCCGTCACAGGACAAAACCTTCCAGCCTGCCGCTGCGAAACGGGCGCGCTGGTCGGTGCTGTCAGACAGGCTGACGCGGCCATCAATGGTGATGTCGTTATTGTCCCAGAGCACAATCAGGCGGCCCAGTTTCTGGTGGCCCGCCAAGCCGATGGCTTCGTGGCTGATACCTTCCATCAGGCAGCCATCGCCCGCGATGACATAGGTGTAATGGTCCACCACTTTGGGGCCAAATTCGGCGCGCAATTTCTCCTCGGCCATGGCAAAGCCCACAGCGTTTGAAATGCCCTGACCCAGCGGGCCAGTGGTGGTTTCCACGCCTTTGACATGGCCATATTCGGGGTGCCCTGCCGTAATCGCGCCCCATTGGCGGAAATTCTTGATCTGCTCCAGCGTCATATCTTCATAGCCTGTCAGATACAGCAGCGCATAGATCAGCATGGACCCGTGACCGGCAGACAGGATGAAGCGGTCGCGGTCGGCCCAATCGGGGGCGGCGGCGTCAAATTTCAGATGACGCTCGAACAGCACTGTTGCCACATCGGCCATGCCCATGGGCATGCCGGGGTGGCCGGAATTTGCGGCTTGGACTGCATCCATCGCCAATGTGCGGATGGCGGTTGCCTTATTCCAGTGATCGGGGTGCGCGTCTCGCAGGGCAGCAATATCCACGTGGGGCGTTCCTTGTCTGGCCAATCTTTGCGGCGTCATACCAGCCCCAGCAGCAAGTTCAAGCAAAGCCATGCGCAACAGCGCCTCAATTCATGACAGCTTGTTGGAAACCGGCAGGTTTGAGGTTAGGCTGCAACAGCTTGCGTCTTGTTTGGCTTTCAAAGTGATTCGGGATTGCGGCTGGTCAAAAGAGCATTGAAGCAGGAAGCGACAAACGCATGAGCAATGTGTCAGACCTTGAGCGCCGTTTGGGTCGCGCGCTTGATCGGATCGCAAAAAGCGCCCAAAAGCTGGGCAGCGCCCCCGCGAAACCCGTTGATACCACCGAACTTGACGATCTGCGCCGCCAGCTGGAAGCAGAGCGCGGCAAGACTGCACAATTGTCAGAACGTGTGAATGCGGTGCGCAACCGGCAAGAGGGGTCTTTTGCCACGCTAGAGCGCCGACTTGCGCGGATGACAGAGCAGCTTGATCTGCAAAGTCTGGAAATGCTGCGCCTGAAAAAAGCCAATACCAAGCTGATCGAGGCAAACCGCCAGTTGCGCGAAGGGTCCGAGGCAAAGGTTATTGAACCCAGCACCATCAACCGGTCGCTTCTGGCAGAGCTTGAGGCGCTGCGCGCCGAACGCGCTGCCGAAATGGCGGAAATGGAAGATGTGCTGGGCGAATTGAAGCCGCTGATTTCGTCGGAGGACGCAAATGCCTGATCAAGTCATTACCATTGGCCACAAAGAATTTACCGTCGCCTGCCAGCCGGGCGAAGAGAAATACCTGATTTCAGCCGCCGAGATGCTGGATACAGAAGCGCGCACCTTGCTAAACCAGATTGGCCGCGTCCCTGCAGAGCGGATGTTGCTGATGGCAGGGCTGATGCTTGCTGACAAAACCGCCGAGTCCGATGACAAGCTGAAAGCGGCCATGGCAGAGATCGACTCGCTGCGCGAAGAAATTTCGCGCCTGCACACACGGCCAGAGCCGCAGCCAAGGCGGATAGAGGTGCCGGTGATCCCTGCCGATGTGACTGACGCGCTGACCGAACTTGCCGCCCGCGCCGAAGCGGTCGCGGAAGATCTGGAAGGGCGCGAAAACGCCTAACCGCCCAAGGCGGCCAGCGCATCGCGCATTGCAGGTGCGAAGTCCGGATGATTATATATGTCGTTATGCCCTGCCGGTATGCGGGTGATATGGGCAACAGGGCGGGTTGCAGTGCTCAACCCGTCTACAAGCGCTTCAGCGCGGGCAGGGGGAATAACCTCATCCTGCGTTGCAAGGACAAGCGCGATGGGCGCGTCTGAGGCATTCAGCGCAACCAGCGCGTTCATTTCATGGCGGAACAGAAAGCGCACAGGTGCCCAAGGCAAGGACTGCTGCGCGACGGCCAGAAGGCTATCAAAAGGGGTAACAAGAATTGCCCCCGCGATCGGCCGCTTTGCGCTGAGATGCGCGGCCAAGCCGCTGCCAATGCTGAAGCCCACAACAATCACCCCGTTTGGGCCCTGTGCAGCAACACGGTCGTGAATGGCCACGGCGTCATCTTTCAGCGCTTGCGCAGATGGGCGGCCCGTGCTGGGCGCGTAGCCGCGGAAATGAAAGGCGGCAATCGTGTGTTCCGGGGCAATACGGTGCAAAAACAGCGCGACTGCATCTGCATTCCACGCATTGCCGCCAAAGGCAAGGATCAGGGGCTTGCTTGGGTCTTGCCCTGCAATGACGCTGCCATGCAAAACGCTGCCATCGGGGCGCGTCAGGCTTATCCGGTCTGTGCCCTGTGGCAAAGCGGGTGCAGGCCCCACAAGGCTGCGCGGGAACAGCACCGCGCCCTGCATCAGCGCGAAAAGCGCAATCAGCGCGGCATAGAGGCCCAATAGGCCAAGGGTTAGTTTTATAAAGAACGCCAAGGTGTTACCCCTGTTTCCTCATTCCGGAACAAGATCGGCTTGCGGCTTGTGTGGCTTGATGTCGATCAGGGGCGTGCCGTTGATCGCGTCGATTGCATCTATGCGGATGCGCCCGTGTTCCATGTCAATGTCCAGCACCTTCACCACCCCCATGCCAATCGGATTGGGCCGCGCGGGAGAGCGCAGATTAAAGGTTCCCGTACCTTCGTTGCGGTGGCGCGGGGTCTGGCGGATCAGGTCGCGCGGGGCCTCGCTCATCCAGTATAGCAGGACAAGCGCATCTCCTGCGCCAATCCCTTCAAGCCCGCGCCGATAGGCGGGTTCGACCTGCACCACCGCGTTCCGGCCCGTCTCGCGCGCTTGGCGCAGGTTTTTGGGGCAATCCTCCAGCGACCAAGGGCTTTCGATATGGCCAATAAAGGTGACTTGCGCGTGGAATTCCGGCGCAACGTCCAGACGCACCTCACCCGCGCGTGCGTCAAAGCGGCCTGTCATTCAGCGTCACTTTCAGGGTGGCCCCGGAACCCTTGCGCCACAACATATTTCTCGGAACTGTCCGCGCGGCTGGCAGGGGGTTTGACATTGGCCACCTTGCGGAAATGCTGCTTTAGCAGGTGTTGCAAATCCCCCTCGGCCCCGCCTGCCAGAACCTTGGCCACGAATGTGCCACCTTCATCAAGCACGTCAAAGGCGAAATGCGCCGCCGCTTCGCACAGCGACATGATCCGCAAATGGTCGGTCTGTTTATGGCCAGAGGAGGCCGCCGCCATGTCGGACAACACCACATCTGCCTTGCCACCCAGCCACGCCTTGACCTGTTCTTCGGCCCCTTCGTCAAGAAAATCAAGCACATGCGCCTCTGCTCCGGGCAGGGGTTCCACCTCTTGCAGATCGACGCCCAGCACGGAACCAACACGTTTGCCCTGCTTCTCGCCCAAGGCATTCACCCGCGTGACCGCGACTTGCAGCCAGCCACCGGGCGCGCAGCCCAGATCAACCACCCGTGCGCCGGGCAGCAGAAAGCGGTATTTGTCATCCAGCTCGATCAGTTTATAGGCCGCGCGCCCGCGATAACCATCGCGCCGCGCCGCCAGCACATAAGGGTCATTCAACTGCCGTTCCAGCCAGCGGGTAGAGCTGAGTTTGCGCCCGCGCGCGGTCTTGACCTTGACCTTCAGCTCGCGCTGTCCACGCCCGGATGTATTCTTTATTTTCATGATCTTGCAGAGCTTCTTTTAAGGTTTGAGGTCAAGCGCGCCATCGCGGCTCATTTGCGCAAATAACAGGCCCTCGCGCAGGCCACGATCTGCGACAGACATTCTGTCGGTCGGCCAGACACGCATCAGCGCTGTCAGGATCGCCGCGCCGGACATGATCTGGGTATGGCGTTCGCGCCCGATGCGCGGGTCTTGACGCCGCCCGATGGGGCCAAGTGCCAGATATTCGCGGATCACGCTATCCACTTGGTCGGAATTCATGACCAGCCCATCGACCTTGTTGCGGTCATAGCGTTTCAGCCGCAGGTAAGAGGCCGCCACAGTCGTGATGGTGCCAGAGGTGCCGATCACCTGAAACGCGCGATGCGCCTTGGCGTCGCGGTAGGGGGTAAAGGCTTCGAGTTGTTCTTCAAAATACCAGCTCATCAGCGCGAAGCGGGCAGAATCGTCGTCCACTTCGCGGAAATAATCTTTCAGCGTGGCCACACCCAGCGGCACACTGATCCAGTCTACGACATGGGGCTTGTTATCTGCGGGCGCATTCACAAAGGCACCACGATGCATCGACATGATCGCATTGCGCCGTTTTTCGGGTTCCACGCGCGACAGGTCAATCCACACCAACTCGGTCGAGCCGCCGCCAATATCGATGACCAATAACTGCTCTGTATCCGATGCAACCAGCGAGGCGCAGGAAACAACAGCCAGCCGCGCTTCTTCCTCGGCGGTGATGATATCCAGCTTAAGGCCGGTTTCCTGATGCGCGCGGCGGATGAAATCGGGGCTGTTGCGCGCACGGCGGCAGGCTTCGGTGGCAACAAGGCGCATATTGCGCACATTATGCTGGTCCAGTTTGGACCGGCATATGCGCAGGGCCTGCAACGTGCGTTGCATCGGGCGATGCGACAACATCCCCGAGGTTTTCAACCCTGTTCCAAGCTCTACCGCCTTGGAAAAGCTGTCCACAACTTCGAAATGCCCGCCCACAGGACGCGCAATCAACATGCGACAACTATTTGTTCCCAGATCAAGCGCCGCATAGAGTGGCGCAGGAGATCCAGGTCGGCGCGCGGCCTTTACCGATTTCGGGGCGGCACCAACCTGATGCGCGCCAATATCATTCGGGGAAGCGGCCACGCCTGTGGGACGCTCGGGCGTCATAATCGCCCTCCAATTTCGAGTTACTGTGAACGTAATCAACACGGCTGCCATAAGCAAGCTTTGACATGCGCAAAATACCGTCACATCGGGTTCTGGTCATAATGAAGTTGAGAAAAATGACGCAGGCAGCCTCTCGTCTTGTGGGGGCGGTATGGGCTATCTGTCAGGTCGGGTTACAGGGGCATTGGGTCGGTTTCCGGACGGGCCTGTGTCTGGTCCCGGCCTAAATGGGTCTGTGACCGATAGCAAAGGATGGCAGATGGCGCAGTTGGTGATTGTATATTGGCGGGATATTCCGGCGCAGGTGATTGTTGGCAAGGGGCGGCGTGCGCATAAAATCCAGTTGACCGAGCGGTTCGAGCAGGCGATTGACCGCTGCGCCATGAAGATTGGCGCAAAAGACGCGGATGCCTATCTGGCGGAATGGCGCAAGGCCCCGCCGGTCGAGGTCGCTGGAAGTGATGAAGATGTCGCGAAAACCACCGCAGCCCAATTGGAAGCAGAGTATGACGCGGATAGGTTGAAAGCCTTGATCGCCAAGGATGGCTGGGCATGAGGGACTTTCACGTGTGACCCGACCCCGTCTGATGGAGCGTATCATGTCGCTATTGAACTTCCGCCGCACTTCCCCTGCAAGCGCGCCGCATAACGCCCAGCTTGTGGCCCTGATGCAGGGCCACTCGATCGAGGTAATGCCACGCACTGCCGAAAAGATCGCCGATTTCCGCACGGTTCTGCCTGCCGGAACGCGGGTTTATATCGCGCATATCGACGGCACGCCGATTGCCGATATGGTTGCCACCGCAGCACGCCTGCGCGCCCAAGGGATGGAGCCGATGCCCCATTTCCCCGCGCGCATCATTGCGAACCGCGCAGAACTGGCAGATTGGGTCGCGCGTTATCAGGGCGAGGCCGATATACGTGAGGCGCTGATGCTGGGTGGCGGTGTGACAACCCCCAAGGGCGCGTTCGACAATTCCATGCAATTGCTGGAAACAGGATTGTTCGACGGCTTCCGCCGCCTGCATGTCGCAGGCCACCCCGAAGGCAACCGCGACATTGCGCCGGATGGCGGCCATGACATCATCCTTAATGCCCTGAGATGGAAACAGGATTTCGCCCGCGCCAAGGGCATCGAGATGGCCATCGTCACCCAATTCGCGTTCGAGGCCGAACCGATTATCGACTGGGCGCAGGGCTTGCGCAGAAATGGCATCGATCTGCCTGTCCATCTGGGCGTCGCTGGGCCTGCGAAGCTGCAAACACTGATCAAATTCGCCATTGCCTGCGGGGTCGGCCCCTCGCTGAAAGTGCTGCAAAAGCGCGCGAAAGATGTCTCGAAACTGTTGCTGCCCTTCGAGCCGTCAGAACTGGTGACAGACCTTGCCGCGCATAAGGCCGCCAACCCCGATTTTGCTATAGAGCGCTTGCACTTCTTCCCGCTGGGCGGGATCAAGGCCGCGACAGACTGGACTATCGCCCATGGCGGCCCATCAAGCCAGCCTGCGGTGCAACCTTGAACGACTGGAGAGATTATGACCCGCACTGTCCTTGAATCTGCTACCAAGACTGTCATTATCGGCTTTGACGAGCCGTTTTGCGTGATCGGTGAACGCATCAACCCGACAGGCCGCAAGAAGCTGGCCGCCGAGTTGGAGATGGGGGATTTCTCGACAGTCGAGCGTGACGCGTTGGAGCAGGTCGCTTGCGGTGCGATGGTGCTGGATATCAATTCCGGTGCCGTCTTCTCGAACAAGATGGCCGAAGACCCGCGCTATGCCGATAACAACTTTGTCGAACCGCCCCTGATGCGCGCCTTGTGTGAAAGGGTGCAGGCATTGGTTGATGTGCCGCTTTGCATCGATTCCTCGGTGCCAGAGGCGCTGAAGGCGGGGCTGGAGGCATGCAACGGCCGCCCCTTGCTAAACTCTGTCACCGGCGAGGAAGAGCGGCTTGAAGCGATCCTGCCGCTGGTCAAGAAATACAATGTGCCTGTTGTCGCCATCTCCAATGATGACACGGGCATTTCCGAAGACCCGGAAGTGCGCTTTGCCGTCGCCAAGAAGATTGTCGAGCGCGCGGCAGATTTCGGCATTCCCGCGCATGACATAGTGGTGGACCCGCTCGTTATGCCGATTGGCGCAATGTCGAGTGCAGGGCAGCAGGTTTTCGCGCTTGTCCGCCGCCTGCGTGAAGAATTGGGGGTTAACACCACTTGCGGGGCGTCCAATATCAGCTTTGGCCTGCCCAACCGGCACGGCGTGAATGCGGCCTTTTTGCCCATGGCGATTGGCGCGGGCATGACCAGCGCAATCATGAACCCTGTGCGCTCGGTCGAGATGGAGGCCATTCGCGCGGCCAATATGTTGATGAACCACGACCCCAATGGCGGCGCTTGGATCGGCCTGGCAAAGGTGCTGGATGCGGTCAAGGACGGTGTCAGCTTCGCCGAAGCTTCGCGCGCGGCGATGGATGCAGGCGCGCGCACAGGCGGGCGGCGCGGTGGGCGGCGCTCTCGCGGGTAGGTATTTGACCGGCTTTGACCAGATAGGGCGGGGGCAACCCCGCCTTTTTCATTTTAGTGTGGGCGAAGTGCATGAAAAAAGGGGGCCTAGGCCCCCTTTCATATGCATCTTTTGGCCGCAGGTTTACCCCGCGCTGGCCGCAGTTTTCTTGGGGTCGGCATAGATGATAAGCGGTTTGGCTTCGGAATTCACCGCCTCTTCATTGACCACGACTTCGCTGACATTCTCCAGCCCCGGCAGATCAAACATGGTATCCAGCAAGATATCTTCCATGATTGAACGCAAGCCGCGCGCGCCTGTCTTGCGGGCAATCGCGCGCTTGGCAATCGCGCGCAGCGCTTCTTCGGTGAAGGTCAGATCAGCGCCTTCAATGTCAAACAGCTTCTGATACTGGCGCACCAGTGCGTTCTTGGGTTCGGTCAGGATGGTGACAAGGGCATCTTCATCCAGATCCATCAGCGTTGCCACAACCGGCAAACGGCCCACAAATTCGGGGATAAGACCGAATTTCAACAAATCCTCAGGCTCTAGCTGCTTGAGGGATTCGCCGATGGTTTTCTGGCTTTCATCCTTCACATCCGCGCCAAAGCCGATGGCCGAACCCTTGCCGCGCATATTGATAATCCGGTCCAGCCCTGCGAAAGCGCCCCCGCAGATGAACAGAATATTGGTTGTGTCCACTTGCAGGAATTCCTGCTGCGGATGCTTGCGCCCGCCTTGGGGGGGCACACTGGCAACAGTGCCTTCCATCAGCTTCAGCAATGCCTGCTGCACCCCTTCGCCCGAGACATCGCGGGTGATCGACGGGTTGTCGGATTTGCGGGTGATCTTGTCGACCTCGTCAATATAGACGATGCCGCGCTGCGCGCGTTCGACATTGTATTCCGAAGACTGCAACAGCTTCAGGATGATATTCTCGACATCTTCGCCGACATAGCCCGCTTCGGTCAGGGTGGTGGCGTCTGCCATGGTGAATGGCACATCAAGAATGCGCGCCAGGGTTTGCGCCAGCAATGTCTTGCCGCAGCCGGTGGGGCCGATCAGCAGGATATTCGATTTCGACAATTCCACTTCGCCGGATTTGCCGGAATGGTTCAGGCGTTTGTAATGGTTGTGTACAGCCACCGACAACACGCGTTTTGCCTGCACCTGTCCGATGACATAATCATCCAGCACATCGCAAATCTCGCGCGGGGTGGGCACCCCGTCGGTGGATTTCAGGCCGCCGGACTTGGTTTCCTCGCGGATGATGTCCATGCACAGCTCGACGCATTCATCGCAGATGAACACGGTTGGCCCCGCAATCAGCTTGCGAACCTCATGCTGGCTTTTGCCGCAGAAGGAGCAATACAGGGTATTCTTGCTGTCGGAATCGGATGTCGGCATTTCAAACCTCTGTGGTCTTTGACTTCGGCAAGCAAGGTCCAACTTGGGTACCGGCGGCCTTTATTTCCTCAAGGGTAGGTCAGACCGGAAGCAGGGACAATGCAAAACTGCATGATTCTTGACATTTCCCTGCGCGGTCTGCCCGTATGCCCTTAACTGGTGCCTGTTTCAGCGCGTGATGTCACAATATCGTCAATCAAGCCCCAATCCTTGGCCATTTCGGCGGTCATGAAATTGTCCCGCTCCAACGCGTCTTCGACCTTTTTCAGGGTCTGGCCGGTGTGTTTGACATAGATCTTGTTCAGCCGCTCTTTCAGTTCCAGAATTTCGCGCGCATGGATCGAGATGTCGGTCGCCTGACCCTGAAACCCGCCGGATGGCTGGTGCACCATGATCCGTGAATTTGGCAGCGAGAAGCGCATACCCTTTTCGCCAGCACAGAGCAGCAAAGACCCCATGGACGCCGCTTGGCCCACAACCAGCGTCGAGACCTTTGGCTTGATGTATTGCATTGTGTCATAGATCGACAGCCCGCTTGTCACCACGCCGCCGGGCGAATTGATATACATCGAAATCTCTTTCGACGGATTGTCGGCTTCAAGGTGCAGAAGCTGCGCCACGATCAGGCTGGCCATGCCGTCATGCACAGGGCCGGTCACGAAAATGATCCGCTCCTTCAGCAGGCGCGAGAAAATGTCATAGGCCCGTTCGCCGCGGCTGGTCTGCTCGACCACCATGGGGACAAGGTTCATATATGTGTCAATCGGGTCTTTCATGTGCCTGCCTTCGTTTTACTGACCTGTCTGGTCGGTTGATATCTCAAATCTGTTGATAGAATCTTAGTGCTACGCTTTGGGGGCCGCAAGGGGCGGGGGGGAATTAGTCTGGTCGTCATGTTCCAGCGCCTTGCCCAGTCGCGGCAGTTTCGCGCGTTTCAAAAGCGGGCGCAGGGGCTGTGCGCGGCCCGATGCGGCCTGGGTCGCGCGTTGGGCTTCGCGCACTGCCTCGGTCACGGTTTCGGGGGCGTGCAACCACAGTTCCATCAGGAAATCATCAGGGCTTTGTGCGCGCAAGCCTTCCGCGGAAACCGCCCGCGCGGGAAAGTCCTTCAGGTTCAGCGTGATAATCCTGTCGGCCTGCGCGCAAATGGCGGTGGCCAGCACATGCGCATCGGCAGGGTCGGGCAGCCACAGGCGGTGCTCTACCGCCAGATCGGCAGGGATTTCCGCCTCTGGCCATTGCGCGCGCAGGCGGGCAATCTCTCCGCTGGCGATCAGCGCGCCTGCATCGCCCAGCTTTTGGGCAGCGCGTTGCCATTCGGCCAATATCCGCGCCGACCATAGCGGCTGGAACCCGCCGCGTTCTGCCACGCCCATCACGATTTCGCGCAAGACGCTGGGGTACAGAACGCAGGCGTCCAGCACCACCTTCATGAATTCAAGCGGAAGAACACGGCCTTGAGATACCCGCTTTCAGCCAGTTGTGGCAGTTGCGGATGGTCCGGCCCTGCAAAACCGGTATGGATCATCTGGGCCTTGCGGCCCGCCCGCCCGATCCCGCGCGCCGAAGAGTTGCGAAACGAACTCAGATCGGCAGCATGCGAGCAGGAACACAGCCCCAGATACCCGCCCGGTGCCACCAGCGGCGCGGCCAGTTTTGCCACCCGCTCATAGGCGCGAAGGCCCGCATCAAGGGCCTGCTTGTTGGGCGCGAAGGCGGGCGGGTCACAGATGACAAGGTCGAATTGCGCATTCTCTGCCGCCAGCGCTTCCATCACGGCAAAGGCATCGCCCTGACGGGTTTCAAACTTCGCGCCCAGGTTCGAGGCCTGCGCCCCGCGGGCAGCCAGCTCCAACGCCGGGGCAGAGCTGTCGACCCCCAGCGCATGGGTTGCCCCCGCCGCGAGTGCGGCCAGCGAAAACCCGCCCACATGGCTGAACACATCCAGCACCCGTGCGCCCCTGGCCAGTGTTGCCGCAAAGGCATGGTTGGGGCGCTGGTCGAAAAACAGCCCTGTTTTCTGCCCGCCCAGAAGATCGGCCATATAGGTTGCGCCATTCATCGGCACTTGCACCGGCCCATCCAGCGTGCCGCGCAGAACTGCCGTGTCTTCGCTCAACCCTTCAAGGCTGCGCGAGCGGCCAGAGCCGTTCTTGACGATGCAGGTAACACCCGTCACCGCCTGCAACGCATCAGCCAGCGTTGTAATATGCGCCTCTGCCCATGCGGCATTGGGCTGGATCACAGCAGCCTGCCCGAAACGGTCAATGACAACACCGGGCAGGCCGTCTGCCTCGGCATGGATCAGGCGGTAATAGGGCGTGTCATGCAAGCGCGCGCGGTGGTCCAGCGCGATGCGCAGCTTGGCCGCGATCCAGTCGCCATCGATCACCGCTTCGGGGTTGCGGTCCATCATCCGGCCAATGATCTTGGAGTCGGGGTTGACGGTCACCAGCCCCATGGGGCGGCGTTCTGCATCTTCCAACACGGCAAAGCTGCCTGCACTCAATGTGCGGGTGCGCCGGTCGGTCACCACTTCATTTGCAAAAACCCAAGGGAAGCCGTGGCGGATCGCGCGGGCTTCGGCCTTGGGTTTGAGGCGAATCGTGGGGTAGTCGGGCATGTTGGCAATCCTTGACAGCGTTTCACTGTGCCATATGCCAGTCGCAGCGGTTTGGAAACCCTGCCCCTTGCCGCATCAGCTGCGGGCAGTGGCCCCGAAGGTGCTTGTCAGCAGACGAGCAATTTTTTGCCCAAAGGCAGACAGCCCCTGTGCGATGATTTCAGCGCGCATCCGACGCGCCTCGGCTTCGATTTGCAGGATGTCTACAACGACGGGTTCGGTTTTTGTCAGGTCAAACATTGGTTTATCTTTCATTTTCTTCCTGACATGCAGATAGGTGCTGCAATGCAGCATCGCCATGGCCAATTCCGAAGGTCCGTCATGCGGTTTTTGCATGGCTGGAGAGAGATTGTATTGTTAGCGCTAACTGCTTATATGCCCTTCAAGAGTAGTTTTCAGCCCCAGCGATGGAGGAGCCAGTCATGCCTTTGAACCCCAGAATTGAAGCTGTCACGCAGCGAATCCGTGCGCGTTCGGCAGCGCGCCGGGGCGCCTATCTTGACCGGATGCGCGCGGCCGCCGATGCAGGGCCTGCGCGCGCGCATCTTAGTTGTGGCAATCAGGCCCATGCCTATGCTGCGATGGCGGCGGACAAATCCGCACTGGCCGAAGGGCGCGCGCCCAATCTGGGCATTGTCACCGCCTATAATGACATGCTCTCTGCGCATCAGCCGTTTGAACACTACCCCGAGATTATCCGCCGTGCCGCGCGTGCCGCAGGTGGCACCGCCCAAGTTGCAGGCGGCGTGCCTGCGATGTGTGACGGGGTAACCCAAGGCCAGCCGGGGATGGAGCTGTCTTTATTCTCGCGCGATGTGATCGCCCTCTCGGCGGGCGTGGCAATGTCGCATAACTGTTTTGATGCGGCGGTCTGGCTGGGGGTCTGTGACAAGATCGTACCGGGGTTGATCATTGCTGCGGCCACTTTCGGGCATGTGCCTTCGGTCTTCATCCCCGCAGGCCCCATGACCAGCGGCCTGCCCAATGACGAGAAATCCAAAGTGCGCCAGCGTTTTGCCCAAGGCGAAATCGGCCGCGAGGAGTTGATGAAAGCCGAGATGGACAGCTATCACGGCCCCGGCACCTGCACGTTCTACGGCACCGCCAACACCAACCAGATGCTGATGGAATTCATGGGCCTGCATATGCCCGGCACCAGTTTCGTCAATCCCGGCACGCCCTTGCGCGAAGCGCTGACCGTGGCCGCGACCGAACGCGCGCTGGCGATCACGGCTTTGGGCAATGACTACCGGCCCGCAGGGCAGGTGCTGGATGAACGTGCCTTTGTGAATGGCATGGTCGGGCTTATGGCAACCGGCGGGTCCACCAATCTTGTGCTGCATCTGCCCGCGATGGCGCGCGCTGCCGGGATCGAACTGGCATTGGAGGATTTCGCCGAGATATCCGAGGCCGTGCCGCTGATGGCCAAGGTCTATCCCAATGGTCTGGCGGATGTGAACCATTTTCACGCCGCAGGCGGGCTTGGCTTCATGATCGGCGAATTGCTGGAGGCGGGTTTGTTGCATGACGATGTCAGCACCATCGCCGGTGACGGGCTGAAGCGCTATGCTCAAGAACCCAAGCTGCGCGATGGTGCGCTGGTCTGGGAAGACGGCGCGGGCGAAACCCTGAATGACCGCATCCTGCGCCCGATCACATCGGCGTTTCAACCCTCTGGCGGGTTAAAGCAGCTTTCGGGCAATCTGGGGCAAGGGGTGATCAAAGTATCCGCCGTGGACCCCGCCCGCCATGTGATCGAGGCGCGCGCGCGGATATTTCACGACCAGATTGCCGTCAAAACCGCGTTTCAGGCGGGTGAGTTCACGGAAGACACAATCGTTGTTGTGCGGTTTCAGGGGCCTGCGGCCAATGGCATGCCCGAATTGCATTCACTGACACCCATTCTGTCGGTCTTGCAGGATCGCGGGCTGAAAATGGCACTGGTGACGGATGGGCGCATGTCGGGGGCCAGTGGCAAAGTGCCCGCAGCCATCCATGTCGCGCCAGAGGCCGCCAAGGGCGGGCCATTGGCCCGTTTGCGCGATGGCGATCTGGTGCGGCTGGATGCGGTTTCAGGCCGTTTAGATGTGTTAGCCGCCGATTTTGACAGCCGCACACCCGTTATGGCCGATCTCAGTGCGAATGAATTTGGCATTGGGCGGGAATTATTCGCAGCCTTCCGCGCGCGTGTGGGCGATTCAACCGAAGGGGCAGGGGTTGTGGTGTGATCCGGGCACGACCGGAGGGCGCAAGTCCCGAAGCGGGCCGCAGCCCCCTCAATGGGGGCAAGGGCCGCGCCCCCTCGCCACCGGTCAGCTTTCGGGCGACAGCTTCCAGCGGATTTCATTCTCTTCGATCGCGCGAATACGCTCTTCCGATTTGGGGTGGCTCAGCAGCCATGCCGGCGCGCCGCCGCCCATGCCGACCAGCTTTTCCAGCTTGCGAAACAGGTTTTTCTGCGGCTCCAGCCCGATCCCCGCCTTGACCAGCAGCGCCGAAGCATAGGCATCTGCTTCATACTCGTCATCGCGGCTCAGCCGCGCCATCAGCAGGGTGGTGAGGAAATTGGCAATAATCACCCCAAGCCCCGGAATAAAGCGGTTGAACACTGTGGCCAGCGCCATGCGAATGGCGTTCGTGCCGGAAAAGTCGATCATCCGCTTGCGCGTGTGGCCCAAGGCGACATGGCCCAGCTCATGCGCAATCACGCTGGCCATTTCTTCGGCAGAAACTTCGCCCTGACGGTATTTGTTGTAAAACCCGCGCGTGATGAAAATGCGCCCGTCGGGGGCTGCCAGCCCATTCACCGGCTCGACCTCGTAGATATGCACAACGATTCGGTCCACCGCCAGCGCCTCTGCCATGCGGTCGGTCAGTTTCTTCAACCGCCCGTCGGCAAGGGGCGATGATTTCGCGTCCAGATCCTGCTTGGTGCGCCATGCAGAGAACCAGTACATGAACAGCCCATAGGCCAGCAGGATCAGAAAGGGGGTCAATTTCAACATGACCCAGATATGGGGCAGGATAGGGCGCAGGGCAATGACTGATCAGCCCAAAACCAGCGTCACAGCCATCATTGCGGTGAAAGCCAGCGTGACGATGACGCCAAGGTTGGAACTGTCGACCCCCTCGGTGGCTTCGGGCAGCAATTCAGAGAAGATCATCCACAACATCGCGCCCGCCGCCAGCCCCAGCCCCACAGGCAAGACCGGCGCGAAAGCCAGCACAAACAGAAATGCCGGAACCGCCAGCAAAGGCTGCGGCGCAGAAGACAGGATCGACCACCACGCGGCCTTGGCCACGCTTGCCCCGCGCGGCACCATGACCAGCGCAATCGCCAGGCCTTCGGGGACATTGTGCAGTGCAATCGCAATGGTGATGAAATCCCCCAATTCGCGCCCGCTGCCATAGGCAACCCCGACGCCCACGCCTTCGGCGGCGGAATGGACTGTCATAACCCCCATGATCAGCAGGATTTTCAGCGCATCCGCCCCGTTTGCATTGGCAATGCTGACGCCTTCTTTTCCGTCGAAATACAGCTTCGCCAGCCAGATCCCGCCAAGCCCCAGCAGCAACCCAAGGATGGTGCGCGGGCCTGAAAATGCGAACCCCTCGACCACCAGCGAGAAGGTCGCAGCCAGCATCAGCCCTGCGGCGACCGCATTGCCATAGGCCAGCGCGCGCGGCGTGACCGTGCGCAGCGCCAGAAGGGGCAGCGCCCCAAGGCCGGTTGCAATGGCCGTGATCGCGGCGGCGACAAGAACAAGAAGAACGGTTGGGTCTGACATGTCATACCTTTTTAGAATAATTCTAAGATACGGCGGGCAAGCTGCAAGTCAAGCCTTGTTTGGCGGCTTGCGCATGCAGGGTTTTGGGCTGGCCTGCAGCCTGCACAGGGGCAATCGGGCGACATGCCGCAGCGCGGCACCACCTCGACGGCAAAGGCGCGAAAAAATGCTGGCTTGGTGCGCCTGCGCGCTATGTTTCAGGCCAAGGTGCATAGTGTTTTGGCAACACGCAAAACGCGCACGCAGGAATACAGCAAGTGCACTGGCAAGATTTCGCCGGAACAGATATAGCTGGCCCTTCAACGCAAGGAACGAGGTTGCCTTGAGCACGCATGCCGACCCTGACATTTCCGCCCGCAGCGATCGGGTTGCCGCGCCGGTGCGGGTCACGCGCGATGGCGCGGGCTGGGCGATATCGGGGGCATTGCATATACGCAACCTGTCAGAGGCGGCCGCCGAACTGCGCCAGCTTGAAGGCGTCGGCGACACGCAGCTGGACATGGCGCAATTGGGCCACCTTGACACGGCAGGGGCCTATCTGTTGCACAAGCTGCGCGCGCGAATTGCGGCCAGCGGCGCACAGCTTGATTTTAGCAATCTGCAAGCAGACCATCAGGCCCTGATCGACCGTGTCGGTGCGGCAATGCCACAGCCGGACGCCGTGCAAGCACCGCGTGCCAGTGTCACGGATGTGCTGGAAGGGCTGGGCCGCAAGGTTGCGGGCGCGGGCATGTTCCTAGTGGAACTGGTGGCCATGCTGGGGCTGTTTCTGGCGCGGCTTGCCTATCTGCTGCGCCGCCCGTCCGAATTCCGGCTGACCGCGCTGGTGCATCATTGCGATCAGGTCGGGTGGAAAGCCGTGCCCATTGTGGCGCTGATGGGCTTTTTGATCGGGGTTGTGCTGGCCTTTCAAGGCTCGGTGCAGTTGCGCCAGTTCGGGGCCGAGATTTTTGTGGTCGATCTGATTGCCATCTCGATCCTGCGCGAGCTTGGTATTTTGCTGACCGCGATTATTGTGGCAGGGCGCACGGCCTCCAGCTTTACCGCTGCCATCGGTTCCATGAAGATGCGCGAAGAAATTGACGCGATGCGCACGCTGGCGATTGACCCTGCAACGGCCCTGTTTGTGCCGCGCATTCTGGCCTTGCTGATCACGCTGCCCATTCTGGGCGCAATTGCCAATGTCATGGGCCTGTTCGGCGGGGCCATGATGGCGTGGATCGAGTTGGGCATCTCTCCGGGCATGTTCATGACGCGCCTGCTGGAAGATACCAGCGTGGATCATGTTCTGGTGGGTTTTGTGAAAGCCCCTGTTTTTGCGATGATCATCGGCGTTATCGGCTGTCATGCGGGCATGCAGGTGGGGGGCAATGCCGAAAGCCTTGGGGCGCAAACCTCGGCGGCTGTGGTGCGCGCCATCTTTATGGTCATCGTGGCAGATGCGCTGTTTTCCGTCTTTTTTGCGATCATGGGGATCTGATGGCGCGCGATGTGGTCATAGCCTTGCGGGGGCTGCGCAACCAGTTTGGCGCGACGGTTGTGCATGACAATCTGGACCTTGATGTGTATCGCGGCGAGGTTGTGGGCGTGGTGGGCGGATCGGGCACCGGCAAATCCGTGCTGCTGCGCTGCATTGCGGGCCTGCGTCCGCCGCAGGGCGGGCGGATCGAGATTTTCGGGCAGGATGCGCTGAACTGCTCGGAAGCAGAGCGCCGCGCGATTGACCAGCGCATGGGGGTCATGTTTCAGGATGGCGCGCTGTTTTCCAGCCTGACTGTGCGCGAGAATGTCGAGGTGCCCATGCGCACCCTACAGGGCTTGGATGCCGGAATGCGGCGCGAATTGGCCGATCTGAAAATCTCCATGTCGGGCCTGCCCTATGCCGCGGGCGACAAATACCCGTCAGAGCTGTCGGGCGGCATGCGCAAGCGCGCGGGCCTTGCCCGCGCCTTGGCGCTGGACCCTGAAATCGTGTTTCTGGATGAACCGACAGCGGGGCTGGACCCGATTGGCGCATCGGCTTTTGATGAACTGATCCGCGCGCTATCGGAAACGCTGGGGCTGACTGTGTTTCTGGTCACGCATGATCTGGACACACTACACGCGACATGTGACCGCATTGCGGTTTTGGCGGAAAAACGGGTGCTGTATACTGGCACCATGGCTGATATGCTGACCATCGAACACCCTTGGGTGCATGAATATTTCCATGGCCCGCGTGCGCGCGCGGCTGTTGAAACACAGGAAAGGACAGGCTGAGGCATGGAGACTCGGGCCAATTATGTGCTGATCGGCGTCTTTGCCCTGCTGGGGTTTTTGGGTGTGCTGGGCTTTTTCCTTGCCTTTGGAAAATTCCAGCTTGACCGTCAGTTCGCCTATTACGAGGTGCGCTTTGACGCGGTGTCGGGGCTGTCGCGCGCGGCAGATGTGCGTTTTGCGGGCTTGCTGGTGGGGCAAGTGGTCGATGTGCGCCTGTCGCCCGATGGGGATGGCATGGTCGTTGTCCGGCTTGAAGTGGACCGCGACACCCCTGTTCGCGCCGATTCCGTGGCGACCGTTGACAGTTCTGGCATAACAGGTGTGTCTTTTGTCGCCATCTCGACCGGCACGCAGGCGGCCCCGCTGATAAATGACCGCACCGATGTGCCGGAACTGGAGGCGGGACGCTCTACCATCCAGTCCTTGACCGAAGGCGCGCCGCGCCTGCTGAATGAAACCTTGCAGGTGCTGGAGCAGGTGAACCGTTTGGTGGGCGAAGAAAACCAGCGCAAGGTCACCAGCATTCTGGACAATGTCGAAAGCTCGACCGGCGATTTGTCGCGCGCGCTGGACAATTTCTCTGGCTTCACCGACACGATTGCCGAGGCGACGGCCACATTCGCAGAATTCAGCGACAACCTGACCCCGATCCTGTTGCAGGCAGAGAAAACTGTTGAAAGCCTGCAATTCGCCATTGATGAATTTGCACTGCTGGCAACAGAATCGCGCATAACATTCGAGACGGGAACAACAACGCTTCTGTCTGTCGAAGCCTTTGTCGAAGATGATCTTGACGCGATGGTAACCGACCTGCGCCGCGCGGCCGATCTTGTCGGGCGCGAGATCGAGGCCTTCTCGCGCGAGGCGCAGACCATGTTCGGCGAAATCAGCCGCACAGGCATGGCCGCAACCCAGCGCATCGAAGCGCTTGACCCCGCCCTTGCACGGCTGGAGCCGCTTCTTGCCCGCGCCGATACCACCTTCGAAACGGTCGAGCGGATGGCCGCGAATGTCGATACGCTTGTCTCGGGCGATGGGGCTGCGCTTGTGGCCGAAGCGCGCGAGATGGTGCAGCTTGCCCGCGATGCCGCCGCTTCGGTGGCGACAGTGGCCGAAAATGACCTGCCTGTGATCATGGCCGATGTGCGCGCGGCAACGGGCGATATTCGGCAGGTGGTCAACACAGTTGGCGAAGATCTGGCGCAGGTGTCAGGCCGGATCGATGAGCTAAGCGCCGGTGGTTTGCGCACGCTCGATCAGGTGACCGAGACATTTGCCAATGCGAATGCCACGCTGGGGGCGATCAACCGCGCGCTGGCCACCAGTGAAGGGGCCATTCAGGCGGCAGAGCGCGCGTTTATTGGCGCGGATAGGGTGATCAATGAGGATATCAGCCTGATCACCGAAGATCTGCGCGATGTGCTGGGCCGGTTGGGGCGCGCGGTCGA
Organism: Roseinatronobacter thiooxidans; assembly: GCF_001870675.1. Classification (GTDB taxonomy): domain Bacteria; phylum Pseudomonadota; class Alphaproteobacteria; order Rhodobacterales; family Rhodobacteraceae; genus Roseinatronobacter; species Roseinatronobacter thiooxidans. The sequence continues at coordinate 32,370 of NZ_MEHT01000045.1, read as the reverse complement.
TGCTGTCTCGGATGATATTCCCGAAGTGACGGCCGATCTGCGCCGCACGGCTGAATCTGCGGCCCGCGCCTTTGACGATCTGGGGCGCATGGTGCGCGAAAGCTCTGGGCCTGTGCGCGACTTTACCACCTCTGGCCTGCCCAATATCACCCAGCTTGCCCGCGAGACGCGCGGGCTTATCACCAATCTTGACCGCTTGACCCGCCAGATCGAACGCGATCCTGCGCGGTTCTTGCTTAACCGCCAGACGCCGGAGTTCAGAAGATGACACTAACACGACGCAATTTCGTAACCGGGGCAGGGGCGCTTAGCCTGCTGTCAGGATGTGGCGCGCTATCGGCGCTGGGCGATGCGGCCACGCCGCTGGACGCCTATGAACTGCGCGCGCCCGTACTGCCGCAAGCGGGGCGCATGTTGTCGCGCGCGCTGAGTATCGAGGCGCCGACCGCTTCGGGGGCGCTGCAAACCGACCGCATTCTGATCAAACCCAATGCCGTGCAATCGTTGTATCTTCCGGGGGCGCGCTGGTCGGATGAAGCCCCGCTGATGTTCCAGACTGTCATGCTGCGCGCGTTTGAAGACACGGGCGCGCTGTCCTATGTCGGGCGCAGACCCTTGGGCGGGACAGGCGATTTTGCCCTGATTTCCGAGATCACGGATTTTCAGGCCGAATTATCTGCAGATGGCACCTCGGCCCTTGCGCGCATCCGGTTGACGGCGCGCATGGTGCGCGAAGCGGATGCAAGCGTCTTGGCGCGGCGCAGTTTTCAGGCGCTGGCCCCTGCCGCCTCGACCGAGACGCTGGATATTGTCCAGGGCTTCAATGCCGCGTCAGACGAGGTGTTGGGCGAGTTGGTCCGTTGGGGCCTAGAGGTGATCGGGGTGCGCCTGCCTGTGGCGTAACCCATCGGCAGTATTTGCGAAAAATATTTTTGATTTGGATTGGATGATCTGGCGTGTTGCGTTCCTTATATGACTGGACCCTGTCGCTTGCGCGCCACAAATACGCCCTCTGGGGCCTGGCGGTTGTGGCATTCATCGAAAGCTCTGTTTTTCCAATCCCCCCCGATGTGTTGATGATCGCCATGATCGTGGCGCGCCCGTCGCGTGCCTTTGTGATTGCGGGTGTGGCAACTGTGGCCTCGGTCGCAGGTGGGTTGGCCGGATACTGGATCGGCTATGGCGCGTTCGAGACATTGGGCCGCCCTGTGCTGGAATTCTACGGCAAGGACGCCTATTTTGCCGAATTTCAGGCCCGCTATAATGAATGGGGCGCATGGGCGGTGCTGATCGCGGGCGTAACCCCGTTTCCGTATAAGGTAATCACGATCTTGTCTGGCGCCACAGCGCTGTCGCTGCCGGTGTTCATGCTGGCCTCGATCGTGGCGCGGGGGCTGCGGTTTTTCATTGTTGCGGCCCTGTTGCGCCGCTTTGGCGCACCTATTCGTGATTTCATCGAGCGCCGTTTGGGGCTTGTGTTCAGCGTCTTCATGGCGTTGCTTCTGGGCGGGTTTGTCGTGGTGAGGTATTTGTGATGCGACAGCAGGCACAGGTTTTGGCGCTGCTCGGCTCTGCCGGGTTGCTGCTGGGGGCGCTGGCGTTTCAGTATATCGGGGGCATGGCCCCCTGCCCGCTATGCATGTGGCAGCGCTGGCCGCATGTCGTGGCCTTTGGGGGGGCGGTGGCGCTGGTCTTGCCGGGCGCAATCTGGCCCCTGATTGGCGCAGGCGGCGCTGCGGTTTCGGGTGGGATTGGCGTCTATCACACAGGGGTAGAGCGGGGCTGGTGGCCCGGCCCTGCGACTTGCAGCGCGGGGGGCGATCTGTCTGCGCTCAGCCCAGAGCAATTGCTGGCGCAGATCATGTCCGCGCCTGTCGTGCGCTGCGACGAGGTGCCTTGGGAAATGCTGGGCCTGTCCATGGCCAGCTGGAACGCGGTCGCCTCTTTCGGCATTGCCGCGCTATGGTTGCTCAGCCTGCGCCTGAAGGGGTAGTTTGGAAAATCTTGTCGCAGTCTGCGAGGCAATGTCCCGTCATTGGTGGCAGTGATGCGGCACACTTCAGCGGTTCGCGCGGAGTCAAGGCGCGTAGCGCCGCCGCGCATCGCCGGGCCGTCCCCCGGCACGGCGATTTGGCTTGGCTATGTGCAAAGCCTTGATCTTTTTCGGATTTTGTCAGCATAAAGTGCTGTAGCAGGGCGCGAGGATCGCCGCACCACGGCCCGACGCTGCGCGGGCTGATCCACTTCGCCACTGTCTGAAAAGCCCTCCAAGCGGCCATCTTGCATCTGGTGGCTGGCAGCGAACCCTAATGCAGCCGCATGCTGCGCTTGTCGAATTTGCCCACCTCAAACTCGCCCACAACATTGCGCCACTCGCCCGCAGCAAGCTGTTTGCGGTGGGTGAAGCGCACCGAATGCAACGGCCCTTCGATACTGTCATGCCAGAATTCGATGAATTCAAACAGGCGCGGATAGTCCGGCGCAAGGTCGTAATCCTGCCAGACAAATGTATTGAGAACATGAATATGGTCGGGCATGCGGTAGATCATTTCAGCGGTGGTCAGCCCATACCCTTTCAGCATCAATTCTACGGGATGTTTGTCCATATGGCACCTCTTGTTTCTGTCGATACGGAAATCATGCCAGAGAGAAGATAATTTTCAATTAAAACATGCTGTTGGCACCTGAGTGGGGTGGCTGCCAAATGATTGTTGGCACGGCCATTGCACCCGTTATCATGGTTCTGATAAAGTGCCCCCAACCATATCTAGAGTGGTGTGAAAAGACATGAGGTCCAGGTGAGCGACAGTCCGGAAACCCCTGAAAACATGGATGAAATTCCACCATCAAGCCCATCCGGGCCAACGATTTCGATTACACAGGAAATGCGCGCCTCCTATCTCGATTACGCGATGAGCGTGATCGTCAGCCGCGCGATCCCTGATTTGCGCGATGGATTAAAACCTGTGCACCGGCGTATTTTATACGCGATGTATGAGGCGGGAAACACCCACGACAAGCCCTACCGCAAATCCGCGCGCGCCGTGGGCGATGTCATGGGCAAATACCATCCCCATGGCGATAGCGCCATTTATGACGCGCTGGTGCGGATGGCCCAGCCGTTTTCCATGTCGCTCAAACTGCTGGACGGGCAGGGCAATTTCGGCTCGATGGATGGCGATAACGCCGCCGCGATGCGCTATACCGAAGTGCGTATGGATAAGGCCGCCGCCGCACTACTGGCCGATATCGACAAGGATACAGTCAATTTCCAGGACAATTACGATGGCCGCGACAAGGAACCCACCGTTCTGCCCGCGCGCTTTCCCAATATGCTGGTCAATGGGGCAGGCGGTATTGCGGTCGGCATGGCCACCAACATCCCGCCCCATAACCTTGGCGAAGTGGCCGATGCGACCCTTGCGCTGATCGAAAACCCCGATCTGACCTCGGAAGAGTTGATGGCCTATGTGCCTGCGCCCGATTTCCCCACTGGCGGGCTGATCCTTGGCCGCTCTGGCGCGCGCAAGGCTTATCTGGAAGGGCGCGGCTCTGTCATCATCCGCTCGAAAACCCATATCGAGGAAGTGCGCAAGGACCGCTTTGCCATTATCATCGATGAAATCCCCTATCAGGTGAACAAATCGACCATGGTCGAGAAAATCGCCGATGCCGTGCGCGAAAAACGCATTGAGGGGATTTCTTCGGTCGCCGACGAATCCGACCGCACAGGTGTGCGCGTCGTGGTCGAGTTGAAGCGCGACGCCACCCCTGATGTGGTGCTGAACCAGTTGTTCCGCTTCACGCCGATGCAAACCAGCTTCGGCTGCAACATGCTGGCGCTGAATGGGGGGCGGCCTGAACAACTGGCCCTGCGCGATTTCCTGACAGCCTTTGTCACCTTCCGCGAAGAGGTGGTCACCCGCCGCACCGCGTTTGAATTGAACAAGGCACGCGAGCGCAGCCATGTTCTGTGCGGGCTGGCTGTGGCCGTCTCGAATGTGGATGAAGTTGTCGCCACAATCCGCGCCTCCGCCGACCCGGCAGAGGCGCGCGAGAAACTGATGACACGGCGCTGGCCCGCGATGGATATCGCGCCCTATATCCGCCTGATCGACGACCCCAGCCACACAATGAACGATGACGGCACCTATAACCTGTCCGAAGTGCAGGCCCGCGCCATTCTGGAACTGCGCCTGCAACGCCTGACCGCCATGGGCGTCAAGGAAGTTACGGACGAGTTGGAAACGCTGGCCGCCAAGATCAAGGATTATCTGGATATCCTGCGCTCTCGGGTGCGGGTGATGGAGATCATCTCGAATGAATTGCGCGAGGTGCGCGACCAGTTCGCCGTGCCGCGCCGCACCGAGATCGTCGATTGGGCCGGCGATATGGACGATGAAGACCTGATCGAGCGGGAAGATATGGTCGTCACCATCACCTCGGGCGGGTATATCAAGCGCACGCCCTTGGCCGATTTCCGCGCGCAGCGCCGTGGCGGCAAGGGCCTGTCGGGCATGTCCACCAAAGATGATGATGTCGTCACCCAACTTTTCGTGGCCAATACCCATACGCAGCTGTTGTTCTTCACCACTGATGGCATGGTCTACAAGCTGAAAACTTGGCGCCTGCCACTGGCAGGGCGCAATGCGCGCGGCAAGGCGATGGTCAATATCCTGCCCATTGCCACTGGCGTCAGCATCGCGGCCATTATGCCGGTGGAACGCCCAGAGGAAGAATGGGAAAACCTGCAAATCGTCTTTGCCACCTCGGCGGGCGATGTGCGGCGCAATGCGCTGTCGGATTTCGTGAATGTCATGCGCAATGGCAAAATTGCGATGAAGCTGCCCGAAAATGTCAGCCTTGTGAATGCGCGCATCTGCGACGAAGACGATGATGTGATGCTGGTCACCGCCTCTGGCCGCGCGATCCGCTTCCGCACCACTGATGTGCGTGTCTTCAAGGGCCGCGATTCCACGGGTGTGCGCGGCGTGCGTCTGGGCGAGGGCGACAGTGTTGTGTCCATGGCCGTGATCCGCCATTTTGAGGCAACACCGGAAGAACGCGCCACCTATCTCAAGATGCGCCGCGCCATGGCCGGTGTGACCGAGGATGACGGCGAAGACGAAGAAGACGCAGCCGAAGGCGCGCTGTCACCCGAGCGCTATGCCGAAATGTCGGCATGCGAGGATCTGATCCTCACAATCACAGTGGCAGGCACAGGCAAATTGTCGTCCAGCCACAACTACCCTGTGCGCGGGCGCGGCGGCATGGGTGTGGCGGCGATGGACCGCGCGATGCGCGGCGGCGCGCTGGTTGCCTGCTTCCCTGTCGAGATGTCGGACCAGATCATGCTCGCCACGTCCAAGGGCCAGTCGATCCGCGTGCCGGTTGAAGGGATCTCTTTCCGCTCGCGCTCGGCAGGTGGGGTCAAGGTGTTCAACACCTCGAATGGCGAACAGGTCGTCTCGGTGGCCCGCATCGCCGAGACTGGCGATGAAGATACCGTCGAAACTGACAGCACGCCCGGCGCGGGCGAATGACACAAGACAAGGCGCGGCTGGTGGCCGCGCTGACAGACCTGGCACAGGCGCGCCAAACCATCACTTATGGTGCGCTTGCAGCCCTGATCGGGTTAGAAGGGGCAGGGCGCATCGCACGTCTGACATCCCTGCTGGAGTCGTTGATGGAAGAAGATGCCGCCCTTGGCCGCCCTTTGCGCGCAGCGCTGGTGGTGGGCAAGGCGGCAGGCGGGCTGCCCGCGCGCGGTTTCTATGACAAGGCGCATAGCTTGGGCCTGTGTCCCGCCAACCCGTCGCCAGAGCTTGCGCAATCCTTCCATCACGCGCAGCGCGACGCGGTCTTTGCCGCGCGCGTAAAGGAATAAGCAAGCTTTCTATGCCAGATTGCCCCATCACCATTCCGGGGGGGCTATATGACAAGCTATCACTGTATGATCGATCTCAAACCCAATGCCAATGCGCTGGCCTTCGCGCATGCCGTGCAGCATTGGTTCGGCGCGTTGAAAGATGCGGGCAAGATCGACAGCTGGCATTTGCAACGCCGCAAGCTGCATCTTGCAGGGCCGGGCTTCGGGGATTTCCTGCTGACAGTCGATATGCGCGATCTTGCACAGCTGGATCTGGCCTTTGCCCATCTTGGCGGGCAGGATGACGCGGCCGCACGTGCCTATGACCAGATGCATGGCATGATCGACCGGTTTGAAGTGGGCCTTTACCGCAGCTTTCCTGACCGTGTTCAGGCCGAACGTCTGGCCATAATCTGAACACGGGGGCAATAGCGTCAGCCGCTCTTTCGGCCCAGCGCGTCTTGCAGCACAAATACCCGGATTGCAGAGGCCAGCCCAATATCGCCGCGCGCTGCATCAATCTCAGCGGCAAGCTGGTTGAGCGGCTGGTCGCGCGCCTCTGCAATCTTGCGAAATTCGCGCCAGAACAGGTCCTCCAGCGAAACCGATGTCCGGTGCCCGCGCAATGTCAGCGAATGCTTGACAGGGCGCGCGCTCATGGCTCGCGCCTGTGATTGTCCAGATGGCTGCGCAATTTCTCGGCATCCTGCGCATCGCGCGCCCGCTCTGCCTTGTTGCGCCCGTGCAGCGCGGCCTGCGCCTGTGCCGCGCGGCGCTTATCCGCGCGCGCTTCCTGCTTTCTGACAATTCTCAGGTTGACGATCTTGCTCATGGATACACCCTAGCGCGCCACTCCCGCGCAGACAATCGCGCCAGATTGCGCCTCCCCCCAGCTTCTCATTTTCTTGCTAAAAATACTCAAAAACCACCGGCCACGCTTACACCCCTTGCTATGACGAGATGCGCGAACACCCAGCCCCGGGCCACGCTGCGCGTGGCCCAAATCTGCCCTGCGGGCGGGGTGGGCCTTGGCCCGCCCCGCCCGCAGGGCGCCCCCTTTTTCATTTCACAAATATCTCGCGCGGTGTGGTGCAGAGCGGCTCTGGTCCCTGTTCGGTGATCAGCACCGGCTCTGTAATCTCCAGCCCGCCATCTTCCAGCCAAAGCGCGGGCATGAAATGGATCACCATGCCCGGTTTCAACTCTGTCATGTCGCCGCGCCGCAGTGACAAGGTGCGCTCGCCCCAGTCGGGCGGATAGCTTAGCCCGATGGAATAGCCGCAGCGGTTGTCCTTCTCGAACCCGCGCTTGTTCAGGGTCGCATTGAAGCTGTTGGCCACATCTTCGGCCCGCGCGCCGGGGTAGCATTGCGCCAGCCCCGCTTCGGTCGCTTCCAACACGGCTTCTTCGGCATGGCGATACAGGTCTGGAACCGAGCCGAAAAACAATGTGCGCGATTGGGGGCAGTGATAGCGGCGATGTACGCCTGCAATCTCGAAAAATGTGGCCTCGCCCGCGCGCATGGGCCGGTCATCCCATGTCAGATGCGCAGCAGTTGCATCCAGACCAGAGGGCGCCATGGGCACAATTGCGGGGTAGTCGCCCCATTGCCCGTCGGCCCCCTCGATCCCGGCCTTGGCAATTTCGGCCACCAGCAGGTTCTTGGCCATGCCCGGTTCCGCCACTTCCAGAATGACGCGGTGCATCCGTTCCACGATCCGCGCGGCACGGCGCATATATAGCAGTTCGGATTCCGATTTGATCAGGCGTTGCCAGTTGACCATGCCTGTCGCATCCTCGAACCTTGCTTCGTGCAGATGGTTCACAAGGGTCTGGTGCGCGGCGGCAGAGTAATAGTAATTGTCCATCTCCACACCGATCCAGCCGGTGTTCCAGCCGCGGTCAATAATCAGCGCGGCCAGCGCTTCCATCGTGTGTTTCTGGGGGTTTTGAACATAGCTGTCATCATAGGGCACAATGCTCTCGGAACGGCGCATGAAGACAGTGCGCTTTGCGCCCGCCTCGTCAATGCCGCGCCCCCACCAGACCGGCTCGCCCTCCAAGGGCAGCAAGACAGCCTGATGCACATAGAAGGACCAGCCATCATAGCCAGAGATCCAGTTCATATTGGACGGGTCCGAGATGATCAGCAGGTCAATGCCGCGCTTTTCCATCTCGGCGCGGGTGCGCGTGATGCGCCCCTCATATTCTGCATCAGTGAAATTCGGGTTTGTGGTGGTCATGGCGCAATGTCCGGCAAAAGGGCGTCAGAAAAAAGGCCCCGCCAGTCTGGCGGGGCGGGGTGCATTACATCGCGCCGGTTACTGCGTCCAGTGCGTCGCGCGTGACGCTTACCACTGTATCGGCTTCTTGCGGTGTCAGGCACAAAGGCGGTGCAAAGCCGATGATCTCGCCTTGGGGCATGGCACGCGCGATCACACCACGCTTGGCCATTTCGCCCACCACTTGCGCTGTGACTTTCTCGGACGCGTCGAAATCTGCCCGCGCGCCGGGGTCGCGCTGCAATTCCACTGCCGCCAGCATCCCGTCGCCGCGCACATCGCCCACAAAGCGGTGGTCTTTCAGCGCCGCGGCCATGGCGTTGCGGAAATAAGCACCTGTCTCGCGTGCATTTTGCACAAGGCCCAGCTCATCGACCAGTTTCAGGTTCGCCACCCCTGCCGCCGCGCCAATGGGGTGGGCGGAATAGGTCCAGCCATGGCCGAAGGGGCCGAATTTGTCAGTGCCTTCCTCCAGCACCTTATACAGATCGTCACTGACGATAGAGCCGGACAGCGGCGCATAGGCCGAAGTCAGACCCTTGGCGATGGTGATGATATCGGGCGTGATCCCGTAATGGGTGGACCCCATCATCGTGCCCAAGCGCCCGAACCCTGTTACCACCTCATCCGTGATCAGCAAAATCTCGTGCTTTTTCAGGATTGGCTGGATCGCCTCCCAATAACCGGCAGGGGGCGGGACAATACCGCCGGTGCCCAGAAGCGGCTCTGCGATAAACGCGCCGATTGTGTCCGCGCCCTCGCGTTCGATCAGTTCTTCCAGTTTGGCGGCGCAATACGCGGAGAAGGCCTCTTGCGACATGTCGGGGTCGGGGCGGCGGAAGTAATAGGGCGCTTCGGTATGCACCACCTCGGACATGGGCAGGCCGAATTTATTGTGGAACGGCACCAGCCCTGTCATGGACCCTGTGATCAGGCCAGAGCCGTGATAGCCGCGCCAGCGCGAGATGATCTTGCGCTTCTCGGGTCGGCCCAGAACATTCTGGATATACCACACCAGTTTGACATTGGTTTCATTCGCATCCGACCCGCCCAGCCCGAAATACACCTTGTTCATATGCGCGGGCGCGCGTTCGGCCACCATATGGGCCAGTGTGATGGATGCTTCGGTGCCGTGGCCGACATAGGAATGGTAATAGGCCAGCTCATGCGCCTGTTTGGCAATGGCTTCGGCAATCTCTGTGCGGCCATAGCCCACATTCACGCAATAAAGGCCGGCAAAGGCATCCAGCAATCTGGTGCCATCGCGGTCTTCAATATAGCAACCCTTGGCTGTGGTCACGATGCGTGTGGCGCTTTCTCCGCGTCCGTGCTGGCCGAAATGCGTAGAGGGGTGCAGAAAATTCTCGCGGTCCCATTGGTTGAGCTGGTCATTGGTCAGCATGACACATCCTTTCTGGCCACCTTTTGCAGGTGCCTTATTCCTAAACTGTCGGGGGTGCGGGGCCACGATTCGTGCCCCCGTCTTCGCGCCACCCTGCCGGAGGGGCGGGGGCATTGTCAAACACAGCTTCCGCCGCAGGACAGCATTGTGAGATATGCGCTCAGCCGTGCCCAGATTTCGGGTTCAGCCGGTAGCTGCCTTCGGGCAAATCCAGCGCCGCCGCCAATTCGCGCAACTGCGACAAAGAGAAGGTGATCACCACGTCATCTTCGCGTCTGGGGTCGAATTGCCGCAATGTTACGCAATCTTCAAAGGCGGTGATGATGACATCATCGCGCAACGCCTCTGGGTGCGGCGCGCCTTCGTCCACAAGGGTGATAATGGTCGCGTCGAAATCATGCTCGATGGTAAACATGGGCCAAGTCTAGAACAGCATCCGCCGCAAGAAAAGAGAAATTCGGGGCAGAGCCGTTTGGCGGTGGGAAGATGGTAGAGGTCCCGGATCAAGTCCGGGACCGGCGTTGCGCAAGCTGCTTTAGCGCTGTCCTGAAAACTGCGCTTCCCATGCGGTGCGTTGATCGTCTGTGATTTTGGCAAACAACACCTCTGGCACCGTGAAAGCATGGCCCGCGGGCAGGGTGTTCAGGGCGGTTGCCACATCATCGGGCCATGACCAGTCGTCGCTCTGCATTGCGGCCATGGTTCGCGCGGCGGCATCGGGGATGAAGGGTTGCGAGATCACGGCATAGAAGCGGATCAGGTTCAGCGCGAGGCGGATTTGCGCAGCGGCTTGTTCTGGGTCGGTTTTGAAGGCCGACCAAGGGGCCGCTTCTTGCAGGTATTCATTGCCCAACACCCATAGCGCGCGCAATTCGCTGGCGGATTTGCGCACATCCATCGCTTCCATATGCTGCTCATAGGCGCGCAGGCGAGTGGTCAGATCGGCCAGCAGTTGGTCCTCGCGCGGGCCTAAAGTGCCGCCCTCGGGCACCAGCTCGCTGAATTTCGAGCGGCAGAATTTGGTCACGCGGCTGACAAGGTTGCCCAGCACATCGGCCAGATCCTTATTCACGGAGGCCTGAAAATTCTCCCATGTGAACTCGCTGTCGTTATTCTCGGGCGCGTGTGACAAAAGCCACCAGCGCCAGTAATCGGCAGGCAGAATGGACAGCGCCTGATCCATGAACACGCCGCGCCCAAGGCTGGTGGAAAACTGCCCCCCATCATAATTCAGGTAGTTGAAGGATTTGATGTAATCCACCAGCTTCCACGGCTCATCCGAGCCGATCAGCGTGGCGGGAAAGCTGAGCGTGTGGAAGGGCACGTTATCCTTGCCCATGAATTGCACATAACGCACATCTTCCGCGCCCATATCTTCGCGCCACCAGCGCTGCCACGCGCTGTCATCCAGCCCATGCGCATCGGCCCATTCGGCAGTGGCGGCAATATATTCGATGGGCGCATCGAACCAGACATAGAAGACCTTGCCATCCATGCCCTGCCATGGTGCGCCGTCATATTGCACAGGCACGCCCCAATCCAGATCGCGGGTGATGCCGCGGTCTTGCAGCCCGTCGCCGTCATGCAGCCATTTCTTGGCAATCGAGGTGGTCAGCACAGGCCAGCCGCGCTGGCTGTCGATCCATCTGTCCAGCGTATCGCGCAAGGTGGACTGGCGCAGGAACAGGTGTTTTGTCTCGCGCACTTCCAGATCGGTCGAGCCGGAAATGGCGGAACGCGGATTGATCAGGTCGGTCGGGTCAAGCTGCTTGGTGCATTCCTCGCACTGGTCGCCACGCGCGCGGTCATGGCCGCAATTGGGGCAGGTGCCTTCAATATAGCGGTCTGGCAGAAAGCGGCCATCTGCATGCGAGTAGACCTGCTTTTCGGCCACTTCCTCGATCAGTCCGGCAGCGGCCAGCCGCGCGGCGAAATGCTGGGTCAGCGCATGGTTGCGCCGGCTGGAGGAGCGGCCGAAATGATCAAACGACAACCCGAACCCGCGTGCCAGTTCTGCCTGAACCCCGTGCATTTCGGCGCAATATTCCGCAACCGGCTGGCCGGTCTTGGCGGCGGCCAGTTCCGCAGGCGTGCCATGTTCATCGGTCGCGCATATGAACATCACCTCATGCCCGCGCGCGCGGCAATATCGGGCATAGAGGTCTGCTGGCAACTGGCTGCCAACCAGATTGCCCAGATGCTTGATTCCATTGATATACGGCAGGGCAGAGGTGATCAGGATGCGCGCCATGGTGTTCCCCGGATTTTGCGGATTTGCCCCCGTTTAGTGTAATTTCCCGCCCATTGGAAACCCGTTTTCATGCACGCCGCGCGGCTTTGGGGGTTGGCGGTGGGGTTGCGGGCGGTTCCAGACATCTGGCCAGCCGCGCGAAAGACTGCTTTATACCGCCGGATGCCGCTTCGGCGATGAAGCCATCCAGCAGCGGCCAGACCTTTATCGCGCGGTCCACCAGCGGGTCGGTGCCTTTTTCATACAGGCCCGCCTGTATCATCATCTCGGCGCGGTCATAGGCGCCCAGCAGGCGGCGCGCCTCGCTTATGCGGGCATTCTCTTCGGGGCGCGCGCATTGGGGCAGCGACCGGCTGACCGAGCGCAGAACATCAATTGCCGGAAAGCGCCCGCGTTCGGCAATCACGCGGTCCATGACAACATGCCCGTCCAGCACCCCGCGCAAAATATCGGCGACAGGTTCTTCCATATCCGACCCTGCAACAAGAACCGTGAAAAGTGCCGTAATCGCACCCACCCCGTCGCGCCCCGGCCCTGCGCGTTCGGCCAGCGCGGTGATCTGATGGACAACCGAAGGCGGGTAGCCGCGCAGGCTTGCATCCTCGCCGCCCTCCAGCGCCACTTCGCGGTGCGCTTCGGCCATGCGGGTGATACTGTCGGTCAGCAGCAGCACATGCTTGCCCTGATCGCGGAAATGTTCGGCCACGCACATGGCGGCAGGCGCGCAGCGCCGCCGTGTGAGTGGCGGCTGGTCTGAGGTGGCGGTGATTACAACCGCACGTTTGCGCCCCTCTTCGCCCAGCACATCTTCCAGAAATTCGCGCAATTCGCGCCCGCGTTCCCCCACCAGCGCGATGACCACGACATCGGCCTGCATCTGGCGGGCGAAATTGCCCAAAAGCATGGTCTTGCCCACGCCAGAGCCTGCAAACAACCCAAGGCGCTGCCCCTCGACAACGGGCAGGATAGTGTCGAAAACGCACATCCCCGTGTCCAGCCGCGCCCCCAGCCTGCCACGCTGCGCGGGGTCTGGCGCGGGGGCGTGCAGCGCGCGCTGTATGGGGCCGCAGAGCAAGGCGCGCCCGTCCAGCGGCTGGCCAAAAGGGTCGATCACCCGCCCGATCCAGCTGTCATCGGGCGCAATGCCGCGCGCTGTCCGGTGTTCGGCCCTGTCGCCAATTGCCAGACCGTCGCGCGGGCCATTGGGCAGGGCCAGCGCCTCGGTCGGTGTCAGGCGCAGGATTTCGGCGCCAATCCGCGCCCCGCTGCGGGTTTCAACTGCCAGCCAGTCCCCGATGCGCGCGCTTGCATTCAACCCGCGCACCGCCAGCAGTTGCCCGTCAATGGCGCTGATCTGCCCGAACACGCGAACCGGCCGCAATTCGGTGATCTGTGCGCGCATATCGTCAAAAATACTCATCTCTCTCACTCCGGTCAGGCACACAATTGCAGTGTGGTTACCGATCCTTAAGCGAATCACCCTTAAAGACTGGTGTATAGCTTGACGGGAGAAGCCCTGATGTTCGACATTCCAGATGTAATGCGCATGGCGCAGGGCATGGCGCGCCATGCCGCAGCCAGACAAGTGGTGATTGCCGAGAATATCGCGCATGCCGATACGCCGGGCTACCGCGCGCGCGATTTGCCTGATTTCGGCAAAACCTATGCGCAGGCGCGTGCCATGGCCGCCACCAGACCCGGCCATTTGGGGGTAGCGTTTCCTAATCAGCCCATCAGTTCTGTGACTGACCGCGATGCACCCGCCCGCGCGCCCAATGGCAACACTGTGTCTTTGGAACGCGAGATGATGCGCACGGCCCAGAACCGCCAAAGCCATGACATGGCGCTGGCTGTCTATTCTTCGGCGCGTGGCATTTTGCGCGCAGCCCTTGGCAGTTGAGGGGGTGCGCGCGCATGTCTGATCTGTTCAGCAGCTTTTCAATCGCCGCCTCGGGGATGGAGGCACAGGCCCGCCGCCTGCGCCATGTCTCGGAGAATATCTCGAATGCCGATACACCCGGCTACCGGCGCAAAACCATCGATTTCCGCGCCGAGATCGACCGCGCCAGCGGTGCATCGCGGGTGGGGGTGGGGCCTGTGCAGCTCGACCGGCGCGAGCTGCCGCGCATCTATGACCCGGGCCACGCGCTGGCAGACGAGAGCGGGTTTTACCACGGATCGACAGTTGATCTGATGATCGAGGTTGCCGACGCACGAGAAGCCGCGCGCAGCTATGAGGCCAATTTGCGTGTTTTCGACCAGACCCGACAGATGGCGCAGGGCCTGCTGGACCTGCTGCGCCGCTGACTGACAACAAAGGAACACCACCATGACAATAAACCCCGCCCTTGCAGTACAAACCTATGACAAGGCACGCATGGCCGCCGCGCCCGCGCCCGCAGACGCCCCCGCGCGCAGCGAAGCGGCCTTTGGTGCCGCGATTGGCAGCTTCGCCGCTGGCCTGCATCAGGCCGAGGTTGCCGCGACCCGCTCTATGGTGACAGGCGCTGACCCGCATGCGCTGGTCGAAGCACTTGCCGCCACCGAACTGGCTGTGGAGACGGCGGTATCGGTGCGCAACAAGGTGGTCGAGGCGTATCTCGAAATTCTGCGCATGCCGGTCTAAGCCATGGATGAAACGCTTTTCTTTGACTCCCTGCGCCAAGGGCTTTGGGTCGCAACACTGATCTCGATGCCAGTTCTGACAGCGGCGCTGATCGCAGGCGTCATTGTGGGGCTGTTTCAGGCGCTGACCTCGATACAGGAAATGACCCTGACATTTGTGCCCAAACTGGCCGCCATCGTCGTGGTCTATTGGGTGTCGATGAGTTTCATGACCGCCACATTGGTCGATTTCTTTCAGGCCGAAATTGTGCCGCTGATAGCAGGAACCTGAAGATGGACAATGCCGCCTATATCGCCCTGACACGCATGTCCGGCCTGCGCCGAGAGATGCAGGTCGTGGCCAATAACATCGCCAATGCCACGACAGCGGGCTTCCGGCGCGAGGGGATGATCTTCTCGGAATTTGTCATCGCGGCACAGGGGCAAGAGCCCTCTCTCTCGATGGGGCTGGGCAATACGCGGCAGACTTTCCAGATGCAGGGCGCGTTATCCCAGACCAATGGCACCTTCGACATGGCGATCGAGGGGGAGGGGTTTTTTCAACTGGACACCGCACAGGGTGTGCGGCTGACGCGGGCAGGGGCCTTTACCCCCAACGCGGCGGGCGAGCTGGTCAATATGGATGGCCACCGCCTGCTGGATGCAGGGGGGGCGGCAATTTTTATACCGCCAGACGCGCGCGGCATCGAAATGGCGCGCGATGGCACCTTATCGGCTGACGGGCAGCCTTTTGCGCAGGTGGGGCTTGTCCGGCCTGTCGATCCGGTGACGATGCACCGCGCAGCAGGCACGCTGTTCACTGTCGATGGCCCGCTGGAACCCGTTGAAGCCCCGACCCTTTTGCAAGGCTTTGTCGAGGACTCGAATGTCGATCCGATCCTAGAATTGACCCGCATGATCGAGGTGCAGCGCGCCTATGAGCGCGGCCAAAGCCTGCTCGACCGCGAGGATGAGCGCATCAAATCCGTCATCCAGACCCTTGGCCGCTAGAATTACAGGAGAGACAGAGATGAAATCACTTCAGATCGCCGCGACAGGCATGAGCGCCCAGCAAATGCGGGTCGATACCATTGCCAACAACCTCGCCAATATGAGCACCACGGGCTATAATGCCCGCCGCGCCGATTTTGCCGATCTGCATTATCAGCAATTCGCGCGCGCGGGTTCCATCGCGGCCTCGGATGGCACAGTGTTGCCGACAGGGGTGCAGGTGGGGCTTGGGGTGCGCCCGTCTTCGGTCAGTATGCAAATCCAGCAGGGCGCGTCCAGTTTCACAGGGGGTGATCTGGATATCGCGATCGAGGGGAAGGGCTATCTGGAAGTCACCTTGCCAGACGGGCAGGCCGGATATACGCGCGACGGCGGGCTGAAACGCACGGGCGAGGGGCTGATCGTCACCTCTGACGGGTTTGAGGTGGTGCCCGGTATCGTCATCCCCGACGATGCGCGCGCCATCTCGATCAATGCGCAGGGCGAGGTTTTTGCCTATTTCGCCGGACAGGTGCAGCCGCAGGTGCTGGGCCAGCTGACGCTGGCCAGTTTCGCAAATGAAAAGGGGCTGGAGGCGATTGGCTCTAACCTGTTTCTGGAAACCGCAGCCTCGGGCGCGGCGGTGGTGGGTGCGCCGGGGGCAGATGGTCTGGGCACAGTCCGGCAAGGCTATCTTGAGGAAAGCTCGGTCGATCCGGTGCGCGAGATGACCGAATTGATCAAGGCGCAGCGCGGGTATGAGTTGAATTCCAAAGTCATCTCGGCCGCAGACCAGATGATGGCCGCAACCACGCAGGTGCGCTGATGAAATGGCTTTTGCTGCTCATTCTGTGGCCCCCGATGGCGCAAGCCGAAAGCCTTGTCGCCACCCGCCTGATCCGCGCGACAGATGTGATCGGCGCGGGCGATGTGGTGGCGCATGGGGCACCTGCACAGGGTGCCGCCATCCGGCCAGAGCAGGTGATCGGGCTGGAGGCGCGCGTTGCCATCTATCCGGGCCGTCCGGTGCGCCTGTCAGATCTGGGACCAGCCGCAGTGATAGAACGCAACGAGATCGTGCGCATGGTCTACAGGCAAGGCCCGCTGGTGATCTTGTCCGAGGGGCGCGCCTTGGGGCGCGGCAGCCTTGGAGAGCAGCTAACCGTCATGAATCTCGCCTCGCGCCAATCTGTGCAGGCTGTCGTCAGTTCTGGCGGATTGGTCGAGGTGATCGGCTCGTCAGGTGCCATATGGGGAGGCAATTAGGTTTCGCATGAACACAACCCTTTCAACCAACCCCCTTGCCCTATGGCGGCATCTCTCGCGCGCCTGCCGGTCTGTCGCCGCCCGTGCGGTCCGACATCTGCTTTTGCCATGCGCCACCCTGTGTCTGGCGGCCTGCCAACCATTGGGCGAAGTCGGGCGCGCGCCCGCTTTCAGCCCGCAAGAGGCGACGGTCGAGCATGCCGCCCTCTACCGCATGCCCTTGCCCGAACGGACCGAAGTCTTGCGCAGCACGGACCATGCATCGCTGTGGTCGGCGGGGCAACGCTCGCTTCTGGGCGACCGGCGCGCCAGCCGTCAGGGCGATATTCTGACAGTGGTGATCGAGATTAACGACAGCGCCGAAATATCGAACAGCACAGCAAACGGGCGAAGCGGCACCAACAGCATGGGCGTCCCCCAGTTTTTCGGGATACCGCAAATCCTTGACCGCAACCTGCCCGGCGGGCTTGCCATAGGTGCAGGGATCGAGACGAACAGCGCCAGCAGTTTCTCTGGCTCCGGCTCTGTGCGCCGCAACGAGAAACTGACGCTGCGGGTCGCATCCACTGTGGTCGAGCGTTTGCCAAATGGTGTGATGCGGATCGAGGGGCAGCAGGAAGTGCGCGTCAACCATGAATTGCGCGAATTGCTGGTGTCCGGCTTTGTGCGCGCCGAAGATATCTCGCGCCAGAATGAAATCACCTATGACAAGATCGCGGGCGCGCGCATCTCTTATGGGGGGCGCGGGGTCGTCTCGAATGTGCAGCAGCCCAGATATGGCGCGCAGATTGCCGATATCATCGCGCCGTTTTGACATGTCACACAAGCAAACCGCCCATGGAAGGCACAGCGCATGCGCAAGCTTATACCCGTTATACTAATCCTGTTGGGAATTGGCGGCGGTCTTGGGGCGGGGCTTGTCCTGCGCCCTGTGCCAGAGGCCGAAGAGGTGACAGGGCTTGCCGCACACACCCCCGCCTTGCCCGCCAATATGGACATTGGCGTCTTTGAAATCCCCAATCAATTCATGGTGCCCCTGATTGTCGAGGACCGGATTGCCAGCGTGCTGATCCTGACGCTTGCGCTGGAAATAGATGAGGCGCAGCGCGCCACAGTGTCCACAGATTTGCCGCGTTTGCGCGATGCCATGCTTCAGGTCATGTTCGATCATGCAAATTCGGGCGGATTTTCCGGCGCGTTCACAGCCAATACAACGCTTGCTGCCTTGCGCAGGGCCTTGCTGGAAGCGGGGCAGAAAATCAGCGGGCAGGATGTGATTGTGAAAGTGCTGATCACCGATATCCTGCGCAGCGGTGCCTAGGCGCGTGGCCAAAGGGCTTGACCTTGGGGCGGTGCTGGACCAGCTTATAGGCAAAACCCAGCAGGACCACAGCACCATGCCACAAGACACCTCGATACTGCAAACCGGCAGCACTGCCAGCGCGCCCCTTGATCAAAGCTTGTTGGACGGGCTGGCGGAACTGGCGGTCAGGGTGGGGGTGAACCTGCAACCCCAGCAGGATCTTGTTCTGAGCGCCCCTGTCTCGGCGCTGCCGCTGGCGCGCGCCATTGCGCGGGCGGCATATCGTGCGGGGGGCGGGCTGGTCACACCCCTTGTCACGGACAAAGAGATGACCTTGGCGCGGTTTGAACACGGGGCCGATGCGGGGTTTGATCGCGCAGCGGGCTGGCTGTATGAAGGCATGGCCAAGGCATTCGAGGGGGGGGCCGCGCGACTTGCGCTGGTGGGCGAAGACCCGATGTTGCTCAGCGCGCAAGACCCTGCCAATGTGGGCCGTGCAAACCGTGCCAATGCGCGCGCCTATAGCCCCGCTTTGGCCGCCATCGCAGGGTTTCACATAAACTGGTCAATCATTTCCTGCCCCACCGAAGACTGGGCGCAGCGCATGTTTCCCGATTTGCCCGCGCGCGATGCTGTGGCGCGACTGGCCCAAGCGATCCGGCTGACCGCGCGGCTGGACCAGCCAGACCCCGTTGCCGCATGGGCCACGCATAACGCCGAACTTGCGCGGCGGTGCAAAATGCTGAACGAGGCCCGCTTTGATGCGCTGCATTTTCACGCGCCGGGAACCGACCTGACAGTTGGTCTGGCCGATGGCCACGCCTGGCTTGGTGGCGCGACCGAGGCGCGCAACGGGGTGCGCTGCAACCCCAATATCCCCACAGAGGAAGTTTTCACCACCCCCCATGCCGCCCGCACCGAAGGCTATGTCCGTGCGACCAAGCCGCTGTCGCATCAAGGCACCCTTCTGGAAGAGATTGAGATGCGCTTTGAAGGGGGGCGGGCCGTGTCGGCCCGCGCGGCACGCGGACAGGACGTGCTGCGCGAGATGCTGGCCACAGATGAAGGGGCGGCACGTTTGGGCGAAGTGGCGCTTGTGCCGCATTCCTCGCCCGTGTCGCAAACCGGAGTGTTGTATTTCAACACGCTGTTTGACGAAAACGCGGCGTCGCATATCGCAATGGGGCAATGCTATGCGTCCTGCTTCGAGAATGGCGCGGGTTTAAGCAAAGCAGAGATTGCAGCGCGCGGGGGCAATGAAAGCCTGATCCATGTCGATTGGATGATCGGCTCTGATATGATGGATGTGGATGGGATTCATACAGGGGCCGAGCCTGTGGCCCTGATGCGCAAGGGCGAATGGGTGCGCGGCTAGGGTTCTGCCGCTGACACAAGATGCCGCCATGCGCGACAAAGGTCCGTTTTGCGGGACTTTTCTTCCGTTCGCGCCATCCACCCATGACCCTTCGCTATTGCAGCAAGACCGACGCAGAGGGCGGAAAGCCGATTGACTGCAGCGCAGCATCGCAAACGCAGCAAATGGTGAAAGCGGTCAGTCGTCGTGCCGCACTCGACCGATTGTGACGCGTAGGACAAAAGCTTTGCAGAGTAACCCGCCGCGGGCATGAGCTTTCGTCATCACAGACCCATAACTGCCTAAGTAGGCGATTTTGGCGATTACAATCTGCGCGACAAATAGCATTCGTTCATTTCCTTGATCTGCCTCATGGCGCACGAAATGGACCAGAGCGTATTCTTTGCGACGCCAAGGCTGTCTCCGCTCCGAGGGCACACCATCGGTCGGTCTCCACTTTGCCGTTTGGGGGGACGGAGCAGCCCGAATCTGGCTTTCCATTACGATAATCAGGAATTTCCGCATGAGAGACACAGCTTTTGAACCACCGGTCCATTCGGTTTACGTGTTCTTTTTCCTGACCTTTGCCATCGCCTGGGGCGGGATGGGGCTGGTGTTTGTCTTTCAGGATGCGGTCGAGGCAGTTCTTGGCCCGATGGGGGCGACACATCCTCTGTTTATCCTCGCGGTCTGGTCGCCTGCCATCTCGGGCATTTTGCTTATCCTGTGGTATGGCAGGTTGGCTGGCTTGCGCCGTTACCTGTCACGCCTGCTGCTGTGGCGGGCACCGGTTGGCTGGTATCTTCTGCTGCTGATAGGCCTGCCCGCGATCTTCTACCTTGGGGCTGCACTTGGTGGCATGTCGATGCGCGAGGCGCTGGCGCAGCCCCCATTGCGAGAACTGCTACCGCTTATCGCATTCATGCTGATCCTCGGGCCTGTGGAAGAACTGGGCTGGCGAGGCTATGCGACACCGCTGCTGCAGCGCCGGATGGCACCGTTCTGGGCCGGGCTTGTGGTGGGTGTGTTCTGGGCGCTGTGGCATGTGCCGGCCTTCTTCCTTGACGGTACACCGCAAAGCGGATGGGATGTGATGCCCTTTGTCATCGGGGCCATCGGCGTCAGCATTATCCTGACGGCATTCTTCAACGCCGCCCGTGGCAGTATCCTTGTCGCGATCCTGTTTCACTGGCAGCTTAACATGCCGATGTGGCCCGACGCGCAGCCCTGGGACATGTATCTGTTCATCGTGCTGGCCGTGATTGTTGTCTGGGTCAAACGCTCAGATATGTTCAGCCGTATGGGCGCTGTCACCGAGGTCATGCCAGCCTCGACCGGGAGCCCATCATGAAATCTTTGATCGCCTTCATGATTGGCCTCTTTCTGGCAGGTCCGACCGTCGCCGGGGACCGTTTGCAGGACATTCTTGATGCCCTGCGCGCTGAGCATGCCTTTCCGGGGGCTTCGGTTGCATGGACAGGCCCGGATGGTGCGGTGCAGGCGCGGACGACCGGCTTTGCCGACCCCGACGTCGGGCTTCCGATGACGCCTGAAAGCCGGATGCTGGCCGCCAGCATCGGCAAGAGTTTTGTCGCCGCTGCCGCGCTGGCGCTGCAGGCCGAGGGGCGGCTTGATCTGGACGCCCGCGTTTCGGACTGGCTGGGCGCGCGGGGGTGGTTTGAGCGTCTGCCCAATCATCACAGCCTGACGCTGCGCCATCTTCTGACCCATTCGGGCGGCCTGCCGGATCATGTCGAACTGCCCGCCTTTCAGCAGCTGTTCCTGTCGCTGGGCCCCGACGACCCGGCACCCGAGCCAGCGGACCTGATTGCGCTGATCCTTGACGCCGCGCCACTTTTTCCGGCCGGACAGGGCTGGTCCTATTCGGACACCGGATATCTGCTCGCGGGCCTCGTCATCGATGCAGCGGCTGGTAGACCCTGGACCGAGGTCGTGCGCGACCGCTTCATTCTGCCGCTGGAACTGGCGGATACCGAACCCTCGGATCGCCGGGATCTGGACCGGCTGGCCGTGGGTTTCACCGGCATGGCTGGCCCAGTGATGCGCACGCTCGACCGCGAGGGGCGGATGGTCTTTCATCCCGGGATTGAAGGTGCTGGCGGCGGCTTCGTCAGCACCACAGCCGATCTGGCCCGATGGGGCTGGCTTCTCTGGTCGGGGCGCGCGATGGAGCTGCCCTATCTGGATGAAATGCTGCAAGGTATCGAGACCGGGACACCCGGCCGCAGCTATGGGCTGGCCGTCGGGATAGACCTCACCGGCTCTGACGAGATACGGGGACACGGCGGCTGGATTCCGGGATATGTCGGATCGCTGCGCTATCACCCGGCGCAGGACACGGCCATCGCAATCCAGATCAACACCGATATCGGCATGCTGGGGGCAGAAGGCGCCTTTGATGCAATCGAGCTCGCCATCCATGACGTGATCTTGGAGTTCACGAAATGACCCCGGCTCGCGGCCTATGCAATCCGGCTGCATCGCTGGTCGCCCGCCTGATTGCACGTTGTGAGCAGCCCGAAAACTGCAAAATATCGAGGTTTTAGCGCCATGCTGTTACGAAAATTAACCCGGATTGCCCTGTGGACGTTGGCCGCTTTGGCCATTGTGTTGACCGCCGCTTTCCTGTGGCTGCGTCAAAGCCCCTACTGGGCAGGGATCACGCTGTTTTCCGAAAGCCACCGGGTCGAGAATTTTCGCGACATGGGGCGTGTCTTTCCGTTCCGCGAGGTGCCGCGCGGCGAGAGCATCTGGGCCTTCGAGCAAGCGCCGCATCCATTGCCTGAAACCTACGCCTTCGACGGGCAAAGCCGCGACCTGACCGCGTTTCTGGCCCGGACCCAGACAACAGGCCTTCTGGTCGTACATCGGGGTGCGATCACGCATGAGGAATACCGGCTGGGTGCTGATGAAACCTCGCCCTTCACGTCGTGGTCGGCCGCGAAATCGGTGCTTTCGGCCTTGATCGGAATCGCTGTCGAGGAAGGCCATATCGCCAGCATCCGCGACCCGATCGGACAGTATGTGCCAAGCCTGGCCGGGTCAGGCTATGCTGATGTGCCGATCGAGGATGCCTTGACCATGTCCTCGGGCGTTGATTTCGACGAGGATTACGACAACCCGAGATCCGACATCAACATGTTGTTCTTCCGCTCCATGGCGATGAGCACCCCCATCGAAGAAAGTATCGCAGAATTGCACAGCATCCGCGCGCCGGGACAGTTCAACGAATATATCAGTACCGACACCATGGCGCTGGGGCTGGTGCTGGAGGCCGCGACAGGGATGCCCGTGGCCGAGTATCTGTCCAGCCGCCTTTGGGGGCCGATGGGGGCAGAGGCGGATGCGACTTGGAGCACCGACCGCACAGGGCGCGAGATTGTGCTGTGTTGCCTGAACGCGACCTTGCGCGATTTTGCCCGTTTCGGGCGGCTTTATCTGGAAGCGGGGGCGCGGGACGCACTCCAGATCGTGCCTGCAGGTTGGGTTCGTGCCTCGGTCAACCCCACCGCCCCGCATCTGCAACCGGGTGACAATCCGCTGAGCGACTGGACCTTCGGCTATGGGTATAAATGGTGGATTCCCGAAGACCCGCAGGGCGATTTTGTCGCGATCGGCATCTGGGGGCAGTACATTTATGTCGATCCATCCCGCGAGGTGGTCATTGTAAAAACCAGCGCCGACCCGGATTTCGACGACAATGACCACGAAAGCATCGCCGCCTTTCGCGCCATCGCGCGTGCGGTTGCGGGGGAATGACATGCAACCAATGCCACGTCCGTCCGAAGGCAAGATCATGCGTCGAGTCCTCGTCCTGATCACACTGGTCCTCGTTGTCTTTGTCGGCGCGGTCTGGCTGGTGTTTCGGCAAGACATGCAGGACCGCATGTCATCCTTATCCAGTGTCGCCGATACGCGCTTCGCCCCGGTAGCCTTCGCCTCTGGCGGTGCGGGCGTCCCGGTGCTGACGATTCACGGTGCGGGGGGCGGGCATGATCAGGGACGTCTTCTGGCGGAGGCCTTCCTGCCCGCAGGCTATCGCTGGATCGCGCCCTCGCGCTTTGGCTACCCCGGCTCGGCGCTGCCCGCCAACCCCTCAACTGCCGCACAGGCCGATGCCTTTGCCGCGATGCTGGACCGCCTTGGCATCCGGCGGGTGACGCTGCTGGCAATGTCCGGCGGTGTGCCGCCTGCACTGCAATTCGCCCTGCGCCATCCGGACCGCACGCAAGCACTGATCCTGCTCTCGCTCGCCCCCTTTGCCCCCCTGACCGCCGAGGAGCAGGAGCTTCCGGTACCGCTTTGGCTGTACGACGCGCTGTTTGCCACGGATTTCCCGCTTTGGGCATTGTTGCGCGTTTCGCCCCGCGCACTGGCCCCGATGTTCGACGCCCGGCCAGAACTGGTCGCGCAGATGACCGCGGCTGAGGCCGGTTTCCTTGACGCGATGATCGCGGCTTTTCTGCCCGTGACCCTGCGCCGCGCGGGGCTGGCAAATGAAGCCGCGGCCATCGACCCCGCCGCCGCGATCAACCCGTCAGCGATCCGCGTGCCGGTCTTGCTCGTCCACGCGCGCGATGACCGGCTCACGCCGTTCTCGACGGCCCGTTTCACCGCAGAGCGGATCGCCGGTGCCGAGACGCTTTTCCTCGACAGTGGCGGCCACCTGCTGCTGGGCCATCAAGACGCGGTCCGGCAACGGATAGCCGAATTTCTCACCATCAATGCTCCGTCCGTTGCGGAGTAGTGGCCCCACACAGTTTTCGGATTTTGCCTGATGACCATCTTCAAGATCATCCTCGTTGTCCTTGCGGCCCTGCTGGTGGCCGCCGTCGTCCTCGGCCTTTGGGTCCATTCCCGCGATCAGGCGAAATCCGCGCAGGTCTGGGCCGCACTGGAGGCCGTGCGCGAGACTGACCCAGCACCCTACGACCCCGCCATGGTCGCGGATTTGCCTGAGGTGGCGCAGCGCTACTTTGCCCGTGCCATTGCCCCCGGCACACCCCTGCACCGGGTGGTGCGGCTGGAAATGGCCGGCAGCTTCATCATGAACGGCAATGAGATGGCCATGACCGCGCGCCAGATCCTCGCGCCGCCCGCGCAAGGTTTCGTCTGGCAAGCCGAGGTGGGGCAGGGGCTGATGCGCTTCGCCGGGTCAGACGGTTACCACGCGCCCACGGGCGGTTCCGTGGACAGCTGGACCAAGTTCTGGCTGCGCGGCCTGATCCCGCTGGCGCGGATAGGTGGCACTGCTGACCATGAAAGCGCCGCCGCAACGCGGGTGATGCTCGAGTCCATCTGGGCTCCGGCAAGCCTGTTGCCGCAGTACGGGGCGGAATGGGTGCAGACTGGCCCCGACAGTGCCGTGGTTCGTTTTGCGGGTGTGCAAGGGATCGAACCCATGCAGATCACGCTGGATGCCGCAGGCAACCCGCTTGATGTCTGGGCGCTGCGCTGGACCGATGCCAACGCGAAGCGCGTGCATCGCCTTCAACCCTTCGGCGGGCGGATGCTGGAGATGACCCGCTATCAGGGCTTTCTGATCCCCTCGCGGGTGGAGTTGGGCAACATGTGGGGTATGCATGACTATGCCCCCTTCTTCCTTGCTCATATCACCAAAGCGGAGTTCTGAGATGATTGTCCCCGTGAGTGCTCCGACCCTCTTGCGCCTCTCCGATGCCGTCGCCACGGCGACACTGGCCGCCGTCGCCGCGGCCCTGATCCTGCCCGACCCCTATGCCGCCGTCCCCGACCACCTGCGCCCCGGCGCCTGGAGCCAAGAAACCGTCTCCGCCCACGCAGCGCTGGCGCTGCTTGTGGTCAATGCGCGGCTGCGGCGGTGCTGTGGCAAGGGCTGGCTGATCTGTGCAGGGCTGGTAGGTTAACTGCTCTATGCCTATGCGCTCTACAGCTTCGACCGGGTGATGAACCCGGCGTGGCCGCTGTATCTGGCAATCATGTCACTGTCGGTCATGTGTAATTGCCGTCCAGACAGAAAAGGCGGAAATCCTAGAGGTGACGGTACGCGCGACATCGCTGCCATTCGCTATCTTCAAGCGCCTCGGCTGTGAGCGTGATCGCGTCCCTATCCCAAACACCAGTAAATCGACGCGAAAGGTCTGTCTGGTGGTTTGAAAAAAGTTCCGGAAGGCGTCGGGTGATACCCGACGGAACACTGGAAGCACATCCGGACGTCCAACCCGAGCGAAAGCACCTTTGCCACCGTGCGCCACCGAACCAAACGCATCAAGGGATGCCTCAGTGGCAAGGCCTGCATGGCCATTGCCTTCAAACTGATGATGTCAGTGCACAAGAAGTGGCGCAAACTCGACGGTCAAAACCGCCGACGCGCGCCCGGGTCCTGTCTGTATCGGAACGTTCCGCCCCAGAGATCAATGGAATTTAATAAGAGAATCCAATTCTTATTTGGAAAGAGTAAAGTGTCCTAAGAGAGCCATAATTATCAAAGTATAATTTGCGCCTATAGGTGAACCTTGAATAGAACTGCTCCCAGTTAGTCTTGGTTGCAAGCACACGTCGCCGATTAGCCCTCCCCTCCGCGCTGGCTTCCACGCTCGCTGCTGAAAGCGGGAGGGGCGTGTGAATTACCACGCGCGGTATACAGGATTTATGTCCAAAGCCCGCCGCGTGTCACGGAACGGAGCTGTCACATTTTGGGCAGTTTCCAGGAGGCAGATAAGCGCGTGTCCGCATTGGACGACCTTCAATACAACAGGAGATAAATCCATGACGATTAGACAGGCGCGCAGAACGGGCCAAATTGCCCGACTGCTTGGCGGGGCGAGCGTCGCCGTGCTTGCGTCCTACACCCCCGCATTGGCGCAGGCGGTTAACATCACGATCGACAGCGCGCAGGTCGCGCCAGCGAGTGCCTTTACATCTGCCAATGTGACGGGGTTCGAAACGGTTGCAAACAACACGCAGGACTCTCGCGCGGCAGTAAGCGCGTCCATCGCAGGCGGCGCGCTGAATTCCAGCATTGCGGGCTCCGGCTCAAGTGCTGTCGGCATCGAAGATAACGCCCTGACCGCGACGGCAACGGGCAACTTGTTCAACCTTGTTGCCAATCAACTCGGGTCGAGCGGTGATGGTTCTGCCGGTACTTTGGCGACACTCAGTGGCCAGTTTGCAAATGGTACTGTTTCCACAGCGATCACAGGCTCCAGTCTGGCGATCACTGGTGTCGGCGATGCGACATCGACCTCCCTTGCGGCCAGCGATAACACGCTTTCTGCAATCACGACTGTGAACAACGCGACATCCGTGTTTTCCGACGATATCTCTGCTGAACTTGCTGGCGATCTCGCTCAAGCTCAAGCTGTGTTCATTACATCCCCGATCACGTTGAACAGTGGCGATCTGACAAGTCAGCAATTGCTGTCCGTCGCAGGTGGCGGCAGCGTTGTTGCCAGCACGCAAGCCGTTGAAGGCGCTGGTCTGGTATCGACTGCCACGATCACGGGGTCTGGCATCTCGGTCTCTCTTGGGGATCTCGACGCGACCGGTTCTGCGCTGTCTGTCGATGGCAACGATATCCGCGCGTCCCTGACCGGCAACCGCGCCAGCACCGGCACCGATGTGACTGTGGATACCACTTTCGACAACAGTGCTGCCGTACTGACACAGCAGCAATTGGGCGATGGGACAAATAATGTTGGTCTGGTTTCGACAGCAGATACCTCGACATTGTCTGTGGCGTTGGACAATGCCACCGGTTCCAGCCTGACCGTGTCGTCGAACACTATCGGGGCACAGGCCAATGGGAACGTCGCAACACTCAGCGGAGCGGGAGCAGGCGCGTCTGTTGCCGATGGTACCTTCCTGCGCGTCGACGCCAACACAATTTCGTCGAACACTGCTGGAGGAAGGGTGTTTAATTCTAATACTGCGAGCCCCTCTGTCCAGTTTGTTAACGATGCTGCTATGGGAGTACCGGGTTTCGGCTTTGTTGCTGGCTCCCAGCAGGCAATTGAAAGCACGGGCGCAAATCAAGGTACGATCGAAGCTTCGAGCGATGGCAACAGCCTGTCTGTCACGGCTGATTCAGCAGCCCTCGGGGGTGCATTGTCTGGGTCGACCATCTCGGTCACGGACAACACCGCCTTTGCATTGGCATCCGCCAACACCGGTGGCACTGCGATTGACCTGAGCGCAACCAGCATCACGGCGACCGCCGGTCTGGCGAGCGATCAAAGGCTCGGTGGCACGGGTGTAAACGCGCTTTTGGGAGACACAGGCGCATTCGCGCTATCTGTGACGGCCGCAGGGGATGTGACAGCATCGTCGATCCTGGTCGATGGCAACCTTTCTGTGGCAGAGGCCAGCGGCAACACTGGCCAGACGCTTTTGCGCGCAGATGCCGACACCGCTCTGCTGTCCAACAACACGCGGGATCGCGGCGAGGGTAGGGTTAATTCCTCCACCTCTTCATTTGTCACTGCAGATTTCGGCGTGTCCGCCAATCAGCGCATCACCGGTTCTGACATTACATCAACGGCCGTCTCAACCCTTGGTGTCACAATCGGTGAAACGGCGATCGCTGCGAACGACGCGGGCGCCATCAATGCCAGCACGATTTCCTTGTCCAGCAACGTCCAGCAGGCCACCACCAGCGGCAACACGTCAACCAACAGGATTGATCTGGACGCCAACGTAATCGGAGCAACTGCGCCAGCATTCGCTGACAACACATCGGCTGTTTCGTCCCTCGTGTCGTTGCAGAGCATCGATTCGGCAACATCCGCCGCCTCGACCACGACCCTGTCGCTGACACAGGCTGATTTTGCTGGCACCACATCGATCGATGCGTCTTCGCTGGCAATCAATGCGAACCAGAACCGCTCAACCACCACGGCCAACCGCGTCACCAACGCGCTCGACGTGACCGCGGATACGGCGATCATCGGGGCTGACAGCTTGCGCGGTGTTGCACGCGTAGATTCCACAGCAGGCACTGACACCCTAACAGCCGCAACAAGCGGGCTGGCGAGTGTCCAGCGGAACTCCGGAACAACCGTAGACGCAACGACAATCTCGAACGCAAGCATCTCGGCGGGTGGACCCAGCGCAACCGTTGCCAGCCTGGCAGACTCGTCCGCGTCAATCTCGGACAACATAACAACCGCATCCGGCGCCTCCAACATAGGTGCGTCGTCCATCACGCTGAATGCCGGAACCGAAACCACCTCGAATGCAGCGCTGACGAGCGAACAGGACAGCAGTGCAGCTGTGACGGCGGCCTCGACCTTCAACGCTGGCACAACAGGGATCACTCTGAGAGCCGCAGTCTCTGACTCGACCGTTGGCGTGGACAACAACGTGACCGTTACCTCTGCTATGGGCAACCAGAACGCAAATACTGTGTCGGTCACGGCCACCACCATTGATCGTGCAGATTCTACAGAGACAGGCAGAAACAATCTGTTCTTTACAGAAGCAAACATAGCGCGCGTGATTGCTGACTTTGCCGCTCTGAATGTGCAGGCTCAAACTGGCGATATTTCTTCTACCGGTGTGTTGGCTGGTGCGATTGCCATTAACGCCACAGGTGCAGCTAATGCCGATCTGATCAACAGCAGTGCATCGCTTGACGGCAACGCTTTGCAGTCGGATGCGATGTCGAACCTTGCAACCAACCGCGTCGCTTTGACAGGCAGCGCGGGGATCACCGAAACGACCACTGGTCTTGCATCGGTCCAGACCTCGGGTACAGGGCCTGTGGGCATGACGCCCGCCATACCTATCGCCATTGGCTCGTCGTCAACCGCGACGTTCAACTTCGGGCAGACAAACGGCCTAGGCAATGTGACCAACTCGACGGTCTCTATCGATGGCAACCAGTCGTTTGACACGGCCACATCCAACCGGGCAACCAACACAGTCTCGCTTTCGGGCAACGCGATCTCGGGTGAGGCGGCGACTTTGGCCGCAGTCGGTGTGACGCTCCAACCTCAGGTTGGCGCTCGCCTGGACGCGGACAACTCGCTGTCCAGCGTTCAGACAAGTGTCGCCGCTGTGACCAGCGAATCGCAAATACGCGGAACCGCCAATACCGGTGGGCTGTTAACCACGGACAGCAGTCTGAGCATCAGTGACAACTTTGCCCGCTCCTTTGGCATGGGCAACGATGCCACCAACGCGCTGCGCCTTCTGGCCGATACAAGTGCGGCGGGTGCTTCTGCACTTTCCGGCACGCAGGTTCAGATCGGGAACGTCTCCGCAACTGCGGGTGTTACGGCAACGCTTGATATGGATAATGGTCCTTTCGGTTCCGCCGTTGACAGCTCTCTGGCGACGGATGGCAATATCGGCTTTGCACGGGCCGTGGGCAACATTCAGACCAATATTCTGAGCATCGCTGCAACCGAAATCGATGGCGTCAGCATCGCTGGCGAAAATGCATCCTTCGCAGCGCTCGGTGATGTGGTTGGGACCAACCGTGTTCTTAGAGGTGACAACATCCTCACGGCCTTCCAGGGCCTTGTCGGCGATGTCGCAGGCGTGGCGACCGTGACCACTGACATCGATACTGCAACAACGATTAATGGCAGCAGTGTCTCTGCAAGCCAGAACATCGCACAATCGAATGTCTCGGGGAATGTGGGTAACAACCTGCTGTCTCTCGCGGCGGATACGGATGTCACGGGTCTGTCGGTTCTGACCTCGGAGCAAAGCGGTGGTGCAATATCTGATGTGACCTCCTCTGCGCGCTTGGACTTTACACTCGACCTAGAGTCTCGGGGCGGCTTGAATGATGTGGTTAACAGCGCGTTGAACGTTGATGGCAACCTCGGCTTCTCGACCGCATTTGGCAACGATGTGACCAACAGTTTGACGGCAAGTGGCACAACGGTCACCGGACAGGACAATACGGCTCTGTCAAGCGTCAGCATTGCCGGTAACGATGGTACAGGAACTGTTGCAACCGGAACCGTGAGCGGCACGTCTGACAACCTGCTGGGGAACTTCCAGACGCGGACAGGTGGTCAGCTCGTCACGTCAGCGGCCACTCTGCAAGTTGGTTTGCTGGTGAGTACCAACTCACCCTTCAACTCGGATTCCATAACTGGCAGCAGCGCAACGTTGAACGGCAATACGCTGGACTCGACGGCGACATCCAACCGCGCCAGCAATACGCTCGCGTTGAATGCCGCGACAGTGCTGACGGCTGGCGGGGCGATTGCCAACCAGCAGAACTCCGACAGTGCCGTGACCAGTGACGTTTCACTGCAGGGGCGCTTCGGTTCTTTTTCCTTCGAGAATGCGACCGGTTCTTCGATCTCGATACTTGACAATACCGGAGTTGCCCGGGCTGCAGGCAACGACGCCACGAACGTGCTGAATGCCAGCGCGGGAACGGCGATCAATGCACTGTTCGCAGGGCCGGGTGGCGCAACAGTCGGGACCGGGACTCCGGGTGCCTTGAACGCAACCGGGACCTTTGCCGCGGCATCAAACCAGGTGAATTCCGGTGCGGTGACGGCACGGGCGAGCTTTGGCGGCGGTACCCCATCCAACCCCGTCAGTTTGCTTAATGTTCGAACAGCGGCCCTCAACAGCTCGTCGGTTGATCTGTCTGGCAACCGTCTGGTCGCGGATGCTGTGTCGAACCGGGTCTCCAACACCATCTCGGTCTCGGGTCGCTCTCCTTCGACTGAGGTGAGCACGGCACTGACATCTCGTCAGGTTGCGTCCGGCGCGGTTACTGCGAGTGTGGTTGGCTTTAACGTCGCCAGCAGAAACGGTGCTCTAACGTCCAGCACGGTTGGTCTGTCCGGCAATACGCTGAGTGCCTCTGCTGGCGGCAACGTCGCTACCAGTCGTCTGCTGCGCGACTGATGCTGCGAGGAAGGGGCGACCTGCAGGTCGCCCCTTCCGCCTCAGCTGGCGGATGGTGCACCAGGTCGAAAACGCCAAGAAACCACACGCGTCCTTCTTAAGACTATCCAAAGTGCGCCGGAGCGCATCAGTAAGACGCCTATCGGGCACAATTGGGCACTCCGGACGACACCCTCTGCGCCGAAATCCGCGTCGCCGCCGATCTGCATACCGACAGGCTCGCGCGTGCGGCGTGGCCGCAGGCTGACATCGTGACAGTGCGAGTATCGCGCGTGCTGCTGGATGTGGAGCGCGCTGCCGATGACGCGCAGGAAGATATGTCGCGAGTCAGGCGCGGTGTGTTCTATACGCATGATCGTTTCGGGCGCATCTTGCAAAGAACCCTGTTGCCCCAAGACCGCGCACAGCTGCTGGTCCGCTTCTACCACCCGCATTTGCAGCGCCTGCGGAAGGCCGCGGCGGGCGCAATGCTGATCGATCTGCACACCTATCCAACGCCCCCCTGTTGGATCGAGCCACAGGTCTTCGCCGCGCGCCCCGAGATCGACCTTCGCACCAGCCCCGGCCTGACTCCGCTGGACTGGACCGACGCCCTGCGCGGTCATGTTCAACGGCAGGGCTTCACCGTGGCCGAGAATGCCCCCTATGCCGGTGTCATCGACGCCGGGGCTCGCGCGGCGATCATGATCGAAATCAGCCTAGACATGCTCGGCACAGGGCTGAAGAGCGCCGAGTGGCAGCGCATCCTCACCGCCTTGCGGGAGATGCCGCATCCATCTTGCGCTCGCGGTACATTATAATGCGACGATTAGGCCCCCTCAGTGGTCAGGCGCAGAGCCTGCGCGCCGCCCGGTCGCAGGTGGAAATGACCGTGGTCCGCTACAACGGTGAACCCGGCCGCCCCGTCGGCCAGTGCTGCACCCAACTGGGCCAGCAACGCGAACTGCTCGGCCGCAGTCAGATCAGCCCAAGCCGCCACATGCCGCAGCGCAGCCAGCGGGCCGGGAAAGCAACAGATCGGGCAGTCCGGGTGCGGGTCGGACAAGGGGCCTCCGGGAAACTCCGGCTAGGTTAATACTACAGTTGCGGATAATGTCGAATTTTCCGATGTGCGATGGCGGCATTGAGCTGATGCTGGCGTCGCCATCTTGACCAGTCCCAGATGACAT
>NZ_MEHT01000044.1 GCF_001870675.1 Roseinatronobacter thiooxidans | reverse complement strand
CGCTATCACTGCCATCATGCGTCGCATTATTGTTCTGGCAAACACATTGCTACGCGAAGGACGAGATTGGCAACCACAACGCCCTTGACTAAGACGGATACTTGAGTGACGGCATTCCGCTGAGAATCAGGCCAGTCGGCCATTCCGCGTTCTGCATGAGGGACTTTAATGTGTTTACAACTGCTTGTCGCTCCGGTCGGTTCTGATTGATGTGCAAGTCCTGAGCTTCATCAAGGTGCAGAAAAAGCACCCGCCGCTGGCAGAGGGAATTTTGAACAAGGCTCCAAATATAGCCAGCTGTTGCACTTCGCCGTAGGGGATACCCAAGCCCATGCAGGCAGGACGTACCTACTTGTTTGAGTGTCGCTGGGGATGGCACCAGAAAACTCGCAACGTCCGCGTGCTCGTAATCTGAGCTGAGCGGTCGCAGGGCTTTGTGGCGGGCAAACAACCAGCGCAACGCCGTGGACTTACCTGATCCGGAGCCACCAATAAGTGCAAGACCAGGTGCTTCTGAAACAATACCCGCCTCCATGGCCGCACGACGCTGGTAAAGCAGTCTGTCAAATTCGGATTCGAGAATCGAGTATCGATCATGCCGGATAAACATGCCACGCAACCGCGTTATGGTTTCGCTTACATTTTTGTGTGGGTCAGCCATCTCTATTCCTCCACACGCCAGTTTTCGCTTTGATCCTGCCAGTCATCGATCTCCGGCACCTGTGTCTCTCCCACAGAGCTTTCACTGATCTGCTTTTGTGACCATGGAACAACTTCGTTGCCAAACAGTCCGTCGCTTGAAGATTGAGTTGCAACTTCGGCCTGCCAAAATGTCGTCCCACTCGACAGGGTCTGCTCTAGGTGCTTGATCTGCTCGGTCGATAAGCCTTGGGGGGTCAGGTTTGCTCTGACACGAGCACTTTGGTCAATTTCAATAATCCGCCGAATTGCTGCATCCCGAACATCGCATGTAAGCTCGGCCTCATTCGCGTATTTCTCTCGCAGACCACGCTGAGCCTCGACCCAATATCATCGCGCCGTTCAAGAATGCGTCAGAAGCGGCCCTGACAAGTAGATGGCTGGCGAAGCATCTTAGAAAGAAGCAGCTGATCCATGGCTTGGCGACAGCCATCGAAACCGACGATGACTACGTGCTGGCGACGAGGGCTTTTGCCGGATTTCCCGTTTTACAAACCTATCTGCCAAATGTCCCAATATTCAAACGACAACCAGAATCCGGGCATCTGTTCACCATCGAACCCCCCGAGGCAAATCCTGCAAAGCCAACGCATAAGGGAGTGTGCGTAAGATCTCAGTATGACGAAGGCTGCAGGTCAGCACAGGATCTCTGGAATGAAGTACATTCGATTATTCTCGAGAATGAAGAAAAAGAGTGGGACGCAAGAGAAGCGATCGATCGTCGCAAGGCGCTCCGATGATTTAGACTTTCGAGGGACACTCCGCGGTGCGATCCACACATCCCCTTGCGATAAATGTCTTGCCAACCTTCGCGCTTGCGGAGAACGCCTTGGTGCCACTATCTGTTTTCAGTAGTGAAACAACCATCCCGGAGCCGCCGACATGCCACCGCTTCCCCGCTGCCGGATGACGACCTTGCAGGCCTACGCTGCCCATGGCTCGGTCAGCCATGGAGCGATCAGCGTAGAGCGGTTCGCTGAAATCATGAAAGGAGCCGCGCCAACGACCGGCGAAACTGTCAGAGTCTGTCAGGGGCTGACGGAGAGTAACCGCCCGATAGTTACCGCGGTCCATTTTCCTTCACACGCGCGATGATCTCTGGATCGTTGACGAAGTCATCGAGGAAGTCGCGCCAGTGCTCCTTGGATCGCCTCGCATCGCTGAGCATTTCGCGCAGTTCTTCAATGCCATGGGCGGTGATTAGCTTGGTGTTTTCATCAGTGGCTGTATCGACGCTGATGATGTTTCCGTAGCTTAGGTTGTCATCGTTGCTTACGATTGCTTCCAGCATCTCTAGGTCTGCACCCAGCATCTGTGCAACGCGTTCAAGGGCGTAGACCTGTGTGACTTTTGGCATCAAGCGGCCTCTGCGTTTGGGACGGCGAGCGGCGACCAATTCCACGGGAGCAGTTCGTCGAGGCGATTGATCTTGTGATCGTGTATGCGGGCCAAGATGTCAGCCAGGTAGGCATGAGGGTCGAGGCCGTTCATCTTGGCGGTTTCGATCACTGTCATTGCCCGCGCTAGAGTCTCGGCGCCAGTGTCGGCCCCGGCGAATAACCAATTCTTTCTGCCGATTCCAATGGGTCTGAGGGCCCGTTCAGCCGGATTGTTATCAATGGCCACCCGACCGTCTTCGAGGAATAGGCTGAACGCGGCGCGTCGGCTGAGGCCATAGCGGAAGGCCTTGGCCAGATCACCCTTGCCGGGGATCAGCGCAAGCTGGCTTTCCGCCCATGCGAAGAAGGCGTCGACCTTGGGGGCGCTGTATTTCTGACGGGCCGCAAGGCGGATATCGGCGGGCTGGCCGGTGATTTCGCGCTCGATGTCATAAAGCGCGCCGATGCGATCCAGCGCCTCGCGGGCGATGGCGGATTTGGTTTTGCTCAATTCGTCATGGAAATCACGCCGCAGATGCGCCCAGCACGCTGCCTCGCGCAGGCGGGGCGTTCCGTCAGGATCTGGACTATAGAGCTTGGCATACCCTTTATAGCCATCCGCTTGCAGGATGCCGCGCGTGTTGGCCAGATGGCGATGGACGTGTTCTTCCTTCCAATCCGGGGCGAAGGTGTAGACAGCGCCGGGGGGCGCGGCACCCGCCCAAGGCCGTTGATCCCGGACATAGGCCCAGATCCGGCCCTTCTTCACGCCCTTACCAAGGCCCCTGTCGCGCAAGGATTTGTCCAGAACCCGGATCGGGGTGTCGTCGGCATGCAGCAGATCACTGGCCATGATATCGGCCTCGATCCTCTCGATCAGCGGGGCCAGCACTTTCATCGCGCGCCCGCACCAGTCGACCAGTGTGCTGTCTGGAATGTCAGCCCCCATGCGCGCGAAGATTTCGTTCAGGCGATACAGCGGAATATGATCGTCGAATTTCGAAACCAGAATGTAGGCCAGCAGCGCTGTACTCGCCATGCTGCCAGGGATCGGTCTGCTGGGCGCAGGTTCCTGCACCATCTTCTCGCAACGACGGCAGGACTTCTTCAGCCGCGCGATCTGCAGGACCTTGAGCTGTGCCGCGACCAGGTCCAGCATGTCGCTGACATCCTCACCCACAAGACGCAGATCGCCACCGCAATCCGGGCAGCAGGTCCCGGGGTCAAGCTCGCGGCGCTCGCGTGGCGTGGTGTCAGACACACGGGGGCGACGGCGGGGTTTGCGTTCAATCGTATCGTCACCGGCGGATGCGGGCGCATCATCTGCAGGGGCGGTGGCGCTTTCGGCGGCTGCGATCAGCAGGTCTTCCAGCGCCAGTTCCAGCTGTTCAATCTCGCGCTCGACCTTCTCCGAGGATTTGCCGAAAGCCTGTTTCTTCAGTTTCGCGATACGCAGCCGAAGGGTCTGGATCAGCTGATCATGGGCCCGGATTGTCGCCGACATCCGTGCATTCTCTGCCTGCAACGCAGCGATCATCGCCTTCAAAAGTGCAGGGTCTTCGGGAAGGATTGCGGCATCATTTTGCATGCCGCTGACTATCACAGCCGATCAGGAAGCACCATAAAAACAAGGCGTTTCAGCCAGATAAATCAGCCAACACGCGCCGGTGGCGCGCCCCAATCCGGCCTGCGCCAGTCGATCCCTTCCCACAGCATGGCCAGTTGCGCGGAGGTCAGACGTGCCGCCCCGGAGGAAGTGTTGGGCCAGGGAAAGCGCCCACGCTGGAGCACCTTGTAATAAAGGCAAAACCCCTGCCCATCCCAATAGAGAAGCTTCAAACGGTCGCCCTTGCGGCCTCGAAACGCAAACACCGCGCCACCCGTCGGCTTCTGGCGCAGCACATCCTGCGCCAGCGCCGCTAAACCCGTTATCCCCTTGCGCATGTCTGTCGCGCCACAGGCCAGATAGACCCGAACGCCCGTGCCCGGCCCGATCATGCCTCGTCCACCGCGCGGATCAATCTCGTAAGCGCTGTTTCGGCAATATCGCTCTCGAACCGCAGCATGCGCCCCCTCGCCAGACGAAGCTCCACCCAGACAGAAGGCGCAGGATTGGTCACTGCAGGCAGATCCGGAATGGATGGCGCGTCAACTCGCAGGAACAGCGCCCCTGCATCCGGTGACCAGAGGCCTTTCCGCTTCAGCTCATGACGCCACGCATAAATCTGTTGCCGGGTCACCTCGTAGCGCTGCGCGATCTGCGTCACCGTCGCGCCGCCCACACCGACCGCGCTCACGATCGCCAGCTTCTCGTCGTCACCCCAATAACGGCGCCGCTCGACCCCCAGAATTTCGCCCCGCATGACCCCTCCGCGCATAAGAGACGTCATTTGCGACGTCGCTATGCACGTGTCTTAGGCTATCAGCCCGCCTCCCGGCAGGCGGTAACAATCGGGCGGTTACGACTAAACTGGCGAAAATTAATCTATTCTGACAAGGATGAGTTAAGTCGATTGGCAACTCTCACGGGCATCAACGAAAGTGAGTTGATGCCGATGGCCTTGGTTGAAATTGATCGGCGGCGCTGCCTTTTGCATGGACAACTGATGGGTTCGCGCAGTTTTCTGCGGAGCGAACAAAAGCTCTGCCCGGTTTGCGTACAAGAAGATAAAGATTGCAGCGGAACGTTTGGAGTGTTTGGTCGACGGGAATGGATGCTTACGTCGTTCCGTATTTGTCCGACTCACAGCTGCCAGTTGGTCACGTTACCAGCCGCCGTTTTCCCGCACCACCCGGCCGACTTTTTCCGCAGGTGCGAGGGAAGCAGTAAGCAGATAGATGGTCAACTGAGCGGATCAAGCGTAAGCCAATCGTCCATCTGGGAGTTCTATCTCCTCGAGCGGTTGTCTGGAATAATTGGTCACAGATGGATCGATCAGTTTGACTTGGATGCTGCGATGAGGATCGTTCAGAATTTTGGTATATTGCTGACACACGGATCGAGCGCAAGAGAGGCGGAACTTAGCCAAATGGAGCTTTCACAAGCTTGCCACGCAGGCTTTCTGGCAACATCTGAAGGCGTGGGTAAAATCACCTCAGCCATGGCCAGCATCTATGAAAAATCGCCGAGCAAGGCTCAAGGTTTTTTTACCGATTTCGGGTTGTTTTCGAGATGGTGCGCCAGAGTTTCTGAAGATGAGCGCTACGCGCCGATGATCGACGTGTTCACCCAGTTCGCCTTTGAAAACTATCCTGTTGCGGCGGGCGACACGATTTATGGACGAGTTTGCACAGAGCGTAAATGGCACAACTGTAGCAGCGCAGCTGAAGAGTTTGGTGGAACTGCCCAACGGATGTCAAAGATAGTTGAGGCATTGGGCCTTGGAGAAAAAAGACCCGGGAAAGATCGTATTTTTCGTGCTGAAGATGCAAAGGAAGCTCTTCCAGATCTGCTCCGGTGCATGCCACGCATTCAGTGCATTCGTCGGCTTGGAATCGCAGGATCTCTTTTTGATCGACTTGTCCAGCGCAAGTTCATTCAACCGAAGTATGACCTCCCAAATGTTGCGCCGTTATACGACCCGGACGAAATTGATAGTTTTATGTCCAGTGCTCGAGAGAACACCACATTAGTTTCTGTGCTTTCCAAAGGCGCGCTGGATCTGAAAACTGTATGTAGTGCAGCCGCCTGCTTTACAGATGAGGTTTTAACCCAAGTGCTGGCGGGAAATCTGAAAGAAGCGGAGTGGGTTGAAACCGAAACTGGACCGGGGGCGCTACGGTTCAAGCTTGAAGATGTACGAGATGCTCTCGAGGTTGAACCAATCGCTGACCTAACAAAAAATGAAGTGAGGTCGGCGCTGTGTGTGAACGCCCCAACGGTCAAAATGTTGATTGATAGCAATAGACTTAAATCGACCGTGAGCCGGCACACTCGAAGTCGGCGGCCAAGGCGCGTTGTAAAGAGATCCGAAGTGGACAAGTTCTTGGCGGAATATGTCTCGCTGGGTGAACTTGCGAAAAAGGAAGGGATTCAAGCGAACTGGGTTGCCGCCAGGTTGGCGAGAGACAACATCTTCCCGGTCGATCTTCCGTCGGAGTACAGTAAGCTATATCTTCGTTCGACAATCGAAGCTTAATACTACAGTTGCGGATAATGTCGAATTTTCCGATGTGCGATGGCGGCATTGAGCTGATGCTGGCGTCGCCATCTTGACCAGTCCCAGATGACATCAAGATCAAAGATTGTGGTCAGCAGCAAACGGCAAATGAGTTTTCGGATCTCTGATGTTGTCATGCAGCGTTGAAGGCGTTCGATGAGGTGGTGACCGGCGACATGCGTGGACTCGTTTCGTTCTGTTTTTGAAGAACCGTTTTTCTCTGATCTGCCACGAGCTTTGCCAGGAATGCCGCTGCTGCCATGACAAGGCTGATGTGGCGATGCCAGCCATGCCATGAACGCGCCTCGCAGTGATCTAACCCCAGATCATCCTTGGCACGCAGGAAGCATTCTTCGACGGTCCAGCGCAATCCGGCGGCAGAGGCCAGTTCGGATAGGGGTGTTTCCGAAGGCGCATGCGCGAAATAGTAGGAGATATTTCCGGGATCACGAAGCGTGCGACGGGCGAGAACCCAGCGCGCGAAACCTCTTTGTGATGTTTGGCCCAACGGAATGCGCGCCCAGTCGTAGAGCCGGAGCCCTTTGGTGCCTTCGCCCGCGGGGAGCGCGTGCCATGCCTCGGGCTTCAGGTCATCAAACATCATGGCAGGATCCGTCTGCATGAGGCCGCTTTCAGTAAAAAATCGGAGTGTGTGATTGGAGCGCACTGCCAAAACATATGCCTGATCACGGGCCTCCAGCATCCGTCTGAAGCGCCTGTCCGATCCATAGACAGAATCTGCAAGAACGAAGGCGCATGGCATGCCCTCGTCCAGAAGTTTTGAGACCATGGCGCAGGCCATGGCGGGTTTGGTGGCAAAGGTGATCTCTTCTGGCACCTGCGCCTTTCCCAGACGCTCCGGATTGTCAGCCCAAGTTTTGGGCAGGTAGAGTTGACGGTCAACCAAGGCGTGGCCCCAGCGGCTGGCATAAGCAGCAAAGACACCGATCTGGCAATTCTCGATCCGCCCGGCTGTGCCGGAATATTGGCGCGCCACACCAACCGAATGGGTGCCTTTCTTCAAAAACCCTGTCTCATCAATCACAAGGACGCCATCCGGATCGGCGAGCGCATCGACAGCATAGTTACGCACCTGCCCGCACAGGCTATCTGCGGACCAACTTGATCGCCCCAGTAAGGACTGAATGCGATAGGGCCGAGCCAACCCGGCTTCTTCGGCCAGCATCCACCCTGTCTTGCGCTCCGCACCTGACAGCAACCCATCAATGAATGCGCCCGCCGAAAGCTGCTGCTCTGAGCGCTTGAACGCAGGCCCGATAAATACTTTCAGTTCATCAAGCGCGCTGCGCCAATTTCCAAAGCTGCCAGCCCAATCCGATACAGACATGCCCATCTCTCCAATCTGATGGCGCAAGTGAATCAGAACCCAACCGAATACGCAACTGTAGTATTAGCCGCATTTCTGAAGCAATGTTATGTAACCGGCCCTACATCAGGCCGGTTTTTTGTTGCCTAGTTGGCGATGGACAAGAACTTTGATTCCAGCGTCCACTGAGACGATTCATTCCTGATGTGAGTGTCATGAAAACAATAACTTACAAAGCTACAGAGGCCAACGCTCGTGACTCCTCACAAAAGACAAATGCTTGTGAAGGGCGCACGCCCCGATACAGCGCTTTCGGTTTTCGTGGATGAGGACAAGTCAAAGTGGTGATCGCGCACTGTGCCGCGCTTATGCGTTGTTTTGCGCGCGGTGCGATGGCGGTGCAGAGCAAGGCATGCAGAGCCATTCATAGCCAATCAGGATTGCAGGGACGGGGGTGCTGGATGCCAGATTTCGCGGGCTGTGGGCATCGGCATAGCTGCAACACAGGGCGCAGCCTACAGGCCAACGGGCTGTAAGCGCATAGGGCCGCGCTGCGCATATTTCAGCCAACACGCGAGGCGGACGAAACCTAGCCGCCGGTATGGCTCATGTGGCGCGACACCTGCCCATCAACCTGCTGGCGGGAATAGTCGAAATCATGGCCCTTGGGCTTGCGCAGAATCGCGTCGCGGATCGCTTGTTCCAGCAAGGCATTGTCAGGGTCGGCGCGCAGGGGCGCTCGCAGGTCGGCCATGTCTTCCTGCCCCAGACACATATATAATTCGCCCGTGCAGGTCAGGCGTACGCGGTTGCAGCTTTCGCAGAAATTATGGGTCATGGGTGTGATGAAGCCGATTTTCTGGCCCGTCTCTTCCAGCCGGACATAGCGCGCAGGCCCGCCCGTGCGCTCTGCCAGATCGGTCAGGCTGAACCGCTCTGCCAGCCGTGCGCGCAAATCCTTCAGCGACCAGTATTGGTCCAGCCGGTCTTCATTGCCCAAATCCCCCATAGGCATAACCTCGATAAAGGTCAGGTCCATGCCGCGTGTGGCGCACCAGTCTTGCAGGGTGAACAATTCATCTTCGTTGAACCCCTTGAGCGCGACAGCATTGATCTTGACGCGAAGGCCCGCTTCCTGTGCGGCCTCGATCCCGTCCAGCACCTGTGCCAGCCTGCCCCAGCGGGTGATATCGGCGAATTTCTTGTCATCCAGCGTATCGAGCGAGACATTGATCCGCCGCACCCCGCAATCGGCCAGTTCGCGCGCATAGCGGCGTAACTGGCTGCCATTGGTGGTCACTGTCAATTCCTTCAGCGCGCCCGAGTCCAGATGCCGGCGCATTGCCTGAAAATAGGTCATGATTCCCTTGCGCACCAAAGGTTCTCCGCCGGTGATGCGCAGTTTCTCTACCCCCAGCCGGATGAAGGTGCTGCTGATGCGGTCCAGCTCTTCCAGCGTCAGAAGCTCTTTCTTGGGCAGAAAGGTCATATTCTCGGCCATGCAATAGACGCAGCGAAAATCGCAGCGGTCCGTCACCGAGACGCGCAGGTAAGAGATGGGGCGGGCGAAGGGGTCGATCAACGGTGTTGTCATGCGCAAGAACCTAGCCATCACAAAGCACGGCGGCAAGGGGCAAGAGCATTGTCGGCCCGCTTCTTTCGCGTTAGCATTGGTGCATGTCATACAAAACACCTGTCTGCGTTCTTGCCCTGTTGCTGCCCGCTCTGGCGGCGTGCGGGCCGTTTTCTGGAATCGGACAAGGCGGCGTGCCCGAGGATGTCGCGGTACGGGCACCGCAAGCCGACACAACCAGACCACAGGCGCGCCAACCCGGTACACAGGTTGCCAGCCTTGGCCAGACGGGCCTGCGCCCCGAAGCGCTTGATCAGGTCAGCGCAGAAGAACGCGCCGCAGCACTGGCCCCCGCAAGTGCCAGCACCCAGCCACTGGGCGAGACGCTGGCAGCCCTTGGTAGCCCTGCGCAAACGGGGCTGTGGCTGCGCACAGGTTTGGTCACAAGCGTGACGCAGGGGCGGGTGGAACTGCCCGATGGCAGCGCCTCGCTGCGAGTGGAGTTGCGCCCCTCGGGCGCAGAAGCGGGGGCGGGCAGCCAGTTGTCGCTATCGGCCTTCAACAGCCTTGGGCAGCCGCTGACGCAACTGGTGCGCCTGCGGGTATTCGCGGAGTAGCTGCCCTCAGACGGCTTCGGCCTCATCGCGCAGGCGCTGGAAAAAGCCTTCCACCTCCTCCTCGGTCGCGCGCTCGATCACGTCATCATCAATTTCCGCCTGCGTCCAGATCCATGTGGCAACAGGGTCATGCAGCATGGCCCATTGGCCGAACATGCGGTCAGACACATGTTTTTCCACATGCATGCGCACTTCTATATGCCGGTCATCGCGTTTGATCCGCGCGACCGCGTCTTTCACCTTGTCTTCGGGGCCTTCGAGAAGTTGCAGGAAAATATCCTCGCGGCAGATCAGCGCGCCGGTAATGTCATCGCGTTCATTCGCGCGGCGGGCCTGCATCAGGATGCCGTTTAGCATGCTGCTGTCATAGCCAAACGGGCGCGAGGAATAGATGATGCGGTAAAGTGACATAGCGGCAATGCTCCCTCTGGTTCGGGGCATCTTGCGGCATAAGGGCGAGGGATGCACGCGGAAATATGAAGACTTAGATTCAGGGATGAAGCCTGCATTGGGGTGGCATTGGATTAGCGCTTGGTGTCCTCTGCCAGCACGCGTTCCAGCGCTTCGCGGATGAGGCGTTGATAAGGGATGCCGCGCGCCTTGGCTTGCGCTTTCAGAGCGGTGATAAGCGGCTCTGGTAGACGCATGGTCACGCGCGCAGACTTCGGCAGCGCTTCAAAACGCATGGGTTTGAACTGCGTGAAATCGAGTGCGGAGAGGTCTTGATCGAGGAAGTCCTCGGCGTCCTTGTCAGTGGTCAGGACGGGGACGGTTTTGGGGGAAGGCGTCGGCATATCGGGCGACCTCTTTATACTACTTTTCTCGCTTTCCGTTAAAAAACTTGATAATTTGTGGAATAAGCCCAGACGCAGCGAGCGCGATTGCTACAGCGGGTTGATCAATGATCGCGCAGTAAATAGCACCTGCAACTAATCCCAAAGACACGATCACTGATCCAGAAATTCGTGCGAAATCGTTAAATACCAACCACCAGTTGTCACGTGAGCGTATCCCCTGTTCTTCTTCAGCCATCGTCATGATTCTATTGGCCATTCCAGGCAGGATATTTTCGTATTCACGCAGCATTTGCGGGGGTGGTAAAGGACCCGCATACATCGCCGACTGTACGAACCGCTGAAGTGATGTGCTATCTGTATCCTCGTCTACCACCTCGCCCGCAAGTTCACTCTGATCATCCTCAGCGTCGTTAATTGCGTTCGCGACAGTATCTTTTTTCTTTATGCTTTCGACCTGCTCACTTTTTGCCAATATCTGTGACCTTTCTAACTGAATTTGAAAAATAACTTTCAAT
Source organism: Roseinatronobacter thiooxidans (assembly GCF_001870675.1). Taxonomy (GTDB): domain Bacteria; phylum Pseudomonadota; class Alphaproteobacteria; order Rhodobacterales; family Rhodobacteraceae; genus Roseinatronobacter; species Roseinatronobacter thiooxidans. The sequence continues at coordinate 324,083 of NZ_MEHT01000044.1, read as the reverse complement.
ATTCTTTCGATCTTCGATTGCGCCCCGAAGACCAGACGCTGGAATATGAAGGTTTATATCTATGGAGTTATCATAAAGTTCTGTGAGAATATCTGCAAAGCGCGTAAGCTCTTTGAAGTGCTGTGAACTGTTTGCATCCACAACATTTTGAAGAGCTTGAAGTTTGGGAATCGCACCAATTTCTGCTAATGCCTTGTTCATCGCATTCATTTCGGCGGTTGCATTCATGATAGCAGCGTACCTCTCGAAAATCCTCGTGAGGTCCTCGGTCACGGCACCGTAGGCAATGCTATCATCAGCAAAGGTTTCATCGACAACGTCACTTTCGCGGGTGGACTCGCCGGAACGCCTCGGTGAAGCGAGGTCAGCACGCCCCTTTTTTTCAACGTTCCGCTTCGTTTTTGTACCGCGACTCAGCATTGTGGCTCCAGAGTTGGTTCACATGGCACTCACGCAACATGCATGTCTTAGAAGATATATAGCACTGAGCAACTAATCAATGGTTGAGACGGTTCATCAAAGCGTGCGTGTTCTCACCCCTCACCTCGTAAATTTCTTATACTTCACCCGCTTCGGCTCCAGCGCATCCGGGCCAAGGCGCCGCTTCTTGTCTTCTTCATAGGCTGCGAAGTTGCCCTCGAACCATTCCACATGCGCCTCGCCTTCAAAGGCCAGAATATGCGTGCACAGCCGGTCAAGGAAGAAGCGGTCGTGCGAAATGATCACCGCGCAGCCAGCGAAATCTTCCAGTGCGGCTTCCAGTGCTTGCAGGGTTTCCACGTCCAGATCGTTGGTCGGCTCATCGAGCAGCAGCACATTGCCGCCTGCGCGCAGCAGTTTGGCCATATGCACGCGGTTGCGTTCGCCCCCCGACAAAAGCCCGACTTTTTTCTGCTGGTCGCCGCCCTTGAAGTTGAACGCGCCCACATAGACGCGGCTGTTCACTTCCGCGTCGCCCAGCACGATCACATCCAGCCCGTCCGAGATTTCTTCCCACACTGTCTTTTTCGCATCCAGCGCGTCGCGCGACTGGTCGACATAGGACAGCTTCACTGTGTCGCCGAATTCGATCGTGCCTGCATCGGGCTGTTCATGTCCGGTCAGCATGCGGAACAAGGTGGATTTGCCCGCCCCGTTGGGGCCGATCACGCCGACAATCCCACCGGGGGGCAGCGCGAAGCTCAGGTCTTCGATCAGCAACTGGTCGCCATAGCCTTTGCGCAGGCCCTCGATCTCGATGACCTTGGCCCCCAGACGCGGGCCATTGGGGATGATGATCTGGGCGCGGCCCACCTTTTCACGCTCTGACTGGCTGGCCTTTTCTTCATAGGCCTGAATGCGGGCCTTGGATTTGGTCTGGCGTGCTTTCGCGCCCGCTCTGATCCATTCCAGTTCCCGCTCCAAAGATTTCTGGCGGGCCTTGTCTTCGCGTGATTCATGGGCGAGGCGTTTGGCCTTCTGCTCCAGCCATGCGGAATAGTTCCCTTCATAGGGAATGCCGCGCCCACGGTCGAGTTCCAGAATCCAGCTGGTAATGTCATCGAGGAAATAGCGGTCATGGGTAACAATCAGGATTGTGCCCTTATACTCGATCAGGTGCTTTTGCAGCCATGCGATGGTTTCGGCGTCCAAGTGGTTGGTCGGTTCGTCCAGCAGCAGCATGTCGGGCGCTTCGAGCAGCAGCTTGCACAGCGCGACACGGCGTTTCTCGCCGCCGGACAGGGTTTCGACATTCGCCGTATCGGGCGGGCAGCGCAGTGCCTCCATGGCGACATCGATCTGGCTGTCCAGATCCCACAGGTTTTCCGCGTCGATCTGGTCTTGCAGCGCGGCCATTTCATCGGCAGTTTCGTCCGAGTAGTTCATCGCCAATTCATTGTAGCGGTCCAGCTTGGCCTGTTTCTCGGCCACGCCCAGCATGACATTGCCGCGCACATCCAAGGCAGGGTCAAGGTCGGGTTCTTGCGGCAGATAGCCCACTTTCGCGCCCTTTGCGGCCCATGCCTCGCCGGTGAAATCCTTGTCGGTGCCCGCCATGATGCGCAGAAGCGTCGATTTGCCTGCGCCATTCACGCCCACAACCCCGATTTTCACCCCCGGAAGGAAGGACAGGCGGATATTCTCAAAGCATTTCTTGCCACCGGGATAGGTTTTGGACACACCATCCATGTGATAGACATATTGATAGGACGCCATGGCTGCTTCTCCGCTGCGAATTGGGTTTGATGTTCCCTACAAGGGGCGGGCGTGGCGCGCAAGGCTTGCGCAATCGTCAGTTTCCCTAACGGAAATGTGGTTTTTGCATCTTGCAAGGCTTGTCAAATCCGGTCCAGTTGGTCCTAATGCTGAAAACATCACCAAAAAGGCCGTCATGCCAACCCTGCCTGTCATCGAGATACGCGATCTGCACAAGGCCTATGGGGCGCTTGAGGTGCTCAAAGGTGTCAGCATCAATGCGCAAAAAGGCGATGTAATCTCGTTGATCGGCTCTTCGGGGTCGGGGAAATCCACGCTGTTGCGGTGCTGCAACCTGCTGGAAGACAGCCAGCAGGGCGAGATTTTGTTCAAGGGCGAGCCGGTGCGCTGGAAAGGGCAGGGCGGAAACCGCCAGCCCGCCGACCGCGCGCAGGTCACGCGCATTCGCACCAACCTGTCAATGGTCTTCCAAAGCTTCAATCTGTGGGCCCATCTGAGCGTGTTGCAAAATGTCATGGAAGCGCCCGTGCATGTGCTGAAACAGGACCGCGCCGAGGTTGAGGCGCGCGCGCGTGCGCTGCTGGACAAGGTGGGCATAGGTGACAAGGCCGATGTCTACCCTGCGCAGATGTCGGGCGGCCAGCAGCAGCGCGCCGCCATCGCACGCGCCTTGTGCATGGAGCCAGAGGCGCTGTTATTCGACGAACCCACCTCGGCGCTGGACCCCGAGTTGGAACAGGAAGTGATCCGCGTGATCAAGGCGCTTGCTGCCGAGGGGCGCACCATGCTGATTGTGACGCATGACATGCGCTTGGCGGCAGATGTTTCCAATCACGTCGTGTTCCTGCATGATGGCCAGATCGAGGAGCAGGGGCCGCCGGACTCGCTGTTCAAATCACCGCAATCCGCGCGGCTTCGACAATTTCTCAGCCACTCTATGGCGGACTGAGGGACACCACACACTTAACATCTCGGGGAGATACCAATGAAAAAGACAGCTTTTGCGGCACTCGCACTTGCCTTTGCCGCGTCAGGCGCGCTGGCGCAAGACGTCGTGCGGATGGGGTCCGAAGGGGCCTACCCTCCGTATAACTTTATCAATGACGCAACGGGCGAGCTGGACGGCTATGAGCGCGAATTGGGCGATGAACTTTGCCGCCGTGCGGAATTGAACTGTGAATGGGTCATCAATGACTGGGACACGATCATTCCCAATCTGGTGTCGGGCAATTACGACACCATCATGGCGGGCATGAGCATTACCGAAGCGCGGCAGGAAGTGATTGCTTTCACGCAGAACTACCTGTTGCCAGAGCCGTCTGCCTTTATCGCCTTGGCGGGCACGGATGAAAGCGTGCGCGACACAGGTGTGATTGCTGCGCAATCGAACACCATTCAGGCAGGCATGGTCGCCGAAGGCGATGGCGATCTGCTGGAATTCCCGACACCGGATGAGACGATCTCTGCGCTGCGCAATGGCGAAGCCGATGCCGTTCTGGCCGACAAGGCGTTTCTTGCCCCCTATGTGGCCGATTCCAATGGCGAGTTGGTGTTTTTGGGCGATGACGTGCTGCTGGGCGGTGGCATCGGGGTGGGCGTGCGCCAATCGGATGATGCGTTGCGCGAAACCCTTGATCGCGTGATTGCAGACATGAAGGCAGATGGGTCGCTGAATGCGATGATCGAAAAGTGGTTCGGCGCGGACCATCCGCAGTTCTAAGTGATCAGGGCGGGGTGAAAGCACGCTTTCACCCCGCCTGTGCCCCCCCATGTTCAGCTTTTGCACTGACCCTTCTGTGTTGCCGGATTGGCAATGGTTCGCCTGCTACTTTACCAACGCGACCCATTTCCAGTTCTACCGCGCCTTTGGCGTGGTGATTGTGCTATTGGCGGTCACGGCCCCTGTTGCGCTGGCGGTGGGCATGCTGGGGGCTATGGCGCTGCGCTCGCGCATCTGGCCGCTGAACTGGCTGGGCAAAGGCTATGTCAATATCGTGCGCGGCGTGCCCGATCTGGTGTTCTTCCTGTTCGTGCCCATTGCACTGGGGCAGGGGATCGAATGGGTCATGCACCATATCCAATGCCCCGATTGGGACCAGCCCATCCGCCAAGGCAATGATTTCATTGTCTGCCGTGACGCAAAGGTTCCGCCGCTGAATTCCGCGCGCTGGGTCTATGATCTTTATGCGTTCGCCATGGCCGTCACGGCCTTTGCGCTGGTCTTCGGGGCATTTGTGGCAAATACCTTGCACGGGGCGATGCAGGCCGTGCCCAAAGCGCAGGTTGAAGCGGCAGAGGCTTATGGCATGACCCGCGCACAGGCGTTTCGCCGGATCGTGCTGCCGCAGATGTGGGTTTATGCCATACCGGGCCTGTCCAATATCTGGCAAATTCTGGTCAAGGCCACGCCGCTTCTGTTTTTGTTGGGCATACAGGATATCGTCTATTGGGCGCGTGAATTGGGCGGGCAGAAAACCTCGCTTTTCACCTATCCGCATGACGACTGGCGCATGTGGTATTTCTTGGCGCTTTTGTGCTTCTACCTGTTCCTGACTTGGGTTTCTGAATTTGCATTCGGGCGCCTGAATGAGCGGCTCTCGCGCGGGCAGGCCACCGCGGCGGGCGAGCGTCAGCGAAAGGCCGCTGCATGAGAACCTGCCTGGAAAGTTTCGAGGGTTATATCCTGCGCGCGCTGGGGCGCGACTTTGGCGAGCGGCTGTTGCCCCGCAATCTGGACATAACCCTATGCGACCAGATGTTCCTGATTGCCAGTGGGTTGATCTGGAATGTCTATTTCGCGGGTGTTGCAATTCTGTTCGGCTTTTTTCTGGCCATCGGCATGGCGGTGGCCAAATTCAGCCAGAACAAGTGGCTGAATATTCCAGCCAGCGTGTTCATCTTCGTGTTTCGCGGCTCTCCGCTGTTCATCCAGTTCTTCTTTTTCTATTCCGCCTTCGTGCTGTTGCCGCGCTCGGGCATCGACATTCCGCTGGGCTTTGTTACGCTGACGCTCGACACCTCGGCGCTGACCACGGCACAGGTGGGCGGGTTGATTGTGCTGATCCTGAACACCACGGCCTATTCGGCGGAATTGTTCCATGGGGCGCTGCGCTCTATCCCCAAGGGCGATCTGGAGGCGGCAGATGCTTACGGCATGAACGCGCTGACCAAGTTTCGCCGCGTTGTGTTTCCATCCATGCTGCGGCTGGCATGGCCCAGCTACACCAATGAGGCGATCTTTCTGACGCATTCGACAACGCTGGTGTTTCTGTCGGCCTTTCCCGCCCGCCAGCAATCGGGCGAGGCGTTTTATTATGCGCGCTATTTTGTGGATCAGACCTTTAACCCCTTTGTCGCCTATCCCATTGTGGCGGCCTATTTCATTTTGCTGACGCTTGCGATCATCGGGCTTTATGGGTTGGTCAACCGCCGCCTGAACCGGCATTTGCCGAAAGAGCGCCGCCAGCGTATCCGCTTTCGTCCACAATATATCCGGTGAACCATGGGGCCTGAAGGGTTGCACAATATCCGTATCGCTGTGCCAGATTTGAACGGGCAGGCGCGTGCCAAGCGTGTGCCAGCCGCGCAATATGACCGCATGATGCGCGGAGAGGCAAAAATGCCGCTTTCTGCCCTCAACCTCGACATATGGGGCAATGACATTCAGGGCAGCCCGCTTGTATTTGCCACAGGCGACGCCGACGGATACCTGCGCCCGACCGAGCGCGGCCTGCTGCCCATGCCATGGATCGGGCCAGAGGCCGCGATGCTGCCCATGTCGATGTATCATGAGGATGGCCGCCCGTTTGAAGGGGACCCGCGCCATGCGCTGGCCGCTGTCGTGCGCCGCCTGAATGCGCGCGGTCTGTATCCTGTCACCGCGACCGAGCTGGAATTCTACCTGATCGACGATTCCGGGCCAGAGTTTCTGCCACCCGCCAGCCCGATTTCAGGCCGCCGCGCCATGGGCGCGGCCACCTTGTCGATGCGGATGCTGGACGAATTCAACGCCTTTTTCGACGCGCTTTATGCGGGGTGCGAGGCGATGGGGATCGAGGCGGACACCGCCACATCCGAAGCCGGACCGGGCCAGTTCGAGATCAACCTTGACCATGGCCCCGACCCGCTGAAAATGGCCGATGACACATGGCTGTTCAAAATAATGGTGCGCAGACTGGCGCGCCAGCATGGCATGGCGGCAAGTTTCATGGCCAAGCCCTATGCTGGTTTCTCTGGCAGCGGGTTGCATATGCATGCCTCGCTGCTGGATGGCGCGGGGCGCAATGTGTTCGACAATGGTGGCGCTGACGGGTCCGAGATGTTGCATCATGCAATCGGGGGGGTGTTGGCCGCCATGCCCGACTCTACCTTGCTGTTTGCGCCGCATCTGAACAGTTATGAACGGCTGGTTCCCCATGCCCATGCGCCGACAGGGGTGTGTTGGGCCTATGAGAACCGCACGGCTTCGGTTCGGGTGCCGCTTGGCGCCCCCAAAGCCCGCAGGTTGGAGCACCGCACAGCGGGCGGCGATGTGAACCCCTATCTGATGATGGCAGCAGTCCTTGGGGCCATGCTGGTGGGCATCGAAGACCAGACGCAACCGCCCGCGCCCGTCTCGGGTGATGCTTACGCGCTGGATTTGCCGCAAATTCCGGCCACATGGCCTGACGCGCTGCAGGCGTTTGCACACTCGCAAGTGATGGCGCGCATCTTTGATCCGCTGCTGATAGATAATATGTGCCGCACCAAGCGTCAGGAAATGGCAGGGCTGGAGGCCATGTCAGAACAGGCCGCGAGAGAGCTGTATCTGGAATCGGTCTGACATCAGCTACAGAGCTGACTAAGGGCAGGCAACTCGGGGCAAGCCCTTGCGCGGGGCAGGGCGGATGTGTAGATTTTGATCAAATTACAGGTGGCTTCGGCATGAAAATCGGAATTCTGCAAGCAGGCCAGGCGCCTGAAGAACTGCGCGCACATATCGGCGATTACCCCGCCTTATTCGCGCGCCTGCTGGCGGGGCAAAGCTTTGACTTTGCGACATGGCATGTCGAGGGGATGGACTTTCCCGCCTCGGTGCGCGAGGCCGATGGCTGGCTGATCACCGGCTCGCGCCATGGGGTTTATGAAGATCATGCCTTCATCGCGCCGCTGGAACAGTTCATCCGCGACGCCTTTGATACGGGCCTGCCTGTGGTCGGCATTTGCTTTGGTCACCAGATCATGGCGCAGGCTTTGGGCGGCAAGGTTGAGAAATTCGCGGGCGGCTGGGCCGTGGGCGCGCAGGATTACGAGATTGAGGGGGAAAGACTGGTGCTGAATGCATGGCATCAGGATCAGGTAATCACCCCGCCTGCGGGTGCCGCCACAATCGGGCGCAACGCGTTTTGCGCACATGCCGCGCTGGCCTATGGCAGGCAGGGCTTGTCGTTGCAGGCGCATCCCGAATTTGAAGACAGCTTCATTCAGGGCTTGATCGACACGCGCGGGCGTGGTGTCGTGCCGGACGCGCTGTTGCAGGCGGCCAGCGCCTCTCAGGGGGGGGCGCGCGACAGTTCTGCAATCGGACAGCGCATTGCGGCGCATTTCAAGCAGTTCGCCACAGCACCTGCCGGATCGGAGAGCCAATGAGCAACTGGAAAGACATGATACCCCAGCCCGCACAAGACTTTCTGTCTGGCAGGCGGTTGGATGAAATCGAATGTATCATCGCGGATATGGCAGGCGTGGCACGCGGCAAGGCCATGCCCGCTTTCAAATTCGACGAGGCATCGACCTATTATCTGCCCACCTCGATCTTCTTGCAGACAATCACAGGCGGTTGGGCCGAATTCCGCGATGGGGCCGATCTGGAACCTGACATGATCATGCGCCCCGATTTCAGCACGGCCACTGCGGCCCCATGGACTGCGGACTGGACCTTGCAGATCATCCATGACGCGGAAGATGCCGATGGCAACCCCATCCCTACCGCGCCGCGCAATGTGCTGAAGCGGGTGCTGGCGCTGTATCATGCCGAAGGCTGGCAGCCCATCATCGCGCCCGAGATGGAATTCTTTTTCGTTGCCCGCAACACCGACCCCAACATGCCGATCATCCCGCCCATGGGCCGGACAGGGCGACGCGCGGCGGCGCGGCAGGCCTATTCCATGTCGGCGGTCGATGAATATGGCAAGGTCATCGACGATATCTATGATTTCGCCGAGGCCATGGGGCTGGAGATTGACGGCATCCTGCAAGAAGGCGGGGCAGGGCAGGTCGAGATCAATCTGGCCCATGGTGACCCGATCATTCTGGCCGATCAGGTGTTTTTCTTCAAACGCATGATCCGCGAAGCGGCGCTGCGCCATGACATGTTCGCCACCTTCATGGCCAAACCGATCGAGGGCGAGCCGGGCAGTGCCATGCATATCCACCATTCGGTTCTGGATACGTCCACCGGCCGCAACCTGTTCTCAACCGATGACGGGAAAAGCACCGAGGCCTTCATGCATTTCATCGGCGGGTTGCAGCGGCACCTGCCGTCAGCGGTGGCATTGATCGCGCCTTATGTGAACAGCTATCGCCGTTATGTGCCGGATTTCGCCGCACCCATCAATCTGGAATGGGGCTATGACAACCGCACCACAGGGTTGCGCATTCCCATCTCCTCGCCCGCGGCGCGGCGCATTGAAAACCGGCTGGCAGGGATGGATTGCAACCCCTATCTTGGCATCGCGGCCTCGCTGGCTTGCGGCTATCTGGGCCTGAAAGAACAGCGCGGCCCGCGCGAGGAATGCCGCACCAATGCCTATATGGATGATAACGAGTTGCCCATGACGCTGGGCGCGGCGGTTGATATGTTCGAGGAAGCCAGCCCCTTGCATGAGATCCTCGGGCCGGAATTTTGCAAGATATATGCCGCTGTCAAGCGCGATGAATATAACGAGTTCCTGCAAGTCATCAGCCCGTGGGAACGCGAACATCTGCTTTTGAACGTATGAACCTGCTTTTCGCCAATGACCGCGCGGGCGAATACCCGCCCAGCTATTACGCCGCCACCGCCCAGCCGCTGGTACCTTGCCCTGCGCTGAAAGGGGCGGTGCAGGCCGATATGTGCATTATCGGGGCGGGCTATACTGGCCTGTCTGCGGCCCTGCATCTGGCAGAGCGGGGCTATTCGGTTGTCGTGCTGGAGGCACATCGCGCTGGCTTTGGCGCGTCGGGGCGCAATGGCGGGCAGGTGGGGCCGGGCCAGCGGATTGAACAGGACGCGATCGAGAAGATGGTCGGGCGCGATGAGGCGCGCAAACTGTGGGATATCGGGCTGGAGGCGCGCGATCTGGTGCGCGATCTGATCGCGCGCCACGACATGGACTGCCCGTTCAAACCGGGTGTGATCCATGCCGATTGGGCCGCGCGCGATGTGCCCCATGCCCATGCCTATGCCGAAAAGCTGGCGCGCGATTATGACTATCACGACATCGAACCGCTGGACCGCGCGGCGATGCAGGGGATCGTCAACACAGCTGCCTATCAGGGCGGGGTGATCGACCATGGCGCGGGCCATCTGCACCCGCTGCGCTTTGCGCTGGGGCTGGCGCGGGCGGCACAGGCGGCAGGCGCGCAGATATTCGAGGGCTCGCTTGTTGTTGACATCCAGCAGGGCGCAAAGGTGAAAGTGCAGACCAAGTCAGGCCATGTCATGGCGGACCATGTGCTTCTGGCCGCCAATGGCTATTTGGGCGGGCTGGTGCCGCAGGTGGCGGCCAAGGTTATGCCGATCAACAATTTCATCATTGCGACGGAACCCCTGCCATCTGGCACCGTGCTCGCCCGCGATGTGGCCGTGGCTGACAGCAAGTTCGTGATCAACTATTTCCGCCTGTCCGAAGATGGGCGTTTGTTGTTCGGGGGCGGTGAAAGTTATGGTTACCGGTTCCCCGATATCATCAAGACCGTGCGCAAGCCGATGCTGGAGGTGTTCCCGCAGCTGAAAGACACAAAGATAGACTATAGCTGGGGCGGTACGCTTGCGATTACCATGACGCGGCTGCCGTGCTTTCTGCGCATCGCGCCAAACGTCCTGTCGGCCTCGGGCTATTCGGGGCATGGGGTGGCGCTGGCCACGATGGCAGGCAAGATCATGGCCGCAGCGGTTGCAGGGCAGTCGGAACAGTTCGATACACTGGCACGCGTGCGCCTGCCCAGCTTTCCGGGCGGGCGCGCATTGCGCAGCCCGCTGCTGGCGCTGGCGATGACGTGGTTTTCCTTGCGCGACCGTCTTGGGGTGTGACGGGATGTGACGGGGCGGCCTGTCGCAGCCGCCCCGCGCGCGTCACTTGTTCAGGGTCGACAGCTTTTGCTGCAATTCGGAAAGTTGCTTTTTGATCTCGGTCAGTTCGTCCCCGTCCGACGCGGGCGCTGCGTCCGTTTTCGGAATGCCGGGCCAGCCTGTCATCATGGTTTTCATGAACGCCTGTTGCTGGCGCTGCATTTCCTCAAAGCCCGGCATAGTGGCCATGGGGTTTGCGCGGGTCATGTTCTCGACGATCTTGGACTGCCCGTCGCGCAGCATTTCAAAGGACATGGCCAGAAATTGCGGCACCACGCTTTGCGCCTGCGTGGTATAGCTGCGCACCAGATCGTTCAGCACCTCGATCGGCAACACGCTTTCGCCACGACTTTCATGTTCGGCGATGATTTGCAGCAGATATTGCCGTGTCAGGTTGTCGCCAGATTTCAGATCGACGATCTGAACCTCGCGCCCGTCGCGGATAAAGCCTGCAATATCTTCCAGCGTCACATAATCGCTGGTTTCCGTATTATACAGGCGGCGGCTGGCATAGCGCTTGATCAAAAGCGGCTTTGCGGTGTCTGACATGGATCTCCCCCTCGCCCATGAATATGGCATTGCGGCAAGACTAGGCGAGGTTTGCACAAAAGGAAAGGGCGAGCGTCAAGCGCTCGCCCTTTGATCAGGCACCGATTGGGAGGAAACGATACCCGTATCGCTGAACCAGATTACTTGGTTGCAGCAGTCTTTGCTGCTTTGGTTGCTGTGTCGGTTGCTTTCTTGACAGCAGCAGAAGCTTCTTCCTGCATGTCTTTGCCAGCAGCCATCATCAGCTCAACTGTGTCCATCTGAACTTTTTTCGCAATTTCAGCAAATGCTGCAACATGCTCTGCGGCCATCTCTGCCGAAGCGGATGCGAAATCGGTCATGGACTTGGAGTAATCCGCTGGGTCTTCCTTGACGGTCGACATTTCGCCAACTTTGGCCAGCGTTGCTTTTGTCCATTTTGTCGAAACTTCGGTCGACTTTTCAGCGGCTTCGAGAGCAACTTTGCTCATCTTTTCAGCCATCGCAGCTTGCGACTTGAACATGTCCTGCATTGCAGTTGTGTCCATTGGGAACGCGCCCATCATTTCTTTCATCATTTTTGTGTAATCGTTGTTTGCAGTAGCCATGTCAGCTCTCCTTGGTTTAAATTCCCGCAGATCGCTCTGTGCTCTCTGCCTCTGCAAACAATATGCATGCTGCGGTGCAGCATTTCAAGTATTTTTTCTGCACCGCAGCATTTTTTTCAAGATACACCCCAAGCCTATGACATAGCGTTGTTTTTAGAACTGGTCACATAGGTGCCGGGGGCATCGCACAGGGCCTTATACTCCGAATCGCCCGGAATTCGGGCCGGAACCTGCGCGCCAGCGCGCTTGCTCAGCCACGCTTCCCAATGCGGCCACCAGCTTCCTTCATTGAAGCTGGCCTCTTGCAACCACTCTTCCGGTACGCCGGCGGGCGCGGCCCCTGTGTAATGGCCGTATTTCTTTTTGCTGGGCGGGTTGATGATGCCCGCGATATGCCCCGATTCCGACAAAACGAACGTCTTGTCGCGGCTGCCCATCTTCGAGATGCCCCGAAAACTGGACCGCCATGCCGCGATATGGTCCGTCTCGCAGGCGATTGCGCAGACCGGATGGGCGACATCCGACAGGCTGACATCCTCGCCACAGATGCGGAAACTGTCACTTGCAAAGCGGTCCTGCTGGCACAGCCCGCGCAGGTATTCCACACACATGCGACCGGGCAGGTTCGTGCCATCGCCATTCCAATACAGCAGGTCAAAGGCGGGCGGCGCTTCGCCCATCATATAGCTGCGTATGGCTGGCCCATAGATCAGATCGTTCGAGCGCAGGAAGGAAAATGTCTTCGACATGAAGAAACTGTCCAGATACCCTTTTTCATCGCATTCGGCCTCGATGCCATTTACAAAGTCATCTTCCAGAAACACGCCCACTTCGCCCTGATCGGAAAAATCGGTCAGGGTGGTGAAGAATGTGGCGCAGCGCACCGATTTATCCTTGCGCTTGTTCATCAGCGCCAGAACCAGCGACAGCGTGGTTCCTGCAATACAATAGCCGATCACATTGACCTGCTTTTCGCCTGTCACTTCGCGCGCGACGCGGATCGCTTCCAGATACCCTTCTTCCACATAGGTATCGAGGCCCACATCCGCATAAGAGGCGTCGGGATTGACCCAGGACACAACAAACAGCGTATAGCCCTGATCGACGATCCATTTGATCAGGCTGTTTTGTGGTTTCAGGTCCATGACATAGAATTTGTTGATCCAGGGCGGAAAGATGATCAGGGGCGTGCGATGTACAGTGTCTGTGCTGGGGGCATATTGGATCAACTCGAACATGCGATTGCGAAACACCACCTTGCCCGGGGTTGTGGCAATGTTTTCGCCCACGGTGAACGCGTCCTTGTCTGCCAGCGTCACCAGCAGATCCCCCTTATGCGCCTCGATGTCGCGCACAAGGTTTTCCAACCCGCGCACAAGGCTTTCGCCTTCTGTCTCGACGGCTTTCATCAGCGCATCCGGGTTGGTCGCCAGAAAATTCGTAGGCGCCATCATGTCGGTGATCTGTTGGGTAAAATAGGTCAGCCGCCGCTTCTCACGATCTGGAATCGAATCGAGCGATTGCACGGTGGTGTGCATCGCTTCGGTCGCAATCATGTATTGCTGCTTGATATAGTTGAAATAGGGGTGGGATTTCCACAGCGGGTTGGCAAAGCGCCGGTCATCTGGGGTGTTGTCTTCGGGGGCTTGCAATTTGCCCTTGCGCAAGACTTCCTGCGCCTCGACATGATGTTTCAGCGCCTTGCCCCAATATTCAAGCTGATGTTCCAGCGTTTTGGAGGGTTGCTTGATCATTTCGGTCCAATAGGCGGTGGCGGCATGCAGCAACAGGTCCGAATCAGGGGCTTGCAGGCTTTGCCGTGGCATGTCCCGATGCGCAAGTGCTTCGGTCAGGCGCTGTGTCAGCTCTTCGATCCGCGCTAAATTTGCCCGCATCCGTGCTACTTTTTGGTCATCTTCATATTCAGAAGTTGTCATAGATCGAAATCCCCCCTATTCTTCGCATGTGCAGCAAAGATCTCCTCACGCGATCTTAACCCTGCACGAGTATGAATAAAAGCGGCGATTCTTTCAGGAATATGTCGTCAACGCAGAATGGGGACAGACATGAAGGGTATGGCGACCTACGACTTGATGGAGTCGATCCGAAATACGAATGAATGGATGGGGGCGTCAGCCCGTGCGTTCGCCTCTTATCCGGTCTGGGGGCTGACCCCCAACCCGATGTTCAAGGTCATGTCCGCCTGGGGCCGCGTGGCCGAACGCAGCTTTGCCCGTATGGTGATCAAGCCCGATTGGGGCATTACCAGCGTGCTTGGCGAAGACGGGCGGGATCATATTGTTGAAGAAGTTGTCGAAGTGGCGCGCCCCTTTGGCGATTTGCTGCGCTTCAAGGTGCATGGCCGCCCTGAAAAACAGCGCCGCGTGCTGCTCTGCGCCCCAATGTCTGGGCATTACGCCACTTTGCTGCGCTCGACCGTGGCCAGCCTGCTGCCCGATTGCGAAGTGTGGGTGACAGACTGGCACAATGCGCGCGACATTCCAGTGTCCGAAGGCAAATTCGATATTGAGGATTATTCCATCTACCTGATGGATTTCATGCGCCATATGGGGCCGGACACACATGTGATTGCAGTGTGCCAGCCGGTGCCGCTGGCGCTGGCGGCCACAGCCTATCTGGCCGAGCAGGACCCCGATGCACAGCCCCGCACCCTGACCCTGATCGGTGGTCCCATCGACCCTGATGCCGCGCCCACCGAAGTCACCGATTTTGGCCGCCGCGTCACCATGGGGCAGCTGGAGCATCTGGCCATCCAGCGCGTGGGCTTCAAGAACAAGGGCGTCGGGCGTCTGGTCTATCCGGGGCTGCTGCAACTGGGTGGGTTCATTTCCATGAATATGGAACGCCATGCTCAGGCTTTCGCTGACAAGATCACCGCAGAATCCCGCGGCGAGGGGGGGGAGCGTGACAAGCACAACCGCTTTTATGACGAGTATCTGTCGGTGATGGATATGACTGCCGAATTCTACCTCTCAACGGTCGAGCGGATCTTCAAAGACCGCGAGATTGCGCGCAATGCCTTTGTAGTGGACGGGCATAAGGTGGATTTCTCGAAAATCACCAAAGTGGCGGTCAAGGTTGTCGAGGGCGAAAAGGACGATATCAGCGCGCCGGGGCAATGTCTGGCGGCGCTGGATTTGCTGACAGGGTTGAACCCCGACCAGAAGGCCAGCCATCTGGAACCGGGGGCGGGCCATTACGGCATTTTCGCGGGCAAATCGTGGCGTAACAATATCCGCCCGCTGGTGATGGATTTCATGGACGCCCATTCCACAAGCGATGACGGGCAGAAAGCCAATCTGACTTTGGCGGCCTCTAACGGGTAAAGCGCCCGCGCTTTCAGACCCGCGCGACAGTGGCCCCGGACTTGATCCGGGGCCTCGGGTCCGGCCCGGAGGTCCCGGATCAAGTCCGGGACTGTGTGGCGCCCATTAAATTCAGTGTAATCCTTACCCAGACACCTGCATTTCGGCGCGCAGGCCCAAGGTGTGCGCGTTTTTCGCGCGAAGCCATTTCATTTCAGGCGCGCGCGCATTAGATGATCTGACGGATACGCCCAAGGATACCGAGTTTTCGCATGCATGACACCGATCTGACCAAAGCGCTTGCGCCTGTTGCCAATGCCCTGCTGAAGGCCGCCCGCGCCGCAGGGGCCGATGCCGCCGATGCCATTGCCATCGAGGGGCGCTCGATTTCGATTGATGTGCGCAAAGGCACGCTGGAGCAGGCAGAGCGGTCCGAGGGGGTCGATATCGGCCTGCGTGTCTTTGTCGGGCAGCGGCAGGCCTGCATCTCATCATCCGACACCCGCCCCGAGACGCTGGAGGCGATGGCCGCGCGCGCGGTTGCCATGGCGCGCGAGGCGCCCGAAGACCCTTATGCCGGGCTGGCGGAAACAGCACAGCTTGCCATGCTGCGCTCTGCCGATGGGTTGGAATTGTTCGACCCCGCGCCAGAGCCGGACCCCGCCACCTTGCAAGAAGATGCCCGCCGCGCGGAAGCGGCGGCGCAGGCCGTCAAGGGCGTGTCTCAGGTGCAATCCGCCTCGGCCGCCTATGGGTCGCAGGCCATCTGGATGGCGGCCACCAATGGCTTTCAGGGCGGCTACGCGCGCAGTTCCCGCCATATTTCCTGCGTGGCCATCAGTGGTGAGGGCACGGGCATGGAGCGGGATTGGTGCGGTGAGGGGCGCATCTTTCAGGCCGATCTGCCCGCACCCGAAGAGATTGGCCAGCTTGCCGCAGAGCGTGCGGTCGCGCGGCACGGCGCGCGCAGGCCGAAAACCGGCGCCTATCCGGTGCTGTATGATGAACGCATCGCCTCTAGCCTGATCGGGCATTTGCTGGGCGCGATCAATGGCAGCGCGATCACGCGCGGGTCCAGCTGGTTGCGCGATGCGATGGGCACGCAGGTTCTGCCCAAAGGCATGAGCTTGCGCGAAGATCCTGTGCGCCTGCGCCGTTCCGGCTCTCGCCCGTTTGACGCAGAAGGGCTGCAAAGCCGCGCCAAGGATCTGGTTGCAGATGGTGTGCTGCAATCCTGGGTGCTGGATCTGGCGACCGCGCGCAAACTGGGGCTGGAAAGCACAGCAAATGCCGTGCGCGGCACCTCGGCGCCGCCCTCGCCCTCTACCTCGAACCTGATCCTGACGCAGGGCGACGTATCGCGCGAGGGGTTGATCGCCCAGATGGGCACGGGCCTGCTGGTCACCTCGCTTATCGGTTCGACCATCAATTCCACCACGGGCGATTATTCGCGCGGGGCCAGCGGGTTCTGGGTGGAAAACGGGCAAATCGCCTATCCTGTCAATGAATGCACCATCGCAGGCAATCTGCGCGACATGCTGGGCCGGATCATTCCGGCCAATGACGGGCGCGATCATCTGTCCAGCGTGGTGCCGTCGCTGCTGGTCGAAGGGATGACCCTTGCAGGAGAGTGATGATCTGGCCCTTCTGACTGCGGCAGCTCATGACGCCGGAGAGATCGCCCGCCGCCATTTCGGCGAAGGGCCGAAATCTTGGGAAAAGGCTGCGGGCCAAGGCCCTGTGTCCGAGGCTGATCTGGAAATCGACGCGATGCTGCGCGCATGCTTGCTGGGCGCGCGGCCCGATTACGGCTGGTTGTCCGAGGAGACTGCGGATAACCCCGCCCGCCTGGCCTGCGCGCGGGTTTTCATCGTGGACCCGATTGACGGAACGCGCGCCTTCCTCGAAGGGCAGACCGGCTTTTCGCATGCGCTGGCCATTGTCGAGCATGGCAGGCCAGTGGCGGCGGTCGTCCATCTGCCCATGATGGGGCTGACCTATGCCGCATCGCGGGGGCAGGGCGCATATCTGGGCAAACAGCGCCTGAATGTGACAGCACAGACCGCGCCCTGTGGCGCACGGGTTCTGGCAACGCGCCCGCAAATGACCGCAGACCATTGGCCCGGCGGCGTGCCCGCGATTGACCGGCATTTTCGCCCTTCGCTGGCATGGCGGCTTGCCTTGGTGGCCGAAGGCAAGTTTGATGGCATGGTCAATCTGCGCTCAACTTGGCATTGGGATAGTGCCGCAGGCGCGCTGCTGATCGAGGAGGCAGGCGGCGTCGTCACCACAGGTTCAGGCGCTGCGCTAGAGTTCAACACGCCCAAGCCCTTTTCGGATGGCATTATCGCTGCGGGGCCTGTTTTGCACGAAGGTCTGCTGCATCGCAGGCGGGCGCGGTAATCCGAGAGCGGAAATTCCCTCTCCTCTCTGTGTGGGAATTGCCGTATCCCTAGGGGGTGGTGCAAAATAATGGGGGCTGAATGAGATTTGACCAAAGATTTGCCTGCACTGGGTGCAAGGGGTGCTGCGGGCCTGTCGTGGCTGTGGGCACCAAGGGCTGACCCCGCGCCATGTCCCCCCCGTTGATCGACCAGATTTTCCGGCTCTCGCGTGGTCGCGGCCTTGTCGCGCCCGCCGCGCTGGAGCGGCTGGCCACCCCGCTGGTCTGGATGCATAGCGACCAGCCGCGCGCTGCACAATTGCTGGCGGCACTGTCTGAAACGCTGCTGCAACGGGCACCCGGCTTCAGTGTTTTGCTAACCCAGCCCGAAGGGGCCGATGTGCCGCCCGACCTGCCGGGGCGTGTGTGCATTCCCTTGCCCGCAGACGAGCCTGCATTGGCGCATTGGCTGCTGGCGCGGCACGAGCCTTCGGTGGTGCTGATTGCGGCACAAGATATTCCTGCGGCCATGATCACGGCGCTGGGGCGCGGCTCTGTTCCGGTTATACTGGCCGAAGTTGATGCGCCGCGCTTTGCCTCGCGTTGGGCGCGGGTGCCGGGCTTTGCGCGTACGGTTCTGGGGCATGTGACAACAGTGTGTCTGACCAGCGATGCCGCGCGCGGCGCGTGGCAAGAGGCGGGTCTGGCAGATGCCGCGCTGATCCCCTGCGGGCGGCTGTCTGCAACGCCGGTTGCCCTTGGCTGCAACGAATCCGAGCGCGAGGAACTGGCCGAGAGTTTTCGCCACCGCACAGTCTGGCTGGCCGTTGGTGTGCCCGAGCGCGAAGAAGAGGCTGTTCTGGCCGCACATCGAGAGGCGTTACGCGAAAGCCATCGTCTGGCCCTGATCCTGCACCCCGCCGACCCCACGCGCGGCCCTGTGCTGCGCGATATGTTCGCGGGGCAGTTTATGACAGCGCTTCGCTCAGAGGATGATCTGATCACACCGGAAACGCAGGTCTATATCGCCGATACCGAGGGCGAGCGTGGGTTGTGGTATCGTTTGGCGGTTGCGTGTTTTCTGGGCGGGTCACTTGGTGGCGAGGGGGCCTGTTTCAGCCCGATGGAGGCAGGCGGGCTGGGCTGTGCCATTGTGCATGGCCGTATGTTTGGCCGCTTTTCGGAACCGTTCGATATGCTGCGCGAAGCACGCGCTACCCGCATGATCCAGAGTGCGGATGCGCTGGGGTCGGCCATCTGCGCCGCGCTGCGGCCCGAACAGGCTGCCAATCAGGCGCATCGGGCGTGGCAGGTCATTTCTGGCGGCTCCGAGGCAACAGAGACGGTGATTGGTGCCGTCCTTGCCGCTGCTGCAAAAGCAGAGGCAGGCTGATGCGCGCGCCCGCCTTCTGGTTCACCCCGCCGGACCGTCCGGCATGGCGCGCGCGCCTGCTGGCCCCTTTGGCAGCACTTTATGCCCGCGCAACCGCGCGTCGCGTGGCGAAAGCCCCGCAGTATCGCCCGCCTGTTCCTGTCATCTGCGTGGGCAATCTGAATGCGGGCGGCACTGGCAAGACCCCGACTGTCATTGCGCTGGTGCAGATGTTGCAGGGCATGGGGCATAAGCCGCAAGTCATCTCGCGCGGGTATGGGGGGCGGCTTGCAGGCCCGGTGCGCGTGGATGAACGCACTCATAAAGCCGCCGATGTGGGGGACGAGCCGTTGTTGATGGCCGCCTTCGCGCCTGTCTGGGTGGCGCAGGACCGCGCCCTTGGTGCACGGCAGGCTGTAAAGGCTGGGGCAGATGTGCTGGTCATGGATGACGGGTTTCAGAACCCTGCATTGGCCAAGGATGTGTCGCTGGTCGTGGTCGATGCCGCCATAGGCTTTGGCAATGGCCGCGTGCTGCCCGCTGGCCCTTTGCGCGAACCTGTTGCGGTGGGCTTGGCGCGTGCGGATATGATTGTCAGCATAGGCGCATCAGAAATGCAGCGCCGCTTTGACATGGCCACAGATTTCGTTGGCCTGCCTGTGTTGCGCGCGCAATTGCGCCCGCTGCAAATGGGGATGAGTTGGCAGGGGCTGCGCGTCCTTGCTTTTGCGGGCATCGGCAGGCCGGAAAAGTTCTTTGCAACCCTGCGCGCCGAAGGGGCCGAACTGCTGCGCGCCGAGGCATTGAGCGACCACCAACCGCTAACCGATGCGCTGATGGCGCGGTTGGAGCTGGAGGCAAAGGCGCTGGGCGCGCAGCTGGTCACAACTGAAAAAGACGCCGTGCGCCTGCCTGCGAAATTCCGGATGAAAGTGCTGACCATGCCGGTACGGCTGGAGTTTGACGCCGCAGAAGACTTGCAGGCACGGCTGCGCGCAGTGATGGCCGCGCCACAGGGCTAATGGGGGGGCAGGGGCGCATGCGCCCCTGCCTGTGTGGTTCAGACGCTCAGGCAGATATACTTCATCTCAAGGTAATCTTCCGTCCCGTGATGCGACCCTTCGCGGCCCAGCCCCGATTGCTTGACCCCGCCAAAGGGGGCCACCTCGGACGAGATCAGGCCGGTATTCACCCCCACAATCCCGTATTCCAGCTGTTCCTGCACCCGTGTGATGCGGCCTATGTCGCGGGCATAGAAATAGGCGGCCAGCCCGAAGATCGTGTCATTGGCATAGCCTATAACCTCGTCCTCGGTGTCGAATTTGAACAGCGGGGCCAGCGGGCCAAAGGTTTCTTCCTGTGCCACTTTCATGTGCTGTGTCACGCCTGTGACAATCGTCGGCTCGAAAAACGTACCGCCATTGCCATGCCTGCGCCCGCCGGTCAGAACCTGCCCGCCATGGGCCAGCATGTCGCTGATATGGTCTTCAACCTTGGTCACTGCCTCTTCATTGATCAGCGGGCCAAGGTCGATGCCTTCCGCCAACCCGTCGCCAACTTTCAACTGCTCGACCGCTGCTTTCAGCTTTTCGGCAAAAGCATCATAGACCCCGGCTTGCACATAGATGCGATTGGCGCAGACGCAGGTCTGCCCATTGTTGCGATATTTCGACATCATCGCGCCTTTGACCGCTGCATCCAGATCAGCGTCATCAAACACGATGAACGGCGCGTTACCCCCCAGTTCCATTGAACATTTCATCACTTGATCTGCCGATTGGCGCAGCAGGATACGGCCCACTTCGGTACTGCCGGTGAATGTCAGTTTCCGAACAATCGGGTTCTCGCAGAACTCTTTGCCAATATCCGATGCGCGGCTGGAGGGGATGATGGACAAAACGCCCTTTGGCACGCCTGCGCGTTCCGCCAGAACTGCCATCGCCATTGCGGA
This sequence comes from Roseinatronobacter thiooxidans, assembly GCF_001870675.1. GTDB lineage: Bacteria > Pseudomonadota > Alphaproteobacteria > Rhodobacterales > Rhodobacteraceae > Roseinatronobacter > Roseinatronobacter thiooxidans. Next base: position 303,408 of record NZ_MEHT01000044.1, on the reverse strand, counting down.
AAGCGGGGTTTCGGCGGCTGGGCGCGCGACAAAGCCGCAGCCTACGGCCAGCGCGGGGGCGACCTTGCGCGCGATCATCGCGTTTGGAAAGTTCCACGGTGTGATAGAGGCCGCAACCCCGATGGGCTGGCGGATTACAGTGATGCGCTTGTCCGGCTGGTGGCCGGGGATGGTTTCGCCGTAAACGCGCTTGGCTTCCTCGCCGAACCATTCGACAAAGCTGGCACCATAGGCGATTTCGCCGCGCGCCTCGGCCAAGGGCTTGCCCATTTCTGCAGTCAGGATCAGCGCCAGATCCTCCTGATTTGCCATCATCAGATCGAACCATTTGCGCAAAATGGCGGCGCGGTCCTTGCCTGTGCGCGCGGCCCAGCCATGGCGGGCCTTGTCTGCGGCGGCAATTGCGCGCGCGGCTTCCGCGCGGCCCAGATCGGCCACTTGGGCAATCACATCGCCGCGTGCGGGGTTGATGACATCGAATGTCGCGCCGTCATCGGCATCGACCCATTCCCCTGCCACATAGGCGCGGGTTTCCAGCAAGGACGGGTCTTTCAGGTGCGATTTCAAGTCGGTAGGGTGATGATCCAGCATGTTTGCTCCTTGGCTTTTGAAGGTGCCTGCGCGCCAAAGTCGCGCGAAGCAGCGTGGGTGGGGCTGTGTCCCCTTGGGGTGTGCGTATCGTGTTTCAGGGCCTGTGTCACGCATGCCCGGCGCGCGCGGCGATCAAGAATTTCTTAACAGTCATCTGCCAGAATGGGCCATGGTTCTATGATGCGTGAAAGGGCAAGGGATGGATGCGGGTGAGGCGACAGTTACCGACACGCAGCAATTCTACGCCGATCTTGTGATGCGCCACTCCTCGGACGGCGTCATCATCTCTGATCCCGACCGCAAGGCGCTCTGGGTCAACCCCGCCTTCATTGCGCAAACCGGCTACGGGCTGGAAGAAATTGCGGGGCAAGAGCCGGGGTCCGTTCTGCAAGGGCGCGACACAGACGCGACCACAGGCCGCCAGATCGAGGCAGCCTGCCGCCAGCGTCGCGAAATTCGGGTCGATATTCTGAACTACACCAAAAGCGGCGCGGCCTTCTGGGTCGATCTGAAGGTTACGCCGGTCTACGATTCAGGCGGTCGCCATACGCATTTCATCTCGACCATGCGCGACATTACCGAACGCAAAATGCTGGAAGACCAGAATGAGGAGATGCGCCATGCCGAGGCTTTGCGCCAGTCAGAGCGGCAATTGCTGGCCCTGACCAGCGAGTGGCTGTATTCCGCGAAATCCTTTGATGAATTGCTGATGGTCATCAAACGCGCCATGCACACCCTCATCCCCGAGGCAGAGGGCGCGCTGTATATCTATGACACGTCGCGCACCATGCTGGAACTTGTCACATCCTGGGGCACGATGCCTGCTTTCGCGGGCCATATCCTGCCGGATGAATGCTGGGCGTTGCGGCGGGGCAGGGCCTATGCCTATGGGTTGAAGCCTATTGAATTTGTCTGCGACCATGTCGACAAACCCGGCATGCCCTATTTCTGCCTGCCCATTATCGCCCATGGTGAAACCATCGGGCTGATGCATATCGTCTTTGACGGGTTCGAGGAGGGGGGGCTGACGCGGCATATGCGCAATGATGTGCTGCGCAACCGTTGGGACATTTCCCTTATATGTGGAGAACAGATCAGCCTTGCTGTGGCCAATGTGCGCCTGCGGCAGGAATTGCAGGAAAAATCCGTGCGCGACCCGCTGACAGGGCTGTGGAACCGGCGCTGGTTCATGGAGCATGCCTTGCGCGAGGTTACGATGGCGGAACGCGAAGGGCGCGATCTGGCGCTTATCTCGCTGGATGTGGACCATTTCAAACAATTCAATGACAGGTTCGGCCATGAGATAGGCGATATGGTGCTGAAAGATGTGGGGCAGGTGCTGGCCCGGGCCGCAGGCAAGACTGTCGCGCCCTGCCGCCTTGGCGGAGAGGAGTTTGTGTTGCTCTGCGCCGATCATGACGAAAACGCAGCCTATGCGCAGGCAGAAAAGCTGCGCATTGCGATTTCGGAAAGTACCTTATCCGCTTCGGGGCAGGCATTGCCTGCGATTACGGTATCGGCGGGGCTTGGGGTATTCGGGCGCGATGGCACCGTGCTGGAAGACATTATGAAAGCCGCCGATCTGGCGCTGTACCGTGCCAAGGCAGAGGGGCGAAATTGCGTGATGGCGCATGCAGGCCCGGATGCGCGCAAGCCCGCCCGTTGAAGATGCGCCGCGCCACAGGGCAGGGGGGTGCTTCATATTCAGGCAGGTCTTTGGCGCAGCGCGGTTATAAACCGCGCTGTTGCCCGTTATATGCCCTGCGCTAAATTGACTTCTTTCGACAATCCACCTATCAGCGCGTCTGTCGGCAGGGTTGGTCGGCGCAACGAAACGGCACATAAAATGGACGGCGGTTCCAGTCGGTTACGCACACAGCGTCCGACATATCAGACAAGACACAAACAGCGCGAGATGCGAGCCGCGGGCCGGGCCTAGCCCCGCAGTCGACCCCTCGCGCCACGGCACAGGGGTTGGCTATGACATTGCAGACATCGCTCAGTGAAATCCGTTTCGACCCCGAAGCCGAAGGTGCCGGCTTCGATGCTGCCTTCATCGCCGTTGAAGTGGCACGCCTGCTGCATGAAGGGCAGGAAACTGCCATCCGCGAATTTGTCGAAAGTCAGGAACTGGCCGATGTCGCCGCCCTGATTGACGAGTTGGAGGATGGCGACGATCTGGGTGTTTTGCGCCTGTTGCCCATGCATGATCAGGCCGAAATGCTGGGCTATCTGCGCCCGCGCGCGCAGGTCGATCTGGCAACCCGCATTCCGCGGCGCGAACTGGTGGCGCTGATGACCGCCATGAGCCATGACGAACGCGCCGACCTGTTCAAGCAACTGGATGAGGAAGCCCAGGAAGCCATCCTGCCCGCCCTGTCCAAGGCCGAGCGCGAAGACCTGCGCCGCCTTGCCGCCTATGAAGAATGGACAGTGGGGTCGGTCATGACCTCGGATTACGCAGTGTTGAAACCCGACATGACCACCAGTCAGGCCATCGAGGCCTTGCGCGCGCAAGCGATCGAGGCAGAAACGATTTACGATTCCTACATCATCGACGAATCACGCGCGCTTATCGGGGTCATCAGTCTGCGCGACCTGCTGACCGCGCGGCCCCGCCAGCGCGTGGACGAGATTATGGATACCGAACCCGTCTGGGTGCGCGCCGATGACGAGCAGGAAGAGGCCGCGCGCCTTGTCGCCCGCTACGACCTGCTTGCCCTGCCGGTGCTGGACAATAACGACCGTCTTGTGGGCATTGTGACGGCCGATGATGCGATGGATGTCACCGAGGAAGAGGTGACCGAGGATTTCTACAAAAGCTCGATCGTGCAACCGCTGGAAATGTCGGTGGCCGATGCCTCGATTGCGCTGTTGTATCGCGCGAGGATTTTCTGGCTGGTGTTGCTGGTGTTCGGCAATATCTTTTCGGGTGCGGGTATTGCCTATTTTGAAGAAACAATTGCCGCCCATCTGTCGCTGCTGTTCTTCCTGCCGCTGCTGATCGCTTCGGGGGGGAATGCGGGCACGCAATCGGCCACGCTGATGGTGCGCGCATTGGCCACGGGCGATGTGCGGCCTGCCGATTTCGGGCGCCTTTTGTCGCGCGAGGTGCTGATCGCGCTGGCGCTGGGCCTGACGATGGCGCTGGCTGTCTCTGTCATCGGGGTCTGGCGGGGCGGGCCAGAGATCGCGATGGTCGTTGCGCTGGCCATGATTACCATTGTGCTGATGGGCGCGTTGATTGGCTTGTGCCTGCCGTTCATCTTCGCCAAGATCGACCGTGACCCCGCCGCCGCATCCGGCCCGCTGGTCACCTCGATTGCCGATGTCTTGGGGGTGATCATCTATTTCAACATCGCGGCGCGCCTGCTGGAACTTTGACCGGCTTGCAATCCCATGGGGGATTGGCTAACTGACCCACGCAGAAACACGCGGCATAAAAGGCAGGGCATGGATACTATCGCAGAGCTTCGCGGCAAATATCTGGACCAGATTGCCACAGTCGCCGATATGGACGCGCTTGAAGCGGTGCGCCTGTCCGCCTTGGGCAAAAAGGGCGAGATAAGCCTGAAAATGCGCGAATTGGGCCAGATGGATGCAGAGGCGCGCCAGCGCGTCGGCCCCGCCCTGAACGGGCTGAAATCTGAAATTGACGCCGCCCTCAAGGCGCGCCGCGCCGGTCTGGAAGATGCGATCCTCGATGCGCGCCTACAAGCGGAATGGCTGGATGTCACCTTGCCGGGCCGTCCCCGCGCCATGGGTACGATCCACCCGATCAGTCAGGTGATGGATGAATTGACCGCCATCTTTGCCGATATGGGCTTTGCTGTGGCCGAAGGGCCCCAGATCGAATCCGACTGGTATAATTTCGACGCGCTCAATATCGCGCCTGAACACCCCGCGCGTCAGGAACATGACACATTCTTCATGCACCGCGCAGATGGCGACACTCGCCCCCCCCATGTGCTGCGCACCCATACCAGCCCTGTGCAGATCCGCGCGATGCAGGATCAGGGCGCGCCCATCCGCGTGATCGCGCCGGGCCGCGTCTACCGTATGGATATGGACCAGACCCATACACCCATGTTCCATCAGGTCGAAGGGCTGGCGATTGACCGCGACATCTCGATGGCGCAACTGAAATGGACATTGGAAGAATTCTGCCGCGCCTTTTTCGAGGTGGACGAGGTCGAACTGCGCTTTCGCGCGTCGCATTTCCCCTTTACCGAACCCTCTGCCGAAGTGGATATCCGCTGTTCATGGGAAGGGGGGCAGCTGAAGATTGGCGAGGGCAAGGATTGGCTTGAAATTCTTGGCTCTGGCATGGTGCATCCCAAAGTCTTGCAGGCAGGCGGCATTGATCCCGACAAATGGCAGGGCTTTGCCTTCGGCCTTGGCATCGACCGGATCGCCATGCTGAAATATGGCATCCCCGATCTGCGCGCGTTCTTCGAATCCGATCTGCGCTGGCTGCGCCATTACGGCTTCGCCTCTCTCGACCAGCCTGCCCTTGCTGCGGGCCTTAGCCGCTGATCTGGGCTTCTTTTTCTTACGAAAATACGCATGGGGTTTTTCAAAGGGGCGGCAGTGTCGCGCCATTGGCTCCAGTGACCATGCGCGCCCCTTGAAGCCGCTGGTTTAGCGGGTGGCAGCCCGCCAAGTCTGGTCAATCACGCCTGCGCCCTGACATTAAAAAAGCCCCCGAAACGGGGGCTTTTTCATAGCTTTCACCTGCACTTAGCAGCTGTAATACATCGCATATTCAATCGGGTGGGGTGTATGCTCATAGGCATAAACCTCTTCCCACTTCAGATTGATATAGGCCATGATCTGGTCTTTGGTGAACACGTCACCCGCCAGCAGGAAGTCATGGTCGGCAGCCAGCGAATCCAGCGCCTCGCGCAGCGATGCGCAGACAGTGGGGATGCCTTCCAACTCTTCGGGTGGCAGATCATACAGGTCTTTGTCCGATGCAGGGCCCGGATCGATCTTGTTCTTGATCCCGTCAAGACCAGCCATCAGCAGCGCTGCAAAGCACAGGTAGGGGTTGGCCGAAGGGTCTGGGAAGCGGGCTTCGACGCGCTTTGCCTTGGGGCTTTCTGTCCATGGAATGCGAATGCAGCCAGAGCGGTTGCGTGCCGAATAGGCGCGCAGCACAGGGGCTTCAAAGCCGGGGATCAGGCGCTTGTAGCTGTTGGTTGACGGGTTGGTAAAGGCATTCAGCGTCTTGGCATGCTTCAGAATGCCGCCGATGAACCACAGCGCTTCCTGGCTCAGGTCGGCATATTTGTCGCCTGCAAACAGGGGCTTGCCGTCTTTCCAGATCGACATGTTGACATGCATGCCGGTGCCGTTGTCGCCCTTGACAGGCTTGGGCATGAACGTTGCGGTTTTGCCATACGCATCTGCCACGTTGCGGATGACATATTTGTATTTCATGATCTCGTCAGCCTGCTTGGTCAACGAGCTGAAGATCAGGCCAAGTTCATGCTGTGCGGACGCCACCTCGGTGTGGTGCTTGTCCACTTTCATGCCCATGTCTTTCATGGTCGTCAGCATTTCCGAGCGCATGTCCTGATTGGCATCCATCGGGTTCATGGCGAAGTAATGGCCCTTGACGCCGGGACGGTGGCCAGTGTTGCCAGTGTCGTAATCGGTGTCAGAGTTCCAGGCCGCTTCCTCGGAATCCACCTCGAAGCTGACTTTGTTGATCTTGTCGCTGAATTTCACATTGTCGAAGACAAAGAATTCAGCTTCCGGCCCGAAATAGGACACATCGCCAATGCCGGTCGATTTCAGATAGGCTTCTGCCTTTTCTGCGGTGCCGCGCGGGTCGCGCTCATATGGCTCGTTCGTGTCCGGCTCTACGATCGAGGCGTGAATGGCCAAGGTGCGTTCGGCATAGAACGGGTCGATATAGACCGAGTCCAGATCGAAAATCAGTTTCATGTCAGATGCTTCAATCCCTTTCCAACCCGGAACGGAAGAGCCGTCGAACATGAAGCCTTCTTCAAGAAAATCCTCATCGACCAGATCATTGATGATCGTCACATGCAGCATGCGGCCGCGCGGGTCGACGAAACGGATGTCCAGATAGGCAACATCTTCGTCTTTCATCAGTTTGAGAACGTCAGCTGAACTCATGTTTGTTTTCCTCTTAGTTTTGAAACAGTACTCTCAGGGCTGTTGCCCGGAATTCTTAGCGCTTACAGAGCTTCATCGCCGCTTTCGCCTGTGCGAATGCGGATCGCCTGTTCGACGGTCGAGACGAAGATCTTGCCATCGCCGATTTTGTCGGTGCGCGCAGCAGCGACAATAGCTTCGATGGCGTCATCCACCTGTTCGTCAGGCAAGACGACTTCAACCTTCACTTTGGGCAGAAAGTCGACGACATATTCAGCACCACGATACAGCTCGGTATGTCCTTTTTGCCGCCCGAAGCCTTTGACCTCGATGACAGACAGACCCTGAACGCCAATATCTTGCAGAGCTTCCTTCACCTCATCCAGCTTGAAAGGCTTGATGATGGCCTCGATCTTCTTCATACCCTCGCTCCCACGTTGCTGCCAGCCGCTCTGCCGGTCAGTTGCGTTCAGATCATTTCCATCTCGGTACGACAATCTGATAGGGTGTTTGTGGCAGGCATAGCGCAAGGGAAAAAGGCGATGTGCTTTAAAAATAACCAAACTGCATAAATAATATGCAAAATGAAAACGGTAAATTTTTAAAAATGACTGAAATCCTCTCATCTGCACAAATGCGCGCCATTGAGGCTGCCCAGATCGAGTCGGGGGACACAACAGGGCTGGCCTTGATGGAGCTTGCGGGGCAGGGCGTGGTGGATGCCATTTGCGCCCGTTGGCCTGCACCGGCCAAGGCCGTCGTCTTCTGTGGTCCGGGAAATAATGGGGGCGATGGCTATGTGATCGCGCGCAAACTGGCGGAAATGGGGTGGCAGGTTCTGGTCTGGGCCCCTGTTGCGCCTGCCACGCCAGATGCGGTGGCAAACGCACAGCGTTGGGGGGTATTGGGGCAGGTGGTGAAGCACCTTGACCCAGCCTGCCTGCCCGGTTGTGTGGCTGTTGACGCGTTGTTTGGCACTGGTCTGACGCGGCCTGTGGCGGAAAAATTCTGGTCTGCACTCGCACAGGCGCAGCAGGCGGGTGCCAAGCTTGTTGCGGTTGATATCCTCTCGGGCATTTGCGCCGATAGCGGGCAGATCCGCGCGGATGGGGCCTATTCGGTGCAGGCCGCCGATCTGACGGTCACCTTCCAAGAGCCAAAGCTTGGTCACATGCTGTTGCCCGGCGGGGCGATGACAGGGGCGTTGGTGGTGGTCGATATCGGGTTGAAGGGCCGTATGGCGGAGTTGCGCGCAGGCGCGTCTGCGGAACAGGTCACGCAAACTGTGTCCCCGCCCGATCTGGCGCTTCTGACCAAGGGGGCTGGTCACAAATACAGTTATGGCCATGCGCTGGTTCTGTCGGGCGGTGTCGGGCGCGGGGGTGCGGCGCGGCTGGCGGCGCGTGCGGCGCTGCGGGTTGGCGCGGGGCTGGTCACGCTCTGCTGCCCGCCTGCGGCGTTGATCGAGAATGCGGCGCGGCTGGATGCCATTATGCTTCGTCCCGTGGCGGATGAGGTGGCCTTGACCAATGCGCTGACCGATCCGCGCATCACCGCACTGTGCCTTGGGCCGGGACTTGGCCTTGGGCGGCGCGAATGCGCGCTGGTCGCTGCCGCCTTGCGCAGCAAACGCCCCATCGTGCTGGATGCAGACGCGCTAAGCCTGATTGCCCAAAACTCCGATCTGCGCGCCCTTGTTCATGCGGATTGTGTGCTGACGCCCCATGCGGGCGAGTTTGCGCGCCTCTGGCCCGATTTGGGCACATCCGAACACTCAAAACTGAAAGCCACATGTCGCGCTGCGCAAGATATCGGCGCAGTGGTTCTGTTCAAAGGGGCCGATACTGTTATTGCTGGGCCAGACGGCTTTCCTGAAATTCACGTCGCACTGCGTGATCGTGCCGCGCCATGGCTGGCTACAGCAGGAACAGGCGATGTGCTGGCAGGGCTGATAACCGGCCTTCTGGCGCGGGGCATTCCCCCGCGCAGTTCCGCCTGCACCGGCGCGTGGCTGCATGTCGAAGCGGCGCGCCAGTTCGGCGCGGGTCTGCTTGCCGAAGACCTGCCAGACCAGTTGCCACAGGTTTTGCGCCGCTTAGGTGCCTGAACCGCTGATGAGTGTTGTCCATCCATCCGCAGTGATGATGGTGTCTTGCTGGAACCCAAGTTCATACAGCGTGGCGGGGCTGTCGGCGCGGTGCAGGTTCACACCATCCACCAACCTTGCGGCGGCACTCAGGGTAGGGGCCGCGAACAGAATTTCGGTGCGCCAGTCACAGATCCCCAGTTTCTGACCGGCCCCGACCAAAAGCGCGCGGTCCAACCTGCCCGGTGCAAGCCCCAAACCAAAGGCCGAAGGGTCAACCCGCACAATTTCCGCGGCGGCAGCATGATGGGTGCGAATGCTGCGCAATTTGACCATGCGGTTGCGTGTATCCAGCAAAATATCTCCCACAACCAGCCGCGACACAGGGCGCAGGCCGAAAATGGTGCGCACAACCGTTTCGCCCGCAAACCCCTGAAGCCCGAATTGCGTCCGCGCCGGTTTTGCCGTGCTGCGGGTCTTCAATGCCGGTGCAAGTGAAATGCTATCTGCAAACATCGCTCGAATCTCCTTGACCAAAACCTTGCCGAAGAAATGTGACAACAAGGTAAACGCGGCCTGTTTTGTAATACTGTTTCGTTATTTTGCACAATGACTGGCGATTTTGGTCAAATCAGGGCAGAAACATGGCCTGAATATATATTTCTACCTGCATTTTTGCCCTCGCATCCGCCGCTGGCATTTGCTACCTAGCCGCTCAGATGCGGGTGTGGCGAAATTGGCAGACGCACCAGATTTAGGTTCTGGCGCCGCAAGGCGTGGGGGTTCAAGTCCCTCCACCCGCACCACTATACCCAACGCTGCCTTCGGTATTGTTGTTTCAGCTGCCTTACAGGCTGCTCACAGGTCTTCAATATCTATACGGTCGGCGATTTCAGGGGCAATCAGGCCGGAATGCAGGCTTAGCAGGATAATCTTTGCATCCAACGTGTCGCCCTGTGCAAGGGCTGCTTCCACGCGGTGGTCTTGGGCCTCTGCATCCGCCGCGCCATTATTGTCCAAAATTGGTCATGGCCCAGAATGCAATAGGCCAGCAGATGGGCTGTGTGCATATACCCGCCTTCTGGCGCGCCGCGTGCCATTTTCTTGTGCATCTGTATGAGCGTCAGCTTTACAGGGTCGGGCACAAGCATCGGGTGCACTCCGACTGTGCGAAGCGCATCATCCAAGGCTCTTATCCCAGAGGAGCGGCCCAACATGTCAAACAATCGAAACATGCGCGCAGATGTATCAGGTCTTGGGGGCCGCTTCATCTGGTTTTTGCCAGATGCACTTCGCAGGCACAGCCCGTGACCGGCAGGCAAACGCAAAAGGCCCCCTCCAGTGCAGAGGGGGCCTTTGCTTCGGGATATCACCCCAAATCAGTTGCGGTCTTTATCGACCATTTTCGATGCGCCAATCCACGGCATCATCGCGCGCAGCTGTGCGCCGACTTTTTCGATCTGATGCTCGTCATTGATGCGGCGCGTGGCCTTGAAGAAAGGCTGGCCGACTGCGTTTTCCTGCATGAAGTCACGCACGAATTTGCCTTGCTGAATGTCGGTCAGCACGGCTTTCATGCGTGCTTTCGTCTCGTCATAAGGCAGAATGCGCGGACCAGAGACATATTCACCATATTCGGCGGTGTTGCTGATCGAATAGTTCATGTTGGCGATGCCGCCTTCATAGATCAGGTCCACAATCAGCTTCACTTCGTGCAGGCATTCGAAATAGGCCATTTCGGGTTCATACCCGGCCTCGACCAGCGTCTCGAACCCCATGCGGATCAGTTCGACCAGTCCACCGCACAGCACGGCCTGTTCGCCGAACAGGTCGGTTTCGCATTCCTGACGGAAGTTGGTTTCAATAATGCCGGACCGCCCGCCACCGATGGCCGAGCAATAGGACAGGCCGATTTCCATCGCCTTGCCGGTCGCATCCTGATGTACGGCCACTAGGCAAGGCACGCCGCCGCCTTTGGTATACTCGCCGCGCACCGTGTGGCCTGGGCCTTTGGGGGCCATCATGATCACGTCAACACCGGGCTTCGGCTCGATCAATCCGAAATGCACATTCAGGCCATGGGCGAAGGCAATCGCGGCCCCTTCGCGCAGGTTGTCATGCACATATTTCTTATAGGTTTCGGCTTGCAGCTCATCTGGCATGGTAAACATGATGACATCACACCATGCCGCCGCTTCCGCGATGCCCATAACGGTCAGGCCCTCGGCTTCGCATTTCTTGGCGCTGGCCGATCCTTCGCGCAGGGCCACAACAACATTCTTCGCCCCCGAATCGCGCAGGTTCAGCGCATGGGCATGGCCTTGGCTGCCATAGCCCAGAATCGCAACTTTCTTGTCCTTGATCAGGTTCACATCGCAATCGCGATCATAATAGACGCGCATCTGCCGTCCCTCCTTGGTTGGTGTTCATGCGGCGCAGTATAGGGAGGATTGGCTTTTTTTCGTTTCATTCCTCACGCAATTTCCCATATAAGCAGAAAATCTATTCATCATTTTCAAAATACTGAAAGAAACATGCAGCTAGACGACAGCGACCGCCGCCTTTTGCGCCAGCTTATGGCCGCGCCCGATGCCAGCACGGCCCAATTGGCCGCGCGCGCCGGCCTGACCGAGGCGACTTGCTGGCGCCGTCTGGAACGCCTGCGCGCGCGCGGCATCCTGCGCGGGCAACGCGCGGTCATCAATTGGCGTGCGCTGGGCTGGCAGGTTGAAGTCAGCTTGCGCATCACCCTCGACAAAACCAACCCGCGCGCCTTTGACGAATTCATCAGCGCCGCCCGCACGGTCCCTGAAGTGCTGGAAATCCAGACATTCCTCGGGCGCGTTGATGTGCGCCTGAATGTCATCGCGCGCGACATGGTCCATTACCAGCAGCTTTACCGCGACCGTATCCTGCCCCTGCCGCATATTGCCGATCTGGAGGCGCTGATGCATCTGTCCGACATCAAATCAGATACAAGCCTGCCGGTATGATCATTTTCTTGCTAAAAATACTCATCTTCCTGTCCACATGCGCATCCGCCAGCCCGATTGCGCGCCTGCATGCGAAGGGCCCAAAATGATCACTCTGGACGAGACAGACCGCGCCTTGTTGCGCGCAGTGGCGCAAGATGCCAGTCAAAGCGCGGGCGCGCTGGGCCGCCGCTTCGGCCTAAGCCAGCCTGCCGCATGGCGCCGCCTGAAACGCCTGAGGGAAGAAGGCGCCATCGCGCGAGAGCGTCTTGATCTGGATTTGCCGGCTTTGGGCTTTGGCGTGACAGTGTTTCTGGGTATCAGCCTTGCGGCCAAGGGGCGCGTCAGTCTGGCTGATTTTGAACGCGCGGTCTCGGCCATTCCTGAAGTGCAGACTGTGCAGCATGTGCTGGGCCTCTATGATTACCGCCTGCGTGTGGTGGCGCGCGATCTGTCGGATTTCGAGCGTGTCTTGCGCCGCCGGATCATGACACTTCCGGGCGTGGGCGCGGTGGATGCCAATGTGCTGCTCAGCGAAGAACGCCTGCCCGGCCCGTTGTGAGTGATTGACCTTGGCCGCGCCATTGGGCAAGAGACGGGCTATGGTTATTTACAAAATCTTCCGACGTCCTGAATGGAATGAACTGGTCGCCCAAGGCCGGACCCTTGGCGCGCCTGTCGATCTGGCCGATGGCTATATCCATTTCTCGACCGCGCAGCAGGTCATGGAAACCGCCGCCAAGCATTTTGCGGGCGAAAGTGATCTGGTTCTGGTGGCATGTGATGCCGCAACACTGGGGCCGGATCTGAAATGGGAACCCTCGCGCGGGGGGGCGCTGTTCCCGCATCTGTATCGCCCTTTGCAAAAGTCTGATATTGCTTGGGACACGTCGCTGCCCTTGGGCGTATCGGGCCATATTTTTCCGGAAAGTCTGGTATGAGCCTGTTTGAGAAGGTGGGCATGTCCGTTCTGCGCAGCTTCGATCCTGAAACCGCGCATGGTCTGGCCCTGAAAGCGTTGCAAACAGGGCTTGCCCCTGTGCCTGCGCCCGTCCGTTCGCAGCGTTTGCATGTCCATCTTGCCGGGCTGGATTTGCCCAATCCTGTCGGCTTGGCAGCAGGGTTTGACAAGAACGCCCAAGCGCTGGCCGGTCTTGCGCGCGCGGGGTTCGGCTTTGTCGAAGTGGGGGCCGCAACACCGCGTCCGCAGGCGGGCAACCCGCGCCCGCGCCTGTTTCGCCTGCCCGAGGATCGCGCCGTCATCAACCGCTTTGGCTTCAACAATGAAGGGGCCGAGGTTATTGTAAAGCGTCTGGCCGCGCGCCCCGAAGGCATGGTGCTGGGGCTGAATCTTGGGGCCAATAAAGACAGCGCCGACCGCGCGGATGATTTCGCCCAAGTGCTGCGCCTGTGCGGCGCGCATCTGGATTTTGCAACTGTCAATGTCTCGTCCCCCAACACGGAATCCTTGCGCGACTTGCAGGGGGCCGAAGCCCTTGCCGCCCTGTTGCAAGGCGTCATGCAGGCGCGCGGCGAGCTTGCCCGGAAAGTCCCGATATTTCTGAAAATTGCCCCTGATCTGGATGAGGGCGAGATTGGTGAGATTGCGCAGGTGGCGCAGGCGGCTGGTGTGGATGCGATTATCGCCACAAACACCACAATCACCCGCGAAGGTTTGAAAAGTGCAAGTTCTGCAGAAAAAGGCGGGCTTTCCGGCGCGCCTTTGTTCGAAAAGTCCACGCGTGTTCTGGCGCTTCTGTCGCATCTGACCAATGGAAAGATGCCGCTTGTGGGGGTTGGGGGCATTGGTTCTGCTGAACAGGCCTATGCGAAAATCCGCGCAGGGGCCTGCGCGGTGCAGCTCTATTCCGCACTGGTTTATGAGGGGCTTTCACTGGTCGGGCAGATCAATCGCGGGCTGTTAGACCTGCTGGAGCGCGATGGATATGCCAAGATTTCCGACGCCATCGGCACTGACCGCGAAAGGTGGCTGTAAGCCTTAGCCCTCGGCCGCCACGCGCCGCTCCAACCGTGGGTAGAGCGCACCCAGAAATACCCCGCGCAAGACATTCAGCACGATCAGCGCCATCCACAGGCCATGATTGCCGAAAACCGGCACGGCAAGCCAGATGACCAGCGCGTAGATTGCCACAGCCAGAATCACGGTATTGCGCATCTCGCGCGTGCCGGTTGCGCCGATGAAAATACCGTCCAGCATATAGGCGGCCAGCCCAAGCACCGACAGCACCACCACATAGGGCAAGAACACCCGCGCTGCCGCCCTTACATCGGTGTCGGTTGCCATCAGGTCGATCACCCAAGGCCCAAAGCTCCAGAACCCCAGCGCCATGACCAGCGCCGCCCCAAAGGCCCAGAGCGAGGCGCGATAACTTGCGCGCCGCATCAGCGCCACCGACCGCGCGCCCACTGCTTGGCCCACCAGCGCTTCGGCTGCAAAGGCGAAGCCGTCCAGCGCATAGGCCGTGATCATCAGGAATTGCCACAGGATCTGGTTTGCCGCCAATTCCACATCGCCAAACCCGGCCGAGGTGAACAAAAACCCTGTCATCGCCCCTTGCAAGGCAACCGTGCGCAGCATGATGTCGGAATTGACCACCCACATCCGCTTGAGCCGCACACGGTCGAACACCCGCGCCCAGTCGCGCCATTGCGCGCCCGAAAAAGCCGCGCGGCACAGCCACAGCCCCAGCGCCAGCCCTGTCACTTCGGCGATCAGGGTCGCCACCGCGACGCCCTGCACCCCCCAACCCAAGCCCAGCACAAACCACAGGTCCAGCGCAATATTCAGCCCGTTGATCCATAGTTGCAGGATTAGCACCCCGCGCGTGCGCTCGGTCGCAATCAGCCAGCCATTCACGGCATAAAGGGCGATGGTGGCAGGTGCCCCCCAGATGCGAATGCTCAGGTATTGGCGGGCGAGTGCTTCCACTTCGGCGCTGGCAGGGGCAATGCGAAAAGCGGCCTGCGTGATCAGCACTTGCCCCAGCACCATCACAGCGCCTGCCGCCAGCCCGATCATGATGCCGCGCGTCAGTATGGCACCGCTTTCCGCCAGATCGCCCGCGCCCGTGGCCTGCGCCACCAGCCCTGTCGTGCCCATACGCAGAAAGCCGAAAACCCAATAGATCGAGGCCAGAATGATCGCCCCCAACCCCACCGCGCCAATGGGCGCTGCGGCCCCCATCTGGCCCACCACGCCAGTATCTACCGCGCCAAGAATGGGAACAGTCAGATTGGCCAGAACAATGGGAATGGCGATTTTCAGAATGCGCCGGTCAGACAGCGCCTGTGGCTTAGCCATCGCTGCGTTGTGGCATCAGGAAATGGCCTGTCGCCTGCGCAAACAGCCGAGCGCGGTTGTCCTGCCACGCTTCCACATGCACCGACGCATAGCGCCGCCCCGAGCGGTTGACGCGCGCGCGCGCGTAAGCATCGCGCGGCAGGCCGGTGCGCAGATAATCGACTGTGAAATCAATGGTCTTGGGCAGGCGCGGCAGGTTTTCCGCCATGCTTTCAGGCGATAGGCGACCTGTTTCCAACTCATCCCATAGCATGGCCCAGCTCAACTCGATAATTGCTGCCACTTCCAGAAAAGACGCAATCACCCCGCCATGCAACGCAGGCAGCACAGGGTTGCCGATCAGTTTCTCATCATAGGGCAGAACAGCGGTCAGCTCATCGCCATGCCGCTCGAACGCGATGCCCAGAAAGCCTGCATAGGGCACGGCCCCCACCAAAGTGGTCAGGGCCGTGTCGCGGCGGTGTTTGACTTGCTGCACAGGTTCGGGGCGTTTCATGTGCGGCCTTCCTTGCGATCAAAGGTAAAGGCCCCCGCGGCAGTGGCCACAGGGTTGTCCGTATCCTCGTCATGCGCGGTGGCGCGCACAAAGGCCACGCGCCGCGTGACATGGTAGCATTCCGCCCGCGCCGTGATCCGCTGGCCGGGGGTGGCCGCGCGCATATAGTCAATTCGCAGGTCAATCGTCGCCGTGGTCAGCGCGCCGGGATAGGACATGACCGCCGCGCCCCCGCAGGTGTCCATCAGGGCCGAAACCGCGCCGCCATGAATCACCCTTGTCGCCGGATCGCCAACAAAGCGCGCGTCCCATGGCATCGAGATTTGGGCCTGTCCATTGCCAATATCGTCAAGCTGCATGCCAAGCGCGCGGGCAAAGGGCAGGGCGTTTATAAAATCTGTCGGGTTTGACGTGCTCATCTCGGGGCTACCTTGTTGCCAAGCCCCCCCTTTCTGCGCCTGAATGCGCCCGATTTGCAAGGGCGCGTGTCAAAATTGCATCTCCCCCGAAGGCCGCGTAGCATGGCCCTCTAGGCCAAGGGGTGCAGCTATGACGAGTGAGACGCGATTGAGCTTCAAAGAGATGTGCGCGCAATTTGATGTGACGCCGCGCACCTTGCGCTATTACGAATATATCGAGCTGCTTAACCCCGAAAAAGAGGGGCGCAACCGCTTCTACACCCCGCGCGAGGTGGCGCGCATGACGCTGATCATGCGCGGCAGGCGCTTTGGCTTCAGTCTGGAAGAAATCCGCCAATGGCTGGAAATCTACCAGAAAGAGGGCACAGAGCCGCAATTGCGCGCATGGCTGGATATGGCCGACCGCCAGTTGGTGGCCCTGCGCCTTCAGGCCGAGGAATTGCACCAAACCATCCATGATCTGGAAAAGCTGCGCGCTGATGCGGCGAAGCTTTTGCCCGCCCCATAGCAAGACGTCGCGTCATGCGGTTGTGTGACGCAGCGTTTAACTTTACGTTCACGTCAACTTCAGTATACCGATGTTCATGTACCCGCCCACCACAGGTGTGGCGCAGTGTTTCGGAGGTTTGGAATGGAGTTGGAATATAAGAACATCCGCCAGATGTGCGCAGATTTCGGTGTAACCCCCCGTACCTTGCGGTTTTATGAGGCGAAGGAACTGCTGTTCCCCAAGCGCAACGGTCAACACCGGCTGTTCGGCCGCCGCGATCAGGCGCGGTTGAAGCTTATCTTACGCGGCAAGCGCTTTGGCTTCAGCCTCGAAGAATTGCGCCAGCTTCTTGATATGTATGACCGCGATGACAGCGAACTCAAGCAGTTGCGCAAAACCTATGACATTGCCTGCCAAAGACTGGCCGATATGGAGCGCCAGCGCGCCGAACTTGATGAGGCGATTGCCGATCTGAAACAGGAACTCGCCTGGGGTGACGCTGTGCTGCGCAATGCAGACAGCCCCAAGGCCGCTGAATAACGGGAGTCCCCCATGCCAAGCTACACTGCCCCCACCAAAGACCTGCATTTCGTGCTGCATGATCTGTTGCAGATCAGCACATCCGATGTGCCCGGCTATGCCGATCTGGATGCCGATTTTACCTCTGCCATTCTGGAGGAAGCCGCGAAACTCGGGCAAAATGTCATGGCCCCGCTGAACGCAAGCGGCGATGCCGAAGGGTGCCGACTGGAAAACGGCATGGTCTATACGCCAAAGGGGTTCAAACACGCTTTCGATCAGATCAAGGCAGGGGGCTGGAACGGGCTGGACCTGCCCGAAGACTTTGGCGGCCAGAACCTGCCCTATCTGATAGGCTCTGCTGTGGGTGAGATTTTCGTCTCGGCCAATATGGCGCTGAACATGTATCAGGGGCTGACCCATGGCGCGATCTCGGCCATTCTTGCGCATGGATCAGATGCCCAGAAGGCGACATATCTGCCCAAAATGGTGTCTATGGACTGGACCGGCACCATGAACCTGACAGAGCCGCATTGCGGCACAGATCTGGGCCTGATGCGCACCAAGGCCGAACCGCAGGCCGATGGCAGCTACAAGATTACAGGGCAGAAAATCTTTATCTCGGCAGGTGATCACGACATGGCCGAAAACGTGATCCATCTGGTGCTGGCCAAGGCACCGGGCGGGGGCGCGGGGACAAAGGGCATCTCGCTGTTTATCGTGCCCAAATTCCTTGTGGGCGAGGATGGCAGCCTTGGCGCACGCAATGGCGTATCCGTGGGCAGCATTGAAGAGAAAATGGGTATCCATGCCAATGCCACCTGCGTGATGAATTACGACGCGGCGACCGGCTATCTGATCGGTGATCTGCACAAGGGCATGCGCGCCATGTTCACCATGATGAACGAGGCCCGCATCGGTGTGGGCCTGCAAGGCTATGCCCAAGCGGCCGTGGCCTATGATAACGCGCGCGCCTATGCGCTGGACCGCCTTCAGGGGCGCGATGTCACGGGCGCGAAAAACCCCGATGGCCCCGCCGACCCCCTGATCGTGCACCCCGATGTGCGCCGCATGCTGATGGACCAGAAAAGCTTTGTCGAAGGGGCGCGCGCCTTCACACTCTGGGGGGCCAGCCTGATTGACCGCGCCCACCGGATGCAGGACAAGGACGCCGATGGCCTGATCTCGCTGCTGACCCCGGTCATCAAAGGGTTCCTGACTGATAAGGGCTTCGATATGTGCATACAGGCCCAACAGGTTTACGGGGGGCATGGCTATATTGAGGAATGGGGCATGTCCCAGTTTGCCCGCGATGCGCGGATCGCCATGATCTATGAAGGGGCCAATGGCGTGCAGGCGCTGGACCTTGTGGGGCGCAAACTGGCGCAGGACAGCGGCAAACATGTCATGGCGTTTTTCGAGATCGTGAAGACCTTTATCAAGGAAAACGAAAATGATGCGCGGCTGGAAGGTTTCCTTGTGCCCCTCAAAGCTGCGTCCAAGGATCTTCAGGCGGCGGCCATGTTCTTCATGCAGCGGGGTATGAAAGCGCCCAATGACGCGCTGGCAGGCTCGACCGATTTCATGCATCTGTTCGGGCATGTCTGCCTTGGGCTGGTCTGGGCGCGGATGGCAAAGGCGGCCTATGCGGCGCTGGAGAGCTCCACATCTGACCGCGATTTCTATGACGCCAAGATCGCAACAGGGCGCTATTACATGGCACGTCACCTGCCTGCCACGGCACTGCATCTGGCGCGCATCCAAAGCGGGGCGGAAACGGTCATGGCACTGGACGCTGCGCATTTCTAAGTCAACACTGGGGCGCGGCGCATGCCGCCCCCCCTTTGATAGCTGCCAGAGGAAACAGACCATGCCAAAGCGGTTCAGACTGACACGCCGTGTCGCTCTTGCCATGACCGAAGATGGCTACCGCCGCCTGCGCCGCTTCGCACAAGACGCCGGGCTGGATGAGGGCGAGGCGCTCTCTTTCCTGTTCGAGAATTTCGAGTCTGTGACCGATGCCGACAATCTGGGCCACCGCCTGCGGCTGTTCAATTCGGACCTTGAAGACCGGAAGAAATAACCAAATCCGCCTCCGGCGGGAGTATTTGAGGCAAGAAAATGCAACCATGCGCGTACCCCGCCTGACCGGCGGCCCCTCTTGGAAATCATCGTTTCCGGGCGGTCGGCAGGCGGGGCATTTCCTTGCACGGTCATCGGCTCTCCAGCCTGTACCGTGCATTAACCTTAACGCGCGGGGGGTAAGAGAGAATGAAGGATGCAGGCATTTTCTTGCTGAAAATACTCAATTCCCCCGCATGAAGCCGGGTGCCACGTCAGAAGGGATGCGCGATGAAATTGCACTGTTTCGGAGAAAGCGGAAACGCCTATAAGGCGGCTTTGACATTGGAGTTGGCAGGGGTTGCATGGCAGCCGGTCTGGGTGGATTTCTTCGGTGGCGCAACCCGCAGCCCCGAGTTCCGCGCCCTCAACCCGATGGGAGAGGTGCCTGTGCTGGAAGATGAGGGGCTTGTCCTGACCCAATCCGCTGTCATCCAGCTTCATTGTGCCGAGCGGACAGGCCGGTTTCTGGGCGAGAGGGCGCAAGAGCGCCAAGAGGTTCTGCGCTGGCTGTTTTGGGACAATCACAAGTTGTCGGCCCTTGCAGGCTCTACCCGATTTCTGATGAACTTCCTGCCCGAACACAAACGCCCCGATGCTGTGATCGCTTTTCAGCAGGCGCGGCTTGGGGCGAGTTACAAGGTGCTTGACCAACACCTTGGCGCGCGCGACTGGATTGTTGGGGCCGCCCCCAGCCTCGCGGATTTCGCCTGTTGCGGCTATCTGTTTTACCCCGAGCCGTTTGGATTCAACCGCGCTGAATGGCCTGCGATTGACCGCTGGCTGGACCGTATCGAAGGTCTGCCCGGCTGGAAACACCCCTATGACCTGATGCCCGGTTCGCCCGCGGACCGCACCTGAGGAGGAGCAGCAATGCAAGACGCTTATATATTCGACGCCATTCGCACACCGCGTGGCAAGGGCAGGGCCGATGGCAGCCTGCATGAAGTGACATCTGTGCGCCTGTCCGCGCTGATGCTGAACGCACTGAAAGCACGCAACGATCTGGACACGCGCGCGATTGAGGATGTGATCTGGGGCAATGTCACCCAAGTGGGCGAGCAGGGCGGATGCCTTGCGCGCACGGCGGTTATGGCCTCTGACTTTGACGAACAGGTGCCCGGTCTTGCGATCAACCGCTTTTGCGCCTCGGGCATGGAGGCGGTGAATATCGCCGCCAATCAGGTGCGTGGCGGCTCTGGCGCGGCCTATGTCGCAGGCGGGGTCGAGATGATGAGCCGCGTGGCCATGGGGTCTGACGGGGCGGCGGTGGCGGTTGACCCATCCGTTGCGATGGAAGGGCATTTTGTGCCCCAAGGGATTGCCGCCGATATTATTGCAACCGAATATGGCTTTACCCGCGAGATGGCCGATGCACTGGCCGTTGAAAGCCAGCGCCGCGCGGCGCGTGCTTGGGACGAGGGGCGCTTTGTGAACTCGGTCGTGCCGGTCACCGATATCAACGGGTTGACGATTCTGGACCGTGACGAATACCTGCGCCCCGGCACTGACATGCAAAGCCTTGGCGCGCTGAAACCCGCCTTCAAGGATATGGGCGAGGTGATGCCGGGCTTCGATAAAGTCGCGCTGATGAAATACCCGCATCTTGCACAAATCGAACATATCCACCATGCGGGCAATTCTTCCGGCATTGTTGATGGCGCAGCAGGCATGCTGATCGGCAGTAAAGAGTTTGGCGAAAAATATGGTTTAAAACCAAGGGCGCGCATTCGTGCCACCGCCAAGATCGGCACCGACCCCACGATCATGCTGACCGGCCCTGTGCCTGTGACAGAGAAGATCCTGCGCGAGGCAGGCATGCAGATTTCCGACATTGACCTGTTCGAGGTGAATGAGGCTTTTGCCGCAGTTGTCTTGCGCTTCATGCAGGCGTTCAATGTCAGCGATGACCGCGTGAATGTGAATGGTGGAGCCATTGCAATGGGCCATCCGCTGGGTGCGACAGGTGCCATGATCATCGGCACGCTGCTGGACGAGTTGGAGCGCACGGGCAAGGGCACGGGGCTGGCGACACTGTGTGTCGCATCCGGCATGGGGGCCGCAACCCTCATCGAGCGCGTGTAAAAGGGAGCAGGACATATGAGCGATTTTCATTATTCCACAGACGCAGACGGTGTGGCGACGATCACTTGGGACATTCCGAACAAATCGATGAATGTGCTGTCGATGGAGGGGCTGCGCGAACTGGATGCCCATATTGAAACGGCGCTGGGCGATGATGCTGTCAAAGGGGTTATCATCACCTCTGGCAAGGCCGATTTCGCAGGTGGCATGGATTTGAATGTCATAGCCCGCATGAAGGAAATGGCGGGCGACCAGCCGGAAAAGGGCCTGTTCGAGGGGATCATGTCGATGCACCACACCCTGCGCAAGATTGAACGCGCGGGCATGGACCCAAAGACCCTGAAAGGGGGCAAGCCGATTGTTGCAGCGCTGCCCGGCACCGCGCTGGGGATCGGGCTGGAAATTCCGTTGGCCTGTCACCGGATCATCGCGGCGGATAACCCCAAGGCCAAGATTGGCCTGCCAGAGATTCTGGTCGGCATATTCCCCGGTGCAGGCGGCACCACGCGGCTTGCGCGCAAGCTGGGCGCGATGGGTGCGGCCCCCTTCTTGCTGGAGGGCAAACTGTCCGACCCGAAAAAGGCCAAATCGGCCGGGATCATTGACGAGGTTGTTGCAGCTGACGACCTGCTGGCCCGTGCGAAAGCGTGGGTGCTGGGCGCAACAGATGCCGATCTGGTTAAACCGTGGGATGCGAAGGGCTATAAAATGCCCGGCGGCGCGCCCTATCACCCTGCAGGCTTCATGACCTTTGTGGGCGCATCGGCCATGGTGAACGGCAAGACGCAAGGGGCCTATCCGGCGGCCAAGGCGCTTTTGTCGGCGGTCTATGAAGGGGCCTTGGTGCCGTTTGACACCGCGCTGAGGATCGAGGCGCGCTGGTTTGTGCATGTGCTGATGAACCCCACATCCAGCGCCATGATCCGGTCGCTGTTCATTAACAAGCAAGCCTTGGAAAAGGGCGCGAACCGTCCCGATGTGGCAGATGAAACAGTGCGCAAGCTGGGCGTGCTTGGCGCAGGCATGATGGGCGCGGGCATTGCCTATGTCGCGGCCAATGCAGGCATTGAGGTGGTGTTGATAGATGCAGAACTTGCCTCTGCCGAGAAGGGCAAGGCCCATGCCGAAGGGATTCTCGACAAGGGCATGAAGCGGGGCAAACTCAGCGAAGAAAAGAAAGCCGAAGTCTTGGGGCGGATTACGCCGACAACCGATTACGCCGCGTTGCGCGACTGTGATCTGGTGGTCGAGGCTGTGTTTGAAGACCCCAAGGTGAAAGCCGATGTCACCGCACAGGCCGAGGCCGTGTTGGGCGCAGAGGCGATTTTTGCCACCAACACATCAACCCTGCCGATTACCGAACTGGCCAAGGCGTCAAACCGGCCTGAAAACTATATTGGCATCCATTTCTTCAGCCCTGTGGACAAGATGCTGCTGGTTGAGATCATCAAAGGGCGCAAGACAGGCGCGCGGGCCGTTGCCAAGGCGCTGGATTTCGTCCGCCAGATTCGCAAGACGCCGATTGTGGTGAATGACGCGCGGTTTTTCTATGCCAATCGCTGCATTATCCCGTATCTGAATGAGGGGATGCGGATGGTGCGCGAAGGGGTGGCGCCTGCGCTGGTCGAGAATGCGGCGCGGCTGATGGGCATGCCGCTGGGGCCGTTGCAACTGGTCGATGAAACCTCGCTTGATCTGGGGGCCAAGATTGCGCGCGCGACACGCGCCGCGATGGGCGACGATTACCCCGATGGCGATGTCGATGAGGTGGTGTTCTGGATGGTCGGGCAGGGGCGCTTGGGGCGCAAGGCCAAGGCCGGGTTTTACAGCTATGACGACAAGGGCAAACGTCAGGGGCTATGGGAAGGGCTGTCATCGCAGTTTCCCCAAGCAGAGGATCAGCCCGATCTGGTGACAGTTCAGCATCGTTTGATGTTCGCACAGGCGCTGGAAGCCGTGCGCGCACTGGAACAGGGTGTTCTGACCGATATCCGCGAAGGCGATGTGGGCGCGATTCTGGGCTGGGGCTTTGCGCCGTGGTCGGGCGGGCCATTCAGCTGGCTGGACATGCTGGGCGCTGAATTCGCAGCCTCTGTCAGTGACGATCTGGCGGCACGCTTTGGCCCGCGATTCACGACACCGGCCATGCTGCGGCAGATGGCGGATACAGGGCGGGGTTTTTATTCAAAACACGCCGCTGAAGCGGCTTAAAGCGCTCAGGTTTTCCGCGCGGCGCACTGTCGTCGCGCGGGCGGCCTTAGCGGCTTTTTTCCGCCTCGATCAGTTTCAGCAATTGTGCATGGGTCAGGCGCGGATACAGGTTCTGGTCCGACACAACAGTTTCCGCGAAAGGGGAAAAGCACCCTTCGCTTTGGGCCAGCAACAGAACATCCCCGTCTGCCTGCACAATCTGTTCGGCCTTGAAGGTCAGCATATGCAGCGAAATATCTGTCAGGATGGGGTGTTTTGTGATGCCGTTATACCCGTCCAGCAAAATGCTGGGGGTCAGAACGAACGCATTGCCAAACATTTTTTCGGCCAGATCGGATTCAAAAACAACTTCTTGCATGGGCAGAATGTTCATATCTGCCTGATTGCCCAGAACCCCGCGCGGGATGAACATTTGGAACGCTTTTTGCGCAGGAATCTGTGTGCGCCGGATAACCAGAGAGCGGTTTTGCACCACAGGCTGGATGCCGTTGTCAAATGTCAGCACCCGATCTTGCGCGAGCACGCGTTCAATCGGGCACCAGCCGGTATCGGTGGCGACCATTGTGCCAGACAGCAAGCCCACTTCGCGCAGGATGGACCCGCTTGTTGGCAGCGCAGGTTTGGGCTGCCCCGCCTGCTGCGTGGGAACGTTTCTAAATGTATTCAAACGCGCGGACAAAATATCCATGGAGGAGGACAACAGGGACATGCGCTTTCCTTCATTTCAGGCAAAGGTGAATTCACAGTGCAATGAATAGATGACAATGGTTACTTTTTATATAACCCACCACACGCGACCAAATTGGGTCCACAATAAGGTAAGATTATGTCATCCGCGCGCTGGTCTTTGCAGGTGTCGGGCAAGGTATGCAGGCGACAATGGGCCAAAACACGCAAACTTCTGGACTTTTGCGTGACATGCAATTTTATGGGCGGGGCCATGATCTGTGGTCTGCGCAATACGTCGCGTGATGGGGCTGGTTAACGCAAATAGCTTGGGGGGGCGTGCATGGGGTGGCTGGAGACTGAAACAGGACTGGAGAAAACCGCCGCAAACCATGTGGCTTTGACTCCGCTGTCACATTTGCGCCGCGCCGCCGATCTGTTTGCAGCGCGAGAGGCGCTTGTCGATGGCGGCACACGGCGCAGTTATGCCGAATATGCCGCCCGCGTGTCGCGGCTGGCCAGCGCGCTGGCACGGGCAGGTGTGAAGCCCGGCAATGTCGTGGCCACGCTGCTGCCCAATATCGCCCCCCATGCCGAGGCGCATTTTGGCGTGCCTGCCTGCGGGGCAGTGCTGAATGCGATCAACACACGGCTGGATGTGGACACGGTCGCCTATATTCTGGACCATGGCGGGGCGAAGGTCTTGCTGGCCGATGCCGAGTTTCTGGACCTTGCGCGCGCGGCCTGCGCCACGCTGCCCACCCCGCCCTTGCTGATCGAGGTTGCGGATCACGAGGCAGGGTTCACCCCTTCGGGCGATCATACCGAATATGAGGCGTTTCTTGCGTCTGGTGATCCGGATTTTGAATGGGTGATGCCGCAGGATGAATGGGAAAGTCTGGCGCTGAATTACACATCGGGCACAACGGGGCGGCCCAAGGGTGTGGTCTATCACCATCGCGGTGCGTATCTCTCTACCCTGTCGCAGCCGATATCGTGGCGGATGGTTCTGTTCCCGCGTTATCTGACCATTGTGCCCATGTTCCATTGCAACGCATGGTGCCACCCTTGGATGATCCCCGCGCTGGGTGGCACCGTTATCTGCCTGCGCGACATCACGGCAAAGGGCATCTACAAGGCCATCAGCCTTGAAGGGGCCACGCATTTTGGCGGCGCGCCCATCGTGTTGCAGACGATCATCAACGCGCCCGACTCTGATCGGTTGCCTTTCGATCATGTGGTCGAGGTGTTTACCGCAGGCGCGCCCCCGCCCGCCGCCACTCTGGCCGCGATAGAACCCTTGGGCTTCAATGTCACACAGGTTTACGGTTTGACCGAAACTTATGGCCCCGCCACCGAATGCCTGTGGCATGACGGGTTCGAGGGCTTGCGCGGCGATGATCGCGCCGAGGTGAAGGCCCGCACAGGTGTTGCCATGCCCTTTATGGATGGGATCACCGTCATGGACCCTGAAACCATGCAACAGGTGCCACGCGACGGTGCTGCGCTGGGCGAGATCATGCATCGCGGCAATGGTGTGATGAAGGGCTATTACAAGAACCCCGAAGCCACGCGAGACGCGTTTCGCGGGGGCTGGTTCCATTCCGGCGATATCGCGTTCCAGCACGCGGATGGCTATATCAAGATTGCCGACCGCGCCAAGGACATCATCATCTCTGGCGGCGAGAATGTCTCCTCGGTCGAGGTGGAAGGCGTGTTGATGAAACACCCCGCTGTGCGGCTGGCGGCTGTGGTGGCCAAACCGGACGAGAAATGGGGCGAGGTGCCATGTGCCTGTGTCGAAGTGAAAGACGGGATTGACGTGACAGAGGCAGAGTTGATTGCCTTTTGTCGCGCAAAGCTGGCAGGGTTCAAGACCCCCAAACGCGTGGTTTTCATGGATTTGCCCAAGACATCGACCGGGAAAATCCAGAAATTCGAGTTGCGCGGGCAGGTGCGTGATATCTGAACACTGGCCTAGCGAGTCACCTTGGTGTAAGTTCATGCGAAACAACAAGAGCAGGCAAGCGGGATGACCGCGCTCGACCAATATCGCAGACTCGAAGGTCCGGGGTTATGGGCCGCCTCTGGTGCTGACCAGAGGCGCGAAGTCGTGGTCAGTTTCGGTGAAGCGACACTTGTCATCTCTGACAGCCGCAGCATGATTGTGTTAAGTCATTGGTCATTGCCTGCTGTGGTCCGGCTGAACCCCGGCAAGCGCCCTGCACTTTATAGCCCCGAGGGGGACGGGGGCGAGGTTCTGGAGCTGGATGATGACTGGCTGATCGACGCGCTGAAAGTGGTGCAAGCCGCCCTCAGCCCGCCGCGCAGCCTGTTTGCGCGCCTGCGCAAGCCCGTGCTTGGTGCGCTTAGCCTTGCAGTGGTGCTGGCGGCGGCGCTGATTGTGCCGCCCGCGCTTGTCACGCACACGGCCTCTGTGGTGCCGATGGCAAAACGGGTCGAGTTGGCAGACCGGCTGCGCCATGATCTTGTGTTGTCAGGCGCGCGGGTGTGCCAAAGCCCCTATGGTGACCCCGCGATTGCCAGCCTGCAACGCAGGCTGTTCCAGTCGCCGGTGCAGATTGTCGTGATGCGGGGGCTGCCCGTGGACCAACCGCGCGTGCAGCATGTCATGGGGCGGCTGTTCCTTCTGGATGCGCGCTTGCTGGACGAAGCCGAAAGCCCCGAGGCTTTGGCCGGTGCCGTGCTGCTTGCCGCGCAGCGCAACGCCGATGACGACCCGTTGCACCCCTTGTTGCGCCATGCAGGGGTGGTGGCGACCTTCCGGCTGCTGACATCGGCGGATTTGCCAGCATCTGCCACATCAGGCTATGCGCAGGCTTTGTTGCGCGCGCCGCTGGCCGTGCCGGATGCGGCCAGTGTTCTTGAACGGTTCGAGCGCGCGGAACTCTCGACCCGCCCGCTGGTTGACAATCCTTTCATGCTGGACCCTGCGCTGGAACAGATCGCGCCCGCGCTGCGGGCAGGCGATCCTATGGCCGGAGAGCCGCCGCAAACAGCATTGCTGAATGACGGGCAATGGGTCAGCCTGCTGAATATCTGCGACGGGTAAAGGCGCGCGTTACTGTGTGCGCCGCATCTTGCCCGCCAGCACAGCCCCGCCCGAGAATAGCACCAGAAGCAGCACCATCGGCCAGTCGCCGTGGCGGGCGTAAAAGGTGGGGGGCAAGGCCCCCGGAATCGCGCCATCCAGATACCCTGTCTGGCCCAGCCCCAATTCTGCGACCACCCCGCCGCGTGCATCAATGAAGGCGGACACTCCGGTATTGGCCACGCGCAAGACGGGCAAGCCCTGTTCCACTGCCCGCAGACGCGCTTGCGCCAGATGCTGGAACGGGCCGGTCACTTCGCCGAACCACGCATCATTCGTCACTTGCAGCACCCAGTCAGGGCGTGCTTCCGTGCGCAGATGGCGGGGAAAGATCGACTCGTAGCAGATCAGCGGCAGCGCCTGCCCCAGTGGCCCCAGATCCAGCACTTGTGGGCCGGGGCCGGGGCTGTAGCCCAGCAGCGCGCGGCCTGCCAGCCCGCCAACAGGCGTGCCCATCAGCCACTCCCCAAAGGGGATATATTCGCCAAAGGGTACAAGATGGTGCTTGTCATAAATATGGGTGACATCTGCATCGGTGTTCAGAATCGCAAGGCTGTTGAAATAGCGCCCGCCCTCGACACGTTGCACGCCAAAGCCCACGCGCGCCTCCGGCCCGTGCAGGGCTGCTGCATCCGCGATCATATCCAACCCTTCGCCTGCATATTCCAGCAAGAACGGGACCGAGGTTTCGGGCCATAAGATCAGCTTTGGTGCAGGCGTTGTGGGGCTGGCCGTCTGGTCCAGCAGGCGGTTGAAGTAGAGAAACATGTTCTCTTCGTGCCATTTCTCGGATTGGGGGGCATTGGGCTGTGCAAGGCGTATGATCGTATCGCGCGTGGGCGGCAGTTCGGTCCGGGCACTGCCCCAGCCCCAAATGGCTGCAAACAGCGCAACCGACAGTGCCGCGCCTGTGGCGCGCAGCGGCCAGTCGCGCCCCAGAACGGGCAACACTGCCGCCAGCACCAGCAGCAGGCTTAACCCGCTTGCCCCTGTCACAGCGGCAAGCTGCATCACGGGTGTGCCGATCAGCGCGTGGCCCAGCATGGCCCATGGAAAGCCCGTAAAGACCCAGCCGCGCAGCATCTCTGATAGCACGATCAGCACGGCCAGCACCGCAAGGCGCCAGCGCCCCTGCGCAAGCCGTGCCGCCAGCACACCGGCCAAGCCCCAGAACAGTGCCATTCCGCCTGCCATCAGCACCAAGGCGAAAGGGGCCATCCATCCGTGAATTTCAGGTTCGACGAAAAACGGCTCGATGATCCAGAACAGGGCGGCACCGAAATACCCCGTACCCGCCAGCCACATGCGCCCGCCAAAGGCGCGCGGCGTGGCCGACAGGGGCAGCATGGCGAACACGCCCGCCAGGGCGGCGATGGTCAGCCACCACCAGCCCAATGGGGCCTGTCCTGCGGCTGCAAGCAGGCCCAGCCCGCCATAGGCAAGCGCAAGCTGCGCAGTGCTGTGCCAGCGGGGTGGGGCAGTCATCGGTCTAGCGGGCGGTCAGCAGGCATCATTCCGCAGCGTCACGCAAGGATTCGGGCAAATGCACGCGCAACCGCTTGATCCGGCGGGGTTCGGCATCGATCACCTCGAATTCCAGCCCCGAGGGGTGCGCAATCACTTCTCCGCGCACGGGCACACGCCCCGACAGCAGAAAGACCAGACCGCCCAGCGTGTCGATTTCCTCTTCCTGCTCTTCATCCGTCAGGGCAAAGCCCAACTCCTCTTCCAAAGCGGACAGGGGCGCGCGCGCATTGGCCAGCAGGCTGGCTTCGCTTTCGCGCACAATGTCGGCCTCGTCTTCGGTGTCGTGCTCGTCTTCGATCTCGCCCACCACCTGTTCCAGCAGGTCTTCGATGGTCACAAGCCCGTCAACCCCGCCATATTCGTCGATGACAAGGGCAAAATGCGTCCGTTCCGCCTGCATCTTGCGCAGCAGAACCGACAGCGGCATGGACGGGGGGACATACAGGATCGGGCGCAGGATGGCGCGCAGATCGATGGCATGGTGGCCGTTAAACCCGTAGCGCAGCGCCAGATCCTTCAGCAACAACAGGCCCAAAGGCTTGTCGAGGGTTTCGGAATAGACGGGAATGCGCGAATAGCCGGATTCGCGGAATTCTGCGACAATATCGGGTAATTCCGCGCCTTGCTCTATCGCAACGATTTCGGCCTTCGGGATGGCGACATCCTCGACCTTCAGGCGCTGCAGATTGGCCAGCCCCGGCAAGGTCTGTCCCAAAGCATGCGCCCGGTCGGGGTTATCCTCATCATCGGGGGTCAAGGCATCAAACAGGCGGCCAAACAGGCCGCGCGTGTCATTCTCTCTGGAATCCTCAAGCGCGCGCTGCGCTGCTCTAGATCCGTCCGTCGTATCGCCCATTTTTCCTTTCCAGTATCATACGGGCATCTCGGCCCCAGCATCATATGGGTCCGATACCCCAAGAAGTGCAAGTATCAAGACCTCGGTTTCTTCCATCAGCGCGGCATCTTTGTCACGGATATGGTCATAGCCCAACAGATGCAGCACCGAATGCACGATCAGATGTGTCAGATGGTTATCGAAACTTTTGCCCTGTTCAACTGCCTCTCGCGCGCAGGTCTCATAGGCCAGCGCAATATTGCCCAATGGCTCTGGGTCATCGGGGCTGCCTGCCTCGGGCGGGTGGGGCGCGTCGCCATCGGTTTCGGCGGACAAGTCCCATTCGGGCCAGCTAAGCACATTGGTGGGGGTTGGCTTGTCGCGGAAATCGGCATTCAGCGCTGCGATGCGCGCGTCATCGCAGGCCAGAAGCACAATTTCCACCCCCTCTGGTGCAAGGCCCAGATGGCGCAGCGTGGCCTCTGCCGCCTTGCGGGCCAAGCGTTCCAACATCGCCTCATCCCAGCGCGGGTCTTCGATCACCACATCAACCGGCACGGGGTTCAGGCTCCTTGTTCTTCGTCGCGCTCATAGGCTTGGATGATCCGCGCGACCAGCGGGTGGCGCACCACATCGGCCGAGGTGAAATAGCTGAACCCGATCCCGTCAACACCTTCCAGAATACGTTCTGCCGCGCGCAGGCCCGAATGTACGCCGCGCGGCAGGTCGATCTGGCTGCGGTCGCCCGTGATCGCCATGCGCGAGCCTTCGCCCAGACGGGTCAGAAACATTTTCATCTGCATCTCGGTCGCATTCTGCGCCTCGTCCAGCACAACAAAGGCATTGGACAGCGTGCGCCCGCGCATGAAGGCCAGCGGCGCAATCTCGATCCGGCGTTCTTCCATCAGCTTTTGCAACTGCTTGCCGGGCAGAAAGTCGTTCAGCGCGTCATAAAGCGGCTGCATGTAAGGATCGATCTTTTCCTTCATGTCGCCGGGCAGAAAGCCCAACCGCTCGCCCGCCTCGACCGCGGGGCGCGACAGCAGGATTTTATCCACCAACCCGTCAGAGAACATCTGCACCGCGACAGCCACTGCAATATAGGTCTTGCCGGTGCCCGCAGGGCCAATGCCGAAATTCAACTCATGCTTCAGCAGCGCGCGGGTATAGTCTTGCTGCGCCTTGGTGCGCGGCGCGATGATTTTCTTGCGCGTGCGGATTTCCAGACGCCCCGTGCGGAACATCTCCAACTGCTCGGCCGGGCCATCAGGGGTTTCAGGGGCAGAGCCCAGTTTTATCAGCGCGGCCACATCGCCCGGCTCGACGCTGCGGCCTTCTTCCAGCCGTTCATACAGCGCTTCAAGAATGCGCACCACTTGCGCGCGCGCCTCATCCGTGCCGATGATGTCCAGCTGGTTCCCACGCCGGATGATCTGCACACCCAGATGGCTTTCAAGATGGGTCAGGTTGCGGTCATATTCGCCGCACAGATCGACCAGCAGGCGATTGTCGGAAAATTCCAGATGCGATGGCACGCTGCCTGTCGCAGGGGTCGGGGGGGTCAAGGCGCTGATGCCCAAGCAATTCTCCCTATGATGCGGCCAAAAACGACCGCGAGTCTCTTATGATATGCTGCCAACGGACAGTTTGTCACGCAAGCATTGTTTTCACATATCGCGGGCAAACCGGCCAGATTCAGCCAATTTGCACAGATACACCCCTATATCTTGGGCCGGATGCGCGCGTAACCACTGCGTCACACCAGCACACCCGCCAGAGAGTTCGAGGTGCGCCCCGTAATCCGCACCCGCGCTATCTGCCCGATCTGCGGGCGCGGGTCTGTCACATGCACCGCGTGCAGATATTCGGACTTGCCCACCATCTGCCCCGCCTCGCGCCCTGTCTTCTCGAACAGAACCGAGACATCGCGCCCGATCATGGCGTCCTGCGCGGCATATTGCTGTTCGGTCAGCAGCGCTTGCAGGCGCTGCAACCGCTCGGCTGCGACCTCATCGGGCACAGTCGCACGCTCTGCTGCAGGGGTGCCGGGGCGGGCGGAGTATTTGAAACTATAGGCCTGCCCGTAGCCCACTTCGCGCACCAGCGCCAAAGTATCTTCAAAATCCTGATCACTCTCGCCGGGGAATCCCACGATGAAATCGCCCGAGAGCAACAGATCAGGCCGCGCCGCGCGCAACCGCGCGATCAGGCGAATATAGCTTTCGGCTGTGTGCTTGCGGTTCATCGCTTTCAGAATCCGGTCACTGCCCGATTGCACCGGCAGATGCAGATAGGGCATCAGCTTCGGCTCATCCCCGTGGGCGGCGATCAGATCATCTTCCATGTCATTGGGGTGCGATGTGGTGAAGCGGATACGCTCCAACCCCTCGACCTGCGCCAAGGTGCGGATCAGCCGCGCAAGGCCCCAATCCCCATCTTCGCCCGCGCCATGATAGGCATTCACATTCTGCCCCAGCAGTGTGATCTCGCGCACACCGCGCGACACCAGATCGCGCGCCTCGCTCAGGATGCGCGCGACAGGGCGCGACACTTCCGCCCCGCGCGTATAGGGCACCACACAAAAGGCGCAGAATTTATCGCACCCTTCCTGCACTGTCAGAAACGCTGTTGGCCCCCGGCCTGCGCGCGGGCCTTTGGGCAGATGCTCGAACTTGTCTTCTTCGGGGAATTCGGTGTCAACCGCGCGCCTGCCTTCGCGCACCGCCTTTTCCATGGCAGGCAGCCGGTGATAGGTCTGCGGCCCCACCACCAGATCCACCAGCGGCTGGCGGCGCATGATCTCTTCGCCCTCGGCCTGCGCCACGCAGCCTGCAACGCCAATCTTCAACTCGGGGTTGGCGGCTTTCAGCGCCTTGAACCGGCCCAATTCCGAATAGACCTTTTCCGCCGCCTTCTCGCGGATATGGCAGGTGTTCAGCAAGATCATATCCGCATCATCCGCCCGATCCGTCGCCACATAGCCCGAGGCACCAAGCGCCTCTGCCATCCGCTCGCTGTCATAGACATTCATCTGACAGCCATAAGTCTTGATGAAAAGCTTCTTTGCTTCGGCCATGGGGCCCTCTCGCGCGATTGGGGAACTTGCGCTCACATAACCGCGCTTTGCACGCGGGGCAAGTTCAGCGCCGCACGAATGGGCAGATGGTCCGATGCCTTGCGCGCCAGAATACTGTCATGTGCCCGCAGATCGGCAATTTCCGCCCGCCTGCACCCGATAATCCGGTCCAGCGGCAAAACCGGCATTTGTGCAGGAAAACTGGCAATCGTCTGGGCCGAGCGTTTGACCGCGCGCAATTCGCGCCGCAAGGGCATCAGCGAACAGCCCGCCCCCAGCCGCCATTCATTGAAATCCCCCATCACCAGCGTGGGCCGCCCGTCCCCTTCCTCGATCGCCTTGGACAGAAACCGCGCCTGCAACAGCCGCGACTGGTGCAACAGCCCCAGATGCGCCGCAATCACCCGCAAAGGCTGGCCGTTGATGCGGATATCAGCCACAATCGCGCCGCGCGGCTCCAGCCCCGGCAGGGTGACGGCGCGCGCCTCTTCCACCTCTGCGCCGCGCAGCAGCAGCAGATTGCCATGCCAGCCATGCGCCCGCGCGCCCAGCCGGTCGGTCAGCGCAACGGGTGTCAGCCCTGTGGCCGCATGCAGCATGTCAGGGTCCAGCACCCCCCTGCGGTCGCCAAAGCGGCGGTCCACCTCCTGCAAGGCGACAATATCGGCCCCGATCTCTCCGATCACCTGCACCGTTCGTGCGGGATCACGCCGCATATCGGTTCCGACAGCTTTGTGAATGTTGTAGGAACTGACAATCAGATCGGACATGGGCCTCTTGGGGGGTGTTGGACTGCTCTGCTGTAAATATGTGGGTTTCGGGCGCGTTTCACAATATCAACCAACGCTCAAAGAATCGTTAAAGGGTGTCATGCAGGAAAAAGAGGCAATCGACGCGCTGGTTATCGGGGCAGGGCCAGCGGGGCTGATGGCGGCAGAAGTCATGGCGCAGTCAGGCCGCCGCGTGGTCATCTGCGAGGGTAAACCCTCGCCCGCGCGCAAATTCCTGATGGCGGGCAAATCCGGGCTGAACCTGTTGAATGCCGCGCCGCTGGAGACGCAGATCACCACCTATGCCGAGGCCGCTGACTGGCTGGCCCCGATGCTGCGCGCCTTCGGGCCAGATCAGATTGGCGCTTGGGCCACAGGATTGGGGCAAGAGCTGTTCACCGGCTCCTCCGGGCGCATCTTCCCGCATGCGATGAAAGCCTCGCCCTTGTTGCGCGCATGGCTGGCGCGGCTGGAGGGGCAGGGCGTCAGCTTGCGCCGCGGCTGGCGCTGGACAGGGGGCGCGTTCGATTTCGCAACCCCGCAGGGTGCGCGCACGCTCGCCCCCAAGGTTACAGTGCTGGCGCTAGGGGGCGCAAGCTGGGCGCGGCTTGGCTCGGATGGCGCATGGGCGGCACATCTTGGCGCGCGCGGCATCGCCTGCGCTCCGTTCCAGCCTGCCAATATGGGCTTTCAGGTCAAGTGGTCGGCCCATATGGCCCCGTTCTTCGGCCATCCCATCAAGGGGGCGCGCCTCAGCGCGGGCGCGCAAAGCCTGCGCGCGGAATTCGTGATCACCCGGCGCGGGGTCGAAGGGGGCGGCATCTACGCCCTTTCGCGCGCGCTGCGCGAAGGGGCCGCGCTGCATCTCGACCTCTTCCCTGACGTCACCTTGGCCGAAATGTCCGCCCGCCTTGCCCGCCAGCCGCGCAAACTCTCTACCGCCAACTGTCTGCGCCGCGCGCTCTCGCTCAAGGGCGCGCGTCAGGCGCTGGTGATGGAATGCGCGCGCCCGCTGCCCACAGCGCCAGATGCGCTTGCAACTGTCCTTAAAACCCTGACACTTCCCCTGCAAGGCCCGCACCCGATGGATGAAGCCATTTCAACCGCAGGCGGCATCCCCTGCGCGGCTTTCGACACGCGCCTCATGCTCCGCCAATGGCCCGGTGTTTTTGCCGCCGGTGAAATGCTCGACTGGGAAGCGCCCACAGGCGGCTATCTGCTGACAGCCAGCCTTGCCACTGGCCATTGGGCAGGCCACCATGCTGCTGAATTCTAACCCATTTTCTTGCTAAAAATACTCCGGGGGGCAAGGGGGCAGCGCCCCCAAACCCCGCCAGGGGCGATAGCCCGGATCGAGACTATCGCGCAAAACCTCTCGTCACACAGCCCGCAGGTTCAGCGCCCGCTCGCGCACCGGCAGATGCACAATGGCCGAGAACAGCCCAACCCCAACCCCCACCCACCAGACAAGCGTATAGTCGCCATGCAGGTCATACAGCGCACCGCCCAGCCAGACGCCCAGGAAACTTCCCAGCTGGTGGCTGAAAAACACAATCCCATAAAGCGTGCCCATATAGCGCAGCCCGTAAATATGCGCGATCAACCCAGAGGTCAGCGGCACTGTCGCCAGCCATAGCGACCCCATAACCAGCGAGAAGAACAGCACCGATCCCGGTGTGATGGGCGACAGGATAAAGGCCGCCGCCACCACTGTGCGCGCCATATAGATCGAGGCCAGCAGGTATTTCTTGGAATAGCGCTTTCCCAGCCACGCAGCTGCAATCGTGCCGCCAATATTGGCAAGCCCGATCAGCGAAATCGCCACCGCCCCCAGCGCCGATGTGGTGGTGATCCCGAAAGCGGCCAGCATCCCGTCAGGCGCGATGGGGCCGCACATCTCGGTCACCATTGCCGGAAAATGCGCGGTGACAAAGGCAAGCTGGTAGCCACAGGAAAAGAAGCCCAGAAAGATCAGCGTGAAACTGGGGTCACGAAACGCCTGTTTCAGCGCGGCCCCCATGCTTTGCTCCAGCTCGCCCCGGCTGGCGGGGGCGGGGCTGCGCATCATCGGCAGGGCGAACAGGCTTAGCAACACCATAGCCGCAAAGATGACGAACACGCTTTGCCATGAATAGAAGGACAGCAGAATTTCCGCCAGCGGCGCGCCAAACACCTGTCCTGCACTGCCTGCCGCTGTCGCAATCCCAAGCGCAAGGCTGCGGTTCTCATCGGAGGCCGCACGCCCCACCACTGCCAGAATGACGCCAAACCCCGTGCCCGCAATCCCGAAGCCCACCAGAATTTCCAGCAGCTGATGCGCGCCGGGCGTCACGGCGAAAGATGACAGCACCAGCCCTGCCGCATAGACCAGCGCGCCCAGAATGATGGCTTTGCGGTCGCCAAACTTCTCGGCAATCGCGCCGAAAATCGGCTGGCCAATGCCCCAAGCAAGGTTCTGAATGGCAATCGCTAGGGAAAACTCGGCCCGCAGCCAGCCGAATTCTTCGGCAATCGGAATCTGGAACACCCCGAAACTGGCGCGAATGGCGAAGCTGATCATGATGATGATGCAGCCGCCAATCAGGACAGGGGTCATCAGGGGCGCGCGGGTCTGGGTCATGTCGGATGCTCTGGTGAAATCAACATCTGAACATGTGAAATTATTGCAGCGTGGTCAAGCGCTCACGCGACAAGTGTTTCGGCCTGTTTCAGATCGACACTGACCAGCTGGCTGACGCCGCGCTCGCCCATTGTCACCCCGAACAGCCGGTCCATCCGCGCCATGGTCAGCGCATTATGGGTGATAATCAGATAGCGCGTATCGGCGCGCCGCGTCATTTCATCCAGCAGGTCGCAGAACCGTGCCACATTGGCGTCATCAAGGGGGGCGTCCACTTCGTCCAGCACACAGATCGGGGCAGGATTGGCCAGAAACACACCGAAAATCAGTGCAAGCGCGGTCAATGTCTGCTCGCCCCCAGACAGAAGCGACAGGGTGGACAGTTTCTTGCCCGGTGGCTGGCACATGATCTCCAGCCCCGCATCCAGCGGGTCGTCAGATTCCACCAGCACCAGCCGCGCCTCGCCCCCCGAGAAGAGATGCGTGAACAGCGTGGTAAAATTGGCGTTGACCTTGTCAAAGGCGATCAACAACCGCTCGCGCCCCTCGCGGTTCAGGGCGCTGATGCCCGATCGCAGCTTGGCGATAGCGGCTTCCAGATCGGCTTTTTCCTGAACCAGCGTGTCATGCTCGGTCTGCACCTCGCGGGCGTCTTCTTCGGCACGCAGGTTGACCGCGCCCAAAGCATCGCGCGCGCGGCGCAGGCGGATCAGTTCTTCGTCCAGCACGCTGGCATCGGCCATGGAGTCTGGGTCTGTGTTCAGTTGCGCCAGCAGCGCATCGGGCGCGCAATCCATAACCTCGTCAATGCGTGCTGCGGCAAGGGTGACCGTCTCGCGCGCCGCATCGCGCCGCGCTTCCAGACGTGCGCGTTCCTCGCGCGCATCCGCTGCTGCGCGTTCGGCCACGCGCTCGGCCTCGGTCGCCATGCGCAGCCCGTTTTCCGCGCCAAACAGCGCGTCCCGCGCGGTGGTGTGGCGCTGGCTTGCGCGGGCAATCTCGTCGGTTAAAGTTGCGCGCTTTGCGGCCATGTCTTCGGGGGCCATGCGCGCGGTTGTCAATTCGGCTTCGGCCTTGGCCTTGCGGCCTTCAAGATCGTGGATGCGGGTATCTGCACTGTCCAGCCGCAGCCGCCACCCGCTAAGGGATTTCGTGATCTCTTGCGCGCGAGCGGTGCGCGCGGTCGCTTCGCGGCGCAATTCATCCGCCGCTGCACGGCGCGAGATCATGGCGATGCGCGCCCCCTCGACACTTTGGCGCAGATCATCGGCGCGCGCGCGTTCGGCGTCCAGTTCGGGCAAGTCGGCCTGTTGGGCCTGCGCATCTTCCAGCACCCCGGCCAGATCGGCCATGTCTTGTTGCAGGCGTTCCAACTGCTCGGTGGCGGCATCCAGCCGGTTTATGGCGCCCGCCCGCGCGCTTTCGCTGCGCGACAAGGTGCGTGTGGCCTCGGTCAGGCGCTGGTCGGCGGCGCGGCGCGCCTCTCGCGCGCTGCGCTCGCCCTGCGCCAGATCATCCAGTCGCCCCTTGCGCGCATCATATGTGGCCTGCATCGCATCGCGCCGCGCGTCCAGTTGCGCCAGATCCGCGCGCAACACGTCCAGCCGGTTGATC
This sequence comes from Roseinatronobacter thiooxidans, assembly GCF_001870675.1. GTDB lineage: Bacteria > Pseudomonadota > Alphaproteobacteria > Rhodobacterales > Rhodobacteraceae > Roseinatronobacter > Roseinatronobacter thiooxidans. The sequence continues at coordinate 265,750 of NZ_MEHT01000044.1, read as the reverse complement.
TGTTGCAGGCGCAACGCAGTTGCGCTGGGCGCGTCACTGGCTGCCATATGCAGCCCGTCCCAACGCCAGACATCCCCCTCAACCGAGACAAGGCGCTGACCGGGGCGCAGTGCTGCTTGCAGCCGCCCCCCCTCTGCCGCGTCCACAATCCCGATCTGCGACAGGCGGCGCGCAAGGGCATCGGGGGCACTGACATGGGCGGCCAGTGTCGCCATATCCGCAGCAAGCGGGGCCGCGTCATCATAGGGCGCAAGTGTGACCCAGCCTGACCCTGTGCTGGCCAGTGGTGCGCGCAGATCATCGGCCAGCGCCGCGCCAAGGGCCTGTTCATAGCCTGCATCGACGCGCACCAGATCGAGCATGCGCGTGCCATCGCCGCGCTCGCGCGCCAACAAGCGCGCGAGTGCTGCCACCTCGGCGCGCAAGGTTGCGGTTTCGCCTTCGGCTTCGGCCAGCGCGCCGCGCGCCGCCGCCTCATCGGCCTGCGCCTGTGCACGGGCGGCCTCGATATCGGCCAGCGTGGCCTCTGCCTCTTCGGTCAGGGCTGCTGTGGCGTCCAACTCCTCCTGTGCGGCGTCCAACGCGGCTTCCAGATCGGCCAGCGCTGCTTCTGCCTCCAGCTTGGTCAGGCTGGCTTTGGTGCGCGCGCCCTCTGCCTTGGTCAGGCTGGTGCGCAATTCGCTGATCTGACGCTCTGCCGATTGGTGGCGCGCGGCCAGACGCGCGACATCTTCGGTGACACGGGCCAAAGCCGTTTCAAGGTCTTGCAGCGCCTCTGCCGCGTCAGAGGCGATTTGCGCGGCCTCTTCCAACGCGTCATCCTGCCCGTCTGCGGCCTTGGCGATCTGGGTCTGTTCCCATTCCAGCTGGGTGACCATATCCTGCGCGTCGCGGTTCAGGCTGGTTTCACGCTCGATATCCTTGGCAAGCTGGGCGATGCGCCCTTGCAGCGCTTCCAGCATTTCTTCGGCGCGGGCCTCTTCTGCGGCCAATGTATCGCGCTGCACTTCCAGCCGTTGCAAAACCGCGCCCGCGATGGCTTCTTCCTCGCGCAGGGCTGGAAGACCATCTTCGCAGGCCGCGCGCCGCTCTGCCGCGTGCGTGGCTGCGATTTCGGCTTCTGCACTGGTGCGAAGGGAAGTTTGCAGCGCGGCGTCTGCCTCCAGCCGCGCCTGATCCGCCTCGCGCCAGCGCCGGTACAGCAACAACCCTTCGACCTGCCGCAACCGCGCGCCGATCTGGCGGTAGCGTTCCGCCTGCCGCGCCTGCCGCGACAGTTGCGCCAACTGGCCCGCCAGTTGGTCAATCACATCGCTGATGCGTTCCAGATTGATTTCCGTGGCGCGCAGGCGCAGTTCAGCCTCATGCCGGCGTTGATAAAGGCCGGAAATGCCTGCCGCCTCTTCCAGAATGCGGCGGCGGGCCTTGGGCTTGGCATTGATCAATTCAGATATCTGGCCCTGACGCACAAGCGCAGGGCTGTGCGCGCCGGTGGAAGCATCGGCGAACAGCATCTGCACATCGCGCGCGCGCGCTTCCTTGCCGTTGATCTTGTAGGCGCTGCCCGCGTCGCGGGTGATGCGGCGCACGATGTCCAACTGGTCGGCATCGTTGAACGCCGCCGGGGCCAGCCGGTCGGTATTGTCGATCTGCAAATGCACTTCGGCAAAATGGCGCGCGCCGCGTGTGTCGGTGCCTGCGAAGATCACGTCTTCCATGCCTGCACCGCGCATGGCGGTGGGGCGATTCTCGCCCATGACCCAGCGCAGCGCTTCCAGCAGGTTCGACTTGCCGCACCCGTTCGGGCCAACCACGCCCGTCAAACCCCGATGAATCACCAGATCGGTGGGGTCGGTGAAGCTTTTGAAGCCATTCAGGCGAAGGCGGGTGAACTGCACGGTGGTTCAGACTCTTACAAGGTGACGCGCATAGTGTTGATCCTGACAGGCGGCGAGTCAAGATGTCTGCGCAGCATCTGGGCAATAGAACGCCAGCGGCTACAAAATATGGAGTATCAGGACAGGGCTTGCGACATTACACCACAGTGCATTTCCTCAATCACATAGACATATTCGCATTATGGAATTTGTTAGAGGAGACCAAGCCATGTCCCACCACCCGACACGCCCATCCGACAGCTACTCACCGCTCTATTTCCTTGCATCACTTGGGGCAGGGGGGCTGGCGGTGACCTTCTTCATGTGGCTGATGCACTGGATTCCCCATCCCGGCAAGACTGTGCCGGTATTCGAGGATATCACCGCCGCGTTCAGCGCAGGCTCGACGCTTACACAAGGCATGATTGGCGTGGCGATGATCGGCATCGCGGGTTTCTCGTTCCTGAACCTGAAACTGCTGGTCTGGAACCTGCGCCGCTTCAGCGCATGGTCAAAAACCGAAGGTTTTGCGAAGTTCAGCAAGACCAATGCGCAAAGTCAGGTCATGGCAATGCCACTGGCGCTGGCCATGTCGGTGAATGTGCTGTTCATCCTTGGCATGGTATTTGTGCCGGGGCTGTGGTCGGTGGTGGAATATCTGTTCCCTCTGGCGCTGGTGGCCTTCATTGCGATCGGGGTCTATGCGTTCAAACTCTATGGCGGGTTTCTGGGGCGGGTGCTGACCGAAGGCGGCTTCAACTGTGCGGCCAATAACAACTTCGGCCAAGTGCTGCCTGCCTTTGCCTTTGCGATGGTGGGCGTCGGTCTGGCCGCGCCGGCCGCGCTGAGCACTGTGCCTGCGCTGTCGGGGCTGGGGCTGGTGCTGTCCACCTTTTTCCTGATGACCTCTGGCCTGATTGCGGTTGTTGCGATGATCCTTGGTCTGCGGTCCATGATGGAAAACGGCGCGAACCCTGAGACCGCGCCCACATTGTCGATCATCGTGCCGCTGCTGGCTGTGCTGGGCATTCTCAGCCTGCGCCAAAGCCACGGGTTGGGCGCGCATTTCGGGTCAGAGGCGATGGCGGGTGAAACGCTGGTGATGCTGACGCGATTCCTGTCGGTTCAGGTGCTGTTTTTGCTGTTCGCAGGTCTGATCCTGATCCGTCAGGGCTATGCCAAACGCTTCGTGTTTGGCACCGAGACCTCACCCGGTTCTTACGCGCTGGTCTGCCCGGGTGTGGGTTTTGCAGTGCTGATGCATTTCTTCGTCAATAAAGGGCTGGTCGATGCAGGGCTGATCGTGAAATTCGGCGCGGGTTACTGGGCGTTGACGGCTGTGGCGCTGGCCTCGCAAGTGGCGATGATCTGGCTGGTTCTCCACCTCAACCGCCGCCATTTCGGCGCGCCGCGCAGCGCCATTGCAGTGGCAGCAGAGTAACGGCTGGAGGGGAGGTGCACGCGGGTCCCGGACTTGATCCGGGACCTCCGGTCCAACCCAGAGGCCCCGGATCAAGTCCGGGGCCGCGTTGTGTCAGGAGGGGCCGTTCTGCGCATCACTTGCCCAGACAATACCGCATGACCGCTTTTTGCGCGTGCAGACGGTTCTCGGCCTCGTCAAAGACCACCGATTGCGGGCCGTCCATGACGGCGTTGGTTACTTCTTCTTCCCTGTGGGCAGGCAGGCAATGCATGAACAGCGCGTCCGGCTTTGCCCGCGCCATCAGTGCATCTGTCACCTGATAGGGGCGCAGCAGGTTATGGCGCCGTTCGCGGTTGGACTGGCTGTCATGCATGCTGACCCATGTATCGGTGACAACCAGATCGGCCCCCTCAACCGCGCGTTCCGCGTCGCGGATGATCTCGACCTTTGCCCCTGACGCGCGGGCCAGTTCCACAAACTCCGGCTCTGGGTCCAGCGCCTCTGGCCCTGTGAAGGTCAGGTCAAAGCCGAATTGCCCTGCTGCATGCAGGAAAGAGGCGCAGACATTGTTGCCATCCCCTGACCAGACCACCTTGCGCCCTGCGATTGGGCCGCGATGGTCCTCATAGGTCTGGATATCTGCCATGATCTGGCAGGGATGGGTGCGGTTGGTCAGCCCGTTGATGACGGGCACAGAGGCATATTCCGCCAGTTCATGCAGCACGCTTTCTTCAAAAGTGCGGATCATGATCATATCGACATAGCGTGACAGCACGCGGGCTGTATCGGCAATCGTCTCGCCATGCCCGAGTTGCATCTCGGAGCCGGACAGAACCATCGTCTGCCCCCCCAACTGGCGCACGCCCACATCGAAACTCACACGCGTACGGGTTGAGGGTTTCTCGAAAATAAGTGCGACCATATGGTTCTTGAGCGGCTGGTCATCATCGGGGGCCGCTTTGGGGCGGCCAATGCGGGCCGCTTTCATGGCATGGGCCTGATCGATCATGGCGCGCAGGGCGGTTGTGTCCGTGGTGTGAATGTCGAGGAAATGCGGCATCGTCTGGACCTTCTTTCGGGGGCGGGAGCGAGGGCGCTGCCCTCGCGCTCCCGGGATATTTTGACAAGGATGAAATCAGTGCAGGGACCTTGCCGCGCTGTCGAGGCGGGTCACGGCTTCGCTGATCTCGTCTTCGGTAATGGTCAGCGGGGGCAACAGGCGAATGACATTGTCAGCCGCAGGAACTGTCAGCAGGAAGTCCGCCTGTGCGGCCTTGACGATTTCAGCATTCGGGGCGCGGCATTTCAGCCCCAGCATCAGACCTTGGCCGCGCACGCCCTCGAACAGGTCGGGATGGCCGGCGACCAGCCCTTCCAGCCGCTGGCGCAGCAGCGCGCCCTTGCGGCTGACAGCATCAAGGAACCCGTCTGCGGTGATAATCTCGACCACCTTTGCCCCGACCGCGCAGGCCAGTGGATTGCCGCCATAGGTTGAGCCATGCGTGCCGGCCCCCATGCCGGATGCGGCCTTTGCGGTGGCCAGCACAGCGCCCAAGGGAAAGCCGCCGCCAATGCCCTTGGCGACCATCATGATATCGGGCGTGATCCCTGCCCATTCATGGGCGAACAGCTTGCCCGTGCGCCCCATGCCGCATTGCACTTCGTCCAGCACCAGAAGCGCGCCGGTCTGGTCACACAGATCGCGCAAACCCTTCAGGCATTGATCAGGCAGGGGGCGGATGCCGCCTTCGCCCTGCACAGGTTCGATCATCACGGCCGCGACCGTGTCATCCAGCGCCGCGTGCAAAGCGTCGTGGTCGCCCCATGGCAGGGTTTTGAACCCGGGCATCAGCGGGCCGAAGCCTTTGGTCATCTTCTCGGACCCGGCCGCCGCGATTGCGCCGGTCGAGCGGCCATGGAACGCGCCTTCGAAGGTCAGGATAGTGGGGCGCGCGGCGCCCAGATCGTACCAGTATTTACGCACCATCTTGATGGCCAGCTCTGCCGCCTCGGTGCCGGAATTGGTGAAAAAGGCGGTATCGGCGAATGTGGCATCAACCAGCGCCTGTGCCAGCGCTTCTTGGGCGGGAATGCGGTAGAGGTTCGAGACATGCCACAGCGCCTGAGCCTGTTCATGCAGCACCGCGACCAGCGCAGGATGGGCATGGCCGAGCGCATTTACCGCAATTCCCGAGGTGAGGTCCAGATAGCGCGCGCCCGATGCTTCAATCAGCCAGCTGCCTTCGCCTCGAACGAAACTCAGCGGTGTGCGGTTATAGGTCGGCAAAAGGGCAGGGAAGGGTGCGGTCATGGATCAGATCCTGTTGAAGCAAAGCACTGACCTGCCAAAGCAGGGCAGCCAAGTCAACACAGGTTTTGCGGCGGCCCTGCATGAGGGGCTGTATAGGCTACGGGGACGCCGCGCAGGCACGGGGCTGTGTGGTGCCGCCTAATCCCCGATCACGCGCAGCATTTTGCGTTCCAGCACCTTGAGCACCTGCGCCAGATCATGCCCGCGCTTGAGGATCTGCCCATCCATGCCGATCACGCAATACATGCCCTGCCGGTTGCGCAGATCAGGGTGTTTCTCGATCCGGTAGAGCGGGTGTTCCGCTGTGCGGCGAAACACCGAGAACACGGCAGAGCGGCGCAGGCAGGATATGCCATAGTCGCGCCATTCCCCTGCTGCGACCATCCGGCCATAGAGCGACAGGATGACCCCAAGCTCTCGCCGGTCAAAACTGACCTGCGGGTCGGGGCTGCGGAACGGCGTTTGCATATTCATCTTAGGGAGTGTGGGGCGGGTTGCGCTGAAAATCAAGCCTTTGCTGCGCGCGGGGCAGGGAGGGGAAAAAATGGTGCCCATGCGCTTGCGAAGGGGTGTGCATTTGCGCCATGGTGGCGCCAGCAAGACAAGAGGAGTTAGATCATGCGCACGCGTGCTGCCGTGGCCCTTGAGGCCGGAAAACCACTGGAAATCATGGAGGTAAACCTTGAAGGCCCGAAAGCGGGCGAGGTTTTGGTGGAGATCAAGGCGACAGGGATTTGCCACACGGATGAATTCACCCGCTCTGGCGCGGACCCTGAGGGGCTGTTCCCGAGCATTCTGGGGCATGAGGGCGCGGGCGTGGTGATCGAGGTGGGCGAAGGGGTCACGACGCTGAAACCGGGGGATCATGTGATCCCGCTTTATACGCCCGAATGCCGCGAATGCTATTCCTGCCGGTCAGGCAAAACCAACCTGTGTACCGCCATTCGGGGCACCCAGGGCCAAGGGCTGATGCCCGATGGCACGACGCGGTTTTCCATGCTCGATGGCACGCCGATCTATCATTATATGGGCTGCTCGACCTTCGCCAACCACACGGTTATGCCCGAGATTGCATTGGCCAAAGTGCGCGACGATGCGCCTTTTGACAAGATTTGCTATATCGGCTGCGGGGTCACGACGGGGATTGGCGCGGTCATCAACACAGCGGGCGTCGAGATCGGATCGACAGCGGCAGTGTTCGGGCTGGGCGGCATTGGCCTGAACGTCATTCAGGGGCTGCGCATGGCGGGCGCGGATATGATCATCGGGGTTGATCTGAATGATGGCAAAGAAGAGATGGCGCGCAAATTCGGGATGACGCATTTCATCAACCCGTCCAAGGTTGACAATGTCGTGGCCGAGATCGTGCGCCTGACCCAGCGCGGGGATGACGCGATCGGGGGTGTGGATTATTCGTTCGATGCGACCGGCAATGTGAAGGTGATGCGTGATGCGCTGGAATGCAGCCACAGGGGCTGGGGCGTGTCGGTGATTATCGGCGTGGCCCCTGCGGGGGCCGAGATTTCGACGCGGCCGTTCCAACTGGTCACGGGGCGCGTGTGGAAGGGCACGGCTTTTGGCGGGGCCAAGGGGCGCTCGGATGTGCCGAAATTTGTGGATTGGTACATGAATGGCAAGATCGAGATCGATTCGATGATCACCCATAAACTGACGCTGGAGCAGATCAATGACGGGTTTGACCTGATGCATGAGGGCAAATCCATCCGCGCGGTGGTGGAGTTTTGAGCACGCGCACCATGGGCGGGGTGCAGATGCGCCCCGCGCTCGATGCCGATGAGCCTGCGCTTTGGGCGATGCTGGAGCCGGTCTTTCGTGCAGGTGAAACCTATGCGATAGACCCAGCTATCAGCCGTGCGGATGCGCTGCACTGGTGGCGGGGCGGGACGCATGATGCATTCGTGGCGCATAGGGCTGATGCCGTGCTGGGCAGCTATTACATTTGCCCCAACCAGCAGGGGGGCGGGGCGCATGTGTGCAATTGCGGCTTTGTCACGGCACCTGCGGCGCAGGGGCAAGGCATTGCACAGGCGATGTTGCTGCATGCGCTTGAAAGCGCGCGCTCAAAAGGGTTTCGGGCCATGCAGTTCAACTGTGTGGTCGAAACCAACCGCCGCGCTGTGGCATTGTGGCAGCGCAACGGGTTCGATATTGTGGGGCGGCTGCCCGCCGCGTTCCGGCACCCCGAGCAGGGCTATGTCGATGCGTTGGTCATGTACCGGGCGGTGTAACGGGGGCGCTGCCCCCGGCCCCAAGGGGCCTCCCCCGGGATATTTGGGCAAGGATGAAAGGAAAAGCGCATGGCGCGTGCAGGAATACCGCTTCTGGCGGTGCTGATTGATGCCGACAATTCTTCGCCCAGATGGGCCGAGGCGATTTTCGAGGAGATTGCCTCTCTCGGCGAGGCGAGCGTGCGGCGCATCTATGGCGATTTCTCGCGCCAGCAGATGTCAGGCTGGCAAGATAAACTGCCAGTGCTGGCGCTGGTGCCCCATCACCAGCCCGCCAATACAGTGGGCAAGAATTCCAGCGATATTGCGCTGGTGATCGATGCGATGGATTTGCTGCATTCGGGCCGGTTTGACGGGTTTGTTCTGGTCAGTTCTGACAGCGACTTCACACGGCTTGCCTCGCGCATCCGCGAACAGGGGCTGGATGTCTACGGGATTGGCCAGCAAAAGACGCCAGAGGCATTTCGCAAGGCGTGCAAGCGCTTTATCTTTGTCGAGAATATCCTGCCCGAGACAGAGCCGGACACAGCGGGCAAGGGCAAGAAGGCCGCGCCTGCGCAGGCTGTGCCGCTGATCAAGGCCGCGATGGCGCATATCGACAAGGATGAGGAGTGGTTCTCTCTGGGGCAGCTGGGCCAGTTCATTGTGGCCGCCAACCCTGATTTCGACAGCCGCAATTATGGTTGCGCGAAACTGAGCGAGCTGGTGGCGCGTGCGGGTGTGTTCGAGCTGCGCAAATCCGCGGGCAACACCATGCAGGTGCGGCTGAAGCCGTAAGGCTGTGGGTTCATGTTTGCGGCTGCGCGCTGATAGACTCCTGCTGCCTGCTTCAAGATCGGATGGCGCATGATTACACGCATTCATCAAAAGGGTGACGCGGCCTCTGTCGCGGTCTATTCACCCTGCATGGACTACCGCTATGTTCTGACGCGCGAATGGGCGGCAGAGCGCGGGCGCGCGCTGTTTGTCATGCTTAACCCCTCGACCGCGACCGAAGTGCAGAATGACCCCACAGTGGAACGCTGCGAGCGCCGCGCGCGGGCGCTGGGGTTTGGGGCGTTTCGCGTGTGCAACATCTTTGCCTACCGCGCCACCGATCCGCGCGTGATGCGCGCCGCCCCGGACCCTATTGGGCCGATGAATGACGCAGCCATAGCAGAAAGCGCGCCTTGGGCGGATCAGATCATCTGCGCATGGGGCACGCATGGCGCGCATCTGGAACGTGGCGCGCAGGTCGAGGCGCTGTTGCGCACCACCGGCCAGCCCCTATGGCATTTGGGGCTAAGCAAGCACGGCCACCCCAAACACCCTTTATATATCGGGTATTCGGTGCAGCCGGTGCTTTGGGAATAGTCTTTCTTACGCCTCGGACAGGGCGACTTTCATATCCTTGACCTGATAGATCACATCGCCATCGGCCTCGACAATGCCATCTGCCACGCCCATTGTCAGACGACGGGTCTGGATGGCTTTGGTGAAATCGATCTTATAGGTCAGCATTTTGCGGTCGGGGCGCACCATTCCGGTCAGTTTCACCTCGCCCACACCCAGCGCATAGCCGCGCCCCTGCCAGCCGCGCCAACCAAGGTTGAAGCCCGTCAACTGCCACAGCCCGTCCAGCCCCAGACAGCCGGGCATGATCGGATTGCCGGGAAAATGGCACTCAAAGAACCACAGATCAGGGTGAATATCGAATTCCGCCACGACATGGCCCTTGCCATGCGCGCCGCCATCGCCGGAAATCTCGGTGATGCGGTCCATCATCAGCATGGGCGGTGCGGGCAGTTGCGCATTGCCCGGGCCGAACAATTCGCCACGCGCGCAGGCCAGCAGGCCCTCTTTGTCAAAGGAACTTGGAAAAGCGGACATGTCATACTCCTGCAAGGGTTTTCTTCCTGTATCACTCTGCTCCAAGCGCTGACAACCCCGCCCACTTGTGCCGAGTGACCACCTGCACCTGATTTTCATTTGAAATTTACCGCGATCACCCTTTATATAGATACATGATGGATCAAGATTTCGCTTCACTGACCGACAAGGCGCTGACAACAGGCACCACATGGTTGACCCATGCGAAGGTGCGCCCGACCCGACAGCGCATGTCGCTGGCCGCCTTGCTGGTGGGCGATGGCCGCGATCGGCATGTGACAGCCGAAGGGTTGTTCCTTGCGGCCAAGTCCAGCGGCGAGTCGGTCTCGCTGGCGACGGTCTACAACACGCTCAAGGCATTTTGCGATGCAGGGCTGATGAACGAGATCACAGTCGATGCAACGCGGTCCTATTTCGATACCTGTGTTGAAGATCACCCGCATTATTTCTGGGAAGATACGCAGGAACTGACCGATGCGCCTTCGGGCGAAGTGGCGTTTTCGCGCCTGCCCAACCCGCCCGAAGGGGCGGAGATCGCGCGTGTCGATGTGGTGATCCGTTTGCGGCGGCGCTGAGGCAGCTTACACCGCGCCCAAGGCCCGTTTGCGCCGGACCTGCGCCAGCATCACGAGATTGGACACCAGCAGCACGCTGATAACCATGGCCCCGCCCACCAGCGCCCATGGGCCGGGGTCTTCGCCAATCGCAAACCACACCAGCAACGGGGCGAGGGCGGATTCCAGCAAGATCAGCAGCGACACTTCTGCCGAACTGAGATAGCGCGGCCCCAGCACCATCAGCCCTGCCGCGAAAGCGATGAACAGGCCATGTCCCAGCAACAGGGGCCATTGTGCCGCCACAGGGGCCATGACATCGGTAAAGGGCCAGATCAGCAGCGCCGCCCCGATCAGCGCCAAGGGCACGGCGGGCAGCATGGACCTTGTGCGCAGCCCCCGCACCGATGTCAGCGCCGCCGCAAAAGAGGCCGAAACCCCCAGCGCCACCAGATCGCCCTGCCATGTGGCCCCTGCGCGTTCATGCGAGCCCCATAAGATCACGCCAAGGCCCGCAAACACCCCCAGCATTGTCCAGATCATGCGCGCCGAGATCGGCTCTCGCAGCCAGATCCGGCTGAATATTGCGGCAAAGACAGGCATTGCCGCCAGAATGAAGACCACATTCGCCACGCTGGTCATGGTGACGGCCAGCACGAAACCGGGTGCAGATATGCCAAAGAACAGGATATAGCCCAATGTGGGCCGCCCCGCGCGCAACACCTGCGCAAACGCGCCCACCCCTTCGCGCAGCAGCACGAACACAAAAACCAGACCACCCGCGACCAGCCCGCGCCAAAAGGCGATGGCCAGCGCATCGGCTTCGATCAGCCGGATAAAAAGCGAATCGGGCACGACGAACAGCACGCCAAGCGTGGTGATCAATAACCCTTTCAGATGGGTGTTCATGCGCTACTCCTGCGCGGGGGCGGCCTGTGTGTCAAGCGCGTAACTCTTTCCTTTTGGCGCAGAATCTGGGCCTATGGGGGTAAGACCCAGCAACAAGGCCAAAGCCCATGATCCATGCCCTGACCCTGATCCTTGCCTGCCAACTTGCAGGCGAGGCGCTGACCCGCTTTTTTGGCTGGCCCGCGCCCGGCCCTGTTCTGGGCATGGCGCTTTTATTCGCGCTTATGCTGGCCTCTGCGCGGTTGGCGGCACTGGTCACGCCCACGGGCGAGGGGATATTGCGCCATTTGTCTTTGCTGTTTGTGCCTGCCGGTGTGGGGGTGGTGGGGCATTTGCAACAGCTTGGCGCATATGGCTTGGGCTTTGCGCTGGTGCTGGTCGTTTCAACCGTGCTGGCGCTGGCGGTGGGGGCAGGGGCCTTTGTCGCGGTGGCGCGGCTGACCGGCGATAAGGGCGACCGCGATGCGTGAATTTGCCGAAATCTGGTCCTATCTGGCCGCAAGCCCGCTGATCTGGCTAAGTGCGACGCTGATCGCCTATCTGATTGGCGATGCGCTGGCGCAGGCGGCAGGCCGCGCGCCATTGGTGAACCCTGTTCTGGTTGCCGTGATCCTGCTGGCCGCGCTGCTTTGGGGCACGCAGACCAGCTATGCCACTTATTTCGAGGGGGCGCAGTTCGTCCATTTTCTCCTTGGGCCTGCGACGGTCGCGCTGGCCATTCCGTTATGGCACCAGCGCCACGCCGTGCGCCGTGCGTTCCTGCCGGTCTGTGCGGCATTGCTGGCGGGGTCTGTGACAGCGGTGCTGTCGGCGCTGGCAATCGGCTACGCGCTTGGCCTTAGCCCGCAGCTGCTGGCGACCCTTGCGCCCAAAAGCACCACAGCCCCTGTCGCGCTGGGCATCAGCGAAAGCCTTGGCGGATCGCCCACATTGACAGCGGTTCTGGTTATTCTGACAGGCATGATCGGGGCGATTGTCGTCACGCCGCTGATGAATGCGTTGCGCATCCGTGACTGGCGCGCGCGGGGCTTCGCGGTGGGGGTGGCGGCGCACGGCATTGGCACAGCCCGCGCGTTTCAGGTCAACCCGCAGGCAGGCGCGTTTGCGGGCATCGGCATGGCGCTGAACGCGATGCTGACGGCCTTTCTGGCACCTTGGGCGCTGGGGCTGTTTTTGTAAAAGCGGCTGGCCTGATGGCAGGGTTAGCCGTGGTCTTTCATCAACCGGCGCTTTTGCTTGTCCCAGTCGCGCTTGGCTTCGGTCGCGCGTTTGTCGGCCAGTTTCTTGCCCTTGGCCACTGCGATTTTCAGCTTCACCAGCCCGCGATGGTTGAAATACATCACCAGCGGCACCAGCGTCATGCCGTCCTTCGCCGTTGCTGCCCAGAGCCGCGAAAGCTCGCGGTTCGAAGCCAGCAATTTCCGGCGGCGGCGTTCGTCATGGCCAAAGGTTTTGGCCTGTTTGTAGGGCGCGATATAGGAATTAACCAACCACAATTCGCCATTTTCGACCATGGCATAGCTTTCGGCAATATTTGCCTGCCCCACGCGCAGCGACTTCACCTCGGACCCCAGCAGCATGATCCCGCATTCAAGGTCATACTCGATGGCGTAATCATACCGCGCGCGGCGGTTTTCGGCGATGATCTTGTAATTGGGGTCTGATTTCTGAGCCATGAGGGTGCAGATAAGGGGCGCGCGTCGCGCTGTCTAGGGGCGGTGGATAATCATCTTGAAACGAACCCAACCAAGGCAAGCTTCCAGACAGCGGTGGCGGCGCGAGAGTGCGTGGCTCAGCTGTCCACAAAGACGCGGTTTGGGTGCAATTCGCCTGCCTTGTAGATACCCACAGCCACAGCGCGGCCCTGATAGCTGGCCCAAGCTTCGTCCCCATAGTCGACCGAGGAGGTCAGAACCATGCCGGGATTGCCGTTGCGCAGCTTGGCCGCGCCTTCGGGCGTGGCGGGCAGTTCGGGCAGGTCGCACAAGCCCTGTTCCAGCGGGCGCAGATGGGTGTCCAGTTCGGGCGTGTGGGCCATCGCCTCGACCTGCTCCATACTTAGCCCTTCGCTTGCGTCAAACGGGCCGGACCACGTGCGGCGCAGCCATGCAACATGGCCGTGACAGCCCAAAGCGGCCCCCAGATCGCGCGCGATAGAGCGCACATAGCCACCCTTGCCACAGACCATTTCCAACTCGACATGATCGGCGTCAGGGCGGGCCACGATATCCAGCCGCTCGACATAAAGCGGGCGGGCGGCAAGTTCCATCTCATCGCCCGCGCGGGCAATGTCATAGGCGCGCTCGCCGTCAACCTTGACGGCGGAAAACTGGGGCGGCACTTGCTGGATGTCGCCGCGAAAGGCGACAAGGGCGGCGTCGATCTCGGCATCGGTGGGGCGCTGCTCAGAGGTGGCGATGATGGCGCCTTCGGCGTCATCGGTGGTGGTGGCCTGCCCCAGCCGCACCATGAAACGGTAGCATTTCAGCGCATCAGTGATGAAGGGCACGGTCTTGGTGGCCTCGCCCAATGCGACAGCCAGAACACCCGTCGCGGCAGGGTCCAGCGTGCCGGCATGGCCTGCCTTTTGCGCCTGAAGCGCCCAACGCACCTTGTTGACCACGGCGGTCGAGGTGATGCCCGCAGGCTTGTCGATCACCAGCCAGCCCGAAATGGCGCGGCCCTTGCGCTTGCGTCCCATGTCTTTCCCTTATTGTTCTGTCGCGGTCTGCTAGTTGGTCGGTGTGCTGGCGTCAACAACCTTGCCCACGATTGGCCCCAGCAATCCGCCCCAGTCCGAGCGCCGCAGCGCAGGCGCATGCAGCCGCGAGACATTGCCATCAATATACAGCGCCTGTGGCAGTTCCAGATACTCGCGGAAGAACCGCGCGAATTCATAGAAATTCACCGGCGTGTTGGTGATGACAAACACCGCGCGCCTGCCATCTGCGGTGACGCCAACACCATTGCGGATCAGTCGCGAGTCCGAATCAGTCAAAAAGCGCGGGTGATAGGCCCCGTCAATCACCAGCATCGGCCCCGATTGGGCGGCATAGTCGCATTCGGGCGGGGCGGCTGCAAAGCTGCGGCTTTCGATCAGCGTAAAGCGGTCTGCCTCGATGCAGAAAACCCCATTGGGCAGCAACCCGAAATTGCCCGGCCCTTCGGATGTGACAATGCGCGAGATTTCCTGACCCTGTTGCACAAACAGCCCGACGGGGCGGCGGTCGGGGTGGTACATGCTGCCATTCATGGCGAAAGCCAGCTTCTTGCCTTCTTTGGCCAGAGCCTCGTCAACGGTGCGGAAATTGCCGTAAACCTGTGTTTCGTTGGCATAAAGGAACAGGCGCAGATCATCACTGGCCTGCGCGCGGCAATATGTGAAATTCTGGCCCTGAAACTCGGTATTTGCGCAATCGGCGGCGGCGCTTGTCGCGCAAAGAAGAAAGGCCGCAAGGGCCGCGATGTTACGCCTGAGACTCATCATCCTCGCGCCCGGCTGCGATGTCACGCTGCACACGTTCATCTTGCAACAATCGGCGTGTCTCATCCATCCGGTCAAAGCTTTCATCCAGTTGGAAGCGCAGATCAGGTGCATATTTCAGTGTCAATTCGCGCGACATCTGGTGGCGCAGTTCGGATTTGTTGCGCCGAAGCGCGGCCAGCGCTTCTTTCTGGCCCTTGCCGCCCAAGGGCATGACATAGGCCGTCGCCACTTTCAGGTCGGTCGAGGTGCGCACCTCGCTGACAGTAATCGCAAAGCGCGACAGGTCCGGATCATGCACATCCCCGCGCGCCAGCACGTCCGACAGGCTGCGCCGGATCAGCTCGCCCACGCGCAGCTGACGTTGTGATGGCCCCCGAGGTGTATCAAAGCGTTGTGTTCCCATTCCCCCCATTTAGGTGAAAGCCCGCGCCTGCGCAACGAGGCTTTGCCATTTTCCGCGCCGGTAGGTATTCAGGCGCGAAAATGTGACTTTGCGAAGATGGGGTGCAGGAATGGTCAGGATTGCAGTGATGGGGGCGTCAGGCCGCATGGGGCAGATGTTGGTGCGTCTGGTCGATGACAGCGCAGAGACGACGCTGGCCGCTGTGGTGGAACGCGCGGGCCATGACTGGCTGGGCCGCGATCTGGGGCAGGCGATGGGCGGGGCCGCACACGGGCTGGTTGTCACCGACGATGTGGACGGCGCATTGGCGCAATCCGATGTGGTGATCGATTTCACCACGCCTGCGGTATCTGTCGCTTTGGCACATAGGGCGGCGGCGGCAGGTGTCGCGCATGTTATCGGCACGACAGGGTTCAGCGACGAGGATCTGGCCGCCATCGCGCAGGCAGGCCAAACCGGGCGGATCGTGCGCGCAGGCAATATGAGCCTTGGCGTCAATCTGCTGGTGAAACTGACGCGGCAGGTGGCGGCGGCACTGGGCACCGAGTATGACATCGAGATTGTCGAAGCGCACCACCGCCACAAGGTCGATGCCCCCTCTGGCACCGCGCTGATGCTGGGCGAGGCGGCAGCGGCAGGGCGCGGTGTGGCGCTGGACGCGGTGGCAGACAGGGCGCGCGACGGGATCACCGGCGCGCGCGCGCAGGGCGCAATCGGGTTTCACGCCATCCGCGGCGGCGACTATATTGGCGAACATGATGTGATCTTCGCAGGCGAGGGCGAGCGGATCGTGCTACGCCATGTCGCCTCCGACAGGGCGTTATTTGCGCGCGGGGCCGTTCGGGCCGCGATTTGGGCGCAGAGTGCCGCGCCCGGCGAATATTCCATGCTCGACGTGTTGGGGCTGTGAAACTAATCCAGTCGCGGTAGAGTTGCGTATGTGTCTAAGTAAATGGTGGAGTGTGGATGATGCGGATGATGACAGGATATGTGCTGGCCGCCCTGCTGGGTGCGACACCCGCGCTTGCGGATTTCCAGCCTGTACATGAGGAAAGCAATTTTCGTGCCCTTGTGGAAGGGCGGGAGCTGACGCGCTTCGGAGTGCGGCTGCAAGTGCTGCCACAAGGCCAGATCACCGGACGCGGCTTTGGCATGCGTGTGGGCGGTGAATGGGAATGGCGCGAGGGGTATTTCTGCCGGACACTGGTTTTTGGCCAGTCGGGCGACCCGTATAATTGCCAGCTTGTGCTGCAAGATGGCGACACCTTGCGTTTCATCTCGGATCAGGGGCGGGGCGATCAGGCGGATTTGCGTCTTCGCTGAGCTGCGCCACGGGGTAGGCCCGCGGCGCAGGAGTTTGGCGGGAATACGCCCCCCCCGCTGTTTGAGGGTACGATCCTTTCTCAAGACTGCAGGCAAGCTTTATGGGACAGCGTCATCCTCCCGTTCTGCCTCTGCCTGTTCCGCAGACCAAGTGGCGGCAGCCTCGATAGCGACGGGCGAGGCAGTGGGAAGCACGCCGAGATAGCTGTCCGTTTCTGTGGCTGGAACACCGGCGCGCTGGGTCATGCGGTACAGGGCATATAGTGCTATGGCGGCAAAGGTTGCGCCCAGCACCAGCCAGAACGCGAAAGGGCCGAATACTTGCATAGCCCAACCTGTCACCAGCGGGCCTGCAATCGCACCCAGCCCGAAGGTGAACACCAGCCCCCCCGAAGCCGCTGGCATATCCTCGGTCGCAAGCGTGTCGTTGGTATAGGCAAGAAACAGGGCATAAAGCGGCGTCGTCACACCGCCCGCGAAGAAGGCCGAAATCATCAAGAACCACACCCCGCCTGCCGTGGCCCAGCCCATCGTGCAGAATATCATGCCGACAATCGAGGCACCGAAGATCAGCTTGCGGCGGTCCATCCTGTCAGACAACCAGCCGATAGGGTATTGCAGCAGCAATGCCCCCGCAAACAGCATTGCGACAAACAGCGCGATCTGTGGCGCGGCCATTCCGATCTGGCTGCCAAACACCGCGCCCATGCCCGATTGCGTGGCGTAGATGCTGCCCAGCAGGAAAATTCCAACAGTCCCGAGGGGGGATTCCGTGAACAGCTTTTTCAAAGGCATGGCGCGCGCAACCTCAGCAGCAGGTACGGGTGTGGCCGATAACAGGATTGGCGCGAAAGAGATCGACACAAGGATCGAGGCCCCGATGAACAGCACCGAATTTGCCGCATCGCCCAAAGTCAGCAGGCCCTGCGCCCCGATAATTCCCAGCGTCTGCGCAATCATATAGGCTGACAGCACCTTGCCGCGCGTCTCGTTGGTGGCGGCATTGTTCAGCCAGCTTTCAGCCGCCACATAAATACCCGACATGCAAAACCCGATCAGGATGCGTAGAATTGTCCAGGCCCACGGCTCTGTCAGCAGGGGAAACGCGATCAGCCCTGCGGACATGAAGCTGCCAAGCGCCGCGAATACGCGCACATGGCCGACGCTGCGGATCATCACAGGCGTGATACGCGCACCGGATAAGAAGCCAAGGAAATAGGCCGAGGTGACAATGGCCAGTTCGGCGGAAGAAAACCCCTCGATCCCGCCGCGCAGACCGATAAGTGTGAAATGCATGCCATTGCCCAGCATGATCAGCAAGATGCCCAGCATAAGCGGCCAGACGCCGGAAAAAACCTTGACCATGGAACTGCCTTTCCTGCGGAGTGCATCGCCCTTTCGGTTAGCGATGGCACAGGCCGGATGATGCGTCCCTTGCCGCAACGCCGCATTGCAGCATGAAAGCGACAGAATGCGGGGATGTGATGCGCAACTCGGGCGTCACATGACCCTTGCGCGGTACCCGCCGCGCGTGGCTCTGCGAAGATAACCGCAAGGAGAGGTTCCGGCGCAAGGCCGGAACGATGGGGCACAGGCTTATATGGGCGCGCCCCGCTTTCCGCCGCGCCCCCCGCGCGGTACGCCCCCCACAGCGATCAGCAGCCAGACCCTACGCTACAGTAGGGCGCAACTCGGGTGTCACATGACCCTTGCGCGGTACCCGCCGCGCGTGGCCCTGTGGGGGCTATGCGAAGGTGATCGCGGGTCGAGGTTCCGGCGCAAGGCCGGAACGATGGTGCGCAGGCTTATATGGGCGCGCCAAACTTTCAGCCGCCGCGCCCTTCGCGCAGCCATGCGCCCAGTGCGAACCCCGCTGCGAGCAGTAGCCAGACCCAGCCCGGCAGCAGGGCTGCGGTGCGCAATTCGGTTGTGACATAGGCCTCGCGCGGGGTCAGACCCAGCCAGCCGCGCCCGGAGGCCGCGCGACCTTCGCGCACCAGCCGCAATTCGGGCAGGCCATCTTCGACACGCTGCACACCGCCGCGCGACGCGGTGATCGTTGGGCGCAGCTTGTCTGCGGTGGCGATCGTTTCCTCGAATTCGCGAGGGGCTTGCGGGCCAAGGGCGATCACGGCATCCAGATCCCCTTCGCTAAGGCGGTAGAGTCCGATCTCTGGGGCGTCAAATTCCGCGCGGTAATCGCCCGGTGCTTCCTCGGTCAGGTCCAGTGTTATGCTTTCGCCATCAGGGCCAGTAACCGTCACCGCGCCCACCGCGTCTTGCAGGGTGCGGCGCAGGATGGTGACGCGCTGCCCTTCGGCCGTGGCCGTCAGGGTTTCTTCTTCAAGGTCGGGTTCGCCCATCATCCAATGGGCAAGGCGGCGCAGCAGTTCCAGTTGTGGCCCGCCCCCTTCAAAGCCGCGATCCCACAGCCATGTCTGATCCGAGGCCAGCAGCGCCAGCCGCCCCTCGCCCACACGGTCCAGCATCAGCAGCGGGCGTTCGTCAATGCCGCTCATGACAGTCTGGCCTTGCAGGGCTTCCAACTCGATCTGGCGGAACCACCGGCCCCAGCCCGGCCCACCATCTTCCAGCGCAGGCACAAGCGCTTCCAGCCCAGAGGTGACCGGATGGCGCCGCCCCAGTTCTGTCACCTCGGGGCGGAATCCTTCATCCATCACGCGCGCGGTGGGGCGTGCGGGAAAGACATCGCCCAAGGGCGAGCGCCAGATACTGTCGGCGCTGGCCAGTTCCGGCCCGCCCACAACCAGTAACGCGCCGCCTTCCTGAACATAGCGGGCAATATTGCTGAAATAGCTGTTGGGCAGAATGCCCCGTCGGCGGTAGCGGTCGAAGATGATCAGATCGAATTCATCGATCTTGTCGACGAACAATTCCCGCGTGGGAAAGGCGATAAGCGAGAGTTCATTCACCGGCACCCCGTCATGGCGATCGGGCGGGCGCAGGATGGTGAAATGCACCAGATCCACAGCAGGGTCGGATTTCAGCAGGTTGCGCCATGTGCGCTGTCCGGCATTGGGTTCCCCCGAGACCAGCAGCACACTCAGGCGGTCGCGCACCCCGTTGATCTGGACAATGGCGGAATTGTTGCGTGTGGTCAGTTCGCCCTCGGCCTCTTCCAGCTCGAATTGCAGCACGTTCATGCCGCCACGATCCAGCGTGACGGTGATTTCCATATCCTCGCCCACAGGGACCATGGCAGTGTTGGGGGCTTCGCCGTCGATGGAATAGTTCAGGGTTGCAAAGCGGCTTTGGCCTTGTGGCACCGCGCCCTGATCCTCGACCCGCAGGCCAAGGGTGACGGGTTCCCCCAGAATGGCAAAGGCAGGGGCGTTGCGGATGATCAACCGCCTGTCCCAATCGCGCGCCTCGCCGGTTTGCAACTGGTGGAAGGGGGCGGGAATGGACAGGTTCAGCGCCTCGTCATGGGCCTGCCCGTCGGTGATGGCAAACACACCTGCCAGCCGGTCGCGCGGCAGGTCGGACAGCGCTTCGGCCAAGGCCGTGTTCAATTCGGTGCCGGTGTTGCGCGGACCATCGGGCAGGGTGATGATGCGTGTCTCCAGCCCGCCGATTTGCGCCAGTTCCCCTTCCAGATGGTCGCGGGCAGCGGCGGTCTGTTCCCCGCGCACCCCAAGCCGGTTTGAAGCTGTGTCATCGACCATAATCAGCGCGATATCGGTCAGGCTGTCCCGTTCTTCGGATTGCAGCGAGGGGTTGGCAAGGGCGGCAATCAGCGCCACTGCGGCCAGACCGCGCAGCCACCAGCCGCGCAGGCCCTGCCACAGCGCCAAGGCCACCATCAGGGCAGAAAACCCCATCAGCGCCCACAGGATCGGCCAGTCCAGCCGGGGGGCAAAGACAATTCCATCCCATCCGGTCATTGGCCCAGCCTTTCGAGAAGCGCTGGCACATGCACTTGGTCGGATTTGTAATTGCCGGTCAGCACATGGGTAATCAGGTTAATGCCGAAGCGATAGGCCATTTCGCGCTGCTGCTCGCCGGTGACGCCCATGCCCAGCCGCACCAGCGGGCGGCCCGCATCATCCACAGCCCATGCAGAGGCCCAGTCATGCCCCCCGATGATGACTGGCGTTACCCCGTCATTCAGGTTGCGGAATGGCATGCCTTCGGTGATCTCGGCATCGGGGGGCGCGGCTTCGACCCAGACATCGCGGCCAGAGAAGCGGCCCGGAAATTCCTGCAACAGATAGAAGGTGCGGGTCAGAACATGGTCTTCGGGCACCGGCTCTAGCGGGGGGATGTCAAGGGGGCGCGCGATGGCTTGCAGGCGTCGGGCCTCTGGCGTGGTGCGGGTCAGGCCCGCAAGTTCCGCATCGCGCGTGTCGAACATGATCATCCCGCCGCCGCGCAAGTAGCGGTTGAGCTTGGCATAGGCCGCATCCGACGGGATGGGTGTGGTTTCGGTGATGGGCCAGTACAGGAAGGGAAAGAAAGTCAGCTCGTCGCGTTCCAGATCAACCCCGATGGGCGCGCCCGGCTCGACCGAGGTGCGCGCAAACAGCGTGCGCCCCAGCCCCAGAAGCCCCGCACTGGCCATATCATCGACGCGGGCATCGCCCGTCAGCACATGCGCAAGCACCATCTCTGCGGTCGCTTGCAGCGCCAGCCGGTCGTCACTTTGGGCCTGTGCAGGGGGGCTGTGAAGGGCAAATGCAGCAAGCGCCAGCACTGCCGTGGCCCCGCGCAGCCGCCCCGAAACCCAGAGTGCGGCGAGAATGTCGATCATAAGTGCCCCTAGGCCAAGTGTCAGGAAAATTGCGGTCAGGTCGCGTTCTTCGCGGATCGTGTCCCGCTCCACCACCACCGAGGCGGGCCATATCGCGGGGCGCAAGTCCATCTCGTCTTGCCCGATATTCAGGGCCAGCGTGCCAATCGCGCTGCGGTAGACACCGGGCGGCAGGTCTGGGCCAAAGCGCGCTGCGGCCAGTGTGGCACCGGCAACAACAGGGCGGGTGCTGGCATCCACCACCTGCCCGAACCCGTCAAGCGCACGTTCGGGTTGCCATTGCGTGGTCAACAGCGCCTCGGATGTGGGGGCGGCAGGGCGGGTCGAGACGGCCAAGCGCTCCAGCATATCCACAAACAGGCCCGATATCGGCAGGGTGGACCATTCGGCATTGGCAGTTGTATGGATCAGCACCACCTGCCCATCGCCCGAGAATTTGCGCGTGACCAGTGGCGTGCCATCGGCGAGCGAGGCGATGGTGCGTTCGCCAAGGGTGGGGTCTGGTTGCGCCAGAACCTGCGCGCTGATGGTCACTTCCTGCGGGATGGACAGCCCCGCAAAGGGCGAGTCCTGCCCGAATTCACGCAAGCGGCGCGGCTCTCCCCAACTCATGGCGCCGCCGACAGTGCGCCCGCCGATGCGCAGGCGCACAGGCAAAAGCGGGTCTTCATCGGTGCGGGCGACATCGCTGGCGGCAAGGCGCGGGCCTGCAAAGCGCAGCAAAAGCCCACCATCATTGACGAAATCCAGAATCTGCGCGGTTTCCAATTCGCCCAGCTGCGCCACATCGACGAGGATCAGAACATCAGGCGCGGTCAGCAGCAGATCATCAACCGAGGGGCTTTCGATCAGTTCGGCCACAGGCTCCAGCGCTTGCCGCAGGTAGAAGAAGGGCGAGAGCAGGTCCAACCCTTCGCGCCCGTCGCGCCCTGCCAGTAGCGCCACCTTGCGCCGTTGCAGCGCGTCATCGGTCAGTGCCACTGCCCCTGCGCTGCGTTCGCCCGCGATCTGGAATCGGGTGATGCGGTTGCGTAACTCTGGTTGCAAGGTGAAATCCAGTGTGGCTGTTGTGGCGTCTGCCTCAAAACTGGTGGTGCCGCGTGCCAGCATCCGTTCCACCCCTGCGGGGTCGCGGCCTGTGGCGGTGATTTCGATCTCTTGCGCGGGCAATCCTGCGGGGCGATGGGCAGTCAGGTAAATGACCCCTTCGCGCAAGGCAGGCGGCGCAAGGGCAAGCGGCGCGCGCGATGTCTCGAACGCGGTCAGGGTGCCGCGTGCCTGAAAGGCGGCGGTCAGCGCATTGCGGTAGTCATGCGCCAGCCCGTCCGACAGCCAGTAGGTGTCGAACGCATCGGGCAAGGTTTCCAGCCAGTCGGCCAGTTGGGCGCTTTGCGCAGTGAAGGGGGCAGGCACAAGGCCGGGCACACGTTCGGCCCAGAATTCCGCCGCGCGAAAAGGTGTCTCGCCCGAGGGCAGATCGGTCAGCGCGACAACGGCCACGGGGCGGCTGGCGCGCTGCGCCTCTGCCAGCAGGTCTTCGACACGGGCTTGCCTGCGCTGCCAGTCGGCGGCACTGGCCCAGCTTGCATCCAGCGCAATCAAAAGCGGGCCAGAGCCGTCGCGCGCAGCTTGCGGGTTCAGCACAGGGCCGGAAAATCCCACGATAAGCGCCGCAACCGCGACCGCGCGCAGCAACAAAAGCCACCACGGGGTTTTGTCCGTCTCGGTGGTTTCATCCGTCAGCCCGATCAGCAGCGCCACACCGGGAAAGCGGCGGATCACGGGCGCAGGCGGCACAGCGCGCAGCAGCCACCACAACGCGGGCAGCGCGACCAGCGCCAGCAGCAGGGCAGGGGTTGCAAAACCGATGGGGCCAAGTGTGAACATCAGCGCCCCCGCCCCGCATCGAGTTCATGCCAAAGCCACATCAGCGCAGCAGCGGCGGGCTGGTCGGTGTGATGGGTCAGCACTTGCCAGCCGGTGACGCGGGCCAAAGTGGCCAGCATATCCTTACGCTCGGCCAGTCGGGCGCGGTAGCGCGTTTGCAGATCACTTGCGCGCAAAGTCTCGTGGCGCAGCCCACCTGCCATGGATTCAAAGATCGAGCGGCCCTGATAGGGAAATTCCTCCTCTGCCGGGTCAAGCACTTGCACCAGCGCACCTTTGACGCCGCGATCTGCGGCGCGGCCCACGGCCTCTTGCAGGGCGGTAGGGTCGCCAAGGAAATCCGACAGGAACACTGCTTGGGAATAGGCGGGCAGGGGGGCGGTGGGCGGCGTGCCATAATCGGTTGCCATGTCATTGTCTGACAGGGCCAGCGCCAGCGGGTCCAGCTGCGCGCGCCCTGTGCGCGGCGGCAGGTCGGGCAACAGCCCCACACGTTCGCCACTTTTCAGCAGCAGGACCGAGAGTGCGAGCGCCAGCAGTTTCGCGCGCGCGGCTTTGGGCAAGCGGGCCTTGTCGCCGCTAAAGCCCATCGCCTGAGAGCGGTCCACCCATAATGTCACGGCCTGCGCGGCCTGCCATTCGGTTTCGCGCACGAAATGCACATCGGCGCGGCCAGAGCGCCGCCAGTCGATGCGCGCGCCCCCATCCGAGGATGTCGCCTGCCGGTATTGCCAGAATTCATCACCCATGCCTGCGCGCCTGCGCCCATGCGCGCCGGGCAGAACCGACGCGGCCAGTTGCTCGGCCTGTGCCAGCAGGGCGGGCAGGGGGGCGGCGAGGGCCTCGGCATTGGTGCGCAGGGTGGCGGGTGTGATCAAGCCGCCACCTCCATCCGTGTGGCGGATGCTGCCACACGGTCGATGATTGCGCCAAGGTTCTCACCGCGCGCGCGCGCCGCAAAGCCAAGCGCCATGCGGTGGCTTAGGACAGGGCGCGCCATTGCGGCCACGTCTTCCACCGACGGGGCAAGCCGCCCGTCCAGCAGCGCGCGGGCGCGCACGGTCAGCATCAGCGCTTGGGCCGCACGCGGCCCCGGCCCCCAGCTTACGGCGCCTTTGACTGCGTCATGGGCCTCTGCCTCGTCGGGGCGGCAGGCGCGGACCAGATCGAGAATCGCCTCGACCACCTTTTCGCCCACGGGCATGCGGCGCAAAAGCTGTTGCGCGGCCATCAACTCGGCTGCGGTGAAGACTTCATGTGCGCGATCCTCACCCTCGCCCGTGGTGGCGATGAGGATGTCACGTTCGGTGGCGCGGTCGGGGTATTCAACGTCGATCTGCACCAGAAAGCGATCAAGCTGCGCTTCGGGCAGGGGGTAGGTGCCTTCCTGCTCGATCGGGTTCTGGGTGGCCAGCACATGAAAGGGGCGTTCCAGCTTGTGATGGTCGCCTGCGACAGTGACCTCGCCTTCCTGCATGGCCTGCAACAATGCGGCCTGCGTGCGCGGGCTGGCACGGTTGATTTCATCAGCCATCAGAAGCTGGCAGAAAATCGGCCCCTGAATAAACCGAAAGGCGCGGCGGCCATCTTCGGCCACGTCCAGCACTTCTGACCCCAGAATATCTGCGGGCATCAGGTCTGGCGTGAACTGGATGCGGTTGCCTTTCAGCCCCATGACAGTGGACAGCGTATCCACCAGCCGCGTCTTGCCCAGACCGGGCAGGCCGATCAGCAACCCATGCCCGCCGCACAGCATGGCTGTCAGCGTCAGGTCAACCACATTTTTCTGGCCGATAAAGCGGCGGTTGATGCTGGCGCGCGCAAGGGCAAGTTTTTCGCCCAGCGTTTCGATCTCGGCGATCAGGTCGGTCTCGGTGCTCATGCGCGCTCCTCGTCGGGGTGAAATTTGGCTTAGGCCTCTTATATGGTAGCTTAGACATATCGCATAGGCAGCCAATGGCAAAAATCATGAGTGAACAAAAAACCGTGACACCCACGCCAGATGCACTGGCACAGGCGGCAAGTGCCGCTGCAAAGGGCAAAGGCCTGCCGCCTGTGCATTTGTGGAACCCGCCTTTTTGTGGTGACATAGACATGCGGATCGCGCGGGACGGGACATGGTTTTATGAAGGCACGCCCATCGGGCGGCCCGCATTGGTCAAGCTGTTCGCCAATATCCTGAAGCTGGAGGGGGGCAAGTATTTTCTTGTCACACCTGTCGAGAAGGTTGGCATTACCGTGGATGACGCGCCCTTCGTCGCTGTGGATTTCCGTGTTGAAGGGGCGGGGCGTGGGCAGGAACTGGTCTTCACCACCAATCTGGGCGATGAGGCGCGGGCAGGCACCTTGCACCCGATCCGGGTAGAGCGTGACGCCGCAACCGGCGAGCCTGCGCCCTATGTCATGATCCGTGCGGGGCTGGAGGCATTGATCGACCGCAAAAGTTTCTACCGGCTGGTCGAGCTGGGCACCCATGCGCCACATGATGATGACAGCTGGTTCGGGCTATGGTCGGGCGGTGTGTTCTTTCCTGTCATTCCGTCGCGCGACTTGGGCTAATCGCACCGCTGCGGGAAAGTGTCTGGGGTAATCTGTTTGCAGCCACAAAAGGGCACAACCGTTTTAAAAAGATATACTTGAGATGCAAAATAAGTTGCCGGACGCTCCTTATGGGCCTAAATCGAGAAAAGCAGGCAGGAAAAGGCCGCAGCCCGAGAGACTTACTCCTCGTCCCCTCCTTTCGGGTGACCCTTTCCTGTCTGCACCCTTGTCTTTGACGAGAATTTTTTCCATAAGACATCGAATTCGCAAGGAGCATTCTTTCATGCGCGCACGCATCTACAAGCCCGCCCGCAACGCAATGCAGTCTGGAAATTCCAAGACCAAGTCATGGGTGCTGGAATTCTCGCCCGCGCAGGCCCGCCAGATTGACCCGTTGATGGGCTGGACCAGTTCGGGCGACATGGATTCGCAGGTCAAGCTGCGCTTTGAAGATCAGGCCGCCGCCGAAGCCTATGCCCGCGCCCATGGGATCGAGTATAACGTGATCGCCCCCAAGACACGCCGTGCCAATCTGCGCCCCGGGGGCTATGGTGACAATTTTGCGACGAACCGGCGGCAGGTCTGGACGCACTAGATTTCAGCCATTCCCGCGCAATGCCTCTGGGTGGTCGGCTAGAAATTCTTTCAGCGCTTTGTACAGTTCCCGCGCGCCCGACAGGTCATCATTGTGCAGCGCAGTGGCGATATCTTCGCAGATCATCTGTTGCACCTTTTGCGGGCCATGATGGATGTGCATCATGTATTCACCAAGTTCCGCCGCTGACACAGCGTCGATATGTTCATGTTTTGAAATCGCGTCGATTTGTGCGCGGGTCAGACAGGTCATGTCCAGAATGTCAGTTTCGTTTATCATACTCAGCCCTCCTTCTCCTTTGTGAATTATACCATCGTTTGGCCGCCAACTGCTTTGCGATTGATCATTGTTGCCCCCCATTGCAGAAGTTTTTGCGGCTTTGTGCGTGGGGTGGTATGGGGGGGCCACTGTTCTGGCACCGTTCCGCGCCGCATTTTGAAAGTGGACAGATGTGAAGCCCGATATGCCCGCAGCCCAAACAAAACCGGCCCTTGCCGCGCTGTGGATGTGCGGGGCGATCTTGTCCTTTACGGCAATGGCGATAGCGGGGCGCGCCATTCAACAGGAACTCGATTCGTTCGAGTTGATGTTCTGGCGCTCGATCATTGGCTTTGTGATTGTCGCGGGGGTGGTATTGTTCACCTTGCGCAACGCGACGCGCGTGTGGGCACAGATCAGGCCCACAAGCCCAAGCTTGCATCTGACGCGTAACCTGTTCCATTTCGCAGGCCAGAACCTGTGGTTTTACGGCATTATGGTGATCCCCTTGTCGCAGCTTGTCGCGCTGGAATTTACCATGCCAATCTGGGTGGCGCTGCTGGCCCCGCTTGTGTTGGGCGAGCAGTTCACCAAGCGCCGTCTGTTCGTCGCGGTGCTGGGGTTTGCGGGCATACTCATCGTGGCGCAACCGGGGGTACAACCGCTGAACAGTGGTCATCTGGCGGGGATGCTGTGTGCGATCGGGTTTGCGATGAATGTGATGCTGACCAAACGCATCATGCGCGCTGATAGCGTGCTGTGTGTGCTGTTCTGGATGACGCTGTCGCAAACCATTTTCGGGCTGGTTCTGGCGCAATGGGGCGGGTTTACTTGGCCCTCTCCCGCCATATGGGGCTGGTTGGTGGTGGTAGGGCTGTCTGGCCTAAGCGCGCATTACGCGCTGTCCTCGGCGCTGGGGCTTGCGCCCGCCTCGACTGTTGCCCCGATGGAGTTCTTGCGCCTGCCGGTTATCGCCTTGGTGGGCGTCTGGTTATACGCCGAAGCGCTAGAGCCGTTGGTCTTTGTGGGCGGGGGTGTGATTTTATTCGCGAACTGGCTGAACCTGCGTGGCGCAGGCGTGCCGACACGGCCATCCAAAAGAAACGCTGACGAAGTTTTGTAAAGCTTTCCCATAAATTTATCCTGTTTTTGGCAGGTTTCACAGAAAATCGATAAAGAAAATGGTTCACAGTATGGGCGCACTGTGCTTTTAATCCTGCGCCGGCCCGAGAGGGTACAGGTAGGAAAAATCCCATGGGAGGTATACATGGATCGTCGTTCTTTTTTGAAAACCTCGGCGCTGGGTGGCGGCGCGGCAGCGGCCACTAGTCTGGCGGCACCCGCAGTTGCGCAAGGGCGCATCACATGGCGCATGGTCACAACATGGCCGCGCAATTTCCCCGGTCTGGGCACGGGCGCACAGCGCGTGGCCGACCGGATCAACGCGGCCGCAGATGGTGCCATGACTGTAGAAGTCTTCGCCGCAGGCGAAATGGTGCCCGCGCTGCAATCGCTGGACGCCGTGATCGACGGCTCGGCGGAAATGAGCCACGGCGCGGCGTATTACTGGCAGAACAAGTCGGTCGGCCTGTCCTTCTTCACGGGCGTGCCCTTCGGCATGACCTCGCGCGAGTTGGCGGCTTGGGTGCGCTATCTGGGCGGTCAGGAACTGTATGACGACATCTATGATGATTTCGGTGTTCAGGCCTTTCTGTCGGGTGATACCGGCACACAGGCTGGTGGCTGGTTCCAGAACGAACTGGGCGGGATTGACGATATTCAGGGCATGCGTTTCCGCACACCCGGTCTTGGCGGTCAGGTCTGGCAGAAAATGGGCGCATCGGTCACCAACCTTGCGGGCGGCGAGATTTTCGCAGCCCTGCAATCGGGTGCGCTGGATGCAGCAGAATTCGTTGGCCCCTATAATGACCGCGCGCTGGGCTTCCATCAGGTGCGCAAGCATTACTACACCTCGTCCTTCATCGAGCCGGGTCTGGCGACAGAGCTGGTTGTGGACAAGGCCAAGTATCAGGAACTGCCCTCGAACCTGCAAGCGATCATCCGCGATGCCTGTCAGGCAGAATATGATCAGGTGCCGTCCGAATTCTATGCCAATGATCCTATTGCCCTGAATGACATGGTCGAAAACCATGGAGTGACTGTGCATAACGACTGGCCCGAGAGCATTCTGGAAGCCGGTGCTGCCGCATCGCGCGAATTGCTGATCGAGATCCTCGACAGTTCCGACGCGAAAACCAAAGCGACAGCAGAAAGCTTTGTCCAGAACCTGAACCTGCTGCGCACGCGCACCGAGAATACGGATCTGACATTCGCGCAGGCCCGTCTGAAATATTTTGATGTTTCGGATCTTGGTTGATCAACAGGCCGGTTGGCTGTAGCTGACACGTCCTACCGACACGACACGGCCCCGGACTTGATCCGGGGCCTCTTGTTCACCTGAATCCGTCCGCCGGAGGATGACATGATTGCGCTTTCCTATCTGATGCGCCTGATCAATCTGATGAACCGCGCAATCGGAAACCTGTTCATGTGGCTGTCCGTGGCCATTGTGCTGGTCTGTTTCGCGGTGGTGGTGGAACGCTATCTGTTCCTCAATACCCGCCTGTGGATGCAAGACCTCTACCCATGGCTGAACGGGGTGATGTTTACCGCCGTGGCGGGCTATGCGCTGTATCGCAATGATCATGTGCGGGTGGACATTTTTTACCGCCCCGCCTCGACCCTGCGCAAAGCATGGCTGGACCTGCTGGGCGTGTGCATTTTCCTGATGCCATTCGCTTGGGTGGTCTGGAGTTATTGTTTCACCTTCGTGCAGCGCTCCTGGCGGCTGGGAGAGGCCTCGGCCAATATCGGCGGCATGCCGGGCCTTTGGGTGCTGAAAAGCTTTATTCTGGTTCTCGCAGTCGTTATCGCGCTGCAAGGCGTGGCAATGGCGATCCGCTCGATCCTGATCATTGCGGGGCGCTACGATCTGGTTCCGGACGATTACAAATACAAATACGATACGGAGACAGCCTGACATGGATCCTGTGCTGATTGGCGAAATCCTTGCGGGGCTGATGTTCTTTGCGGTGATCGGCTTCTTGCTGATTGGTTTTCCCGTGGCCTTTACGCTGGCGGGCACCTCCGTGCTGTTTGCCTATATGGGCCTGTATTTCGGCGTGTTCGACATGTCGAACCTGCGCGCTTTGGCCGGCCGCTATACCGGCTACATGATTAACGAAGTGCTGGTGGCCGTGCCCTTGTTCATTTTCATGGGTGTGATGCTGGAGCGCAGCAACATTGCCGAGCAGTTATTGTCCACTATGGGGCGGCTGTTTGGCAATATGCGCGGCGGGCTTGGGATTTCGGTTATCCTTGTGGGCGCGCTTCTGGCCGCCTCGACAGGGGTTGTGGGCGCGACTGTGGTGACAATGGGTCTGATCTCGCTGCCCGCAATGCTGCGCGCAGGCTATGACCCCAAACTGGCCAGCGGGGCGATTTGCGCCTCTGGCACGCTGGGGCAGATCATTCCGCCATCCACAGTGCTGATCTTCATGGGCGATATGATCGCGGGCATGAACTCTCAGGTGCAGATGAGCCTTGGGAATTTCGCCCCCAAGACAGTGTCAGTGGGTGATCTTTTCGCAGGCGCGATGATCCCCGGCTTGCTGCTGGTTGCGCTGTATATTGGCTATATCCTGTTCAAGGCAGTTTTCGACCCTGAAAGCTGCCCCGCAACACCAGTCCCCCCAGAAGAGCGACAGGGCCTTTGGAAAGAAATCCTGTTTGCGCTGATCCCGCCCTTGCTGCTGATCACCGCAGTGCTGGGCTCGATCCTTGGCGGCATCGCCACCCCCACCGAGGCTGCGTCCGTGGGCGCCGTTGGTGCGACAGTTCTGGCAGCCATGCGCTGGCGGTTGTCGGTCTCTGTCTTTACCGAAGTGGCGCGGCGCACGGCTGTCATTACCTCGATGATATTCATCATCCTGTTTGGCGCATCGGTTTTTGCCATCGTCTTCCGCCAGATGGGCGGCGACAATCTGGTGCGCGAATTCCTGACCTCGATGCCCGGCGGCGCGATGGGGGCGATGATTGTGGTCATGCTGATCATGTTCGTGCTGGGCTTTATCCTTGACACATTCGAGATCATCTTCATCGTGCTGCCAATCACTGCGCCGACATTGCTGCTGCTTGGGGTAGACCCTGTCTGGCTGGGGGTGATGATCGGGGTGAATTTGCAGACATCCTTTCTGACGCCGCCTTTCGGCTTCTCGCTGTTCTATCTGCGCGGCGTTGCGCCCAATTCGGTCAGCACCGGCATGATCTACAAGGGGGCAATCCCGTTTGTGTTTCTGCAAATTGTTGCAATAGCGCTGCTGTTCATCTTCCCGGGGCTGGTGCTTTGGCTGCCATCGGTTCTGTTCTGAACCGCGACCCCCTATGCGCTAGGCGCAATATGGCCGCCTTGCACATGCAGCGAAACTCGCGGTATGGGGCGGATCAAATGATAACGCCCCAAAGCCGCGCAAGGCAGAACGGAAAGCCGCAGATATGGCAGATACCACACCGGATTTGGCGGGCCTGACATCATCGCGCCTGAGCGTCGCGCCGATGATGGATTGGACAGACCGACATTGCCGGTATTTTCACCGCCAATTATCGCGCCATACCCAGCTTTACACCGAAATGGTCACGGCACCTGCGCTGGTGCGCGGGGGTGCGCTGCATTTGCTGAAGCATGACCCCAAGGAAAACCCGCTGGTGTTGCAACTGGGCGGGTCGGACCCGGCCGAACTGGCGCAGGCCGCGCGTTTAGGGTGGGAGGCAGGCTATCACGAGATCAACCTGAATTGCGGCTGTCCCTCTGACAGGGTGCAATCGGGGTGTTTCGGGGCCGTGCTGATGACCCGGCCTGCTCTTGTGGGCGAGATATGTGCTGCGATGCTGGCCGCCAGCCCCGCGCGGATCAGCGTCAAATGTCGCATCGGCGTGGATGAACAAGACCCCGCCGAGGCCCTGCCGCGGTTTTTGGAAACCGTGTCACGGGCAGGCGTTGAAGATGTCACCATTCATGCCCGCAAGGCGTGGTTGCAGGGCCTGTCCCCCAAGGATAACCGCGAGATACCGCCGCTGGACTACCCTTTGGTTCTGGCGATGAAGGCCAGCTTTCCGCATCTGCGCATCAGCATCAATGGCGGCATCACCTCTCTGGCGCAGGCGCGGGCGTTTCTGGATCAGGGGCTGGATGGGGTCATGATTGGCCGCGCCGCCTATCAGCGCCCCGCCGATCTGCTGCTTGGCGCAGATGCCGAGGTTTTCGGCCAACCCGCCACCACCACAGTTCACACCGCGCTGGACGCGATGCGCCCCTATATCGCCCAAGAGCTGGCAGGGGGCACGAAGCTGGCCTCTGTCACGCGGCATATGCTGGGGCTGTTCGCAGGCCAGCCGGGCGCGCGCCATTGGCGGCGGGTGTTGTCTGAACAGGCACATCGCCCTGCGGCAGGGTTGGACGTGCTGGACAACGCACTTGCGGCAATGGCGCAGGCGGCGACAGAGCCTGGCTCACAGGGCTAAGCGCGCTGCCCCCTCTGGCACATGTTCCCCCGCGCGGCCGGGCTGTGTCTGCCGGACCAGCAGGGCCTCGTATAGCAGCGCTGTCATGACCGCCACATGCGCAGCCGCAGACCAGCTGGCGTCATGCGTGCGGCGGGCATGTTCCAGCGCGCGCTCGCATTCCAGCAGTTGCGCAAGCGCCATATGCGCTGATGGCAGGTGTTGCGACATGGGCAGGCCCAGCAGGCGCGCCAGCCGGTTTGCGCGGTTGTAATCGCGCAAAGCATAGCGCGCTGACACAATCAAAAGGCGAGGGCGGATAAGTGTGTCCAATGTCGAATGAGCAATATGCATGCGTCTGTTCCCAAATGAAAAGCCTGCGGATCATCGCATGCCCACAGGGGGTGTTGCGCAAGATTCCAAAGCAGCGCACGGTTTATTCAACTGGATTTAGGAATTTGTAACCATTCTGGGCATGTCGGAGGTCTGGTTAAGAAACAGGTAACTTTCGCACTTATAGGTTGATTTATGTGAAGGGAGCGCGCGCTGATATGTCTGCGCAGGGCTGTATAGCAGGCGAAACGCCCCCATGCCGTGGTCAGGCGCGCGCCGATCTGATTCCTGTGGGGGCGCGGTTGTATCTGTCGCATGTGGGCGCGGGCAAGTCGCTGCGTGCGCTGGGAAAGGATCACGGCTGCCATGCCTCGACCGTGCTGCGCCATGTCCGCCATTTTGAAAACCGCCGTGATGACCCGCTTGTAGACGAGGCGCTGCGTCGGCTTGACCATGCGCTGCGCGACATGTCCGAGACTTTGCCAGAAAGGGGTGCTCTTTCCATGATTCCGTATTCACCAGTTCAGACCACACCGCGCCCTGACCCCGAACTGGAACAACAGGCAATGCAGAATTTGCAGCATCTGTTGCGCCCCAAATCCTTGTTGATCGTGGCACCCGATATGCCCAAAGCTGTGGTAACCTGCGAAAACGCCGATGGTATGCCCCAGCGTGTGTCGGTGATGGAGCGTTGCGTGGCCGAAGTCATGGCGCTGAATGACTGGATCACCTGTCGCAATCAGGGGCGCGTGGCCTCTTATGTCATCAGCGCATCGGGCCGCGCGGCGCTGCGGCGGTATTGCGCCAGAGTGGGGCTTGCCTTTCAACCCTTTGGCGCGCCAGAGGGGCAACCCGCAGGGCGCATCCGCTATGGTGGCGCAGAAAGCCCTGTGACTGTGCTTGCGCGCCGCCGTGACAAGACTGGCCGCCCGTTTCTGGAACCGCGTCTGGTGCAGGCGGCGGAACGCTTGCGCGAAGATTTCGTCATGGCCCAGCTAGAGGGGGTGGCGCTGACAACGGCGCAAGACGTGATCGAGGCGCTGGAAAATCGCGCCGTACCCGGGCCGAATATCGCACCACCGGGCACAAAGGCAGCGGGCCTGCGCGTTCTGGCGGTGCTGCGCGCTTTGGGGCCGGGGCTTGACGATATGGCCTTGCGCTGTTGTTGCCATCTGGAAGGGGTTGAATCCGCCGAGCAGGCATTGGAATGGTCCGCGCGTTCGGGCAAGATCGTACTGCGCATCGCTTTGCAACACCTCTGCCGTCACTACCAGCGCATGGGCGATGCACAGATGATGATCGGCTAAATCAGTCTGCTTGCGCGCTATCCAAGGCGGCTTGTGCTTTCATCCACATGGCTTCGGCGCGGTCCAGCCCTTCCATGACTTCGGCATATTTGGCCTGCCAGACTTGCAACTCGCTTAGGCGCGTATCGTCATACAGCGCTGTATCCGCCAGTTTCTTCGCCAGCTTGTCGCGCATCTCTTCAAGTTTGCTGATGCGGGTTTCGCATTTGCGCAAGTCACTGCGCAGGGCCAGAACCTCGTCGCGCGTTGCGCGGGGTTTGGCCTTGGGTGCAGGTTTTTCGCGCACAGGCTTGGTGGTGCTGGACAACAGGAAATTGCGGTAGCTTTCCAGATCGCCATCATAGGGCGTGACCTTGCCATCAGACACCAGCCACAGCCGGTCTGCCACCAGTGACAGCAGATGCATGTCATGGCTGACCAGCACAACCGCGCCGGTATAGGCGGTCAGCGCATCGACCAGCGCTTCGCGGCTTTCGATATCAAGGTGGTTTGTCGGCTCGTCGAGAATCAGCATATGCGGCGCGTCCAGCGTGGCCAAAAGCAGCGACAACCGCGCCTTTTGCCCGCCCGACAGGCGTTGCACCACAGTTTCCGCCTGTTCAGCCATCAGCCCGAAGCCCGCAAGCCGCGCGCGCAGGCGCGGCGGTGCCTCTCCGGGGCGGGCGCGTTGCAGGTGTTGCAGCGGTGTTTCGTCCAGTTCCAGCTCGTCCACCTGATGCTGGGCGAAATAGCCCACGCGCAGTTTTGCCGCGCGGGTGACGGTGCCACTTCCTTCCAGCTTTTCGGCCAGAAGTTTTGACAGGGTCGATTTCCCCTCACCATTGCGGCCCAAAAGGGCGATGCGGTCGTCCTGATCGATGCGCAGGTCCAGCCCTTTCAGCACAGGCGGGCCGCCATAGCCGACCGATGCCCCTTCAAGCCGCAGGATCGGGGGCGACAATTCTTCTGGCGCGGGGAAGGTGAAGACATGGCGCGCGGCTTCTGACGGCGGCGTGATCGGCGTCAGTTTTTCCAGCATTTTCAGGCGCGATTGCGCCTGCCGCGCCTTGGTGGCCTGCGCGCGGAAACGGTCCACGAATTTCTGCATATGGGCGCGCTGCGCGGCAACTTTCGACGCCTCGGCGGCCAGAACGGCGCGTTGCTCTGCGCGCATGCTGGCAAAGCGGTCATAGCCGCCTGTATACAGCGTCAGTTTGCGGTCTTCGAGGTGCAGAATATGGTCGACCGCGCGGTTCAAAAGCCCGCGATCATGGCTGATGATGATAACAGTATGCGGGTATTTGGCCAGATAGGTTTCCAGCCACAAGGCACCTTCAAGGTCCAGATAGTTGGTTGGTTCATCCAGCAGCAGCAGGTCGGGCTGGGCAAACAGAACGCCTGCCAGCGCCACACGCATCCGCCACCCGCCCGAGAAATCGGAACAGGGGCGTTGTTGTGCAGCGCTGTCAAAGCCCAATCCCTTCAGGATCGAACTGGCACGCCCTTCGGCAGACCACGCGTCAATATCGACCAGCCGCGCCTGAATGGCGGCGATATCGCCTGCGTCTTGCGCGGTTTCAGCCTCGGCCATAAGGGCGGCGCGCTCGGTATCTGCTTCCAACACTGTGTTGATCAGCGAGGTTGAAGATGACGGCACTTCCTGCGCGACCCCGCCAATGCGCGCGCGCGATGGTAGCGAGATGGTGCCCCCATCCAAGGTCAGCTCGCCCCGGATCAGGCGGAACAGCGTGGTTTTGCCTGTGCCATTGCGCCCGACAAGGCCAATCTTGTGGCCATCGGGAATATTGGCGGAGGCCGCCTCGAACAGGGGGCGGCCTTCGACGGAATAAGAGATTTCTTGTATGCGCAACATGCGCTGCAACTGCCCTCTCTGGGCGGGCGCGTCAAGCCCTGCCGCATAGGTGCGTGGCAGTGTCAGTCCTGCATATGCAGCAATTCATCGACCAAGGGGTTGGGAAAGCGCCGCGACAGCGTGACGGCGTGGAAATTTTCGGTCAGCCCGTCAATTTGCGCCACCTCGACCAGCAGGCCAGAGGCCAGCTCGTCGCGCACGGCAATGGGGGGCAGAACGGCAATTCCGGCCCCTTCGCGCGCAAGCAGGCGCATCATGGCAATATCATCCACTTCGGCGGCGATCTGCGGGCGCAAACCGCGCCGCGCGGCCCATAGGTCGAAGCCCGCGCGCAAACCCGTTTCCAATGTGGGCAGCACCAACGCCTCTCGCGCCAGCAGGGTGGACAGGTCGGTGTTTGCGGCGCAAAGCTCTGGCGTGGCGATCAGGCTTACGGGCTGTTCGGATATTTTCTGTGCCAACCAAGGTGCTGCCCTGTCGCGGGGGGGCGGGGTGTTGGTCAGCACAATGTCCAGCCGCAACGCCTGCAAATCGCCCAGCAATTCCGCCTGAGAGCCTGACCGCAAGATCACCTCGACATCGGCACGCGCAATCAGGGGGCGCAGGAAATCCAGCTGGAAATTGCGCGACAGCGTGGCCAATGCACCCACCCGCACCGCCCGCCGCCCTGTGCCGCTTTGCGCCAGCACTGCGACCAGCTCATCCCCTGTCTTGAAAATGGCATCGGCATAATCCAGCGCGATGCGCCCTGCCTCGGTCAGTACCAACTGGCGGCCGACCCTGTCAAACAGGCTATGGCCAAGCCGGTCTTCCAGCGTGCGGATCTGCGTGGACAGCGCCGATTGCGACAGGTTCAGCGTCTGCGCGGTGCGTGTCAGGTTACCGTCATGGGCGACGGCCTGAAAATAGCGCAGATGTTTGTAATTCACAGGGGCCATAGTTCTGATTAATGGAACGAAACAACAGAAACAATGTATTTTTATAAATGATCGGGGTGAAATATCTGCGCTCGAACGCCTGTTTGGGAGATGCGCAATGCTGGCCTTGATACCTTACCTTTCTATTCTGATCCTCGCTGTCGCTGGTCTGGCGTGCCTGATGGGCCAGCAAATGCGCCCCACAATGACCCTGTTTCTGGCCGAACTTGCCAGTCTGGTGGCCCTTGTCCTCTCTCTCGGGGCGGGGGGTGTGCTGTGGCTGTACGGGGCGCAAACAACATCCTTGCTGGGGGTGGCCACACTGGGTTTCTCGGTCAGGCTGGATCTGTTGTCGGTTGTGATGCTGATGCTGGTGGGGCTGCTGGGCTGGGTGATTACGCGGTTTTCCACCACCTATCTGGACGGAGAGGCGCGTCAGGGCGCGTTCATGGGCTGGCTGATGCTGACGCTTGCCTGCGTGACGGCGCTGGTATCGGCAGGCAATCTGGGCCAGTTGGTTCTGGGCTTTATCGGCGCGGGTATGGGGTTGCGCCAGTTGCTGCTGACCTATGCAGACCGCCCGCGCGCCATGCGCGCGGCGGCAAGAATGCGCATGGCCAGCCGCGCGGGTGACACGGCACTGATTGGTGCAACTCTGGTGCTGGTCTATGCCTTTGGCACGGCCGATATTGCAACTTTGAACGCCACCGCCACAGGCCCAATGGCAGTGCTGGGGGCTGGGCTGCTGGTGTTGGGCGGGCTGCTGAAAGCCGCGCAATTCCCGCTGCATGGCTGGCTGACCGAAGTGATGGAAGCGCCCACGCCGGTCTCGGCGCTGCTGCATGCGGGCATTGTCAATGCGGGTGGCTTTGTGCTGATCCGCATGGCCGATATTGTGCTGACATCCCCCGGCATTATGGCCGCTCTTGCGCTGCTGGGGGGCTTCACAGCGCTGTTTGGCAGCCTTGCAATGCTGGCGCAGCCTGCGGTCAAAACCTCGCTGGCATGGTCGACCATCGCGCAAATGGGGTTCATGATGTTGCAAATCGGGATGGGGCTGTTTGCGCTGGCGACCCTGCATATTCTGGCCCATTCGCTGTATAAGGCGCATGCGTTCCTGAGTTCCGGCAGCGCGATTGCGCATGTGACGGCAGCGCGCAGGCCCGGCCCTGTGGCTGTGCCCTCGGCGCGCAATGTGGCGCGTGCCTTTGGGCTAGCGCTGGTGATCTTTGCTGCCGTGGGGTTCGCCTTTGGGCTGGCAGGCAAGCCGCCGCAGGCTTTCGCCTTGGGCGCGATCCTGATTTTCGGGGTCGCCTATCTTATCGCCCAAGGGCTGGCCGATGCCGCGCCCGCCAGCCTGACAAAGCGCATCTCGGTTGCGGCATTGGTGACATCGGCCAGCTATTTCACGCTGCATGCCGGCATAGACTGGCTGATGGCAGGCACATTGCCGGGACCAGCCGCGCCACAAGCGCTGGAATGGGCGGTGATGGTGCTGGTGCTGGCCAGCTTCGGGCTGGTGGCACTGGCGCAGGCCTTGTTCCCGCTTTGGGCCGGGCACCCGGCGGCGCAAGGGCTGCGCATACATCTGGCCAACGGGCTGTATATCGCCCCGCTGATCGACCGACTGACAGGCCGCCTGCCTGCCTCCCGCGCTTAAATATCGCCTGAAAGGATCACCCCTATGAAACTGCCAAGCCACTCCAATTTTGACAGACCCTTTTTGGCCATTATCGAGGGCGCGCGCCGCGCCGCGCGCCTGATCCCGCCAGCATTTCCCTTGTCGGCCACAGTTGCCGTGAACCCCTATCTGGGCCACACGGGCGAGGATCTGGCACAGGTGGGCGCGAAACTGGCCCGCGCAGGCGGGCTGCGCGTGACGCTTGCGCGCGCAGGGTTTCGTACGGCATGGGAGCAGGGCCAGCTGACCTGTGACGATTTGCGCATGGCGCTGGCGTTGCGCCCCGGCCTGACCCTTGCGCGGCTGGAGGCCGCGTTGACCGAGGACACACCAGACCCAGACCCCTTGCCCACAGTGGCCGAACTGGCGGCGCGCGCCAGCGGCATAGACTGGCCCGAGATTGTCGCAGCGCGGATCGGCGCTTGGGCGGCGGGGTATTTTGATCAGGGCCAAGCGCTGTGGCCCGCGCCGCAGGGGCGCAGTGCCTATGACGCATGGCGCGCCTTTGCCAGCCATGACCTTACGCCTGAAATCATGGGGTTGCGCGGGTTTTGTAATCATGTGGCCGATGCGCCTGACACCGCCTCGCTTGCACTGTTGTGGGCGGCAGACCAGTTGGGGCTGGGGGCCGAGGGTGCAGAGAGTGCCGCCCATCGCTGGCTGATCGAGTTGGGCGGTTGGGCGCAGGTAGCGCGCTGGAAGCTGTGGCAAGCCGAGTTGGACGGGCAAAGCGACGATA
Source organism: Roseinatronobacter thiooxidans (assembly GCF_001870675.1). GTDB lineage: Bacteria > Pseudomonadota > Alphaproteobacteria > Rhodobacterales > Rhodobacteraceae > Roseinatronobacter > Roseinatronobacter thiooxidans. Next base: position 226,905 of record NZ_MEHT01000044.1, on the reverse strand, counting down.
CTGTAACCGATTTTCTGGCGCTGCGTATGATCTGGGATGCGGCCCTTCTGGCGCAGTACCATGACCAGATCGCGCAGGAGTGGCAGCAGATCATGGCCGTGCATGCAACGCCCGCTATGCCCTGCCACCAGATGGAAATTGACGCGCTTTTGCAACTGGCGCTGGAACTGGCGCATCAGCGCGGCCTGCAAGACCGGCTGGCAGCCCCTGTGCAGACAGGTGCGCGGGGGCGGCCAAGCCTTCAGGCAGTGTTTTGCATCGATGTGCGATCCGAGCGCTACCGCCGGGCGCTGGAAAGCTGCGATGCAGCAATCCAGACCCTTGGATTTGCCGGATTTTTCGGCCTGCCACTGGCGCATAAACCGCTGGGGGCCTGCGGGCATGAAGCGCATCTTCCTGTGCTGCTGAACGCGGCTTTGGAAACCAGCCCCGACACAGACCCCCGCACCGCCCATGTCGCGCAGATCACCGCGCGGGCGTGGCGGGCTTGGGGGCGGTTCAAACTTGCCGCTGTCTCCTCTTTCGCTTTTGTCGAGGCGACAGGCCCGCTGTATTTGGGCAAAATCATCCGCGACAGCCTTGGCCTGCATAGCAAGGCCCATGTGGAGCCTGCGCCGCATATTACCGGGCTGGATCTGGCGCAGCGCGCCGAACTGGCTGCGAAAATCTTGCGCGCGATGGGCCTGACGCAGGATTTCGCGCCTGTGGTGCTGCTGGTGGGGCATGGCGCGCATGTCACCAACAACCCGCATCAGTCGGCCTTGCAATGCGGGGCGTGCGGCGGGCATTCGGGCGAGGTCAGCGCGCGGGCCTTGGCGGGGCTGCTGAATGACGCGGCCTTGCGTGCGATCCTGACGCAGCAGGGCATCACCATCCCTGCTGATACGCGTTTTCTGGGCGCAATGCATGACACAACCGCGGATCATGTGGCGCTCTATGAACCGCTTGGGCCGGATCAAGCCGCGATCCGGCGCTGGCTGGATCAGGCGGGCGCTTTGGCCCGGAGCGAGCGCGCCACAAGCCTGCCGCATGCGGGCGAGAAAGGCTGCAACCTGCCCGCGCGCGCGTTGGATTGGGCCGAGACGCGGCCGGAATGGGGGCTGGCGGGGTGTTCGGCCTTCATCGCCGCCCCGCGCGATGCCAGCCGTGGCCGCGATCTGGCAGGGCGCGCCTTTTTGCACGATTACGACTGGCAGCGCGATACAGGCTTTGGCACATTGGAGTTGATCCTGACCGCGCCTGTCGTTGTGGCAAGCTGGATCAGCTTGCAATATTACGGCTCGGTCACTGCGCCGCAGGCATTTGGCGCTGGCAATAAATTGCTGCATAACGTGGTAGGCGGCTTTGGCGTATTCGAGGGCAATGGCCACGCCCCGCGCACAGGGCTTGCGTGGCAATCCGTGCATGACGGCGTGCGCCCCCTCCATGACCCGTTGCGGCTCAGCGTGATCGTGCGCGCGCCATCCGGGGCGGTCAGCGCTATTCTTGACCGTCACCCGCAGGTGCGCGCGCTGTTCGACAATGGGTGGCTGCATCTGATCCTCATGGATGATGAGGGCCGTTTGGCGCAACGTTACCATCAGGGAAGCTGGCAGGGTATGTGGTCGACGGGCCTTGGGGCTGTGACAGCGGCATGAATGCAAAATGCGTTTTCTTGAACGAGTCGCGTTGAAATTCTTTGCCCCCATCCTGTGAAACGTGCTGCGCGATTGCGGCGCGTTTCCTTTGCTGACAGGCCAGTTTGGCCGGCTGGTATGACGGGTGCCGGGCGCAGGTGGGCGCCGGCCGGATCGTTCCGCGTTTCGCAGATGTGCTGTCATGTTGCATCGCCCCCCCCCATCGCCCCCTCCATCGCGCCCCCCGTGCCAGGCCCCTGCAGCCCTGTATGCGCGGTCACCCCTCATCGCGGAATGGCTGCACTGTTTTGCAACAGAAACAAGGCCGTGCTGCTTGCGGTCATGCCGGATTGGATGTCCTGCACTTGTGACATGATCAAAAATCTTTGCGTCAGCTTTTCCAACTGCTTGGCCCCTGACATCTCCAACAGGTCCGAGGTGCCGAAACGTTTGCGCATGGCCGTTTTCATGCGTGCGGCCTGTTCATCGATATCAAGCAGGCCGAATTCTTTTGGCAACCCCAGACTGGTTTCAAGGATTTTTCGCAAGGGCGGGTTGCCAAGGGCTGCATACCATCGCGCGGCATCGGTTGAAAAACTCTCGGTCAGCTGGGGCAATTCGCGCTGTAAACTTAGCGCAAGCCTGAATGTCTGATCTTGGTCCCCCACTGAAATTTCAAACGCGCGGCCCTGATAGCTGGCACTCAGCCGCTCGGCGAGATCTGGCGGGGCGGCGCGTGCATCTGGGCCTGCCAAATGCGCCAGCGCGCTGGAGAGCGCGAAATAACGTTTATCCGCCAGACGGTTGGCCAGGGCTGTGCGCTCATCTGTTCCCCCTTCGATAATCTGGCGGATGAAGGCGCGATTATCCAGATCATCTTGCAGACCGAATGCGCCCAAAGCCACGCGCAGCACGCGACGATCCGCGACCAGCTGTTCTGCGCTTTGGATCTCCGCGAATTTCTGGCGAAAATAGTCGACATCGCGCTGGATCGGCGGGGATGCGTTGAAGCTGGCCTCCTGCCGTGCCCGCGTGCGGGTCAGAAAGGCCCAGCCGCCCAAGCCCGATAGGGGCAAAACCGGCTGAAAGCTCATGACGGGCGCACCGCAAACAGCCGCTCCTCGCGGGGCAAAAGCAGGCGCAGGAATTTCAGGGTCTGGTAATACTCTCCTTTCACCGCAGTTTCAGAGGCGTTGCGCAAAAGCTGGCGGCTGTCTTGGTCCCTGAAAACCTGACTTAACTGTTCAATGGCGCGGATCAGCGGGGTGATCGTGTCCTCTGGTTGTGCATCACCGGCAAGGATAAGCTGCGCCAGATAGCATGTGCGCCGGACAGGGGTGTTCGCCTGTTCAGGGCGGATCGCATCGCGCAAGCGCAGCACATGGGCGTTGGGCGTTTTGATAGACAGGCTGGCGCGCTTGTCGCCGTTTTCGATAACAGCGCCGTTCAACAGCACGCGTTCGCGTGGCGCAAGGCGGATGACAAGCCCAGTCATGGTGCGTCTCCCTTGCCCGACAGGCCGCGAAGAATGGCAAGATTGATATCGACCAGAACTGCGGGGTCTTCCTGACCAGACAGCACCTTGTCTGTGTGGCGCAACGTGAATTGTGCGATTTGCAGCAATTGCACACGCAAGGTTTGGGGCAACCCATTGCCAGTTCCCGCAAGATCGATGGCGAATTCTGTCCAGAGCCTGCTGTTTTCATGCATGGCTTCGGCCAGCATGGCAAAGTTTCGGGGGCTGGTTTCAACAGCGGTTCGCAATCTGGATGTGATGCGGGCAATCACATCATATTCTGCCGCACGCGGCGTTTTTTGGGCAGTGTTTGCTTGCCCATAGGCTGCGCTCGCCAAACTTTGCGCGTTCATTGCCGGACCCTTTCGATGCTAGAGGCCAAAGGGCCGCGAGCCTTGGCAAAACAAGGCTCGCGGCTTGCTGAATTAGCGGAACAGGGCCAGAATATTCTGGGGCTGCTGGTTTGCAATCGAAAGCGATTGCATGGCAAGCTGCTGCTGGACTTGCAGCGCCTGAAGGCGCGCCGATGTCGCTTCCATATCTGCATCGACCAATGCACCGATGCCCGCAGTCATCGAGTCGGTCAGCTTCGAGACAAATTCGCTTTGGCTGTCGATCCGGCTGGCTGATGCGCCAAGTGCAGCCGCCCCGGCCACTGCTGTCTGAATGAAGGTTTCAATTTCCCCCAGCGCGGTTGCGGCTGTTGCTGTGTCTGTAATCGCGGTCAGATCGGCTACCAGATCGAGATCTGCCTCGAAATCGACCGTATCGACAGTGATCATGGAGGCGGTTGGCGCGCCAGCGCCGACACGGTCAAGCGAGGCCAGAACACCAAAGCTGGTCGCGCCATTTCCATCGACATCGGTTGCGAGTAGATTTGCCCCATTGAATTGCGCACCTGCGACGATTGATGCGATTTGTGCTGTCCGTTCGGCAATATCGTCCTGAATTTTGGCATGATCGACATTCTCGCTTTGTGCCGCGACGATCAATTGCTTGATGCCGTTCAATTCGCTGACGATCTGTTCGGCGGCGGCCGAGGCAACGCCCACTGTCGCCTTGCCCAGGGCCAGACTCTCCGAAATGCCCTTGAAACCGGCTACATCGGATTCCATGACCTTCGAGATTGCCCAAGTGGAGGCATTGTCCCGCGCGGTGGCAACCGATTTGCCTGTCGAGATTTCGTTCTGGGTTTGCGCCATGTTCTTGTTGATCCCGCGCATAGTTTGCAGGGCGACCATCGCGCCGGAGTTTGTCAGAATGCTTGACATGAATTAGCCTTTCGTTTTGTGCGTTTTGCACAGGTAAAGAGAGCACCTGTTTGGGGTGCGGATGGCTGCATTCTGCAGGATAGTGCGATCTTTTGGAGCGCGGTGTCAGCGTTCTTGCTGTTGGCTCTCAGTGTCACATCAACTGATTTACAGAAACTGAACGCCGAAGATTTATTTGCCGCAATAGTCCGTTTTTGAAGCTGTTGGTTAAGGGTTGTTAGGCTTTATGCTCCAATCGGTTTGCTATGGGCTGCATTGTTTTGCTTGTTCCGTCCTGATGATAGAGATGGGTTTGCTGCCCTGCGCGCAGCTGTGCCAGCGCGGCTTTTGCATCCTGCACCCCTTGCGCGGCGGCCCCCAAAAGCGCTGCGTTTCGCCTGAGCCTGTCGTGCAGGGACCGCAGCATGGCGCGCGGCAAGGTTGCCGTGTCCAGCGCCTGAACCGCGCGCTGTTTTGCCTGTGCCAAAGCTTCAAGCTGGTCATATTTGCCTGAAAGCACTGCGGCCTCTTCCTCTTTCAGAAGCGCGTGCAACTGTGTGGTCGGGGCCGTCATGGTGCCTGCTCCGGCGTGTCCTGCGCCAAAAGCCCACGCAGCACGATTTCCGCAAGCCCAATTCCGCCCGCCGCAGACATGGCGCGCGCCTGTGCATTCACCAAAAGCGACGCGAACTGATCTTCCCCAATGCCGCCGGCGAATTGCGTTTCGGTTTTGCCCGCACCGGCTGCAAGCAAAACTTCGGTCAGAATAGCCGCTTCAAACTCCTGTGCGGCATGCGCAAGGGCGGTCGGGCGCGATGGGGCTGGCACGGCAGGGGCCGCGTGAAGGGGGGCGGGTGATATATGCATGTGCGTTTATCCATTTTGTTCTGCTTCCCCCAGAATCAGCGGCTTCGGTAAAGATTCGGTAAGCAATTGGGCGCATAATGAAAGAAATTGAGAGAAGGCACGGGTTTCCAATGTCTGAACAACTTGCAGTCATTCTGGCTGATCTACGATATTTCGCTGCAAAACAGGGTGCGCCACAGGCCGATATGCCAGAGGCACACATGACTTTTCTGGAGTTTTGGCACAGTGAAAACGCCATTGCCCAGACGCAGGCAGGCGGTCCTAGCGGGGCTTTGGCCCGCCTGCATGACAATCAGGCACGGGATGCGCCTGTGTTGCAGACGCCCGAAATCACTGGCGCATCGGGCTTTGCACCGCGCCCTAAAGCTGTTGGGGCTGCCAGCGCGCCGGTTGAGCTAATACGCCTCGCCCCCCCCGCCCAAGGCGCGGATGCGGGGTATCTCTCGCCCGATGGGCCTGTCGGGGTCTCTCTCCCAATACGCCAGTCAGTGGTGGGGGCGGGTATCGCGGCTGACGGGGAAGTCTTGGATGGTGCTGCCTGTCATTCTGAGGGAGGGGGGCCGCCAACAGTTCACGCCGCAGCACCCCCGATGCGCGCGGGCGAGGAAACGGATGATCCGGCGCTTGAACTGCGTGTATCGCCTGCGCCTAAGTCCGGTGCGCAAGGGGCTGGGCACAACCCAGTGCAGCGGGTGCAAGGCAGCGCGGATACTGAAATGCCTGACGCGAAGTCACGCGAAGTCGGGGCAAAGGGGGCCGTGGCTGGCCCGCCTGATCTGGATGCGGGTCAGGGTTATGATCTGTATGCAAGGGGTCAGCCGGTCTATGCGCCTGTTGAACGGGCAGATGTGCAGGTGCCCGATGGGCTTGAGGGGGGGGGCGCGGTGACACCTCTGCAGGCAACGGCCCGCGCCTTGCCAGAGGGGCCGTGGGGGGGCGTTTTGAGGTTGGCGGATCAGCCCCAACGCGCCGCCGATGCGCCCGTACTGACAAAGCCAAAGACGCGCGCCCCTGTGTTCGCGCCAGTGCAAAGGGCTGTGCACAGCACCGAGGCGCATGGCAGCGATGGGCTGACAGGGCCGCGCGCCAGCACCGGTGACGCGGGCTTGGCGCAAAAGAAAGGTCCAGGTCTTGCGCCGTACAGGACAGTATTTTCTGTGCCCTTAGCTGAAGCCACTGGCGCGGCGCCCCCTTTGGCGTTCGGACAAACCGGATTTGACGCGCGTTTGCAGCATGGGGGGACACCCGGACAGACGGTCGTGGCCCTTGGGGGGGTGCGCGCAGCATCGATTGCGGGTTACGGCCCTTCAGAGGGTGGGGGGGACTTGTCACCCTTCGACAGGCCCGGCAGTGAACACCCGACATTCAGACCAGCCAGCGCGCAGAATGCGGATACGCTGTTTGTAAAAACGCATGGCCCGCTGGGGGACCGCTTGGCACCCTTTGTATGGGCGCAAGTGGCAGAAGGAATGCGCAACGCAACACAGCGGTCTTATCAGATACAGCTTGCGCCGGTAGAGTTGGGGAAAGTGCAAATTTCCCTGAACACGACAGAGGCGGGCATGCAGGTTCTTATCACAGCAGAGCGCGCAGAAACGCTTGAGCTGATGCGAAAATTTGCGTCCGATTTTGAAAAGTCTTTGCGGGATATGGGGTATCAGCACCTCGACTTGTCTTTTTCGCACGGCCAGAATTCGGGGCAGCATGCGCAAGCCGGGGGGGCAAGGGAAGCGGCCAGCCCGCCGGTTGACAGCCTGCTTGCACCCATGCCCCTGACCCAGGTGCAGCATGGATATGGGGAAAAAGGGATGGATATTCGTGTCTGAGCAGTGGCGGAGATCTGCGCGCTTACGCCTGATTGAAGACCACATTTCGCCAGCCATTCAGCATGCTTGCGGGGCTAGGGGCTACACGGGCGGGTGCGCAAGCCATGCCAGTACGGCGCGGCGGCTTTCTGTAATGACCGCGCTATTTCAAAAGGGAAATTCGTTATGACAATGCCTATTTACCCGAATATGCCTGACAGGCCGGGTGCCGCAGAAACCAGACCGCCCGCGGCAAAGGCTTCGGGCATATCGAGCGATTTTCAAACTTTCCTGCGCATGCTGACCGCGCAAATGCAAAACCAAAACCCGCTGGAACCGATTGCAGCGTCAGATTTCGCGGTGCAACTGGCAACTTTTTCCGGGGTGGAACAACAGGTTAGAACAAATGATCTGCTGGTGCATTTGACAGACAGGTTGGGCTTGTCGGAACTGGCCAATTGGGTTGGGCGCGATGCCTTGACGCCTGCGCCGAAATTCCTTGATGGCACACCGCTGAAACTGGTGCCGCCCAGAATTGAAGGGGCAGAGCGTGCGGAACTTGTGCTGCGCGACCTCTCTGGCGCGGAGGTTGCGCGCTATGGGGTGGACCTGACTGCACCTGAAATCATGTTCGAGCCGCCGCATCAGAGCATGGGCGGCCCTAAAACCGGATATTACAGCATCGAAATGGATGGCTTCCGCGAGGGGGCGAAGATCGGGACAAAGCCCGTGCTGGCATATTCCCGCATTCTGGAAGCGCGCAGCGATGCGGGCCAAGTGATGTTGGTTGTGGAAGGGGGGCATGTTGTGGACAGCGCGGCAGTGGTCGGGCTGCGGGAATGAGCCGGGTTTCTTGGCAAAGCATAAGGTGCGCAGGGTGCGGGCCACCCTGTGCCACGCGCTACGTTCTGGTCGCGTTTGGGTGGCTGAGCCGACGCGATACCAGTTCGCACAAGGCCGGCCGCTTGACCTGCGCCGCGCGGAAATGGGGGCGCTTGAATAGCGCCGAACCCTGTGCCCGACTTATTTCGTCAGGATAAGCTTGCCCGCCCGTGTGATCCGCAATTGATAGATTTTTCCATCAAGCAGAATTTGCGCCATCCCGCCGCCTTTGGTCAGGCTATAGGCATCATGAACCGGAGGCGTGTTTGCGGCAGGCTGCATAAGCGAAGGCGCGGTCATGGCGTTCATAAGTATCTCCATCGATGAGTGGCGTGGCGCGCTGGCTGATTCGCTGGCTCTGTTCGACTAAATATGAGTATTTTACTTGGAAAAGTAAAGACCAACTAAAACACTCGGGAGATTCTTGATCTTGTGGTCCTGCGCTGCATAAGCTTGCACATGCTGCCAAAATCGGTCCTTGTGCGCGCTGGACCACTGGGGAGGGGAGTAACGATGCAGCGAGTCGCCATTAACGGCTTTGGCCGGATCGGAAGGACAGTTTTGCGCGCATGGTTGCAAGGCGGCTGGCCAGAGGTGGAGATTGTGGCGGTGAATGACATCGCATCGCCCGAAGATTGCGCTTATCTGTTTGAATATGACAGCGTTTTTGGCCCTTTTCGCGGCGAGGTGCGTCTGGATGGCGAAAGCCTGTGTGTGGCCGGACGCCGCTTGCGGTTAAGCCATGCGGCAGATCTGTCGCAGCTCGATTTGTCAGATATTGATCTGGTGATGGAATGCACCGGCCGCGCAGACAGCAGTGAGGTTGCGCAGCGCGGCTTGCAGGCGGGGGCAGGGCGTGTGCTGATTTCTGGCCCGTCGGATGCGGCGGAAGTCACGCTGGTGATCGGGGCCAATGACGCGCGGCTTGATGCCGGGCACCGGCTTATCTCGAACGCATCTTGCACGACCAACGCGCTTGCGCCGCTGGCGCGGCTGTTGCACCAGACTTGGGGTATCGAGACAGGGTTCATGACAACTGTGCATTGCTACACCGGCAGCCAGCCCACGGTGGATGCGCCGCGCGGTGACCCTGCGCGCTCTCGTGCTGCGGGGTTGTCGATGGTGCCCACGACGACCAGTGCGCAGCGTCTTGTCGAACGGGTTCTGCCAGACCTGCGCGGCCGCTTGCTGGGGGCTGCGGTCCGTGTGCCCACGGCCTCTGTCTCGGCGGTTGATTTATGTGTGATGCTTACCAAACCCGTCACGGTGGACGAGGTTAACCATGCTTTGCAACATGCGGGCGGCGTTATCGGCTGGACAAACCGGCCCCTTGTTTCCACCGATCTGCGCGCGCGCCCCGAGAGCATTGTCATGGCCCTGCCAGAGACGCAGATGACCGAGGCAGGCATGCTGCGCGTCATGGGATGGTATGACAATGAATGGGCATTTTCCTGCCGTATGCTGGACATGGGCGCACGCATTTCAAAATTGTGAACTGTGTTTGCTCTTGCAAAATTGCAGGGAAACAGGCATGATTTCAATGCGACGTTACCACTATCGACCACTGTTCTCTGTCCGAGGCCACAGTCCTTTCGATCTTGCACTGACTGAGCCGGGCTGCCGCATTGTGTGGGCAGCGTTTAGACAGGAGACTTCACAATGGCCAATGGCACAGTGAAATGGTTTAACGCCACCAAGGGTTACGGCTTTATCCAGCCCGAAGGCGGTTCAAAAGACGTGTTTGTTCACATCTCTGCTGTCGAGCGTGCGGGCCTGCGTGGTCTGGACGATGGTCAGAAAGTGACTTTCGATCTGGAAAAAAGCCGTGATGGCCGCGAATCCGCGAGCAATATCGCGCTGGCTTAAGGCCGGGACCACACCTAATCTGTGTGAAAAGACATCAAGCCGCCCAAAAAATGGGCGGTTTTTTATTTTGCTGGTTTTAAACGCGCGTCTTGCCTGTGCGGCTTTGCCTTTGGCCCTGCACCCGCTAGCCTTGGGCTATGGATAGTCTGTCCGAGTTTTCAAAACATGCACCAGAGTGCGAAATGGTGCTGGCAACCGATCTTGACGGAACCTTTCTTGGGGGGGCAGAAGCGGATCGGCGCGCGCTGTATCAGTGGCTGCGTGACCAGCACCCGGCGGTGCGCCTTGTCTTTGTCAGTGGGCGCGACCCGGAATTTATAGCCCAACTTTGTGCCGATGGCAGTGTGCCTGCGCCAGAATATGTGATCAGCGATGTTGGCACGACGATTGCGCGGTTTGAAAATGGCCGTGTGCACCCCATCGCGGCATTGGAAGCCCCGATCGTGCGGCGCTGGCACGGCAAGGCCGATCTGGTGCGCACGCGCCTTGCAGGGGTGCGCGGGCTGTGGATGCAGCCAACATCTTTCCGGCACCGCCTGTCCTATCAGTATGATGACCGCTTCAATGCAGAGGCGTTGCATGTGCTGGATGGCGTGGATGTGGATATTCTGATCTCGCACGGGTGTTTTGTCGATATCTTGCCGAAAGGTGTCAGCAAGGGGCCATCGCTGTTGCGCCTGATTGACCATCTGAAACTGCCGCGCGCGCGGGTGCTGGTGGCGGGCGACACGTTGAATGATCTGTCCATGTTCCAGACCGGCCTGCATGGTGCTGTGGTTGGCGGGGCAGAGGTGGAGCTGCTGGCCCAAACTGCGGGTTTGCCATTGGCCTATCACTGCCGTGCCTTCGGGGCTGGCGGTATTCTGGAGGCTATCCGCGCACATGCGCTTTTCCCGACAATTCCAAAGGAGTGGGCATGAAATCCGACCTTGTGATCGTGTATCACCGTCAGCCATATGAAGAAGTCGAGACAGAGGCGGGCGTTGAATACCGCGAAAATTCCAGCCCGAACGGGATCGTTCCCACGCTGAAAGGGTTTCTGGGCAAGGCCAAACGCGGGGCTTGGGTGGCATGGAAAGAGGCAGAGGACACTTCTTCCCCCGGTTTCGAGCCGGTGATCGAGATTTCGGACAGCTACGGCACTTATGATGTCAGCCGCCTGCCTTTGACGGCAGAACAGGTGCGCAGTTTCTACCATGTCACTTCAAAAGAAGCGTTCTGGCCGATTTTGCACGGGTTCAAGGAACGGTATAATTACGACCCCGTGGACTGGCCTGCCTTCCGGTCGGTCAACTGGGCCTTTGCCGAAGCTGCCGCCGAACAGGCCACTGATGATGCTGTGATCTGGATTCACGATTATAACCTGTGGTTGGTGCCCGGCTATCTGCGCCAGCTCAAGCCGCATGCGACGATCTGTTTTTTCCACCACACCCCGTTTCCCGGCCCCGATATGTTCAACGTGTTGCCGTGGCGGGGCGAGATTATTGACAGTTTGCTGGCTTGCGATTCTGTGGGGTTTCATATTCCGCGCTATGCGCAGAATTTCGCCGCCGTGGTGCGCAGCCTGACAGGCGCGCAACTGGTCGAGGAATGCGCCACCCCAACCACCCTTGCCGCTGCGGGCGGCGCGCTGAATGACCGGCGCATGCCCCTGACGCTGCGCCATTATGGCAACGAGATCAGTATTCACACGCGGCCTGTGGGGGTGAATTTCGAGTATATCGAGCAACTGTCCCAAGAAGGGGAGGTGCGCGCGCGATATGACGCGATCCGCCGCGAGATGGGCGGGTGCAAATTGATCCTGTCCGTCTCGCGCACAGATTACACCAAGGGCAATATCGAGCAGCTTGAAGCTTTCGCGCGGCTGCTGGAACGCAGGCGCGATCTGCATGGCAAAGTGCGCTTGATGCTGGTCTCGGTCGGGGCCAATCGCGCGATGACGGCTTATGCCGAGATTCAGGAAAAGATTGAATCGCTGACCGGGCGGATCAATGGCACCTATGGCAGTCTGGAATGGCAACCAGTCGCGCTGATTTCGCAGGCGATTCCGCTGGCGCAGTTGGTGGCCTATTACGCGGCGGCGGATGTTGCCTCGATCACGCCGCTGGCGGATGGGTTGAACCTTGTGGCGTCAGAATTCTGCGCCGCGCAAGACCTGACACGCCCCGGTGTGCTGATACTCTCGGAATTTGCGGGCTGTGCGGTGTTGCTGGACGGGGCGATTCCGGTCAATCCCTTCTCGCATGCCTCGATGGATGCGGCACTGGATCAGGCATTGGCAATGGACCATGAAGAGGCCGCGTCGCGCATGGCGGCCTTGCGGCGCTGCGCCAGCACTTGGGACATAACGGCATGGACACAGGCGGAACTGGCGCATTTCAAAACGCTGCACCACGCCCGCAATGCAACCTTGGATAACGCGCGCCCCGCTGCCTGAGGCGCGCGTGGTTAGCTGTCTTTCGGGTCGTTATATTTCAGCTTGCGCATGACGCGCGCATGGGCGCGGCCAATCATATGGGCCGCGATGGGCGCGGTCAGCAGCAGAAACAGCGATGTGGCCACAACCTTGCTGACAACTTCGCCAGACCCTTGGTGAAACGCCAGCCCCACCAGCACCAGCAGCGCGCCCAATGTCCCTGCTTTGGTTGAGGCATGCATGCGGGTCAGCAAATCGGGCAGGCGCACGATGCCGATTGCAGCGATCAGCACGAATGCCGCGCCCGAGATCAGAAACAGACCTACGATAACGTCGATCATGTGTCTTGCCCTTCTTGCTTGGCATGTTTCTGCGCGGTTTTGTCTATGTCGAACTGGCGTTCGGCATAGCGGGCCAGCGCGACTGTCGCCAAAAAGCCCACCAGCGCCAGAACGATGGCCACGTCCAGAAAGGATGGCTCGTCCATGAACACGGCATAGACGCCGCAGAATGAAATGATTGTGACTGTCATCATGTCAAGCGCCACAACACGGTCGGCCAGCGAAGGCCCTTTGGCAAGGCGCACGAAGGCCACCGCCAACCCCAACAGGATCAGCAGCAAGGACAGTTGTGTTGCGAAAGTGAGAAAGGCAGATCCCGTCATTTCTCGAATACTCCCATGATCAGCCGCTCGAACCCTGTTTTGATGTCGCGCGTAATCTCCTCGGCGTCATCGCCGAACATGGCGTGCACGATCAGTGTCTCTCGATCCTCGGTCACATCGACGCTTAATGTGCCCGGTGTCAGCGAGATGAGGTTGGTCAGCAGCAGGATTTCAAAATCTGATTTGACAGATAGCGGCACTTCGATCAGCGCCGGTTTGTTCTGGGGTACGGGGCGGATTACGTCCCAAGCGACCTTGATCGAGGATAGCAGCAATTCCCAGATAAAGAACAGCCCCAGATAGACCGACCGCCAGAAGCGCTTGAAATACATCGCATCTATCCCCGTCAGGGGTTGCGATATCCATAGCGCGAAGAAGCCCAGAACAGCCCCTGTGGCGAATGACACAAAGCTGAAATCGGCGGTCATCGCGGCCCATGCAAAGGCCAGCAGCAGGTTAAGCAATAGCCCGTTCATGGCTGCACCCCCAGCACTGTGGTGACATAATCGGTTGGGTCCAGCAACTGTTGCGCCGCCGTTTGCGCGAATTGCACAAAGGGTTCAGGGTAGAAACCGATCAGGATGGTCATGGCCGCAAGCCCGATGATGGGGATCATCATGGCACGCGTCACGCGCGCGGGTGCGCGGTCGGGTGTCGGGTCTATCCCGTCGGGGTGTGGTTTCCAGAACGCCATGCCCCAGATTTTCGTCATCGAGAAGATGGTCAGCAAGCCCACCAGCAGCGACACGAAAGCGATGAACCATGCGTCAATTTCCAGCGCGGCCTTGACGATCAGGTATTTCGCCCAAAACCCCGAGAGCGGCGGGAAACCCGCCAGCGAGAAGGCGGGGATGATGAACAGCGCGGCCAATAGCGGCGAGGATTTGTAAAGCCCGCCAATCTTGTTCAGGTCTGTGCTGCCTGCATATTGCTTGGCCAGACCCGCGACAAAGAACAGGTTTGCTTTCACAATGATGTGGTGCACCAGATAGAACACGCCCCCCATCAGTGCCAGCGGTGTGAACAGCGCCAGCCCCAATGTCATATAGCCGATCTGGCTGATGATGTGGAAGGACAGGATTTTGCGGAAGTCGGATTGTGCAGCCGCACCGATAACGCCCGTGAACATGGTCAGCAGTGACACCCAGATCAGGATTTCATGTGTGAAGCCCACATCGCCCACAAACACAAGCGTGAACATGCGCATCATGGCATAGACGCCCACCTTGGTCAGCAGCCCGGCAAACACCGCCGAGATGGTGAAATATGGCGTATGGTAAGACGCGGGCAGCCAGAAAAACAACGGAAACACCGCCGCTTTCACCCCGAAACCCACCATGAACATCATGGCGATAACTGTAATCAGCCCTTGGTTTTCGGCATTGGCAACGGCTTGGCGCAGATCGGCCATGTTCAGCGTGCCTGTGACCCCGTACAAAAGCCCGATGCCCGACAGGAAGATCAGGGTCGAGACAAGGTTCAGAGCGACATATTTGATGCCTGCATCCAGCCGCTCTTTCCCGCCGCCAATGACCAGCAGCGAGAAGGACGCGATCAGCATCACCTCGAACCAGACATACAAGTTGAACAAATCGCCTGTCAGGAACGCGCCTGTCACACCCGCGATCAGCACTTGGAACAGCGCGTAGAAGCCCAGAGATTCCGTCTCTTCCGGGATTTCACCCAGCGCATAGATGGCCGTGGCCAAGCCGGTTATGGCGGTGATCACAACCATGACCGCGCTGAGGTAATCCGCAACCAGCGTGATCCCGAAAGGCGCGTTCCAATTCGACATTTGCGCCGCGATCACGCCTTCATTGAGCACCGCAACCATAAGGATTGCGGACACCACCAGTGACAGGGCAGAACCTGCAAGTGAAATCCAGCGCCCTGCGGGGTAATTGCGCGCAAGATAGGCCACCACCGCCGTGGCAAAGGGCACGGCGATGGGCAGTACAAGAACCCAACTCATTTCGTCGTATCCTCCTTGGGTTCTGCAAAACGCATCTCGTCAGTATCGACTGAATTCATGCGCCGATACCCTTCAAACACCAGCGCAAGGGTAAAGGCCAGCAGGCCGAACCCGATAACAATGGCAGTCAGAACAAGCGCTTGGGGCAGGGCATTGCCCACCACGCCCAATGGCCCGTCTTCGCCATAAGGCACCAGCGCCGGTGCGCCCTTGGTCATGCGTCCAGAGGCGAAGATCGTCAGGTTGACCGCGTTGGACAGCAGGATCATGCCAAACAGAAAGCGCATGAAATTGCGTGCCAGCATCAGATAGACCGAAGCGGCTGTCAGAACGCCGATCACGATTGCAGTGAGGGCTTCCATCTCAGGTCTCCTCCTCGAATGCGTAGGTAAGCGACAGGATACCGCCCAGAACCACCAGATAGACCCCGATATCGAACACCAGCACAGTGTTGATCGAGAAGGCCGCCGTCTCGTAGCTGTCGCCGCCGACCCAATACCATTGGCCGGTAAAGAACGGATCGCCCATGAAGAACGAGAACAGGCCCGCAAGCAGCGCAATGCCAAGCCCAATCATGGCGATGACTTCGGGCGAGATGCGCAGCGCAAGCCGCGCCTCTGCCGGGCCAGTGGCCAGTGAATAGACAATGAAGGCCACAGCCCCGATCAGCCCGCCGATAAAGCCGCCACCGGGCAGATGGTGCCCGCGCAGCAGCATGAACAGCGAGAACACGAATAACAGCGCGACAAGCAGACGGGCCGCAGCGGTGAAGATGATGGAATTCATTTCCGATCTCCTTTCGCGGCGCGGGCCTTGGTCGCGCCTTTCAGCAGCGCAAACGCCCCGAGTGCTGCGATCAGAACCACTGCAATCTCGCCGAACGTATCCAGCGTGCGGAAGTCCACAAGGATAACGTTAACGATATTGCGCCCGAAGGCTTCGGTCCAGCTTGTGGCCTCGAAGAACTCGGTCAGGCGGCGGTCAAAGGGTTGATCGACCACCAGCAACACCACAATAGTGGTCAGCACGCCGACTGTGGCCGCAAGGGCTGCATTGGCAAAGCTGTGGGTTTGCGTGCCGCTAGGGTCCAGATGCGGCATTTTCAGGAAGGCCAGCGCCAGCAACACCACCACCAGCAATTCCACCAGCAGCTGCGTTATGGCCACATCGGGTGCGGAATACATGATGAAGATCAGCGCGACACCAATGCCCACAACCCCCAGCGCCACAAGTGCCACAATGCGCGACGAGGTCTGCAAGACCAGCACAGTGCCCGCCACGATCAGCGCGGCCACACCCCATTCCATGAAGCCAAGCCCTGCAAAGCCCAGCGAAATGCCGCCCACATTGCGCGTCAGCAGCGTGACCAGAACAGTGGTGGCAAAGACAGCAAAGGTGGCGAACATATACTGGCGCAGAACCCCTGTCTGGATCAGCTTGGTCTGCCCTTTGGCCAGCGCCATGAACTTGTCCAGAAACACATCCCAGCCTGCATCCAGATTTGGCCCGCGCGCCTCGATCCGCGCAAGCAGGCCGCGCAGCGACTGATGCTTGAGATACAGCACAAAGCCCAAAGCAAAGGTCACAAGGCTTAGCAGCAGGGGCATGTTGAACCCGGCCCACAGCTTGACCCGCCCGCCAGAGTCAGGGGCACCCATTACGGCGGCCACGGCAGGTTCGATCAGGTAATAGGCACTCAAGCCCGGCAGCAGACCAAAGGCCAGCCCCAGAACCCCAAGCACAACCGGCCCAAGCAGCATGGGCCAAGGCCCTTCATGCGGGGCATGCGGCAGTTTGCCTTGCGGGCCGAAGAACGGCTTATAGGCGACAATGCCCGCGACCGCGAACATCAGCGCAAAGGCCACAAGCGCCATTGGCACCACAAAGACCAGAAGCCGCGCTTCCAAGGCACCCGCATAGGCAACTTCCTTGGCGATAAAGCCCAAAAATGGTGGAATGCCTGCCATGGCCAGCCCCGCCAGCGCCGCAGCGACAGCCGTGATCGGCATGGCCTTGGCCAGACCGCCCAGCAGGTTTGCATCGCGCGTGCCGGTGCTGTGGTCGATAATGCCGATGGTCAGGAACAAGCCCGCTTTATACAGCGAATGCACCAGCAAGAAGGTCATGGCGGCTGTGATCGCGTAGCCGGTAGAGCCTGCAAGGAACATGACCAGCGTGCCAAGCGCCATCAGCGTGGTATAGGCCAGCGTCTGTTTCAGGTCAGTCTGGCGCAGCGCCATGAAAGAGGCAAACACCGCCGTGACCGCGCCAAAAATCGACAATGTCCAGATCCAGACATCACTGCCCGACAGCGACGGATGCATGCGCGCCAGCAGATAGACGCCCGCTTTCACCATTGTGGCCGAGTGCAGATAGGCCGAAACCGGCGTGGGGGCAGCCATTGCATTGGGCAACCAGAAATGGAACGGCACCTGCGCCGATTTGGTAAAGGCCCCACAAAGCACGAGAATCAGGATCAGCAGATAAAAACGCTGCCCTTCCAGACTGCCTGCCGCATTGATCTGCGACATCTCGAACGTACCTTGCGTGATCCCCAGCATGATCAGACCCGCCAGCAGGGCCAACCCGCCCGCCGCAGTCAGCAAAAGCGCCTGCAGCGCATTGCGCCGCGATTTCGGGTCGGTATGCGAAAACCCGATCAACAGGTAAGAGGTGAAGGTCGTCAGTTCCCAGAACACGAACAGCGCGATCAGGTTATCCGCCAGCACCAGCCCCAGCATGGACAGCATGAAGCTGAACAGATACAGCGCGAAACGGTCATATTGCGGGTGGCCTGCCAGATATTTCGCCGCATATAGCATGACCATCGCGCCAATGCCGGTGATCAGCAGCGCAAACATCAGGCTAAGGCCGTCTATCCAGAAGGTCAGATTGACATCAAGGCTGGGTATCCATGGAATCACCCAGCGCACCGGGTCGCCTGCGGCGACCCCGGGCAGGTATTGCAGGAAAAACACGAACAGCAGCGCTGTTATGGCCGAAGTGCCGATACCGGAAACAGTTTTCCACGGCGCATTGGGGTCCGAATGATCCGCCATCTTTGGGGTCGGGCTCCTTTGGTTGAACATGCCTGGGCGGCAGTGGTGCTGCCCTTTACCTATATCTTCGCGGCGCTTTTTCCCATCTTGGAACAAGTTTCACAATTGAAATCGTCAGGAATTTTCCGAAAATTGCCGATGTTTCGGCAAAGGCGCGCACCGCAAGGGGAGTTGCGCCACTTAAGTGTGCTGTATATGACTGTGGGGGTTTTACCTATGCCATCGGTCTTTTCGGGCTTGGAGCGGTTTGTCATATGCATATCAGCCAGGACAGTCGCGCCCGACTTGTGCGCGTCCAAAGCAGCGCTGCGGCCAGATGAGCGTGGCGCGGCTGGATGCGATGATCGAGAGTGCGGCGCAGTCCATCTGCGATCCGGCGCAGATGCTGGATGCGCTGCCCGCCCAGCTGGCCGCGCAATGGCCCGAGGCGCCCGCGCTGGAACTGGCGGTGGCGCTGGCCTCGGCGGCGGATGCGGTGCAGGCCGTGTTCGGCGAGGGGGGTGAAAGCGGACAGCGCGCCCAACGTGTCTGGCGTCAGGCGGCAATGGTTGGGGCGGATGTGCATTACCTGACCCTTAGTGGGGCGGCCGCGCAAAATGCGGGCGATCTGCTGGCCTTGTGGCGCCGCGAGGACGGCATGGAAGGCAGTTCATGAACGGCGCACCGGGGCCACGAAACCTGATCACAGATGTCGCAGGGCTGCGGGTGGGCAATGCGCAGGATGGCGCGATACGCAGCGGGGTAAGCGTGCTGTGTGCAGATACGCCCCTGCGCGCAGGGCTGCATGTGATGGGCGGCGCACCGGGCACGCGCGAGACAGAACTGCTTGCCCCCGACCGGCTGGTGCAAGAGGTGGATGCGCTGGTGCTCTCGGGCGGGTCTGCCTATGGGCTGGATGCGGCGTCAGGGGTTATGGACGGACTGCGCGCAATAGGGCGGGGCTTTGCTGTGGGCGCAACCCGTGTGCCCATCGTGCCTGCGGCGATCCTGTTCGATCTGGCAAATGGCGGGGCGAAGGATTGGGTGCAAAACCCTTATTCTGCGCTTGGTCGGGCGGCTTTTGACAGTGCAATGGTTGATTTCGGCTTGGGCAGCGCGGGGGCGGGCTATGGCGCGACAACGGCGCGGCTGAAAGGGGGGCTGGGGTCGGCGTCTTGGGTGCTGGCAGGGGGCGTGCGCGTGGGCGCGCTGGTGGCCGTGAACCCTGTGGGATGCGTGACAATGGGGCAGGGGCCGGAATTCTGGGCCGCCCCGTTCGAGCAGGGCGCGGAATTCGGCGGGCTTGGCATGGGCAAGGCTGCGGCAGTGCCCGTGACGAAACGCACCCGAGAGGCGACGACCATCGCGATTGTGGCGACAGATGCAGCCCTTGATCAGGCACAATTGACCCGCGTGGCAATTGCCGCTCATGACGGGATCGCGCGGGCCATAGTGCCTTCACATACGCCCTTTGATGGTGATCTGGTCTTTGCTGTCTCAACCGGGGTGAAAGCGGTCTCTGGTCCGTCCGAACTGCTGGATATCGGGCATGCAGCGGCAACCTGTCTGACTCGGGCCATTGCGCGGGGGGTGTATCTGGCCGAAGCGTATCCCGGTGACATCTATCCCAGCTGGCAGGCGCGCTTCGCATCCTGACGCTGCGCCGCAGTCCCGGGCTTGACCCGGGACCTCTGGGCCAAACCTGAGGTCCCGGGTCAAGCCCGGGACTATGGTGCACGACATGTCAGGACAAACGACAAAGGCAGCCCGTCAGGGCTGCCTTTGGGACTGTGATTGACGCGTCCGCTTACAGCTTTTCGGTCAGTTCCGGCACCAGTGTAAACAAGTCACCCACAAGGCCGTAATCGGCCACTTGGAAAATGGGTGCTTCTTCGTCCTTGTTGATCGCAACGATCACCTTGCTGTCTTTCATACCTGCCAGATGCTGGATCGCGCCGGAAATCCCCACGGCGATATACAGGTCCGGGGCCACCACCTTGCCGGTCTGGCCCACTTGCCAGTCATTCGGCGCATAGCCCGAATCGACCGCTGCGCGCGACGCGCCCACGGCGGCGCCCAGCTTGTCGGCCAGCCCTTCGATGATTTTGAAATCATCTTCCGAGCCGACACCGCGCCCGCCCGAGACAACGACCTTGGCCGATGTCAGCTCTGGCCGGTCGCTGGCGGCTACTTTGTCTTCAATCCAATCGGACAGGCCGGGATTGGCGGCCGCGCTGATCGCCTCGACGCTTGCAGATCCGCCTTGTCCCGCTGCCTCAAAGCTGGAGGTGCGGAAGGAGATGACCTTCGTCGCATCCGCTGATTTGACGGTCTGGATGGCATTGCCCGCATAGATCGGGCGTTGAAACGTGTCCGCATCGACCACGCCAGACACATCCGACAGGATCATCACATCCAGAAGGGCCGCCACGCGCGGCAGGATGTTTTTGGCATCCGTGGTCGCAGGGGCCACGATATGGCTGTAATCCCCCGCAAGCGACACGATCAGCGCCGCCGTGGGTTCTGCCAGCCTGTGCCCAAGCGAGGCATCCTCGGCGCAAAGCACTTTGGCCACGCCGTCAATCTTGGCGGCATCTGCCGCCGCATCCGACGCTGACGCGCCTGCGCAGAGCACAGTCACATCGCCCAAGGCTTTCGCGGCTGTCACAGCTTTCGAAGTTGCATCGATATTCAGCGCGCCATCGGTGACTTCTGCCAGAAGAAGAACCGCCATCAGATCACCCCCGCTTCGTCTTTGAGTTTTGCGACCAGCTCATCCACTGAGGCCACTTTTACCCCTGCGGCGCGCGCCGCCGGTTCAGATGTTTTGACCACGCTGAGCCGCGGGCTGATATCGACACCGTAATCGGCAGGCGTCTTTTCATCGAGCGGCTTTTTCTTGGCCTTCATGATATTGGGCAGCGAGGCATAGCGCGGCTCGTTCAGGCGCAGATCGACGCTGATGATGGCGGGCAGCGTGACCTTGATGGTCTGCAAGCCGCCATCCACTTCGCGGGTGACCAGCGCGTGTTCGCCTTCAATCTTGATGTCAGAGGCGAATGTCGCCTGTGCCCAGCCTGTCAGCGCTGCCAGCATCTGGCCGGTGGCGTTCATATCATTGTCGATGGCCTGTTTGCCACACAGCACCAGCCCCGGCGCTTCTTCGGCAATCACGCCTTTCAACAGCTTGGCCACGGCCAGCGGTTCGATATCGGTATGCACATCATCGGCAGCCACGATAAGGATGGCGCGGTCCGCGCCCATTGCAAGCGCTGTGCGCAAGGTTTCCTGCGCCTGTTTCACCCCGATGGACACGGCCACGATTTCCGACACCACACCGGCTTCTTTCAGGCGAATGGCCTCTTCCACCGCGATTTCGTCAAACGGGTTCATCGACATTTTCACATTCGCCAGATCGACCCCGCTGCCATCCGCTTTGACACGGACTTTCACGTTATAGTCGATCACGCGCTTGACTGGCACGAGCACCTTCATCGGCGTGTATCTCCCTATATCCTTACATACTGTGTTTGTAGCGGCGCGCTTTTGCAGAAAACAGTGCAAAATCGACGCATTGCTTCATATCGACGCCGCGTTTTCAGACCTGTGTGCGCTAACGGTTCGCGCCGGGAACCCACAAAATGTCGTCAAGCCCGTCATTATTGGCAATACGCCCCGCCACGAAGAACCAGTCGGACAGGCGGTTCAGATATTTGACGGCTGATTCGTTGACAGCTTCCATGGCAGACAGGGCGACCGTTTCACGCTCGGCGCGGCGGGCGACCGTGCGGCAGACATGCAGATGCGCCGCAAGCGCAGACCCGCCGGGCAAGATGAAGCTGCGCAGCGGTTGCAGGCGGGCATTCATGGCGTCGATCTCGGCTTCCAGCCTGTCCACCTGCGAAGGGACCATGCGCAGGGGGGTATATTCTGCCTCGGCATCCCGTTCCATATCGGGGCGGCACAGATCGGCGCCCAGATCGAACAGGTCATTCTGAATGCGCGAGAAGGCCGCGACTGTGTCGCCGCTGGCATGCAGACGCGCCACGCCGATGACGGCGTTCAATTCGTCAACAGTGCCATAGGCCGTGACGCGCTGCGCATGCTTGGCCACGCGCGTACCATTGCCAAGCGCAGTTTCGCCCGCATCGCCTGTTCGGGTATATATTCGGTTCAGCACGACCATTTCAGGCTCCTTTAGATCGGAAATAGACAAAAATCATGATCAGCACGACAGCGCCGAACTGCGCATAGATGCGCCAGCGCATCATGCGGTTTCCATGTTTGCGGTTGAATTCACCGCCGCGCGCAAAGCCGCCAATTCCCACGGCAAGAACAACCAGCACCACAAGCGATGCCGCAGCAGCAAGCAAGAAAAGCGGGTCTGACAGCATGGGTTTTCCTTTTTCTGCGTAAATTCGCGGATTTGCTGCAATCTAGCGAGGTTGTGCCCGATTGCGACCCCAAAACAAGGGCCAAGTCACAATTTTCCCAATATCCAGTCCAGCGCGCGTGTGGGCAGAACCCTGCGGATACTGCCCAGCAGGCGCGTGGGCGTGGTGACATAGTAGCGCGCTTTGGGGCGGTTGGCTTCAAGCGCGTGAATCAGGCGGCGGGTTACCGCCTCGGGGGGGAGTTCAAAGAAATCCGGCGCGCGCTTGTCATAGAGGCGCGCCAGCAGGGTTTCGCGGTAATGGTCGGCGCGGGGGCTGGTGTGCCAGTCGATCCAGTGTTCAAAATGCGGGATCGAGTTTTCGCGGATGCGCGAGGTGATTGGTCCCGGCTCTATCAGGCAGATATGGATGGCGGTGTCCGCCAGTTCCAGCCGCAGTACATCTGTCAGCCCTTCCAGCGCGAATTTTGTGGCCACATAGGCCCCCCGCCATTTCAGCGCCGCCAAGCCCAGCACGGAAGAGTTCTGCACAATTCGCCCATGCCCTTGGGCGCGCATTACCGGCAGAACCTGTCGTGTCAATTCATGCCAGCCAAACAGGTTCGTCTCGAATATGGCGCGCAAGGCGTCGGTGGGCAGGTCTTCCACCGCGCCGGGAATGGCGTAGGCCCCGTTGTTGAACAGCGCATCCAGCCTGCCGCCGGTCGCTTCCAGCACCTGTTGGACGGCGGCATGTATGGACGCTGTATCGGTGTAATCCAGTTGGAAACTATGCAGCCCCGCGCTGCGCAGCCGCGCGCAGTCTTCCTCTTTGCGGCAAGTTGCAAAGACTTGCCAGCCGCGGGCATGCAGCGCATGCGCGGCGTGATAGCCGATTCCAGAGGAACAGCCGGTGATCAGAACGCTGCGCGCAGGTTCAGGCTTTGGGTTTTGTCCAGACATCGCGCTTGCGGTAGATGGTCGAGGGGGCGATGTCCAGTTCGCGCGCGGCTTGCGGGATAGACCCGCCATGCCGTTCGATGGCCGCCATGACGGCGCGTTGCTCGATCTCGGCCATGGTCAGCCCTTTCATTGCCGCTTCCAGCCCGCCCGATGCAGCATGGCGCCGGCCCGAAACCTCGTGGTTTGGGGCGTGGCCTGTCATGTCTTCGGGCAGCATTGCGCGGGTCAATTCCGGCCCCTGATGCAAGACAACCGCGTGGCGCAGCACATTGATCAATTCGCGCATGTTCCCGTGCCACCGATGCGCGTTCATGATGGCAGCCGCATCCTCTGCCACCGAGGTGAATATCTTGCCTTCCTGCTTGCCAATCCGGTGCAGAAAGTTGAGTGCCAGTCGCAAGATGTCATCGCCGCGCTGGCTCAGGGGCGGGGCGGTCAGGGGGATGACAAAAAGGCGGTAATACAGATCCTCGCTCAGGCGACCGGCGCGCATTTCTTCGGTGGGATGGGCGCGTGCGCAGCATATCAGACGTATATCGACAGGCGCAGGCGACGCGCCCGCAGCCGCAATCCGGCTTTCATCTTGCAAGGCCGTAACAAGCCGCGCCTGCAGATCCAGATGAATGTCTTGCGGGTTTTCCAGCACTAATGTGCCGCCATTGGCGTGGTAAAACGCGCCTGCGCAATCTGATATGCCTGTATCCGATGGCGCGGGTGGGGCAAATAATGTGGCTTCCAGCTCGGCCGGGGTAAGGGCAGAGCAGTTGACACAAACCAGCGGCTTTGCGGCGCGGCGGCTTTTGCGGTGGACCATGCGCGCGATGGTTTTCTTGCCTGTGCCGCGTTCCCCAAGAATGAATACAGGCGCGGTTGACCGCGCGACGGCGTTGATTTTCACATTCAGGTGCCGCATCACCTCGGACTGGCCCATAAAATCTTCGACGGGCAGATCATATGGCGAATGCGACAGCGCTTTTGCCGCCTCGCTCTGTGTGCGGTAATCCGACAGCGCAGTGGCAACCGCTGCCACAAGGCGCTGGTCGCCCAGCGGTTTGACCAGATATTCATGCGCCCCGTTGCGTATTGCATCCAGCGCTTTGTCAACAGACCCGTTCGCGGTGATGACGATAACGCGGGTTGTGGGCTGTCTTGCCAGCATCTGGCGCATGATCGCCATGCCATCCGCATCCGGCAAGGTAAGGTCAAGCAGCACAACGCCTGGCCGGTGGTCTTCAAACTTTGCAAGGGCCTCGACCCCGGTTGATGCGGTGATCGAGGGGTGGCCGGCCTTGTTCAGGACGGTTTGATACAGCATTTGCAAAGAGGGGGTATCTTCAACCAGAAGCAGCTTGACCGGCGGGTGGGATGGGATGCCTGATTTCATGCCGCCACGTCGGTGAATGCTTTGAGACGCGCGCGCAGGTCTTCGCAGGCGATGTGGATCGCGGCGCGTTGTTCCAGAACCTCTGCCAGATGGCCTGTGTCACAAAACGCCTCGGCCTTGGCGCAGTGACGGGCCAGCGTAGTTGCCCCAACTGTCAACGCGATCCCGCGCAGTTCGTGCAAGGCGTTTCGCATAACCATGGCGCTGTCGCGTGCGTCAAGCGGCAGGGTTTGATCCAGCAGGGTTTGACACCGTTGCAGATCGTTCAGCAGCGGTTCACGCAAGGCCCCCCCATCCAAAGACAGGAGCGCGCTCATCTGTTTTTCATCGTATGTTTGCGCTATCATGACGGCCTTGACAGGAAAGAGGGCAGGTAAATCAAAAACGCAATAACCAAGACGCGACCGTGCTATACCCGCCATCAATACACTAGGCTGACATCCATGCCAACCTCGGGACGGCACACATACCCCCAAGGTTTACGCAACGTCAAGTTGTGGCGTAGCCCAAGTCTTTCAGCGCTGCGGCGATTTCGTCAAGAATTGCAGGGTCGTCGATTGTTGCGGGCATTTTGAACGCTTTGCTGTCTGCAATGCTGACCATTGTTGCCCGCAAGATTTTGCCAGAGCGGGTTTTTGGCAGCCTGTCCACCACAACAGCCAGCTTGAACGCCGCGACAGGCCCGATCTGGTCGCGCACCAGCCGGACGCATTCGGCAACAATTTCGGAACTCTGGCGGTCAGTGCCTTTGTTCAGGCACAAGAACCCCAGCGGCAACTGGCCTTTCAACTCGTCCGAGACGCCAATCACGGCGCATTCCGCGACATCGGGGTGGCTGGCAAGCACTTCTTCCATGGCCCCTGTCGACAAACGGTGGCCTGCGACATTGATCACATCATCCGTGCGCGCCATGATGTAGACATAGCCCTCTTCATCCATATAGCCCGCGTCGCCTGTGGCGTAATAGCCGGGGAACTGGTCGAGATAGCTTTTGCGAAAGCGGGCCTCGGCGTTCCACAGGGTGGGCAATGTGCCGGGGGGCAGGGGCAGCTTGATCGCAATCGCGCCCAGTGTGCCGGGGCTGACGGGATGGCCGCCTTCATCCAGTACCTGAAGGTCATAGCCGGGCATGGCCACAGCAGGAGAGCCAAGCTTGACCGGCAACGCCTCATACCCCACCGGATTGGCCGCGATGGCCCAGCCGGTTTCGGTCTGCCACCAATGGTCGATGACGGGCACTTTCAACTGGTCTTGCGCCCAGACAATCGTGTCAGGGTCCGCACGCTCGCCTGCCAGATAGACAGTTTTCAGGCAAGACAGATCGTATTTGCCCACAAAGCTGCCTTTCGGGTCTTCGCGTTTCACGGCACGAAATGCTGTGGGGGCAGTGAAAAAGCTTTTGACCTGATGCTCGGATATCACGCGCCAGAAGGTGCCTGCATCGGGGGTGCCGACGGGTTTGCCTTCGAACACAATGGTGGTGTTGCCTGCAATCAGGGGCGCATAGCAGATATAGCTATGGCCCACGACCCAGCCCACATCGGATGCGGCCCAGAACACATCGCCCGGATCGACATTGTAGATGTTCTTCATCGACCAGTTCAGCGCCACCAGATGCCCAGCCGTTGCGCGGATCACGCCTTTGGGCTGGCCTGTGGTGCCAGAGGTGTAAAGCACATAGGCGGGGTGGTTGCCTTCTACCGGCACGCAGTCGGCCGGGGTGGCGTCTTTGACGAATTCGGCCCAGTCATGGTCGCGCCCCTCGATCAGATCGGCCTGAAGCGCGTCGCGTTGCAGGATTACACAGAATTCGGGCTTGTGCGTGGCTTCGGCAATGGCGCCGTCCAGCAATGGCTTATAGGCGACCACGCGCCCCGGCTCGATCCCGCAAGAGCCGGCGATCATGCATTTTGGCTGCGCATCATCAATCCGGACGGCCAGTTCATGCGCGGCAAAGCCGCCAAACACGACCGAGTGAATGGCCCCCAGACGCGCGCAGGCCAGCATGGCCATCAGCGCCTCTGGTACCATGGGCATATAGATGATGACGCGGTCGCCTTTGGTCACACCTTGCGCGGCCAAGGCACCTGCCAGCTTGGCGACCTGATCGCGCATCTCGCGGTAGGTCAGGCGGGTGATGGAGTTTGTCACAGGGCTGTCATGAATGACCGCCACCTGATCCGCGCGCCCGCCTTCAACATGGCGGTCCAAAGCGTTCCAGCAGGTATTCACCAGCCCGTCGCTATACCATTCATACAGGGGGGCGTTGTCGTCAAACAGGGCTTTCGAGGGGGGCTTGACCCAGTCAATCGCTTGCGCTTGGTCCATCCAGAACCCGTTGGGGTCGGTGATCGATTTCTGGTGAAGCTGTGCGTAGCGCATGCGTGTCCCTCCCGATTTGCAAGCTGTTCCAAGGCATAGAACACAGGCGCGGCCTGCTGCAATGGCTGTTACCGGCAACACAGCGGGTTATTCCAAGAAACTTTGCAGAATTTACCTGCAAATGTTGCAAAATTATGCAAACCACAGGCTATGCTAAGCTATTGCGAAGCCACACGGGCAGGTTTGCAAACCTGCCCGTGTCCGGTCTTACCCGTATTGCGCAACTGGTGTTCCCGCCAGCGCTGACATGTTCAGCAAGCCCCGCGCCGTGATCGAGGGGGTGACGATATGCGCCGTGTTGCCCATACCCATCAGGATCGGTCCCACCTCTAACGCGCCGCCGCGCGCTTTGAGGATGTTGCGCACCCCGCTGGCGGCATCGGTATTGGCGAAAATCAACACATTTGCGGGTTCTGCAAAGCGGGAATTCGGCATCAGCCGCGCGCGCAGCTCGGGGTCAAGGGCGGCATCGACATGCATTTCGCCTTCATAGTCGAAATCGACGCCTTTTGCATTCAGGATGTCGAGCGCGGCGCGCATGTTGCGCCCCGAAGGCGTGTCAAGATTGCCGAACTGGCTGTGCGAACACAGCGCAATTTTGGGCGCAAGGCCAAAGCGGCGCACATGGCGCGCGGCCCCGATGGCGGTCTCGGCGATCTGCTCGGGCGTCGGGTTGGGATGAACCTGAGTGTCGGCAATGAACAGATTGCCCTCTTGCTGGATCATCAGCGACAATGCGCCCACGGGGTGACGTTCCGCATTGCCCAGAATCTGGGTGACGTAATTCAGGTGCCACAGGAATTGCCCGAATGTCCCACAGATCAGACTGTCTGCATCGCCCCTGTGCACCATGATCGCGCCGATGGCGGTGGT
The DNA here is from genome assembly GCF_001870675.1 of Roseinatronobacter thiooxidans. Classification (GTDB taxonomy): domain Bacteria; phylum Pseudomonadota; class Alphaproteobacteria; order Rhodobacterales; family Rhodobacteraceae; genus Roseinatronobacter; species Roseinatronobacter thiooxidans. The sequence continues at coordinate 199,039 of NZ_MEHT01000044.1, read as the reverse complement.
GTTGGTGCGCAGAATCGCGCGGGCAAGGTCGGGCGTCACGCCGCTGCGCTGCATGATCGCGTGATAGCTTTGCCAGTAATCGCGGTAGCGGGGGTCATCTTGCGGGTTGACCAGTTCGAAATCGCGCCCGGGCTTGATCGACAGGCCCGCGCGTTCCAGTCGCATCTCGATCACCTCGGGGCGGCCTATCAGGATGGGCACCTCGACCGTTTCTTCCAGCATGGCAGAGGCCGCGCGCAAGACGCGCTCATCCTCGCCCTCGGCAAAGACGATCCGGCGTTCGGTCTGGCGCGCGGTCTCGAATACAGGGCGCATGATCATGGCAGAGCGGAAGACCGACGCATCCAGCCCTTCTTTATAGGCCACAAGGTCCGCGACAGGGCGCTTGGCCACACCGGATTCCATTGCGGCCTTGGCCACGGCGCTGGCCACAATGCCCATCAGGCGCGGGTCAAAGGGTTTGGGGATCAGGTAGTCGGGGCCAAAGCTGAGTTGCTCGCCCTTATAGGCGGCGGCAGCCTCGGCGCTGGTGGTGGCGCGGGCAAGGGCGGCGATGCCTTCGACACAACCGATTTGCATGGCGTCATTGATCTCGGTTGCGCCCACATCCAGCGCGCCGCGAAAAATGAACGGAAAACACAGCACGTTATTGACCTGATTGGGAAAGTCTGACCGGCCCGTGGCCATGATCGCATCGGGTGCGACCTTGCGCACATCATCAGGCAGGATCTCGGGCGCGGGATTGGCCAGCGCAAAGATGATCGGGCGCGCGCTCATCTGTTGGACATGCGCAGGAGTCAGCACGCCGGGGCCGGACAGGCCCAGAAACAGGTCGGCGCCCGCGACAACATCGCTAAGGGTGCGCTTGTCGGTGGCTTGGGCGAAGGCGGCTTTTTGCGGGTTCATATCCACCTCGCGCCCTTCATAGACCAGCCCGTGGATGTCACATAACCAGATATTCTCGCGCTTGACACCCAGCTTCACCAGCATGTTCAGGCAGGCAATTCCAGCCGCGCCGCCGCCGGTGCTGACGATCTTGATATCCTCAAACCGCTTGCCCACCACGCGCAGCGCGTTGGTGGCCGCCGCGCCGACCACGATGGCCGTGCCATGCTGGTCGTCATGGAAGACAGGAATGCCCATCCGCTCGCGGCAGATTTTCTCGACGATGAAGCAATCGGGGGCTTTGATATCTTCCAGATTGATGGCCCCGAAGGTGGGTTCCATCGCGCAGACAATCGCGGCCAGCTTCTCGGGGTCGGGTTCGTCCAATTCTATGTCAAAGCAGTCAATATTGGCGAATTTCTTGAACAGAACCGCCTTGCCTTCCATCACCGGCTTGGAGGCCAGCGCGCCGATATTGCCCAAGCCCAGCACGGCTGTGCCATTGGTGACAACCGCCACCAGATTGCCGCGTGTGGTGTAGCGGGCAGCGTTTTCGGGGTCTGCCTTAATCTCCAGACAGGCTTCGGCCACGCCCGGGGAATAGGCGCGCGACAGGTCATAGCCATTGGCGAGTGGCTTGGTCGGGCGCACCTCCAGCTTTCCGGGGCGGGGGAATTCGTGGTATAAAAGGGCCGGATGGCGGCTGTCATCGGTTGAATTATCTGGCATGTTTTTCCCTCCCTCAGCGTTTGTTTAGCATTAAACTATTGTGTGCCGACGACAAGTCCGGTTTTGCAGCGCGGCTTGGGCAAGTTTGGTGCAACATGTAGGACGTGGGTTGCAATGCGCCCGCTTGCGGCGCAAAATCCGCAAAAGCCTTTGGAGGGAAGAATGACGCTCTATGATGCTGCATGCAAGGTGCGCGAAAACGCCTATGTGCCCTATTCCAATTTCAAGGTGGGGGCGGCGCTGCGCTCTGGTTCGGGGGCTGTCTTTGTGGGCTGCAATGTCGAAAATGTCGCCTATCCCGAAGGCACTTGCGCCGAAGCAGGCGCGATTGCCGCGATGGTCGCGGCGGGCGAGACGCAGATCATGGAGTTGCTCGTCGTGGCCGACAGCCCCACACCCGTGCCGCCCTGTGGCGGATGCCGCCAGAAAATCGCGGAATTTGCCGCACAGGATGTGCAGGTCACACTATGCGCGCTTGAAGGCGCGCGGCAGGTTATGACAGTGGCCGAATTACTGCCGGGGGCCTTTGGTATTGGTCATATGGACCAAGCCTGATGGCGCGCGCGTTTTTGGTGGTGCTGGATTCCGTCGGCTGCGGCGGCGCGCCCGATGCGGCAGAGTTTGGCGATGCGGGTGCCAATACGCTGGCCCATATCGCGCAGGCTTGCGCGGCGGGGCAGGCGGAAGAGGGGCGCAGCGGCCCGCTGGCGCTGCCGGTGCTGGACGCACTTGGACTGGGGGCTGCGATCCGGCTTGCATCGGGGGCGGATACGCCGGGCTTGCACTCTGTGCCTCGCGGGCTGTGGGGGGCGGCCACGGAAGTGTCGCGCGGCAAGGACACGCCCTCGGGCCATTGGGAATTGGCAGGCGTGCCAGTGCCATGGGAATGGACGTATTTCCCACACACGACCCCCTGTTTCCCTGATACTTTGGTTGCGCGGATTTGCGCCGCAGCCGGAACAGATGGCATTCTGGGCAATTGCCATGCGGCGGGCATTCCGATTGTCGCGGCGCTGGGCGACGAGCACCTGCGCAGCGGTTGGCCAATCTGTTACACCTCTGCCGATAGCGTGTTGCAGATTGCCGCGCATGAAGATGGGTTTGGCCTGCAACGGCTTTATGACCTCTGCGCGGCTCTTGCGCCCCTTTTGCACGACATGCGCGTGGGCCGCGTGATTGCGCGGCCTTTCGTGGGGGATGCGCAAAGCGGATTTGCCCGCACCGGCAACCGGCGCGATTTCGCCATCGCCCCGCCTGCGCCCACATTGTGCGACTGGGTGCAAGGCGCGGGCGGGCGCGTGCATGCGGTGGGCAAGATCAATGATATCTTCTCGGGCCAAGGCATTGACGCGGTGCATAAAGGGAAAGATGATCTTGCACTTTTCCAACATTTCTTGCGGCTAATTGACGAGGCAGAGGCGGATTCCTTTACCTTTTGCAACTTTGTCGAATTTGATACGCTTTACGGCCATCCGCGCGATGTCTCTGGCTATGCCCGCGCGCTGGAACGGTTTGATGCTGTCGCAGGCCAGGCGCTGGCGCGTCTGCAACCGGACGATATGCTGGTGATCACCGCTGATCACGGCAATGACCCCACAGCGCCCGGCACCGACCATACCCGCGAAAGGGTGCCTGTGCTGGTCGCAGGCAAGGGCGCGGGCGAGATTGGGCATTGCGCCTTCGCGGATGTTGCCGCAAGCATCGCCGCGCATCTGGGCATCCCCGCCCAAGGCCCCGGACGGAGTTTTCTGGCATGACTGACCTGCGCACCCTGCCCAAATTGGAGTTGCATCTGCATCTGGAAGGGGCGGCCCCGCCTGCATTTATCCGCAGTCTTGCTGCGCGCAAGAAAGTGGATCTGTCCAAGATTTTTGACGGCAGCGGCGCTTATGTCTATCGGGATTTCCCCGATTTCCTGCGCGTCTATGAGGCCGCCTGCACAGTCCTGACCAACCCGCAGGATTTCCATAATCTGACTCTCGCGGTGCTGGAACAATCGGCCCGTCATGGCGTGGTGTATTCCGAAGCTTTCCTCTCGCCCGATTTTTGCGGCGGCGGGGATCTGATCGCGTGGCGCGACTATCTGGCCGCAATCGAAGCGGCCGCCGCCACCGCCGAGGCCGAGATGGGCATCACCTTGCGCGGCTGCATTACATGCATTCGCCATTTCGGCCCTGAAAAGGCGCGCCAGATCGCGCGCTGTGCCCAAGAAACGGCGGGGCCATTCATCACCGGTTTCGGCATTGCGGGGGATGAGGCGCAGTTTCACCCGCGCGAATTCGCCTATGCTTTTGACGCCGCACGCGAAGCGGGCTTGGGCCTGACCGCGCATGCGGGCGAATGGGGCGGGCCAGAGTCTGTGCGCGCCGCGTTGGAGTATCTGCACGTCACGCGCATCGGGCACGGGGTGCGCGCGGTCGAGGATGAGGCGCTGATCGCCCATCTGGCGGAACGCGGGATCGTGCTGGAAGTCTGTCCCGGCTCGAATATCGCCTTGGGCCTTTATCCCGACATGTCTGCGCATCCCATCGAGACGCTGCGGCGCAAGGGGGTCTTGGTTACCGTCTCGACCGATGACCCGCCGTTTTTCCACACCGACATGACGCGCGAATACCAGATGCTGGCCGATACCTTCGACTGGCAGGATGAAGATTTCGCGCAGATGCACCAAACCGCCCTGAACGCCGCGTTCTGTGACACCCGGACCCGCGCGGCCATCGCCAAGAAACTGGAGGCCAGATGACCCACCCCAAGCTAACCCTCGTTGATCATCCGCTGGTGCAGCATAAATTGTCGCTGATGCGCGACGCGCGCACGCCGGGGCCGGATTTCCGCCGCTTGTTGCGCGAAATCAGCCTGCTGCTGACCTATGAAGCCGCGCGCGACCTGACCCTGAAGACCCAGACCATCACCACCCCCCTGACCGAGATGGAGGCCCCCATGCTGGCGGGCGCTGACCCGGTTGTTGTGTCGATCCTGCGCGCGGGCAATGGGCTGCTGGACGGGGTTTTGGATGTGATCCCGACTGCGAAAGTGGGGTTCGTGGGGCTGTACCGCAATGAAGAAACCCTGCGGCCGGTGCAGTATTACTGCAAACTGCCGCCAGAGCTATCGGGGCGGCTGGTCATCGCCGTGGACCCGATGCTTGCGACAGGCAATTCCTCGGCGGCGGCTGTCGACTTGCTGAAAGAGGCGGGCGCAACGGATATCTGCCTGATCTGTCTGCTTGCGGCCCCTGAAGGGGTGGCGTGTATGGCGCGCGAACACCCTGATGTGCGCATCGTCACAGCCTCGGTCGATTCGCACCTGAACGAGAAGGGTTACATCGTTCCGGGGCTAGGGGATGCGGGTGATCGCATTTTTGGCACAGTATAGAGTGTGTCGCCCTGTGAATAGACTTTACTTTCATCCCCCTTCGGGTGCATCCTGATCGCGTTGCGAAGGGGAATTTGATGAAACAATTTTTGATGATCTGCGGTGTCGCAATGGGTGTTGCGACAATGGGGCAGGCCCAGACAAACGGACTTGGTCCGGCAGAACTGCCAGCTGCCGGATTTGACGGGCGCGAATATACGGACAGTCGCGGATGCGTGTTCCTGCGTTCAACCTTCGGGGGCGAGGTGGCTTGGGTTCCGCGCTACGGGCCTGACCGCCAGCCTGTATGTGATGGCACGCCCAGCATGGCGGCACAGGCAGAGGTCGCGCCCCAAGCGGCAGCGGCCCCGCGTGAGGCCCCGCGGCCTGCGCCTGCTGCGCGCGTGGCACAGCCACGCGCCGCCGCAGCGCCCGCGCGCACACCGCGCCGTCCCGCCCTGCCACGCGCGGATGCGTCGGGGCGTCACCCCTCTTGCCCTGCCAGCGCGCCGTTCGGGCAGTTGGTGGACACCACCTTGGGCCGCCCTTTGGTGCGCTGTGTGACCAGCCCCGCGCTGTTTCTGGACCCGATCCAGAATGGCCCCTCTCTTGCCCCGCATGCCCCGATCGCCCTGCCTGATGGGGGCGCGCGGCGCAGTCAGGTTGCGCCAGACCGCCCCGCAGGCATGTCGGGCCGCAGGGTTCAGGTGGGCAGCTTCGCGGTTGCGGAAAATGCCACGCGGCTGCGGGCCAGATTGCAGCGCTCTGGCCTGCCTGCGCAGGTGCATCGGGCGCGGGAGTATAATGTGGTGACGCTTGGCCCATTCGCCCACCCGAGCGAGGCGCAATACGCCCTCGCCTCGGTGCGGGGGATGGGGTTTTCGGACGCGTTTATCCGCCGCTAACGCAGGGCAGGCCCAATCAGGCCCGAGGTTACTCGGGCCTCTTGCGGATCAGCTTGGCGAAATTGGGGAAAATCTCGGTATTCGCGGCAATCACCTCGCCGCGCTCGAAAATCCCCTCACCCTCGCGGATGGGGCCAGTGAAACCACCCGCCTCGCGCACCAGCAACAGACCGGCGGCCATGTCCCAAGGCTGCAATTCCCGTTCCCAGAACCCGTCATAGCGCCCCGCCGCAACATAGGCGAGGTCAAGCGAGGCCGCGCCCCAGCGCCGGACCCCTGCACAAGCAGGCATCAACTGCGCCAGATCATGCAGCATGGCGGGCAGGGTTTTCTTGGCGGCAAAGGGCACGCCGGTGGCAAAAATACATTCGATCATGGTGTTACGGTTCGACACGCGCAGCCGCTTGTCATTCATGAAACAGCCCATGCCCTTTTCGGCCACGAACAATTCATCCTTGGCAGGGTCGAACACCACGGCCGAGACGATCTCGCCCTTGAATTCCAGCGCGATGGACACCGCCCAATGCGGCAACCCGTGCAGGAAATTGGTGGTGCCATCCAGCGGGTCGACGATCCAGCGGCGGGTGGGGTCTGTGCCGATATGCTCCGCTGATTCTTCGCCAAGGAACCCGTAATTGGGGCGCGCCTCCATCAGGTCTTCGCGGATGATCTTTTCGGCGGCAATGTCCGCGCGGGTGACGAAATCGCCTGCGGCCTTGCTGGAGACCTGCAAATTTTCGACCTCGCGGAAGTCCTTGACCAAAGCCCGGCCCGCCTTGCGCGCGGCCTTGATCATCAGGTTGAGGTTTGCACTGCCTTGCATCCGAACGGCTCCTAGATTGGGTCAGGGGGCGCTATACGCCGGGATGGGGGGGATGTGAAGGGGATTTGAGGCACAATCACGCAGAGATTTTTTAAGTTGCGAGCCTCAGTCGAGTATGGCAATCTTAATTAAATATTATCTTAGTCTAATTATTATGAGGTCTTATGAACGAAAATAAGGGTTTTTTAACCGGTCTTGGCGACCCTGCTAGCGATGTGGCGGCTAAAGTCGCAGTTGCTGCGGCAGGTGGTATGCTGGATGGAATAAAGCAGAGTGGCGGTGATGTCTGGGGTGGAATTGTCGGTGATAGAATTAGATTTTGGCGAATTGAGCGGTTTTGTATTGGTCTGACAAAAACCGCTGGTAAGCTCAAAGATAAAGGGATTCCATTAGAGAAAGCAAAAGCGCTTCCGTATGGAGAGATGTTGGCAATATTTGATGGCATGTCCAAAGCTGAAGAAGATAGTTTATCTGATCTTTGGGCAAGTCTACTGGCCGATGCAATGTCGGTTCGAAATGTATCCGGCTTATCAAAAAAGTCAGCTGCAATTATTCTTGAACAGATGAGCGCTGATGTTGCAAGAGTTTTTATACAGCTGGCTAAAGAGGATCGATTAAATGAAGTAAATAAATTAATTTCTCGGTTCAATCATAAAGAGTTTTTTCCCCTCTCTGACGAGGAAAACAAAATAGATGAAGAAGAGATAAGACAAGAGCTAGATAATGTTAAATCAGAAGTTGTATCAGGCTGGGAGTATATATTTGATGAGCGTAACTTTTCTTTAGAGCACCTTGATTTGGTGAAAAATGAGTTGTTAAGGCTGAATCTTATAGAGGCTCATCGTAATCTCCACTATTTTGATCCAGAGCCTTTTCGACGCGGATATGCAGTTAGTCCTCACGGGCTAGATAAAGTTCTGTCTGATTTGCAAGATAGTATATATGAATTAGTTGATGCCAGAACAGATCATGGGCGACGTGCATTTTTTTCGGTCGAAGGAGGACATAAGGGCACAAATTTTGGCTTGAATACTCTAGGCAGAGCATTTGCCCAAGCTATCGGACTTTAGTGACCCCTATAGAACTTCTCACCCCCGCTGCAACTTCACCGGCTCCGTCCGCGCCAGTCGCAGCACATGCGACATAAACGGTTTGCCCGCATCCTCTTCGCGCACGGCCGCATAAAGCCGCCGGGTCAGCCCCGCTGCGGTCAGGGGTTTTGTCACATAGTCGGAATGGTAGCGGATATCGCGCAGCACCCAGTCGGGCAGGACCGACACGCCGCGCCCAGAGGCCACCAGCAGCAGGATCACCGCTGTCAGTTCCACCTGCCGGATCGCGCGCGGCTCTATCTTGGCGGGAGTCAGGAGTTGGGTGAACACATCCAGCCGCGTGCGCTCTACCGGATAGGTGATCAGCGTCTGGTCGCGGAAATCGGCAGCTTCGATATAGGGTTTTTGCGCCAGCGGGTTGGTGGCGGCGGCAACAAAGACCGGCTCGTAGTCGAATAGCGGCAGGAAGCTGACCCCTTCCAGCTTCTCGGGGTCGGACGAGATGACAAGGTCCACTTCCTCGCGGCGCAGGGCGGGCAGGGCGTCAAAGGCCAGACCGGGGCGGATATCGACATCGACTTCAGGCCATGCCTTGCGAAACTGCTCCAGCACCGGAAACAGCCAGTCGAAACAGGCGTGGCATTCAATGGCAATATGCAACCGGCCAGAGCTGCCCTTGACCAGCCCTGTGAATTCTTCTTCCAGTGCCGCCACACGCGGCAGAATGTCTTCGGCGGCGCGCAGCATCTTCATGCCGGCCGAGGAGAGTTTCAGCGGCTTGGAGCGGCGCACGAAAAGTTCCACGCCCGCCTGTTCCTCGATCCCTTTCACCTGATGCGACAGCGCCGATTGCGTCATGTTCAGCAGATCGGCCGCGCGCGCCAGCCCGCCCGCCTCGTGAATCGCCTTGATCGTGCGCAGGTGGCGGAATTCGATATGCATGCGATACTCATAATGGTGTTGAAGATAATGAATTGGTTTCACATTCGTAGGCATGGCACAAGGGGGCAACAGAAATGGAGCCTGTCCAATGTCCACACCGCGCGTCTCGTTCGAATTCTTCCCCCCCAAAACGCTGGATGCCAGCTTTCGGCTGTGGGACACGGTGCGCATGCTGGCGCCACTCTCGCCCAGTTTCGTGTCGGTGACATATGGCGCAGGGGGCACCACGCGGCAATTGACGCATGAGGCGGTCACCACCATTGGCGCGCAATTCGGGCTGAATGTGGCCGCGCATCTGACCTGTGTGGATGCGACGCGCGCGGAAACATTGGCGATTGCCGACAGCTACACCAAAGCAGGCGTGACCGAGATTGTGGCGCTGCGGGGCGATCCGCCCAAAGGGCAGGGGCGCTTCACCCCCAACCCCGAAGGATTCGCCCATTCGGTCGAGTTGATCGAGGCGCTGGCAGCAACTGGAAATTTCAAGCTGCGCGTGGGCGCCTACCCAGAGCCGCATCCAGAAGCCGCAGATGATCTGGCCGATGTGCGCTGGCTGAAGCAGAAATTTGCAGCCGGTGCGGATAGTGCCATCACCCAGTTTTTCTTCGAGGCAGACACTTTCCTGCGCTTCCGCGACACCTGCGCGCGCGAAGGGATCACAGGGCGCATCATTCCCGGCATCATCCCGATCGAGAATTGGAAGGGCATTCGCAAATTCGCGCTGGCCACAGGGGCCACCGTGCCTGCATGGCTGGATGATGCGTTCGAGAAAGCCACACGCGACGGGCGCGAGGATTTGTTGGCCACCGCTTTGTGCACTGAATTATGCGACAAGCTGGTACGCGAAGGGGTGGAAGACCTGCATTTCTATACCCTGAACCGCCCGCACCTGACGCGCGATGTGTGCCATGCGTTGGGGGTGCAGCCGCAAGCGGGCTTGGAAAAGGTCGCCTGAGCAATCGCGCCATTGACCGGCTGGAAATTAGGCCGTATCGACTGCGCGTGGTCAGCATGACCCGTGGCGCTTTGTTACCGGATTGCGGGCCACGTTAAAGACACCGCTAAAGAGGTCAGGGCGCAGCCCCCGGCCTTTTTCAAATTGGTCCGGGGGTTTTCTTTTGGCCGAATGGGCCGGGGCAGGGCAGAGATGACGCAAGACTGGGGCAAGCGCACCAAAATGGTGCATCACGGCGCACGGCGCAGCCAATATGGCGAGGTGGCCGAGGCGATTTACCTGACACAAGGCTTCGTCTACCCCAATGCCGAAGCCGCCGAAGCGCGGTTTTTGAAGTCATCGCCCGACGAATTCATCTATGCCCGTTACGGCAACCCCACTGTGGCGGTGTTCGAGGACCGGATCGCGGCGCTGGAGGGGACAGAGGACGCCTTCGCCACGGCCTCTGGCATGGCGGCTGTGTCGGGCGCGATGACAGCCATGTTGCGCGCGGGCGATCATGTGGTGTCGTCGCGCGCGCTGTTCGGGTCTTGCCTGTATATTCTGGAAGAGGTTTTAACCCGCTACGGGGTCGAGGTCAGTTTCGTCGATGGGCTGGATCTGGACCAGTGGCGCGGCGCGATCCGGCCAGATACCAAGGTGGTGTTTCTCGAGTCGATCTCGAACCCCACACTGGAAGTGATCGACCTGCGCGCGGTTGCCGCATTGGCGCATGAGGTGGGCGCGAAAGTGGTGGTCGACAATGTCTTTGCCACGCCCGTGTTCAGCCGTGCGGTGGAACTGGGCGCGGATGTCATCATCTATTCGGCGACCAAGCATATTGACGGGCAGGGCCGCGCGCTGGGCGGCGTGATCTGTGGCACACGCGAGTTTATCCGCGGCACGATCGAGCCTTATATGAAACACACAGGCGGCGCGCTTTCGCCCTTTAACGCTTGGGTCATGCTGAACGGGATGACCACGCTGGATCTGCGCGTGCGTGCGCAGGCGGCAAGCGCGCAGGCCATCGCAGAGGCGCTTGACGGTGACCCCCGCCTTGCGCGCGTCATCTATCCCGGCCTTGCCAGCCATCCGCAGCATGCCATTGCATCGGCGCAGATGGATGGGTTCGGCACGGTTCTGGCACTGGACATCAAGGCGGGCAAGGAGGCGGCGTTCCGTTTCCTGAACGCGCTGCAAGTGGCTGTCATCTCGAATAATCTGGGCGATGCGCGCAGTATTGTCACCCATCCCGCCACAACAACCCATCAACGCTTGCCAGAAGACCAGAAAGAGGCGCTGGGTATCACACAGGGGTTGATCCGTGTGTCGGTCGGGCTGGAAGATGCGGCGGATCTGATTGGTGACATTCGCGCCGCACTCGATATGATCTGATTACGGTTTACGAGCGTATAGATGTGGAAAAGCAAACACCTCTGCCTATATTTCACTTGGCAGACAGGAAGGAACTCCCACAATGAACTTGCATGTCTCCAGTCTAGAGAAAACGCCCAGCCGTGAAGAGGCAGAGGCCGCGCTTGATCTGTTGCGCCGTTTCACCGACACGGCGCCAGAGGCCGAGCGTGTAGAACTGGAAACAGCGGTGACCAGCCTGTTGCCCGCCGCCGGATACCCTGTGTTGAACCGCGATTACCCAAGCGATTTTGCGGTGGATGGTGCCTATAAAGACGGTCTGCCAGATTTGCAGAACGGGCCAGCCAGCCTGATTGTGGGCGCGAAAGCCGCGATCCAGCATGTGGGCATTTCCAATTTCCGCCTGCCGATCCGCTATCACACCCGCGACAATGGCGATCTGACGCTGGAAACTTCGGTCACAGGCACGGTCAGTCTGGAAGCCGAGAAAAAGGGCATTAACATGTCGCGGATCATGCGCAGTTTTTACGCGCATGCCGAACGCACATTCAGCACCGATGTGATTACAGCCGCGCTTGACGATTACAAAGCCGATCTGGAAAGTTTCGATGCGCGCATCATGATGCGTTTCTCCTTCCCGCTGAAGGTGCAAAGCCTGCGGTCGGGCCTGTCGGGGTATCAGTATTACGATATCGCGCTGGAACTGGTCGATCTGGGCGGGTCGCGGCAGGTGTTCATGCATCTGGACTATGTGTATTCTTCAACCTGCCCCTGTTCGCTGGAGTTGAGCGAGCATGCCCGCGCAACGCGCGGCCAGCTGGCCACGCCGCATTCGCAGCGATCTGTGGCGCGTGTCTCGGTCGAGGTACTGGCGGGGGGCACCTTGTGGTTTGAAGATCTGGTCGAGCTGTGCCGTGCGGCTGTACCCACCGAGACGCAAGTCATGGTCAAGCGCGAAGATGAACAGGCTTTTGCCGAATTGAACGCCGCCAATCCGATCTTTGTCGAAGATGCCGCGCGTAGTTTCTGTGCACAGTTGGAAGGTGATGCACGCATTGGTGATTTCCGTGTGGTTGCCAGCCATCAGGAAAGTCTGCACAGCCATGACGCGGTCAGCGTGCTGACACGCGGCCCCAGTTTTGAAGCCGCCTCACTGGACCCGCGCCTGTTCAGCACGCTGTTTCACGTTGGCTGATCTTGCATCTGGCGCGGGCCTTGCTAGGCTCGCGCCATGCAGCAGGCCCAAGACCCAATTCTGACAGTCACTCTGAACCCCGCGCTGGACTTGTCCGCGCGGGTCTCTCGCATGCAGGCTGGCCCCAAGCTGCGCCTGTCCGCACCTGTGTGGGAACCCGGCGGCGGTGGCGTCAATGTTGCGCGTGCCATTCATGCGCTGGGTGGCTCGGTGCAGGCATGGGTTGCCTTGGGCGGGGCAAGTGGCGCGCAGCATCAAGCCTTGTTGCACCAGCAAGGGATTGTCCCGCATGTGTTTGATGCGCCCGGCGACACGCGCCAAAGCTGGGCAATCACCGATAACGACAGCCAGCAATTCCGCCTGCAACTGCCGGGCGAAGATTGGCCAGAGGGGCTGGCCGTGCAGGCGCGCCGCGACATTGTGGCGCAAGCGACGGGGTTTGTCGTGCTGTCTGGCAGTCAGCCCGATGGCGTCGGGGCCGCTTTCGCGCAAGAGCTGGCGCAGGAACTGGGCGCGGGGCGGCTGATTGTGGACACATCCGGCGCCGCACTTGCGCGGCTGATGGAACAACCCTTGGCGCAGGCGCGCCCGCTTGTCTTGCGGCTGGATCAGGCCGAGGCAGAGGCACAGGCAGGCCACGTCCTTGCCGAGGCCACAGATACCAGCGGATTTGCACAAGCGCTGGTCGCGCGCGGGGTGGCAGAGCATGTGTGTATCGCGCGCGGGGCAGATGGGACAGTTCTGGCCGGTGGGGCCGGGGTGTTCCACTGCCGCGCGCCCGATGTCGCAGTACGCAGCAAAGTTGGCGCAGGCGACAGTTTCACTGGCGCTTTCACCTTGTCGCTGGCGCGGGGGGCCAGTTTTTTCGAGGGGCTGCGCCTTGGCACCGCCGCTGCTGCGGCGGCTGTCATGACCGATGGCACGCAACTGTGCCGCCTCGAAGATGTGGCGCAGCTGCTTGGCGCATGCACGCTGTCGCCTATGGGCGCTTGACACCCGCCAAGACACGCGCAAAGGCTGCTCGTCATGCTGGATATTCGCCCCATTGTTCATCTGCTTGGTTTGCTTGGTCTTGTGCTGGGCCTGCTGATGCTGATTCCGGCTGCGGTGGATTGGCAGGCAGGCCAAGCGAATTGGCGCGCCTTCGCACGGGCCAGTTTCATCGTGTGCCTTGTGGGCGGGCTGGCCGCGATGACAACGCGCAACGGGCTGGATGCGGGGCTTGGACGGCGACAATCGTTCCTGCTGACCGCCAGTGTCTGGGCGGTGCTGCCAGCGCTGGGCGCGATCCCTTTCGCACTGGGCGCGCCACAAGCCGATCTGACCCATGCCTATTTCGAGGCCATGTCCGGCATGACCACCACAGGCACGACCGTGTTTGTCGGCTTGGACAGCCTGCCGCCGGGCGTGCTGTTATGGCGCTCTATGCTGCAATGGCTGGGGGGCTTGGGGATTGTCATTGTCGCGCTGGTGTTTTTGCCGGTGCTGCGCGTGGGCGGCATGCAGCATTTTCAGGCCGAGGCGTTTGACACGATGGGCAAGGTCTTGCCGCGCGTCTATGATATTTCGGCAGGGTTGTTGCAGGTGTATTTCGGCCTGACACTGGCGGCCATCGCGGCCTATATGGCCTTCGGGATGAGCGGCTTTGACGCCATCAACCACGCGATGACGACCATTGCAACGGGGGGGTTTTCAACTTCGGACGCCTCTTTTGCGAAGTTCACAGGGCCGCTGGAATATGTTTCTGTCGTCTTCATGGTCTTGGCGGGGCTGCCCTTTATCCGGTTTATCCAGCTTCTGGGCGGGTCTTGGGCGGCGGTCTGGAAAGATGTGCAGGTGCGTGCCTTTGTGCGCTGGATCGCGTATTCGGTGGGCGCTGTGATCGTCTACCGCATGATGACCAGCGATGCAGGTTTTCTTGATGTACTGCGCGGCACGCTGTTCAATGTGGTGACCCTGTTCACGGGCACGGGCTATGGCAGCGACGATGTGTCGGCTTGGGGCGATTTCCCGTTGCTGGTGGTTATACTTGTGGGCTTTATCGGGGCTTGTACGGCATCCACGGGGTGTTCGCTGAAAATATTTCGCTATCTGGTCCTGTTCGAGGCGATCCGCGCGCAGATGCAACGCCTGCGCCGCCCCAATGAGGTGGTGGCCCTGCGACTTGGCGGCAAACGCTTGCAGCCAGATGTGATTTCATCTGTGATTGTCATGTTCACGGTGTTTGTCGCAAGTTTCATGCTGCTGGCGGTCGCGCTGTCGCTGACAGGGTTGGAGTTGCGCACAGCGATTACTGCGGCCTGGACGGCGATTTGCAATGTCGGGCCTGTCTTCGGTCTGGAAGTGGGCGAGACGGGCGCAGTGGACGGGTTTCCAGCGGCGGCCAAATGGCTGATGATTGTGGGCATGTATCTGGGGCGGCTGGAGGTTCTGGCGGTGCTGGTGCTCTTGCTGCCACGTTTCTGGCGGGGGTGAGGGGCGCATATGTCAGTTGGAGAGATACACAGATGAAACCTTTTCTAATCTTGCAACTGCGCCCCGAGGCAGAGGCCGCAGATGAAGAATTCGCAGCGATCCTGCGCCGCGCTCATCTGGATGCAGAGCATGTACAGCGCCTGCGGCTGGATCAGGTGGATTTGCCGGATGATCTTGATCTCTCGGCGCTGTCTGGTGTGATCGTCGGGGGTGGTCCGGGCTGTGTCAGCGACCCTGTGGACATGAAAGACCCGACAGAGGCACGGATCGAGGCGCAGATCTTACGCCTGATGCCGCGCATCATTGCGCAGGATGTGCCGTTTCTGGGCTGTTGTTACGGTATCGGTATTCTGGGGCGCCATCTGGACGCGCCTGTGTCGAAAGCCAGTTTCGGCGAACCCATCGGGCCGATCACCTGCCAGCGCCGTCCCGAAAGTGCGGGCGATCCTCTTCTCGATGGTGTGCCAGACCGGTTTACCGCCCTTGTCGGCCATAAAGAGGCATTGGATGCGCTGCCCAAAGGGGCCACCCATCTGCTGGAAGGGGCGCGCTGCCCGATCCAGATGCTGCGCTACGGCGCGCGCGTCTATGCCACGCAATTCCACCCCGAAGCTGATGGCGCAAGTTTCGCGCTGCGTATCCGTGTGTACCGCGACAAAGGCTATTTTCACCCGGACGAGGCCGAGGCCCTGACCGCCCTATGCGCGGATGCGCAGACCGAAATCTCGGGCCGGATACTCGCCAATTTCACGCGCCATTTCGCCCGCCACTAGCGGGATGGCAGTGCCGGGCTTGACCCGGCACCTCTGGCCCACCCCCGCGCGTGCGGGTCAGTTCCAGCAAGACACCAGAACTGTCAGATCCCCTGCCATGCGCGTCAGCATCTCTGGTGCGACCACAACATCCTCGCGCAATGTCCCGCTGGAGATATTGCTGGCGCGTAGAAAATCCTGAATAACTGCCGCATTCACGGCAAAATTCACATCCGAGGGCAGTTGGCGCGCATCATCTTGCGGTTGGCCCTGCAACATGGCGATGACAGCGCCATTGCTGCCAAAAACCGGCCCGCCCAGATCGCCCTGTCGCACTTCGGCACTCAGCCGCAAGGTGTCAGCCTCGCCATTCAGCCCTTGCATCCCTTCTACCCGACCAAAAGTCAGTACAGGGCGGGTCATCACATCCTCGAATGAAAAGCCTGCGATTGTGACCTCTGCGCCCAATGTCGTCTCGCGGTTGTGAAACTGCGCAAATGCCATCGGGACAAGCGGCGTCTCTGGGCGCAGGACAGCCAGCCCCAACCCCTCATCGCGGGCAATGACGCGCGCGTTATAGGCTTCGTCAATCGTGATCCGGCCACATTCCGCCACTGCCGCGGCGCTGGTCAGAACTGTGCCGGTCGCATCAACATAAAAGCCAGAGCGCGAAAACTGCGGCCGCCTGACAGACAGGCCCGACAACAGGGCCGCGCGTTGCACAGTGCTGGGCTGGCCCGCACTCGCGGGCAGACTGCCGCTGAAGGTCGCAAAGCTTGTCTCCATCATCGGCAGGACGCGCGCCATCTGCTCGTCACGCTCGGGCGTCCAGATCAGGGTGAAGCCCTTGACCTCGCCATTGCGGAACTGTGCCACTGTGTGCGAACGCAGAGTGTCATTCTGACCTGTCAGCACAAAAGAATTCTGCCGCCTTTCGCGCAGACCTTCCAGCGGTACAATCTCCAGCGTCTGCATGATTTCATACAGGCCAAACAGCGTGGCCTGCGTGCCTGCCTGACTTATCAGCAGCACTTGCACGCCGCTATCGTTCCGTTCCGAGAAATGCACGAAAGGTGTTTCGCGGCGGTCAAATGCGACCATGGACAGCGGCAGATCAATGCTGATGCCCGCGTCCTCGTCGCGCCATGTGTCCATGCCCAAAGCTGCCAGTTCGGCGCGGTACCCCTCCAGCAACTCAGTGCGCTGCGCTGTGGTCAGAACACCTGTCGGCGCGTGGCCGCGATCTTCTTGCCAAGCCGTCATTGCGCGGCGTGTGCCGGGGCCAAAAGCGGCATCAATGCCCAGATTGTAGAACCCGAACCACTGCAACGCGATCTGGATATCAGCGCGTGTATCGCGGTCCAAGGCGCGCTCTGCCGCTTGCGCTTCGCGCAGTGTTTCCTCGGGTGTGGGCTGTGGTTCCGGTTCTGGCTCTGGTGCAAGCCCGGTCAGGGGCGCTGGGTCTTCAGTTTGTGCCGCCTGCGGCAAGCTGTCTTGCACGGGCGGGGTAGGGGTCATGGCTGTGCCTGATGCCGGAAAAACCTGTTCCAGATAATCCGACCCGTTGCTGACAAAGGCATCTGCCGGAATGATCCCGTCGGCCCGCAATTGCCTGCGCACGCTGAAGGCTTCGGTTTCATTCTCGAACGGACCCACGCTTATGGCATACCAGTCACTTGGCAGGCGGAACCCGTTGACATTGCTTAACTGCTGCTCGATCAGGCGGGCGCGTTCAAGCGCATCTTCCAGATTGCGCTGCGCCTCGATCTGCACCCAGCGCACGTCCTGCGCATATGCGCCCATGCCCATGACCAAAGCGATCGCCGTCAGGCTTGCCGCCCGAAATGCCAAGCGGCCTGTCTGAAAACCCATACGCTGTCTTCCTTTCCAAATTACCTTATGTGCGGCCACGCCACAGGTCAGATACGGGTTTGTCCGTTGACCCTGCGCGGCAGCTTGCCTATTGAGACGCAGCTTTAAGAAAAACTGAGCACAAGACAAGAGGCGGCCATGCAACAGCGGTCTGATTCCACATCACAAAAGCCCCAGTGCTTTCAGGAAATCATCCTGCGGCTGCAAACTTACTGGGCCTCAAAAGGCTGCGCCATGCTGCAACCCTATGACATGGAGGTGGGCGCAGGCACATTTCACCCCGCCACAACCCTGCGCGCATTGGGCACGCGCCCTTGGGCTGCGGCCTATGTCCAGCCCTCGCGCCGCCCCACAGACGGGCGCTATGGCGAGAACCCGAACCGCCTTCAGCATTATTACCAGTATCAGGTGATCATCAAACCCTCGCCCCCCGATTTGCAGGAATTGTATCTGGGCAGCCTGCGCGCCATCGGCATTGATGATGCGCTGCATGACATCCGCTTTGTGGAAGATGACTGGGAATCGCCCACCCTTGGCGCATGGGGCTTGGGCTGGGAAGTCTGGTGTGACGGCATGGAAGTGTCGCAATTCACCTATTTCCAGCAGGTTGGCGGGCATGATTGCCGCCCTGTTTCGGGCGAATTGACCTATGGGCTGGAACGGCTGGCCATGTATGTGCTGGGCGTTGACCACGTCATGGACATGCCGTTCAATGCGCCCGATGCGCTGATTCCGCTGACATATGGCGACATTTTCCGCCAGACCGAGCAGGAATATTCGCGCCACAATTTTCACGCCGCCACGACCGAGACGTTGCTGCGCCATTTCGAGGATGCAGAGGCAGAGTGCCGCCAGCTGCTGGATACCCCCGCCGATGACCCGGCGACGGGCAAACGCATCATCATGGTGCATCCCGCCTATGACCAATGCATCAAGGCCAGCCATCTGTTCAACCTGCTGGATGCGCGCGGCGTCATTTCGGTGACCGAACGGCAGGCCTATATCGGGCGCGTGCGCGCTCTTGCCAAACTCTGTGCCGATGCGTTTGTGCAGACCGAAGCGGGCGGGGTGGCCGCGTGACGGGGCGTATTCTGGTCAGCTTTCTGGTGGTGGCAACTGTGCTGGCGGGGCTTGGAACCTATTATTTCCAAGTCTATGCGTTCTATGACGAATTGCCCGCCCAAAACAGCGTGCGCCTGACGCCTTTGGGCGCAGCCGCCGCGCAGGACTTTGCTGTCGCCAATTTTCGCGGCATCGATTCCGACAGCTCTCCCATCCGCTACCGCGCCTGTTTCGACATCGAGATCGACGCTGCGCAACTGACGCCCTATACCCGCGCCACGCCGCTGAACGCGCCGGGCTGGTTCGAGTGTTTCGATGCGGGCGTGCTGACGGATGCCCTGCGCGACGGGCGCGCGCAGGCTGTTATGGGCGTGTCGAATATAAGCTACGGCATTGATCGTGTGGTCCTCCTGATGGACGGGCGCGGCTATGCGTGGCAACAGATCAACCCCTGTGGCGAGGCCCATTTCGATGGCGACCCTGTCCCCCAAGGCTGCCCGCCGCCCCCAGAACGCAGAGATTGACCCATGGCTGACCTTCTGATCGAGCTGTTTTCCGAAGAAATCCCCGCGCGGATGCAGGCGGGCGCGCGCGACGCGCTCAAGCGGCTGATAACCGACGGGTTGGTCGAGGCGGGCCTGACCTATGCCCATGCCGAGACCTTTGCCACGCCGCGCCGCCTTGCGCTGGCGGTGCAGGGCCTGTCCGACCACTCTCCCACCACGCGCGAAGAACGGCGCGGCCCCAAACTGGGCGCGCCGGAAAAGGCAGTGGAGGGGTTCTTGCGTTCTACCGGGCTTCGGATGGATGATCTGGAACTCCGCGATGACAAGAAGGGGCAGGTCTATGTTGCCATGGTCGTCAGCGAAGGGCGCGCGGCCCCCGCGATTGTGGCCGAAGTGCTGGAAGCCACGATCCGCAATTTCCCTTGGCCCAAATCCATGCGCTGGGGCAATGGCAGCTTGCGCTGGGTGCGGCCTTTGCATTCGATCCTGTGCATCCTGACCACCGAGGCGGGCGCGGAGGTGGTGCCGCTGGATGTGGACGGGATTGTTGCAGGCGACACCACACGCGGGCACCGTTTCATGGCGCCGGACGCATTTTCTGTTGCAAGTTTCGAGGATTACGCAGCAAAGCTGAAGCGCGCCAAGGTCATTCTGGACCCTGCCGAGCGGGCAGATCACATCTGGAATGACGCGCAGCAAATGGCCTTCGCCCAAGGGTTGGAGCTGGTCGAGGATCGCGGCCTGCTGGCCGAGGTGGCAGGGCTGGTCGAATGGCCCGTCGTGCTGATGGGCCGGATCGAGGAGCAATTCCTTGGCCTGCCACCAGAGGTGCTGCAAACCTCGATGAAGGAACACCAGAAGTTTTTCTCTGTCCGCGACCCCAAACGCGGGCAGATCGTGGGTTTCGTGACCGTTGCCAACCGCGAGACTGCGGATGGTGGCGCGACCATTCTGGCGGGCAATCAAAAGGTTCTGGCAGCACGCCTGTCGGATGCAAAGTTCTTTTGGGACAATGACTTGCGCACTGTTTCTCAAGCGGGGCTTGAAGGCATGGGCGCAGGGCTGGCCGATGTGACCTTCCACAACAAGCTTGGCTCGCAAACCGACCGCGTCGCGCGGATCGAGGCGCTGGCGCGCGAGATTGCGCCGCTGGTGGGGGCGGATGCGGAACAGGCGGCTTTGGCCGCGCGGGTAGCGAAGGCCGATCTGCGGTCTGAAATGGTGGGCGAGTTCCCCGAATTGCAAGGCTTGATGGGCAGCTATTATGCGCGGGAAGCGGGGCTGCTTGAAGACGTGGCGCGCGCCTGTGTGGAGCATTACCAACCGCTGGGCCCATCGGATTCGGTGCCATCCTCGCCAGTTTCGGTGGCTGTGGCCTTGGCCGACAAGATCGACACGCTGACAGGGTTCTGGGCGATTGACGAGAAGCCCACGGGGTCGAAAGACCCTTATGCGCTGCGACGGGCTGCGCTGGGGGTTATCCGGTTGGTGTTGGGGAATGGGGTGCGGACAGATTGTATGTCGCGTATTTTGGAGGGTTTAATCCGAATTAAGGGACAGATTTTGAAAGCAAAGGCAGATGAAACAAAAGAGGTTCTTACCAGAGCGCTAGAAATGTACTCCTCAAACCTGAAGCATCACCTTAAGTCTGATCTTGAAAACATAAAGATTTATTCGCCGGTAGGGTGGTCGGAGTTCAGCGATGAATTTTCACAAGCAAAAGACCTCCTCGCCTTCTTCCACGACCGTCTCAAAGTCCACCTGCGCGAGCAAGGCATCCGGCATGACGTGATCGACGCCTGCCTTGCCATGCCGAATAATGACGACCTGACCCTGCTGGTCAAACGGGCCGAGGCGCTGAGTGCGTTCCTGAAAACCAGCGATGGCGAGAACCTGCTGCAAGGCTTCAAGCGCGCCAACAACATTTTGACGAAAGAGGAAGCCAAGGACGGGGTGGAATACTCCTTCGGCCCAGATCCCAAACTGGCCGAAACAGACGAGGAACGCGCGCTGTTCACAGCGCTCGACACTGCCGAATCTGCCATCACCCCCGCCATGCAGGCCGAGGATTTCGCCGCCGCCATGTCCGCCATGGCGGGCCTGCGCGCGCCGATTGATGCGTTTTTCGACGCGGTGCAGATCAACACGGACAACCAGATCATCCGCCGCAACCGGCTGAACCTTCTGCACCGCATCCGCGCGACCTGTCTGCAAGTGGCCGATCTGACGCGGGTCGAGGGCTGAGAACCGGGTGCTGCGCGGTCCCGGACTTGATCCGGGACCTCTGGTCCTGCCATGCGCACAGGGCACAAGGCCGCGAGACCCCGGATCAAGTCCGGGGTCATGGCGCACATCGCAGGCCAGACTGTGCACTAACAAATCCTTGAGTCCGGTGCGTATTGGCCTATGCTGCGGCGCAGCCAGAAGGTGCCACCAATGCCCAAATACCTGACCCTGACAGATTACGCCCAGATCACCGGATCGGCCCCGATCAAGCGCGAGACCCATGGCTGGCGGGCCAAATGCCTGCAACGTCTTGTGCGGCTGGATATGCCAGTCCCGCAAACCATTGCGCTGTCTTTCGCAGTTGTGCGCGAAATCGCGACAGGTGCGCAGATGAACCTGCGCCATCTGTTGGGGCATTTCCCGCAAGGCCAGCTTATGTCTGTGCGCCCCAGTGCCGAGCATCCGCAATGGGGCGGGCCTGCGGCGATTTTAAACATCGGCATGAATGACGAAAAACACGCCGAGATCGCCGCCGCTTACGGCGAGCCGGTGGCGACAGAGTTGTATCTGCGCTTCGTGCAATCCTATGCCGCCCATGTCGCCCATCTGGACCCTGATATGTTCGATGCCACAGAACCCTGCCTGCCCGCGCTTCAGGCGGCCTTGCGTGATTACGAGACGGAAGTCGAAGAACCCTTCCCCCAATCCCCCGCGCAGCAACTGGCGGATGTGCTGCGCTCTATGGCGCGGGCATGGGAAGGGACATCGGCGCGGCTGTTGCGGCAGGCCAAGGGCGCGCCTGCGGATGCGGGCCTTGGGCTGGTGGTGCAGGCGATGGCAGGTGGCATTGGCGCGGGCGAGAGCGGGGCCGGGCTGATCCGGTTTATCGATGCCGAGACAGGCATGCCGCAAGTGACAGGCCGCTTCAAATCGCGCGGGGTGCATGCGCTGGATGCGATGCAGAACGGCGAGAATGTGCTGTACCTGACGCGCGACAAGCGCGGCCCGTCGCTGGAGGAACGCTGCCCTGACGCTTTCGCGGAATTGCTGCGCCACGGCGATTACGCGCGCACGCGGCTGCGCGAGGAGATGGAGATCGAGTTCACGCTGGATGATGGCAAGCTGTGGGTTCTGGACGCGGTGACGGTTCAGCGCTCGTCACGCGCCTCTGTGCGGGTGGCGGTGGATCTGGCGAATGCAGGCATCATCGAGCGGGATGAGGCGCTGATGCGCATCCAACCCAAAGCGCTGAGCGAGTTGTTGCACCGGCAGGTGGATGCGCGCGCGCGCACCGAACAATTTGTGCGCGGTATTGCCGCCAGCCCCGGAGCGGCAATCGGGCGGATCGTGTTCTCCTCGACCGCCGCGCAAGCCTGTGCGTCGCGCGACGAGCCGTGTATCCTTGTGCGCCGCGAAACCACGCCAGAGGATATTCGCGGCATGCATTCCGCCCAAGCCGTGCTGACCGAGCGGGGCGGCATGACCAGCCATGCCGCCGTGATTGGCCGCGGCTTGGGGGTGCCCTGCGTGGTCGGTGCCACCGGCATGCAGATCGACGAGCGGCGCAAGACTGTACGCGCGGGCGGGCATACCCTGTCCGAGGGCGACATGCTGACAGTCGATGGCACCAATGGCGTGGTGCTGATCGGCGAGGTGGCGTTGCTGGAACCTGCGCTGGATGACCGGTTTACCACGCTGCTGGATTGGGCCGATGCGCGCTGTGACATCGGCATTCGCGCCAATGCCGACACCCCTGCCGATGCGCGCATCGCGCGCGAGTTCAAGGCACAGGGCATCGGGCTGTGCCGCACCGAGCATATGTTTTTCGAGGATGATCGCCTGACCCTGATGCGCGAGATGATCTTTGCCGACACATCCGAGGATCGCAGGGATTCGCTGGAGCGGCTCTTGCCCATGCAGCGCGCCGATTTCATTGACCTGTTCGAGATCATGCAAGGCCAGCCCGTCTGCATTCGCCTGTTTGACCCGCCCTTGCATGAATTCCTGCCGCATTCCAAAGAAGGGTTGCGTTTTCTTGCGGATGCGCTGAACAAACCCCTGTCCGAGATCATCCGCCGTGCCGAGGCATTGTCGGAATTCAACCCGATGCTGGGCATGCGCGGCGTGCGCCTTGGGGTGACGATACCGGAAATCTACGAGATGCAGGCGCGTGCGATCTTTGAAGCGACTGTCGAAGTATCGCGCCGGGCCACGCCGGTTGCGCCTGAAATCATGATCCCGCTTGTCTCGGCCATGCGCGAGGTGGAGTTGATCAAGTCGCGCATCGACGCCATCGCAGCGCAGGTACGCTCGCGTATGGGGGTGGATTTTGAATATCGCGTGGGCGTTATGGTCGAAACCCCGCGCGCGGCATTGCGGGCAGGCGACATTGCACTGCATGCCGCGTTCCTGTCTTTTGGCACAAACGACCTGACCCAGATGACCTATGGCCTGTCACGCGACGATGCGGGGCGGTTCATGTCGGATTATGTCCAGCAAGGGGTTTTCCCCGAAGACCCGTTCCACACGCTCGATCTGGACGGGGTGGGGGAATTGCTGCAACTGGGTGCTGCGCGCGGCCGCAAGGCACGCGAAGACCTGACCCTGTCAATCTGTGGCGAGCATGGCGGCAACCCGGAATCGATTCGATTCTGTCGGGAACTGGGGTTTGATTATGTGTCCTGCTCTCCGTTTCGGGTGCCGGTTGCACGGCTTGCTGCGGCGCAGCTGGTCATCGAAGAGCTTGACTGACCTCTGAAACTATACAGTTTTTTAAGGCTATCGGCAAAAACAAGCCCATGCCACAGGGGCGTGGGGTTCGAGTTTGTAGACCTTTTGGTCAATTTGTTGTACTCGTCCTCGCGGAAATGTGAATCTGAACGTTGGGAGCAGGCGCAAAATTAAGTGCCGCACTATTTTGTATGACTGATTTTAGTGAAACTTTGGTGCTGACGCGGGAAAACCGTATTCCAGAGAAAGGCGCGCGTGTGGCGACCTCTCGGTTTGTGGCAGGGCATCTTCGCTATTCGCGTGTCATGGTGTTTTCTATATGTGTTCTCGGCGCTTTGATGGCACCGCTCAGTGTCGGCTCGCGGGTGCAGGATGCGACACTTAATGAAGACATGCGCGCAAAACTGGTCATGGCTTCGGTTCAGCAGTCGAACCCCAGTCTTCGCAATGTGGTGATGACAGATATAGGCGCACCGCATGCTCCGTCAGTGGCGCGCTTTGATGCGGATGTCTTGAAAATCTGGCCCATGCGGATGGTCACACCGCCTGTGCCAGAGGGGCAGGGAAATCTGGAGTATCAAGCGCCTGAAACCCCTGCTTTGTCTGCCGCTGTCACCACATCGCCCCGTCCGATGGCGCGCGACGACGCGGCGATGGCGGTGTTGACAAAGGTGGATGTCCGCCTGTCCACGCAGGGCGCAGGGATCGCAACCCCCCGTTTCAACAGAACATTTGCGCCCATGTCTTCAACGCGGCCCATGCTGCGGCCCGCCACGCTGGAGCGGCGTGTGGTGCAATACAATGACAGGTGGTTGCGCACCCTTGATCTGCGCCCCCTGAATGACGAAAAAGCCTGCCTTGCAACAGCAATCTATCACGAAGCGCGCGGCGAAAGCCTGCGGGGCCAGTTTGCTGTGGCGGAAGTTATCCTGAACAGGGTCGATTCGCGCAAATTCCCCAATTCCATTTGCGGTGTCGTCTATCAGGGTGTGCGCGCGGGCCGCATGGGGGGCTGCCAGTTCAGTTTCGCCTGTGATGGCAATTCCGAAGCGATGCCCAATCGCAAGGCCGCGTCGCGCGCGCAACGGATTGCACAGGTGATGGTTGAAGGCGGGCATCGCGGCCTGACGCAGGGCGCGCTGTATTTCCATACAACTGCCGTCAACCCGTCTTGGGCACACCGTTTCACACAAACCACACATATCGGCGCGCATCTGTTTTATCGCGGCTGACCTGGCATCCCATGTCGCTTCCTGCCCGCGTGGGGGCGGGATTGCGCGTTGTGTCGGGCGGTTCAGGCGTTACAAGGGGGCAACAGCGCTGAGAGAGACTGCATGACCTCTGATATTCGTTTGGCCTTCGCCCATCCCGAAGCGCGCGCGGAAGCGTCTGCGCCCGCAGACCCGCGCGACCGTATTTCGGTGCGCGATCATGTTGTGGCCGTCGAGATTGGCGCTTTTCAGGCAGAGCGTGGCCAGACCCAGCGCGTGCGCTTCAATGTCGTGGTGGAATTGCGTCCGCACCCCGCCCCGGTTGAAGATGATGTGGATCGCATCCTGTCCTATGACCGGATCACCGAAGCCATCACCGCTGAACTGGCCGCAGAACGTCTGAACCTGCTGGAAACACTGGCGGAACGCATTGCCGCGCGTGTTTTGCTGGAACCGCAGGCGATGCGCGCTTTTGTGCGGGTGGAAAAGCTGGATCGTGGCCCGGGCGCGCTTGGGGTCGAGATTGTGCGCAATCGCGCCGCGCAGCCCTTGCGTGCGCTGGACCCCAAAGGCGAAGAAACCACTGTGCACCCGTTGGTGGTGTATCTGGACAATAGCACGATTGACGCGCCCGATCTTTCCGCACGGCTGGATGCGCTTCTGGCGCGGGGCTTGCCGGTAATTCTGTGTGTCGGCATGCCGCCACAGGCTGTTGCGACAACGGGCCATCCGGCTGTGCAGCGGCGGATAAACCTGTTGGCGATTGAACAGAACGCGTGGCGACTGGCGGCTTTGGACCCGCGTTGCGTGGTTGTATCCAGCCGCACAGAGATTGATTGGGCCATGAAGCAGGGGCAGGTGATCGCATGGGCGCCGTCCAAGCTGATGCTCGATTCCACCGACAGCCCTGATGGCCCGGCGCAAGATGGTCTGGCGCTGGCGTTGTGGCTGGCCGAACATGTTGCCGCCGCGCAACTGCTGATGCCCGAAGGGCTAAGCGCGCCCCCCGGCAGCCATGTGCCGCAGGCCTATTTGCCGCGCTGAGGCTTGCGCGCCCTGCGCGCTTTGGGCAAACAGCTTGCATGAAATACCTGCTGCCGCTGTTGCGCCCCGCTGCCCTTGCATCGCCCGAAATGCCTGCCTTGCGCGGCCAGAAGGCGGTGCGTCTTGCTGCAATTGCCGAAATTAACCGCGATGGCGGCTGGGCCGAGCGCGCGTTTTGCCGCACGCAGGATGCGGGTTTGCTGGCAGAATTGCCCCCGCTATGCGGTCTGGACCTTGCGCGCCCGCGGATCATGGGCATTTTGAATGTCACCCCTGACAGTTTCTCGGATGGGGGCCAGTTCCACAGTTTCGAGCGCGCCTGCGCACAGGCACACCGCATGGTCGCGGAGGGGGCTGATATTCTGGATATCGGCGGCGAATCGACACGGCCCGGTGCACAAGAGGTGCCGGTCGCCGAAGAGATCGCGCGGACAGCGCCCTTGATCGCAGCCTTGCGCGCGGACGGGCTGCGCGTGCCCATCTCGATCGATACACGCAAGGCGCGGGTCGCGGCTGCGGCACTGGCCGCAGGTGCCGATTTGGTGAATGATGTTTCAGCCCTGACATGGGATCGTGATATGGGCCGCGTGGTCGCGGAAGCGGGCGTGCCCTTGTGCCTTATGCATGCCCAAGGCACCCCCCAGACCATGCAAAATGACCCTAAATACAACGATGTGCGGCTGGATGTGTATGATTGGCTTGCACAGGCTGTGACGCGCGCCGAGGCGGCGGGGATCGACCGCTCGAAGGTGATTGTCGATCCGGGCATCGGCTTTGGCAAGACGCTTGAGCATAATCTTGCACTGCTGCAATCTTTGGCGCTGCTGCACCAGTTGGGATGTGCTATCCTTCTCGGGGCATCGCGCAAGCGGTTTATCGGCACGCTTTGCGGGGTCGAGGTGGCGTCGCACAGGATGGCGGGATCGGTTGCTGCGGCTTTATTTGGAGCAGGGCAGGGTGCGCAAATACTGCGTGTGCATGACGTGATTGAAACAAGACAGGCGCTGGCTGTTGGGCAGGCGCTTGAAAAAACGGTAAATGGGGTGAAGGTATGACACGCAAGTTATTTGGCACGGACGGGGTTCGTGGCACAGCAAACAGTTTTCCGATGACAGCTGAAATGGCCCTGAAACTGGGCGCGGCGGCGGGCCGGCATTTCCGGCGCGACGGGTCCAACGGGCACCGCGTTGTGATCGGCAAGGATACCCGTCTGTCGGGCTACATGATCGAGACGGCGCTGACAGCGGGTCTGACCTCAACCGGGATGAATGTCTTGCTGCTGGGGCCAGTGCCGACACCGGCGGTGGGGTATCTGACCCGCTCCATGCGCGCCGACCTTGGGATCATGATTTCGGCCAGTCACAATGCGCATCAGGACAATGGCATCAAGTTTTTCGGCCCTGACGGGTTCAAACTGTCGGATGCAGATGAAGAAGCCATCGAGAAGATTACCGAAGGCAATATCACCCCTGCCCAACCCGCCAATATCGGGCGGGCCAAGCGCATTGAAGATGCAGGCGGGCGCTATGTCGAATATGCCAAAACCACGCTGATGCGCGGCACGCAGTTGAATGGCCTGCGCATTGTGCTGGATTGCGCCAATGGTGCGGCCCACCGCGTGGCCCCGCAATTGCTGTGGGAACTGGGCGCGGATGTGATCCCGATTGGCACCAGCCCGAATGGCCTGAATATCAACCTTGAATGCGGATCGACCCATCCGCGCACCTGTGCCGCCAAAGTGCTGGAGACGGGCGCGGATTTGGGCATCACACTGGATGGCGACGCGGACCGCGTGATCTTGATAGACGAGCGCGGCCAGATCGCGGATGGCGACCAGATCATGGCGCTGTTTGCCCGCCGCTGGGCCGAGGCGGACCGCCTGCATGAAGGCGTGCTTGTCGCCACTGTCATGTCCAATCTGGGGCTGGAGCAATTCTTGCAAGGCCGTGGCCTGCGGATGGAACGCACCGCCGTGGGCGACCGGCATGTGGTCGAGAGGATGCGTCAGGGGGGCTGGAATCTGGGTGGCGAGCAGTCGGGCCATATTGTGATGACCGATTACGCCACCACAGGGGATGGCATGATCGCAGCCTTGCAATTTCTGGCCGCCATGGTCGAGACGGACAAGCCCGCCTCGATGCTGACCCGCAGTTTCGAGCCTGTGCCGCAAATGCTGAAAAACCTGCGCTATGCGCCGGGGGTGGATTTGCTGTCCAAGACCGAAGTGCAAGCCGCTATTGAAGATGCACAACTGCGCCTGAACGGGCGGGGGCGTTTGCTGATCCGCAAATCCGGCACCGAACCGCTGGTGCGCGTCATGGCGGAATGCGATGATGAGGGTCTGCTCTCTGAAGTGGTGAACGGGATCATTGCCGAGATGGAAGCTGTGGCCTGACAAGGCCGCAGTCCAGCGCCGCTCACACCGGGTGATGCACCTGCCACGGGGCTGTGAACCAGTATTCCTGTAAATTCGGCGTATCCCCGATTCTGTCGATTACCGCGAAGCGGCCGGGGCTGGCCAGCGGGGTCAGAACCCCGTGCCAGATGTTGCGGTGGAAATTGATACCCTGCGCCCCGTTTGTGATAAAGGCCAGCGGGTTTGCCGGCGCATCGCCCAGATCATGGGCAACGATCACCAGAAATGGCTGTTCATGCATCGGGATAAAGGCCTGAGAGCCGTCAGGGTGCCGCTCGACCATGTCCAGCAAGTAGGGCAGGGCGCGCGGCTGCGCGTCAAAGATCGAGATGCCCGCGCGCCCATCAGGCCCGAAATCCAGCCGCGCGCGGTCATGAAACCGCCCGCAAAGCCCCTGATTGATCAGCTTGTCGGGTGTGCCTGCACCCTCCAACACATCCCCGAAGGGCGCAAAAGCGGCTTGCGTCAACGGGCTGGGGGTGAGGGTTTGCATCTGGTCTGGCTCCGGTTCTGGTGGCGGCGTGGGATTGAGTATTTTTAGCAAGAAAATACAATCAGGGCAGACACTCCTTCAGCCGCAATTCGGCGATGCGTTCGACCTGTCGGCAGGCCGTGGCGAATTCTGTTTCAGTGTCGTTGTGAAGGCGCGTCTGAAAGGCGGCAAGGATTGTGGCTTTGGTATTGTCGCGCACGGCGATGATAAAGGGAAAGCCGTGTTTTTTCACATAGGCCGTGTTGAGGCTTTGGAACTGCGCGCGCTCGGCATCGGTGAGCGCGTCCAACCCTGCGCTGGCCTGTTCCTGAGTCGAGTCAGCGGTCAGGCGTTTGGCGGCAGCGAGTTTGCCCGCAAGGTCCGGATGGGCGCGCAGAACTGCCATGCGTTCGTCGCTTTGTGCCGCACGGAATACGCGCGCCAGCGCATTGGCAAGGCCGGTCGCGCTGTCATGTGCTGGTCCCAACTCCAGCCCATGCGCGCGTTCTGCCACCCAAGCGGAATGTTCGTATATGCCACCAAAGCAGGCGACAAAGCGCGCGCGGTCCATCTGGCTGGGGCGTTCGCGGCGGGTATGGGGGTGGGTTGTGGCCCAGTGCTGCGCAATGTCGCGGCGGCGGGCAAACCACACCCCGTCATGCGCCATGGCATGGCCAAGAAAGCGCATCAGCCCCGCAATCTTGCCCGGGCGCCCGATCAGGCGGCAATGCAACCCGATGGACAGCATCTTGGGCGCGCCAGCGGCCCCTTCGGCATAAAGCACATCGAATGCGTCCCGAAGGTAGCTTTCAAACTCCGCACCCGTCGTCCAGCCGGGGGATGTGGCGAAGCGCATATCATTGGCTTCCAGCGTGTAGGGCAGAATCAGCTGGTCGCGGTCCCCGAATTCCATCCAATGCGGCAGGTCATCGTCATAAGTGTCTGAAATCCAGTCGAACTGGCCTGTCTCGGCGGCAAGGCGGACAGTGTTGACCGAACAGCGCCCAGTGTACCAGCCGCGCGGGGCCTCTCCCACGACCTGCGTATGCAGGCGCAGAGCCTCTTGGATCGCGGCGCGTTCTTCTTCCACGCTCATGTCGCGGTGCTCGACCCATTTCAGGCCGTGGCTGGCGATTTCCCAATCGGCGGCCTTCATGGCGGCCACTTGTTCCGGGTTGCGCGCCAATGCGGTTGCCACGCCGTAAATTGTTACCGGCAGATTGCGCGCGGTGAACAAGCGGTGCAGCCGCCAGAACCCTGCGCGTGCGCCGTAATCATAGATCGATTCCATGTTCCAGTGGCGCTGGCCGGGCCAGGGGGCTGCGCCCGGAATGTCCGACAGGAACCCTTCAGAGGCGGCGTCGCCATGCAGCAGGCAATTCTCGCCGCCTTCTTCATAATTCAACACCAGTGATATGGCGATGTTTGCGCCATTGGGCCATTTGGCTTGGGCGCCAGTGGCACCATAGCCGGTCAGGTTGCGGGGATAGCGTTGCACAAGAGCCTCCGGAGCGTTGCATGAACAGGTGATAAAGCACAAAAGCTGTCTCGACCTTCTGTCAATTTTTGAAAGACCTCAAGCCAAGGGCAGATGCAAGGGGCTGGCAAAACACTGCTTTGCGCTGCAAGATCGCGCGGACCGTAGTTTGAGGGAGATCACCATGGCCGGATTCCTGACCACCCATGTTCTGGACACAGCGCGCGGCTTGCCTGCGGCAGGGCTGAAGATCGCGCTGTACCGGCTGGACGGGGGCGCGCGAGAGGCGTTGGTCGAACGTGTAACCAATGCCGACGGGCGCACCGACACCCCGATTCTGCCCCAAGACGCCTTTGCCGCGGGCCAGTATGAGCTGGTCTTTTTTACAGGCGACTATCTGCGCGCCACGGGCCAGGCGGGGCCGGACCCGCTGTTTCTGGACGAGGTGCCGATCCGCTTTGGCATCAGCGACAAGACCAGCCATTACCATGTGCCGCTGTTGCTGTCGCCTTTCGGCTATTCTACCTATCGCGGAAGCTGAGCGCAGCGGGCCATCGCCTCTGCCAGCGCGGTTTTGATATGGGTGGCGATGAAATCGGTAAAGATCGTCACCTTCGGGTCGCGCAAATGCCGGTGCGGTGTCAGTGCCGCCAGCGTTACGGCCATGGGGGGCGTCGCGGTGGCAACAGGGACAAGCGTGCCTGCCAACAGATAGTCCACCACCTCGAATGCGGGCTTGAGGATGATCCCGCGCCCTGCAAGCGCCCAAGCGGTCAGCACATCGCCATCATCCGATTCGAAGGGGCCTGCAATCTTGAACCGCTGCGGGCCGTTGGCTGTCTGCAACCGCCATTGAAACTCGCGCGCGCCCGGAAAGCGTAGGTTCAGACAGTCATGGCGGTCGCGCACAAGGGCGTCGCCATCCGCAGGCATGCCGCGCCGCGCAATATAAGAGGGGGCAGCGCATAGAATGCGCGGACATTCCGCAATAACCCGCATTTTCAGCGCCGAATCCTCTAGCGGGCCAAGGTGAAAGGCCACATCCAGCCCTTCAGCGGTCACATCAATGCTGCGGTCGGACAGGCGCAAGCGCAGCTCGATCTGCGGGTTCTCATCCTTGAATACCGGCACATGCGGCGCAATCAACCGCCGCCCGATACCCAAGGGCGCGGCAACAAACAACATGCCGCGCGGCTGGGCTGTGGCGCGGGTCAGCGCGCCTTCGGCCTCGGACACGGCATCCAGTATCTTCACCGCGCCCTCATAGAAGAGCTGACCATTCGATGTCGGCTGAAGCGAGCGCGTGGTGCGGTTGAACAGCCGCACGCCCAGATGCTTTTCCAGCTCTGCCACCCGCGCGGACGCAACCGCAGGCGAGGTGCGCTGGTCGCGCGCCGCCGCCGACATGCTGCCCAATTCATAGACACGCACGAACATTCTGACATTGCTAAGATAGGCCATGATGATTTTCAGGATGATTTTGAAAGTGCTGGGTGTTTTCATGGATTAACAGAAACTGGCGCGCCGGTATAGGGTGACAGAACACGCGACAGGAAGGGTATCTCGAATGTTGGAACTGGCGGTCTGGGGCGCATGGGCGGAATTTGCTGTGCGCTGGGTGCATGTGATCACGGCCATCGCCTGGATCGGGGCCAGCTTTTACTTCATCGCGCTGGATCTGGGCCTGCGCAAATCCGCAGATCTGCCCAAGGGCGCCTATGGAGAGGAGTGGCAGGTCCATGGCGGTGGCTTTTACCATATCCAGAAATATCTGGTCGCCCCCAATCGCCTGCCAGAGCATCTGATCTGGCATAAATGGCAAAGCTATGCCACCTGGCTGTCGGGCTTCGCGCTGTTGGCGCTGGTCTATTACGTTGGCGCAGAGTTCTACCTGATCGACGCGGAAAAGATGGACCTTGCCGTGTGGCAGGCGATTGCGATTTCCATCGCGTCACTGGCCATAGGCTGGGTCATCTATGACGGCCTGTGCAAATCGCGCTTTGGCGAAGACAATACCCGCCTGATGGTGTTCTTGTTCGTGCTGCTGGTGATCATGTCCTGGGGCTATACCCAGGTTTTCACAGGGCGCGCGGCGCTGCTGCATCTGGGGGCATTCACTGCTACGATCATGTCGGGCAATGTCTTCATGGTCATCATTCCCAATCAGAAAATCGTGGTGGCCGATCTGCGCGCGGGCCGAACGCCTGATGCGAAATATGGGCGTATCGCCAAACAGCGCTCTACGCATAACAATTACCTGACCCTGCCTGTCATCTTCCTGATGCTGTCCAACCATTACCCGCTGGCTTTCGCATCCGAGTATAACTGGCTCATCGCAGGGTTGGTCTTTCTCATGGGCGTGACAATCCGGCATTTCTTCAACAGTCTGCATATGGGCCATGGCTATAAATGGTGGACATGGGGGGCCACGATCGCGCTGTTCATCGCCATCATCCTGCTCTCGACAGTGGGCAAGCCGGCCCGAGATGACGAAGACCTCGCCAGCCTGCCACCCTCTGTGGCGCGGTTTGCACAAGATCCCCAGTTTGAAGATATCTATTGGTCCGTTGTGGGGCATTGCTCCATGTGCCATGCCGAACAGCCCAATTGGCCGGGGCTGCATTGGGCACCCAAAGGGATCAAGCTGGAAACCGAAGCGCAGGTCGCGCGCGCCGCCCTCCCCATCTATCTGCAATCAGGGGCAAGCCATGCCATGCCCCCGGGCAGCACGGTCCTGATGGATGACCAGTCCCGCAAAGAAATTGCAGACTGGTACCGCAGGGTCACTGGATCATGACATTTTCTTGCTGAAAATACTCTGGGGGAGTGCCGCGCAGCGGCGCGGGGGCGAAGCCCCCCACAAGTGAAGTCTTGAAAGCCCCGCCCGATAGGGCGGGGCTTTCGCTATCAGGTCAGGGGCGTTTCAGCCGATGGCCGCGCGCTTGATCTCGTCATCGATGAAGGGGACATATTGGGCAAAGTTCTCGGCGAACATTGCCACCAGCTTGGCCGCCTGCCGGTCATAGGCATCTGCATCGGCCCATGTGCGGCGCGGGTCCAGCAATACATCTGCCACACCCGGCACCGAAACCGGCACATCAAAGCCGAAATTCGGATCGCGCCGGAATTCCACCCCCGAGAGGGACCCGTCCAGCGCAGCACTCAACAATGCGCGCGTGGCCTTGATCGGCATCCGGGAGCCAGTGCCATAGGCCCCGCCTGTCCAGCCGGTATTCACCAGCCAGCAATCCGCGCCAAACTGCGCGATCTTGTTTTGCAACAGTTTGCCGTAAACTTCCGGACGGCGCGGCATGAAGGGGGCACCAAAGCAGGTCGAGAATGTCGGCTGCGGCTCGGTCACGCCTTGTTCTGTGCCTGCCACTTTGGACGTAAAGCCCGACAGGAAATGATACATTGCCTGCGCAGGGGTCAACCGTGCGATGGGGGGCAGCACGCCAAACGCATCGCAGGTCAGCATGATGATGTTTTTCGGCACCCCCCCGAGAGAGGTGGCCGATGCGTTCGAGATCGCATCCAGCGGATAGGCAACCCGTGTATTGGCCGTCAGGCTGTCATCGGCAAAATCCAGTTCCAGCGTATCGGGGTCATAGACCATATTCTCGACCACACTGCCAAACCGGCTGGTGGTGGCATAGATTTCCGGCTCTGCTTCGGGGTCCAGATTGATGGTCTTGGCGTAGCAGCCGCCTTCAAAATTGAAGATGCCGGTATCAGACCAGCCATGCTCGTCATCCCCGATCAGGGTGCGGGCAGGGTCTGCGGAAAGGGTTGTCTTGCCAGTGCCCGACAGGCCGAAGAACACAGCCGAGTCGTCCACATCATTCAGCCCGTGATTGGCCGAGCAATGCATCGGCATGATGCCTTTTTCGGGCAGCAGGTAATTCAGCAGCGTGAAGACTGACTTCTTGTTTTCGCCCGCATAGGCCGTGTTGGCAATCAGGATCAGCTTTTTCGACAGGTTCAGCGCGATCACTGTTTCTGACCGGCAGCCATGGCGGGCGGGATCGGCCTTGAAGCTGGGGCAATTGATGATGGTGAATTCCGGCTCGAACTGCGCCAGTTCTTCGGCTGCGGGGCGGCGCAGCAGGTTGCGGATGAACAGCCCGTGCCATGCCAGTTCCGTCACCACGCGCACATCCAACCTGTGGGCAGGGTCCGCACCGCCATACAGGTCTTGAACAAACAGCTCCCGCCCCTTCACATGCTCCAGCATGTCAGCATACAGACGGTCAAAGGCGTCAGAACTCATGGGGGCGTTGTTTTCCCACCAGATCTTGTCCTCGACATCGGCCGTGCGCACGATGAATTTGTCTTTCGGAGAGCGCCCTGTATGTGTCCCGGTCGAGGCAAGCAACGCCCCGCCAAGGCCCAGACGCCCCTCGCCACGCTTCAGCGCGGCTTCTACAAGGGCCGGTTCCAACAGGTTGTAATGCACCTCAGAGGCATCAGTAACCCCCTGATGTTCAAGGCGTTTGTTCGGGTTGACTCTGGGTGTCGTCATTTTGATTGCTCCATGTGGCGCATGTTCCATGGTTCGAACCGGGTTGCGGACGGACGAATACACAGGGTGCGGCACGCAAGACCAGTCACCCGTCCACCGCCTATAACACTACGATTGTGGCAAAGCATAGGCTCGTTTGGGGCAGTTAGCGCAATCAAC
Organism: Roseinatronobacter thiooxidans; assembly: GCF_001870675.1. GTDB lineage: Bacteria > Pseudomonadota > Alphaproteobacteria > Rhodobacterales > Rhodobacteraceae > Roseinatronobacter > Roseinatronobacter thiooxidans. The sequence goes on along the minus strand of NZ_MEHT01000044.1, from coordinate 163,922 downwards.
GTCGCGTTAGCGCAACATTCATAAATTTCTGACATACCAAGTGTTGCCAATTGGCAAGATGCTGTCCGAATCAGCAGCCGCTGGGCCGTTGTGGTGTTGTTTTTTGTTGCTTCTGTCGGGGGTTTGCGGGATTGTGTGGCAATATAATGGCAAAAATGCCGATTTGAGCAGTAAAATAGGGACATTCAAATGTCTAAAATAGCTTTGGTGGACGATGACCGGAACATTCTGACATCTGTTTCCATCTGCCTGGAGGCAGAAGGGTTCGATGTTGAAACGTATAATGATGGTCAGGCAGCCTTCGACGCGTTCAGCCGCAAAATGCCCGATATGGCCGTGCTTGACATGAAAATGCCGCGTATGGACGGGATGGAACTTCTGCAACGGGTGCGCCAGAAGTCACAGATGCCCATCATTTTCCTGACATCCAAAGATGACGAGATTGATGAGGTGCTGGGCCTGCGCATGGGGGCGGATGACTATGTCACCAAGCCGTTCTCGCAACGTCTGCTGGTGGAACGTATCCGCGCGCTGTTGCGGCGCAAGCAGGCGAACGAAGCCGGGCCCGAGGCTGCTGAGGAAGTCAAGATCATGGTGCGCGGCCAGCTGGAAATGGACCCGCTGCGCCATCAGGTCAAATGGCGGGGCGAGGATGTGACCTTGACAGTCACGGAATTTCTACTGCTTCAGGCGCTGGCACAGCGCCCCGGTGTCGTGAAATCACGCGACCAGTTGATGGATGTGGCCTATGAAGATCAGGTCTATGTCGACGACCGGACAATTGACAGTCATATCAAGCGGTTGCGTAAGAAAATGCGCAATGCTGACCCTGAATTTTCATCAATAGAAACACTTTACGGTATTGGTTACAAATATAACGAAGCCTGACAGAAGATCAGGCGTTATACCCCCATATAAGCAAGCGGGTGAGCTGGTGCAGACCGAGGCTACGGCAGCGAGAGCTGACATCCTTATCGGAGATGACTGGGTCGGGCCAGGGGATGCGGTTGAAACCGAGGTGCGCGCGTCGCGTGCCCGCCGCGGATTTCTAAGCATTTCCAGCTCGCCGCTTGCGCGCAAGATTGCCTTGTTCAATCTGGTTGCCTTGGTGGTGCTGATCCTTGGGATACTGTTCACCAACCCGTTTCGCGATTCCCTGCTGGAACAGCAGGCGCAAATGCTGGGCAGCACCGTCCAGATCGTGGCCGATATTGTCTCGGTCAGTGATGATCTGGAAGATACGCGCGACGCTTTGGCGGGCAAACTGTCTTATGACCAGCGCTTTGAACTGATCATCGTGAATGCCGAAGGCCAGATTGTTGGCCAGATGCGCGGCACGGAAAATTCCGGAACCACCCGATATTCTGAACGCGCCACCCCGATAAGTGACCTTTTGGGCGGAATTTGGTCGGCCATGTCGTTTCTGACACGGACAAATTCTGATCTGCCTGCCGAAGACGCCTTTGCCCAGATTGCCCAGAAAATGTTTGAGAAGAACCAGACTGGCGAGCGGGCAAGTTTCACCTATCGGGATGGCGGCGATGGCATGTGGATCGCGGCCAGTGCACCTGTGATGCGTGGCTCCGATGTTCGCGGCGCGGTGTTTTTGCGACGTAGTTCTGATGACACTGCGCATATGATGCGGATCGAGCGCGAACAGGTTTTGCAGTTCTTTTTGATCGCGGTTTTGGTGTCGATCGGCCTAAGCCTTGTTCTTGCATCGACAATTGCCAACCCGCTTGCCGATCTGGCGATGGCGGCGGAACTGGGCAAGCGGCGCGATGCGCGCAAAAATGCGCCCGGTGCGCGCGTGCGCATTCCTGATCTGTCGGGCAGGCCGGATGAGATTGGCGATCTGTCGCGCGCGATGCGCGGCATTGTGAATGCCCTTTATGACCGGGTCGAGGCGAATGAAAGATTCGCGGCCGATGTCTCGCATGAGATCAAGAACCCGCTGGCCTCGCTGCGGTCTGCGGTGGGCAGCCTGCGGATGGCGAAACGCGAGGACCAGATCATCCGCCTGCTGGATGTGATTGAACATGATGTCCGCAGGCTGGATCGTCTGGTGTCTGACACATCCAATGCCTCGCGGCTGGATTCCGAACTGGTCAAGGAAGAACAGGAAGAATTCGATGTGATCAAACTGCTCGATAACCTGTGCGAGCATCTGTCACATGAGGCCCGCGAAAAAGGGGTCGAGTTTATCAAGATCCTGCCAGACGCGCCTGTGCGGGTCACTGGGCTGGAAGGGCGGTTGGCGCAGGTTATTGTCAATCTTATCACCAATGCGATTTCGTTTTGCGGGGATGGCGATGCAGTTCGCGTCTGGGCGCGCCAACGCAATGACCGCATCTTGATCGTGGTTGAAGATACGGGGCCGGGTATTCCTGAAAACGCCCTGAAAAAAGTGTTCCAAAGGTTCTATTCCGAGCGCCCGCCACAACAATTCGGCAACCACTCGGGTCTTGGCTTGGCGATATCAAAACAAATCATAGAGGCGCATCAGGGCGTGATCTGGGCAGAGAATATCCGCGCGGCGGACGCCCCGCCAGACAGCCCGTCACTGGGGGCGCGGTTTGTGGTGGGTCTGCCATTGTGACGCGGGTTATATCGGCAGATCGGGTTCATGGCTCTGCTGTCGCGTTTGAAACAGGGGGCGGGGTCGCGGGGGTGCTGATCCTTGGCCAGTCCGGTACCGGCAAGTCAGAACTGGCACTGGAGCTGATGGCCATCGGCGCGGTCCTGATCGCGGATGACCAGACCCTTTTACAGCGCGATGGTGCCAAGATCATACTGCGCGCGCCCCCCCCTATTCGTGGATTGATCGAAATGCGGGGCTTGGGCATATTGCAGGCCCAAACGCTGGACTGCGCGCCGCTGGCGGTTGTGGTGGACCTTGACACGCCAGAGACGCAGCGCTTGCCCGACCCTGCATTTGCACAGGTGCTTGGGCTGCGCGTGCCGTGCCTTCGCAACTGCGCGAGCAAGGCTTTTCCTGCGGGGCTGAAGCAATATATGCTGTCATCTGCGATAAAAGACAGGCAAAACAGCCGTGATGGAAAACCCGTGCCCCCCTGATCAAACTGCCACGCGGCTGGTCTTGCTGACTGGTCCGTCCGGGGCAGGGCGCAGCACAGCCCTGAAAGCGTTGGAAGATATAGGGTTCGAGGGGATCGACAATATGCCGATTTCGCTGGTGCGCCCTCTGATGGCCGCGCCGCTGGACCGCCCTTTGGCCCTTGTGCTGGACCCGCGCAACCGCGATTTTTCTGTAGATGCGCTGCTGGCGCTGGTGGCGGACCTTGCGGAGCTTGCGCGGGTCAATTTTGATCTGGTGTTTCTGGACTGTTCGATCCAGACGCTGAGTCAACGGTTTTCAGAAACGCGCCGCCGCCACCCGCTTAGCCCAGACGGAGCTGTGCGCGACGGGATCGAGCTTGAGGCGCGCTTGTTCAAGCCGGTTCGGCTGCGGGCAGATGTCCTGATCGAAACCGATGCCATGACCCCGCATGATCTGCGGGCGCAGGTGCACAGGTTGTTCGGCGACAGCGCGGGCCAGTCGATGCGCGTGCAGGTCGAATCATTTTCGTATAAACGGGGCATTCCGGCGGGGGTTGATCTGGTGTTTGATTGCCGCTTTCTGAATAATCCGCATTGGGAACCGCCCTTGCGCGGGCTGGATGGGCGCGACGCGCGCGTGGCCAGCTTTGTGTTTAATGATCCGCGCTTTGATGGATTCTATCGCCGTGTTCACGAATTGGTTGAAAGTTTGCTGCCGGAATACGCGCAAGAGGGGAAAACGCAGCTGACAATCGGCTTTGGTTGCACGGGGGGGCAACACAGATCGGTGGCAACTGTCGAAAAACTGGCAAATACGCTTGCGCAGGCGCGGTGGCAGGTGTCTAAACGACACAGGGAACTTGAACGTATCGCGGCGCAGGTCGTGATTGCAGGAAACGAATAAGGTCTGTTCGTGATCGGAATCGTGATCGTAGCCCATGGGGGTCTGGCGCGAGAGTATCTCGCAGCTATAGAACATGTGATCGGCAAGCAGGCTGGTATCGCAGCGATATCTATTGAATATGACCATGATCGCGCATTGAAACAGGCCGAAATCTCTGCGGCGGCGGATTTCGTTGATAAGGGCGCAGGTGTGGTTGTGGTGACTGACATGTTCGGCGGGTCGCCATCGAACTTGTCCCTGCCTGCCTGCACTGGCCCTGACCGGCGGATTATATACGGGGCAAACCTGCCCATGCTGATCAAACTGGCAAAATCGCGTGGAATGGAATTGCAGGCCGCAACCTCTGCGGCGTTGGAAGCGGGTCGAAAATATATAAATTCGATCGAGGTGGGGCGCTGAGAGGCGGGAACAGGATTCAGACGATAGATGACAGAATTCGATCTAAACATTATCAACGAAAAAGGCCTGCATGCGCGGGCATCGGCCAAATTCGTCGAATTGGTCGAGGCACATGATGCGCGCGCGGAAGTCATGAAGGACGGGATGAGCGTGCCGGGCGATTCCATCATGGGGTTACTGATGCTGGCCGCGTCCTGCGGAACAACGATTCGTGTCAAGGTTGAGGGGGCGCAGGCCAATTCTCTTGCTGCGGCATTGCAACAGCTTGTGGCGGACCGCTTCGGCGAAGGCATGTAGCAGCCCGTTTCTGCCATATTTTACGCTGAAAACACATGTGTACTATCACATCAGCGTTAGGCGCTGGTCTGGCGCTGATTTGTCATTTTATCCGACGGAACCTTTCTCTATCTTAGGGGTTATCAAAGAGAGCGTTTGGGAAACAGGCCTCCGGTTGGTCCGGAGTGCTTGAAGTTCAAGCTATCAACTGCGCGCTCTGATAGGAAAAGGAACTAACGAATGAGAATTACCCCAATATTTGCGAGCGCCGCCTTGGCCGGACTGGTTTCCACTGGTGCGATGGCAGGCGAGTATTCAAAAGCTGGTCCAGGTGTGCAAGAGCCGGTTGTCTCGACACCCGCGCCCGCCCCAGCGCCCGCCCGTTTCAACTGGACCGGCGGTTACGCAGGTGCAGGCTTGGGCTATGGCAACATGAACTTCCGCGGTGGTGACGATGCCAGCAGCGCGACTGCCGGGCTGTTTGCCGGGTACCGTCAGGACATGGGTTTTGCAGTTCTGGGCGCAGAGGCTTTGCTGGCCCCTGTCGCTTTCGGCAGCCCCACATTGCCAAGCGGTGACGAAATCAAGGGTGGCGGCGCTTTGCTGTTTACCGCAGGTCTGCCCGTATCGGCTGACGCACGCACACTGGCCTATGTTGGCGTAGGCCCTTCCATGCTGCGCACCAGCGGCACCGCAGGGTCCGAGAATTCGATCGGCGGGACAGCGGCGATTGGGATTGACCATATGCTGACAGATTCGATCATGCTGCGTGGTTCTGTGAATTATACAGCGATCAACAATGTTGGTCAGACCGACATAAACACACGCACACTGGGCGCTGGTGTAGGCGTCGGCTTCAAATTCTGAATGCTCTGACGCACGGGTGCAGGCCACTTGTGACGTTGGTGTAAAGTTAGAACGGCCCTTGCGAAAGCAGGGGCCGTTTTGTTTTGCATCTATCGCCTCAGTCGTCTTGCCCAAGGCGCGGTGCGGGTGTGTGCACCATATCGGGGTGGCGGGACAAGATGAAAGGGGCGCGCACGCCCTTTAGCCCTTGCATGTCCAATTCCAGCCCGCGCGCGATAACCTGCGGGTCGGCAAAGACTTCGGCCATGTCATTGATCGGCCCCGCCGGGACGCCTTGCGCTTCGCAGGCAGACAGAAGGGCGTCTTTCGGCCAGTTTTGCGTTTTGTCGCAGATCAGCGCAGACAGCGCCTCGCGGCGGGCGACGCGCGCGGCATTGGTGGCGTAATCGGGGTGATGGGCCTGCGCATCCAGCCCCAAGATAGCGCATAGGCGCTGGTATTGGGCGTCATTTCCTGTGGCGATGATGATATGCCCGTCAGTGCAGGGCACCACCTGATAGGGGGCAAGGTTGGGGTGGAAATTGCCCAGCCGCGTGGGCGGGGTGCCGGTGGCCAGTTGGTTCATGGCCTGATTGGCCATAATCGCAACGGCACTGTCCATTAGCGCCAGATCAATATGCTGGCCCAGCCCTGTGCGGGTACGTTCATGCAGCGCGGCCAGAATTGCTGTGCTGGCATAGATGCCTGTCACAATATCGGTGACCGCAACCCCCACCTTATGCGGCATGCCATCCGCAGGGCCAGTGACAGACATCAGCCCCGACATGCCCTGAATGATGTAATCATAGCCCGCCCTGTGCGCATAAGGGCCGGTCTGGCCAAAGCCGGTGATCGAGCAATAGATCAGCCCTGGGTTCAGGGCAGACAGGCTGGTATAATCAAGGCCATATTGCGCCAGCCCACCAACCTTGAAATTCTCGATCAACACATCGGCCTTGGCCACCAGATCAAGGGTTTTCTGTCGCCCCTCAGCCGTGCGGAAATCGGCCGTGACAGATGCCTTGCCGCGATTGGTGGCGTGGAAATACGCCGCCTCTTGCACCCCATCCCGATCGATGAAGGGCGGCCCCCAGCGGCGGGTGTCATCGCCCTCGGGGGCTTCGACCTTGATGACCTCTGCCCCAAGGTCTGCCAATGTCTGACCGGCCCAGGGCCCTGCCAGAATGCGCGCCAGTTCAATGACGCGGATGCCTGCCAGCGGCCCTGACATGGCGTTTAGTTCCCCAGTTTTTCGTTCAGAATACGCTCGAACTCGGCATAGGGCATATTGCCGTAGGGTTGGCCATTGATGATGAAACTTGGCGTCGAGCGGATGCCATAGGTTTCCGCATTCGCCTGATAAAACTCTGTCAGCTCTAACGCCTTGTCGGCATCTTCAAGGCAGGCATTCAGCTGCGTGTCATCCATTCCCGCCTGACGGCCAAGACGGCGCAGGTTGTTGGCGACCTGCACAGGATCGTTTGAACCGGCCCATGTGCTTTGGGTCTGATAGATCAACTCCAGCAAGCCATGGTAGCGCTCTTCACCGCCGCAGCGCGCAACCATCGCGGCCCATAGGCCATAGCGGTCGAAATAGACTTCGCGTTTCAGATACAGGATATCGCCTGTATCGATGAAATTTTCCTTGATCTGCTGAAACGGGCCTTGGTTAAAGGTGGCGCAATGCGGGCATGTCAGCGAAGAATATTCCACCATCACAACCGAGGCTTCCTGATTGCCCAAAGGCATATCCAGCGGGTGGATTTCATGTTCTTCCATTACTGCACTGGCGGCAACCACGTCGGACGTATTGGTCTGGGTGCTGTACCACCATCCCCCTGCGCCCAGGGCGGCCACAATGGCAAGGGCGGACACGAGTGTCTTATTCATAAAGATTTTCCTTTTGTGTTCTGCGCCTTCGATAAGACATTGCAAGCCAGTCTTTCAAGGGCTGTGCGCAGGCTGTCATCGCGCACGCCTGCCGCAGTTTCAGTGGCATTCTGCCAGATTTCAGGGGCTATGGCGCGCGGGCCTTTGGGTTTTGCATGTGTGAATTCGGCCTGCCCTTCGGCAAAACCTGTGGGCGCGGTCTGGGTCAGGGTGATGCGCGCGATTGCGTTATAGCCGTAACAGGCATTCACTTTCTCGCGCAAAGCGGGCAGTTGCATCTGCAACATTGGCCCCGCCGCGCCAGTGGTCAGCAGTGTCAGGTTGGCCCCCAGGCCCCCTTTGCCATAGCTGATCTTGATGGGGCGGCAGGTTGCGGCAATGTCTGCGCCCGCAATCTCGGCCCAATGGGTCAGCAGGCGCGATACGGCAAAGCCGCGCGCCTCGCCCACATCACGGATTTGCTTGCCCACCAGTTTCGATGCCGTCTCGAACCCGCGCGCGCGGCGCGAGGGGGGCGTGGTCGGGGCAGATTTCTTTGCCATATCTTCAAGCCAGCCCTTGCAGTGGTTGATGTGTAGTTTACCCTTTGGCGCGGGCAATTCCAGTGGGGTGGCGCGGATTTCACCGAAGCAGGGCATAACACATGCGTGACGAATGCGACACTCGGATATCTGATGCGTTGATGGCGTGGTATGATCGCCATGCGCGCGTCTTGCCGTGGCGCGTCCCCCCCGGCAGTAACCAGACGCCAGACCCTTACCGCATCTGGCTGTCCGAGGTGATGTTGCAGCAGACAACGGTTGCCGCGGTGCAGGCGTATTTTCACCGATTCACGGCGCGCTGGCCGACTGTGCAGGATCTGGCCGCCGCACAGGATGATGAGGTGATGGCCGAATGGGCCGGTCTTGGCTACTACGCCCGCGCGCGCAACCTTCTGAAATGCGCCCGCGAGGTTTCGCGCATGGGGGGCTTTCCGCGCACGCGCGAAGCGCTGCAAACGCTGCCGGGGATCGGGCCATATACCTCGGCCGCGATTGCCGCCATCGCCTTTGACCAGCAAGAGACCGTGTTGGATGGCAATGTCGAGCGCGTCATGGCGCGGCTGTTTGACGAACATACGCCCCTGCCGCAGGCCAAACCCATTCTGACGGGCTATGCCGCCAGTCTGACGCCCCCGCACAGACCGGGCGATCATGCGCAGGCGGTGATGGATCTGGGGGCCACAATCTGCACCCCGCGCAACCCTGCCTGCGGTATTTGCCCCGTCATGGCCAAGTGTGCCGCGCGCCTAGCGGGCACCGCGCCAAGCCTGCCGCGCAAGACCCGCAAACCCGCAAAACCTGTGCGCATGGGCATTGCCTATTTGGGCCGGCGGGCAGATGGTGCTTGGCTGATGGAGCGGCGCCCCCTGCATGGGCTGCTGGGCGGCATGCTGGGCTGGCCGGGCAGTGAGTGGGCCGAGATGGCCCCCACGGATACCCCGCCTGTTACGGCCCAATGGCGCGCTGTACCAGAAGAGGTGCGCCATACTTTCACCCATTTCCACTTGCGGCTAAGCTTGCGCGTGGCAGAGTTGCCCATGTCTGCGGATGGCATGTTCATTGCGGCGCATGAATTCCGCCCTGCCGCGCTGCCAACTGTGATGCGCAAGGCGCACGCTCTGGCGGCGGCACATCTCAACATATCGGAGGTATCATGAGCGATGATCTGAGCGCGACCGACAATTTTGTCCTGACCCATACGATGCTGCGGATCAAAGACCCCGCACGCGCGTTGCAGTTTTACCAGCAGGTGCTGGGCTTTCGGTTGGTCACCAAGCTGGATTTCGAGGAAGCGCGCTTCTCGCTGTATTTCCTGCAACCGCGCGGCCATACCGATTGCGCTGACGGCTCGCTGGGCCACACATTCAGCCGTATGGGGCTGTTGGAACTGACCCATAACTGGGGCACCGAGAGCGACGCGGCAGAGATGCATTCGGGCAATTCAGCGCCCAAAGGATTCGGGCATATCTGCATTGCCGTGCCGGATATTCAGGCCGCTTGTGCGCGGTTTGAAGATATGGGCGTGCAATTCCAGAAACGGCTGGGCGAGGGCGGAATGAAAGAGATTGCCTTCATTCTGGACCCAGATGGCTACTGGATCGAGGTGGTACAACCCTCGCTGATGGATCAGCTTCTGGCGCAGCATAAAGCGTAATTCTGTCGCAGGGGTAAGCTGCTGTCATTGCGGCAAAACTGCGTTATATATCCGGTAAGGTTTTTTTATCGGAGTGGCTTCGCGTGTCACCAAAGCAATTTCGTAAACTGGCCTCGGCTTTGCCGTTCTGGGTGTCGCTGGGGTTTCTGCCGCTGATCTATCTTTCCATCCTCTGGGGCGGCTGGTGGTTCATGCTGCCTGTGGCCTATGGATGGTGGGCATTCACGCTGATCGATTTCGTCACGGGGCTAAGCGACGACAACCCCGATACAGAAACACCGCTGAAAGACCTGTTCTGGTACAGGTTGATCACGCTGATCTGGTTTCCCATCCAGATGCTGACGATCTTAGCGGCCATCTGGTGGCTGACATCGCATGCGCAGCTTCAATGGTGGGAAGATCTGGGCATCATGTTCGGCGTGGGTGTCATGTCAGGCGTGATCGGCATTGTCTATGCGCATGAGTTGATGCACCAGAAAACCACGGCTGAACGCTGGCTGGCAGACCTGATCCTTGCCAGTGTGCTGTATAGCCATTTCCGCTCCGAACATTTGCAGGTGCATCATCGCTATGTCGGCACCCCGCGCGACCCTGTGACCGCGCGCTATAACGAGGGGTTCATTGCCTATTTTGGCCGTGTGCTGCGTGATTGCCCGCCATCGGCCTTTCGCGCGGAAGCGGCGATGCTGGCACGCAAGGGCCTGCCATGGTGGCACCGCAGCAATCCGTTCTGGCGCTATGGCGCGTTGCAACTGGGCATGTTGGCACTGGCCTTTGCCATTGGCGGCGGCTGGGGGCTGGCGCTGTTTGTCTGGCAGGGCTTTGTTGCATTCTGGCAGTTGGAACTGACAAATTACATTGAACATTACGGGCTGACGCGCCGGCATCTTGGGGATGGCAAATATGAACCCGTGCGCCCCCACCACAGCTGGAATGCGTCGCACAAGGCATCAAACTGGCTGATGATCAACCTTCAGCGCCATTCCGACCACCATTACAAACCCGAACGCCGCTTTCCGCTGTTGCAGACCTATGACGCTACGGCGGCCCCGCAACTGCCCTTCGGCTACCCTGCACTGACCACGCTGGCAATGTTCCCGCCGCTGTTCCGGCGCTACATGAACCCCAAAGTGCGCGACTGGCGGCGGCAATTCTACCCCGATATCGAAGATTGGACCGATTATACCCAGCACCGCACGCCATCTCCCAAAGGCGCGTCTTGAGCTGCCCTGTCGCGGCGCTAGATACGGGGTTATGACACAAACTCTTGAAATTCTGTATAATGGCCGCTGCCCGATCTGTTCGGCAGAGATCGCACACTACCGCAAACAGGCCGAGCGGGCGGACGCGCCTGTCGCCTTCATCGATTTGCATGAGGCAACGCTGTCGCATTGGGGGCTGGATGCGGAACAGGCCACGCGGCGGTTTCACGCGCGTAAGGACGGGCAGATCATTTCCGGTTTTCCTGCGTTTCTGGCACTGTGGCATGAATTGCCGCGCATGCGCAGGCTTGCGCGGGCGCTTGAATTGCCGGTGCTGCACCAGTTGGCAGATTTCGGGTATAATCATCTGGCAGCGCCTGTGCTGTACTGGATGCACAAACGCCGTGAAGCGCGCAAGGCAGGCTAGGGCAGGCCGGTCAGACGAATTGTTCGCGGATCAACCGTTCTTCCAGCCCATGGCCGGGGTCGAATAGCAGTTTATGCGCGATATCTCGGGCCGATGTAATATCCACCCGAACCACATTGCGCACAGACCGGCTGTCGGCATCGGCCATAACGGGGCGGCGTTCGGGGTCCAGCACCTCGAAGCGCACATGTGATGCTTTTGGCAGCAATGCCCCGCGCCAGCGTCTGGGGCGAAAGGCCGCAACAGGGGTCAGCGCCAAGACATCTGACCCGATGGGCAGGATCGGGCCATGGGCGGAATAGTTATAGGCGGTCGATCCGGCAGGCGTGCTGAGCATTGCGCCGTCACAAACCAACTCATCCAGCCGCTGCTTGCCGTCTACAATGATGCGCAGCTTCGCCGCCTGCGCGCCCTGACGCAGCAGCGAAACCTCGTTGATCGCCAATGCCTCGGACACAGAGCCGTCGCTGCGCGTGGCAGTCATACGCAGCGGGTTCAGCACCGCCATTTCGGCCTGATCCAGCCGCGCCACCAGCCCATCGACCTGATAGGTGTTCATCAAAAAGCCAACTGTGCCGCGATTCATGCCGTATACAGGTGTATCAAGGTGTTGGGTGGCATGCAGGGTTTGCAGCATGAACCCGTCACCGCCAAGGGCGATAATGACATCGGCCTCTTCAGCCGTGACGGCCATGTGACGCCATGTCAGCGCGGCAAGCGCTTCTTGCGCGTCAGGTGCAGCGCTGGCCATGAAAGCAAGCTTCGGCGGCATGATACCTCCTGCGGTGGTTCGCCCTTTCTGGCCTGCATGCGCGGGCTTGGCAAGCGCGTTCCGATAGGCGGCATCTGGTGCGCATCGGGGACATGACTGTGCCACAGCACCGCTTTGGAAGGCCAAAAGACGCAAACAAGCCTTTGCGTGCTGCGCGAGATGCGCTAATTGAGCGGCAAGTCATTTTTCCAGACCCCGGAGGTTGCCCCATGGACCAGACCACACGCGACACTGGCTTTTTCACTGAACCAGTGGAAAGCCGCGACCCAGAACTTTTCGCGGCAATGCGCCAGGAACTTGGCCGCCAGCGCGATGAAATCGAATTGATCGCATCAGAGAACATCGTCTCGAAGGCTGTGATGGAGGTGCAAGGCTCTGTCCTGACGAATAAATACGCCGAAGGCTATCCGGGGCGGCGCTATTATGGCGGGTGCCAATATGTCGATGTGGCCGAGAATCTGGCCATCAGCCGCGCCTGTGACCTGTTCAATTGCGGTTTTGCAAATGTGCAGCCCAATTCCGGCTCTCAGGCCAATCAGGGGGTGTTCACAGCGCTTCTGACACCCGGCGACACCATTCTGGGCATGTCGCTGGATGCAGGCGGCCACCTGACGCATGGGGCCAAGCCCAACCAGTCGGGCAAATGGTTTAATGCCGTTCAATATGGTGTGCGCGAATCCGATCTGGAAATCGACTATGACCAGATTGCAGCGCTTGCAAAAGAACATCAGCCCAAGATGCTGATTGCAGGCGGGTCTGCCATTCCGCGCGTCATCGATTTTGCCCGCATGCGCGAGATTGCGGATTCGGTTGGTGCCTATCTGCTGGTCGATATGGCGCATTTTGCAGGGTTGGTGGCCGCTGGCCTGTACCCGTCCCCGTTTCCGCATGCGCATGTAGCGACAACGACGACGCATAAAACCCTGCGCGGCCCGCGCGGGGGCATGATCCTGACCGATGACGCGGCATTGGCAAAGAAATTCAACTCTGCCATTTTCCCCGGTATTCAGGGCGGCCCGCTGATGCATGTGATCGCCGCCAAGGCCGTGGCCTTTGGCGAGGCGCTGCGCCCCGGGTTCCGGGACTATCAGAAGCAGGTCATCGCCAATGCCAAAGCGCTGGCGGACCAACTGGAAAAAGGCGGTCTGGCAACTGTGACAGGCGGCACCGATACACACCTGCTGCTGGTTGATCTGCGCCCCAAGGGCGTGAAGGGGAACGCGACAGAAAAGGCGCTGGGCCGTGCGCATATCACCTGCAACAAAAACGGCATTCCCTTCGACACGGAAAGCCCGATGGTGACCAGCGGCATCCGTCTTGGCACCCCTGCGGGGACAACGCGCGGCTTTGGCGAGGCAGAGTTCCGCCAGATCGCCGATTGGATTGTTGCGGTTGTTGACGGGCTGGCGGCAAATGGGGACGAGGGCAATTCAGAAGTCGAGGATCGCGTAAAGGCCGAGGTGGCTGAATTATGCGGCCGTTTCCCGATCTATCCTGACCTGTAAGGCTGCGCTATTTGCGGCGAAGAAAGGGGGGCTGTCTGCCCCCCTCACCAGCCCCGAAACGGGGCTGGTTTCACCCCCCGAGAGTATTTTTCGCAAGAAAATGAACCCCATGGGGGCCGAGGGCCATGACATAAAAGGGCAGGGGCATGTTGTTGAACCAAGTGCGTCACGGAACGCCCACGGAGTTGCCGGCGCTTTTGATCGTGCATGGGCTGTTCGGCTCTGCCCGCAATTGGGGGGCGATTGCAAAGCGCCTGTCTGACAGCCGCGAAGTGATCTGTGTGGATATGCGCAACCATGGCGACAGCCCTTGGGCAGATGCGCATGGGTATGAAGACCTGGCGGCAGATCTGGCCGGGGTGGTGGCGCAGGAGGGGGGGCGGCTGGATGTGCTGGGCCACTCCATGGGGGGCAAGGCCGCGATGATGCTGGCGCTGCTTCAGCCGGATATGGTGAACCGGCTGCTGGTGGCCGATATTGCGCCGGTGGCCTATGCGCATAGCCAGTCCCATTTGATACAGGCCATGCGCGGCATGAACGTGTCCGAGATAGACAGCCGCGCGGCAGCCGATGCGGAGCTGGCGCGCGAAGTCGAGACAGCCTCGGTGCGTGCCTTTTTGTTGCAATCGCTGGATTTGCGCGCTGATCCTGCGCGGTGGCGGCTGAACCTTGACGTGCTGGAGCGCGAGATGGACCGCATTACAGGCTGGCCAGAGGTTGCTGCGCAATTTGGCGGGCCCGCGCTGTTTCTAAGCGGTGCACTGTCGGATTATGTTCTGGCAGAGCATAGGCCTGCGATTAAGGCCTTGTTCCCGAATGCAAAATTCGCAAAACTGCCTGATGCGGGCCATTGGCTGCATGCAGAGGCGCCGCGCCCCTTCGAGGCGACAGCGCGCATGTGGTTTGAGTGATGTTGCATTGACAGTGCAGGCGTCATGCGTCCATCAGCTTGCGTGCGATTACCCAGCTTGCCGCAACGCCGACAAGCGCACCGCCTGCTGCCCATGCAAGGATCGGCTGCAACGTGTCCTGACCGCTTGACAATGCGATCACCACACCGATGCCTGCGCAGGTAACACCTGTAATAGAAAAGATAAGAAGGAAAAGTCGGGTCATTTTGTCCTCGCAATATGTGACATGACGAAGAAAATCACGAAGGGGCGGGGCCTGCCTTGATCTGCCGCAAATCTGGCGCGGGCTGCGGCACTTGGTCACACTGAAGCTGTGCGCGCAGCACACCTGTATCCCCTTCGATGGTTTCGGGGCGCAGCATGCATCCGGTTGTTGCCTGTGCGGCCTGCACCATCAGGGCTTTCATGCGCGGCTGGTCAGTGGGGCGAATGAAGCCATGGCGGATGATTTCAACCTTGCTGCCGCGCTGCCAGACAGTAAAGCGCGTCTGTTCGATTTGTGTTTCAAAATGGGTCTGGCCGTGCATGCCCGGCGAGGGCGAGTCGCACGCAGCAAGCAAGACCAAGAAGATGACAGAGGCACGATGCATAACCACAGTATGACAGTCATGCGTTAAGCAGCGGTTAATTTCACAAGATTATGCGAAAGGCGCATTCTCGTATTGAACTGCATTTCAAAACTGGTTATCCGATGCGTCGCGGGTGATTAGCTCAGTTGGTAGAGCGCTTCGTTTACACCGAAGATGTCGGGAGTTCGAGTCTCTCATCACCCACCATATTTTCTTTGAATTTCCGTGGTCTGCATGGCTGACATGTGCCAGCTTGGCATGTCTGCGCGCTGCGGTCAGTCAAGCCGCGATAAGGGTATGCTGGGTCTTGGTATGAGCCGACAATGTGCCCGCACTGGGTGCGGCTTGCAGGCAGAGCGGGGCATAAAAACCTTGATCGGCGGGCGAAATAGAGGGATGCTGGGCTCCGGAAGGGTGCGGCGTAGAGAGTTCGACCGCCAGACATTGCGGAATTCGCGCCGTACTGGAAACAGAGGAGGATTTCAAATGTCGCGCTTCGGTTCAGTGGCTTTATGCGCCCTTGTGGCAGCGTTTCCGGCAATGGGGCAGCAGACATCTGATGTCATTGTGCCGGAACCCGAAACCCAGCTGACGCAGGATTTCCCCGAAATCTCGGATGCTGCTCAGCGCGCGCTGGATGCAAAGCGCGCGGGCCGCGCGGTCGAGGCTGAAAACTGGATGGTGGCCGCAGCCAACCCGCTGGCCGTCGAGGCAGGCGCGCGGGTGCTGCGCGAGGGCGGAAACGCCGCCGATGCGATGGTTGCCGTTCAGGCCGTTCTGGGGCTGGTCGAACCGCAATCCTCGGGGCTTGGCGGTGGGGCATTCCTTGTGTGGTATGATGCCGAAACTGGCGAAGTGACAACACTTGATGCGCGCGAAACCGCACCTTTGGCCGCTGATCCGCGATATTTTCTGGATGATGACGGAGAGCCGCTGACCTTTATGACAGCGGTTGTCAGCGGACGTTCGGTCGGGACACCGGGCACGCCACGGCTTTTGGAAGACGCGCATCGCCGGTGGGGGCGGTCAAACTGGGCGGGCCTGTTCAGCGACGCCATCGCGCATGCTGAAGGCGGTTTTGCCGTGTCAACACGACTTGCGGAGTCGGTGGCGCTGGCTTCGGAAAGTTTGGCCAGCTTTTCGGCAACCGCAGAGTATTTCTTGCCAAATGGCGCGCCGGTAGCGGCAGGGGACATCCTGACCAACCCCGAATATGCCGACACGCTGGGCCAGATCGCGGCGCGCGGCGCATCGGCGTTCTACACTGGCGAGATTGCGGCGGATATTGTCGCCGCCACCCGAACCGAGGCGCATCCCCGCCTGTTGTCGATGACCGATCTGGCCCGGTACGAGGTGATCGAGCGGCCCGCAGTGTGCTATGACTATCGCAGCAACAGGGTTTGCGGCATGGGTCCGCCCTCATCGGGCGCGGTGGCGATTGCGCAGATCCTTGGCATGCTGGAGGCTTTCGATCTGGGGGCCATGGGGCCGCAAGACCTGGAGGCGCGGCGCCTGATGGGAGATGCAACGCGGCTGGCCTTTGCCGACCGTGGCCGTTATCTGGCAGATAGCGACTTTGTTCCAGTTCCGGTGGAAGGCTTGATTGACCGGGAGTATCTGGCAGCGCGTGCCGAGTTGCTGCGCGGCGATGATGCCTTGCCGGAAGTCTCTGCAGGCGAGCCGGCTTGGGATCATGCGCTGTTGTTGGGGGATGACCTGCGCGAAGAGCGTCCGGCCACGTCGCATATCTCCATCGTCGATGCTGATGGCAATGTCTTGTCGATGACGACCACGATTGAGAGCGGTTTTGGCTCACGGCTATTCGTGCGCGGGTTCTTGCTGAACAATGAATTGACGGATTTCTCGTTTCGCACGCATGCGCAGGGCTGGCCCATTGCGAACAGGGTAGAACCCGGCAAGCGGCCCCGCTCATCCATGTCACCCACGATTGTTCTGCGTGACGGCGCGCCCGTGCTAAGTATCGGCAGCCCCGGTGGGGCCACGATCATCGGGTTCACGGCGCAGGCGATTATTGCGCATCTGGATTGGGGAATGGATGTGCAGGAAGCCGTGATGATGCCGCATCTGGTCAACAGTTTCGGCACCTATCAGATAGAGGCCGATACATGGGCCGAAGATCTGGTCACGCCGCTCTCGGATTTGGGGTTTCAGACCAATGTGACGGCGCTGACATCGGGCCTGCATGCGATCTCGCTTTCGGATATGTTGCGCGGTGGCGCTGATCCGCGGCGCGAAGGCATCGCTCTGGGGGAGTGACCTCGCAACACCCCTTGCGCGGGGGTATGTGTGAAAAGATTTTGCGTCATGGGGGCGCGGCATGGTGATCACATGCCGCGCCTGTCGTTATTGCTCGGCCATGCAGTGAGTGGGCAAGAGTATGTGTGGCAGGTGGTTGCTCTGCCATAACAGGCCCGCAGTGGCGGGCAGGGCAGCAGGGCGATGGGGGCCGCTGCCACTTTTTCGAGCCAGGGCCAGCAGCCTGTTTGCAACACGGTCAGGAACCGATCCCGCGCGCGGCACGTTGACACTATGAGGCCGCCTTAGCGGGTCTGCGCAGGCGCGCCCGTCGCACCGCAGGTGGCGCGTTCAAGCGTCGCCCCGCAACAGCCGTCAATAGAGCAACGAAAAGAGAAGGCATCATGCAAATTCAGGTAAATACCGATGACAATATCGACGGCGACGATGCATTGATCACCCAGCTTGAAGCGGAGATCCGCGACAGCCTTTCGCGCTTTGCGGGCCAGATTACCCGTGTTGAAATGCATCTTAGTGACAAGAATGCAGGCAAAGGCGGCAGCGACGACCAGCGCTGCATGATCGAGGTGCGCCCCTCGGGGCAGCAGCCGGTGGCGGTGACCCATGATGGACCCACCATCCCAGAGGCCACCGCGGGCGCATTGCAGAAAATGCAAAGCAAGCTGCAAAGCAGTTTCGGGCGGCAGACCAGCGGCAAGGGCGGCCATTCGATCCGCGATCTTGACCCGCTTTAAGCGCAGCTTTTCAGCATGCGCCGCGCGGTGCTGCACCGCCTTTGTGACAAGACGACGAGGACCAAATATGTTTTCAAAAGCCGACCTGACCACCCTGATAGAGGCCGCGCCGCCTATGGCAGTCTCGCTTTATCTGCCGACCCAGACACATGGCCGAGAGACCAGACAGAACCCGATCATGTTGAAAAACCTGCTTGGACAGGCTGAAGAAGGGCTTGCCGAACACGCCATCGCCGCCCGTGACATCAAGGCGCTGCTCGAACCGGCGGCGCGGCTGGTCGAGGATTATGAATTCTGGCAAAATCAGGATCTGGGGCTTGCGATCTTTCTGTCTGATGCAGGGATGCAGATATATAAACTGCCTATTCCCGTGCCTGAACGCGCCGTCACCGGCCCGGGCTTTCACATCGCGCCGCTGCTGCCCTTGCAAGAACAGGATGCGGTGTTCGTGATCCTGACCATGACCGCCGAGGCAGCCCATGTCTGGCAGGCCACCCGTTTCAGTTTGAGACAGATGCAGATTGCCGATCTGCCCGCCAGTCTGGAGTCGCTGGATGAAGCGCCCGATTACGAGGGGGCATTGCAGTCCCACGGCTTCGGGCGGCCCAATACTGGCGGGCAAAGCATGCCCAAGACGCAGGTTTATGGCGACAGCCCCGAGGAGTGGCGCAAAGGGCGGCTGGTCGAATTCGCGCGGCGGGCAGGGTCCGCGCTGGCCGCGCATCTGGCACGCGACCCTAAACCTGTTGTTGTGGTGGCCGATGCCGCAATGGGCGGCCATGTGCGCAATGATGTTGCGCTGGCTCCCTTTGTTGCGGGCTTTGTCGAGGTAAACCCCGCCACGCAGGACGACGCAGCGCTGCTTGCGGCGGCATGTGCCGTGATGCAGCCCCGCTATGACAAGGCTGTAGTTGCCGCCGTCGCACAGCTTGACGCCCAGTTGGGCCGTGGCGAGGCAACAGCCAGCACCGCGCCGGAACAGATTATTCCCGCTGCGCGCGCGGGCAGGGTTGATCAGCTTTTCCTTGTGCCGGACGCCGTTTTGCGCGGCACGCTTGACCCTGAAACCGACGCAGTTCGGGTGACGCGTGACGCCAAGGGGGGCACGCTGGACCTGCTCGACAAGGCTGCGCAGTTAAGCTTGGTCAATGGTGGCGTTGTCTGGCTGGTTGCGCAAGACCGTCTGCCCGAAGGTACTGCGATGGCGGCCATCCTGCGGTATTGATCGCGCGGCCCTTGCCCTGTCTTTCGTCAGGATTACGGGGTTGGGGCCGTCGCTTATCTGCCACGCAGGCAGCCTGCGGTTCACCGGCTTGGCAAGATGTGATCGGGGCGAAACTTGTTGCGCATGCGCGAAACAGGTATGGTCCCAAGGATGGACCATGTCGTGACAGAGGGTTTGATTTCCTGAGCTTACAGTTTTTCAGATCAACAGCGCGCGCATGATGGCGCGCTTGGCGAAACTGCAGCCGCCCGTTGCGTGGCTTCCCAAATTCAGCCTGCCCGCGCTGGTTTTGGCGACGCTGTTTTTCGTGGTGTCATTGACGCCCGGACTGGTGCCACGCGACACTATGGGGCAAGCAGTCCTCAGTGGTGTCAGCCTTGCGGCTGGTCATGCAATCGGGCTGGTTCTGTCCGCGCTGTGGCATAGGCTGGAATTTCCGCCTCTGCCGCTTTCTGTGCAAGCCTATCTGCATGGGCTGGCCGCGTTTCTATGTCTGCTTGTGGCGATGGTGGCGCTGTGGCAGGCGTCCGAGTGGCAAAACGGCTTGCGCGCCGTTATGGACATGCCGCCGGTGGACACTGTGCGCCCGTTATCCATTGCTGCGGGGGCGGCGGCGGTGTTTCTGGCGCTGGTGTGGTTTGCGCGGCTGTCGTGGTTCGTGGTTGTCAAAATGGCAGCGGCGCTGGGTCGTGTATTGCCGGGGCCACAAGCCTTTTTGCTGGCGTTCACGCTGACCGCGCTGTTGTTCTGGAATATTGGCAATGGTGTGCTGGTGCGCGCGGCCCTGACTGCGGTGGACAGGGTCTATGCAGGTTTGGATGGCGTGTTCGAGGAGGCAAGCGCCCGCCCGGCAGAGCCGTTCAAAACAGGCGCGCCGGGTTCCCTGCTCGACTGGGAAGAGCTGGGCCGGACAGGTCGGGCGATGATTGCCGCTGGCCCCGACCGCGCCGAGATCGAGGCCGCCACGGGTGGCCCGGCACTGGACCCGTTGCGCGTGTATGTCGGGCTGAATGCCGCCCCCACCCCCGAGGCCCGCGCGGCATTGGCGCTTGCGGAACTCAAGCGCATCAATGCGTTTTCACGCAGCACATTGGTGATTGCAACGCCAACAGGCACGGGTGCGGTCAACCCCTTTGGCCAACAGGCGCTGGAATACATCCTGCGGGGCGATGTGGCGACGGTGTCGGTGCAATATTCCTATGTGGCAAGCTGGCTTGCGCTGCTGACCGACCCCGAATACGGGGTCGAGACAGCGCGCGCGGTCTTTGCCACGGTCTATGACCATTGGCGCTCTCTCCCCTCTGACGCGCGGCCCGCGCTGTATCTGACGGGGCTTAGTCTGGGGGCGCTGAATTCGGAACTCAGCCATGACCTGCATCAGGTGGTGGGCGACCCTTATGATGGTGCCCTGTGGATTGGTCCGCCTTTCAACAGCCCGACATGGTCGGAAGTCACGCGCAACCGCAACCCCGGAACACCGGCATGGCTGCCCACCTACCGCGATGGCAGGGCGGTGCGCTTCATGAACCAGCACGGGCGCACGCCCAGCACTGCTGCACCCTGGGGCAGTTTCCGGATTCTGTATCTGCAATATCCCAGCGATGCGGTGACATTCTTCGATCCGCGCGCCGCATGGCGGCGCCCCGACTGGATGTCGGGGCCGCGCGCACCAGACGTTTCGCCCGATCTGCGCTGGTTGCCTGCTGTCTCTTTCCTACAGCTTGGGGTCGATATGATGACCGCAATCAAGCCGCCGCGGGGCTATGGGCATCGCTACAGTTTCGACAGCTACGCCCGCGCCTGGGCCATGCTGCTGGGCCATCAAGACTGGACGGATGCGGCGATTGATGCGCTGGTCCGTCATGTGACGTCCGCACCTGAATAGGGGCACTGGGTGCGCAGCCTTTACCCGCATTTTGGCAAGAAACGGCCCATTTGGCAGGCATGGCAGGGCCAAAACTGGCCTTTTGGGGCCGTTTTGATAGATTATTGGCGTGATCACGCAGGCAGCGTCCAACACATTGCGCTGCCATAGACGACAGGTTCCTTGCAACAGGGGCGGATCGATGACAGCTGTGAAAACCGGCCAAGACGCGCGAAATACCCGTATTGACGCCGTGCGCGCGATTATCCTTACGATTGTCATCATCATGAATATGATGACCTTATCGGGGCTGGCCTATCTGACACCAGATGCGCGCGATGCGCTGCTTGGGCCTGTTGATCGTGCGGCGTGGGATTTTCTGGGTGTCTTCTTTGATGGCAAGGCGCTTGCTGCGTTTTCCTTCATGTTCGGGCTGAGCTTTAGCATGATCCTGTCGCGTGCCGGTCCAAAGCAAGGTGCATCTTCTGTGCAGATCATCCGCAGGTTTCTTGTGCTGGGGGCGATCGGGGTGTTCAACGCCATCTTTCTGTTCTGGGCTGACATTCTTATGACCTATGCCGCGCTGGGCTTGGTGTTGCCGCTTGCCGCACGCTTGCCGCAACGGGTTATCATCGGGTTGGGCAGTGCGCTGATCCTTGCTGGCCCTGTCGCGCTTGCACTCAGCGGCATTGACCCGCCCGCCCCTGTGCCAGAGGGGCGCGACGACAGCCTGCAAGCTTTCGCCTCGCCCCATTACGCAGATACGATCAGCCAGAACCTGAACATGGTCACCGGGGCGGCCGATACTGTGAACGCGACATTGGTCTTGCGGCTGTTCATGCTGTCGGGGCTGTTCCTGCTGGGGCTGGCTGTGGGGGGCAGTGCCCTGCTGGCGCGGCTTGGGGCCTTGCGCGCGCCCTTGGTGCGCGCAGGTGTGCTGTGCCTTGCCCTTGGGCTGGCGGCGGGGGCTGCGCTGCGCCTGATCGAGCATCCCCATGGGGTGTGGTTTTTGCTGTATCTGGAAACACCCCTGATGGCGCTAAGCTATCTCATGCTGCTGACAGCGGCCTTGCATGGCAAGCGCCAAGGCAGGCTGCATGCCTTCGTGGCACCGCTGGGCCGCATGAGCCTGACAGGGTATCTTGGTGCCTCTCTGCTTGGCCAATTGGTTTTTTACGGCTGGGGTTTCCAGTTGATGGGGCAGACCGGCACGCTTGGGGTAATGGCAATCGCTGTCGCAATCACGCTGCTGCTGGCGTGTTTCGCGCATCTGTGGTTCCGGCATTTTGTCTATGGTCCGTGGGAATGGCTTTGGCGCAGTCTGACGCTTCTGCGGCCCCAGCCCCTCATCGGGCGCGGTGTTGCGGGCTGAGGCGACTTTGGGAAGCCCCAGCAGGCATCACAGCTGTGCGGCGGGGGCAATAAGCGCGCCAAGGCTGTCAGTTTGCAGATGTCAGGATCATTTGCGTCTGGGTGACAATCGCCGCAAGCTTGCCATCGCCGCGGAATATTCTGGTCTGCCAGATTTGCGTTTTGCGACCGCGATGCAGCGGGGTGGTTTCCGTGCTCAGCACATCGCCAATCGCGATTCCCCGAAAGAAATTGGTCTTGCTTTCAATGGTCGTGGTGCCTTCACCGTCTTTCAGGTTCAGGAACGTGGCCGTCCCGCCCAGATTATCCGCCAGCCCCATGATCGCGCCGCCATGAAGCATGCCATTGCGATTGCCCAATGCCTCGGTCACGGAGAGTTCGGCACGCAGGCAGTCTGGATCAGCCTGCACGATGCGCAAGCCAAGATGTTTTGAAAAAGGGGGCTGTTGGGCGGCCATTTCGTCGTAGCGGCTTTGATGTGACATCGGGGGTCGGGCGTCCTTTTTGAAACCATAACACAGCGTGGCGTGGCGATTAGGCAGCAAGGCAAGCTTGTGCAGTCGTCCACGTTATTCTGCTATAGGCGTAAAACATTCGGGTCGCCACAGTCCTGCCCTTTGAAAGTAGACATAAAATGCAGTGACACTACACCGAAAATCCAGACTGGCGCGCGCCAGTCTGGAAAAACGCAGACGCGGATCGTGTCAGGCGCGCCGTTTGCTAAGCTGCAGTGCTGTTCAATCCGGTCTTTGCGCGCATGCGTTGCACAATGGGGAATGGCGCTATTGCACCAGTGTGATGGACCAGTCAGCGTAGTTCAGTTCGCTGTCGTAACCTTTGGCGCAGCCCTGTTTGTCGGATGCGCTGTTATAGGTTATGTCCCCCAATGCTTCGGCATAGACGCCTTCTGTCGCATCGTTATTTGAATTAAGGCTGATATTCCCCTGAGAGGCCATAAAAATACCGCGCAGGGCGTTGTTAGAGCCAAAAGAAATGTCACCGAATGCCAAAAGATACGACGAATAAATGTCGCGCAGACAATAGTCGGCCTCGCTACCGCCAATCCGTACATTCGATGCAACAGTGATCGACCCGCGCGCGGCAAGAATGACATCGCGCAACTCGACATTGGATTGGACCCTGATGTTGCCCGTGGCGAAAATGGCCACATTGCTGACATATCGATCTGCGCGTAAGGTCACATCGCCATCGACGAAATAAAGCATTCCGGGCTGAACTGTGTCTGAGGGATTGATCTGTCTCAGGTAACTCGGGCCAGAGGTGATATAGGGTGGCAGCGCATCGCTGTTGATGCCTGCATCCTCGACCCTGCGGAACAGATCCCCCAATTCTCCGGTGCGGGAAAACGCATGGGATGCCGTGTGCAGTGCCGTATCAAGCCCATCATTGTTTCGGTGCCCGACAATATTCATGAGATTGGACGAACTGACCACTGTTCCTTTCTCGAAGCGATTGACGTTATGCAAGGTCACTGACCGCTCGCCATGCAGACAAAAGCCGTCGCGGTAGGTATTTGAGCTGTTGGCAATCACTGCGCCGCGCGCAAAATAACCGCCACCGCTGCACCCAGCTTGCGTTCTGAGGCGCGCGGCAATAGCGGGTGCATCCAGCTCAAACTTGTCGATCCCGACAAGGAACAGCAAATGTGTTGGCAGGGGGTTGGAATTGCGATCGGATCGCCGTGTATTGATCACAACTGCATTTGCGCCATCTGCGTTGGTGTTGGTGAATGTGCCGTCGTCCCAAAGGCCGACATGAATATCATCTTCCATAAGCAGATTGGGGCCATAAAGCTGGACATGCTCCAGTGCGGCGGCACGCACGGCGGCGGGGCCTTCTGAAAGCTGTTTCGCACCGGCAAGGACTGCGGAATCTGCGACCACCTGCAACTTTGCGCGTGTCCGAACGCCATTGGTATAATCAATTGCAAGGCCGCCTACCAATAACATGAGGAAGAAGATAAAAAGCCCGGCGACCGAACCGACGCCGCGTTCATCTTTCCAGACGGAATGAACCATCCAGTGCAAAAACATTCTGGTCATCCTCATGATATGTTACCACCCTGTCCGAATTGATTGATCCCTTGTTCAAGATGCTGGAAAACCTGCACTTGAATGTCACCGACAAATGACAGTGTGACACCTGTGCCGATGTCGGCGAATGGCTGTGATAGCTGCACAAGCACCATGTCACCCGCCAGTGAAACGTCGATGCTGTAACGCGTGTGTTCCAACAAGAAATGCTGCGCTTCTGCCACGCTCATCCGACCGGTCGCTATCGCGCGTGAAATATCGCCAGCGATATGCCACATGTTTGCCTGCGCAAATAACGCAGCAGAGGTGTCTGCCACAAACATCAAAATCATGAAGATGACGGGCATCCATAGCGCGAATTCAACAGATAATGCCCCCTCTTCCGAGGTCAGCATCTTCCGCAGCGTTGGGTTCTTTTGGTGTGCGTTCATGGCTCATCAGCCTCCGAAAGTGTTGAAACTTTGGAGTTTTATTGCGGAAGATTGTGGCATGAAATGGGCAGATATGTGAAAATTCACTCAGAAAATACAGTTGCACCGCGCGTTGCTCCGGGCGCAATCTTGCCGGTTTTGTAAACCCTTGTGTCGAAGACGGACCACTTTCGCCCAGAATGTGTTGCCCGATTGCAAAGCGGGCAGACAGGTTCCGCTGTAACATTTCGAATGTGGTGAAGGTGCCGCCGCGCACATTTATGCAAGGCGCATACTGTGTGATAGGCCCCAACAGGCAGCCAGACTTGATTAAACAGCACTGACCGAGTACCAACTCACAGGCGGGGGGGCTTGCACGCAATTATTGGAAGAGAGACAATGTCATTGATTACGAAAGCCGTATTCCCTGTTGCTGGTTTTGGCACACGGTTTTTACCAGCAACCAAGGCCATGCCAAAAGAGCTTTTGCCAATTATTGACAAACCGATTGTGCAATATGCCGTGGAAGAGGCGGTTCAGGCAGGAATCACCGAACTGATTTTCATTACCGGACGCAATAAACGCGCGGTCGGGGACCATTTCGATGCCAATCTTGAACTTGAAAGCCAGCTTGTCGCCAAAGGCAAAACCGAATTGCGCGACATGGTGCGCAATATCGTGCCTGAAGGGGTGGCGTGTATTTTCATGCGCCAGCCAGAGCCGCTGGGGCTGGGTCATGCAGTGCTTTGCGCCGCGCCGGCTGTGGGGAACAACCCCTTCGTGGTGTTGCTGGCAGATGATCTGATGCAAGGCAGCTATCTGCCCACGCAAGCGCTGGTCGAAGCGTTTGCCCGCCAGCCGCAGACGATCCTTTCGGTGTCAGAGGTGCCGCAGGAAGATGTCTCGAAATATGGCATATTGAAACCCGGTATCACCGGTAAGGACGGGATGATCCGCGTCGATGGGCTGGTCGAGAAGCCTGCCTTGCAAGATGCCCCGTCGCGTATGGCGTCCTTTGGGCGCTATGTGTTCACGCCAGAGATTTTTGCCATTTTGCGCAGGCTTGCACCCGGTGCCGGTGGCGAGATTCAGCTGGCAGATGCCATTGACCAACTGGCTAAAGATGGCAAGGTTGCCGCCATCCTGAACGCGGCAACGCGGTATGATTGCGGGGATAAATTCGGCTATCTGACAGCGATTGTCGATGTTGCCCTTGCCAACCCTGTTTATGGCGCACAGTTTCTGGCACTTTTGCGCGACAGGCTGGAGGAACAAGATACCACCGATCTGGCGGGATGAAAGCAATGCAGCACAACAACTCTCAGGCCCCGCATGTTCTGGTCACCGGCGGCGCAGGATATATCGGATCACATGCCTGCAAACAGCTTGCGCGCGCCGGGTATGTGCCTGTGACCTTTGACAACCTGTCAACCGGCTGGGCCAATGCGGTAAAATTCGGCCCGCTGGTACAGGGTGATTTGCTGGACCGCGCAGCACTTGATGGTGTTTTCGCCGCGTATCGCCCTGTTGCTGTCATGCATTTTGCAGCGCTTAGTCAGGTGGGCGAAGCAACACGCGACCCGGGGCGCTATTGGCGCAACAATCTGGGCGGCTCGTTGAACCTCATTGAAGCGATGGTGGCGGCGGGCTGCATGGATATGGTGTTTTCATCGACCTGTGCGACTTATGGCGATCAGGACGGGGTGATGCTGGACGAAGACACACCCCAGCGCCCGCTGAATGCCTATGGTGCGTCCAAGCTTGCGGTTGAGGGTGTGCTGCGGGATTTCGGGGTCAGCCATGGCCTGAACTCGGTCATTTTCCGGTATTTCAATGTCGCAGGGGCCGACCCAGAGGCAGAGGTCGGAGAATGGCACCAGCCCGAGACACATCTGATCCCCCTGATGATAGAAGCAGCGGCAGGCGCGCGCCCCGCGCTGGTGATTCATGGAAATGACTATCCGACACGCGACGGCACCTGTATCCGCGACTATGTGCATGTGATGGATCTGATTGATGCGCATATTCGCGGGCTGGACTGGTTGCGCGCAGGGCGCGGCAGTCGGGTGTTCAATCTGGGGACAGGGGCCGGGTTTTCAGTGGCCGATGTGATCGGGCATTGCGCTGCCAGCATTGGCCGTGATGTCCCGCATGAATTCGGCCTACGCCGCGCAGGCGATGCGGCGGCGCTGGTCTCGGGCAGCCAACGGGCCTGCGAAGGGTTGGGATGGGTCGCGCAGCATTCCACGCTGGAGCAAATGATCGCAGATGCGTGGCGCTGGTATCAGACCGGCGGCTATTCCGCCTGATCCGCGCGCGGGCGTGACCATCTATTTTGCGCCATGTCTGCGGTGACGGATGCGCGGCGGGGCATCGGTGGGCCTGACGCGCGTGCCGGGGCATATTGCCCCGGACGATTTTTACCTGAAGCGCAGGTCAGATTTGCTTTTCGGGCATATGCACTTTCAGCCCGTCCAGCGCATCGCTGACCTTCAACTGGCAGGTCAGGCGGGAGCGCGCGGGGTCGGGTTGATACGCAAAATCCAGCATGTCTTCTTCCATCGGGTCTTTTGCGGGCAGTTTTTCGACCCATTCGGGCGCAACATAAACATGGCAGGTGGAACAGGCGCATGCGCCGCCGCAATCAGCCTCGATGCCGGGAATGCCGTTATCGCGCGCGCCTTCCATAACGGTCAGCCCATTGGCAACCTCGACGATATGTTCTTTTCCATTGAATTCGACATAGGTGATCTTGGCCATGAAACCCTCTTTCTGACGTAACTCTCTGGGTGGGGATAAGCCAGCACGCGCAGTTTGACCAGCCGAATTTCTGCCTTGTTGCGTCGGTGTATTGTCACACATCCAACCCTTTTTCGCCCGAATTTACTGGCATCATTTTAAAAATGAACGGTATGATTTAGCTTAGAGGGTGATATGTCACATACAGAATCACAAAAACGCTGGTGGGGCGCCGCAGTCGCGCTGATGGTGGCCGTATTTTCCGGGCCAGTTGCGGGTGAGTCTGTCATGGTCAGTCAGGCCCGAACCCAACTCTCTACAATCTCACTTGCGGCCCCTTCGGCGCGGGTGTGTTGGGCGCGCTACGCTTCGGGAACAGGGCGCACCAGCGCCAATATTATCGAAGAAGTGGCGTTTCGGGTGCCATGCCCTGAACAGATGACCCATGGGTTCATGCATGCGTTGCAACGCAGTCTGGCCGCGCGCGGCTTTTATTCGGGGCAGGTGACAGGCAAGCCAGATGCCCAGACACGCGCTGCTGTGCAGGCGTTTCAACGCGCCAATGGGTTCAACAGTCCGATCCTGACGCTAGAGACGGCGCAGCATCTGGGGCTTGTCCCGATAGAGTTGCAGCGAAACTGAACGCGCCCATCTCGAGAATAAAAAACGCGCGCCAACCGGGCGCGCGTTTTAAGCTCTTGTGGGGTAGGGGGGTTACTCTTCCAAGCTTAGCGCAACAAAACGCGGGTCGCTGTCGCGGCGCAGAAGAACCAGCAAGGACCGGCGGCCCGCATCGCGCGCTTGCTGCGCCAATGCTTCCAAATCCTCGATCGAGGTGATGGGCTGTTGGTTGGCCTCGGTAATCAGATCACCTGCCAGAATGCCTTTTTGTGCGGCATCGCTGTCGTCTTCGACCGCGCGCACGATAAGCCCCGTGGTACTGGCGGTCAGGCCCAGTTCCTCGCGCAGGGTGTCATCCAGCTCTTGCAAGGTCATGCCCAGAAAGCTGCTTGGTTCTGGCGGTGCGCTGGGGGAGGGGGCCGTTTCGCGCGCAGCCGCTTCAAACAACTCGCGCTGCCCAAGTGTGACCGTCAGCGCGACTTCTTCGCCACTGCGGAACACGATCACTTCCACATCGCGCCCCACACCGGCATCGCCCACGCGGCGCACCAGCATGCGTGTGTCACGCACTTCGCCATCATCGAACCGCAAGATCACGTCACCTGCCAGCATGCCCGCATCCAGCGAGGGGCCTTCCATCACATCGGTGACCATAGCGCCGCGCGGATCGTCAAGGCCGATTGCTTCGGCCATTTCTTCTGTCAGGTCTTGGATGCGCACGCCCAGCCAGCCGCGACGGGTTGACCCGAATTCCTGCAACTGATCCACGACATTCAGCGCGACATTCGACGACATTGCAAAGCCGATCCCGATAGAGCCGCCAGTGGGCGATAGAATGGCCGTATTCACGCCGATGACCTCGCCATCCATATTGAACAATGGCCCGCCAGAGTTGCCGCGGTTGATGGCCGCATCGGTCTGGATGTAGTCGTCATAATTGCCCTGCAACGCCCGCCCGCGCGCCGAGATAATGCCGGCGCTGACAGAAAAGCCCTGACCCAGCGGGTTGCCAACGGCAATCACCCAATCGCCTACGCGCGCAGCTTCCGCATCGCCCCAAGGCACGAAGGGCAGCAACGCATCATGATCGACTTTCAGCAGCGCAATATCGGTTGCGGGGTCGGTCCCCACAAGTTCTGCATCCAGTTCCAGACCAGAGAAGAACTCGATCCGGATTTCATCGGCCCCCTCGATGACATGGTTGTTCGTCACAATATACCCGTCATCAGAAATCACAAAGCCTGAACCAAGCGCCTGATTGCGGCGCGGGCGGTTCGGGCGTCCTTCCGGACCATCGAAAAAGTCACGAAAGAAATCCTCGAAAGGCGAGCCTTCGGGCAAACGCGGCGCATCGTCCAGACGGGCCTCGATTGTGGTTGTCGTGGTGATGTTGACAACTGCGGGGCTGACCCTTTCTGCCAGATCGGCAAAGCTTTCGGGGCGGTTGACCTGCGCTTGCGCAACTGCGACCTGTGAGACGACAAAGACCAGCGCCATAGTCAGGGCCAGCAGCATTTGTGGAATGCCGGACCGCCTTGGTCGCGTGGTCATGGCGTAAGACATCATGGAACTCTCCTATTCATGTAATCGGCGGGGGCGCTGGGCCTCCAATGCCTTGGGCGTAATCTATGGCGCTTCGGCGTAAACGCAATTTGCGTTTCGGACTTTCAACCAGATGTGACACATTGTCAGACAGCAGGTGCCAGAAAGGCTTAGCTTGCGACGATCATGCCGGACAGTGTTACCAGAACGGCCCCAAGCACCAATGCGACCATCCCGATCATGCGCCGCGCGTCAATCGGCAGGCTGGCCAGCATCCGCAATATGTCTTCAATACGACGAGGGGCCAGTACAAAGACCAGCCCCTCGAAAACCAGAACCAACCCAAGGGCCAGCACCAGTGTGTGCAATGTCATACCCGCAAGCCCTTAGTTCCCGATAATGGCTTCAAGCTCGCGTACAGCGTCAGGTTCTTCCGGGTCTGCTTCTGGCGCGCGCTGGCGGAGCATTTCAGGGTCTTGCGCCACAGCTTCTGCTGCATCGCGCGCTGCTTGCAGCACAATGTCTGAAGCACCATCAGAACGCAGGAAGGTGAAGAACTCGCTATCCGGGCGCAGCACCATCGAGGCATTATCCCCGCGCAAGGCACTTTCATAGCTTTGCATAGAACGGGAGAATGCGAAGAATTCCGGGTCCAGATTATAGGCATCGGCATAGACGCGGTTACGTTCTGCGTCTGCTTCACCGCGAATGATCTCTGCTTCGCGGCGCGATGCCGAAACCAGTTCGATCACAGTCCGGTCTGCAAGGGCGCGCACACGCTGTGCGGCCTCGTTCCCGCGTGCCCGCTCATCTGCGGCTTCACGCTCGCGCTCTGCGCGCATCCGTGCGAAGGTTGCTTCAAGGTTCTCGCGTGGCAAGTCGGTGCGGGTCAGGCGAACGTCGATCACTTCGATCCCGAGTGTCTCGGATTCGCGACGCGCCAGATCCCGAATGCGGTTCATCAGGCCGGTCCGGTCTTCGGACAGAACGGCATTCGATGGCACCGAACCCAGAACTTCACGAATGGCGGCATTCATGATGCGGTCCATCCGGCCTTGGGCGGCACGCACACCATCCACGCCAACCGCTTCGCGGAAGCGGCGCACATCCGTCAGGCGCCAGCGCAGGAACGCGTCAACGACAAGGCGGCGGTCATCCAGCGGTGTGACTTCCAGGGGTTGCGTTTGCAGACCCAGAATCCGCGCGTCATAGCGCACGACTTCCTGAATGAAAGGGATCTTGAAGCCAAGGCCCGGCTCTGTAATCTCTTGTTTTACCTGACCGAATTGTAGCACCAGCACGTTTTCGCGTTCATCGACAATGAACAGGGACGAAAATACCGTGATGATCGCCACAACCAGAACCGGCAGCAATAATCCTGCTTTTTTCATCAGTTGGCACTCCTTGTCCGGTTCAACGAGTCGAGCGGCAGATATGGCAGCACACCAGAACCACCCGCTTCAGAGCCGGTCACATTGTCTAGGATTGTCAGGTTCATGTCACCCAATACGCGCTCCATGGTTTCCAGATACATCCGTTTGCGCGTCACTTCGGGCGCGTTCACATATTCCGAATAAACCGAGACGAAACGTGCGGCTTCACCCTGTGCGTTGTTCACAACTTCGGCGCGATAGGCTTCGGCTTCTTCCTGAAGCTGTGCTGCCTGACCCCGTGCCTGTGCCAGTACGCGGTTTGCATAGGCATCGGCTTCGCGTTCAAGCCGGTCCCGTTCCTGACGTGCGGTCTGCACATCGCGGAACGCGTTGATCACGCCTTCGGGTGGGTCGGCCTTGTCGAAGTTCACACGAATAACAGCGATCCCGGATTCGTAGCTGTCCAGCAGCCCTTGCACCGCCGCGCGCAGATCGGCAGCGATCGAGCCGCGATCACGGTTCAGAATGGGCGAGAGTTCCGAGCGTGCGATAATATCGCGCATCGCGGATTCCGATGCAGCGCGCACAGTCTCGCGCGGGTCGGCCAAGTTGAACAGGAAGCGCGCGGGGTCTGTCACGTTCCAGACAACCTGAAATTCGATATCCACCACCGCTTCGTCACGCGTCAGCATCAGGCCGGTATCCAGCGCGCTGCGTCCGGTGCCCACTTCGGTGACACGTTCTGTGGTGACCTGCACAACCTCATGCGACACGACAGGCCAAGGGGCAAAGTTCAGGCCCGGATTGCCGGTCTTGTAATATTGGCCAAACAGCAGTTCGACCGACCGCTCTTCAGGGCGCACTGTGTAGAAGGATGCAAAGGCCCACATGACGACCAGTGCAACCAGACCAATCAGCACGCCGCGCTTCGAGAAGCCCGGACCACTGCCCAATCCACCACCTTTGCCGCCACCGCCGCCGCCCATAAGGACGCGCAGCTGTTCCTGGCCTTTCTTCACGATCTCGTCAATCTCGGGCATGGGAGGCTGGCCATCACCGCCGCGGCCACCGCCGCCGCTGCCGCGATTTCCACCGCCGCGATTGCCGCCCCCTCCCCAAGGTCCACCGTTGTTCCCAGACATCTGGACTCCATTCATTGTTATGGTTTCATATTTGTTCAGAAGGTGGGCTGAAACCCGCCTAATTCAACCCTCAATCGGTGTGGCTGCGCGTCGCAGTCCGCATTGTGACCAGTTCCTCTGCCATCGTCGGATGCACAGCAAGGGTCCGGTCAAAATCGGCTTTTGTTGCATTCATGGCAACAGCGACCCCAGCAAGTTGTATCATCTCGCCCGCATGATCGGCGGCGATGTGACATCCTAACACCTTGTCAGTTGTGCGGCAAACAATCAGCTTCATCATCGCGCGATTGTCACGGCCTGCGAACAGGCTGTGCATCGGCCGGAAGGCGGCGCAATAGACATCAACAGGGCCTTGCGCGCGGGCCTCCTCTTCGGTCAGGCCGACTGTGCCGTATTCGGGCTGTGTGAAAATCGCCGTCGGGATCAGGCCGTGGTCGAAATATGTGGGCTTGCCGCCAAAGACTGTATCGGCAAAGGCATGCCCCTCGCGGATCGCCACAGGGGTCAGGTTTGCGCGGTCTGTCACATCGCCCACCGCAAAGACCGAAGGGATGGCTGTCTGGCTGTATTTATCCACCGGAATTGCGCCATTGGCTTTCAAGTCCAGTCCCAGCGTATCCAGCCCCAGCCCGTCACTGTTGGGGCGGCGTCCGGTTGCGAACATCACAGCGTCATAGCACCCATCATGGCCGGTTGTCGCCTTGACCCATGTTTGCCCGTCACGTTCTTCCATCTCCAGCACATCGGTGCCCAGATGCAGGTCAACGCCATTGGCCAGCATTTCATTGGCGATATGCCCGCGCGCTTCCTCGTCAAAGCCGCGCAGGATTTGTGCGCCGCGGTAGAATTGCGTGGTTTTAACGCCAAGGCCGTTGAAGATGCAGGCAAATTCGCTGGCAATATAGCCCCCGCCCACAATCAGCAGCGATTTCGGCAAACTGTCCATCTTGAACACTTCGTTCGAGGTCATGGCCCCGAAGCCTTGCCATTTTTCGGGCACGACGGGGCGTCCGCCGGTGGCGATCAGGACGTGTTTTGCCGTCACCTCGCGCCCATCGGCAAGGCGCACCTCATGGGGGCCTGCAAGCGTGGCGCGACAGTCGAAAATCTCGACCCCCGCGCGTTCCAGATTGCCGCGATACGCGCCTTCCAGCCGGTCCAGCTCGCCCTCTAGCTTGGTGCGGAATGCGCCCCAGTCGAACGCGCCAATCTGCGCGTCCCAGCCATAGGCTTGTGCATCGGCCACCGCGCCGGGGAAGCCCGATGCAAACACCATCAGCTTCTTGGGCACGCAACCCCGAATAACACAGGTGCCGCCCATCCGGTATTCTTCGGCCAGCGCAACCTTTGCGCCGTATTCAGAGGATGCAATGCGCGCCGCGCGCACCCCGCCAGAGCCGCCGCCGATTACAAACAGGTCGTAGTCAAAATTCATTGCAGCCCCTTACAGGTCGGAAAAGATATTGCGCGCATCCTCAAGGTCGATCTGGCGCAGGCTGGTTTCGGGTGTGCCGCTGCTAAGGTCGCGCATCTCGCAGGTGCCATCGGCATGCCCGATGACCACCTGATCGGCGATATCCACGAACAACCCGTTTTCCACAACACCCGGCACCTGATTCAGCACAAGCGCCAGTTGCCGCGCATTGCCGATCCGGCCAAGGTCCAGATCAAGGATGTAATTGCCCTCATCGGTGATAAAGGGCTTGTCGCCGTTCACGCGCAGGCTGGATTGCTGGCCCATCACATCCATCGAGGCCAGAACCTCTTCCACCAGCGCCTTGGTGGCGCGCCAGCCAAAGGGGATCACCTCGACCGGCAGGGGGAAGGCGCCCAGCGTTTTCACTTCCTTGGCCGCATCGGTGATGACGATCATCTGGTCGGACGCCGTTGCCACGATCTTTTCTTGCAACAGCGCGCCGCCACCGCCCTTGATCAGCGTCAGTTCGGCGTCAAATTCATCTGCGCCGTCAATCGTCAGGTCCAGCCAGCGCGCCTCGTCCAGTGACACGACATTGATGCCGACATCGCGCGCCAGTTGGGCGGTGCGGGTCGAGGTGGGCACAGCGATGATGCGCAGCCCTTCCTGCTTGATCCGCGCGCCAAGGCGGCGCACCATCCATGCAGCGGTCGAGCCGGTTCCAAGACCCACGCGCATTCCGTCCTGCACGAAATCTGCGGCACAATGCGCGGCTACATATTTCGCGCGGTCGATTGGTGTAAGCTGGTCAGTCATTGCGTGCCCTCATCATCACTCGCGCAGGTTATAGGCGTTTTGCACGGTGAGGTTAAAGCAGAATCGGAAGATATGGGGCCAGTTCTGGTGCGCGCGGCCCTAGCGCTGGATCGACTGAAGATAGGCATCCAGCGCAATCACCCGCTCTGGCAGGGGGCGCGACAAGCCACGGTCTGTCTGCACGCGTGTCAGTCGCCCTGTCAGCAGATCGCCAAAATTGGGCATTTCCGCATCCGCATAGACCACCGCGCCGCGTGCATAGCCATCCAGCTTGTCCAGAACCATACGCTGCGGGTAGCTGCCGCCTGCGCGCGCTGCCAGCGCTGTCAGGTCCGGCACCTGCGCGCCGCCGCGTCCATCGTCGCCATGACAGGCCACGCAATTTTGCGCATATATGCTGCGCCCCGCCTGTGGGCTTGTCCAAGGCGAGCAGGCCGCGCTGGAAAGCGCGAGCATGGCCGCAAGGGTAGCGTATCTTCCAAGTGTTATCATAGCGTCAAGAGTGCCGCATTTTAGAGAGTCTGCCAAGGGGGTGCGGCTGAAACTGGTCTTCTTTCGCGCAATTCATGTCGCAGCGCGCTATGTCCCGCGCCCTGTTTCCGGTTAGACAGAAGGCATGCATCCAAAAGGGGGCCGCATGTTTTTGTCAGTATTCGATATGTTCAAGATCGGGATCGGGCCGTCATCCTCGCATACGATGGGGCCGATGGTGGCGGCCTCGCGGTTTCTGGACCATTTGCGGGGCCTGTCCTTTTCGGTGGCAGGGCTGCGCGCCTCGCTGCATGGCTCCTTGGCCTTTACAGGGGTGGGCCATGCAACAGACCGCGCCGTAATCCTAGGGTTGGCAGGGTTCACGCCCGAAGATTATGACGCCGCGCGCGCCGAACAGGTCTTGGCGCAGATCACGGCCAGTGGCCAGATTGATGCGGCAGGGCTGGGCACGTTGACTTTTGCGCCCAAGACCGACCTGATTTTCGATTATGACACCAAGCTTGCAGGCCATGCCAACGGCTTGCGGCTGATGGCGACCGACAGGCAGGGCGATGTGATTGCACAGGAAATCTATTATTCCATCGGCGGCGGCTTTGTCGTGACGGAAGGGGAACTGACCGCGCCGCCGCGCAAGTCCGATGCTGACTACCCCTATCCGTTCGAGACGGCGGCGCAGATGCTGGCCATGGCGCGCGACAGCGGCAAATCGATTGCGGCGATGAAACGCGCCAATGAACTGGCCACCCGCAGCCCCGTCGCGCTGGATCAGGGCATGCGCCGTATCTGGCAAGTGATGAATGATTGCATTGACCGTGGCATGCGCGCCGAAGGCATTTTGCCCGGTGGCTTGCAGGTGCGCAGGCGGGCAGCAGCGATCCACGCAGCACTGGAGGCAGAGCGCGGCCTGAACATGAACGCGCCGCACACGATCAATGACTGGATCAGCGTCTATGCCATGGCCGTGAATGAAGAAAACGCCGCAGGCGGGCAGGTGGTGACCGCGCCCACCAATGGCGCGGCGGGTGTGGTGCCCGCGACAATCCGTTACTGGCTGGACCATGTGCCCGGCGCAAACGAGGCGCGCGTGGGCGAGTTTCTTCTTACAGCGGCGGCAATTGGCGGGCTGGTCAAGCATAATGCGTCAATCTCTGGCGCGGAATGCGGCTGTCAGGCCGAGGTGGGCTCTGCAGCCGCAATGGCGGCGGCGGGGTT
Organism: Roseinatronobacter thiooxidans; assembly: GCF_001870675.1. Taxonomy (GTDB): domain Bacteria; phylum Pseudomonadota; class Alphaproteobacteria; order Rhodobacterales; family Rhodobacteraceae; genus Roseinatronobacter; species Roseinatronobacter thiooxidans. The sequence continues at coordinate 127,676 of NZ_MEHT01000044.1, read as the reverse complement.
GGCCGCCGTTCTGGGAGGCACGCCCGAGCAAGTGGAAAACGCCGCCGAAATAGCGCTGGAGCATCACTTGGGGATGACATGCGACCCTGTCAAAGGGCTGGTGCAGGTGCCCTGCATTGAACGCAACGGGCTGGGCGCGATCAAGGCGATTTCCGCCGCCAGCCTTGCCCTGCGCGGCGATGGTACGCATTTCATGCCACTGGACAATTGCATCGAGGCAATGCGCCAGACAGGGGCCGATATGTCCGAGAAATACAAGGAAACCGCGCTGGGCGGGTTGGCGGTGAATGTGCCCAATTGCTGATCTGTCCTCGCTGTGACTTGAGGCAGATCATGGTTTCTTCGCGCAACTGCCGCCATATCTGGGCAACAGATGCACAGATCAATGGAGGCATGGATGGACCTGTTCGAGGTCGAGGTCACCTGTCCCGACAAGGACAGCGCCCGCGAAATTGCAAGCGCCTGCCTGCGCAACAGGCTGGTTGCCTGCGCCAATCTTTTACCAAAGGTCGAAAGCCTGTTTTGCTGGCAGGGGCAGATCGATTCCGAGACGGAAGTTCTGCTGCGGCTGAAAACCCCTGCCTGCAATTTTGACGCGGTCTGCGCGCAGATACGCGCAAACCATCCCTTTGAACTGCCCGCGATTATCGCCTTGCCAGTGCAGGCGATGGGGCCGGGCGTGGCCGATTGGGTTTTGCAGGAAACTCAGCTAGCGAAAATCTGCGACTGATCGGTATATCCCTTCACCTCGATCGGGTTGCCAGACGGGTCGCGGAAGAACATGGTCCATTGCTCGCCCGGTTGGCCCTCGAACCGAAGGGAAGGGGGAAGGACGAATTCAACGCCCGCATCCTGCAACCGCTGGGCCAGGGCCGTGAACCGCGCTGCATCCAGCACCAGCCCGAAATGCGGCATCGGCACCATGTGATCGCCAACTTTGCCTGTGGGGGCATTGGCAAACGGCGCGCCCTTGTGCAGGCTGATCTGGTGGCCGAAAAAGTCGAAATCAACCCATGTATCCGTGCTGCGCCCTTCAGCGCATCCCAGCACCTTTCCATAAAAAGCGCGCGCCTCATCCAGATCGCGGACATGATAGGCAAAATGAAACGGCATCAACATGGCATACTCCTTGGGGTTGGTGTGGCAATGTCAGCTTGTGCGCGGGGCGGCGGCGCGGCGCAAGCGGTCGTTTATTGCGCCACCCAACCCGTGATCGGGGACAGGGGCTACGGCAATCGCGCGGCCTGTTGCATCGGCATCATGCAAAACGGCAAATAACCGCGCGGCCGCCTCGCCCAGATCGCCTGTGGGGGAAAGGGTCATTTCGGCAGTGGCACAGTCGGGGCCAAAGCCGATCCAGATTTCATCTGGTTCGGGCGCGGTTGCATCCAGCCGCACCGCCGCGCGCGGCGCATAATGCGAGGCAAGCTGGCCGGGCGCAGTGATCGCCCCTTGCGGGGCATGGGTCGGAGATGCGCCGCTCTGCGCCGCTATCGCCTCTCGGCTGATGCCGCCTTCGCGCAAGATTACAGGCTGGCCCTGGTCAAACCCGATTATTGTCGATTCCACGCCCACCGCGCAGGCGCCGCCATCCAGCACTGCCGCAATGCGCCCCTTCAGCCCTGCCAGCACATGCGCGGGCGCGGTTGGGCTGATTCGGCCCGAGGGGTTCGCCGATGGCGCAGCCACCGGCCCGCCGAACTGTTCCAGCAGCGCGCGCGCAACAGGGTGCGCGGGCACACGGATGGCCACAGTCTCCAGCCCCGCAGTCACCGCCGGTGCCAGCCCATGCCCCGCGCGCAAAGGGGCAACCAAGGTCAGCGGCCCCGGCCAGAATGCGCGCGCAAGCCCGAGTGCGGCATCTGGCAAAACGGCATAGCGCGCAGCCTCGGCCAGAGATGCAACATGCACGATCAGCGGGTTGAAAGACGGGCGCCCCTTGGCGGCAAAGATCGCGGCCACGGCGGCGTCACTGCGTGCATCACCTGCCAGCCCATAGACGGTTTCCGTGGGCATGGCGACCAGCTGGCCCGCCGCAAGCAGATGCGCGGCACGCGCAATGCCTGCGGCATCCTGGCCAAGCATTTCCGTTTTCTGGTCGGGTTCATTCATTTATGTGACGCCGCGTTTTGGTTTGGAATCCTGCCTCGCGCCGCTAAGACACAAGGGACGCATCGTCTTATGCGCTTGGCACGCGCTTGCCAAGCCGGTCCGACCCTCTGCCCGAAGGAGCCACATATGCCCTACCGCGCCCCGACCCGCGATTTCGCCTTTCTGCTAGATCATGTCGTAGCCTTTGATCAGGTGCGCCAGACCGACCGCTTTACTGACGCAACGCCAGAGACGACGACCGCGATTCTGACCGAAGCGGGCAAGCTGTGCGAGATGGTTTTGGCCCCCTTGCAGCGCGTGGGCGACCAGCATCCGGCGCGGCTGGAAAACGGGGTGGTGCGCACCAGCCCGGGCTTTGCGCAGGCTTTTGGGGCAATCGCCGAGGGCGGCTGGCTGGGCATGGCGGCTGACCCCGAATATGGCGGGCTTGGTCTGCCGCAGACTTTGGCCACCGCTGTCAATGACATGATGTCTTCGGCCTGTCTGGCCTTGCAGCTTGCACCGCTGATGACCCAAGGCCAGATCGAGGCTTTGGAACACCACGCCGACGATACGCTGAAAGCCCGCTTCCTGCCCAAGCTGATTTCAGGCCAATGGTGCGGCACCATGAACCTGACAGAGCCGCAAGCCGGCAGCGATGTGGGCGCGCTGCGGACCAAGGCTGAACCGAATGAGGATGGCACTTATGCGATTTCGGGCCAGAAGATTTACATCTCTTGGGGTGACAATGATTTCACTGAAAATGTCTGTCATCTTGTGCTGGCGCGCCTGCCTGATGGTGCGGCAGGCACGCGCGGGATCAGCCTGTTCATGGTGCCCAAGTTTATTCCCGATGCCGATGGCGCGGCAGGTACGCGCAATGGGCTGCGCGTGGTCAGTCTGGAACACAAGCTGGGGCTTCACGGCTCGCCCACGGCCGTGATGGAATATGACCGCGCCACCGGCTGGCTGGTGGGCAAGCCCCATCAGGGGATGGCGGCCATGTTCACCATGATGAACAATGCCCGCGTGGGTGTGGGTGTGCAGGGAATTGGCGTGGCCGAAGCGGCCTATCAGCACGCCCTTGGCTTTGCGCTGGACAGAAAACAGGGCAAAACGCCTGTGACCGGCACAGGGCCAATCGCCGAACATGCAGATGTGCGCCGCGCGCTTTCAATGATGAAGGCCGAAATTTTTGCCGCGCGCGCCATCGCACTGGCCAATAGCGTTGCCATTGACATGGCGCGGGCAAGTGGCGCGGCGGATTGGGCCGCGCGCGCCGCATTTCTGACCCCGATCACCAAGGCGCATGGCACCGATATCGGCTGCGAAGTGGCGGGCGCGGGCATTCAGGTCCATGGCGGCATGGGCTTTGTCGAGGAGACGGGCGCTGCGCAATATCTGCGCGATGTGCGCGTGACCACGATCTATGAAGGTACGAATGGCATTCAGGCCATGGACCTTGTTGGCCGCAAGCTGATGGACGGGGGCGAGGCGGCCTTTCGTCTGTTGCAAGAGATCGAGGATGGCGCAGAGGCCGCGCGCGCCGCGCTGCCCGATCTGGCAGAGCCGGTCTGGCAGGCCGCAGAAACCCTGCGCGAGGCGACAGAATGGCTGGTTGCGCAAGACATGCAGGACCGCTTTGCAGGGGCAACTGCCTATCTGCGTGCCTTTGCCCGTGTGCTGGGGGCCCATTACCATCTGCGCGCCGCAATGGCAGGGGACGGGCCGCGCCGCGCGCTGGCGCGCGTGTTTATCATGCGGGTGCTGCCCGAACATACCGGCCTTTTGGTGCAGGCCCGCGCTGGCGCATCCGCCCTCTATGCCCTAAGCGACGCGGATCTTGCCGCGTGAGGGATGAAAGTGACATGACAGGTCTGCGCTACCCGTTCGAGGATGCGCCCGAAGAGGGCACGGCCACCGAAATTGCCGAAGGCGTGCTTTGGGCGCGCCTGCCGCTGCCGATGGCGCTGGACCATGTCAATGTCTATGCGCTGGACGATGGCGCGGGCTGGACGATCTTTGACACAGGGTTTGACACAGGCCGCACGCGGGGCATCTGGGCCAAACTGCTATCCGGCCCCTTACAGGGCAAGCCCGTCACACGCGTGATCGCCAGCCACCACCACCCCGACCATATCGGGCTTGCGGGCTGGTTTCAGGCCGATGGCGCGGAACTCTGGGCCAGCCGCACGGCGTGGTTGTTTGCAAGAATGCTGGTGCTGGATGAACAGGACCGCCCCGCGCCGGAAACAGCTGAATATTGGCGCAAGGCGGGCATGGACCCCGAGATACTGGCCCGCCGCCTGTCCGAGCGCCCTTTCAATTTCTGCGATGTGGTGGCTCCCTTGCCGCTGGGTTTTCACCAGTTGCGCGACGGGGGCGTATTCCGCGCAGCGGGGCGTGAGTGGGATATACGGCTGGGGCAGGGCCATGCCCCCGATCAAGTGACGCTGTGGAGCCGCGATTGCAATCTTGTGCTGGGGGCAGATCAATTGCTGCCCTCGATCTCGCCCAATCTGGGCGTCTACGCCACCGAGCCAGAGGCAGACCCCGTGGCCGACTGGCTGCAAAGCTGCACAGCCCTGCAAGATATCGCCCGCGAAGACCATCTGGTTCTGCCCGGCCACAAGCTGCCTTTTACAGGGCTGCCGCTGCGTCTGCGCCAGAAAATCGAGAACCACCACGGCGCGCTGCGCCGCCTGCGCGCGCATCTGGCCACGCCGCGCAAGGCGTCAGACTGTTTCGCCCCCCTGTTCAAACGCCAGATCACCGAAGGGGTATATGGTCTGGCACTGGTCGAGGCCGTGGCCCATCTGAACCATCTGGTTGCAACCCGACAGGCGCGGCGCTTTGCAGATGAAGAGGGTGTCTGGCAATGGCAGGCAACCGGCTAAGCCCATGCGCGCGGTTGCGCAAAGGGGGTGACAGGCGCGCATGGATCGGCTATCGGATTCACAAAACTTGACTCTACAGGAGGCCATTATGGCAGAGCATGAGCATGGCAAGATGGACACCACAGAACAGGAAAAGACCTTTAACGGTTTTGTCCGCTGGTCGGTCTGGGGTGCGGCAATCAGCATTGGCGTTCTGATCTTCCTCGCGCTTGCCAATTCCTGACCCCGCAGGCGGGAGCAAGGCCAATATCATGATCGTTTCACGCAATGTCTGGCATCTGCGCCAGACAGCAACCTTGCTGGTTGCGTTATTCGGGCTGATGCTGCTTTCGGCTTGCGCCGAGCAGATCTGGGCCTCGGACGAGGCGGTACAGACGGCCCGCCACCAGCATGGCGGCGCGCCAGAGCTGACGCTTGTCACGATCATGAACTACGCTTCAAAGCGGGGCGATCATGCGGCGCTGTTCATCAACGGGTCAGAGCGGGTGCTTTTCGACCCCGCAGGCAGCTGGACACTCGCCACGATCCCCGAACGCAATGATGTGCATTTTGGCATGACCTATGCCGCGGGCGCATCTTTCTATGCCAGCCATGTGCGCCCGTCACATTACGCCGTGGTCCAAAGGCTGGTCGTGACCCCGGACATGGCCGAACAGGCCATGGCGCTGGCCTTGCAGGCGGGGCCAGTGCCGCCTGCGCGCTGCGCTGCGGCCACATCTGCGCTGCTGCGCCAGCTTCCGGGCTTTGGCAATGTCACCGCGACGTTCTTTCCGAAAGCCCTGATGGAGAGTTTCGCACAACTGCCCGGTGTGCAAACCTATGAGTTGCATCACGACGCGCCGGACTATCAGGCCGATCTGCTGCGGGTGCAGCGGCCATTGTGACACAGCGATGACGGAATTCATCTATGCCCCCCCCGAGGGCGCGCCAGTTGTTCTTTATGAAGATCATGAACTGGTGCTTGTCGACAAGCCTGCAGGGTTGTTGTCAGTTCCCGGAAAAGGCGCGCATATGGCCGATTGCATGATCGCGCGGCTGCGGGTCGGGTTTCCGGAAATCCTGCTTGTGCATCGGCTGGATCTGGACACATCGGGCGTGATGGTTTTCGCGCGCACCCCCCATGCCCAGCGGCATCTGGGGCTGCAATTCGAGAAACGCCAGACCCGCAAGACCTATATCGCGCGCGTCGCAGGGCAGGTGACCGAGCGCGCGGGGCGGGTTGACCTGCCCTTGGGCGTGGATTGGCCCAACCGCCCGCGCCAGATGGTCTGCCACGAGACAGGCCGCCCCGCACAAACCGATTGGGCACTGATCCGCCATGAAGGGGACACTTCACGGCTGCGGCTTATGCCGGTCACCGGCCGCAGCCACCAGTTGCGGGTGCATCTGCTGGCACTCGGGCATCCGATATTGGGCGACCCGCTTTATGCCAGCGGCGCGGCGCTTGCGCATCCGCGCATGATGCTGCACGCGAAGGAATTGCGCCTGCGCCACCCTGATGGCGGGCGGGGTATGACAATTTCTGCGGCTGTTCCGTTCTGATCTGGCCGGGCAGGGGGCGACTGCCCCCTCTTGCGCCAAGGCGCAATTCACCCCCGTGAGTATTTGTAGCAAGAAAATGGGCGATAGGCATTGCCTATTGAATAACGGATTTATGATATTGAAATGTGTTTGATCCTTTGGCAGCACGGGGCAAAGCTGGCAAAGGAAAGACAGATGGCATTGGATCAGGCAGGCGGCAAAGGGGTCTGGAAATCTGGCCGGGGCAAGGGGCGGCACACGCCCAAAGGGCGCCAGTATGAGGATGAGGCGCTGGCAGAGGTTCAGGCGCTGCTGGCCGAGCGCCCGCGCCGGCGCGATTTGCTGATCGAGTTTTTGCATCTGTTGCAGGACGCATATGGCCATTTGTCTGCGCGCCATCTGCGCGCGCTGGCCCATGAAATGCGCCTGTCCATGGCGGAAATCTGGGAGGTGGCCAGTTTCTATGCCCATTTCGATCTGGTCAAGGAAGGCGAGGTGCCCCCCCCCGCGCTGACGATCCGAGTGTGCGACTCGCTGTCATGCGAACTGGCGGGGGCGGAGGCTTTGGTAAGCGCGCTTGAGGCGGGCATGGACCCGTCGCAGGTGCGGGTTCTGCGCGCGCCCTGTATGGGGCGGTGTGACACTGCGCCGGTTCTGGAACTGGGACACAACCATATCGACCATGCGACGCCCGAGAAGGTCGCGGCTGCGATTGCCGCAGGTGATACGCACGCCCATCTGCCGCCCTATCAGGACTTGTCTGCCTATGCGGCGGAAGGGGGGTATACGACCCTTTTGGAGCTGCGACGCTCTGGGGATTGGGAGAAGGTGCAGGATTTGGTGCTTTCCTCTGGCCTGCGGGGGCTTGGCGGGGCCGGTTTTCCGTCGGGCAAGAAATGGGGCTTTGTGCGCGCCAATTCCGGCCCACGCTATCTGGCAGTGAATGGCGATGAGGGGGAGCCGGGCACCTTCAAGGACCGCTACTATCTGGAACGCACCCCCCATCTGATGCTGGAGGGGATGCTGATTGCCGCTTGGGCGGTGGAGGCCGCGCGATGTTATATCTATATGCGCGACGAATACCCGGCTGTGCTGGAAATTCTGCGCCGCGAGATTGCCGCGCTGGAAGGCGCAGGGCTTGTGGAGCCGGGCTATATCGAACTGCGGCGCGGTGCGGGGGCCTATATCTGCGGTGAAGAATCCGCGATGATCGAATCGATCGAGGGCAAGCGCGGCTTGCCGCGCCACCGCCCCCCATATGTTGCGCAAGTCGGCCTGTTTGGCCGCCCGACGCTGGTGCATAACGTCGAAACCCTGCATTGGGTGGCGCGCATCTGCCGCGAGGGGCCGGAAATCCTGAACGCGGTCCAGAAGAATGGCCGCTGCGGCCTGCGCAGTTTCTCTGTCTCGGGGCGGGTGACGGCAGCGGGGGTGTATCTTTTGCCCGCAGGATCGACGATCCGCGATGTGATCGCGGCGGCGGGTGGCATGGCGCAGGGGCATGTGTTCAAAGCCTATCAGCCGGGGGGGCCGTCCTCGGGCCTGTTGCCTGCGCATATGGACGACATCCCGCTGGATTTCGACACATTGCAGCCGCATGGCACCTTTATCGGTTCGGCCGCCGTGGTGGTGCTGTCTGACCAAGACCGCGCGCGCGATGCGGCGCTGAACATGCTGCGATTCTTCGAGAGTGAAAGTTGCGGGCAATGCACGCCCTGCCGCGCGGGCTGCGAAAAGGCGGTGAAGCTGATGCAGGCCGACCACTGGGACCAGCCGCTGCTGGAGGAATTGTGCACTGTGATGCAGGACGCATCCATCTGCGGGCTGGGGCAGGCCGCGCCCAACCCGATCCGGCTGGTGATGAAACATTTTGCAGGTGAGGTCTAAGCCATGGTGACATTCACGTTAGATGGCCAAGAGGTCACAGCACAGGCGGGCCAGACGATCTGGGAGGTTGCCCATGGGCGCGGGCTGGTCATTCCGCATCTGTGCCACAAGCCTGCACCCGGCTACCGCCCCGATGGCAATTGCCGCGCCTGCATGGTCGAGATTGAGGGCGAGCGTGTGCTTGCCGCAAGCTGCATCCGCGAACCCGTGGATGGGATGGTGGTGCATACTGACACCACCCGCGCGACAACTGCGCGCAAGGCGGTGATCGAGCTTTTATTGGCCGACCAGCCAGAGCGTGCCGCCGCCCATGACCGTGGCAGCCAGCTGTGGGACATGGCCGAGGCTGCGGGGCTGCGCGAAAGCCGCTATCCCACGCTGGAGGCAGAGCGCATTCCGCTGCTGGATGACAGCCATGTGGCGATGCGCGTCAATCTGGATGCCTGCATCCAATGCGGGCTATGCGTGCGTGCCTGCCGTGAGGTGCAGGTCAATGATGTGATCGGCATGGCGGGGCGCGGGCATGATGCCTATCCGGTGTTCGACTTTGACGATCCCATGGGCGAGAGTTCCTGTGTGGCTTGTGGCGAATGCGTGCAGGCCTGCCCCACTGGCGCGCTGATGCCTGCGACTGTTCTTGATGATGCGCAACAGGGCGACAGCACGGATTTCGACCGCGCGGTGAAATCGGTTTGTCCGTTTTGCGGGGTGGGCTGTCAGGTCAGCCTGAAGGTGAAAGACGACAAGGTTATCTATGTCGAAGGCATTGACGGCCCTGCGAATGAGGGGCGGCTTTGCGTCAAAGGGCGGTTCGGCTTCGATTATATCCATCACCCCCACCGCCTGAGCGTGCCATTGATCCGGCGCGAGGGTGCAGAGAAGGGCTTGAATGTGGACCCCGGCAACTGGGCAGAGGTATTCCGAGAGGCCACATGGGACGCGGCACTGGAGGCCGCCGCCAAGGGGCTGGGGGGCTTGCGCGACACCCATGGCGGGCGCAGTGTTGCGGGCTTTGGCAGCGCCAAATGCACGAATGAAGAAGCCTATCTGTTCCAGCGCCTGATCCGCGAAGGGTTCGGGCATAACAATGTCGATCATTGTACGCGGCTGTGTCATGCCTCTTCTGTGGCGGCACTGATGGAGAATGTGGGGTCTGCCGCTGTGACGGCCACGTTCAACGAGATCGAGAATGCGGATGTGGCGATCGTGATCGGGGCCAACCCGATTGAAAACCACCCCGTTGCTGCCACCTATTTCAAGCAATTCACCAAGCGTGGCGGCAAGCTGATCGTGATGGACCCGCGCGGGCAGTCTTTGGCGCGCCATGCCACGCATATGCTGCAATTCAAGCCCGGTGCGGATGTCTCGATGCTGAATGCGATCATGCATGTGATCGTGGAAGAGGGGCTGTTCGACACCCAGTATATTCACGCCATGACCGAGAATTGGGACGCGATGCGCGCCCATCTGGCCGATTTTGCGCCCGAAAAGATGCAGGCGATTTGCGGCATTCCGGCGGATACCCTGCGCGCCGTCGCCCGCGAATTTGCGGGCGCGAAAGCGGGTATGATCTTCTGGGGCATGGGCGTCAGCCAGCATATTCACGGCACCGACAATTCGCGCTGTCTGATCAGCCTTGCGCTGATGTGCGGGCAGGTGGGGCGGCCGGGCACCGGGCTGCACCCGTTGCGCGGGCAAAACAATGTGCAAGGCGCATCCGATGCGGGGCTGATCCCGATGTTTCTGCCAGATTATCAGAGCGTTGCGGATGATACTTTGCGCGGAAATTTCAGCGCACTGTGGGGCGGGGCCGAGTTTTCAGCCGAAAAGGGTTTGACGGTTACTGAAATTCTGGATGCCGTGCATGAAGGCCAGATCAGGGGCATGTATATCTCGGGCGAGAATCCGGCCATGTCCGACCCCGATGTGGTGCATGCACGAGAGGCTTTGGCAAAGCTGGATCATCTGGTGGTGCAGGACATTTTCCTGACGGAAACCGCCAATTACGCAGATGTCATCCTGCCAGCGGCGGCGTTTTACGAGAAATCGGGCACGGTCACCAATACCAACCGCCAAGTGCAAATGGGCCGGCCCGCTGTGCCACCCCCCGGGCAGGCACGCGAGGATTGGGCGATCACGATAGAGCTTGCGCGCCGCTTGGGGCTGGATTGGGGCTTTACCCACCCGTCGCAAGTGTTTGCCGAGATGAAGCAGGGGATGGCAAGCCTTGAGAATATCACTTGGGAGCGGTTGGAGCGCGAGGGTGCAGTGACCTATCCATCGCTTACGCCGGACGATCCCGGCCAGCCGATTGTGTTTGCAGATGCGTTTCCGCGCGCAGGCGGGCGGGCAAAATTCACACCCGCCAGTGTGATTGCACCCGATGAATTGCCAGATGCCGACTACCCGATGGTACTGACCACAGGGCGACAGCTGGAACATTGGCACACAGGCGCGATGACGCGCCGCTCCAAGGTGCTGGACGCGGTCGAGCCAGAGGCGAATTGCTCGCTTCACCCGTCCACGCTACGCCACCTTGGGGTGGAGGCGGGCGGCATGGTGCGCCTGTCCACACGGCGCGGCAGCATCAGCGTCATGGCGCGGGCGGATCGGGCTGTCAGCCCCGACATGGTGTTTTTGCCCTTCGCCTTTGTGGAAGCGGCGGCGAATATCCTGACCAATCCGGCGCTGGACCCTTATGGCAAAATACCAGAGTTCAAATTCGCAGCTGTCCGCGTTGATGCTGTCACAGACACGGTGGCGGCAGAATAAAACAAGGGGCGCCAGTGGCGCCCCTTTTTCGGTTCAAGCTGATCTGCGTTGGCGGTCATTCGCGCCGCTGGGTTTGCCACCCGCGCCCGTGCGCTTGCCAAAGGTTTTCTGGCGTGGCTTGCGGGCTTGCCCGTCGCTGTCGCCATGGCGCGCGGGGCGTTGGCCGCCACCACCACCGCCATTGCGCTTGCGCGCGGCAGAGCGTGCGGGGCCTGCCAGATCATCTGCCCAAGGTGCACCACCCGCAATCGCCAGCGTGATTTTCATCAGCTTCTCGATTGCGCGCAGATCGCCCATTTCGGCGGGCGCGCACAAGGCCATTGCACGCCCCGATGCGCCCGCGCGCGCGGTGCGCCCGATGCGGTGAACGTAGTTTTCAGGCACTTCGGGCAGGTCGTAGTTATAGACATGGCGCATGTCGGGAATGTCGATCCCGCGCGCGGCCACATCGGTTGCGACCAGCACCTTGATCTTGCCTTCGCGGAAGCCCTGCAAGGTGCGCTCGCGCTGGCCCTGTGACTTGTTGCCATGAATAGAGCCTGCGGAGATTCCCCAGCCATTCAGCAGTTTCATCAGCTTTTCAGCGCCATGTTTGGTGCGCGAGAAGACCAGTGCAAGGTCTTCAGGGTGTTCTTTCAGATAGCCTTCCAGAACGCGCGCCTTGTCACCTTGGGGTACGAAATGCACGGATTGGTCAATCTTGTCCGCAGGTTTTCCGGGGGAGGAGACCTGAATACGCTCTGGCCGGTCCAGATAGGCATCGGCAATCTCGTTCATCTGCTTGTTCATCGTGGCCGAGAACATCAGCGTCTGGCGTTCTTTGGGCAGCAAGGCCGCAATCTTGCGCAGCGCATGGATAAAGCCAAGGTCCAGCATCTGGTCGGCCTCGTCCAGAACCAGCATTTGCGTGGCTTCCAGCGACAGCGCGCGGCGGTCCAGCAGGTCCAGCAGGCGGCCCGGTGTGGCCACCAGAATGTCGCAGCCTTTGGCCAGTTTCTGAATCTGGGGGCCAATGCCTGCGCCACCCACAACGCGCTGCACTTTCAGCGGTGTTTTCAGGGCAAACTTGTTCAGCGTTTCGGCAATCTGGTTGACCAGTTCGCGCGTTGGCGCAAGGATCAGCGCCTGAGTGGTCTTTGGTTCAGGGCGGCCAGCGCCCAGCAATGCATGCATGACAGGCAGGCCAAAAGCCAGCGTCTTGCCCGTGCCGGTCTGTGCCAGCCCCAGAAGGTCGCGGCCCTGCATGATCATCGGGATCGCGCGGGCCTGGATCGGGGTGGGGGTGCCAAAACCTTGGGCTTCAAGGCTTGTCATCAGCACCGGGCGCAGCCCGAACATGGTAAAATCAGTCAATATCTGTCCTCTCACGGCCTGCTTCAAACAGGCGCAATGCCCCTGAAGGCTCAGGGGCGGGTTTGGGGGCACATGGTCTATGCGCCGCCCCCCACGCGTGATGTCGGGAAGCTGTGGTCGGGCCTCATGCCCTGACTGCAACACTTAATCTAGCTCACGCGGCAAGTTGCAGATGTGTGCCAGATGGGGGATGCGCCCCGAAAAGTCAAGGTTTTAATGCGGATCAGGCTGGCGCGCGGCCAGCGCCAGAACACCTGCAAGCGCGCACATGGCAATGGGGAACATGGTGAACACCCCAAACCCGAAGGTGAAATACATCCCCGTGGCAGAGACCAGCAGCAACACCCCCGCCACCAGATTGACCGACCGCGCCATAGCCGCGCCCGCAATCGCCAGCACAGGGGCAAGCAGGCTCATCGTGCGGATCAGCGCCATATTCGCAACCCCGCCGGTAATGTCAGCCAATTCTGGGTAGCGAATCAGCAAATCCGTATATCCGAAGCTGAAAAACCCCACCAGCATGCCCCATAGCCCGCCGATAAGTCCCAATGTCAGGGCCGCGTTGCGCATCTTCTCAGCATCCTTCTGTATGGTGGGCAAAACTGCGTCATGTTGTGCAGATATGTCCAAAACCCTTGCGTTTTAACCTGTCTATGGCAAAATTTGGTGTGGGATGACAGACTTTCTAAGATGCCTCTGTTTTCGCAGCCGGCCAAGGAAGCTGGCTGAACGACCCGAGGGCAATTACGCCACGGGGACCGAGAACGAGGAGAAGACCTATGCCGACAGGCACAGTGAAGTGGTTTAATACATCCAAAGGCTACGGGTTTATTGCGCCCGAAGATGGCGGCAAGGACGTGTTCGTGCATATTTCGGCAGTTGAACGCGCGGGCCTGACAGGTTTGGCAGATGACCAGAAAATAGCCTATGAATTGCGCGCAGGCCGCGACGGGCGCGAATCTGCCAGCGATTTGAAATTGCTGTAACGGCTGCGCGCGATGGGGCGTTATGCTATACCAAGCGCCTTTTGCACATCGGCTTTCCAGCCCAGATAAAGCGCGCCATTTGCGCGAATGACAGGGCGTTTCATCAATGCCGGGTGCTGTGCCAGCAAGTCTTGCGGGGGTTGTTCTTTGGCGGCGTCATCCAGCCCGCGCCAAGTGGTCGAGGCACGGTTGATCAGGGCGTCGCCGAAAGCTGCCAGAAACTCGGTGCGTTCCTCTTGCGTCAGCGGCGCGGCGCGGATGTCGCGGAACTGGGCGTGTGGCATGGCCTTGATGGCCTTGCGGCATGTGTCGCATGTCTTGATGCCGTAGATTGTGGCGGTCATGGGCAGCACTCCTGTGTTTGAGGGGTGAATAAACCAGCCTGCCACACAGTGCCACAGCTTTCCTGCCACATCGCGTATCTGCACTTCCGGCCCTTGGGAAAAGCGGTTAATGCGCTGGACCATGGCCAAGCTGTATTTCCATTATTCGACCATGAACGCGGGCAAATCGACCGTGCTGTTGCAGGCTGCGCATAATTACCGCGAACGCGGCATGGTGCCTTTGCTTCTGACAGCCGCGTTTGACGACCGTGCTGGCCCGTCGCGCATTGCCTCGCGCATCGGGATTGGTGCGCCCGCGCAGACCTTCACCCCGGACAGTGACCTGTTCGACTGTATCGCCACCCACCTGCAAGACGGGCCGGTGCATTGTGTCTTTATAGACGAGGCGCAATTCCTGACCGAAGCGCAGGTCTGGCAACTGGCGCGCGCGGTAGATGATCTGGGTGTGCCGGTCATGTGCTACGGGCTGCGGGTGGATTTTCGCGGCCAGCTTTTCCCCGGATCGGCGGCGCTGCTGGCCTTGGCGGATGAGATGCGCGAAGTGCGCACAATCTGCCATTGCGGGAAAAAAGCCACGATGGTGGTGCGCATGGGGGCAGATGGCGCGGCACTGCAAGACGGCGCACAGGTGCAGATCGGCGGCAATGAGACCTATGTCTCGCTGTGTCGGGTGCATTGGCGCGAAGCGATGGGCGCGCGGCGCGATCAGGGTTGATGCGCGTCGAATAGCTCGATTGTAGCGCGCAAGAAAGCGTCGCGCGTGGCTGGCCGTTCCATCAGCAGTTCATGCAAGGCCCCGTCAAAAATTTCCAGCCGCCCCTGCGGCCAGTCGGCCATGCGCGCTTCAATCGCTTGCGGTGAAACCAGCATTTCCCGCGTTCCAAGCCCGCAAAATGCTGGAATATCGGGCGAGGGGGCCAGTTTCAGCGCTGCGATTTCGGCCAGCGCGGCGGCGACCCAGCGCAGACTGGGCGCGCCAAGGCGCAGCTCTGGCTGCGCCTGCACCTGCGCCTGCATCCAGTGATAGGTGTCAAAGTCGGCGGTCAGTTCGTTGGTATCAAACGGGTTTTCCCAAAGACGAAATTCAATCCCAGCGCCGGGTATTTCGCGCATATCCAGCCGTGTCAGCCGCAGCGCGCTGCGCAATACGCCAATGGCGCGTCTGGTCGCGCCCGTTAGCGGCAGGCCCCACATGGGGGCGCTGAAACTGACAGCGCGCCCGCCAAACCCCTGTGTCAGCGCACGCAGCGCGATACAGCCGCCCATTGAATGCGCCAGCACGAAGCGGGCCGCATCGGGTGCGTGTTCGTCCAATGCTGCACAATAGGCTGCGACATCTTGTTGATACAGCGCAAAATCGGCCACATCGCCCAATAGCGGGGTTGCGGGCAGGCGGTCGGACAAGCCCTGACCGCGCCAGTCGATGGCCGCCGCGCCGTACCCTGCCTGTGTCAGATCACTGATGACGCGGCCATATTTTTCGATAACTTCTGTGCGGCCCGGAAAAATTGCAACCATGCCCTTTGGCCCTTCGGGCCATAGCGCAAGGCGCAGCCGCGCCCCGTCTGCCGCTTGTGTCCAGATCACGCGCTGTGGTGGTGGCGCATCTGCAATTCCGGCGAAAAACGGGGCGGTGCTTTGCATCAACTTAGCGCGGCACCCAGCTTCATGGCCATGCCCATGTCGCCTTCGACCTTCAGCTTGCCGGACATGAAGGCCATGGTCGGGTTCACATCGCCCTCGATAATTCCTTGGAACGTCTCGGCATTGGCGATCATGGTGACCTCTGCGGCCTCGTCGCCCGCGCGCACGCCCGCTTCGTCGACCATGATTGTCCCTTCGCCCTCGATCTCGAATTTGGCGGTGCCGTCAAACCCGTCTGACAGGCGTTTGCTTAGCGCGGCGATGGCATGGGTAAGAATGTCGCTCATGATCTGCTCCGTTTTGTGATGATGCGCATATGGATTCGCGCATCAAATGCGCTACACTCCCCAATATGATCACGCGAACCGCTTTTCTCAATCCTGTCGTTGCGGCATTTGCCGGGTTTTTCATGCTTGCGCCTGCGCAGGCCAGCGATCTGCGCCTCTCGGACGAGGTGGCGAGTTTGCTGGAACAGTTGCGCGACCCCGATCTGGAAGGGTGGCACAGGATCGAGCGCCAGCTTGTCCGCCAGTGGTCGCGCTCTGGCTCTGCCAGTGCTGACCTGCTGTTGCAACGTGGCCGCGATGCGTTGCGCCGTGGCGACAGCGCGGCGGCGATTGAACATTTTACGGCCCTGATCGACCACGCGCCGGATTTTGCCGAAGGATACCATGCGCGCGCGACGGCTTGGTTCATGGATGGCAAGGTCGGGCGCTCGATCGCGGATCTGCAAGAAACCCTTAGCCGCAATCCGCATCATTTCTCTGCCCTGACAGGCTTGGGCCGCATTTTCGAGGATCTCTCCGAATTTGACCGCGCCCAGAAAGCCTATCTTGCCGCCGAAGCTATACACCCGCATCGCAATGACGTAAAAGCCGCGCTAGAGCGGTTGGAACGGCGTTTGGGCGGCATCACGCTGTAAACGGCGTAAGCACGACTTTAGGGGGTAGGGCAGATGAATATGCGCGCGCAGTCTCGGGCTGTTGCGGTGCTCGGTCCCACGAATACCGGCAAGACACATTACGCGATAGAACGCATGCTGGCCTATCGCACGGGCGTAATCGGCCTGCCGCTGCGCCTGTTGGCGCGCGAGGTGTATGACAAAATCCGCGCGCTGCGTGGCCCCGATTGTGTGGCGCTTGTCACAGGGGAAGAGCGGATCGTCCCCGACCGCACCCAATATTGGGTTTGCACAGTCGAGGCGATGCCACTTGAGATTGGCGCGGATTTCGTGGCCATTGACGAAATTCAGTTGTGCAATGACCCCGACAGGGGCCATGTTTTTACCGACCGCCTGCTGCATGCGCGCGGCTTGCATGAGACGCTTTTCATGGGGTCGGACACGATGCGGCCCGCCATCGCGGCCTTGGTGCCGGGCGTGCATTTTCAGCGCCGCGAACGAATGTCGCAACTCAGCTATTCGGGTTCAAAAAAGATAAGCCGCATGCCCGCGCGCAGTGCGATTGTGGGGTTTAGTGTCGAGAATGTATATGCCATTGCAGAATTGATCCGCCGTCAGAAAGGCGGCTGCGCAGTGGTGATGGGCGCGCTCTCGCCGCGCACGCGCAATGCGCAGGTCGAACTATACCAGAATGGCGATGTCGATTATCTGGTGGCGACCGATGCGATTGGCATGGGCCTGAACCTTGATATCAAGCATGTCGCCTTTTCTGCCACCCGCAAATTCGACGGGCGGCGGATGCGTCCGCTTGGCCCTGATGAACTGGCCCAGATTGCAGGCCGCGCCGGACGGTACCAGAATGATGGCAGCTTCGGTGTGACGGGCGAGGCGCGCCCCTTGCCCGATGAGGTGATCGAGGCCATCGAGAACCACCAGTTCCTGCCCGTGCGCAAGCTGCATTGGCGCAACGCGCGGCTGGAATTCGGCACGCCAGAGCGGCTGATCGCCTCGCTCGAGACGCATACGAATAACGACTGGCTGACACGCGCGCGCGATGCTGATGATGTGCAGGCGTTGAAGGCGCTGATCGACATGCCCGAGACGCGCGACAGGCTGCGCGATGCCCGCGACCTGCGCTTGTTGTGGGATGTCTGCCGCGTGCCCGATTTTCGCGGCATCTCAGCCGCCGAACATGCCGCCCTTCTGGGGCAGGTGTTCGAGTTCCTGCATGGCGCGGGGCGGATCGACACAGACTGGCTGGCGCGCAACATTCAGCGCATCGACCGAACCGATGGCGACATTGACGTGTTGTCGAAACGGCTGGCCTATATCCGCACATGGACCTATATCGCGCAGCGCAAAGGGTGGGTGGATGACGAAAAGCATTGGCGCGGGGCAACGCGCGCTGTAGAAGACCGCTTGTCAGACGCGCTGCATGCGCGATTGACGCAAAGATTTGTTGACCGGCGCACCAGCGTGTTGCTGCGCCGGTTGAAACAGAAGGAGAGCCTTGTGGCTGAGGTGAATGACAAAGGCGAAGTGACGGTCGAGGGTGAACTGATGGGGCGGTTGGAAGGTTTCCGCTTCCGGCAGGACCAGACCGCCAGCGCAGATGAAGCGAAAACACTGCGGCAGGCCTCTCTGGCGGCGCTGACGCCATTGTTCCACCTGCGCGCTGACAAATTCTACAATGCGCCCGATACCGAGTTCGACTTTACCGAACAGGGCGGGCTGATGTGGGGCGATTCGGCCGTGGGCAAGCTGGTGCGCGGCGATGATGCGATGCGTCCGCAGATTGCTGCCTTTGTCGATGATGAAGCGGGCCATGATGTCGCTGAAAAGGTGCGCCGCCGTTTGCAGCATTTCATCGATCGCAAGATTGCCGCCTTGTTCGAGCCGTTGATGAACATGTCACGCGACGAAACGCTGAATGGCCTGGCGCGCGGCATTGCCTTTCAGATGGTCGAAGCGATGGGCGTGATCCCGCGCGAACGCATTGCATCCGACATCAAGGCGCTGGATCAGGACGCGCGCGGATTGCTGCGCAAGCATGGGGTGCGGTTCGGGCAATATACGATCTTCCTGCCGCTGCTGCTGAAGCCTGCGCCAACACGGCTGCGTCTGGTCTTGCGCTCGCTGGCCGAGGGGCTGGACGAGTTTCCCGAAAGCCCGCCACCGGGGCTGGTGACGATACCGCATATTCCCGAAGTCCCCTCTGACCATTATATGATGGCGGGCTATCGCCCTGCGGGCGCGCGTGCGATCCGCATTGACATGTTGGAACGTCTGGCCGATCTGCTGCGCGCCTGCGACAGCCGGTCGGGCTTTGAAGCGACCCCCGATATGCTGTCGATCACCGGCACCACATTGGAGCAATTCGCCGATCTGATGGAAGGGCTGGGCTATAAAGCCGAGCGGGCAGAGCGTGTGAAGGCCAAGCCAGAGCAGCCAGCAGAGGGGGCAGAACCAGTGCTTCCCGATGCACAGGCCGCCGCGGAACCCGCTGAAACACAGTTGGCAGCGCCCGCGCCCGAACTTGCCCCCGAGCCGGTTGCAGAAGACCCGCCAGAGGTGTTCTTCACCTTCACTTGGGCACCGCGCCCGCGCAAGGACTCGCGCCCGCAACACAAGCCCCAGGACGCGCGGCCCAAGGGTGGCAAGCCCAAAGGCGCCAAGCCGAAGGGCAAAAAGCCGGAACCCAAGCGCGATTATGCGGCGCAAGCCGCCCCGCGCAAGTCTGACCGGATCGACCCTGACAACCCGTTTGCGGCGGCGTTGATGGGGTTGAAAACCAAAGGCTAAGCGCGTGACAGGCCCGCGCCCGACGCTGCGGCTGGACAAATGGCTTTGGCAGGCGCGGTTTGTGAAATCACGCGCGCTTGCATCCAAGCTGGTCGAAGGGCCGGGGGTGCGGGTCAATGCCAACCGCATCGCCAAGCCCGCCTATGCCGTGGGCGCTGGCGATGTTCTGACATTCGCGGTGGGGGAACGGGTTGTTGTGCTGCGCATATTGGCACTTGGCACCCGCCGCGGCCCCGCACCCGAGGCGCGCGCGCTCTACGAAGACCTCTCGCCACCGCCACCGCCCAAAGACCTGTCGCGCCCTGTTCCCGTTTCGGGCGGCCGCCCCGACAAACGCGACCGTCGCCGATTTGCCGCAGGGCTGCCAGATGCGCTTGATTGATTGCAGGGGCTGGATTATGTCCCCTGCGAACCCCATGCGCTTGCGCAGATACCCAGACTGAGGATGGCATCATGACCTATGTGGTGATCGACAACTGCATCGCCTGCAAATACACCGATTGCGTAGAGGTCTGTCCGGTAGACTGCTTCTACGAGGGCGAGAATATGTTGGTGATTCACCCTGATGAATGCATCGATTGTGGTGTATGCGAACCCGAATGCCCCGCCGATGCCATCCGCCCAGATACCGAGCCTGCGATGGAAGAATGGGTCGAGTTCAACCGGAAATATTCCGAAAAATGGCCTGTTATCATTACGAAGAAAGACCCGCTGCCCGAAGCGACCGAACGCGACGGAGAGACTGGCAAGCTGGACAAGTACTTCTCTGAAAACCCCGGAGAGGGCGGATAAGCGCGCTCTCTGCTCTCGATAGGGTGTCAGATAACTGTTACCAAGGTGCTTTGTTTTTCGGCAATTCTGTGATATAGAATCATACAGAATAGAAACCGTCTCGCATCGGCAGGTCTGCCAACTGCCGTTTTTTTATCGCCTTAATACCGTGTGTGACAGGAACCTAGGGGGGCCTGACTGCGTTATTTTGCCGTAATCGGGGCCTTGTGGGGAAGAACTGAATGTCGAAAATGAAAAAATCCGAGTTTCGTCCGAATGAATATGTTGTGTATCCTGCACATGGTGTTGGGCAGATTGTATCGATCGAGGAACAGGAAATTGCCGGGCTGAAGCTGGAACTTTTCGTTATTTCCTTCGAGAAAGAAAAAATGACCCTGCGCGTGCCAACGAATAAGGCAGTCACAGTGGGCATGCGTTCGCTCTCCTCGCCCGAATTGGTGAACAAGGCGCTTGCCACGCTGAAAGGCAAAGCCCGCGTGAAGCGGGCGATGTGGTCGCGCCGCGCACAGGAATATGAACAGAAAATCAACTCTGGCGACCTGTTGGCAATTGCCGAAGTGGTGCGCGACCTGCACCGCAGCGATGACCAGCGCGAGCAATCCTATTCCGAGCGTCAGCTGTATGAAGCCGCGCTGGAACGCCTGACCCGCGAAGTTGCCGCTGTTGTTGGCGGGGATGAAGCGATTGCCCAAAAGCAGGTCAATGACATGCTGGTGTCGCGCGCCGCGTGATGCGAGTTGCGAATTTATGAGGAAACGCCCGCATTTGCGGGCGTTTTTCATGTTTGACCGTGGCGCAGGGGGCTTGCTAGTGCCCATGGCACTGGTCTAAGACGCGCCCATAGCGTGGCACGAACGTCGGAGGATTTCATGGCAGGCCATTCCAAATGGGCCAATATTCAGCATCGCAAAGGCCGTCAGGACGCGGTGCGTGCGAAGCTTTTCTCGAAGCTCTCCAAAGAGATTACGGTCGCGGCCAAGATGGGCGATCCGGACCCTGACAAAAACCCGCGTCTGCGTCTGGCGGTGAAAGAAGCCAAGGCCGTCTCGATGCCCAAAGACAATATCGAGCGCGCGATCAAGAAATCGCAGGGCGGCGATGCCGAGAATTATGACGAAATCCGGTATGAGGGTTATGGGCCAAGCGGGGTTGCCGTGATCGTTGAGGCGATGACCGATAACCGCAATCGCACGGCGTCCAATGTGCGCTCGACCTTCTCTAAACATGGCGGAAATCTGGGCGAGACTGGGTCTGTTGCCTTCATGTTCGACCGCAAGGGGCAGGTGGTTTACCCGCTGGCTGTGGGCGATGCCGAAACGATCATGCTTGCGGCAATCGACGCGGGCGCGGAAGATGTCGAGACGGGCGAGGATGAGCATGTGATCTGGTGCGAGGACACTGATCTTGCTGCGGTATCTTCTGCATTGGAAGAGGCGTTGGGCGAGGCGTCCAGCACCAGACTGGTCTGGAAACCGCAGACCACGACCGAACTGGACCTTGATGGCGCGCGCGCATTGATGAAGCTGATCGACGCTTTGGAAGATGATGATGATGTGCAGAAAGTAACAGCCAATTTCGAGATGTCGGATGAGGTGATGGCCGAGTTGTGATGCAGGCGGGCACGGCTGGAAGCAATTTCAGAAAAAGCTGATAGACTTTTTCGGTTCGAAATTGCGGCAAACGAAAAGGTAAAGCATTTCGGTGTTTCAAGGAAAAACCGAAATGCTTTAGGGGGTGGGGGCCTCTCGTCGTGCCTGTTTGCGCAAGACCGCCTCGCGCCAGCTGATAAATACAACCGACGCCATAATGACCAGCCCCCCCAGAACGACGAACGCATCGACAGCTTCGCCAAACAGCAATGCGCCAAGGGCTACGGCCCAGACAAGTTGCAAAAAAGTTACCGGCTGGGTGATGGTTACAGGCGCGGCTGCAAAGGCAAGTGTCATGGCAAAATGGCCCGCCGTTGCAAATGCCGCGACCCAGAACAGCCAGAAAATTTGGGTGGCAGTCGGGGGTGTCCAGACTGCGGCGGCGAAAGGGGCCAGACAGATTGTCACGGTGATCGACAGCATCCCGACCACGACTGACGCATTGACCTGACCTGACATGCGTTTGGCCATCAGATAGGATGCCGCAAACAAGATCGCTGTGCCGATCATGGCGATATGCCCCGGCGAGATTTCGCGCAGGCCCGGGCGCAGGATGATGAGTGCGCCCATAAACGCCATAATCACCGCAATAATGCGCCGCAACGCCAGTTTTTCGCCCAGAAATAGCGCCGCGCCCAAGGTGATATAGATCGGCGACAGGTAATTCATGGCCGTCACCTCTGCCAAAGAGATTTGTGTCATCGCGTAAAACCACAGGACAACACCCAGCGCATGAAGGAACCCGCGCAGGCCAAAGAATGTCAGGTTCTCCCGTGTAAAGCGCACAGCGCGCAGCGAGGACAGCATGGGCAGCAAAAAAACCAGCCCCAAAAGATAGCGCAGGAATGCGGATTGCGCAGCGGGCATGTCATCGCCCAGATACTTGACCAAAGCAGTCACCGCGACAAAGCACAGGCCCGTCACGAACATCCAAAAGACGCCCAAGAGCGGGCGCGGCTCTGCTGATGTATTTATCATGTTCACTATTTTGCATGAACATGATCTTTCGGCAAGGGCTGCTGAATGGCCCGCCAAGGGCAGGGTGGTCAGGCCGCCTTGACTGGCTCGCGCAGTTGCGCATTCACGGTTTGGGTGAATTCGGCCAGTGAAAAGGGTTTGCCAAGGAATGTTGCGTTGCTGATTCGCGCCTGCGCGGCAACACGGCTGTCTTCGGCATAGCCGGACATGAAAATCACAGGTGTTTCCGGAAATCTGTCGCGGATTTCCGCGATCCAGCTGGGACCATCAAGGCCGGGCATGATGACATCTGTGACAAAACAATCCGGGCGGATGGTGTGGTCTGTCAAAATATCCAATGCGGCTTCGCCGCAATCTGCCTCAAGCACCTTGTGGCCTTGCAGTTCTAGCGCGCGGGCCGCGAAAGAGCGCACAGGCGTTTCATCCTCGACCAGCAGAATGAGCGCATGCCGCAAGTGCAGGGCCGTGTTGTGCAAGCTGTCCCGAGTGGGCGTTTCGGGCACGGGGGGTGCCGGTTTTTGGGCGGCGAAATAGAGGGTAAAGCTTGCGCCTACACCCTCCTCGCTATCAACAAAAATATATCCGCCGGATTGTTTGACGATCCCGTAGACAGTGGACAGGCCAAGTCCTGTCCCCTCTCCCTGACGTTTTGTGGTGAAAAACGGCTCGAACACCTTGCCGATTAGCGCTTGCGGGATTCCCACACCATCGTCGCTGATCGTGATCAATGTATAGGTTCCCGGCGGCAGCTGGACATTCTCGCGCGTTAGTCCCTGTGGCAGGGGGCGGGTTTCCGTCTCGATCCGAATTTCGCCGCCCATTGGCAGCGCGTCGCGGGCATTTACCACAAGGTTCATCAAGATCTGCTCGAACTGGCGCTTGTCGGATCTGATGGGGGCGACATCGGTGCCATGGCGTAAAGTCAGTGTCACTTTTTCGCCCACCAGACGATTCAGCAGATGCGTCACATCTTCTATCGTTTCATGCAGATCGAGCGTTTCGAATTTCAGGGTTTGCTGGCGCGACAAGGCCAGCAGCTGGCGCACCAGGGCTGCGGCGCGGTTGGTATTTTGTTGTATCTGCATCAGATCAGGGAAATCCAGATCGCTGCGGTCATGGCGCAGCAGTAACAGGTCGCAATGCCCGGAAATAGCCGTCAGAAGGTTGTTGAAATCATGCGCCACCCCCCCCGCCAGCTGCCCGATGGCCTGCATTTTCTGGCTTTGAGAGAATTTCGCCTCGAGCGATTTCAACTCGGTCACATCACTGAACACGACAACAATGAATCCTGCCTCTGCAAACGGGGGGGCCGTGAGGGTGACTTTCAGATAGGTTTCTGAAAAATTCTGCTTCAAACGCAGGACTTCGGTTGAACGGGCGATGCGCCCCGCAGCGATGTCGGCGATCCATTCCGCCACAGGCCGCCCAAGCCCTTCGAGAAGGTCGCTCAGACGCGGAAGACAGGTGTCGCGCATACCCAAAAGGCGGCGGGCTTCGTCGTTAACATAGGTTAACTGCCCCTCGATGTTGATATGCGCCAGCCCGACGGGCAGTGTTTGCAGATGCTGTGTGTCATCCGGTTGCGCCGCGGTGTTTTGTATATGCGGCGCAGGGGGGGCTGGGTTTTCATCGGGCAACGGCGCGCTGGGTGCAGACAGGTTTTCAAGATCGATCCGCCAGAGGAATTGCGCGTCGCCAAGCTTGGCAACATGATAGGCCCTATGCGTGTTGTGCAATGCAAGGTGATGGTCTGCGCTGTCGGTCGCGCAGGCAAGATCATGCATACGCGTGACAAAGCCGTCGGGGTTGGCGTGCATATCCGACAGGATGGCGCTGAGATCGCAGGGTATGTCACTGCCGAAATGGGTGGCTGCGGCACTGTTTTGCCACAGTATGTGCCCATCTTCATCGGCAAGGATATATGCCGCCCCGGACCCGCCCAAAAGCTGCATAAGGCGCCGCTTGTCGCGGGTTCTGATTGCGCCCATCAGGTGCTTTGCACCCCATGCAACACCGCCCAGTAGCAGTAGCGCGGTGCCCGCGCTTACATAAGCCAGTGATGTCACAGCCGAGGCCGATAGCAGCCCCAAAAGGCCCAGTACGACCCCGCTGCTCGCCAAAGCGGCCAAGGCGGAATTTGGCACCGCCTCTGCCATCAGCGGTAAATCGCGGCCCAAAGATACAAAACGTGACACGCGCAAATGCGACCCCAAAAAATAACTTTCACATAAAATATACCGAGAAATTCTTAACTTCTGGTTAATGCGATTTTGGGGTCATCGCACGCGCTATGCAACCAAAAGTATAGTTATTTCACGTTTTTCGCGTATTGATCAGCGCGAGATAAAAGCCGTCGCCGCCGTCCTGCGGTGTGAACTGGCGGTCCTTCACCAGCTCCAGATCAGGGTTCCGGCCCAGAAATGCGGTGATCTGGTCGTGGTTCTCAGAGGCCAGCATGGAGCAGGTGACATAGGCGAGATACCCGTCATGGCGCATATGGGTTTTCGCCTTGTCGAGGATATGCGCCTGTATAAGGTGCAGCTTTTCCAGCCCTTCTGGAGTAAGCGCCCATTTCCCAGCGGGGCTGCGCCGCCAGCTGCCAGAGCCGGAGCAGGGCACATCGGTCAGGACAAGATCGAACTGGCCCTCTGGCCGGTTTGACAGCGTGATGCTGGCCTGCGCGCGTTTCGCCCGTGGCGGTATATCCTGCATGCGGGCGGGGTTTGCGTCATGTGCTGTCACAAGCGCGCCAAGTGCTGCCAGCGCCAAGGCTTTGCCGCCGCCACCTGCACAGTAATCAAGCACGGTTTTGCCCTGTACGGGCGGCAGCGCCGCGATCACAGCCTGCGAGGCGGCATCTTGCAATTCTACCAACCCGTCAAGATAGGCTTTGGATTGCTGGATTGCGCGCGGGTTGGTTTTGACCTCCAGCGCGGTCGGGGCGAGGGGGTGCAGGGTGGCCTCAATGCCGTCCTGTGCCAGCAGGGCGATGGCCTGATCCCGAGAAATGCGGGCAGTGTTGACGCGCAAAAACACAGGTGCACGCTGGCGCAGGGCCTGAAGGGCAGGCGCGAATTGCGCAGCAAGGCTGGCGTCAAGCTGTGGGGCCAGCCATTCGGGGCAGTCGAGCGCGACAGTCTGTGGCATGGGCGGGGGGGTATAGGCGGCCTCTGCGGGGGTGAGGGGAGCGGGCGCATGGCCTGTGCCAGTGAACTGCGCCGCAGGGTCTTGGCCTTGCGCGCGCAAGGCCCCCAGAATCAGCCCGCGTCCGGTTTCCGCCCCGCCCAGATGCGCGAAAGAGCGTTTGCACCGCAGCGCGTCGAAGACAATGTCGCGCACGGCCGCCCTGTCCTTGGAGCCTGCATAGCGGCTGTTGCGCGCCCAGCGTGTCAGGGCCTGTTCGGCGGGCATGCCATTGAGGGTTTGGTCAAGGATTTCGGCAGCGGCCTGAAGGCGGGCGGCAGGGGTCATGGGGGCCTCTTGGGTCGGATTTGGCGCGGTCTTATCAGGCCGGTGTGCTGTGGGGAAGCCGGGTCGCCGCACAGGCGCCCACCCACCCACCCTATCGGCGCATGGCCCGAAGAGGGGCCATGCGCCTTGCGCCTGTGCGGCGACCCTGCGCGTTATGGCGCGGGCGGGATGGAATAGGTGAGAGCTGCGCGCGCCACGGGCGTGTCATGCCCCTCCGAGTAGATCAGGCATTCGCCCACAGCAAGCACGCGGCCCAGTTTCAGCAGGCGCGTGTGGCAGATCAGATCGACACCGGCGGCGGGTTTGCGCATGAAATCGATAGAGCAATTCGTGGTCACACTCAGCGCTTTTGGTCCGATCATGGCCATGATGGCCAGATAGACCGCCACATCGGCCAGGGCAAACATGGCCGGGCCGGAAACCGTGCCGCCCGGGCGCAGGTGGCGTTCGTCGTTCAACAGGCGCACTGTCGCGGCCATCGGGGCGAGCGCGTCGATGGCGAACATATGGGCCACTTGTGGAAATTCGGATATGAGGAACTGGCTGAGGGCCTCTTGGTCCATTTTCAGGGTTGTTGGTGTCACCTGTTCCTCCTGCCACGCCCGAACTGGGCTTTTCCTGCACATGTTATCTGTCTAAGCTCACATCAAAAGCAGAAGGATATGCAAGATGGAAGATGAAATTCTGCGCTGTGACGTCGCGGACGGGGTGGCACGGCTGGAGATGAACCGCCCTGCAAAGCTGAATGCGCTGTCGGATGCGATGTTGGCGGCATTACAAGCACAGCTGGGCGCGCTGGGGCAAGACAGGTCTGTCCGGGTGATTGTTCTGTCGGGGGCGGGCAAGGCATTTTGCGCAGGCCATGATTTGGGCGAGATGCAGGCCGGACGTGCGCAGGCGGATAAGGGTGCTGCGTATTTCGCCGATCTGTTCGCGCGCTGCACCGAGGTGATGCTGATGATCCCTGCGCTGCCGCAACCTGTCATCGCCGAAGTGCATGGAATTGCCACGGCAGCGGGGTGCCAGCTTGTGGCGTCTTGTGACATGGCGGTGGCGGCACAGGGCACGCGGTTTGGGGTAAACGGGGTGAATATCGGGCTGTTCTGTTCCACGCCTATGGTGGCATTGACGCGCAACATTCCACGCAAGGCCGCCTTCGAGATGCTGACAACAGGGGCCTTCATCGAGGCAGAGCGCGCGCAGGCGCTGGGCTTGGTCAATCATGTTGTGCCCCATTCTGAATTGCGCGCGCATACTGATCAACTCGCGGCAACAGTGGCGGCCAAACTGTCATCGGCGGTGCGGGTTGGCAAACAGGCGTTTTACCAGCAAGCCCAGATGAGCGTGGCCGATGCCTATGCCCATGCGGGGGGCGTCATGGTAGAAAACATGCTGTGGCGTGACACAGAGGAGGGGATTTCGGCCTTTCTGGACAAGCGCAAGCCTGATTGGGCGCAGTGAGGCCAACTGTCTTGCGGGGGCCAGGCGTTTTTTGGATATTTGAACAAGGGTGAAAGCCCAAGTCAGCGCGCACCGCGTCTGACGGTTAGGGCATCCATCACCGAGGCGCGCGAGATATGGCCTGCGGGCCGCGCGCCCTCGGTCACGCCAAGACAGTCATCTTCGGGGCCGAACTGCTCCATCACTGCGCGGATGGGGGTGTCGATATCGACGCTGCGGGTGGATGCGGGGGCGGGGCCAGAGACCAGCGCATCGCGCGCGCGCAACACGCCCAGCGGGTTCATATTGGCCACGAAATCGGCCACATAGGCATTGGCGGGGTTCGAGAAGATCTCAGCCGGTGTGCCGCATTGGATCATGCGCCCGCCTTCGAGAATTGCGATGCGGTTGCCCAGTTTGAACGCCTCGTCCAGATCATGGCTGACAAAGATGATGGTGCGCTTCAAGCGGTCCTGCAATTCCAGCAATTCATCTTGCAGCCGCGCGCGGATGAGGGGGTCAAGCGCGGAAAAGGGCTCGTCCATCAGCAGGATCGGTGCATCTGTGGCAAAGGCGCGGGCAAGGCCCACACGCTGTTGCATGCCGCCTGACAACGCGCTGACGGGCTGGTCGGCCCATTGCGTCAGGCCCACGAGTTCCAGTTGCATATCGATCTTTGCGCGCCGGTCGCGCGCGCCGATGCCCGCCAGTTCCAGCCCCAGCCCCACATTCTCGCGCACAGAGCGCCAGGGCAACAGGCCGAATTGCTGAAACACCATTGCCACGCTTTTCATGCGCAACTGGCGCAGCTTCGCGCGGCTGGCCTTGGGGACAGAGACAAGCCCGCTGCCGTCATTGACCAGCACATCGCCCTGCACGATGGGGTTCAGCCCGTTGACAGCGCGCAAAAGGGTTGATTTGCCCGACCCCGACAGGCCCATCAGCACGACGATTTCGCCTGTGCCCACATCAAGCGAGCAGTCATGCACGCCCAGAACCTGACCCGTGGCGCGCTTGATGTCGTCGCGGCTTTTGCCTGCGTCCATCAGCGCAAGGGCCTTGCCGGGGTTGGGGCCAAAGACGATCGAGACATGCTGGAAGCGGACGGCGGGGGTGCTCATCGCTTCACCTCTACGCGCAGCATCCGGTCGAGCATGATGGCGACAGCTACAATAACCGCGCCTGCCTCGAACCCAAGGCTGGCATTGACAGTGTTGAGCGCGCGCACGATGGACACACCAAGCCCGGGCGCGCCGACCAAACCCGCGATCACAACCATCGAGAGCGAGAGCATGATGGTCTGGTTCAATCCTGCCATGATCTGGGGAAAGGCAAAGGGCAATTCCACTTTCCAGATGCGCTGGGCAGTGGTTGCGCCGAATGCGGTCGCCGCTTCAGATAAGGCCGTAGGGGTGGAGCGGATGCCCAGTTCCGTCAGCCGGATCGCGGCGGGCATGGCAAAGATGACGGTCGCCACCAGCCCCGGTACCATGCCAAGGCCGAACAGAACCAGCACTGGAATCAGATAGACGAATACCGGCAAGGTCTGCATCAGATCCAGCACCGGGGTGAGGGCGCGGTAAAAGCGGGGGTGATGCGCGGCATAGATGCCAAGCGGCACGCCCACGCCCATGCAGACCACACAGGACGCGATGACCAGAGTCAGGGTTTGCATGGTCAGCATCCAATAGCCTTGGTTCAGCGCGAATAAGGCACAAAACGCGACGATCAGCACAGGCACCCATCTGCGCTGCAAGACCCATGTGATCGCACAAAACGCCGCGATGACAGCAAACGGGTGCGGAGTCTGCAAGGCAGAGGCCAGCAGGCCGATAATGGTGCGAAGCCCCGCTTCCAACCCGTCAAAGGCCGTGATGAACGTGTCTTGCAGCCAGTCGAAGGCACTGGCGACAGTGCGGCCAACAGGAATTTTTGCATCCAGAATGGGTTTGGTCAGGAAATCTGACATCGTCTTGCTAGTCCTGACCAAGGGGCCCCGGATCAAGTCCGAGGCGGTCGCGCAACATGGCCCCGGACTTGATCCGGGGCCTCTGGGTTTGGTGGCTCATTCCTCCAGCACAGCCAGAACTGCGGCCAGCGCGTCCCCGCCATCGCGGGTTGTTACGCCTTCCAGCCACGGGCTGATCGCATCCTGATTGGCCGAAAGCCATGCCAGGGCCGCCGCCTCGGGGACGGTTCCATCATTCAGGATCGCGCCCATGATCTCGTTTTCCATCTCCAGCGTGAATTCCAGATTGTTCAGGAAGATGCCCAGATTGGGGCATTCCTCGACCAGACCTGCGCGGGTGTTGGTATAGACTTCTGCCCCGCCGAAATCAGGCCCGAACCACTCATCGCCGCCCGCCAGATAGGTCATGTCGAAATTGGCATTCATCGGGTGCGGCTCCCACCCCAGAAAGACAACAGGTTCTCCGCGCCGGTCCGCGCGTGCGACCTGTGCCAGCATGCCTTGCTCGGAGCTTTCGACAACTTCAAACCCGCCAAGCCCGAACGCATCGGCGTCGATCATGTCCAAGATCAGGCGGTTGCCGTCATTGCCCGGCTCGATCCCGTAAATGCGGTTTTCCAATGCCTCGGCATTCGCCGCAATATCGGCGAAATCGGCAATGCCCAGTGCGGCACCGTGCGTGTTGGTGGCCAGCGTATATTTCGCGCCTGCAAGGTTGCGGCGCACTGTCTCGACTGTGCCCGCCTCGCGGTAGGGGGCGATGTCGGCTTCCATCGTGGGCATCCAGTTGCCAAGGAACACATCAATATCGCCATTGGCCATAGAGGTGTAGGTCACTGGCACCGACAGCACCAAAGTGTTTGTTTCATAGCCCAGGGCATCCAGCAGCGTGGTGGCGACGGCTGTGGTGGCGGTGATGTCGGTCCAGCCCACATCCGAGAAGGTCACCGATGTGCATTCAGCGAATGCGGGGGCGGCGGCCAAAGTGGCGGCTGTGGCGAAGGTTGTCAGGCGCAGGGTCATGTCATCTCTCCCAGTTGTTTTCTTTTCTTGATTGACCAATCAATAAACAATCGGCTAGTCAGTCTGCAACGAAAAACTGAATTCTAGGTGCAGGATATCGGAATGCCGAAGCTTGGGATGGAGCCTATCAGGCGCGACGCATTGATCAAGGCCGCGATTGTCGAGATCGGGCAAACCGGCTCGCTTGATGTGACGGTTAGCCGGATTGCAAAGCGTGCGGGCATGTCCTCGGCGCTGGCACATCATTATTTCGGCTCCAAGGACCAGATGTTTCTGGCCGCGATGCGCCATGTCCTATCGGTTTACGGGGCAGAGATTCGCGGCGCGCTGGTGGCCGCGGAAAGCCCGCAGGGGCGGCTGCGTGCGCTGGTGCGCGTGTCATTCACGGGCAGCAATTTCCGGCGCGAAGTGGTGGCGGCGTGGCTGAACTTCTACGTCATGGCGCAGCGCAACCAAGAGGCCGCGCGCCTGTTACGGATATATCAGGCGCGGTTGCGCTCTAACCTGCGTTTTGCATTGCGCCCGCTGGCGTTCTCGCGCGCGCCGGAACTGGCCGAAGGCGCGGCCGCAATGATCGACGGGGTCTACCTGCATGAAGCGTTGGGCACAGGAGAGCCGGATGGAACCCGCGCCGCACAACACGTCCAGGACTGGATCGAGGCCGCGATAGAAGGGGGCAACAGATGAGAGCACAACCAAAAGCCAGCCATTTCATCGGGGGCCAATGGGTGGAAGACCCTGCAGGTGCAGGGTTTGACAGCATCTATCCCGCAACCGGCGAGGTTGTCGCGCGACTGCATGCCGCAACGCCTGCGGTGATCGACAGGGCGCTTGCCGCAGCGGCAGAGGCGCAAAAGGATTGGGCGGCCCGCCCGCCGGTCGAGCGCGGGCGCATCCTGCGCCGCGCGGCGGATATCTTGCGCGCGCGCAATCGGGATTTGTCAGTGTTGGAGACGCTGGACACTGGCAAGCCCTTGCAGGAAACGCTGGTGGCCGATGCAGCCTCGGGCGCGGATGCATTGGAATATTTCGCCGGTTTCGCCGCAACTGTAACTGGCCAGACCATCCCGCTGGGCCGTGACATGGCCTATACGCTGCGCGAGGCGTTGGGGGTCTGCGTCGGCATTGGTGCGTGGAACTACCCGATGCAGATCGCCTGCTGGAAAGCGGCCCCTGCATTGGCCTTTGGCAATGCTATGGTGTTCAAACCATCAGAGATGACGCCTTTGTCGGCGCTGGCTTTGGGCGAAATACTGCAAGAGGCGGGCTTGCCTGACGGGCTGTTCAATGTGGTGCAGGGCATGGGCGATGTAGGGGCCGCATTGGTGACCGATCCGCGCGTGGCCAAAGTGTCGCTGACAGGCTCGGTTCCGACAGGGCGCAAGGTGTATGCAAGCGCGGCCGAGGGGATCAAGGCAGCCACGATGGAACTGGGCGGCAAATCGCCGCTGATCCTGTTTGAGGATGCTGATCTGGACAATGCCGTGGGTGCGGCGATGCTGGCGAATTTCTACTCGGCAGGGCAGATCTGTTCCAACGGGACGCGGGTATTTGTACACCGTGCCGTGAAAGATGCGTTTCTGGAAAAGCTGGCTTCGCGTGCGGGCCGGATTGTGCTGGGTGATCCGCTGGATGAGGGCACACAGATGGGGCCGCTGGTGTCGGACGGGCAGATGCGCAAGGTGCTGGACTATATCGCGCAGGGCAAGGCCGAGGGCGCGCGGCTGGTTTGTGGCGGCGCGCGTGTGGGGGAGTTGGGCTGTTTTGTGCAGCCCACAGTTTTTGCCGATGTGCGCGATGATATGGTGATTGCGCGCGAAGAGATATTCGGCCCTGTCATGGCGGTGCTGGATTTCGACGACGAGGATGAGGTTATCGCACGCGCCAATGCCACCGAATACGGGCTGGCAGCGGGGGTGTTCACGCGCGACATCTCGCGCGCGCACCGCGTTGTCGGACGGCTGGAGGCGGGCACCTGCTGGATCAATGCCTATAACCTGACGCCTGTGGAAATGCCCTTTGGCGGGGTGAAAGCCAGTGGTGTGGGCCGCGAAAACGGGCATGCGGCGCTGGAGCATTACACGCGGATCAAGTCGGTCTATCTGGGCTTGGGCGATGTCGATGCCCCCTATTGAATGAGGCACCAAGCCGCACGGGTTTGACCTGATTGCCGCGCCCCAAGAGGGGCGCGAAGAGAGTGTTTGGCGGGCCTGTCGGCCCGGGCGCCCGGCTTTTCATGGTGGTTTGCAACATGCTTGGGGCGATGAATTTGATGAGTGTCAGGGGATCAGCATGACAGAGGCGGAGTATATTGTCGTGGGCGCAGGCTCTGGCGGGTGTGCGGTGGCCTATAGGCTGGCCGAGGCCGGACATACTGTCATCGTGATCGAGGCAGGCGGCACCGATGCCGGCCCCTTCATCCAGATGCCCGGTGCGCTGTCTTATCCGATGAATATGCGCCGCTATGATTGGGGCTTCCAGACCGAGCCGGAGCCGCATCTGGGCGGGCGCGTGCTGGCCTGTCCGCGCGGGCGGGTGATTGGCGGGTCGTCCAGCATCAATGGCATGGTCTATGTGCGCGGCCATGCGCGCGATTTTGACCATTGGGCCGAAGCGGGTGCCGATGGCTGGCGCTATGCCGATGTGCTGCCCTATTTCCAGCGCATGGAAGATTGGCACGGGGGTGATAGCTCCGCGTGGCGCGGGCAGGGGGGGCCTGTGCATGTCAGCCGTGGCGCGCGCGACAACCCGTTATTCGATGCGTTTATCGCGGCAGGGCAGCAGGCGGGCTACCGCGCGACCCAGGATTATAACGGCGCGCAGCAAGAGGGTTTTGGCGCGATGGAGGCCACGATCTGGCAGGGCCAGCGCTGGTCTGCGGCGCGGGCCTATCTGCGCCCTGCACTGGCGGGGGGCCGCGCGACACTTGTGCGCGGTGAGGTGGCACGGGTGCTGTTTGACGCGCAGAACCGCGCCATCGGTGTGGCCTTGCAAGACGGGCGCGAGCTGCGCGCGAGGGCGGAGGTGGTGTTGGCCGCCTCAAGCATCAATACCCCGAAACTGCTGATGCTCTCGGGCATTGGCCCTGCTACGCATCTGGCAGAGCATGGGATCACGGTACGGGCAGATCGCGCGGGTGTGGGCCAGAACCTGCAAGATCATCTGGAACTTTATCTGCAATATGCAGCAAGCCTGCCGATCACGCTTTATAAATACTGGAACCTGCTGGGAAAGGCATGGGTGGGCGCACAGTGGATGTTCGCGCGCACAGGGCCGGGGGCATCGAACCAGTTTGAGGCCTGCGCCTTTATCCGGTCGCGCGCGGGCATCGATTACCCCGACATCCAATACCATTTCCTGCCAATCGCTGTGCGGTATGATGGCACGGCTGTGGCCGAGGGGCACGGGTTTCAGACGCATGTCGGGCCGATGCGATCGGCCAGCCGTGGCTGGGTGAAGCTGCGCTCTGCCCGCCCGCAAGACGCGCCGCGCATCTGTTTCAATTACATGAGCGATCCGCAGGATTGGGAAGATTTCCGCAACTGCATCCGCCTGACGCGCGAGATCATGGGGCAGGCCGCGTTTGAGCCTTACTTTCGGGCGGAGATCCAGCCCGGGGCCGAGGTGCAGGAGGATGCGGCCCTTGATGCGTTTATCCGCGCCCATGTCGAAAGTGCCTACCACCCCTGTGGGACAGCAAAGATGGGGCGGCGCGAGGATGCGCGCGCTGTGGTAGACCCGCAGGGCCGTGTGATTGGCGTTGAGGGGTTGCGTGTGGCAGACAGCTCGATCTTTCCGCGCATCCCAAATGGCAATCTGAATGCACCCTCGATCATGGTGGGCGAGAAAATCGCGGATCATATGCTGGGCCGCAGCCTGCCAAGCGCCAATCTGGAACCTTGGGTGCATCCCGACTGGACGGTAGCGCAACGGTAGTGCTGGCGTTGGCGCATCAGCGGGGTAGTGGCGGGCTTGAGGGCTTTTGATGGACATTGGAAACCTGACCCGTGCCGCGCAGCGCCGGGACTATGGCCCCCGATTCCGCGCAGGCGCATGGCGGAATTCTGCCGCAACGCAGCCCCCTGCCCATAAGGGCCACCGACGCGCGCCCCCTCTGTCAGGCGGGAAATGCTGTGTTGTAGCTGCGCGGCCCCCTTTCAGGCATGCCGCCTTCACACCCGCCCAAATCTTGATCTCAGGCGGTGCAGACGCGCGCGCAGATAAGGCCGTATCACGGTCAGCAGGATTTTGGCGATCTTGACTGGCGGGAATTCACCGCGCAGCGTTGCGACAACCGCCTCTGGTCCCAGCTTGCCCATCCTGCGAACGGATCTGTTCCAGTCCTCTGGCGTGTATCTTGCGGCGCGGGTATTGACCAGAAATCCCCATTTGTAATCGCGCTTCAGCTTGCGCCTGCATTGGCGTTCATACGCCATCAGGGGCGCGTGACGCCCGGTTTTCACGGCCTTGCCAAGCTGTTTGCCAAGAAGCCTGCCCAACTCGATACAGATCCGGATTCCTTCTCCGATGGTCGGGGTTGCGAAATTGGCCGCATCGCCAACGCGGATCACATTGCCGAACACAAGACGGTCATCATAGGCGACCGAGGGCAGTATTCCGCTATGCATGACCGGCTCGCCGTCCAGCGTCAGTCCAAGCCTGTCAAGATAGGCCTTGTCCTGTACCACAGCATCCAGCAGGTCGCGGGGGGATTTTTCGGTATCGGGCTGGATCACCCCGACCCCGATGCGCAAGGTTCCTTGCGCTGTGCCAAAGGACCATCCATATCCTGCTGGCACCTTGCTTCCGAAAAAGATGACCCCACGATCCGGCGCATTCTTGCCCAAGGGGTATTCGTACTCGCTTCCCACGGCAAGGCGCTCCGGTTTCCGGGCTAGGCCAAGGGCTGCCAGAACCGCGAAATGCCAGCCCGATCCATCGACGATATATTTCGAGACAATGCGATCATACGCGCTGTCGCGGGCGCGAATGCTACTTTCATACAGCCCGTCTTCGCGCAGGCGGGTGGACAGAAACTTGGTCCCCAGAAGCAAGGTCCGGTCCTTGTGGTCAGATTGCTGCGCAAGCCATTTATACAGCTTCGGCGTATCGAGGATGACCGGCACTGCATTGCCCATGGGAAGGGGCGCATGCGCGTCATCGGCAAACGCTTCGTTGGTGTTCAGACGGTTATACATCCCATCCGGAATGCCAAGCCGCTTGACATCTTGCATCCAGCATCCCCCCGATGTCCGGATTGGCAGGCCGATTTCATGATCCTGATGCACGAGTATGGTGCGGACATCGTCGGGCAGGGCTGCTGCCACAGACAGGCCAGCCGGTCCACCCCCGACAATCAGCACATCGCAACTGAGAATCCTGTCGTTCATTCTGTGGTGTCCCTTGCCGCCGAACGCTTGTCCGACGGTCGACGCCCAAGCTTGTCTGGAACACGCTACACAGGCAGATTTCCGATGTCTACATTTGGTCCCCACATCTGCACAGCGCGCCGATAATTTAATCGCTGCCCCAAGGCACTAGAAGCAGCAAGCGATTCGGGTGGAATGGCAGGGGGCCAAACACTTCTTTTGGGGGCGATTGCGGGCCATGTTGCGGCGTGACCCTCGGGGGCAGTGCTGGCCCGGCATTCGTCCCCGAGACCGCGTTAATTAACCTTAACGAAAAGTTAACAAAACCCTTGACCACACGCGGCGCGCAAGGCACCTCTGGCCCATGTTAAGGATTTGTTCACTTTTTGCCCTTATTTTCCTTGCGGCACCGCTTGGGGCGGCGCAGCCGGAAATTTCGGGCGTGCCGCGTGTCATTGACGGGGACACGCTGGAGGTTGCGGGCCAGCGTATCCGGCTGGGCGGGATTGACGCGCCCGAGATGCGCGAGTCGTGTCGGAGCGCCTCGGGCAAGGCGTGGCGCTGCGGCGTCTGGTCGAAAGAGGCCGCGCAGCAGATGCTTGCGGGGCGCCAACTGCGCTGTGTCGATCTGGGACGGCGGAGTTATGACCGCCTTGTGGGGCGGTGCTATCTGGACGGGCGCGATATTGCTGTGGCCCTGATAGAAGCGGGCGCGGCGCGGCCCTGCTTGCGCCATGCCCGCGAACAGGGGCAGGAACAGGCCTATCTGCGCGCAGAGCAACGGGCCAAACGCGCCCGTTTAGGGGTTTACGGCGGGCCACTGAACCCTGTTGCAGGGTTTTGCGAGGTAGAAAGGCCACCGGCAGCGCGGGTGGCAGATATCGTGCCACCCGCGCAGGATTGCGCCATAAAGGGCAATGTCTCGGCCAATGGGCGGATCTATCACCTTCCGGGGCAGCGCCATTATGATCAGGTGACAATGCGCAGCACTGAAACGCAGTGGTTTTGCACCGAAGCACAGGCGCAGGCCGCAGGTTGGCGGCGCGCGAAGAATTAAGGGCTTGGCAGGCAGCGCTTAGCCCGTCAGGGCGCGCGAACAGACCAAAGAAAAACCCCCGCAGGCCAGGCCTTCGGGGGTCGCTCTTTCTCAGGTGGGGCAGAACCCCACCTCAGGGCCTATGCCAGATCAGAGGCCGTTTTCGCGCTGCGCTTTCTTGCGCGCGAGTTTGCGTGCACGGCGGATCGCTTCGGCTTTCTCACGGGCTTTCTTCTCGGAGGGCTTCTCGAAATGCTGCTTGAGCTTCATTTCACGAAATACACCTTCACGCTGGAGTTTCTTCTTCAGCGCACGAAGAGCCTGATCGACATTGTTGTCACGAACGGATACCTGCATGTGGTTTTCACCACCTTTCCAAGTTAGAGTTGCGTTCAAGTGCAGGAGTGGCTCGTCTAGCAAAAGCTGCGCGCTATGTCCACCCGCAAGCTGAAACGGAGAAATGCCATGAGTGACCAGACCCAGACACTGCTTGATGCTGCCCTTCTTCATGTCCCTTTTGACGGCTGGAGTGATGACACATTGAAGGCCGCCGCCAGCGATGCGGGCATTGTCCTTGCCACCGCGCGGGCGTCATTTCCGCGCGGCGGGGTCGATCTGGCGCTGGCCTATCACCGGCGGGGCGATGCGCTGATGGCGGCACAGCTGGCCGCACAAGACCTGAGCCATCTGCGATTCCGCGACCGTATCGCCCTGGCGGTGCGCACCCGGATCGAGGCGGCAGAAGATCGGGAACTGGTGCGCCGTGGCACCACTTTATTCGCGCTGCCGCCCTATGCGCCGGACGGGGCGCGCGCAATCTGGGGGACTGCCGATCTGATCTGGACCACGCTGGGCGACACATCGACCGATTATAACTGGTACACCAAACGCGCCACGCTGGCGGCGGTCTATTCCTCAACCGTGCTGTATTGGTTGGGCGATGACAGCCCGAATGCGCAGGCGACATGGAATTTTCTGGACCGGCGTATTGACGGGGTCATGCAATTCGAGCGTGTGAAAGGCGCGGTCGAGAAAAACCCGTTGCTGCGCGCAGCTTTGGCAGGCCCGCGCGCGGTTATGTCCTGCCTCAAGGCGCCTGCGCGCGCGCCCCGAACCGACCTGCCCGGATATGTCAGCCCCCCGCCCACGCAACAGGGTTGACGCCCGCGCGAATGCAACGCAGGTTGCCGCCCGAACAAGACAGGCTGGAAGGGGCAAGGCATGGCAGTCGGCAAGGACATCGTGACATGGGTGGATGGCCAGTGGCACAAGGGCAACGCGCCAATCATCGGCGCGGCAGACCATGCGGCATGGCTTGGCTCTCAGGTGTTTGACGGGGCGCGGCAGTTTGAAGGTGTGCGCCCTGATCTTGACCTCCATTCCGCCCGTATCATCCGCTCTGCCCATGCAATGGGGATGCTGCCGCCTGTGGATGCAGACATAGTGCAAGGGCTGATGGAAGAGGGCTGCGCGATGTTCGCGCCCGATGCCGCGCTGTATCTGCGCCCGATGATGTGGTCGCGCGAATCCAGCCCCGGCATTATTGACGCCATTCCCGACAGCACCGGATTCGCCATCTGTATCGAGGCGCTGGACATGCCCGCGCCGGGCGCATTCTCGCTAACCGTCTCGCCCTTCTGCCGCCCGCGCCCTGACATGGCCCTGACCGAGGCCAAGGCGGGATCGCTTTATGCCAACAATGCCCGCATCATGGCCGATGCGCGAAAACGCGGCTATTCCAATGCCTTGTCACTGGATGTTGACGGGCATGTGGCCGAAACCGCCTCGACCAATGTGTTCATGGTGCGGGACGGTGTTGTGTTAACGCCCGTGCCCAATGGCATGTTCCTGAACGGGATTACCCGTCAGCGGGTGATCGCCCTGTTGCGCGGCGCAGGGGTAGAGGTGATCGAGACCAGCCTGACGCTGGAAGATTTCGCGCAGGCGGACGAGATTTTCGTCACCGGCAATATTGCCAAGGTCATGCCCGTCACCCGCTATCAGGACCGCGAGCTGGGCGCGCCCCGTCTTGGTCTGCAAGCGCGCGAGATGTATTGGGATTACGCCCTGTCTGCACGGGCATAAGGGGGCGCTGCCCCCTCTGGCGCGGTAAACCGCGCCATTCACCCCCGGAGTATTTCGGGCAAGAAAATGACATTGAAGGAAAACGCCATGGACCTGCCAGATACAATGCGTGCCATCGAGATATCCGCGCCGGGTGGGCCAGAGGTGTTGCGCGAAGTGACGCGCCCAGTGCCGGTGCCCGGGCTTGGGCAAGTGGTGATCCGGCTGGCCTATGCCGGGGTCAACCGCCCCGATGCATTGCAGCGCGCAGGCGCCTATAACCCGCCACCAGGTGCAAGCGATCTGCCGGGGCTGGAGGGGGCAGGCACAATTGCGGCGGTGGGTGCGGGCGTGACGCGCTGGAAGGTGGGCGACAGGGTCTGTGCGTTATTTCCCGGCGGGGCCTATGCCGAACATGCGCTGACCGATGCAGGGCAGGTGTTGCCGGTGCCCGAGGGGATGGGCCTGCGCGAAGCGGCCTGCCTGCCCGAGACATATTTCACGGTCTGGTCCAATGTATTCATGCGCGGCGGTTTGCAGGCGGGCGAGCGGTTTTTGGTGCATGGCGGATCTTCCGGTATTGGGACGACTGCAATCCAGCTGGCGCATGTTTTCGGCGCGCGGGTTTTTGCAACGGCGGGGACGGACGAGAAATGCGCGGCCTGTATGCAGCTGGGGGCCGAGCAGGCGATCAATTACCGTGATGCCGATTTCGTCAAGGTCTTGCAAGATCAGGGCGGGGCGAACCTGATTCTGGACATGGTGGGGGGCGAATATCTGCCCCGCAACCTGAAGGCGCTGGCCGAGGAGGGGCGGCTGGTGCAGATCGCCTTTTTGCAAGGGCCAAAAGTCGCTGTGAATTTCGCGCCCTTGATGATGCGGCGATTGACGATCACCGGCTCGACCCTGCGGCCCCAGTCGGATGCGGCCAAGGCCGCGATTGCCACGCAGCTGGAGCGAGAGGTCTGGCCTTTGCTGGCGGCAGGCCGGCTGGCCCCTGTGATGGATAGCGAATTTGCGCTGGAAGATGCAGCCCTTGCGCATGAGCGGATGGAAACTTCGGCGCATATCGGCAAGATCGTGTTGCGGGTGGATGCATAACGCCCGACAACTGGCCGAAACTGCATCACTTTCCAAGCGCTTTGCGGTTATTTGATCGCCGCGATGCAGGTTGTCGTGAAACGGGCTTGCCAAGCCCCACTGTTTTCTTGTGGAATGGTCCCAATAAATTCGCTTAGTCACTGGCGGCACGATGTGTCGTGGAAAACAGGCTGACCAACAGGGAGATGAAGATGACAGAGAGAAAAAGATCACATGTCAATCGGGTGGTCGTTGCGGCAAGTGCGGCTGTTGTGCTGCAGAGCGGGATGGCAGGGGCAGAGACTGTCAATGTGTTCAACTGGTCCGATTATATAACGGATGAGGTGTTGCAGCAATTTACCGAAGAGACCGGCATTGCCGTCAATTACGATGTCTATGACAGCAATGACACGCTGGAGGCGCGCTTGCTGGCAGGGTCTTCGGGGTTTGATGTGGTGGTGCCCACGGCCACCTTCCTACAACGCCAGATTGCCGCCGGGGTGTATCAGCCACTGAACCGTGACTTGCTGCCCAATCTGGCGAATATGGACCCCGCCCTGATGGCGGCAGCTGCCAGCCATGACCCCGAGAATGAACACGCCACAATCTATATGTGGGGCACTACCGGAATCGGCTATAACATCGACATGGTGGCCGAGCGTCTGGGCGAGGATTTCGAGGTGGACACCTGGGCCATGATCTTTGACCCGGAGATCGCGTCGCAACTGGCCGATTGCGGTATTTCATGGCTGGATGCGCCCGCAGATATGTATCCGGCGGCGTTTGCCTGGATGGGGCTGGACCCGCAATCGACCGATGCCGCAGATTTCGAGGCAGCGACCGAAATGATGGTCGCCGCGCGTGAATATGTGCGGTATTTCCATTCGTCCCAATATATCTCGGATCTGGCCAATGGCGAGACATGTGTGGCCGTGGGCTGGTCGGGCGATGTGTTGCAGGCCGCAGACCGCGCCGAGGCGGCGGGGCAGGGCGTGAATGTCTGGTATGCCATCCCGCGCGAGGGGGCGATGCAATGGTTTGACATGATGGCCATCCCCGCAGATGCCCCCAACCCAGAGAATGCGCATGCCTTCATCAATTTCATCATGCGCCCCGAGATGAGTGCAGCGATCACGAATTATGTCTGGTACCCCAACGCCAATGCCGCGTCATGGGAGATGGTGGATGAAGAAATCTTCACTGATCCGGCAATTTTCCCGACCGCGGAAGTCACAGAAACGCTGTTCACTGGGGTGACCTATGACAGCCGCACAGACCGCACCGCAACGCGCCTGTGGACACGGGTGCGCACCGGGCAGTAAGAGCATTTTGCCCTTGCCCGATTCGCGGGCGGGGGCATTTTTAATTCTCTGCCAGGGTGGGGGCGATGTCACAGCCAGCAATTGCCGCGGATACAAAACCTTGGCGCCGCGAGGGTGCGCGCGCTTTCATTTCTGTGCGCGGGGTCACCAAGCGCTTTGACGATTTTACGGCCGTGTCGGATGTCGATCTGGACATCTACAAGGGCGAGTTGTTCTGCCTGTTGGGCGAATCCGGCTGCGGGAAATCCACATTGTTGCGCATGTTGGCAGGCTTCGAGCAGCCGACAACCGGCGCGATCACCATTGATGGCGAGGATATGGCCCGTGTCCCGCCCGACCGCCGCCCCACCAATATGATGTTTCAGTCCTACGCGTTGTTTCCGCATATGAGCGTAGAGAAAAACGTGGCTTACGGATTGCTGCGCGAGGGGTTGGCGAAATCCGAGGCCTATCACAGGGCGGGCGAGATGCTGCGCATGGTCAAGCTGGAAAAGCTGGCGCGGCGCAAACCAGACCAATTGTCAGGCGGTCAGCGCCAGCGCGTGGCGCTTGCGCGCGCGCTGGTCAAGCGGCCCAAGCTGTTGCTGCTGGACGAACCGCTTGGCGCGCTGGACAAGAAACTGCGCGAAGAGACGCAGTTCGAGTTGATCAAGATTCAGGAAACGCTTGGCGTGACTTTCATTGTCGTGACCCATGATCAGGACGAGGCGATGACGCTGGCCACCCGCATCGGGGTGATGAAAGACGGCAAGATCGAACAGATCGGAGAGCCGCGCGAGATTTACGAGACGCCCAATTCGCGCTTCGTCGCGGATTTCATTGGCTCGGTCAACCTGTTTGAAGGCACGGTCGAGGCTGTCGCGCCTGACATGATGCGCATTGAAACACAGGGGCTTGGGCCTGTGCTATTGCCACCGCAAGGGGGGCTGACACGGGGCCAACAGGTTTGGGGCGCTGTGCGGCCCGAACGCTTT
Source organism: Roseinatronobacter thiooxidans (assembly GCF_001870675.1). Taxonomy (GTDB): domain Bacteria; phylum Pseudomonadota; class Alphaproteobacteria; order Rhodobacterales; family Rhodobacteraceae; genus Roseinatronobacter; species Roseinatronobacter thiooxidans. Next base: position 85,311 of record NZ_MEHT01000044.1, on the reverse strand, counting down.
GCGCTGTCACGCAGCAAACCTGAAAACACGCCGAATGCGTGGCAGGGCGTGGTCGAGGAGATGGGCTATATCGGGCATATGTCGCAATATCGTATCCGGCTGGCCAATGGCGTGCTAATCCGCGCCAGCCAGTCCAACCGCTTGCGCGATGAAGACCCGATTTCATGGGATGAACAGGTCTGGATCTCGGTGCAGCCTTCGGCATTTCGGGTTCTGACACAATGAGTGCGGGCAATGCGCTGACCCGCTCGGCACCTTGGCGCGGTACGGCGTGGGTGATGGGCAAGCTGGGATTCAGCGGGCGCAGCTTGGTGATTGCCATTCCCATGCTGTGGCTGGGGGTGTTCTTTCTGGCCCCGTTTTTCGTGCTGGGCCGCATCTCATTGGCCGAGGCGCTGATTGCCCGCCCACCCTACACGCCGTTGTTTGACCGCGCGCCTGACGGGTCTTTGCAGATCATTGCCAGCCTGGAGAATTACCGCTTTCTGATGACGGATGCGCTGTATCGCAACGCCTATCTGTCCTCGATCCGGGTGGCGCTTGTCTCGACCATCTTTGCGCTGCTGATCGGCTACCCGATTGCCTATTACATCGCCCGCGCGCCAGAGCCGAAACGCTCGGTCCTGTTGCTGATGGTGATCCTGCCCTTCTGGACCAGTTTCCTGCTGCGGGTCTATGCGTGGATGGGGTTTCTACGCTCGAACGGGGTGATCAATAACACGCTGATGTCGCTGGGGCTGATCGACAGCCCGATCCAGATGATGCAGACGGATTTCGCGGTTTATATCGGCATTGTCTATACTTACCTGCCATTCATGATTCTGCCGCTTTATGCCAACCTGACCAAGCTGGATGGCGCATTGCTGGAGGCGGCATCTGACCTTGGCGCTTCACCTATGGTGACATTCTTTACTGTCACGCTGCCGCTGTCGCTGCCGGGAATCGTGGCGGGGTCCATGCTGGTGTTCATCCCCGCGATTGGGGAATATGTGATTCCCGCGCTGCTGGGCGGGCCGGATACGCTGATGATCGGGCGGGTTTTGTGGGATGAGTTCTTTTCCAGCCGTGACTGGCCCGTGGCCTCTGCCGTGGCGATTGTCATGCTGGTGCTGGTGGTTGCACCCATCATGTGGCTGCAATCCGTCCAGAACCGGCGGGAGGAGGGCTGATGCGCGGCTGGTTCCTGCCCTTGGCTGTCGCTTTCGGGTTCATCTTTTTGTATGCGCCCATCATCTCGCTGGTGGTGTTTTCGTTCAATGAAAGCCGCCTTGTCACGGTTTGGGGCGGGTTTTCAACGCGGTGGTATGGCGAATTGCTGCGCGATCGCCAGATCCTCGGGGCGGCGTGGGTCAGCCTTCAGGTGGCGTTTGCCAGCGCCACGCTTGCTACGATTATTGGCACGCTGGGGGCCTTCGTGCTGACGCGGTTTTCCAGTTTCACGGGGCGGTTGTTGCTGACAGGCATGATCACTGCGCCGCTGGTCATGCCCGAGGTAATTACCGGCCTGTCCCTGCTTTTGCTGTTCGTCTCGATGGAAATGACATTGGGCTGGCCCGCAGGGCGCGGGCTTCCCACGATCATTATCGCGCATACGACATTTTGCGCGGCTTTCGTGGCCGTCATCGCGCAATCGCGGCTGCGCAGCATGGACGAGTCACTGGAAGAAGCCGCGCGCGATCTGGGGGCAGGGCCGGTGCGGGTGTTCTTCGACATCACCCTGCCCGTGATCGCACCTGCCTTGGTGGCGGGTTGGTTGTTGGCCTTTACCCTGTCGCTGGATGATCTGGTGATTGCAAGTTTCGTGTCCGGCCCCGGTGCCTCGACCTTGCCGATGGTGATCTTCTCGAAAGTGCGCCTTGGCGTCAGCCCCGATATAAACGCACTGGCGACGATTATCATCGGCTTTGTGCTGGTTGCCGTGGTGATTGCGGGGTGGCTGATGCGGCGCGGGATGCGCCAAGGGGAATAGCGCTTAAGGCGTATAACAAAAACTTATTGCAATAATCAGGAAAAGCAACTTAACCTGATGGCGTAACCCTGTTAGAACCATTCCAGAAATCCACATATGGAGGGAATCATGGACGGTTCTGATAAGGCGGGCAAATGCCCCGTCATGCACGGCGGACAAACGAACACAGGCAATGCTGTGATGGATTGGTGGCCGAAGTCGCTTAATCTGGACATTCTGCACCAGCACGACACCAAGGTTAACCCGCTGACAGGGTTCAGCTACCGCGAAGAGGTCAAGAACCTTGATGTAGACGCGCTGAAGGCCGACATCCACGCCCTGCTGACCGACAGCCAGGACTGGTGGCCTGCCGATTGGGGCCACTATGGTGGCCTGATGATCCGCATGTCGTGGCACGCAGCCGGCACCTACCGTGTGCAGGATGGCCGTGGCGGCGCGGGCACTGGCAACCACCGCTTTGCGCCCCTGAACTCTTGGCCCGACAACGCGAACCTTGACAAGGCGCGCCGTCTGCTATGGCCCATTAAGAAGAAATACGGCAACCAGATCAGCTGGGCAGACCTGATGGTTCTGGCAGGCACGATTGCTTATGAAAACATGGGCCTGAAAACCTTTGGCTTTGCTTTTGGCCGCGAGGATATCTGGCAGCCCGAGAAAGACGTCTACTGGGGGTCCGAGAAGGAATGGCTTGCCCCGTCGGACGAGCGCTATGACAATGTCGGCGACGCCTCGACCATGGAAAACCCGCTTTCTGCTGTGCAGATGGGCCTGATCTATGTGAACCCCGAAGGCGTGAACGGCCAGCCCGACCCGCTGAAAACCGCAGGTCATGTGCGCGAAACCTTTGCCCGTATGGCGATGAATGACGAAGAAACCGTCGCCCTGACAGCGGGTGGCCACACTGTCGGCAAAAGCCACGGCAATGGCCGCGCAGAAAACCTTGGCCCTGCACCCGAAGGTGCGGCACTGGAAGAAGCCGGCATGGGCTGGATGAACCACAAGACCCGCTCTGTGGGGCGTGACACAGTCACATCCGGCATCGAGGGCGCATGGACGACCGAGCCTACGAAATGGGACATGGGCTATTTCAAGCTGCTGTTCGGCTATGAGTGGGAATTGAAGAAATCCCCAGCCGGTGCATGGCAGTGGGAACCCATCGACATCCGCGAAGAAGACAAGCCGGTTGATGTGGAAGACCCCTCGATCCGCCTGAACCCGATCATGACCGATGCTGATATGGCCATGAAGATGGACCCCGCCTACCGCGCGATCTGCGAAAAGTTCATGGCAGACCCTGCATCTTTCGATGACGCCTTCGCCCGCGCATGGTTCAAGCTGACCCACCGCGATATGGGGCCACAGGAACGCTATATCGGCCCCGATGCGCCGAAAGAAGTGCTCATCTGGCAAGACCCTGTACCTGCTGGCAATGCCGATTACGATGTGGCGGCAGTGAAAGCGAAGATCGACGCCGCAGGCCTGTCGGTTGCAGATATGGTTGCAACTGCTTGGGACAGTGCGCGCACATTCCGCCAGTCCGACTATCGCGGCGGCGCAAACGGCGCGCGCATCCGTCTGGCACCGCAGAAGGATTGGGCTGGAAACGAGCCTGACCGCCTGCAAAGCGTGCTGGCCGTGCTGGAACCGATTGCACAGGAAACCGGCGCATCCATCGCCGATGTGATCGTGCTGGCGGGCAATCTGGGTGTCGAGAAAGCTGCAAAAGCTGCTGGTTTCGACATCGAGGTTCCTTTCGCACCGGGCCGTGGTGATGCAACAGACGAGATGACAGATGCCGACAGCTTCAAGTGGCTGGAGCCCGTTGCCGATGGCTTCCGCAACTGGATGATGAAGGATTACGTCGTCTCTGCCGAAGAGCTGATGCTGGACCGCGCGCAGCTTATGGGCTTGACTGGCCCAGAAATGACTGTCCTTCTGGGCGGTATGCGGGTTATGGGCACCAACTATGGCGGCACCAAGCACGGTGTCTTCACCGACCGCGTTGGCGCACTGACCACCGATTTCTTTGTTAACCTGACGGATATGGCATGGAAATGGGAACCCAAAGGCCCGAACCTGTACGAGATTCAGGACCGCAAGACAGGTCAGGCGAAATGGACAGCCACACGCGCTGACCTTGTGTTCGGGTCAAACTCGATCCTGCGCGCCTATGCTGAAACCTACGCACAGGACGATGCGTCCGAGCGCTTCGTGCGTGACTTTGTTGCGGCATGGGTCAAGGTGATGAATGCAGACCGCTACGATCTGGCATAAGTCGCCAGACCTGGCATGAATATGACGGCGCGCCTGTGGCGCGCCGTTTTTTTATTCCTGTTGATTTTGTGACAGCAGGAATTGCCGTGTGGGGCGAACGGCTGCAAACTCGCTGCGTGCCACACCATTCCAGCGGTGCCACAGGACAACAGGCGCGATCACCCATTCCACCCACCACAACCGCCGCGCCCGTATCAGGCATGCATCCCACACCCCAAGGGTGTCGTTTTGCCGATAGGCGTCTTGAAAAAACGTGGCCGCTTGCGGGTGCTGGTTTCCTTCGCGCAGGATCGAATGCAACAGCACAATCACATCGCGGGTCATGTCTTGTTGGCTTGCCTTCAGTTTCGCCCCTGCTTCCAGATCAAGAAACGTGATCTTTTGCCCGTCCCAGCATATATCGCGCATCGCAGGCCGCCCATGGACAAGCCCGAGCGCGTGAAGATTGGCAAGCGCCGTTCCCACTGCGCGCCATATCACCTCTGGCGCGTTACTTGTGACAGCGGTGCGGTGAATGGGGGGGCCACAATCAGTCATGATGAAACAGGTGTCATCTTGCGCAACAATCTGTGGAACCGGCGCGCCCCGCTGTGAAAAGGCTTCCAAAAGTGCGATTTCGCGCGCCAATGCGCGCGCCGGGTCACCTTTCATCAGGCGCGCGCGCCGTGTCCGGTGCTGTTCCAGCCGTTTCACAAAATACTTTTTGCCATCAAGTTCAAAACCATACAGTCGATGGTTTGCTTTCGCATGTGCCACATCCAGAAGGCGGCGCGCGGAAGGGGGGGGCAGGTTGGTATCTTGCATCCCGCTGACATACCGACAAGTTGGGGCGTGTCAATCAAGTGGCGCTGTGCAATTTTGTCATGATTGCACGATGCGTCCGTGCGGGGTCGGGTTTATAGAGAGCATATGAATATAACGCTGACAGATTTTGTTGTGATCTGCATCGCCGGTGGCCTTGGCAGCATGGCGCGCGCGGGCATGGGTGCTGTGTTGACGCGGGCGATGCACCCGGCTGGTGCAGTGTTTGTCATCAACGGGGTGGGCAGTTTCCTGATTGGCAGCGCTTTGGGGGTGTTTCTTGCAACATTGGCCCCATTTAACGCGGCGCAAGCGCCTGCCGGTTTTACCTATTTCGCAATAGGGCTGCTTGGTGGTTTTACCACAGTTTCGACCTTTGCGCTGCAAGTGCATGTGTTGTGGCAGCAGGGGCGCGTGCGCGGCGCACTTTTTGCCGCATTTGGTTCAGTGCTGATGTGTCCGCTGCTGGCATGGCTGGGTCTTGTTGGCGTGGGTGCTGTGCAGGGGGGCGGCTGATGCGCGGCGCTTCGATAAACCTTCTTGCCGTCGGTTTGGGCGGGGCCTTGGGCACAGGGCTTCGGCTGGTCCTTAGCCTTGCCGCATTTGCGCTGCTGGACCAACACGCCTTTGTGGCCACTCTGGCCGCGAATGTTTTGGGGGCAGGGATTATCGGGTATCTGGCAACGCGTGAGATGAGTTTGCGCATGCAGGCCATGTGGATGACAGGGTTTTGCGGTGGCTTCACCACGTTTTCACTGTTTTCCCTCGAAATTCTGCTGCTGTCCGAAAGGGGCGTGCTGCTGATGCTGGCCTATGGGGCCGCATCGCTGGTGCTGTGGATGCTGGCTGTCTGGGGCGGGTGGCGTTTGGGCCAGCCCGCCGCCAGTGCCTAGATATTGTCAACCTGTGGCATGCCCATGACGTGATAGCCGCCATCGACATGGATAATCTCGCCTGTTGTATGCGCGCCGTAATCCGATGCCAGATAGACCGCTGTGCCACCCACGCTGTCCAGTGTGGCATTGGTGCGCAGGGGCGCGTTGGCTTCGGCGTGGCGAAAGGTTTTGCGCGCCCCGCCAATGGCGGCACCGGCCAGTGTTTTCATCGGGCCGGGGCTGATGGCGTTTACACGAATACCCTCGGGGCCAAGGTCATTGGCCATATAGCGCACCGCACTTTCAAGTGCTGCTTTCGCAACACCCATGACATTGTAGAACGGGGTGATGGTGTTCGACCCCTGAAAGGTCAGCGTCAGCAGCGTGCCGCCATTCGGCATCATTTCCGATGCGCGGCGGCCAAGGTCGATGAAGCTGTAACAGCTGATTTCCAGAGAGGTTTTGAAATTCGCGCGGCTGGTGTCGCGGAAGCGCCCAGTCAGTTCCGACTTGTCGGAAAAGGCGATGGCATGGACCAGAAAATCCATGCTGCCCCAGCGCGATTTCAATGTGTCAAACGCCGCATCAAGCGAGGCTTCGTCTGTTACATCCACATCCAGCAGCACATCAGACCCGAGTGAGGCCGCAAGCGGTTCAACCCGCTTGCCAAACGCCTCTCCCTGATAGCTGAAGGCCAGCTCTGCCCCTTGTTCGGCCAGTGCTTTCGCAATGCCCCATGCGATCGAGCGTTCATTGGCAACGCCCATGATCAGCCCGCGTTTGCCTGCCATCAAGCCTGACATGATCTGTCCCTTCAGTCTTGAAACGCGCTCATGACAAGCGTGGCATTGGTGCCGCCAAAGCCGAAGCTGTTGGACAGGACCGAGTCCAGCTCGACATTCTCGACCAGTTTGGTGGCGATTTCGCCCTCAAAAATTGCGGGGTCAAGCTGGGTCACATTTGCCGATGCAGTGATGAATTTGCCCTGCATCATCAGCAGTGAATAGATAGCTTCCTGCACACCGGTCGCGCCAAGGCTGTGGCCGGTCAGCGATTTGGTCGATGAGATGGGCGGCACATTGCCTTTGCCCCAGATGCGGCGGATTGCTTCCACTTCGGTCACATCGCCAGCGGGGGTCGAGGTGCCATGTGCGTTGATATAGCTGATCTTGCGCCCCTCTGGCAGCGTGTCCAGCGCCAGCCGCATCGACCGCTCGCCGCCCTCGCCCGAGGGGGCGACCATGTCATGCCCGTCAGATGTGGCACCATAGCCGGTAATTTCGGCGTAAATCTTGGCCCCGCGCGCTTTCGCGTGCTCCAGTTCTTCCAGCACCAGCATACCACCGCCGCCGCCGATCACAAACCCGTCGCGGGTTGCGTCAAAGGCGCGGGCTGCCGTTTCGGGCGCGTCGTTATATTTGGACGACATCGCGCCCATCGCGTCGAACAGGCAGGACAGGGTCCAGTCCAATTCCTCGCCGCCGCCGGCAAAGATGATGTCCTGTTTGCCCATCTGGATCAACTCCGCCGCGTTGCCGATGCAATGCGCAGAGGTGGAGCAGGCAGAGGTGATCGAATAATTCACACCCTTTATCTTGAACGGCGTGGCCAGACAGGCCGAATTGGTCGATGACATGCAACGCGTGACCATGAACGGCCCCATGCGCTTGGGGCTGCCTTTTTCCAGAACGATCTTGTGCGCCTGAAACAGGTTCGCGGTCGATGGCCCACCAGAGCCGGTGATCAGCCCTGTGCGCGGGTTCGACACATCAGTGTCTTCCAGCCCTGCATCGGCAATGGCCTGTTCCATCGACAGAAAGTTATAGGCCGCACCCGCCCCCATGAAGCGCAGGTTGCGCTTGTCGATATGGTCTTCCAGCACGATCTGTGGCTGGCCATGAACCTGACTGCGAAACCCGTGTTCGGCATATTCTGGCGCGAATACAATGCCCGAACGCCCGGCGCGCAAACTTTCTGAAACTTCGGTAGCAGAATTCCCGATGGGCGAGATGATCCCCAGCCCGGTGATGACAACACGACGCATGACGCCTCCCATATCAATATTCTTGCCTGTCTAGGCCAGCATAACCCTTGGGGCAAGCCTGAAGCCAGCCCTGCCTATTGCGTGTCGCGCGCGGGGATGCGCTGCAACAGTGGCATAAGGGATGACATATCCGGCCCATGTGCCTGCCCTGTCAGGGCTTTGCGCAGCGGCATGAACAGGCCCTTGCCCTTGCGCCCTGTTGCCTCCTTGACTGCGCTGGTCCAGTTGGACCATGCATCCGGCCCGTAGGGTGGGGGCGGCAGCAGTTTCAGCGCCTCTGTCACAAACTCTGCATCCTCGGGCGCAATTTCGGGGGCGGCGCCATCGCGGCACAAGGCCCACCATGCGCCCAGGTCTTCCAGCCGCGTGATATTCTCGCGCGCGACTTGCCAGAACTGCTCGGCCAGGTCATCCGGCACGCCAAGCGCTGCGATCTGGTCTGCGACGGCTGCGAACGGGCGCGATTGCAGGTCTGCGCGCGTTAGCGGCCACAGGTCTTGCGCATCGAATTTGGTGGGGGCCGCACCGAACTGGCCAAGGTCGAACCCATCGGCAATCTCGTCCAGTGTCAGGCGCAATTCCACGGGCTGGCTAGAGCCAAGCCGCGCCATCAGCGACAACAGCGCGGCAGGCGTCACACCCTGCGCGCGCAGATCGCGCAAGGACAATGTGCCAAGGCGTTTTGACAGCGCCTCGCCCTGCGCGCCGGTCAGAAGCGAATGATGCGCGAAACTGGGGGCTGTGCCGCCCAATGCCTCGATGATCTGGATTTGCGTGGCAGTATTGGTCACATGGTCCGAGCCGCGCACGATATGGGTGATGCCCATATCCATGTCATCGACCACCGAGGCCAGCGTATACAACACCTGCCCATCGGCGCGGATCAGCACAGGGTCTGACACGCTGGCCGCGTCGATCGAGAGGGGGCCAAGAATGCCATCTTCCCATTCAATCCGGTTCTGGTTCAGCAGGAAGCGCCAGTATCCCGCCCGTTCTGCCCGCAAACGCACCCTGTCGGCATCTTCCAACGTCAAAGCCGCGCGATCATAGACTGGCGGGCGGCCCATGTTCAGCTGTTTCTTGCGCTTGAGGTCCAATTCGCCCGGCGTCTCGAAACATTCATAGAAACGGCCATCCGCGCGCAACCGCTCTGCCGCGTCATTATAGCGTTCCAGCCGCTTTGACTGCTGCTCGACCCTGTCCCAAGTCAGGCCCAGCCATTCCAGATCATGCTGTATGCCGTCGATATATTCCTGTTTGGACCGTTCTGCATCCGTGTCATCCAGCCGCAGCACGAATTCGCCACCCGATTTGCGCGCAATCAGGTAATTGAACAGCGCTGTGCGCAGATTGCCGATATGCAGATATCCTGTGGGTGATGGTGCAAAGCGCGTGACGATACGGGACATGGGCGGACCTCCTGAGACCAGCCTTCCTCTTTCACAAGGCATGGCGCAGTGCAAGGGGCGCGCATATCCGGCCTATGTGCAAGTCACAATCTCGCGCAGAAATCGCCCTGCCCGGATTTTGGCCAAGACATGCGATTGGGGCAAGGCTAGACTCGGCCTGCCGGGTTTGTTTCACTGCGCGTCGGAGGGAATTATGCGTCTGCTCAAAGCTTTTATCGGGATGATTATTGGTCTTGCGGTCTTGCTCGGGGGGGCTGCATTGCTGATGCCTTCCGAACGTATTGCACAAATCGCGGCGCAACAGTTTCAAAGCGCGACGGGGCGCAGCCTGCATTTCGATGGCAATGTGGCTGCCAGTTTTTACCCCCTCATCGGGGCCACTGCGCAATCTGTCAGAATTGGCAATCCCGACTGGGCAGGGACAGAGTCGATGTTGTCTGCCGAAGAAATGGATTTCGGCTTGGATGTCATGGCGCTGATCCGCGGCGATATTGTGGTCGAGCGCGTGGTTCTGCGCGACCCGCACCTGCATCTGATCCGCGATGCGCAGGGCCGCGCGAATTGGGACTTTCCCCGAAACGCGCGCAGCCCTGCAACCGAGGGCAGCGCCGATACTGCCAGCGATGCACGCCCTGACCGGCAATCGCGTGGCTTTTCGTTGTCCGAGGCGCGCATCATCGGGGGCACCTTGCGGTTTGAAGACCGCCAAACCGACACCGATCTGACCCTGCAAGGGTTGGAGGCCAGTCTTCGCTTGCCCAGCTTTGGCGGGGCCGCCGATCTGCAAGCGTCGGGCATAATGAATGGCCAGCCTTTCCAGATGACTGCCAGCACCGAGAATGCAGAGCGCTTTGTCTCGGGCGCGGTCACGCCGGTCACGCTGGATGCGACTGTCGCGGGTGCGACGATGACATTTTCAGGGCGGGCCGGTCTGGACAGCCTCGCGCTGGAAGGGCAGGTGAATGCCACGATCCCTGCGCTGGCCCCGCTGGTGCAGTTCGCAGGCCAAAGCGGTGGGAACCTTCATGCCGGTTATCTGCCGCTCGCCATGACAGGGCAGGTTACACGCACCGCAGATGGCCAGATTTTCGCCCGAGAGGCGCAGTTTCGCGCAGGCGGGCTGCGACTGACTGGCGCGCTGGACCTTGCACCGGGGGCGGATCGGCCCCGTCTGACAGGCCAGCTGTCGGGCGATGTGCTGGATTTGCGCAGCACGGGCGCGGCGGGGCAAAGCGCGCAGGGCGCGCAGACGGGCGGTTCCGGCTGGTCGCGCGCGCCGATAGATGCCAGCGCGCTGGCGCTGGCGGATGCCGATATTTCGTTGGCGCTGGCGGGTTTGCGCACAGATGTGACCACTTTGGGCCGAACGCGGCTGGGGGTGACGATCGACCGCGCGCGCGCGGTGTTTGACCTGCGCGAAGTCGCGGCTTTCGGCGGGCAGCTCACAGGCGAGTTTGTGATGAACAACCGCGCGGGCCTTTCGGTGGGCGGCAACCTGCGTGCGCGCAGCGTTGATCTTCTGCCGCTGCTGACGGAACTGGCGGACTATCGCCGCCTTCAAGGTCTGGCCAATGCCGATCTGCAATTTCTGGGGGTGGGCAATACGCTGCATGACATCATGACGTCCTTGCGCGGCGAGGGGGCACTGGCCTTCTCGCAAGGCGAGATTATCGGCTTTGATCTGGCAGGCATGCTGCGCAATCTGGACATGTCCTATATGGGAGAGGGCAACCGCACGGTTTATCAGTCGATCAACGGCACCTTCACCATTGCAGAAGGGGTGCTGCGCAATGACGATCTGCGGCTGGAAGCGTCACGTTTTTCTGTCACCGGGCGCGGGCAAGTGGGGCTTGGGGCGCGCAATCTGGATTACCGCATCGTCCCTGCGGCGGTGCGCGGCGATGAGACACTGCGTGTACCGCTGATGATCACCGGGCCATGGGATGCCCCGCGCTTCCGGCTGGATCTGGAAGCGCTGGCGCGCGAGCAGTTGCGCATGGAGCAAGAGCGGCTGGAAGAGATCGCACGCGAGGAAGCGCAGCGTCTTGAAAGCCGTGCGCGCGAACAGGCCGAGCGGCGCTTGCAGCAGGAATTGGGAGTAGAGCGGCAAGAAGGCGAGCGTATCGAGGACACCTTGCGCCGCGGGTTGGAGGCGGAAATCGGCAACCGTTTGCGCGGATTGTTAGGGGGGAATTGATCGCGGCGGCGGTGCTTTCAAGCTGCGCCCTGCGGTTGGACAGGTCCACCGCAAGGTCGCAGTCAGTATACTGAACCGTTACACCTTCTTCGGCCCTGCCAGAAACCAGATGATCAGCCCGACCACGGGAAAGACCAGAACCAGCAATATCCACAGAACTTTTTGCCCCTGTGTCGCAGGTGATCCCAGAATGGACACAGCCGCCCAGATGACAACCGCAAGGTGGAGAATGCCCAGCACGCCGGTGAAATTTGCGTTCATAATATCCCTCAAACTGTTTTTGATATGACACTATATAAAGCCGCCCGCGCGGATTAGGTTCCATAAGCCTATGCGCAGGCGTGGCGCTTCTGCCCTTTGGCGTGGCAGTAATTGCTGGGGCGGGGCCGCTGCCCCTCTCGACAAGCCCCCTGTTGCCGCGCTAATCACAGGGCCATGACACCTGACATGATCCCTGTGCGCGGCACGCTGAGTGCCCAAAAACCCCTCGACAGCCTGACATGGTTGCGCGTGGGCGGGCCTGCCGATTGGCTGTTCCAGCCCGCAGATGAGGCGGATTTAAGCGATTTTCTGGCAGCCCTAGACCCTGATATTGCGGTTTTCCCGATGGGCGTCGGGTCCAACCTGATCGTGCGCGATGGCGGGTTGCGCGCTGTTGTGATCCGGCTTGGGCGGGGGTTCAACAGTATCGAGATTGGCGAGACCATCACCGCAGGGGCGGCAGCACTTGATGCGCATGTGGCACGCAAGGCCGCAGATGCTGGGCGCGACCTGACCTTTTTGCGCACCATTCCCGGCAGTATCGGGGGCGCGGTGCGGATGAATGCGGGCTGCTACGGGTCTTATATTGCCGATCACCTGATCGACATAGTGGCGATTGACCGGCAGGGGCAGCGCCATGTGATCCCCGCTGCCGATCTGAATCTGGCCTATCGCCAGTCTGAACTGCCCGAGGGGATGGTCATCATTCAGGCCCGTTTCACGGCCGCACAAGCGGAGGCCGAGCGCTTGCATGCCCGCATGGAAGACCAGCTTGCCAAGCGCGATGCGACCCAGCCCACCAAAGAGCGCAGCGCCGGTTCGACCTTTCGCAACCCCGCCGGTTTCAGTTCAACCGGGCAGGCGGATGACCGCCATGATTTGAAAGCGTGGAAGGTGATCGAGGATGCGGGGCTGCGCGGCGCGCGGCTTGGGGGCGCGCAAATGTCGCCCATGCACCCCAATTTTCTGATCAATGCAGGCGGGGCGACAGCGCGCGAATTAGAGGCGCTGGGCGAGGAAGTGCGAAAAAGGGTTTTGCAAGCGCGCGGTATTTCGCTACAGTGGGAAATACGGCGGGTGGGCGAAGCAGGGCCTGACGCCGCGTTGCCGCAGCTGGTATTGAACTCTGGCGCGGAAAAGACAGAATAAAACGCCCTGAAACTGGGGCAAAAAAGGCCGCAAAGGCCATGAGGCAGTGGGAATGGGCATGTCGAGCAGGGCAGCCCCCCGGATATGTGTTCTGAAAGGCGGACTCTCGGCTGAGCGCGAGGTGTCGCTGTCGTCAGGGCATGAGTGCGCGAAAGCGTTGCGGGTGGCGGGTTATGAAGTGATCGAACTGGATGCGCGCGGCGATGTCGTGCAGCATCTGGTTGAGATTGCGCCCGATGTTGTTTTCAACGCCTTGCATGGCCGGTATGGCGAGGATGGCTGCATTCAGGGCATTCTTGAATGGCTGCGCATTCCCTATACGCATTCGGGTGTCCTGTCTTCCGCGCTGGCGATGGACAAGGAACGCTCCAAGGCGGCGTTTACTTGGGCGGGCCTGCCGGTGGTGCCCAGCCTGATCGCCCCCAAAGCCGATGTGATGGCGCGCCACCTGATGGCGCCACCCTATGTCGTCAAGCCCAACAACGAGGGCAGCTCGGTTGGTGTCTATTTAGTTTCCGACCGTGCCAATACCCCGCCGCAACTGGGGCCAGAGATGCCCGAGCAGGTGATGGTAGAGGCTTTTGCGCCGGGGCGCGAGCTGACGACAACGGTCATGGGCGACCGTGCGCTGACAGTCACCGATATTCTGACAGATGGCTGGTATGACTATGACGCCAAATACAAGCCCGGCGGCTCGCGCCATGTGGTGCCCGCAGAAATTCCGGCAGATATTTTTGCAGCCTGCATGGAGTATGCGCTGCGCGCGCATCATGCGTTGGGGTGCCGCGGTGTCAGCCGCACTGATTTCAGATGGGACGAGGGGCGCGGGCTGGACGGGTTGATCCTGTTGGAAACCAACACACAACCCGGCATGACACCGACTTCGCTTGTGCCCGAACAGGCCGCACATTGCGGCATCAGCTTCGCTGACCTGTGTCACTGGATCGTGGAGGATGCCTCATGCGACCGGTAGCGCCAGAGTTTGCGCGCGATATGCGCCACGCCCCGGCAGAGACGATGCCGCAAGACCTTGATGCGCCGCTTTCTGCGCTGTCGCGCAGAGAAAGCTTCTGGGATCACCTCAGCGCGACCCGCGCCGAGGAATATGCCCAGGAAGATATTTTCCCGCATGTGCTGCTGCCCGATATGGTGCCTGACCCGCATGCGGCACATCACCTTGAAACAGCGCCCTATCAGGCGTTGGATATGTCCGAAATCCAGACCGCGAGTCTGGTTGATACGCTTGGTGCCCCGTCAGTTCAGGGCGCTTTGGACACAGACGCACTGTCAGGGCGCGCTGCCTTTCTGGCAGATGCGCCCGTTGCCCCCTTTGGCACAGCCGCATGGCAAGACCCGCAAGATGCGCCCGTTGCCCCCGAAACGCCCTTTTTCGCCGGATTGGAGCATCGCCCCCATCCAAAGCGCAAGCGCATCAGCCCTGTCCGTGACAGCCGCTTGGCCTACAGGTTGCAGCGGATGTGGCTGACGCCGGGCTATCGGGCTTTCATCAAATATGGCGCACCCGTTCTTGCGGTGCTGGCCGTGGTGACTGTGTTTTTTGCAGATGAAGCGCGGCGCGCTGCGGTCGCGGGGCATTTGGACGCGGTTTATGACGCTTTCGTGGACCGCCCCGAATTCATGGTGACCAGCCTGCAACTGCCCGAGATGTCGCCCGAACTGGACAACGCCTTGCGACAGAAGCTGGATATTGATCTGCCGCAATCCTCTTTCCGGATCGATCTGGATGCCGTGCGCCAAGAGGTCGAGACTTTGGATTGGGTCCGCTCGGTGGATGTGCGGTTGTTGTCTGGTGGAGTGATTGCGCTGTCTGTGACAGAGCGCACCCCTGCGATTTTGTGGCGTTCTGAAGATGGTTTGGAATTGCTGGATGGTGAAGGTGTGCGCGTGGCCTTTGTGGCGCATCGCAATCTGCGCGCCGACCTGCCCTTGATCGCGGGTAAAGGGGCCGATTTGCAAATTCCCGAAGCGTTGCAGCTGATCGACGCGGCCGCCCCGCTTGGGCACAGGCTGCGCGGGTTGATGCGCATGGGCGAGCGGCGCTGGGACGTGGTGCTGGACCGTGACCAGCGCATTCGCCTGCCCGAAACAGGCGCCGTTGCCGCGCTGGAACGCGTGATCGCGCTGGAGCAGGCACAGGATTTGCTGTCGCGCGATCTGCTGGTGGCCGACATGCGCAACCCGTCCCGACCCATTCTTCAAATTAGCGCAGGCGCTATGGATACCCTGCGCGATATTCGTTCACAGACGATGGAGGCTTTACAGTGATAAATGACCCTTATGCCTCGCAACGCGCGATGCGCCAGATGCGGCGCGCAGCGATGCAACGCGGCGTGATTGCGGCGCTGGATATTGGCACCTACAAGATTGCGGCACTTGTTCTGAAGCTTGACCCCGACAGCGCAGGCCAGGACCATCCCGGCATTGGCAATATGGCAGGGCAGGCGGCGTTTCGGGTTATCGGCGCAGGGACGACGCGCTCTCGTGGGGTGCGGTTTGGCGAAGTCTCTGCCATGGCCGAGACGGAAAGCGCCATTCGCACTGCCTTGCAGGCCGCCCAGAAAATGGCACAGACGCGGGTGGACCATGTTATGGTTTGCCTGTCGGGCGGTAATGTCCGGTCTTACGGATTGGCAGGCGAGGTTGAGGTCGAGACAGGAACCGTTGCCGAAAACGATATTGCCTGCGTGATGGCAGCGTGTGAGATGCCCGATTTCGGGGCAGGGCGCGATGTGCTGCATGCCCAGCCCATAAACTTCGCGCTGGACCACCGCACTGGGCTGTCAGACCCGCGCGGGCAAAGCGGGCGGATGCTGGCCTGTGACATGCATTTGCTGACTGTCGATGCCAGCCTGATCCAGAATGTATGCAACTGCCTGAAACGCTGCGATGTCGAATTGGCCGGTATCGCCTCCAGCGCCTATTCCACGGGCATGTCGTCTTTGGTTGAAGATGAACAGGAACTGGGTGCGGCCTGTGTCGATCTGGGGGCAGGAACGGCCAGTGTTTCGGTGTTTATCAAGAAACACATGATCTATGCGGACAGTGTCCGTATGGGCGGCGCGCATGTGACCTCGGACATCTCGAAAGGTCTGCAAATCGATTTCTCGACCGCAGAGCGGATCAAGACCGTGCATGGCGGGGTGCAGGCCACGTCGATGGATGACCGCGAGATGATCGCGCTGACAGGCGATAGCGGCGATTGGGAGAAAGACCGCCGCAGTGTCAGCCGCGCGGAACTGATCGGCATCATGCGCCCGCGCATCGAGGAAATTCTCGAAGAGGTGCGCGCCCGTCTGGATGCGGCAGGGTTCAACCACTTGCCCAGTCAGCAAGTCGTGCTGACAGGGGGGGGCGCGCAGGTTCCCGGCATTGACAGTCTGGCCGCGCGCATTTTCGGGCAGCAAGTGCGCCTTGGCCGGCCCGTGCGCGTGCGCGGCCTGCCGCAAGCGGCCTCTGGCCCTGCATTTTCCAGCGCTGTGGGGCTAAGCTTGCTGGCAACCCACCCGCAGGATGAATGGTGGGATTTCGATTTGCCTGTGGATACCTACCCCGCGCGCTCTCTCAAACGGGCGGTGAAATGGTTTAAAGATCACTGGTGACAGCAAAATCTGGTCGTTCTGTCGAGACGATGCGGAAAACAGGAAAAAATTTGCCACATCTGGTGGTGATTCGTGACTTTTTTGATGACCTTGACCTGCAAGACCTGTAGGATTCTGTAAAAAGCGGTAATTCGGCGTCAGCTTGTGGCAGGGCGCGTCGGCTAAAAAGAGAGGCGGAGTGAGCAAATGGCACTGAACTTCACAGAAAACAGACATCATGATGACCTGTCCCCCCGGATCACGGTGTTTGGTGTCGGTGGTGCGGGCGGCAATGCGGTAAACAACATGATCGAACAGGCGCTGGAAGGTGTCGAGTTTGTGGTTGCCAATACCGATGCGCAAGCACTTCAGCAAAGCCGCGCACCGGGCCGGATTCAGATGGGTGTCAAGATCACCGAAGGTTTGGGTGCAGGGGCACGGCCATCGGTTGGTTCTGCCGCCGCGGAAGAAACGATCGAGGAAATCATCGATCACCTTGCTGGCTCGCATATGTGCTTTATCACTGCGGGCATGGGCGGCGGCACTGGCACAGGTGCGGCCCCGATCATCGCACAGGCGGCGCGCGAATTGGGCGTGCTGACAGTGGGTGTGGTGACCAAACCTTTCCAGTTTGAAGGCTCCAAGCGGATGCGTCAGGCCGAAGAAGGGGTCGAGGCGCTGCAAAAGGTGGTCGATACGCTGATCATCATTCCCAACCAGAACCTGTTCCGGCTGGCGAATGAAAAAACCACTTTCACCGAAGCTTTCGCCATGGCCGATGATGTGCTGTATCAGGGCGTCAAGGGCGTGACCGACCTGATGGTACGTCCCGGTCTGATCAATCTCGATTTTGCCGATGTCCGCGCTGTTATGGACGAGATGGGCAAAGCGATGATGGGCACGGGCGAGGCGACAGGCGAAGACCGCGCCATTCAGGCCGCAGAAAAAGCCATTGCCAACCCGCTGCTGGATGAAATCAGCCTGCATGGCGCGCGTGGTGTTCTGATCAATATCACAGGCGGTTATGACCTGACCTTGTTTGAACTGGACGAGGCTGCAAACCGTATCCGCGAAAAGGTTGACCCCGAAGCCAATATCATCGTCGGCTCTACCCTTGATCCCTCGATGGAAGGCGCGCTGCGGGTATCCGTTGTTGCAACCGGGATCGATGTCGCCCCAAACACGCAGTTTGAAGCAACGCCACGGCGCAGCATGTCAACACCTGTGCGCCCCGAACTGGTAGAGCGGCCCGCGGCAGCACAACCCGCCCCGCAACAGGCAGCCCAGCCTGCTGCGGCGGACTACGCGCAAACACCTGCAGCACGCGATGCCGAAGAGCGTGCCGAGCAGCGCAACCTGTTCGAACGTCTGCCCACCCCCGAGCCTGTCAGGCAGGCGCCTGCGCAAGTTGCAGCAGCGCAAGCCCCTGCATATGACGACCAGTCCTATAGCGGGCAATCCTATCAGCCGGCACCACAACCCGAGCAGTATAAGCAACAGGCCCCCCGTTTTGCCGCCAGAGCGCAGGCCCCTGCCGAGAATTACGAGGACCAGTTCGATATAGACTCGGTTCTGGCAGAAAAGCAGCGCAGCCATGACGCACGCGCTGTTCCGGGCGCGGATTTCACCGCGCCGCGCCGCCAGATGCCAGGGACACCATCGCCAGAGACTTTGGCGAAGCTTCAGCGCGCAGTTCAGAAAGCACCCGAGTCTGGCTATGGGCGCGCCCCTGTCGAGCGCGAGGATGTCGCAGCGGATAAAGGGTCCAGATTTGGCATCGGTTCGTTGATCAGTCGCATGGCGGGTCACGCGTCTGAGGGGCAGGGTGCTGCGCAGCGCCGCATGTCCCCCCCAGTGACCCAATATGAAGAAGACCCGACACCATCGCCCTCTGATGACCGTATCGAAATTCCTGCCTTCCTGCGCAGACAGGCCAACTGAACGGCATTTGGACGATAAGCCAAACACCAAGAGCCAGCAGATCACTGCTGGCTCTTTTTGCATTATGTATCGTCTGTTTGTATTCCAGTGCCTTACCGGCTGGCATTGGGCCGCTGTGCTTGCCGCTATGGTTGAACGGACAATAGGCGCGAACAGTCGGTCTTGCACGACACCACGCGCCCGTACAGGCCAAGCGCAGAAGGCTATTGGCGCTTCGCCTTCGGACAGAACGGCAAGTTCGTAATGCACTGACTTTCTGGTTAACGCCTCTGAAAAACGCCTGAACATGGAAAGGCCACTATGCTGCCGTTCCGGTTAGAAAAATTTGACCCGAGCGGGCTTGGTGCCGTAAACAAACGCTTCCAGTAAACCAGCCGAAGCGTGCTTGTCGGCAAGACATCGGCCAGCATCGTTTGAACGATGTTGAAGCGTGTCGCCTTCAACCTGCGGTAAATTTTGCTGCGATAAATCAGGTTCAGCACGCAGTCCTGCCAAGCCTGCCCGCTCTGCATCTTGCAGAGGCGCGTTAGCTTAAATCAGAAAGTAAATGGTGCCCGGGGGCGGAATCGAACCACCGACACGAGGATTTTCAATCCACTGCTCTACCCCTGAGCTACCCGGGCACGGGTGCATCTTTCGATGCGAAGCGCTACGTTTTGCGCTGGGTGTGAGTGTCTTATTGCAGGTATTTGGGACTGTCCAGAGGCTTTGACAAAAAACTATGCCTAAGGCTTATCATCATTTTCCAAAGGGTCGGACGGGTCGTCATCTTCTTGTGTCAGTGGCACCGGAATCACATAATCCGCGCGAAACCACCGTGCCAGATCCACATCAGCGCAGCGGCGCGAACAAAAGGGGCGGTAGTCTGGCACGGTCGCTTTTTGGCAAATCGGGCACGTCATTTCAGCACCAGTTGCAACGACATACGATCGCGTTTGCGGGTCAGTTCAAAATTTCCCAATGGCGTCCATCCGGCGAGGGACACATCGCGCCCGTCCTGGCGGAACGCAGCGCGCAGGGATTGTTCCAGCACCTGACGATCTTTTTTCGCAAAAGGGGCGAAATCAATCACGATCTGGCCACCTATTCCGCGCAACCGCAATTGTCTGGGCAGATCGCGCACGCAGGCGATATTGGCCTTCAGGCCTGCGGCTGGGCTGGTATCGGGGCCGGTATTGACATCAACGGCGATCAGCGCGCGGGTTGGTTCGATCACCATAGAGGCGCCATTGGGTAGGGACACTTCGGGGTGCAGCAAATGCTCGATCGCATCGCGCACCTCATGGCGGTCAAAACTGCCCGCTGCATCGTCCAGATCATCCGGGTCCGGCCAGTCACGCCATGCGGCCAGATGCGGGGTAGGGGCGTCTACAAGGATTTCCGGCGTGCCCTCTTGGTCGGCAAGGACCGCTTCTGCCAAGCGGCGCATCTGGTCGATATCTGCTAAAATCACATCATCATCGGCGTTTTCACAAGCCGAGCGCAGGATCAGCCCAAGGGCCGCGTCCGCGCCTTCCATTGCGCGCTGTGCGATGTCTGCCAATTCGGCGCCACGCGCGGCATCACTGATCTGGCGCGAGACATTCAGCCCCGGTGCATCTGGCGTAATGATCGCATAGCGGCTTTTGAACATCAGCCGTGTCGTCAGCGGCACGGCCTTGCCAGCCTCTGGCAGCCCTGTCACCTGGACCAACAGCGCCGTGCCGGGGCGCAAGCCATTGGTCTGGCGCAAGAAGCCGCTTTGCCCGCTCGGCAGGTCGACAAATGCGCCGCCAAGCCCTTTGACAGGGCGGCCCAGCTTGCCTCGGCACAGGGTTTCGGGGGGCAGCCTGTCATCTTCCAGCGCGATCAACAGCTCTTCCAGCCGTCCGTCAACCATGCGCGCGGCGGCTTCGCGGCCGCGAAAATGGTCCAATGCGATGACGCTGCCCTTCATGTGTTCCACCTTAACCCTGCTGCGCGCAACAGCTGTGCTGTCTCCATTGCAGGCAGGCCCATCACGCCTGTATACGACCCCTGAATCCATGGAATGAATGCGCCACCGCGCCCCTGAATCGCATAGCCGCCTGCCTTGCCCTGCCATTCTTCGGATGCAAGGTATTCATTCAATTCAACATCCGATACGCGCTTCATCTTGACTGCGGTTACCTGCGTGCGGGCCCAGTGCTGTGCCCCGCGCCGAAGCGCGACACTTGTAATAACAGTGTGCCGCCGCCCAGACAGCATCAGCAGAAACTCTGCTGCTTGTGCCGCATCTTTGGGTTTGCCCAAAATGCGCCGCCCCAACGCCACTGTGGTATCGGCCACCAGCACAATATCGTCGGGGTCTGACGGGAGGGCGTCCAGCTTTGAGCGGGTCACGCGTTCGCAATAGGGGCGGGGCAATTCGCCCTTTTTTGGCGTCTCGTCTATATCCGCCGCAACGATCGCGTCAGGAATAATGCCCATCCCCGCCAAAATTTCCTTTCGGCGCGGGCTGCCAGAGCCTAGAATCAGGCGCATGGCTTATTTGAAACGGTAATTGATACGACCCTTTGTCAGGTCATAGGGGGTCATTTCGACCTGAACCTTGTCGCCGACCAGAACCCGGATGCGGTTCTTACGCATCTTTCCTGCCATATGTGCGTTGATCTCATGGCCGTTTTCCAGCTCGACCCGAAATGTCGCATTTGGCAGAAGTTCTTTCACGACACCTGGGAATTCGAGCAGTTCTTCCTTGGCCATGGTAACTCCATCTTTGCACTATGCACGGGAACCGTGCGCCGCTTAAATGCGCGCAATACGCGGGGTTTTCAAGCCTTTTATAGGGGTTTGCTGTGCTCTACGGGCAATGAAATGCGTGCATCCTGCTTGGCCCAATCTGTATGGTTCAACACGGCCCCATCCGCGCGCACGCGCGCGACGGCGTCCAACGTGATGTCGGCCATGGCCCAGCCGGCCGAGTTGAGCGGCCTTTGCGCCAAGATGCCGGTCTCTGGAAAGCCCAGATCGGGCGGGCCATAGATCGCAGCCGCGCCGGTGTTCAGGTCTATCGCAGGGCACCATGCGGCAGGCCCGACAGTTGGCGCATGCACTGCAATGCATTGGTTTTCCAAGGCGCGCGCCATCGCGCCAACCTTGACACGGGTATAACCGGCCAAGGCTTCGGTCGCGGACGGGACCAACAGGATTTCCGCGCCCGCATCGACCAGCGCGCGCGCAAGCAGCGGAAATTCGCTGTCATAACAGATGAGTATGCCCAGCTTTCCAAGCGCAGTCTCGAACAGGCGCAATCCCTGACCGGGTGCGATATCCCAGTCTTCATGCTCGAACCGTGTCATGATTTGTTTGTCCTGATGCCCGATCACCCCGTTTGGCCCATACAGGACGGCACGGTTGACGGGGCGCGCGGCTGCGCCCATCGCAGGGCCGCTTGCGCCAAGGATATGAACGCCATGTTTATGGGCAAGCTGGCAATGCAAATCCATGACCGCGCTTTGGTGGCGCATCACCTCATGCAGGGCTGCTTCCAGATCAGCCGCGATCGCCGCGCCACCAAGGCTGGCCAGTTCCATTGCGCCATATTCGGGAAAGACCAGCAGATCGGCCCCGTCCATCGCCGCTTTGGCGACCCAGTCTGACAGTTTCGCCCGATACTCTGCCCAATCCGACAGAAAATCGAGCGGATAGGCGGCTGCGGCAAGTTTCATAGCTCTCTCATCCAGAATTGCAGGGGTTTTGTGCTGTCCTTTGCGTCGCCGGTATCGCGCCAGTGGAACTGTGCCACAACGCCGTCCAGCGGCGCATAGCCGCGGGCGCGCCAGAACGCATCAAGCGGGCGATACCCGTCGGGCCGGGCAGGGTGGTCGGGCGCGCGCATAACGCTGCAAAATGCAGATTGCCGGTAGCCAAGGCTGCGGGCATGGCCTTCGCGCAGATCAAAAAAATGATGGCCTGCGCCTTGGCCGCGATATTCGGCCAACAAAACCGATTCGGCGCAGTAAAATATCTGCCCAGGCGCATAGGCGCTGTTTGCGAAAGCCTGCGCAAATTCCGCATCTGCATCTTGCAGGGGCAGGCCGGTCGAGGCGCCGACCAGCCTTGGCCCGTCAAACGCGGCGACGACAATTGCGCGCGGGTTGTTGCGGTAGGCTTGCAGATAGCTGCGTTCATAGGCCAGATCGCCATCATACAGATACGGCCAGTCACGAAACACAGCGATCCGCAGCTGCGCCAGCCCGTCTATGACGGGCGAAATGGCCGCGCCGGTCAGACCTTCAAACCGCAAACTCACGCGCTGACCTGTGTGATCCAGTCTTGAAGATTGTAAAAGGTGGTGATCCGCGTGATCTGGCCGCCCGACAGGGTAAAGAAAGACCCCGCAGGCAGCACATAGGTTTGCCCGCGCGCCTCTGGCAGGCCGGGGTCGGTTTGCAGATATTGCCCATGCACAGTGAATTCAGCCGCAGCCCGTGTGCCATCCTCGCTTACGAAAATCACCATGTCGCGCAGGGTTTCGCGGTAGCTGACGCCCATATGGCTGCAAAACTCTGCGAATTTCGCGCGGCCCGCGCGCATCTCGCCCTGATTGACGAAATGCTGCACATCTTCGCTGACCAGTGCCAGCATTGTCTCGGTGTCGCCTGCATTGAAAGCGGTGAAATAACGCTCGATACTTTCGCGGCTCATGCTCTACCTTTCTGTGGGTGGCCCGAAGCGGGCCAGCAGCCGTTCCTTGATCTGGTCACGAACCTGACGATAGGCGGCAAGCTTGGCCTCGCGCGTCTCGCCCAGGCCTGACGGGTCCATGACCGGCCAGTATTCAACATCTATATGGGCAAAGCGGGTCAGTTCCAGCGCCTGCCGCTGGCTGGCGGGCGAAAGCGCGATGATCAGGTCGAACCCTGACAGATCATCCCCCCAATCGACCATGTCTTCAAACGAGCGCGCGCGGTGGCTGTCCAGTTCCACCCCTTCTTCAAGGCTGACCGCGACCGAGAAGCCGTCCACCTCGCGGTCATTGCGCACGCCTGCGGACTGGACATAGGCGCGCTGGCCGTACAGTTTCTTCATCAGCCCTTCAGCAATGGGCGAGCGGACCGAGTTATGGTCGCAGCAAAACAGCACCGAAGAGGGGAAGCGTTGCGCCATTCAGCCCCCGAAATGCAAAACGCAGATCAGGGTAAACAGGCGGCGGGCGGTGTCGATATCCATATCGGCCTTGCCCTCCAGCCGTTCTTGCAGAAT
This sequence comes from Roseinatronobacter thiooxidans, assembly GCF_001870675.1. Taxonomy (GTDB): domain Bacteria; phylum Pseudomonadota; class Alphaproteobacteria; order Rhodobacterales; family Rhodobacteraceae; genus Roseinatronobacter; species Roseinatronobacter thiooxidans. Next base: position 61,566 of record NZ_MEHT01000044.1, on the reverse strand, counting down.
GCGTGCGCCCTCGTTGTGAATGCCGCGCCGCGCCATGTCGATGGCTTCGATCTGGCTGGGAGGCAGGCGCTTTACCGCCTCGAAATAGCTGCCGCAAATCTGGTAGTAATCTTTCACCACCTGCCGGAAGGGGCCAAGCGACAGCAGCATTTCACCCAGATTGGCCCCTGCTTGGTCACATACGGCAATCACCAAACGCCGGTCGCGGATGGCAAGCCGCATCGCAAAGGGGCCGGGCGGGGGTTTTTGCCCCTCACGCGCAAGAAGCTGGAAGGAATTGTCTTCCAGCAGGTCGAACACCGCGACTTTGCGTTCCTGTTCAATTTCGGGCGTGGGGGTTGGCAGCCCGCTATCGTCTATTTCAATCTGGCAGATTCGGCTCATGGGACTTCTTACGCAGTTTCACCCCGCTGTGATGCCCTGTCTTTGCGGTCTTCGCAAGCGATCCGAACCGGCGCGGGGGGCTTTTCAGGTGCAAAGCTCCCCGCATGGCGCCAATCCGGCGCGCGCAACATGGGTCAGGCCGATTGGAACCCGCGCAACAACTGGCGCAACCCGAACATGGCCCCCGCAACGATGCTGACAAAAACCAGCGGGGCCGAGAAGGCCAGTGTTGCCATGGCCGATGCGCCTTGGCCGATGGAGCAGCCGACAGCAATCACCCCGCCCACGCCCATAAGGCAGGCCCCTGCCACCTGCCGGCCCAGTTCGCGCGGGTCTTCGCAGGCTTCCCAGCGAAAGCGCCGGCGCCATGCCGCCGCAAAGGCTGCGCCCGCGACAACGCCCACGACAGACCCGACCGCGAAATTCAGCCCGCCCGCGCTGGATGTCATCAGATACAGGATCGTGCGGCCCAGCGGTGCCGTGAAGGTGAACCCCTCTACCGGCACAGCATCGAGGGTTTCCAGACGCAAGACCGATGTGGCGATGAAGGCATAGGCAAGCGACAGCCCCACCACAACGCCCCATCCGATTGTGCGCGGTGCGTGGCGCAGATGCGGATGCGCCAGCCCAAACCCTATCAGCGCCAGTGCAACAGGCACTGCAACCACCAGCGGCGACAGGCCCGACATCGCGGCGAAAGCATGCGCAAAGCCCTGCGGGCCTTCAGCCTCCAGCTGTGGAAAAAGGGCCGTGCGCAGCGGCGAAAGCGGGCCTGCAAGGGCTATGAAACCCGAGACTGCCATGATCATCACAATCAGGAAAGACCGCAGATCGCCGCCCCCCAGCCGCACCAATGCCCCAAAGCCGCAATTTCCGGCAAGCGCCATGCCATAGCCAAACAGCAACCCGCCGAAAATGGCCGCCAGCGGGTTGAACGCGATCTGATGGTAGGGGCTTTCGCCAATAAGCGCAAAACCCATCGCTTCGGCGAAAAACACCGCCAGAATGGCAACCCCAAGCACCACACCCCAAAGCCGCGCGCGGCGCTGGTCGCCGCCATAGGCCGCACTTTCAATGGCATTCAATGTGCAGAAATCGCCCATGCGGGCTGCGTAGCCAAGGGCTATTCCCCCCACCATGCCAGCCCCACCAGCCATCACCGAAGGTGAGAGTTCCCACATCGATATTCCTCCCGCAGGTGGCCCGGATATCAGACCTGCCTTGTGCCTGACTATAGCCAAGCACTGCAACGGGGTCACGGAAAATCAGGGCTTGGCTTGTGCGCAGAACATCTCGTAGACAACGCCGATCAGACGTGCCGCTTTCGGGTCATGCAGCGCGTAATAGATTGTCTTGCCATCTCTGCGACAGGACACAATCCCCTCAAGGCGCAGACGCGCCAGTTGCTGGCTGACGGCGGCCTGACGCGAGTGCAACAGATGCTCCAGTTCGGTGACGGATTTCTCGCCCGAGGACAGATGACACAGAATCATCAGCCGTCCTTCATGCGCCAGTGCTTTTAGAAAACACGACGCCGCCTGCGCCTGTTCCACCATATCGACGGGCGCCAGTTCGGAGTGGTGCCCCTCATCATCGCGCATGGGCGCATCGCGTTCTGCGGTTTCGGTATCGGCAAGGTCGTGGTCAAGCGACATGGTCTATTCCTGTCGAGAACGGCCTTCGCGGCTGGCCTATGGGATTAGATACGTTCAATTAGCTGAATATGTATGGTGATTGGCCTGTCTGGACAAGCATTCAAAATGCAAAAAAGCTGAAAATCACGCCCAAAGGTGCCGATTTGATACAAATTTCCGCAGATTCGTCGGGATTTGGGATAATCTTCCAAAATAATGCCCGCCAAACAGGCGGGCATTATGCATTTTTCACGGCATCGCCCGGGTTCAGGCGTCGCGTGGGTCATCATTGCGGCCTTGGCCGCGTGGATCTTCGTCGTCATCCATGCCCGCAGCGCCGATATCATCGAACAGTTCCGAGATTTCAAATTCGGCAGCAGCTTCTTCTTCTGCGGCCAATTCCTGAATCGACTTGCCCGAAGCTTGCAGCTGCGCTTCTTCTGCCGAACGTGCCACGTTCAGTTCGACCTCAACCTCGACTTCGGGGTGAAGGTTGATCAGGGCTGTGTGCAGACCCAGCAGCTTGATCGGCTTGGTGATAACGATCTGGCGCTTCTCAACCTTGACGCCAGCTTCTGCCAGCAGATCAGCCACATCGCGCGGGCTGACCGACCCATACAGCGCACCACCGTCAGAGGCCTGACGGATCACGACATATGTTTCCCCTTCCAGACGCGCGGCAACGGCCTGCGCTTCTTTGCGGGTTTCAAGGTTCTGGGTTTCCAGCTCTGCCTTGCGCACTTCAAACGACTTGATATTGTCGTTGGATGCACGCAGGGCTTTGCCCTGTGGCAGCAGGTAGTTGCGCGCATATCCGGGCTTGACGTTGACAACGTCGCCCATCTGGCCAAGCTTGGCCACGCGTTCCAAAAGGATAACTTGCATGTCTCGTTCTCCTTATTTCACAGCGTAGGGCAGCAGGGCCAGGAACCGTGCGCGCTTGATGGCGCGGGCCAGTTCACGCTGCTTCTTTGCCGAAACGGCAGTAATGCGCGAAGGCACGATCTTGCCACGCTCCGAGATGTAGCGTTGCAGCAGGCGCGTGTCTTTATAGTCAATCGCGGGCGCGTTATCGCCAGAGAATGGGCAGACCTTGCGGCGGCGGAAAAACGGTTTTGTAGCCATGATTCAGATCTCCTTCACGATGCCCGACGACGTGGTTCACGGTCGCCACGGTCGCCGCGCTCACGGTCGTCACGCTTTTGCATCTGGGCCGAGGGGCCTTCTTCATGCGCATCCACCTTGATGGTCAGCACGCGCATCACATCATCATGCAGACGCATCAGGCGTTCCATTTCTTGAACAGCGCTGGCAGGTGCATCGGTTCGCAAAAAGGCATAATGCCCCTTGCGGTTTTTGTTGATCTTGTAGGCCATCGTTTTGACGCCCCAATACTCGTGATCCACGAGTGTCCCGCCGTTATCGGTCAGGACAGCGCCAAAATGTTCGATCAACGCTTCGGCCTGTGTGTTCGACAGGTCCTGACGCGCGATCATGACATGCTCGTATAGCGGCATGCGATCTCCAATCTGTGTCATAGGTGCATTTCAAAAGACAGGAACACCCCTTCCACCCCTGCCTACGAGAGCTGCACCGGTTCCAAACTTGGCGGAAGGTTGGCGCGCTCATAGCCGCTTCGGGCCACAAGCGCAAGGGAAAGGGGCTATATCGCGGCAGTCGGCAGGCCATGTCTGCGCGAACACCACAGCATACTCTTGCCACGCAGGCTGTGCTGTCGCATAAAGCAGGAAATAGGCTTCAACAAAAGGGGTCCGACATGGCTCATACTACTCCCTTGGTCACAGCGCTTGGCGGCAATGATACGATTGCGCGCAAAGTGGCAATGGTTCTGTCCGGCTCGCTTCTTGTGGCGGCGGCAGCGCAGGTCAGCGTGCCGATGTTCCCAGTGCCGATGACACTGCAAACACTGGCAATCATGCTGATCGGCCTGACCTATGGCGCACGGCTGGCCGGGGCCACACTGGTGGCCTATCTGGGGCAGGGCGCAATGGGCTTTCCTGTGTTTGCGGGCGGCGCGTTCGGGCTTGCACCGCTGATGGGGCCGACAGCGGGCTTTTTGTTCGGCTTTGTCGCGATGGCATTTGTCATGGGCTGGCTGGTCGAGCGGGGCCTGTCCAAAGGTTTTGGGCTGTTTGCGGCCGCTTTGCTTGCGACAGCGGTTTTGTTCGTGCCCGGTGTGCTGTGGCTGTTTGCGGCAACCCCGCTGGACCTTCAGGGCGCATTCATGGCGGCGGCTGCACCGTTCCTGCTGGGCGAAGTGGTCAAGGCTGCAGTTGCAGCGCTGATCGTCACGGGGGCCTTTGCTGCCCTGAAATCGCGCCTTGGCTAATTGGGCCGAAGATTTCGGAATTGAAACGGGCGGGGGTTAACCCCGCCCTTTTTCTGTCTGGCCAGTGTGAAGCGTGCGCAACGCAGCCTCGCACAGGCCGAGTTCCAGCCATTGGCAGCCCTTGCATAGCTGCGCCAGTGACCCCGGCGGTACCTGCGCCACAATCCGAGCCTGCGCGTCAGCCCATGTCAGGCAATCCCCATCCGCCACGGACAGCGCGCGTGCATGGCGCATGTCCAAGGCTGCAATCTTGCCCGCTTTCTCGCAGGACTGGCCGCGCTTGTGCGGGCAGGGGGCGCAGATACTGTCGGCTTGAAATGTGACTTCAATCTTGACCGCGCCACCATCCGGTGCACGCAGTCGCTTCACGATCCCCGCCATATTGGCGGTGAAGCGGTCGGAATAGCCCTTGCCCTGAAACCCCAGCGCACACAGGAAATGATGCGGGCGGAAGGTGACGCTTGCGCTCATTCCGCCGCTTGTTTGGGGGTGAAACCACGCTCGATCATGTCATGCGGCGCGACAGGGTATTCCCCCGAGAAGCAGGCATCGCAATATTGCGGGCAGGCGCTGTTGCGGCCCCCTGCTTCGCCCGCCGCACGGTACAACCCGTCAAGGGTCACGAATTTCAGGCTGTCCACGCCGATATGATCGCGCATTTCTTCTTCGGACATGTTCGCGGCCAGCAGCTTTTCGCGCTCTGGCGTGTCCACACCGTAGAAACACGGCCAAGCCGTGGGCGGCGAGGCGATGCGGAAATGCACCTCTGCTGCGCCTGCCTCGATGATCATTTCCTTGATCTTCTGGCTGGTGGTGCCGCGCACAACGGAATCGTCCACCAGAATGATCCGCTTGCCGCGAATAAGCGCGCGGTTCACATTCAGTTTCAAGCGCACGCCCATAGACCGGATCGCCTGCGACGGCTCGATAAAAGTGCGGCCCATATATTGGTTTCGCGTGATCCCCAGCGCGAAGGGGATGCCGGATTCCTGACTAAACCCAATCGCGGCAGGCGTGCCGCTATCGGGGACAGGGCAGACCATATCGGCCTCGACCGGCGCTTCGCGGGCCAGTTCCACACCAATCTGGCGGCGGGTTTCATAGACCGAGCGGCCCCCGAAAAAGCTGTCAGGGCGCGAGAAATAGACATGTTCAAAGATGCAAAAGCGTGATTTCTGCGCGGCAAAGGGCTGGACGCTTTCCACACCCTTGTCGCTGATCACAACCATCTCGCCCGGTGCAATCTCGCGCTCGAACTCGGCCCCGATGATGTCCAGCGCGCAGGTCTCGGATGCCAGCACCCAGCCCTGATGTAACCGGCCCAGCACCAGCGGGCGCACGCCTAGCGGGTCGCGCACGCCAATCAGCTTGGTGCGCGTCATGGCGACGATGGAAAACGCGCCTTCCGCGCGGCGCAGCGCGTCTTTCATTCGTTCGGGAATCGTTTTCTGGAACGACCGCGCCATCAGATGGATCAGGCATTCGCTGTCCGAACTGGATTGAAAGATCGAGCCGCGCTCGATCAACTCGCGCCGGATCGCATCGGCATTGGTGATATTGCCGTTATGCGCAAGCGCCGCACCGCCCATCGAAAACTCGCCAAAGAAAGGCTGCACATCGCGGATTTGCGTGGCCCCTTTGGACCCGGCGGTGGAATAGCGCACATGCCCGATCCCGATAGAGCCGGGCAGCGATTCGATCACACCTGTTTTGGTGAAATTGTCGCGCACCAGCCCGAATCTATGGGCAGAATGAAAGCCGGTGTCAGGATGGTGGGTGATGATCCCGCCCGCTTCCTGACCGCGATGTTGCAGGGCGTGCAGGCCAAGGGCTACGAAATTCGCCGCATCCTCAACCCCGATACACCCAAAAACGCCGCATTCTTCACGCAGCTTGTCGTCATCGAACGGATGGCTGAGCATGGAGCACTCGCATGTCATTTGCAGATGCGGCCCTCCTAACGCATCTGGCAGGCACTGTCACGCGCCGAACGCAAGGGATCACCGACAATTGGCAACCAAATCTTCATATTTCTGAACCAGCCAGTTCGGGGCGTCATCTGGCACGGCCTCGTTCAGGTTGCCCGAAAGCTGCGCAAACACGGATGCAGAGCGCGATTGTTCAACCTGTTCAACCGATCCCGCTGGAACCGCGCGGTCAAAGACCAGCAGGGCAATGGCCACAAGCAAAATTCCGCGCGCGATGCCAAACAGGAAGCCCGCACCCTGATCAATGCCGCCAAGCGCGGAATTGCGTACAAAAGATGAAAACAACGGCGTGAACAGCGAGGCAAGCACCAACACCACTGCGAAGACCACCGCAAAAGAGGCAATGACCGTCAATTCGCAGCTATCGCCCAGAAAGCTGCCCAAATAGGGGATTTCGCGCACAAGGGGCTGCACCGCAGGGGCCAGGATATATGCCAGCACTGCGGCTGCGACCCACCCCAGAATCGCCATCGCCTCTCGCATGAAGCCGCGCGAATAGGCCAGAATGCCCGATACGATTATCACCACCGCAACGCCTGCATCGACGATATTAAAGCCTTCCATGCCCGTCTCCTATACCTTGCGCCACACTCAACCGGCGCCAAAAATCTGCCCGACAACTTCTGCCAGATCGGGCATTTCCTTCAAAACAATTCCCGGTGTTGAGGCAGGTTTCAGTAGCCGGGGCGCAATAGCTGCGCAGAAACCAAGTTTTTGCGCTTCTTTCAACCTGTTTTCGGTCTGGTTAACGGGTCTGAGAGCGCCAGACAGGCTGATTTCACCAAAAACCACTGTGTCGGCTGGCACTGCGATGTCTTCGCGCGCCGATAACAGCGCGCAGGCAATTGCCAGATCGGCGGCAGGTTCATGCACGCGGATACCGCCCGCGACATTCAAAAACACATCCATCCCCGCAAAAGGAATGCCGCAACGCGCCTCCAACACTGCCAGAATGGTGGACAGGCGCGCCGAATCCAGCCCCACCACAGTCCGGCGCGGCGTGCCAAGGGTAGAAGGGGCAACCAGCGCCTGAATTTCGGTCAGCAAGGGGCGCGTGCCCTCGATTCCGGCAAAAACAACAGAACCGGGGGCAGGGGTGCCGCGTTCGGACAAAAACAGCGCCGACGGGTTGGCAACCTCGGCCAGCCCCGCGCCCGTCATCTCGAATACGCCAATTTCATCGGCAGGGCCAAAACGGTTCTTGACCGCGCGCAAGATTCGGAACTGGTGCCCGCGCTCGCCCTCGAAATACAAGACCGTATCGACCATATGTTCAACCACGCGCGGCCCTGCGATCTGGCCTTCCTTGGTGACATGGCCCACCAGCACCACCGACACGCCGCGCCGTTTGGCGAAACTGACCAGCTCATGCGCTGCCGCCCGCACCTGAGAGACGGAACCGGGTGCCGAATCGACCGTATCCAGCCACATTGTCTGGATCGAATCGATCACCACCAGATCGGGGCGTTCTGCGTCCAGCGTAGACAGGATATCGCGCAGGCTGGTTTCGGCCCCCAGTTGCACCTTGGCCTGCGACAACCCCAGCCGCGCGGCCCGCAGCCGGACTTGCGCCGCCGCCTCCTCGCCCGAGATATACATGCAGTTCAGGCCGGAATTGGCGAAAGCGGCCACCGCTTGCAGCAAAAGTGTGGATTTGCCGATACCGGGGTCACCGCCCACCAGAATGGCCGATGCTGCAACCAGCCCGCCGCCCAACACGCGGTCCAGCTCGGCGATATTGGACGCGCTGCGCGGGGGGGGTGCTTCCGAGTCGGCAAGCGTGCTGAGTGCGATGCTGCGCCCCTTGCCCACCCGTGTGCCCGGCCCTTTGGACAGGGGCTGATCCTCGACAATGCTGTTCCATGCGCCGCAAGCTTCGCAACGCCCCGCCCATTTGCGGTGGGTTGCGCCACAGGCGGTGCAAGAGAATTGGGGAAGTGCTTTGACCATGGCGCGTTATTACAATCGTTGCGCGCCATCGCAAGCACCATCGCGCCTGCACGAAATCACACGCCATCACCTTTCTTATGGGGGCAAGCTTCTATATATCTCTTCCTGACCGATACGCGACGCAAGGAGGTTGCCATGCCACTCGATAAACCCGCCCTGAAGGCCAAAGATGCCCCCGATCTGGGCAAATTCGTCTGGGAAGATGCGCTGCGTCTGGAAAGCCAGCTGACCGAGGATGAACGCATGCTGCGCGATGCGGCCGCCGGTTTTGCGCAATCCACCCTGCAACCGCGCGTCATCGCAGCATACCGCAATGAGACATCGGCCCCCGAATTGTTCGCCCTGATGGGCGAGGCGGGCTTGCTGGGCGCAACCTTGCCCGAAGAATATGGCGGGCTTGGCGCGTCCTATGTCACCTATGGCCTGATCGCGCGCGAGATTGAGCGCGTGGATTCGGGCTACCGGTCGATGATGTCGGTGCAATCGTCTTTGGTGATCTATCCGATCTATGCCTACGGGTCGGAAGAGCAGCGCCAGAAATACCTGCCCGGACTGGCCTCGGGGGCGCTGATTGGCTGTTTCGGGCTGACCGAACCCGATGCAGGCTCGGACCCCGCAGGCATGAAAACCCGCGCCGAAAAAACCGCGACCGGCTACCGGCTGACCGGCGCCAAGATGTGGATCTCGAACAGCCCCTTTGCCGATGTTTTTGTGGTCTGGGCCAAATCCGACGCACATGGCGGCAAAATCCGCGGCTTTGTGCTGGAAAAAGGCACGAAAGGGCTGTCTGCGCCCAAGATCGAGGGCAAACTGTCGCTTCGCGCCTCGACCACCGGCGAGATTGTGATGGACGGGGTTGAGGTGGGCGAGGATGCGCTGCTGCCCTATGTCGAAGGGCTGAAAGGGCCATTTGGCTGTCTGAACCGCGCGCGTTATGGCATTGCATGGGGGGTGATGGGGGCGGCAGAGTTCTGCTGGCACGCCGCGCGCCAATACGGGCTGGACCGCAAGCAATTCGACAAGCCCATCGCACAGACCCAGCTTTTCCAGAAAAAGCTGGCCGATATGCAGACAGAAATTACCCTTGGCCTGCAAGCGGCCTTGCAAGTGGGGCGGCTGATGGACGAGGCGCAGGGCGCGCCCGAAATGATCAGTCTGATCAAGCGCAACAATTGCGGCAAGGCGCTGGAGATTGCGCGCATGGCCCGCGACATGCATGGCGGCAATGGCATCGCGGAGGAATATCAGGTTATCCGCCACATGATGAATCTGGAGACCGTGAACACATATGAAGGCACACATGATATTCACGCGCTGATTTTGGGCCGCGCGCAGACCGGGTTGCAGGCGTTTTTCTGAATGCATTTGCAGGACGGGGCAATATGGAAGCGCCGGGCCTGTGTCCGGCGTTTTTTGAGTATTTGGAGCAAGAAAATGAATACTGTGGCATCTGGGGATTTTGGGGCCGTGACGCATGAATGACCGTCTGCCCGCGCATCAGATCGCATATGAGCGGTTGCGTGACATGGTGTTGTTTGGCGACCTTGCACCCGGTGCCGCAGTGACGATTGAAGGGTTGGTAGGCCAGTTGGGCTTGGGGATGACCCCTGTGCGCGAGGCAATCCGGCGCTTGATCGCCGAAGGCGCGCTGCACCTGTTGGGCAATCGTCGGGTTTGCGTGCCGCGTCTGGATATGGGCGCGCTGGAAGATCTGGGTTATGCGCGCGAGGCGGTCGAGGTGAGGCTTGCGCAAAAGGCGCTATTGGACTGTGATATGGCGGTTCTGGGGCAATTGCGTGCGATTGATGCGCGTCTGGACCGCGCGATTGCGCGCGGGGATATACCAGCCTATTTGCGCGAAAACCACGGGTTTCATTTCACCCTCTATGCCTGTGCAGGCGCGCAGGTGCTGGAGGCGCTGGCGGCGTCTTTGTGGCTGCGCTTTGGCCCGTCATTGCGTGTGGTGTGTCTGGGCGCGCCATTGCGCCAGCCCGACAACCACAAACGCGCGCTGGCGGCGATTGAAGCGGGCGATGGCGCGGCATTGTCGGATGCGATTTCTGCCGATATCGCGCAAGGGGTGGCCAATATTCGCGCAGGGCTGGATGCGGGGCTGTTCGGCGCGCCGCAATAATTTGATCAAATTGCTTGACGCGACTTTGGCGCGGCGTATCCTGTCGCGTAAATCTGCGTTGAAAAGGTAAATTCACATGACATTAAGCAACACTGCGCCGACTGCTGAATTGCAGGCGCTGGATGCGGCCCATCACATGCACCCTTTCACCGCAAACGGGGCTTTGGGCGCGAAGGGCGCGCGGATCATCACACGCGCCAAGGGCGTGCGCCTGACAGATAGCGACGGGGCCGAGCTGATTGACGGTATGGCAGGCCTGTGGTGTGTCAATATCGGCTATGGGCGCGAGGAACTGGCCGAGGCGGCGGCGCGCCAGATGCGCGAGCTGCCCTATTACAACACTTTCTTCCAGACCAGCCATGTGCCCGCCCTGACGCTGGCGGCCAAACTGGCAGAGCTTGCGCCGGGCGATCTGAACCATGTGTTTTTCGCCTGCTCCGGTTCAGAGGCGAATGACACCAATATCCGCATGGTGCGCCAGTATTGGGCGCTGAAAGGCCAGCCCGCGCGCCGCACGATCATTGCGCGCCATAACGGATATCACGGCTCGACCATGGGGGGGGGCAGTCTGGGCGGTATGGCGGGCATGCATGCGCAAGGCGGGCTGCCAATTCCGGGCATCGTGCATATCGACCAGCCCTATTGGTGGGGTGAGGGAGGCGAGATGACGCCCGAGGCTTTTGGTCTGGCCCGCGCGCGCCAGCTGGAGGAGAAAATCCTTGAGCTGGGCGCCGAAAACGTCGCCGCCTTTATTGCCGAGCCGGTGCAAGGGGCAGGGGGGGTCATCATCCCGCCCGACAGCTACTGGCCCGAAATCCAGCGTATTGTGGACAAATACGGCATCTTGCTGATCGCGGATGAGGTGATCACCGGCTTTGGCCGCCTGGGCCATTGGTTCGGGTCGCAAAGCTATGGTATCCGCCCGCATATCATGACCATCGCCAAGGGGCTAAGTTCGGGCTACCAGCCCATCGGCGGCTCGATCGTGTGTGACGAGGTGGCGCATACCATTGCGCAAGACGAGTTCAACCACGGCTATACCTATTCCGGCCATCCTGTTGCGGCCGCGGTCGCGCTGGAAAATCTGCGCATATTGGAAGAGGAAGGAATTATTGCGCGCGTGCGGGCCGAGGCGGCACCCTATCTGGCGCAGGCATGGGGGGCGCTGGCGGATCACCCGCTGGTGGGCGAGGCTGTCTCGCGCGGGATGATGGCCAGCCTTGCGCTGACGCCGGACAAGGCCAGCCGCGCGCGCTTTGCTGCAGAGGCAGGGACTGTGGGATATATTGCGCGCGAATATTCCTTTGGCAACAATCTGGTCATGCGCCATGTGGGGGACCGATTGATCATCGCGCCGCCCTTGGTGATCTCGACAGATGACATGGATGCATTGGTCGCACGGGCGCGCAAGACGCTGGACCAGACCCATGCGCATTTGCAGCGCGAGGGGATGTTGCAAGCCGCAGCTTAATTCGGGCGCGCGCGCATCGGGCCATCGACCAGCCCAGCTAGGGCCATGTCCGCAGCCAGTGCCCATTTGCGCGGGGCCACAAAGCGCGGGGGCGGGCGGCGCACAAGGGCAGGGGGTGCGCCCGCATCGCCCATAATGGCGCGCGCCGCACAGCGCCCCCCTTCGGATGCCGCCGCCACCCCGTTGCCATGCCAGCCAAGCGCCAGCCAAAGCCCCTCTGCCCCCGGCACCGGGCCGATATAGGGCGCGCGAGAGGCCGTCAGGCAGACCAGCCCGTTCCATGCAAATTCGGTTTCCGCCTGACGGAACTGCGGGAAGATCAGGTCAAACTCTGCCCGCGCGCGCTGGCCAAAGCGCGCGACAGAGGCCGGTTCAAACGACAGCCCCCCGCGCGCGCCGAACATCAGGCGGTTATCCGGCAACAGGCGGAAGTAATGCAGCAGGATGCGGTCGTCATAGGCCATCAGATGCCGCGTCCAGCCCTGTGCCTGAAGCTCTGCCTTTGTCAGGGGGCGTGTTACCAATATGTTCGAGATGGCAGGCAGAATGCGCCGCGCAAGCCACGGGACAAGGCGCTCGTCGCTATAGCCGTTGCTGGCAATCAGCACTTGCCGCGCAACAACCGCCCCTGTCGCAGTGCTCAGCCGCCAACCCTCGGGATTTGGCGCAATCTGCGTCACGCGGCTTTCGCCATGCAGCCGCACGCCCGCCTGTTGCGCCGCGCGTGCCAGCCCTGTGGCATAGGCATACGGGTGCAGGCCAAAGCCCTGCGGAACATATCGACCGCCCAAGTAGGTGCCGGTGTTCAGTCCTTGCGCGCACAGATCATCGCGGTCCAGCAGCGCGCCGCCCTGTGGCAGTGGCTGTGTTCGCATCTGCGCCCATGCGCGGGGGGTTGCGGCAAGCAACATCTCGCCCGGCTCGGTCGTTTGCGCGTCAATCTGGTAGCGCGCCAGATTGCCCTTCACCCGTGCGATGGCGGCATGTTCAAACCTGTCCCAATCCTGCGCTGCATCCCGCCCCATGCGCCGCGTGATCTGGCCCGCATCCAGCCGCGCGCCGCCAAGGCAGCAAAACCCCCCATTGCGCCCCGAGGCACCCCAGCCGGGTTGGGCGGCTTCCAGCACGACGACATTTGCGCTGTGGTCCTCGACCAGTTCCAGCGCGGCATTCAGCCCCGCATAGCCTGCGCCGATTATGGCCACATCCGCGCGCGTCTGGCCGTCCAGCGGCGGAAAACCGGGCAGGCGGGCGCTGGATGCACGCCAATAGCTGTCTGGCCATGTCGTGGGCTCATACCCTGTCGCTTCATACAGCATTTGCTTGTCCTTCGGCCTTTTGGCAGAGATAACTGAAGTCAGGGCAGAGGAAAACAAAATGGCATTCGAAAAACCCGGCACCGAAGTTGACGGCGCGTTTCAGCGGCAAGCGTTGCAAGGGCTGGCCTTTGAAAACACATTTGGCGGCGCGACCAGCTTCTTGCGGCGCAGATATACCAAGGATTTGACAGGCGTTCATTTGGCGGTCACCGGCGTGCCTTTCGATCAGGCCACGTCGCACCGTCCCGGCACACGCATGGGGCCGCGCGCGATCCGAGAGGCCAGCAGCCTGCAACCCTGCTACCCGCCCTATGGCTGGGGGTTCGACCCGCTGACAGAGTATAGCATCATCGATTACGGTGATCTGGCCTTTGACTTTGCCCGCATTCAGGACTTCCCCGAAACCCTGCGCGCGCATATTGCCACGATCCTTGACGGGGGCGCGGGCACGCTTGTGCTGGGGGGGGATCATTACATCACCCTGCCCATTCTGCGCGCCCATGCGGCAAAGTTCGGCCCGCTTAGTGTGATCCAGTTCGATGCCCATTCCGACCTCTGGCCCGATGATGACCCCGCGCGCATCGACCATGGCACGATGATGTATAAGGCGGTGCGCGAAGGGCTGGTCAATCCGGCCACGTCGGTCCAGATCGGGATTCGCACCGAATGCGCGGATTATCTGGGCCTGCATGTGATCGACGCGTTCGAGGCGCATGAGATCGGGCCAAAGGCGGTGGCGGCAAAGCTGCGCGCCATCGTGGGGCAGACGCCATGCTACCTGAGTTTCGATATTGACGCACTCGATCCCGCCTTTGCGCCCGGAACCGGCACCCCTGTCTGGAACGGCTTGACCCCCAATCAGGTGGCCGTCATCCTGCGCGAATTGTCAGGGATCAACATGAAGGGTGGCGACGTGGTCGAAGTGTCACCCGGCCATGACCCTGCGGGCGTGACCGCGATTATGGGCGCGCATGTGGGCATGGAGTTGATTTGCCTCTATTGTCGGGGTTTGCAGGAAAAGGGCTGCGCATGATCAAGCTTATACTTCTGGGGGCTGTGGTGGCCGCTGTGGCGCTTGCGGCTTATATCCGCCTTGCCCCGTCAGACCCTGCGCGCTGGCACGAAGACCCGCGCCTTGTGTCGCGGCCCGGCACGCCGAATTTTCACCTGATCCGCATGGTGGGGGGCGACGCCATGCCACAAGTGTTTCAGATGCCCCCCGACGCCTTGGCCGCGCGGCTGGATGAAGTGGCGCGCGCAGACGGGGCTACGCTACTTGCAGGGTCTGTGGAGGCGCATCACATGACCTATGTCACGCGCACCCCCCTGATGGGCTTTCCCGATTACACCTCGATCCTGATCGAACCGGCAGGCGAGGGGGCCATGCTGCTGGGCTTTGCGCGGGCGCGCTTTGGCCATTCCGACATGGGCAATAACCGCGCGCGGTTAGAGCGGTGGATCGCCGCGCTGGACCGTCCCGCGCTTAGCGACTAAGCGTGCAACACCCGCTGCGCAGGGGCGCGTCGGGCGCGGTCATCAGGCTGATCGCCAGCCCGTATGAGCGGTCGCTCATCCCGTCATTGCAGCTTGCGGGGTAGATAAAGGCCGTTGCCTGCCCGCCGATCCCGCCCATATGCACCATGCGCCGCAGATCATCTGCAATGCCGCTATCTTGTGCAATCCACACGGGCATATCCTGACCGGGCGCATCTGGCGTGTCATAATGCAAGGCACCACCAATGTTCGAGGCAGACCAGAACGGCTCGGTGCCAAAGCAAAACAGCCCGTCGGGCAGGTTGTAATTGTCAATATGTACCCCGCGCGCGCTCATATAGCGCAGATTGACCCAGCCCGCTCCTTCGCCACTGTTCACACGCCCCCAATTGCCAGTTTCGTTGCCTTCCACGACTTCGATGCTTTGCGCATCATGCGCCAATGTGCCGATAATCGCGGCGCTGGCTGATGGCTCTGCGCGGATGTTCAGCGCATCACTGGCGGCCACATCCTGCACATCATACAATTGCGGAAACGGTTGGGCCTGTGCGGCGCCCAATGTGGCCATGAAAATGAAAGGGGCCAAAAAATAGCGCATCGCGCCCTCCTGCATGTTTAAACGCCCTCAGCATAGGCCAGATCATGCAATCTGCCATCGGGTTTATGCGCCGCGCCGATCAGCTTTTCGTGTGCTCAAGCGGCAATTCGGTTGTGAATTTGATCTCTTCCATCGACAGCAATGCGGTGACATTGTGAATCGTCACCTCTGAGATCAGCGCCTGATAGAAGCGGTCATAGGCCCGTGCATTGGGCACGCGCACTTTCAGCAAATAGTCGATATCACCTGCAAGCCTGTGGGCCTCCATCACCTCTGGTCGGGCGCGCACGGCATGCAGAAACCGCGCCTGCCAGTCGGCCTCATGCGCCGAGGTGCGCACCAGAACGAAGAAACAGGCCTCCAGCCCCAGCGCCTCCGGGTCCAGCAGCACAGTGTCGCGCGTGATAATGCCCGCCTTGCGCAATTTTCGGATGCGATTCCACACAGGTGTCTTGCTGGAACTGACCTTGCGCGCGATATCATCCAGTGACTGGCTGGCATCTTGTTGCAATTCTATCAGAATCCGGCGATCCAATTCATCCAGATCATGGGCCACTTGCGTAATCCTTTCTATCATTTCGCAGGTGGATAGAAAATTATTCTGATATTTGCAAGGTGACTGCAAGGGTTGTGGAATTATATTTTACATGCGCGGCGATTTATGAAAAAGCCCTGACTTGATCTTGATGTGAATCAAGGCGTAAATACGCCGTGACAGATAGCCAAGGCCAAATGCCCCGCGCAGGATGATGCGCCACCTTTCAAGGGAAAGCAGACCGAATGACCGAACATAGCGCAATCGCCCCCAAACCGACCCCCACTTTGCCAGATGCGCAAACCGTCACATCGGTGACCCATTACACCGACCATCTGTTTGCCTTTCGCTGTACACGGCCCCGGTCTTTGCGGTTCCGCTCGGGGGAGTTTGTCATGATCGGATTGCTGGGCGACAATGGCAAACCCCTCTTGCGCGCCTATTCCATCGCATCGCCGTCTTGGGATGAGGAGTTGGAATTCTATTCCATCAAAGTGCCTGACGGCCCGCTGACATCGCGCTTGCAGCACATCCAGCCCGGGGATGACCTGATCTTGCGGCCCAAGCCCGTGGGCACGCTGGTGCTTGATGCGCTGCTGCCGGGCAAGCGGTTGTGGATGCTGGCCACAGGCACGGGCATCGCGCCTTTCGCCTCGCTGCTGCGCGACCCAGAGACATGGGAGAAATATGAGCAGGTCATCGTCATGCATACCTGCCGCGAGGTGGCCGAACTGACCTATGGCCGCGATCTGATCGAAGCGCTGCCGGATGACCCGCTGATTGGCGAATTGGTGGGCGACAAGCTGCTGTATTACCCCACCACCACGCGCGAAGACAGCGTGCGCATGGGGCGTGTGACTGACAATCTGTCTTCTGGCAAAGTGTTCACCGACCTGAACATCCCGCCCCTTGACCCAAGCATAGACCGCGCGATGGTCTGCGGCTCGCTTGGCTTCAACCTAGATATCAAGAAAATCCTTGAAGATGCGGGCCTGAATGAGGGGGCGAATTCGTCGCCTGCCGAATATGTCGTCGAAAAAGCCTTTGTGGACTGAACGACAGCTTCATTTTCTTGCCAAAAATACTCAAAAAAGCGGGCTGACCATCGGTCAGCCCGCTTTCAATTTCAAAACCACCAGCCAGAATTCAGCCAGCCGCCATCTGGTTATGCTTGCGCTGCACGAATTCTTTGGCCGTCTCGACCGCGACTGCGGCATCGCGGCAATAGGCATCTGCCCCGATTGCGCGGCCAAACTCTTCGTTCAGGGGCGCGCCACCCACCAAGACGATGTAATCATCGCGCTTTTTCTGTGCGATCAGCGTGTCGATCACGACCTTCATATAGGGCATGGTTGTGGTCAGAAGTGCGGACATGCCCAGAATGTCGGGCTGTTCCTTTTCCAGCGCATCCAGATAGCTTTCAACCGAGTTGTTGATCCCCAGATCAACAACCTCAAACCCTGCGCCTTCCATCATCATGGCGACAAGGTTTTTGCCGATATCATGAATATCGCCCTTCACAGTGCCGATCACCATCTTGCCCATGCGCGGCGCGCCGGTTTCGACCAGCAGCGGCTTGAGGATGAACATGCCGCCCTTCATTGCATTGGCGGCCAGCAGCACTTCGGGCACAAACAGAATGCCATCGCGGAAGTCGTGGCCGACAATCGTCATGCCCGCCACCAGCGCTTTGGTCAGAATATCATAGGGCGTCCAGCCGCGTTCGAGAAGAATGTTCACACTCTCCTCAATCTCTTCTTTCAGACCATCATACAGGTCATCCATCATCTGTTCGACAAGTTCTTCGTCAGACAGATCAGCGAGGATGATGTCGTCTTCTTCAGACATGAAAGCAACCTTTCAAGGCATGCCGGTAGGGGCGGTTAAACTATGGACTGCATCCGCTTTCGGACAAAATGCCGCATGGCACTGTCCCAATTGCGACATGGGCCTGCGTTCAGACGACGCGTGCCCACAGAATTATGACGAAACGTCGGTCAAGTTACGCATCGCTGCGGCGGCGCCGTCCGCTTGTGCGCGCGGCGCGTGCTGTGGTGTCGCCGCCCTCTTCGGTGCCATCAACCGCCGAGGAGAACCCGCCAAGCGCCTGCGTAATCGCCTCTAGCGACGGGCGCGGGCCGGGGGCGCGGGTTTCCAACGCCTCGCGCATGGCGCGCAGGTGGTTGGGCATGGTGCCACAGCATCCGCCAATAATGCGCGCGCCGCAATCGCGGGCCAGCACCGCATAATCGGCCATAAGCGCGGGCGTGCCGTCATAATGGATATGCCCGTCATGGTATTTCGGAATGCCTGCATTGCCCTTGGCGATGATGGGCAGCTCGCTGTCCGCCTCGACAAAGCCCAGCACTGTGCGCAGCAGGTCAGACGCGCCGACCCCGCAATTTGCGCCAAATGCCAATGGCTTGTGTTTCAGCTTATGCACCATCTGCGACATCGCGGCAGAGGTGACACCCATCATCGTGCGCCCGGCCGTGTCGAAACTCATCGTGCCGCACCATGGCATGCCTGCCAAAGC
Organism: Roseinatronobacter thiooxidans; assembly: GCF_001870675.1. GTDB lineage: Bacteria > Pseudomonadota > Alphaproteobacteria > Rhodobacterales > Rhodobacteraceae > Roseinatronobacter > Roseinatronobacter thiooxidans. The sequence goes on along the minus strand of NZ_MEHT01000044.1, from coordinate 43,173 downwards.
GGCGGCTTCGGCAGCCGCTTTGTATTCTTCGGGGGCCGAGATCGTCTCGACCCATAGCACATCCGCCCCGCCTGCCTTCAGCCCTTCGGCCTGTTCGTGGAACATCTCGACAGCCAGTTCATGCGTCAGCGACCCCATCGGGGCCATTATGTCACCCGTAGGCCCGACAGAGCCTGCGACAATCACCCGACGCCCGGATTTATCCGCAATCTCGCGCCCCAGTTCCGCGCCGGCCTTGTTCAATTCATGCACGCGGCTTTGCGCGTCATGCAACTTCAAGCGGCTGGCATTGCCGCCGAATGTATTGGTCAGAAACAGGTCCGAACCGGCCTCGACCGCGTTACGATAGAGGGTAAGGATTTTGTCCTGTGCATCGACATTCCACAATTCCGGCGCATCGCCAGAGGCCAGCCCCATATTGAACAGATTGGTTCCTGTCGCGCCATCGGCCAAAAGCCAGTCACGCTGTGCCAGCAGTTCTGTGAATGCGTTGCTCATCTCATGCCTTTCACGGTCATCTAACGCAAGGCTGCGGCCTTGCGTCGATTTCCCTGTTACCTGTCACAGCCTTAAGGGTGAAGCAAATTCATATTCTGCATAAGGATCATGAGAAAGCTTCATCTACGAACGCAAGTGCGCTGGTTTTGTCTGATGGTGCGAGAGCACCGCAGGTTCACCCCTCGGACAGTTCCGCTTTCGCCTCGGACAAGAATTCGTCCATCTTGGCGCGGATCAACGCCTCGTCAGCATGTGCGCCCAGATCGGCAGAGACTTTGCGCACCACATCTTCGTGCCCCGCTTCCTCAAAATCCGAGCGGATCACCTCCATCGCGTAATCTTCTGCATCTTGCGCGGTTTTGCCCAACAGGCCCGCGGCCCAAAGGCCAAGTTTCTTGTTGCGGCGCGCAACTGCCTTGAACATCATTTCCTGATCATGGGCATATTTGTTTTCGAATGCGCGTTCACGCTCGTTGAAGGTGCTCATATCCTGCCTCGCTATGGTCAAAAGGTTTGTTGAAATATGGCCCTTGCCGCCCTGCGCTGCAAGGTTAAATCCCGCCTCCCGCATGCAAACAGCTGTCCTTGCGGTGTTGACACGGCTGGGCTATAGGGCAGCACAGCATTGCGTCACCCCCAGCAGAACCGGAGAGCTTGATGGCACGCCGCACCAAAATTTACGAAGGCAAAGCCAAGATCCTGTATGAAGGCCCAGAGCCGGGGACGATGGTGCAGTATTTCAAGGATGATGCCACCGCCTTCAATGCCGAGAAGCGTGACGTGATCGAAGGCAAGGGCGTGTTGAACAACCTGCTTTCCGAATTCTTCATGACCGGCCTTGGCCAGATCGGCGTGCCAACGCATTTCTTGAAGCGCATCAACATGCGCGAGCAACTGATCCGCGCAGTCGAGATTATTCCGCTGGAAGTGGTGGTGCGCAATATCGCTGCGGGATCAATGTCCAAGCGTCTGGGGATTGAGGAAGGCACGCCGCTGCCGCGCCCAATCATTGAATTTTATTTCAAGGATGACGCGCTTGGCGACCCGCTGGTGACCGAAGACCAGATTCTTGCCTTCAACTGGGCCAGCCATCAGGATCTGGACGACATGGTCGGTCTGGCCGTGCGCGTCAACGATTTCATGTCGGGCGTGATGATGGCTGTGGGAATCAAGCTGGTCGATTTCAAGATCGAGATTGGCCGCCAGTTTGACGGCGAGATGCAGCGCCTGATCGTGGCAGATGAAATCAGCCCCGATTCGTGTCGCCTGTGGGACATGAAAACCGGCCAGAAGCTGGACAAGGATGTGTTCCGCCGCGACCTTGGCAGCCTGACAGATGCCTATTCCGAAGTTGCGCGCCGTTTGGGGGTTATGCCCAAATCGCCCACCCCTATTGTAAAACCCAAGTTGATGAATTGAGAGGCGTACCCATGAAACTGCGTGTATTTGTAACCCTGAAACCCGGTGTATTGGACCCGCAGGGCGAGGCGATCCGCCACGCCTTGGCGGCATTGGGCTTTGAGGGGGTGAATGGCGTGCGTCAGGGCAAGATGATCGAACTGGACCTGACCGAAGGGGACGCGGATAAAGCCAACGAGCAGGCGCGCAACATGTGCGACAAGCTGCTGGCAAATACCGTGATCGAAAGCTACCGGATAGAACCTGCCTGAAGGCAGCCCCCCGCACGCCCCCCGAATTATTCGATCGGGGTAGCCTCGGGGTGATCGACCTTTTTCTGACAGCAATTGCACTCTGCGCGCCGCGTGATCCTCACGCTGCGCGTTTCTGCATAGAGCGCGTCATATATCAGCAAGCGCCCCCGCAGCCCTGTGCCTGCACCCGTAATTTCCTTGATCGCCTCTAGCGCCATCATCGCGCCCAGCACACCGGGCAGGGGTGAAATTACACCCGCTTCAGCGCAAGACGGGGCCAGACCGGGGGCAGGGCGGTTTGGAAACAGGCACTCGAAACAAGGGGCATTATTTGCGGGGTCATATAGGCTGATCTGCCCTTCCCACTGTGTGATCGCTGCTGAAATCAGGGGCGTGCCTGCCGCGACAGCGGCGCGGTTGACCAGATAGCGCGTGTCGAAATTATCAGTCCCATCTAGGATAAGATCATATTCGGCAAACAAGTCCGCCGCAATTTCTGGCGTCAGTCTGCGCTGATAGGGGCGCACTGTGATAAACGGGTTCAGCGCCATCATCGCCGATTGCGCAGAAAAGACCTTGGGCGTGTCGATCGTCTCATCCCGGTGGATGATCTGGCGTTGCAGGTTTGACCCATCGACCAGATCATCGTCAATAACCCCAATCGTACCCACACCAGAGGCGGCCAGATACAGCAAAGCCGGAGAGCCCAAGCCCCCCGCGCCGATCACCAGCACCTTTGCGGCCTTCAGTTTCCGCTGCCCAGTTCCGCCGATTTCGCGCAGGATGATGTGGCGGGCATAGCGGTTCAACTCTGCCTCTCGAAAGGCGGTTGGCGCCGCTGTGGCCGACGCTGGGGCCTGTGCCGTGCGCCTGCGCAGACGTGCTACAAAATGCGAATAGCCGTAGCCCAGACCTGCCACACCGCCCAGAACCAGCCATGGCCGCGCATCGCCGCCTGTCGCCTGTCGGATCTCGGCGCTTTCTGGCAAGACCAGCTGCGCCAGTACCACCGCGACATAAACCAATCCGATCATGACCAGACGCGCGCGCACAGGCGTTTTCATCACCCAGCCCAGCGCCCAAAGCGCGGCCATCAGAAACAGAACAAACCCCATTTATTTCAACCCTGTAGAGCCGTAGCCGCCTGTACCGCGCGGCGTCTCGTCCAGTGTGCCCACCACCTGAAATCTGGCCTGCACGACAGGGGCGATAATGATTTGCGCAATCCGCGCGCCATGTTCCACCAAAAACGGCTCTGCGCCCAGATTGATCAGGATCACCCCGATGGGGCCGCGATAGTCGCTGTCTATAGTGGCAGGCGCGTTGGGCAGGGCAATCCCGTCGCGCAACGCCAGACCAGAGCGCGCGCGGATCTGCATCTCGAACCCGTGCGGAATCTCGACCGCCAGCCCTGTGGGCACCACGACACGCCCCATTGGCGCAATTGTCATGCCGTCAATGCGCGTCTCTCGCGGCAGATTGGCGCGGATATCCGCGCCCGCAGCCCCCGCAGTGGCATATTCGGGCAAGGGCACTGCCGGGTCACTGTCGGGCAGGCGCAGGAAGTTCACGATCACGCTCATGCCAAAGCCTCGGCAATGCGCGCGGCAAGCCTGCGCGCGACTTCCTGTTTGGGCAGCGAGGGCCAATCTTCGTGTCCTGCCTCGGAAATCAGGTGCACAGTGTTGTTGGCACCGCCCATGATGCCCGTCGCGGGCGAGACGTCATTGGCCACGATCCAGTCGCACCCTTTGCGCTGCCGCTTTGCGGTGGCATGGGCGATGACATTTTCTGTCTCTGCGGCGAAGCCCACAACCAGTCTTGGCCGCTTGGCATGGGCGCAAACAGTTTTCAGAATGTCAGGGTTTTCAGAAAGTTTTATTTCTGGAAGGGCGTGCGCGTTTTTCTTGATCTTCTGCGCGACATCGTTTTCCACCCGCCAATCGGCCACCGCCGCCGCAAACACGGCAGCATCGACAGGCAATGCCGCTTCGACCGCCAATAACATCTCGCCTGCGGTTTCAACGCGGTGCAGGTGCACACCGTCCGGCGGGGGCACTGTGGCGGGACCAGTCACAAACACCACCTCTGCCCCCAGATCGCGCAGTGCTGCGGCCAAGGCCGTACCCTGCGCCCCTGATGACCGGTTGGCGATGTAGCGCACGGGGTCAATCGGTTCATGTGTCGGGCCAGATGTGACCAGCACGCGCTTGCCTGCCAGCGGCCCTGTCCCAAGGCGCGCAGCGATGGCGGCCAAAATCTCGTCAGGTTCCGCCATCCGCCCCGGCCCATATTCGCCGCATGCCATATCGCCGCTATTGGGGCCAACAACCGCCACCCCATCGGCGCGCAACTGCGCCAGATTGCGCTGCGTGGCCGCATGGGTCCACATGCGCAGGTTCATGGCCGGTGCAATCAGGACGGGTTTGTCTGTGGCCAGAAGCAGCGTTGTCGCCAGATCATCGGCATGACCGCCTGCCATTTTCGCCATCATATCCGCAGTTGCGGGGGCAACCACCAGCAGGTCAGCGGCGCGCGACAGTTGGATATGGCCCATCTCTGCCTCATCCTTCAGGTCAAAGAGGTTCTGATACACCTGTGTTCCCGCCAAGGCCGCCACTGAAAGCGGCGTCACGAATTCTGTGCCCGCGCGCGTTATGACAGGGATCACCTCGGCCCCTGCACGGCGCAACTGGCGGATCAGATCAAGGCATTTATATGCCGCAATCCCCCCACCAATAATCAGCGTGACGCGTTTTCCGGCCAGCATGGCACTGCCTCTTGCATGATGAACTTCGCCCAAGACTTACGCGCTTGGCGCAGGAAACAAAAGCCCCAGTGCAGTTAGCGAAACGCCGCGCAAGGGTCGGGGCGGGGGTGGGGGTCGGTGACCGTCCAGTAGTCATAAGGCGGTGTGTCTTCGACCGCGATTTCAAACTGTCCGACCGACAGGATGCCCAGGTCCGGCGCGGCCTGCGCCAGAAGATGCGGCGCGCCCCAATCTGTGCGCGCATGCCCTGTTCCGGTTATGACAACCACAGGGCCGCCGGTCTGTTCAACCGCGCGCAGGGCCGCGTCGGCCAGCATCGCATCGCGCAGGCGCTGTATGGCCACCATGGCGGGCAGCAGGTCTTGCGGCAGCGCATCGCAATGCGCGCGCGCCTGCAATTCCTCGCGGGCCTCTTGCTGATCTGCCGGCAAATCGGCGGTCAGCCCGAACCGCGCGGCATCGCCTGCAAACACCTGATCCAGCGGTTGACCCATTGCCGCGCGCGCCACATCTCGGGGCAAGCCTGCGCCGAACACGGCCGCATCGGGGGCTGCCGTGAATAACGGGTAATACATGGCGAAATCGGGCCAGCCGGAACTGTCCCAATCCAGAAGTATGCGCAAATCATCCTTCAGGGGCAGGCTGTCCGGCATGGCCGCAGCCTGCTGGGCCGTCAGCATTTCAAACACCAGTGCTTTGGGGCCAATCGCAGCTATCGCCTGCGCCTGAATGTCGTGATGCGCGGGGTTGTCATGCACCTCGCCCAGAAAGACGACATCGGCGGGTGGCAAATTGCCGATATGATCGCCCGCGATCATATCGGCATGGGCTGGCAATGCTGCCAGCGCGGCACAGGCAAAAATATGCTTCATGCGAGAAAGTGGAACACTTCCTTCGATTGCGTCTCAAGGCTTTTGCGCATCTTCTGGAAGGCGGCCGCCTCGACCTGACGGATGCGTTCCTTGGACAAGCCCAATTCCTCGCCCAGCGATTCCAATGTGCGCGGCTCTTCGCGCAATTTGCGTTCGCGCACGATGAAACGCTCGCGGTCACTCAGGCCGTTCATCGCCACCATCAGCCAGTCGCGCAGTTGCGCGGTATCATGGGCTTGTTCAACTTCCGCGCCAGCCTGTGGCGAGTCGTCTTCCAGCGCGTCAATCCATTCGCGCCCGTCTTCATCTGACGATTGCATGGCGTTGAGCGAGAAATCGGAACCCGACAACCGCCCTTCCATCATTTCGACATCGTGCAACGGCACGCCCACTTCGCGCGAGATCATCTCGCGCAGCTGGTGCGGGTCCAAACGTTCGCCCCGCGCCATTGCTTCGCGTTCAAATTTGGCCTGCACACGGCGCAGGTTGAAAAACAGCGTTTTCTGGCTGGAGGTGGACCCGGTGCGTACCATCGACCAGTTGCGCATCACATAGTCCTGAATACTGGCCCTGATCCACCAAACGGCGTAGGTTGAAAACCGCACGCCGCGCTCTGGGTCGAATTTCTCGGCGGCTTTCATCAGCCCCAAACCCGCTTCCTGAATAAGGTCATTCATCGGCGCGCCATAGCGGCGGAACTTGCCCGCCATCGAAATGGCAAGACGCATATATGCGTTGATCAACCTGTGGAGCGCTTGTTCATCGCGGTGGTCGCGCCATGCGCGTGCCAGTGTCAGCTCTGTCTCGGCGTCCAGTAACTCCGCTTTCATGGCTTTGCGTGACATTCTGCGGTCGTCGGAAAAATCCAGTGCCATATTTTTTCCCCTGCAGGTTTGTTTGTCTTGTCTACGCAGCAAAACGCCGATTGGTTCACATGCGATGTGTTTTTCTTTTGTGGGGCACCCAGATGTAGTCGTTAACCCTTTTGAAAGGGTTGATGCGTTAACCATGTGTTCGGGTTTAGTGGGACGCAAGATGGTCGCTCGGGCGTTGACTGTAGCATTCGTTGGGATCGAGGCGCGCTTGGTCGAAGTGCAATGCGCGCTGTCGCCCGGTCTGCCTGCGTTCCAGATCGTGGGCCTGCCCGACAAAGCCGTGTCCGAGGCGCGAGAGCGTGTGCGCGCCGCGCTGTCTGCGCTGTCTGTGGCGCTGCCGTCAAAGCGGATCACGATTAACCTGTCGCCTGCCGATATGCCCAAGGAAGGGTCGCATTTCGACCTGCCCATCGCCATGTCGCTTCTGGCCGCGCTGGAGATCATACCGGCAGAAGACGTGGCCGATACGGTCGCCTTGGGCGAATTGTCGCTGGATGGTGCCTTGGTCGCGGTCACTGGCGCGCTGCCTGCGGCCATGACCGCCGCCGAAGGGGCGCATACCCTGTTCTGCCCCGCCGCCTGCGGGCCAGAGGCCGCATGGGTCGCGGATACCCGCGTTTTTGCCCCTGCCACATTGGCGCAGGTGATCCGCCATTATACAGGGCAAGCCCCGCTTGCCCCCGCCGCACCGGGAGAGGTGGTGCGCGACATGGCCGCGCGCGACCTGTTCGATGTGAAAGGCCAGGAGCGCGCCAAACGCGCTTTGGAAATTGCAGCAGCGGGGCGCCACCATATGCTGATGGTCGGAACACCGGGATCAGGCAAATCCATGCTGGCCGCGCGTATGCCCGGCATCTTGCCCGACCTGAGCGCGGCCGAGGCATTGGAGACATCGATGGTGCATTCCATCTCTGGCCTGTTGGAACAGGGCGGTATCTCTCGCGCGCGCCCGTTTCGCGAACCGCATCACACAGCGTCGGTCGCAGCGATTGTGGGGGGCGGCAAAGGGGCCAAACCGGGCGAGATTTCGTTGGCGCATAATGGTGTGCTGTTTTTGGATGAATTGCCCGAATTCCCCCGCATGGTGCTGGAAACCCTGCGCCAGCCAATTGAAACCGGCGAAGTTGTGGTGGCGCGGGCCAATGCGCATATTCGCTACCCGTGCCGGTTCTTGCTGGTTGCGGCAGCAAATCCCTGCAAATGCGGCTATCTGTCCGAACCTGCCCGCGCCTGCGCCCGCGCGCCTGCCTGCGGCGAGGATTACATGGGCCGTATTTCCGGCCCGCTGATGGACCGTTTCGATCTGCGGGTCGAAGTACCGCCGGTGGCCTTTTCCGACCTCGACCTGCCGCCCTCTGGGGACAGTTCGGCCAGTGTCGCCGCGCGTGTGGCCAAAGCCCGCGCTGTTCAGACAGCACGGTTTGCGGCCTATGAGGGGGTGCGCGTCAATGCCGATGCGGAAGGCGCGCTGCTGGAAGAGATTGCCGCCCCCGATGCCGAAGGGCGCGCCCTGCTGACGCGCGCCGCCGAACGGTTTGGCCTGACCGCGCGCGGCTATCACCGCCTGTTGCGCGTGGCGCGCACGATTGCAGATCTGGACGGGGCGGCCGACATCCGCGCGCCCCATATGGCCGAGGCGATCAGCTACCGCCTGTTGGGGCTGGCGGATACTGCTGCCGGATAAAGGTGGCTGCGTCAGTCAGGGCCTTGCGGGCCTCTGGCAACCAGCCGTGAAAAAACTGCCAGACATGGGGCAGATTGCCCCATTCCTGCACTGTAACCGCTGCGCCATCACGCTTTAGCACCTCTGCCATGCGCCGCGAATCGTCCAGCAAAATCTCGCTGCGCGCAACTTGGATCAGCACAGGTGGCGCGTCCTTGAAGCTGCCAAACAAGGGCGAGATGCGCGGGTCGCGCGGGTCGGCACCGGCCAGAACACGGTTGCGCAACTGTTCAAGGCGTTGTGGTGGCAGCAACAATTCGCTGCGCGCATTGCTGGTAATCGTGCCGCCTGACAATGACAGGTCGGTGAAGGGCGAGAAGGTGAAAACACAAGACGGGCGCGGTTGGCCTGTGGCGCAAAGATGGCCCAGCATGGCCAGCGCCAGCCCGCCCCCTGCCGAATCGCCGCCAAGGGCAATGGACTGGGGTGCAATCCCGCGCGCCAGCAACGCGCGCCAGACACAGAGCGCATCGTCAAAGGCCGCAGGGAAAGGGTGTTCGGGTGCAAGCCTGTAATCGGGCAGGCAGGTTTGCAGCCCGGTCTTGCGCGTCAGATAGGTGGCAAGTGCTGCATGGGTCCGTGGGTTGCCCATCACATAGCCGCCGCCGTGGAAATATAGCAAAAAGGGCTGTTCAGGGGCGGGCAGGGCAGTCCATAATGCGGGCACGTCGTGCCCGTCGCAGTGCAGCCTGTCAGACGTGAAGCGCTTATAAGGCCGCCCGCGCGCATTCAGCCAAGCGCCGCGCTCGAACCACGCGCGGGCTGCGATGCTGTCGCGTTGCCGCCCCAATGACCGGCGGACAGCGTAGCGCATCACCACACGCAGGGCCTTGAGCTGCCAGCTCATGTGGCGCGGCGCGCCTCGATGGCTTCCCAGATCAGCCGCGCGCCATTCACCCCGTCAAACCGCTCCAGTTCCTGCAACCCTGTGGGCGAGGTCAGATTGATCTCGGTCAGGTAGTCGCCAATCACGTCAATGCCTACGAAAATCTGGCCCTTCTCACGCAAGAGCGGGCCGATAGCGGCGCAAATCTCTTCATCGCGCGCGGTCAGTTTCACCGCCTCTGGCCGCCCGCCCACATGCATGTTCGAGCGCGTCTCGCCCGCAGCAGGGACGCGGTTGATCGCCCCGATGGCCACGCCATCGACCAGAATGATGCGCTTGTCGCCCTTGGCGACCGCAGGCAGGTATTTCTGCACGATCAGCGGCTCTCGGTTGATGCCTGTGAACAATTCATGCAACGAGGCAAGGTTGCGGTCATTCGGGTCCAGCCGGAACACACCGGCACCGCCATTGCCATAAAGCGGCTTCAGGATCACATCGCCATGTTCGGCCTTGAAGGTGCGGATTGTCGCCAGATCGCGCGCGATCATCGTGGGCGGGGTCAGATCGGGGAATTGCAGGACAAGAAGTTTTTCGGGGTAATTGCGCACCCAGAACGGATCATTCACCACCAAAGTCTTGGGGTGGATCATGTCCAGCAAATGCGTTGTGGTAATGTAGCCCATATCAAAAGGCGGGTCTTGGCGCAGCCAGACCACATCGATTTCGGCCAGATCAAGCATGTCTTCCGGCCCAAAAGTGACATGCGCGCCTTTCACTTTCTGCAAGGTCACAGACCGCGCCAAAGCCATCACGCGGCCTTCGCGGAAGATCAGCTTGTCGGGGGTATAGACAAACAGTTCGTGCCCACGCTCTTGCGCTTCCAGCGCAATGCGGAAGCTGCTGTCACCGTCAATATCGACAGCGTCTATCGGGTCCATCTGAAAGGCAACACGCAACACCATGTGATCCTCTTGTCATCCTTTGGGGCCCTGTTTGGCCCGCCCTGTTCTAGATGACGGATGCAGCGCGTGGTTGCAATGGGGTCCAGGCTTTACGGCGCCAATGCGTTTTCCAGTACCGTCACTTCCCCAACCGAGTTCACAAGCGCCACGTCAAAGCGTGTGGGTGTCAGCTGGCCGCGCGGTTGTGTGCCCAGAAACTCGCTGGCCGTGTCTAGGATGCGTGCAATCTGCCGCGACCCCAGCCGCAATGCGGCGGCTTCAAATGTGCGACTTTTCTTGACCTCCACAAAGATCACATCGTCGCCACGTTGCAAGATAAGGTCTATCTCGCCTTGGTCCCCGCGAAACCGTTGGGCCAGTAGTGCATATCCTGCTGCAAGATACTGGCGCAGGACCGACGTTTCGGCCGCCAGCCCCGCGTGGTAATTCCGTTCCTGTCTCATTCCTGTTGTCCTTTATCCAATGCCAGAGCGGCCTGATAAACCTGCCTGCGGGGAAGATCGAGTTCGGTTGCGACCTGCGCCACGGCATCTTTCAGGCGCATCTGGTCCAATGCAATCTTCAAAGCCTCATCCAGCGTCTGCTGATCTGCCACCTGCTTTTCACCCCGATCCACAACCAGCACGATTTCACCGCGCAATGTTCTGTCTGAAAGGCTTTCTGCCATGTCGCCCAAAGGCATCCGCACGATTTCTTCGTGCTTTTTCGTCAATTCCCGACACAAGGCTGCATCTCGGTCCTTGCCCAATATCTCGCATAATTCAATTAAGAATCTATGAACGCGTTTGGGCGATTCATAAAAAATCAGCGTTGCGGGAATTTTTGCGGCTTCTTCCAGAAATTTGCGTCTGGCCCCTGCCTGTGCGGGGGCAAACCCCATGAAGCAAAAGCGGTCGCTGGGCAGCCCTGCCACCGTCAATGCGGCGAGCATGGCAGACGGGCCGGGGGCTGCGATCACGCTTAGCCCTTCGGAGATGACAGAACGCGCAAGTTGAAATCCGGGGTCCGCCACCAAGGGCGTGCCCGCCTCGGAGGCATAGAGCACGGATTTGCCTTGTTGCAGCGCCGCAAGCAGGCGGGGGCGCATCTGCGCCCCGTTATGGTCGTGATAGGCCAGCACCTTGCGCCCGTTCAGCGCGATGCCGTGAATTTCCATCAGCCTGCGCAGGCTGCGCGTGTCCTCGGCCACCAGAATTTCGCATCCTTTCAGCAGATCCAGCGCGCGCAATGTGATGTCGCGTGCCGCCCCGATTGGCGTTGCAATCAGATACAGGGCAGGCGCAAAATTTGCCGCAGGCTGGTCATCCGCCAGCTGGGGCAGGATGTCGTCTTCGTCTTCGGGCATGGCGGGTTCATTTCAGGTCTTTGCCGCTTTGGCGGCTGTGTGTATCGAGAGCGTTTACTTCAAGCGCACCCTTGCTTAATGTGCAACCCAATGGGTGTTCATTCAAGTTTGTAGTGGAGGTGAGATGCGTATTCTGTCCCAAACCAGCGAAAGTACAGGCCTGTCAAGGCGCTCGCTTCTGTTATCTGCGGCGGCCACCATGGCAGTTGCGGCCTGCGATGTTCCCGCGATTGGCGCAATGGGTGGCGCACCTGCTGCAGACCCGTCGCGCCCTGTGGCGGTCGCGCTGATGCTGCCGGGCGGGGGCAATGACGAGGAGCGCAACACCCTTGCGCGCAATCTTGAAAACGCGGCCCGGCTTGCGGTCGCGGATTTGCGGGGGGTCGAGATTGACCTGCGCATTTATCAGACGGGCGGTTCGGCAGAGCGTGCGGCATCCCTGGCAGCGCGCGCGGTCAATGACGGGGCGCAGATTATCGTCGGCCCGCTGTTTGGGGCCTCGGCGCGGGCCGTTGGCCCTGTTGCCGCGCAGGCAGGGGTCAATGTGCTGAGTTTCTCCAACAACCCCGATGTTGCGGGCGGCAATGTCTTTCTGCTTGGACCTATGTTCGAGCCGACGGCCATGCGGCTGTTGAGCTATGCTGCAGCGCAGGGCAAGGGGCGGGTGATGATCCTGTCAGAGCAAAGTCAGGCAGGCGAGATTGCCGCGCGCGCGATGCAAAGCGCGGCGCAACGCACGGGCGCAAGCATTGTTGCCTCTGAATCCTATGCCTTTTCCCAACAGGGCATTGTCGATGCCTTGCCGCGCATTTCATCGGCCGCGCGGTCGTCTGGTGCGCAAAGCGTTTTCCTGACTGCAAATTCTGCTGGCGCGTTGCCGCTTCTGGCAGAGTTGCTGCCACAAAACGGAATTTCGCCCAGCAGTTTTCAGTATATGGGGCTGACGCGCTGGGACATTCCGCCTGCGACCTTGCAGCTTAGTGGCTTGCAAGGGGGCTGGTTTGCACTGCCCGATCCCGCACTGACCGCGCAATTCGAATCGCGCTACCGCGCCGCCTATGGCGCAACCCCAAATGCGGTTGCAGCGCTTGCATATGACGGGATCGCTGCTGTGGGTGCGCTTGCAAGCCGTGGGGGAAATGCGCCATTCTCTGCCGCCTCACTCACGCAAGGGTCGGGCTTTGCCGGTGTGACCGGGGTTTTCCGGCTGCGGGCCGATGGCAGCAACGAGCGTGGCTTGGCGATTGCCGAAATCCGCAACCAGCGCGTGTCTGTTCTTAGCCCCGCGCCGCGCAGTTTCGCAGGGGGTGGATCCTGAACGCACCACATGTGACAGTCGGGCCGCATCACACGACACCGCAGCCAAGGCAGGGGCGCGATGCGCCTGCGTTATTCCCACGCGAAGACCTGCTCGATCTGGCGGGCCTGCGCGCGCGGGTAGACAGCGCACTGGACGCAGCCGACAGCTGCGATGGCAAACTGCTGCGCAGCGCCATCGTGGTCGAGTTGAAAGCCGCGCTGAAAGATGCCGCGCAGCGCCTAGAGGCGCTGTTCGCGCAACATCCGCGGGATGCGCGGTCTTTCGTTTTGACCAATAGCTGGCTGACCGATGAAATCGTGAAAATGGTGCTGGATCTGGTGCAAACACGGCTGCATCCCAACCCTACCCCGTCCGAGGGCGAACGGATCGCGGTGCTGGCTGTGGGCGGCTATGGCCGCGCCGAGATGGCGCCGCATTCCGACATTGACCTGTTGTTTCTGGTGCCGTGGAAAGTGACAGGCTGGGTCGAGAAAGTCATCGAATCGACCTTATATGTGCTGTGGGATATGCGCCTGAAAGTGGGCCATGCCAGCCGCACTGTGAATGAATGTTTGCGGCTGGGGCGCGAGGATGTGACCATTCGCACCGCTTTGCTGGAACAGCGTTTTCTGTGTGGGAATGCCGAACTGGCCCAGACCTTGCGCGCACGCCTGTGGACTGAGCTGTTCGCCAAAACCCATGCTGATTTCGTCGAGGCGAAACTGGCCGAGCGCGCGGAGCGCCACAGCAAGATCGGCAACCAACGCTACATGCTGGAGCCGAATGTCAAAGAGGGCAAGGGCGGGCTGCGCGACCTGCAAACACTTTACTGGATTGCAAAATACATCCACGAGGTGGATCAGGCCGAAGAACTGGTGGGGCTTGGCTTCTTCAGGGCCGAGGAATACGAGACATTTCGCGCGGCTGAAACCTTCCTTTGGGCGGTGCGCTGTCATCTGCACCATCTTGCGGGTCGCCCGGTCGAGCAGTTGACTTTCGATCTGCAAGTCGGCGTTGCCGAACGCATGGGCTATAGCGATCACGGCGGGCGGCGCGGGGTCGAGCATTTCATGCAGGACTATTTCCGCCATGCCACCCATGTGGGTGATCTGACGCGCATTTTCCTGACCGAGCTGGAAGCGCGCCATGTCAAGCGCGAACCCTTGTTGCGGCATTTCTTTAACCGGCGCAAAACCATGCGCTATGGCCTGAAAGTGGTGCAGAACCGGCTGGACATAGAAGACGCGCAAACCTTTATCGCGGACCCGCTGAACCTGTTGCGCCTGTTTGAAGAAGGATTGGTCACAGGGTTTCTGCTGCATCCGAATGCCATGCGGCTGGTCGCGGCCAATCTTCATCTGATAGATGAAAATGTGCGCACAACCCTAGAAGCTAAAAAGATTTTTCTGCGGATGCTGCTGAAGCACGCCAACCCCGAACGGGCCTTGCGGCGGATGAATGAACTGGGTGTTCTGGGCGCTCTGATCCCCGAGTTCGAGCCGATCGTGGCGATGATGCAGTTCAACGTGTATCACCATTACACTGTCGATGAGCATACGATCCAGTGTATCAGTCACCTCTCCCAGATCGAGCGTAAGGAGTTGCGCGAAGAACTGCCTGTCGTCTCGCGCATTCTGGAACAGGGTATCAACCGGCGCGTGCTGTATGTGGCGATGCTGCTGCATGACATTGGAAAGGGGCGGCCAGAAGATCACTCGGTTTTGGGCGCACAGATCGCGCGGCGTGTGGCCCCGCGTCTGGGCTTGAAGAAAGTGGAATGCGAAACTGTCGAATGGTTGGTGCGCTATCACCTGCTGATGGCCGACACAGCGCAGAAGCGCGACATTTCAGACCCGCGCACTGTGCGCGATTTCGCCAAACTGGTGAAAACCCGCGAAAGGCTGGATCTGCTGACTGTGCTGACGGTTTGCGACATTCGCGGCGTGGGGCCGGGCACTTGGAACAACTGGAAAGCGCAGCTGTTGCGGACGCTTTACCGCGAAACTGCCAATGCGCTTGAAAACGGGCTAGAGGCGATCAACCGCGAGAACCGCGCGGATGAAGCCAAACGTGCCCTGCGCGAGGCGCTTGAAGGCTGGCCGCGCGCCGATCTGCGAGCCGAAATTGCCCGCCATTACCCGCCTTACTGGCAAGGCTTGCCAACCGATACCCACCTTATTTTTGCGCGAATGCTGCAAGGCGTGGGGGCTGATGAAATCCGTGTCGATCTGCACCCCGACCCTGACCGCGATGCAACCCGCACCTGCTTTGTCCTGTCCGACCATCCCGGCATTTTTGCGCGGTTTGCAGGTGCGCTGGCGCTGGTGGGGGCGAATATTGTCGATGCGCGCACCTATACCACCAAAGACGGCTATGCCACAGCGGTGTTCTGGATTCAGGATGCCGATGGGCACCCTTACGACTCGGCCCGCCTGCCACGCCTGCGCAAGATGATCGAGAGAACACTTGCGGGCGAGGTTGTCGCGGGCGAAGCGCTGGCAGATCGTGACAAGGTCAAGAAACGCGAACGCGCCTTCCGTGTGCCAACGAACATTAGCTTCGACAACGAAGGCTCTGAAATATATACAATTATCGAAGTTGACACACGCGACAGGCCGGGCCTGCTATTTGATCTGGCGCGCACATTGGCGGATGCCAATATCTATATTGCCAGCGCGGTTATTGCCACCTATGGCGTGCAGGCCGTCGATACATTTTATGTGAAAGACATGTTCGGTTTGAAACTGCACGCAAGACCCAAGCAAGACGCGCTGGAGCGCAAGTTGCGTGCCGCCATCGCAGCCGGTGCTGAACGGGCCGTCAGCTGATGGCGCGTCCCCGCGAACCCATGCCGCAGGATGTGGCCGAGGCACTGGAGGCGCAGGCATTGCGCGCCGCCTATGATGCGCGCCCGCCTTACCAGCGCAATGACTGGCTGATCTGGATAAATGCGGCCAAGCGCGCTGAAACGCGCAGCAAACGCATTGCCGAAATGCTGGCGGAACTGCGCGCAGGCGAGGGGTATATGGGCATGGCATGGCGTCCCGCCCGTTCGGGAAAGCAGGACTGATGGCACGCATCCGGTTGGTGGCGGGGTTCCTGACGGTCGGGCTGTGGACGCTGCTTAGCCGGGTGTTCGGGTTTGTGCGCGATGTAATGATGGCGTCATATTTGGGCGCAGGGCCAGTGACAGATGCGTTCTTCGTGGCCTTCTCGCTGCCCAATATGTTCCGCCGGTTCTTTGCCGAAGGGGCGTTCAACTTTGCCTTTGTGCCGCTATTCGCCAAAAAACACGAAGCGGGCGAAGATGCCGAGAGTTTCGCGCGCGATGCGTTCTGGGGCATGGCGGCGGTGTTGCTGGTCTTCTCGACCCTTGCGGTGATTGCCATGCCGTTTCTGGTCTGGGGCATGGCTGCGGGATTTGCGCGCGATGAACGCTTTGACATGGCCGTGGTTTTCGGGCGCGTGGCGTTTCCCTATATCTTCTTCATCTCGCTTGTGGCGCTTTTGTCGGGCATGCTGAATGCGGTGGGCCGCTTTACTGCCGCCGCCGCAGCACCTGTGTTGCTGAATGTGGTGTTTGTCTGCGCCATGATCTTGGCTGACCGCGCGGGCTGGCCGATGGGGCTGACTTTGTCCTATGCGGTGCCCGTTGCAGGGGTGGCACAGCTTGCAATGCTGTGGATTGCGGTTCGGCGCGCGGGGTTTGCCATGCGCTTCCGCCGCCCAAGGCTGACGCCGGAACTGAAGCGGCTGGCCATCATTGCGGCACCTGCCGTGCTGGCGGGCGGGGTGGTGCAGATCAACCTGATCGTGGGGCGGCAGGTGGCAAGTTTCACGGAAAATGCCGTGTCGTGGCTGTCTTATGCGGACAGGCTGTATCAACTGCCGCTGGGGGTTGTGGGCATTGCTGTAGGCGTGGTTCTGCTGCCTGAACTGTCGCGCCGCCTGCGCGCAGGTGACGAAGGCGCGGGGCAGCACAGCTTCAATCGCGGGTTGGAGTTTTCGCTGTTTCTGACACTGCCCTCTGCGGTGGCACTGGTTGTCATTGCCGCGCCGATTGTGTCGGTTCTTTATGGGCGCGGTGCCTGGACAGAGGCGGACACGGCCGCCACGGCGCTGGCATTGGCGATCTATGCTTTGGGCCTGCCTGCATTCGTTCTGCATAAAGTGCTGCAACCGCTATATTATGCGCGCCACGACACCAAACGCCCCTTTCAATATGCAGTGGTGTCTATGTTTGTGAATGCGGCAATCGCGGTGGGGCTGATGCCCGTCCTGGGCTTTGCGGCCGCGGCGCTGGCTACGACGCTGGCGGCTTGGGTGATGGTTGTGCAGCTTTGGTATGGCTCGCGCGGGATGGGGCAGGCGGCGCAGTTGGACGCGCAGATGCAACGGCGGTTGTGGCGCATTGTGGTTGCGGCTTTGGCAATGGGGCTGGCGCTATACGGGCTGAACATTTTGCTTGCGGACTGGCTGATGCAATCGGGCAAGCGCTATCTGGCCTTGCTGGCTTTGATTCTGGGCGGTGGTGCTGTCTATTTCACCGTTGCCCAGGTGATTGGCGCGTTCAGCCTTGGCGAATTGCGCGCCTCGGTCAGCCGCGCGCGTCGCTCAGACGCGTCTTAGGCGCGCGACCAGACCGGGGCGCAGCATGTGGCCGAGTGCGCAGCCCGCAACACAGGCCACCAGATCGGCCACCCAGTCTGCACCGCCCCCCAGAAAGGCTGCCAGCGCCAGACGGCCTGACAGCAAGACCCCGACCAGTGCAAGCGCCTTGATGCGCGCGCCGCGCGCATCCGCACTGGCCCAGACCAGCCCTGCATAACAGCCCGCCAGCGCAAAGATCAGCGGATAGCCCCCGATTAACCATGTCCCTGGTTGTGCGATCAGACCGAAGGCGAAGCCGCCCATGGCTTGCGCCAGCGCCAGCACCAGTAGCACCCGCCAAGACCCCAGCGCCTCGGCGCAGTATTTGCCAAGGGCAGCAGTAATCACCACCACCAGCCCCGCCTGCAATGGCCCAAGATGCACGAAACCATAGCCCAGATAGCGCAGCAGGTGTTCCGGCGGCGCTTGGCGCGACTCCAGCATCCAGCCCTGCAATTCCGGGCTGATGCCAAAGGCCACCAGTGCCTGCGCGCGCCATTCCGCACTGCCGGTCCAGTTGACCAGCCCATGCGCGCCCGCCCATAACACCAGCTCCACCCCTGCGATGGCCAGAACCAGCACCCAGACCGCACAGGGCAAAGGGTTGAAAGGGGACATGTCGCGTGGGTCTTGCGTCATGGGCGCGGGGCCTTTGGTTGACGTTGCATGCCCCCAAGGCTAATGCAGCGCAGGCGCCTTTTCCAGCCAGGAGTTTTCATATGTCCGACGCCCCCACCAAGGCTTTTGCGCAGCGCATCTTTTCAGGTATCCAGCCATCGGGCGGGTTGACGCTGGGGAATTATCTGGGCGCGCTCAAGCGGTTTGCTGTTGCGCAGGATGAAGGGATCGAGACAGTCTATTGCATTGTCGATCTGCATGCGATCACGGTCTGGCAAGACCCTGCCAATTTGCGCCACGCGACACGCGAACTGGCGGCGGGCTTCATCGCCTCGGGTATCGACCCCGCGCGTTCAATTCTGTTCAACCAGTCACAAGTGCCCGCGCATGCAGAGCTTGCGTGGATCTTCAACTGTGTGGCGCGCATGGGCTGGTTGCGGCGCATGACGCAGTTCAAGGACAAGGCAGGCAAGCATGCGGAAGAGGCATCGGTCGGGCTGTTCGCCTATCCCAACCTGATGGCGGCGGATATTCTGGCCTATCACGCCACCCATGTGCCCGTGGGCGAGGATCAGAAGCAGCATCTGGAACTGACGCGCGACATTGCCATCAAATTCAACCATGATTACGGGGTCGATTTCTTTCCGGTGGTCGAGCCGGTGATCGAGGGGGCGGCCACGCGCGTCATGTCGCTGCGCGATGGCACGAAGAAAATGTCGAAATCCGACCCGTCGGACCAGTCGCGCATCAATCTGACCGATGATGCCGATGCGATTGCATCCAAAATCCGCAAGGCGCGCACCGACCCCGAGCCGCTGCCAGAAACGCTGGAGGGGCTGGAGGGGCGGGCCGAGGCGCGCAATCTGATTAATATCTACGCAGCCCTTGCAGATATTGCGCCTGAAGAGGTGGTGGCTGAATTTGGCGGGCAGGGCTTTGGGGCCTTCAAGCCCGCATTGGCCGATCTGGCGGTTTCGAAACTTTCGCCCATCAGCGCCGAGATGGGCCGCCTGATGCAGGATGTGGCCGAGATTGACCGCATTTTGGGGCAGGGCGCAGAGCGCGCCAATGCGCTGGCAGAGCCTATTCTGATGCAGACCCGCGAGATCGTGGGTTTGATCCGCTCTCGCGGGTAGTGGCCGGGCCTTGCTCGGGCGGCATGCCAAAGCAAGAGGCCCCGGATCAAGTCCGGGGCCTGCGGTGCACGGGGGGTGTTCCCCTTATCCTTTAGATCACGCGGACCTGAGTGCCCACGACTGCCAGATCATACAGCCGCTCGGCATGCTGGTTCAACATGCCGAAACACCCGTTGGACGCGCGGCGCCCGATCTTGGCGGGGTTGTCGATTCCATGGATGCGGTAATATTGCCAGCTGAGGTTCAGCGCGCGTGTTCCCAGCGGGTTGGTGGGATCACCCCCCTCCACGCGCTCTGGCAGCGATGGATCACGCTGGCGCATGTTGGGTGTGGGGATCCATGTGGGTTCAAAACGCTTGAGGGTGATTTCTGTCAGGCCGCGGCGGGTGAATTCTTCGGTCATCGGGACCGAACAAGGATAGGCCAGATAGATGCTTTCATCCTCTGACCAGTAATGCAGCGCACGCGAATATGTGTCGCATAAAATCGCCCCGCGCCGCAGGTTCGAGAAATGGTCGCGCCAGCCATGGTTGCGAAACCCCATGATGTTGCGGCGTGTTGTGCCTGCGTTATTGTCAGGCTCGTAATCTGGCAGGGATTGTGCCCGCAGCACAGATGGCATTGCCAGCATCCCCAATGTTGCCGCGCCTGTCGAGAGAATCATACGGCGGGACAGTCTGGAATCGGCCATGGTTGTAATCTCCGAATTATTATTCTTGTGAATTATGTGTTATATGGCATGGTATAATCAAGTCACGAGGCCGTGGGAACGGCCTTCGTGTTGCCGGGCGGTTACAAAATGCCCGGATTTTTGTGGTGCGGCGTGAATACTGGACGTCAGGTCAGATCACGCGCACCTGTGTTCCCACTTCGACCAGTTCATACAGCGCTTCAACATGCGCGTTGATCAGCCCGAAACAGCCATTCGACGCGCGCCGCCCGACTTTGGCGGGGTCGTCAATTCCGTGAACGCGGTAATATTGCCAGCTGAGATTCATTGCGCGCGTGCCCATCGGGTTTTTGGGGTCGCCCCCTTCGACGCGCGCAGGCAGGGATGGGTCGCGCGCGCGCATATTGGGTGTGGGAACCCATGTGGGTTGGTAGCGCTTCAAGGTCACTTCTGTCAGGCCGCGCCGCGTGAATTCCTCGGTCATGGGCACAGAGGTGGGGTAGGCGAGATAGGTGCTCTCATCCTCTGACCAGAAATGCACCGCGCGCGAATCTGTGTCGCATAAAATCGCCCCGCGCCGCAGATTCGAGAAATGATCGCGCCAGTCATGGTTGCGAAAGCCCATCACATTGCGGCGCGTTGTGGCGATACTCGGTTCGCTGTCATAGTCCGGCACGGCCTGCGCCCTCAGGATCGAGGGCATGGCAAGCCCGCCGAGTGCCGTTAGACCCGATACCAGTATCGCGCGGCGCGATTGATCGCTTTTGGACATTATTTCACACTCCATATTATATGAATATGATGCAGGTATCCCCTGTGTCGGTGCAGGAACACAAGTCACGAGGCCGTGCGCATCGTCCATATGCGACAATTCTGCCGGTTTTTCAGTAGTTTGCTTAGGCGCGTGTCACCAATGCGTGGCGTTTTTTGCCTGCTGTCAGTTTCAAAGGCGCATCCAGATCGGCATGCGTGACCATTTGTCCGGCATCTGTGACCGGCGCATCATTCACCCGTGCGCCGCCTTCCATGATCAGGCGTTTGGCATCTTTGCCTGATTTCGCCAAGCCTGTGCGCACAAATAACTGCGCCATCGAGATGCCTTGGGCCAGGTCCTGTTCGGTCAATGCGGATGTCGGCAATTCCTCGCCCACGCCGCCTTGCTCGAACACATCGCGGGCTGTCGCCTCGGCGGCTTGCGCGGCCGCCGCCCCGTGGCACAGCGTTGTGACTTCATTGGCCAGAATGATCTTGGCCGCGTTGATCTCGGACCCTTCGAGCGCGCCAAGGCGGTCGCATTCCTCGACCGGCAGTTCGGTGTAAAGCTTCAGGAAACGGCCCACATCGGCATCGGTGGTGTTGCGCCAGAACTGCCAGAATTCATAGGGTGAGAGCATATCGGCATTCAGCCAGATGGCCCCTCCCTGACTTTTGCCCATCTTGCGCCCGTCCGATGTGGTCAGCAGCGGCGTTGTCATTCCGTAAATTTCAGCATCCGCGATCCGGCGGGCAAGGTCGATCCCGTTGACGATATTGCCCCACTGGTCCGACCCGCCCATCTGCAACAGGCAGCCATGACGGCGGTAGATTTCTACAAAATCATAGGCTTGCAGGATCATGTAGTTGAATTCAAGAAAGCTTAGCGATTGTTCGCGGTCCAGCCGTGATTTGACCGATTCAAAACTCAGCATCCGGTTGACGCTGAAATGGCGCCCCACATCGCGCAGGAAATCGAGGTAGTTCAACCCGTCCAGCCATTCGGCATTATTGAGCATGATCGCGCCATCGGCGCTGTCGTCATAGCGCAGATATTTGGCAAACACCTGCTGCATGCCGTTGATATTGCTGTCAATCGCGGTTGCATCCAGAAGCGGGCGTTCTTCGGACCGGAAAGAAGGGTCGCCCACTTTGGTCGTGCCGCCGCCCATCAGCGTGATCGGCTTGTGACCGCATTTCTGGAACCAGCGCAGCACCATGATATTCAGCAAATGGCCCACATGCAGCGATTTCGCGGTAGCGTCATAGCCGATATAGGCAGGCACAACGCCCTTGATCAGCGCCTCGTCCAGACCTTGCAGATCGGTGCAATCGGCAAGAAAGCCGCGCGCGCGCATCGTTAGGATGAAATCTGATTTCGGCGTGTAGGTCATTTGCACTTGTCCCTGCTGGCAGAATGCGCGTTCTATATCGCTGCAACGTGCCAAGGGAAAGCCCATGTTGAAAAGTGAGATCAAGCGTGTGTTGGGGTTGATGTCTGGCACGTCTTTCGACGGGGTTGATGCCGCTGTGTTAGAGACGGATGGCGAGGTGATCCATGCGTTCGGCCAAACCGCCTTTCGCCCCTATTCGAATGCCGAACGCGCGGCTTTGCGCGCGGTTATGGGCTGCTGGCCGGATGCGCCCGAGGTTGAGGAGGCGGCGGAAATTATCGAGTCCGCCCATGCCGAAGTCATGGCGCAGTTTGACGGGGTCGAGCTTGCAGGGTTTCATGGCCAGACCCTTGCGCATGACCCGCGCGGGCGCGGCACGCATCAGGCGGGGTCGGGTGCGGTGCTGGCAATGGTCGCTGGCTATCCGGTGGTGTGGGATTTCCGCAGCGCGGATGTGAGGCTGGGCGGACAGGGCGCGCCGCTGGCCCCGTTTTATCATTTCGCACTGGCGCAGCATATCGGGGCCGATGCGCCGCTGGTCTTTCTGAACCTTGGGGGTGTGGGCAACCTGACATGGGTAGACCCGCGCAAGGCCAAACCGGACGCGCCGGGCGCGCTGCTGGCCTTTGACACTGGCCCTGCCAATGCGCCGATGGATGATCTGTGTCACACAAGACTGGGCCTTGCGTGCGATAAGGGGGGGGCGATGGCCGCAACAGGCACAGTGGACCGCGCCATTGTGGATGCGTTTTTAGATGACCCGTATTTCTTTCGCGTGCCGCCCAAATCCCTCGACCGCAGTTTTGCGGCGATGCAGGACCGTGTGGCGCATCTGTCCGATGTCGATGCACTGGCCACGCTGGCCGAATGCTGCGCGGCTTCGGTCGCAGCAGGGGTTGATTATCTGCCGCAGCCGCCTGCGCGGGTGCTGGTCTGTGGCGGCGGGCGGCACAATACCGACCTGATGGCCCGCATTGCCGCCCATCTGCCCTGTCCGGTTGATCCGGTCGAAGCTGTAGGGCTTGACGGCGACATGATCGAGGCGCAGGCTTTCGCTTATCTGGCCATGCGCGTGGCGCGTGGGCTTCCCACATCCTGCCCGACCACCACAGGCGTGGCGGCTTCGGTCGGTGGGGGGCAGATCAGCGCGCCGTGATTTATTGATGGAGGTGACCATGCCTGAAATTGATACTGACCATGCTCTTCCCCAGTTTCTTCCTGAAGAAAAGTTGTGGAAGCGCCTGATCTATATGTTGATCCTTGCTGCGATGGTTTCTATCGCGCAATCGGTCCTGTTCCTGATTGCCTGTATCCAGTTCATCATTATCCTGATCGACAACCGCACCCCCAATCCGCGTCTGGCGGAATTTGGCTGTCTGGTGGGCGATTGGGTGGCCAATGCCGCGCGGTATCTGTCGGTTTCCACCGATACCAAGCCGTGGCCCTTCAAGGAGATGGGTTAGAGCAGTTGCGGGCGGGGCAGATGCGACCTAAGTGTTAGCGCATAACCTTAGCGGAGAATGTCCATGGCCCTTGACCAGCAAAGCTGCACGACCACCGAATTTGGCGATTTGCCCGACTGGGATCTTAGCGCGCTTTATGCCGCGCCCGATGCCCCGGAGGTTGCCCGCGATTTCGCCTTTCTGGAAACAGAATGCGCGGATTTTGCGAAAACCTATGAAGGCCAGCTTGCGCAACTGGATGCAGCCGCAATGCTGGATTGTGTGCGCCGCTATGAAAAGATCGATATCGTCGCAGGCCGGCTGATGTCTTTTGCGGGGCTGC
Source organism: Roseinatronobacter thiooxidans (assembly GCF_001870675.1). GTDB lineage: Bacteria > Pseudomonadota > Alphaproteobacteria > Rhodobacterales > Rhodobacteraceae > Roseinatronobacter > Roseinatronobacter thiooxidans. The sequence continues at coordinate 19,344 of NZ_MEHT01000044.1, read as the reverse complement.
GCTACTACCAGAACTCGATCGATCCCGAGCGTGCGAAATTCCTGTCAGATGCGCAAGACAAGGTGACAGTTGCCACCACGCCCTTGGTCTTCTTCTCGCTGGAGATGAACCGCATCGAAGACGCGGCTTTTGATGCGTTGCTGGGGGCCAATGCGGAACTGGCACGCTACCGCACAGTGTTTGAACGTATGCGCGCCATGCGCCCTTATCAGTTGTCCGACGACCTGGAAAAATTCCTGCATGACCAGTCCACAGTCGGGGCCGCAGCATGGAACCGGCTGTTTGATGAAACCATGGCCGGTCTGGAATTCGAGGTCGCGGGCGAGGAAGAACCGCTGGGGGTGGAAGCCACGCTGAACCTGCTGACTGACACTGACCGCGCGCGCCGCGAAGCGGGCGCGCGGGCCTTGGCCGAGGTGTTCACCAAGAATGTCAAACTCTTTGCACGCGTGCACAACACATTGGCCAAGGAAAAGGAAATCGAGGATCGCTGGCGCAAGATGCCCACGCCACAAACCGCGCGCCATCTGGCCAACCATGTAGAGCCGGAAGTGGTTGAAGCGCTGCGCAACTCGGTCGTGGCCGCCTATCCACGCCTAAGCCACCGCTATTACGCGCTGAAAGCCAAATGGCTGGGGCTGGACACATTGGAGGTGTGGGACCGCAACGCCCCCCTGCCACTGGAAGCACCCCGCCAGATCGGCTGGGACGAGGCGCGCAGCACTGTGATGGAAGCCTATGCAGGCTTTTCGCCCAAGCTGGCAGAGCTGACAGAGCCATTCTTTACCCAAGGCTGGATCGATGCTGCCGTGAAACCCGGCAAGGCACCGGGCGCATTCGCCCACCCCACTGTGACCGATGCGCACCCGTTTGTGATGCTCAATTACTTGGGCAAACCGCGCGATGTAATGACATTGGCGCATGAACTGGGGCATGGTGTGCACCAGCGGTTGGCCGCAGGGCAGGGGGAACTGCTGTCCTCTACCCCGCTGACACTTGCGGAAACCGCGTCTGTCTTTGGCGAGATGCTGACCTTCCGCCGGATGCTGGCAAATGCCAAATCACAGGCCGAACGCAAGGTCTTGCTGGCAGGCAAGGTCGAGGACATGATCAACACAGTCGTGCGCCAGATCGCGTTTTATGATTTCGAGTGCAAATTGCACGACGCGCGGCGCGGGGGCGAGTTGACGCCAGAAGATATCAACGCGCTATGGATGAGTGTGCAGGCTGAAAGTCTGGGGCCAGTGTTCGATTACATGGACGGCTACGAGTCGTTCTGGGCCTATATCCCGCATTTCGTGCATTCACCGTTTTACGTTTACGCCTATGCCTTTGGTGACGGGTTGGTAAACGCGTTATATGCCGCTTACGAGGATGCGCCGGAAGGGTTTGAAGACAAGTATTTCGAGATGCTCTCGGCGGGTGGGTCCAAGCACCATAAGGAATTGCTGGCCCCCTTTGGCCTCGATGCCTCTGATCCTGCGTTCTGGGACAAGGGCTTGGAAATGATCGCGGGCTTCATCGACGAATTGGAAGCGATGGAGTGACAAGGGCTTGATGCGCAATTGGAAAAGGGGGCGTTTGCCCCCTTTTTCTTCAACTCGGAAAGCCTGCGTGGCTGGTTGTCAAACCGGATTGATCAGCGCGCGCCCTTCAATATGGGCGATGGCATTTTCAACCGCCATTAAACCCATCTCCTCGCGCACATCCAGCGCGGCGGTTCCCAGATGCGGCAGCAGCGTCACATTTTGCAATGTGCGCAGCGCCTCTGGCACAAGCGGTTCCTTTTCATAGACATCCAAGCCCGCACCCCCGATCTGGCCCCCTTCAAGCGCCGCGATCAAGGCGGCCTCGTCCACCACATCGCCGCGCGAGATGTTGATCAGATGCGCATGCGGGCGCATGGCGGCAAGCTCTTTCTTGCTGATAAGATGGCGCGTCTCGCCCCCTCCCGGCACAGCCAGAACCACACAATCCGCAGCACTCAACAGCTCTTCCAAAGAATCGACCTGTCGCGCGGGCATATCCAGCGTTTTGGCAGAACGATTGTGATAAATCACATTCATGCCAAGCCCGAAATGCGCCCGGCGCGCGATGGCCTGACCGATCCTGCCCATGCCGATAATGCCGCAGGTCTTGCCCCCCAGATGCAGGCCCAGCATTTGCGTCGGGTGCCAGCCTGTCCATTGGCCGGTGCGCACCAGCCGTTCGCCCTCGGCGGCGCGGCGCGCGCTCATCAGCATCAGCATCAGCGCTATGTCGGCCGTCGCTTCGGTGACCGCGCCGGGGGTATTGGTGACGGCAATGCCTGCGGCGCGGGCCGCTGCCACATCGATATGGTTATAGCCCACGCCAAAATTTGCCAGCAAACGGCAGCGCGCATCGTCCATGCCTTCAAACACATCTGCTGTGAACATGTCGCCCAAGGTCGGGATCACCACATCATACAGGACAAGGGCCGCGCGCATCTCGCCCTTTTTTAGCGGTGTTGTCTGTGCGCGCAGGGTGACGTTGAAATGCGCCTCGGCTGCGCGCAGCACTTTCTGGGGCAGGGTGCGGGTGATGTAGAGTTCGCTCATGTGCTTTTGCCTTAATGCAGACGCGCGCCGGTGGGCACGTCATGGTCGGGGGTCAGCAGACTGATCTGCCCCATGGAATCGCTGGCGCCCACAACCAGCACTTCGGACATGAAAGGCCCGATCTGGCGCGGGGGGAAGTTTACCACGGCCATGACCGTGCGGCCAATCAAGTCATCAGGGGTATAAAGCGCCGCAATCTGGGCAGAAGATTTCTTGATGCCGATATCGGGCCCGAAATCTATCCAAAGCTTGATTGCAGGTTTTCGCGCCTCTGGGAACGGTTCGGCGCGGGTAACTTTGCCTGCGCGGATATCGACCTTGAGAAAATCGTCGAAACTGATCTGCGCGCTCATTGTGCCAATTCCCGAGAGCGCGCGGCGGCGGCGGCGACGGCGCGTTCCATCAAAGGTGGAAGGCCGGTCTCGGCATCCATCAATACTTCCAGCGCGGCGGCGGTGGTTCCCTTGGGACTGGTGACATTGATGCGCAACTGCTCTGCTGTCTCATCCGCGCCTGCGGCAAGCTGGCCTGCGCCAATAACGGTTGCGCGCGCAAGTTGCATGGCCAGATCCGGGGCCAGACCTGCCGATGCACCGGCCTGCGCCATCGCCTCGATCAGATGAAACACATAGGCAGGGCCAGAGCCTGACAGCGCTGTAACAGCATCCATCTGCGCCTCGTCTTCCAGCCGGACAGTGGCACCCACTGCTGCAAGCAGGGATTCGGCCAGCGTCATATCCCCCTCGGACACATGCATGTTCCCGATCAGCGCGGTAATCCCGCAGCCCACAGCGGCGGGTGTGTTGGGCATGGCGCGGATGATGGGGGTTTTTTCGCCCAAAGCTTCCGCGAAGCGGGCCAAAGGTGTTCCCGCAGCAATCGAGATGAACAGAGTCCCGCCATTGCCAAACGCTTGCAAGCGGGGCAGGGCGTCGCCCATCATCTGGGGTTTTACGGCAACAATTGCCACCGCAGGCGCATCGGGCATTGTGCCGTTCAGGTGTACGCCTGTCTTGACCAACCATTCCGATGGCGCGGGATCAATCACATGAACAGATTGGGCGGGCACCCCGCGCGCCAGCCAGCCTGCCAGCATGGCCGACCCCATTTTCCCACATCCCAGAAGAACCATGCCGTCGCGGGCAATCCGGTCAAATTCCATTCGCGCCATCCCTGTCCTGCTTTGTCCCTTTGTTACGCCGGCAGGTCAGGGGGTCAAGGGGGCGTCAGGGGTTATGCGCGGCCGACTGCTTCGGCAAGGGCCATGTCCAATGCCGCCTCTGGGCTGTGATCGGCCCATGCGACAAGTTGGAAGGCAGGGTAAAACCGCTCTGCGGCGGTCAGCGCGGCGGTGATCATCCGCTCGATCTGGTCCATATCGGCGGGCTGGTCTTCGGCCAGAAACAGACCATAGCGCCATACCATTAGCCGCTGCGTTTCCCAAAAGCTGAATGCGCCCGACCAGACCATATCATTGGCACGGCTGAGGGTCTCATAAAGGGCAGGCATCGCCTCTTGCGGCGGGTCCATTTCAAAGGTGCAGACAAGGCGCAGCATATTGTCACGCGGAGAAAGCGCCAGGCTGATGGAATATGTCCGCCACTGCCCTTCGACCGCCATGGCGATCTGGTCTTCGTTCATACGGTCGAAATCCCAGGCGTGATGCTCGGCCAGCGTTTCGACCATGTCGATCGGATTAAGGCTGTCTGACGAATAATAGAACTCTGCTGCTGACATACCCACCTCTTTGTGTTGACTGTCACTTGCACCGCAAGCCACAGATAAGACCGCAACAAATCTACGCGCTACTTTGAGCACCTACTAAATATGGTGTGCTGAAACAATCAATCTGTAAAGGAAAATCGTGTCTCATGCCCAGATTGCTGGGGATAACTGTGACAATTCCGAAGTGTTTTCAGGTTTCGTGTGACTTTTGCGGGGCGCTGTCACGCAATCTGTGCGCGTCCGATTTCCCATTCACGGGAGTATGCTTCTCGAATGACTGTGCAAGCGAAGGTGTGCGATTGCAACTGGCACGAGTGTTGCGTCAAATGCCCAAAGGCACAGGGTTGCCAAGGGCAAAGCGGTAATATGCCCGCAGAATTGAAAATGGCATAGGCGACAGCTGCCCAACGCGTTGCGATGGGCGATGTTTTCTGCCGCGCTTTAGACAGGTCGCTATTTCACCGCTGTGACCAGTTGGCGAATTGCAGATAGAACTGAGTCGCGCTGTTCTGCCGGGATGGACGAGAAGAATTCTACCGCGTCGCTTATTTCCGTGGCCGAGGCGCAAGGGCATTTTGTCAGTCCAAGCAAATCTTGCGGGGGCACTTCAAGCGCCTCTGCCAACTTGAACACTGTCAGAATACGCGGGCTTTTGGCGCGCCGTTCTTCTATGTCTTTAACAGCTCTGATGTTGAGTCCAGCCTTACGAGAAACTGAAGCGGCTGAAATCTTTCTATCTTTTAACACTTGCAATAAATTTGCTCTGAAAATCTCTGAAACGTCCACAATCATCTCTCATTTGGATGTGCTGGTTAAAAAAACTACGATCGTCAAAAAATCTTACAACCTATTGTGATTGTGCGGGAGAGCGACGAAATTTCGCATCCCAAGGGCTATAGGTTAACGAATCTTTTTGCTTTGGTCCAGCAATACATCATCCCGATGGCGCGTCTTGGGGTCACCGCAGCCTGCGACAACCCCAAACCGGCACTATTGGTCGAGAAAACTGCGCAATTTGCGCGAGCGCGAAGGATGTTTAAGTTTGCGCAGCGCTTTGGCTTCGATCTGGCGGATGCGTTCGCGGGTCACGCTGAATTGCTGGCCAACCTCTTCCAGGGTGTGGTCTGTATTCATTCCGATCCCGAACCGCATGCGCAACACCCGTTCTTCCCGCGGGGTGAGCGAGGAGAGCACGCGCGTTGTCGTTTCGCGCAGATTGTCCTGAATGGCCGAATCCAGCGGCAAAAGCGCGTTCTTGTCTTCGATGAAGTCGCCCAATTGGCTGTCTTCTTCGTCCCCAATCGGGGTTTCCAGCGAAATCGGCTCTTTGGCGATTTTCATCACCTTGCGCACTTTATCCAGCGGCATTTGCAGCTTTTCGGCCAGTTCTTCCGAGGTCGGCTCGCGCCCGATTTCATGCAGCATCTGCCGCCCCGTGCGCACCAGTTTATTGATCGTCTCGATCATATGCACCGGAATACGGATCGTGCGGGCCTGATCCGCGATAGAGCGCGTGATCGCCTGCCTGATCCACCATGTCGCATAGGTGCTGAACTTGTAGCCGCGCCGGTATTCAAACTTGTCCACGGCCTTCATCAGGCCGATATTGCCTTCCTGAATAAGGTCAAGGAATTGCAGCCCGCGATTGGTGTATTTCTTGGCAATCGAGATGACCAGACGCAGGTTGGCTTCGATCATTTCCTTCTTGGCCTGACGGGCTTCTTTCTCGCCCTTCTGGACTTGACCGACAAAGCGGCGGAATTCATTGATATCCACCCCGATATATTGGCCGACCTGTGCCATATCGGCGCGCAATTCCTCGACCTTGTCGCGCGAGCGGTCCATCAGGGCCTGCCAGCCGCGACCGGGTTTGTCCGTCATGCGGTCGCACCATGTCGGGTCCAGTTCCGAGCCACGATAGGAATCGATGAATTCACGCCGGTTGATCCGCGCCTGATCGGCCAGTTTCACCATTGCGCTGTCGATCGACATGATCCGCTTGTTGATCCCGTAAAGCTGGTCAACCAGCGCTTCGATACGGTTGTTATGCAGATGCAGCGAATTCACCAATTGCACAATTTCGGCCCGCAATTTCTGGTATTGCTGTTCCTGCGCGTCCGAAAAACGGCCCTCTTCCAGCAAGGTGGCATTCATGCGCTGTTCCTGCATCTGAGAGAGCAGGTCGAAATCATGCGCGATCCGGTCCAGAGTTTCCAGCACGCGCGGCTTTAGTGCCGCTTCCATTGCCGCCAGCGACAGGTTTGACTGGTCGTCATCTTCCTCGTCATCATCGGCCTTGTGGATGGGGTTACCATCGGCATCCAGTTCCGGTTCCGCATGGTGGCGTTCGGGCTTGGCGACGGGACCGGCATTTGCCAGCCCTTCGGTGACAGGAATGCCATCCTCGTCATCTTCCATGGCATTGCCGAATGTCGTCTCAAGGTCGATGACATCGCGCAACAGCACATCTTCGTTCAGAAGTTCGTCGCGCCAGATGGTGATCGCCTGAAAGGTCAGCGGGCTTTCGCACAAGCCCAGAATCATCGTGTTGCGCCCGGCCTCGATCCGCTTGGCGATGGCGATCTCACCTTCGCGCGACAACAGCTCGACCGAGCCCATTTCGCGCAGATACATGCGCACAGGGTCATCTGTGCGGTCCAGCTTCTCTTCGCCCGCGCTGGTTGCCACGGTGACATCGCGCGCGCCGATTATCTCGACCAACTCGCCGGATTTGGCTTCGGGTTCATCCGAATCGTCGTCATCTTCAATGATGTTGATGCCCATTTCCGAGAGCATCGACATCACATCCTCGATCTGCTCGGAGGCAACCTGATCAGGCGGAAGGGCCTGATTGAGTTGTTCATAGGTAATAAAACCACGCTCTTTCGCCTGTGCGATCATCTTTTTGATCGAGGCTTGGCTTACGGTCTGCCCAGCTTCATTTTCCTGATCTTCAATGCGAGTGTCGTCAGTGTCTTTAGCGGCCATGGAAGCTCCCGAAACTGCTTGGGCAGGACAATGCACGAATCGGTACGACGAATCGCCCCGAATCTCGGCCCTACACTGTGCTATCTAGGCAAGACGAAGGTGATTTTCTAGTTCCCGACTGCATTTTTGCGCAGAGTTCCGCACGGTGGTGGCGTGATTCGGTTACTTTTTCCGTTTTACCCAGACTTCTGATTCGATCAGACGCTGCAATTCACCTGATAAAGCAGCGCGGTCCTCGCCCAGATCGGCGGAATCGGACAGTTGTGATCTTTCCGCCCGATTGCGCGATTCTGCGGCCTGACGTAACCGCCATGTCAGCCCTTCATCGGCCAGCTCTGCCATGTCCTCGGTGGCTTCGCGCAATTCCAGCGCAACACCGCGCCGCGAGAACAGCTTGGCGAATTCTTCCTTCAGGCATTTGCGTGCAAATTCGTCGTCGCTGCGATTGCGCACAGGCGGCGCAATCCTGACATGCCCCAGTTCCAGAATGCGTGTCGCCTCTAGGCGGGCAGGGTCGGGCAGAAGCGGTGACACATCGCCGGGTGCGGGTTTTGTGGCGGGCAGGGCAAGCAGGGCTTGGCGCAAGACTTCATGCCCGCTGGCGCGCATTTCTGCGCGTTCCAGATCCGCCATAAACAGATCAAGCAAGGCAGGATGGGCCAGCAAGATGGCAAGAATGATCTCTTCGCGCATCCTCTCGGCAATATCGCCGCTGTCGCCATTGGCCAGCAATGTGGCCCGTGTGGCCTGAAGCGCATGGGCAGGGGGGGGCGTAAACCCTTTTGCGCCGCGCGCTTTGGGCGTCCATGGGGCCTGTCGGGCGCGCGGTGGTTTGAAAAACGCAAATTGCAGGCGGCGCAATTCTTCCGCGTAATGGCTGCGCAGGCTTTGGTCCGATATATGCGCCAATGCATTGCGCAACCGCTTATCAAGGGCGGCGCGGCGTTCGGGGCTGTCAAAAACCTGCCCCTCGGTTTCGCGCTGCCACAGCAACTGCACCAGCGGAACCGCACCATCAAGCAGTTTTTGCATCGCGCCTGGGCCGCCCGCGCGCAGCACATCATCGGGGTCCATCTTCTCGGGCAGCAGGCAAAAGCGCAAGGATTGCTCGGCGCTTAGCAGCGGCAGTGCCAGATCCATCAGCCGGTAGCCCGCGCGCAAACCGGCAGTGTCGCCATCAAGGGCAATCACCGGCTCGGGTGAGATGCGCCAGATCATGCGCAGCTGGTCTTCTGTGATCGCGGTTCCCAACGGGGCGACAGCGGCTGCGAACCCCGCTTCGACCAGCGCGATGACATCCATATAGCCTTCGGCCACAACAAGGGGCTGGTCCTTGCCGCAAGCCGCCCGCGCAGGCCCCGCATTATAAAGCGAGCGGCCCTTGTCAAACAGCTCTGTCTCGGGCGAGTTCAGGTATTTGGCGCGTGCATTCGGGTCCATCGCGCGCCCGCCAAAGGCAATGCACCGCCCGCGCGTGTCGCGGATGGGAAAGATGATGCGGCCGCGAAACCTGTCATAAGGTTTGCCTCCATCATCGGGCGCAATGGCAAGGCCCGCGTCAATAATTCTGTCGGCGCTGACGCCTGCGCCTGTCAGATGCGCCCAAAGCGCGTGGCGCGTATCCGGGGCAAAGCCGATCTCGAAGCGCTCCAGCGTTTTTGCGTCCAGCCCGCGTCCGCGCAGATAGTCGCGCGCGGCACTGGCTGCGCCGGAATTCAGCTGTGTTCTGAAAAACCGCACCGCCCCTTCCATCACCTCTGCCAGTTCGGTCAGGCGGTCGGCTTTTTCGGCGGCGCGCGGGTCGCGGGCGGGCATTGTCATACCTGCCTCGCGCGCCAGCACCTCGACCGCTTCCATGAAGCCCATGTTTTCTGTCTCACACAGGAATTTCAGGGTGTCGCCCTTGGCGTGGCAGCCAAAGCAGTAATAAAACCCTTTACGATCATCCACATGGAAGGATGCTGATTTTTCCTGATGGAACGGGCAGGGTGCCCAGAAATCGCCCTTGGCCTGATTGGATTTGCGCATGTCCCATGTGACCTTGCGCCCGACAATGGACGAGATCGAAACACGGTTGCGCAGTTCATCCAGAAAACCGGGGGGAAGACTCATGGGTGTTATAATGACAGATCACAGAGGGTTGTTGAAGGCATGATCGCCGCTTGCGCTATTTGTTAAACCAAGATGGGCTTTGATGCGTAACACCCACAGATTGGGAAAGGATAGCATGATGAAACGACGGTCATTTCTGGCGGCGACGGGGCTTTCGCTGTTCGGCGCGCGTGCTGCGGCGTCTGGCGGGGAATTTCCTTTCACATTGTCAGAGGCGGAATGGCGCGCGCGCCTGACACCTGCCCAATATGCAGTGTTGCGCGACCATGCGACAGAAGCTGCGTTCTCGAACAGCCTGAAAGGGGAACGCTCGCCCCTGCTGAACGAGGCGCGCGTGGGCAGCTATAATTGCGCGGGCTGCGGGCAGGCGCTGTATCGGTCGGAAACCAAATATGACAGCCGGACAGGCTGGCCCAGTTTCTGGGATGCGATCGAGGGGGCGGTTGGCACGCAGATTGACCGTACTTTCTTCTTCATGGTCCGCACCGAGGTGCATTGCGCGAATTGCGGCGGCCATCAGGGGCATGTTTTCGATGACGGGCCAGCCCCCACGGGCCAGCGCCATTGCATCAACGGGTTGGCCCTGACCTTTACCCCTGATGATACAGGCGAGGTTGAAGGGCACCCTGTCGGCGCTTGAAGCAACTGTGATCGTGCTGGGTTGGGGTTTCTTGCAGCACCGTCTATATGAGGGGCATGTCAGAAAAAGCACTCAAATGGATACAGGGGCTTTTTGCGCCCCTTGGCCCCCCCGCGCCCCAGCCTGTTATGGCGGGAGAGGTTGCGCTTGCCGCACTGTTGGTGCGCGCCGCGCGCGCGAATGATGATTACAACGCGCTTCAGGTGGATGCAGTTGATGCGGTGCTGGCGCGCCGTTTCGGGCTTGGCCCTTGGGATGTGGCAGCCCTGCGCACCAAGGCCGAGGCGCTGGAAGCGGCGACTGGCGACAGCGTCCACCTGACCCGTGTGATCAAGGATGTGATCCCTTATGAGGACAGGCCGGAATATCTGCTGGATTTGTGGCAGGTTATTCTGGCCGATGGCAAACGCCATGAACAGGAAGACGGTTTGATGCGTCTTGTTTCGAACCTGTTGGGGCTGCGCGACCGCGATTCAGCCTTTGCGCGCCAGCAGGTGCAGGCGCGCAAGGCCGAAAAAACAGATCAAAGCCCTTTGGCGCGGTAGCTTGCCGCCACACGTTCGATGGCCACGATAAAGGCGGCTGTGCGCAAATCCTTGACGTCCGGTCTGCGGTGCCATTCTTCCGAGATGGACTGGTAGGCGGTGCGCATCGTGTCATCCAGGCCAGACCGCACGAGTTGCAATTCATCCGCGCCCTGAAGATAGCGGCGTTTGAAGTTGGGGGACAATTCCCAGCCCAGATTCTTGTCGGCAGACAGCCGTTCCAACTCGCGCACCAATGTCATGGCATGCGCTTCCTCATTGCGGCGTTGCATGCGGCCAAAGCGGATATGGCTTAGGTTCTTGACCCATTCAAAATATGACACAGTCACACCGCCCGCATTGGCATAAAGATCGGGGATGATGACAATGCCTTTCTCGCGCAAGATATCATCTGCATTGGCTGTGATCGGGCCATTGGCCGCTTCGATAATCAGCGGCGCGCTGATGCGTTCGGCATTGTTGATATTGATCACCCCTTCCAGTGCGGCAGGGATAAGGATGTCACAGTCTGCTTCAAGCATTGCGGCGCCATCAGCGGTATATTCTGCCCCCTCGAACCCTTTGACCCCGCCGGTTTGAACGATCCAGTCGCGCAACGCGTCCGGGTCCAGCCCGTTGGCATTGCTGACCGCGCCATCGCGCTCGATAATCGTGGTGATGATGGCGTCATCTTCATCGCGCAGGAATTTGGCGGCGTGATAGCCCACATTGCCCAAGCCCTGCACAATGATCCGTTTGCCTGCAAGGCTGCCTGTCAGGCCGGTCTTAGCCACATCATCTGGGTGGCGGAAGAATTCCTGCAACGCATATTGCACGCCGCGTCCCGTCGCCTCGACCCGGCCCTTGATCCCGCCTGAATTCAGCGGCTTGCCCGTCACACAGGCGCGCGCGTTAATATCGGTGGTGTTCATGCGCGCATATTGGTCGGCGATCCAAGCCATCTCGCGCTCTCCCGTGCCCATATCGGGGGCGGGGACGTTCTGGGCCGGGTGGATCAGGTCGCGTTTGGCCAGCTCATAGGCAAAGCGGCGGGTGATCTGTTCCAACTCGTGTTCTTCATATTTGCGCGGATCGATGCACAAGCCGCCCTTGGCCCCGCCAAAGGGCGTTTCGACCAGCGCGCATTTATAGGTCATCAGCGCGGCCAGCGCTTCAACCTCGTTCTGGTGCACTTCGGGCGCGTAGCGGATGCCACCCTTGACGGGTTCCATATGTTCCGAATGGACAGAGCGGTATCCGACAAAGGTTTCGATCTTGCCACGCAACCGCACCCCGAATCGCACTGTATAGGTGGAATTGCAGATCTGGATTTTCGCAGCCAGCCCCGGCGGCAGGTCCAGATGCGACACTGCGCGCCGGAACATCAGATCAACATTTTCACGAAAGCCTGGCTCTTTGGTGTCCAGCATTTTGGTTCTCCCTTTGATCGAGCCTGCTTTTGAAAATTGCTTCGCAAACTCGGTCACATGATATCGAATCGCGGCATGAATGACAGGGCGTTTTGCCACATACTACACCGGCAAGGTGACCAGAGTCTTAATCCGGCGGGTGTTTGCCGGTGGGCCGCGTCACGCGCCCACGGCTTTGCGCACCATGTGCCAATAGATATCTTCGACCGCCGCAAGGCTCAGCCGCCCGCTTTCGCGGAACCATGTATTGACGCCAGTCAGCATTGCAATGACGGCGAATGCAGCAAGTTTGGTGTCGGATATGTCAAACACCCTTTCGGCCTTGCCGCGCGCAAGCAGGCTGCCCAGATGGGCTTCATACTGCCTGCGCATTGCCTCGATCCGCTCGAAATTCTCAGGCTCCAGATTGCGCAATTCCATGTAGGAAATGAACACCGCATCGCTACGCGCGCGGTGAAAGCGGATGTGGAAGCGTGTGAATTGCTCCAGACCGTCCAGCGGGTTGTGCGCCTGTGGCAATGCGTCCAGTTCCGCCAGCAAGTCCTGCATATGCTTGTGCATCAGATCAAACAGCAAGGATTGCTTGTCGGCGGTGTACAGATACAGCGTGCCCGCCTGCACGCCCACGTCTGTTGCGATCTGGCGCATGGACACCGCTGCATAGCCATGACGCGCGAACAGTCGCAGCGCGGCTGCGCGAATGCGGGGGCCGGTCACATCGGCAGAGGAGTTTTTCTTGCGCGCCATATCTGCGCATTTGTGCGCGAAACGGCCCCCGACGCAAGCCCGCTTGCGCCTGAGGCACCTCTCGCGCTATCGTGCGCGCAGGTTTTGTCAGGGATGCGATGTTTCAGAATTTGCCGTTTCAGCCTCTGCGCGCAAGGCGCATCGCATGGCTTGCGCCCTTTGTTCTGGCGGCCTGCTTTGCGCCCAGTGACCTGCCGCCGCGCCAAGCGGCCATGCAGGGCGAGACGCCCCACCTTCTGCCGCTAAGCGCCATCCTTGGGCAGGTTGACGACGGGCCGAATACAGCCCGCCTGACGGCCGCACCGGATGCCCGTGTCGCAGCCTTGCAGGCGCGCGCGGCGCGGTTGCGGGGGCCTGTGATCGCCCCTGACCAGCGCCAGCGCATGCAAGGCTCTGGCGCGCGGCTACGCTAGGCCTTCGATCTGCGCCAGCGCTGCGCGCTGCTCTTTCGTCAGGCTGTCACGATGCACGATGACAGTATGGATTGAAAACACCACCGCGCCGGTTTTCGGCAGTTTCAACAGGCATTGACGCTCTGACCGGATATAGGCACCGCCATCGCGTTTTTCTTTCGGGGCGAATTCCGCTTTGGGCTGATACAGCGCGGGGTTGGTATAGCGCAGAAGATTGGCGCGCCATAGCGGCTGTTCGGGGCGCATGGCGTCAAACATGCGCTGCACCCGTGCGCCCATCTGGGTGTCGTAGCTGTCCACCGGCAGATGGATGCGCATCATGGGCTTGCCCATCTTCTCGGACAAGGTCCAGCTGGAGGGGAAGCACAAAACCGCCCCTGTCAGCACATGCTCGCGCGCGCCGTCAGGTTTTTGCAGCAAACAGAAATCCGCTTGCAGCAAGTGCCCCAAAGTCCAGAGCGGGCGGGTTTCATCAAGTGGGATGGCCACGCCATCGGGGCGCATAACGCTGTCCGGCCCGACAGAGAAACCCAGCATGGGCAGATCGTGCAAAACCTCACCCAGCATTTCAAGGGCCGCGGGCTGTGCCTCTGGCCTAAGTGCCAGCACATCATCCGGGCGCGATGCCAGCAGGGCGGCACGTTCGGCCATTTGCCGGGCATAAAGTGCATCGCAATATAACCAGTCTGCGCGCGCCAGCGGCATAACACCGGGCAGGCGCTGACCGGCGGGTTTGGTCCATGGGGCGAAGGGCAGGGCTTCATGCAGGATCGTCATGCCATAGTGCTAGGCCGCCGGATATGACGCGTCAATTATATCTTGCGAGGTTTGAAAACCGCGATACGCTTGGCGCATGTCAGATGGACTGCCCGAATACACCCTTGGCATTGAAGAAGAGTATCTTCTGGTCGATGCCCAAAGCGGCGCGTTGGTCGATGTACCCGATGCGCTGATGCGCGATTGTGTGCGCGCCTTGGGCGACAAGGTATCGCCCGAGTTTCTGGCCTGCCAGATCGAGGTGGGCACAGGGGTGTGCGCTGACATTTCAGAGGCGCGCGCCGATCTGGGCCATTTGCGCCGCACGATTGCTGATTGCGCCGCGCAATACGGGATGGCCCCGCTGGCCGTGTCCTGCCACCCTTTTGCCGATTGGCACAGCCGCAAACATACAGAAAAGCAGCGCTATAATGACCTTGCGCGCGATCTGGCAGGCGTTGTGCGCCGCATGCTGATCAGCGGGACACATGTGCATGTGGGCCTGCCCGATGATGATCTGCGCATCGACATCATGCGCCAGATGACATATTTTTTGCCGCATCTTCTGGCGCTGTCCACCTCTTCCCCGTTTTGGGGCGGGCAGGATACAGGGTTGAACAGCTACCGTCTGACGATTTTTGACAATCTGCCGCGCACGGGCCTGCCGCCGGATTTTGTCAGCCATGCCGAATATCGCCGCTCGGTCGATATGATCATCAATGCAGGCCTGATCGAGGATACAACGAAGATCTGGTGGGACATCCGCCCCTCGGCCCGGTTTCCAACGCTGGAGGCGCGCATCTGCGATGTGATGCCGGTCATGGAACATGCGCTGACCATTGCCGCGCTGGTCCAGTCGATCACGCGGATGCTGGTAGAGTTGCGCCGCCGCAACCAGCGCTGGCGTATCTATGACAGGTTCCTGATTGCCGAAAACCGCTGGCGCGCGCAGCGCTATGGCCCGCGCGAGGGGCTTTTGGACATCGGCAAGGGGGCGGTGGTTCCGATGGGGCAACTGGTCACCGAACTCATCGAGCTGCTGGAGGCAGATGCAATGGTGCTGGGGTGCCTGAATGAACTGCGCGGGGCGCAGGATATTCTGGCACAGGGCACCAGTGCAGACCGCCAGCGCGCGACCTATGCTGACGCGCGCGAAGCGGGCGCGGATCATGACGAGGGGCTGCGCGAGGTGGTGCGCGCCCTGATGGTGGAATTCAGGTCAGGGCTTTGATGTGCTTGCGCGGACATAGCCCCGGACTTGATCCGGGGCCTCTGGGCATTCGCGCACGACGCCCCCTGTTGCGCAATCAGATCAGCGCGGCCAGCCGTTCGGCTTCGGTCAGACACGGGGTCAGTTTGCTGCGGTCTTCGCCGGGGAAGAACCTTGCGCGGGTGGCCGTTGGCATGGGCGCGCAGGCTTCCACCAGCACGCGCGGGCCGGTTTTGGTGCATTCCGCCGCCCATGCGCGTGCAAGCGCCATTTGCGCAGCCTTGGAGGCCCCGTAAGCACCCATGAATTTCTGTGTGCTGGCTGGGTCATCCACAAACAGGGCCGTGGCGCGTGTTGGTGCGGCCAGCAGCAAAGGCGCAATCATCGGGATCAGAAAGCCTGTGGCGCGCATATTGATCGCCACGGATTTCTCCCAGTCTTTCAGCGCGATATGATCGGCAGGCGACATGGGGGGGGCATGGATCGCCATATGCGCCCAGAAATCCACATGGCCCCAACGGTCATGAATATCGCGGCACAGATGGCGCATGGCGTCATCTTTGGTGATATCCATCGCCGCAAGCGTGGCGCTGCCGCCTTTGGCCTGAATGCGGTCATCCAGCTCTTCCAGCGCGCCCAGCGTGCGCCCGACGGCGACCACATGCCAGCCCTGTGCGGCCAGAGTTTCGGCAAGGGCTGCCCCCAGCCCGCGCGATGCCCCTGTAATCAGGGCGAGTCTTTTTTCATGATGTTCTGTCATGCGCGTTCTAGTCCCATCTCATGCGAAAATTGGCAAGAGGGTTGATGCGCAAAGCGTGAAATTCGCAAACATGTATCTTGCTGGCAAGAATCCGCTTGACTCGAATCTCTGGCTGCGACCGACTGGCATGGCCTTGGGGGGCATTTTGAACAACAATGATTATGGGGGTGAAGATGAGTCAACGCTTCGCATTTTGGGTTTTGGCGCTCTTTCTGGCAGTTGCCCCGGCAATGCCTGCGCAGGCCGACAGGGTCGTGGCGCGCGTCAGCATCAGTGAACAAGTGATGCATGTCTACCATCATGGACAGCTTTTATACGAATGGCCCGTCTCGACGGCCCGCACCGGCAAAATCACTCCGACCGGCGATTGGCGCCCGCAATTCCTGTCGCGCAATCACCGCTCCAGCCGCTACAACAATGCGCCCATGCCCTATTCGGTGTTCTATTCCGGCCATTACGCGATTCATGGCACGGACCAGATCAGCCGGCTTGGTCGTCCGGCCTCGGCGGGCTGCGTGCGCCTGCATCCTGACAATGCGCGGGTGTTTTTCGACATGGTCCGCAGCGAGGGGATGGAGCAGACGCGCGTGATCGTCGTGAACTGACGCGCGCTGCACACCTGAGTCTGATACGCAACAGGCGCGCCCCATGATCTGGTGGCGTGCGTTTGTTGCTACCCAAGCCCTCGGGGTTTGCCTATAGTGTTTGCGGAGCAAGCATAATCAAACCCGAGGGAGAGGACATGCGCTGTCCATTTTGTGGCAACACCGATACGCAAGTAAAGGATTCACGCCCCGCCGAAGATCACGGCGCGATCCGCAGACGGCGCTTTTGCCCTGCCTGCGGGGGCCGCTTTACAACATATGAGCGTGTGCAACTGCGTGACCTTGTGGTGGTCAAGACCAATGGGCGGCGCGAAGCCTTTGACCGCGAAAAGCTGGAACGCTCGATCCGTATTGCCATGCAAAAGCGTCCCATAGAGCATGAGCGCATTGACCAGATGATTTCGGGCATTGTGCGGCGGCTGGAAAGTCAGGGCGACACCGACATCCCATCAAAGATGATCGGCGAGATTGTCATGGAAACCCTCGCGCGGATCGACACAGTTGCCTATGTCCGCTTCGCCAGCGTCTACAAGAATTTTCAGGAAGCTGATGATTTCGACAAGTTCGTTTCGGAATTACGGCCAGAACCGAAAGAGCCAGAGTAGACCTTGACCGCCTTGCGCGACACTCACTACATGCGTCAGGCCATAGGCTTGGGCGCGCGCGGGCTTGGGCGTGTCTGGCCCAACCCTGCGGTCGGCTGCGTGCTGGTGCGCGATGGGCGCATTTTGGCGCGGGGCTGGACACAACCGGGCGGGCGGCCCCATGCCGAAGCGGTCGCGCTTGCCAAATGCGATGCACGCGGTGCCACAGCCTATGTCAGTCTGGAACCCTGCGCGCATCACGGGCTGACGCCGCCCTGTGCCAAGACGCTGATCAACTCGGGCGTGGTTCGTGTTGTCACCGCCCTGACCGATCCTGACCCGCGTGTGGCCGGACGCGGCCATGCGATGCTGCGCGCAGCGGGCCTGGAGGTTGTCGAGAATGTCGAGGCGACAGCCGCGCGCGCCATGAACGCGGGCTTTCTGATGCGGCTGGAACAGGGGCGGCCTTGGGTGACGCTGAAACTGGCGCTGACACTGGACGGGCGCATTGCCACAGCCACAGGCGAAAGCCGCTGGATCACAGGACCAGAGGCGCGGCGCATGGTGCATGCGATGCGCGCGCGCCATGATGCGGTGCTGGTGGGCGCAGGCACGGCCCGCGCGGATGACCCCGATTTGCGCGTGCGCGGTCTTGGGATCACGCATCAGCCTGTGCGGATTGTCGCCGCGCCTCGGCTGGATATCGCGGTGCACGGCCGCTTGGGCATAAGCGCGCAAGAGGTGCCTGTCTGGCTGCTGCATGGCGCGGGCGCAGATGCGGGCGCGCGCCAGCGCTGGCGCGATGCGGGCGCGGAATTGCTGGAATGCCCTGCCAATCCGGATGGGTTGATGCCGGACGAGACGCTGCAAATACTGGGCCAGCGCGGGATCACGCGGGTGTTTTGCGAGGGCGGCGGCCATCTGGCAGCCAGCCTGCTGCGCGCGGGGCTGGTTGATGAGCTGGTCGTCTTCTCGGCAGGCAAGATGATCGGCGCAGAGGGGCGCGCCGCTTTGGGGCCGCTGAAACTGGCGCATTTGCACGATGCCCCGCAGTTCAAGCTGGACGCCGTCCGGCAGGTCGGTGCGGATATCGTCCATATCTGGACGCGCGGCACAGCGTGACACCGTGATGGCGCGCAGGCTGATTGAGGGCTTGCATATACTGCCCCCAAGCGCAAAGACTGCCACAAGATGACCCGCTTTCGAACATATATGCCTTTGGCCCTTGAGCAGGCCCGCGCCGCAGGCTTGCGGGGCGAAGTGCCTGTGGGCGCGGTTATCGTCTCAGAGCGGGGCGCGGTTGTGGCGGCTGCGGGCAACCGCACCCGCGAATTGAGCGACCCAACCGCCCATGCTGAAATGCTGGCCATCCGCGCGGCCTGCGCCGCCCTTGGGCAAGAGCGGCTTACAGGCCATGATCTGTATGTCACGCTGGAACCCTGCCCGATGTGCGCGATGGCGATTTCATATGCGCGCATCAGGCGGCTGTATTTCGGTGCCGCTGACCCTAAATCGGGGGGCATAACGCAGGGACCGCGCATCTTTGCGCATGCGCAATGCCATCACGCGCCCGAGGTGTATGACGGTATAGATGCAGAGGATGCGCAAGCCCTGCTACAGGATTTCTTCGCGCGCTTAAGGTGAGAGCATGCTTCAGGAACAGGTTATCGCCTATTGTGAACGCACAGACTTTGCGTATTGGGGCGAGCCGGTCAATGCTGTGACAAACGCCGCCTTCGTGATTGCGGCTGCACTTGTCTGGCGGCAGACTGCCGGCTTGCCCTTGGCGCGTGCAATGGCCGTTGTGCTGGCGGCGATCGGGCTGGGATCATTCCTGTGGCACACCCATGCGACACAGTGGGCGGGGCTGGCGGATGTGCTGCCGATCTTGGGGTTTATCCTGCTATACCTCTTTGCCGCGACGCGGGATTATTTTCGCGTCTCTGGTCTGGCAGCCTTGGGCGTGACGCTGCTGTTTTTCCCATACGCGGCGGGCTTTGGCTGGGCTGTCAGTCTGGTCCTGCCCGGTATGGGGGCAAATGCGTTATATCTTAGCGTGGCTGTGTTGATTGCGGGTTATGGCTTGTGGCTGAATGACCGCGATACCGGCAAGGGTTTGCTGATCGGGGCAGGGCTGCTGGTCGTGTCGCTGGGCTTTCGAATGGCGGATGATGCGGTTTGCGCAATCTTCCCCATAGGCACGCATTTCATGTGGCATCTGGTGAATGCGGTGATGCTGGGGTGGATGATCCGTAAGCATTCGCCGAGGGC
>NZ_MEHT01000009.1 GCF_001870675.1 Roseinatronobacter thiooxidans | reverse complement strand
GCATCCACCGCATCAGTTCAGATTCTGGATCTGTAAGGCTGACAGATGAGGATGGAACGGTCGCGGCGAGCTGGTCATATAGGAAGCTGCTGAATCACTGGCAGTCGAAACATGCCCTCGCCGCTTATGTCCCGTCCGACAAGCGGGGACCGCCCCCAGAATATCGATATAGCCCGCGCGCGACACTGTATGTTGGGACCGACTTTATCCGCCTGCTGAAGGCATTTGCTGCTGGTGCCGTTTATCTCGACCCCGCCCTCAAGGCGACGTTTGTGGACGGGGTTCTCGGACCTGTTCACCGTCGTTCCCAATTCCGGATCCGGCACGCGGACATGGATCAGCTGTACGAGAGAAGGATAGACCTGCCTGAACCTTGACGGTGAAATCAATTACCGTGTCTTATTGGATGATCGTCCATATAACTGACCCGCGCCCCGGGCCCGAGCTCAACGCGCCATACGGTCCCGTCCGGGCGCTCCTCAACAATCGAGTCCAGCACTTTGTCGAAATAGTAGATCGGTATGCCTGCGCGCAGGAGCTCCAGCACCGCCGGGTCGACTGTCCCGTCCAACACTCCGGACAGGCTATGCTCAGGCTCATCGGTCATGCCGACATCATGCATGAAATAATTATCGCATTACAGCCCGATTCAGGTCCCGCCGGATGACAGGAGAACAGACCCCGATTGTACAAATGTACAAAATCGCTCCCCACGACGTGCTCTGTCTTGGAAATAGTTTTTCCGCTTGCAGTTGGGATTTTTCGTTCACACGCAGGGACTTAGCCCGTGTGTGGGTGGCGGAGACGATGGGATTCGAACCCACGAGACCCTTTCGGGCCTACTCCCTTAGCAGGGGAGCGCCTTCGACCACTCGGCCACATCTCCGTCGCCTCGTTTAAAGATGTCGCACCGGCCCCGCAAGCGGAAAATGGAACTGCGCTGATATCGCTTTGTGGCGGCAAAGCGTCAGGGCTGTGTGGCCGTCAGAAGACCGGCATGCTCGCGCAGCAGTTTTGTACAGGCCTGTACTTTGGGGCTGCGGTGCAGGTCGACATGGGTCACAATCCACAGTGGTGTTCCCCAGTCAGCGCGCGCGGGCATGACCTGATGCAACCCTTCGGCCTGTCCCTGTGCTACCGGCAGGAAGCCCATTCCCAACCCTGCCTTTATCGCGGCCAGGCGGGTTGCGTGATCGTTGCTGTGCAAAACCACATGCCCGCCATGCTTGGCCAGCCAATGGTCATAGGGGGCAGGGCTGTCCTTGTCGCCGGAGGCGATGAAATCATGGCTTTGCAATGCGGTGTCGGATGCGGCTTTGCCTTTGCGCTCGGTATATTCGGCGCTGGCATAAAGCGCCACGCACAAAGCCCCCAGGGATTGCACCACATTGTCGGGTTCTTGGGGCTTTGCGCCTGCGCGGATGGCCACATGCGCCTCGCCATATTCCAGCCGCAGCACGCGCGCTTCTGTGCGCAGGCAGGGTTTCAGCGTCGGGTATTGGTGCATCATCTGTGTGATCGCGGGCAACAGAAGCGTGCTTAATTCGGGGATTGTGGTGATGATCATTTCCCCCGAGATGCCTTCTTGCATGTCCTGCAATCGGGTAGCGAGTTGCTCGAAGCGTTTTTCCGTTTCGGCGGCTGTTTCAAACAGGGCGCGTCCGGCCTCGGTGGGGGTGTAGCCTTTGGTGTGACGCTGGAACAGTTTGACGCTGACACGGTCTTCCAATGCGTCAATATGTCGGATCACTGTGGCGTGATGCACGCGCAAGGTTGCGGCGGCACCGCTGACAGTGCCTGCGCGCGCAACATGCAAAGCGGTGCGCAATTCATCCCAAGGCTCTAGCCCCATGCTGTCTTCCTTTTCATGGTATCCGCGTCTGTCCGACTATGCGCTCAGCCGCGCATATTCGGCGTCCAAGGCGGCCAGATCGCTGTCATCGGGTGCGCTGCGCAGGCTTAGGGCTGCATCTGACCGGGCAAGTGCGCCGCCTTCAAGGGCAGGGCAGGTTTCTGCCAGCTCTGCCATCTCATTCAAGTCGCCATTGCAATGCAGCACCAGATCACACCCTGCCGCAAGGGCTGCGTTCCCGCGTGCCGAGACAGGGCCGTTGAGGGCATGCATCGAGATGTCATCGGTCATCAACAGACCCTGAAAGCCGATTTCCTTGCGGATCAGGCCGATCATCGTCGGCGATAAAGTGGCGGGCAGGTTTGCATCCAGTTGCGAAAATAACACATGCGCTGTCATGCCCAAAGGCAGATCGGCCAGCGCGCGGAACGCGGCAAAGTCGCTTTGTGTCAGATCGACATGCGCGGCAGACACGACAGGCAAATCCAGATGGCTGTCAGCCTGCGCCCGCCCATGGCCCGGAATATGCTTGAGCACCGGCAGAACACCCCCCGCCATCAGCCCGCGCGCCATGGCGCGCGCATGTGCGACGACCTGATCCACCGCAGTCCCATAACAGCGGTTATGCAAAACGGGGTGGGTTATATCGCGCGCAATATCGGCCAAGGGGGCGCAATTCACGTCCAGCCCGCAACTGCGCAGTTCCGCAGCAATCAGGCGTCCGCGCAGATACATTGCGCGGGCGGGATCATGGGCATGCAGGCATTGTTCCAGGGCAGGGGGCCAGTTGCGCCAATAGGGGGGGCGCATGCGTTGCACTCGGCCCCCTTCCTGATCGATCAACACAGGCATATCGCGCCCCACAGCATCACGCAGATCTGATGTTAAGGCCACAAGCTGTTCTGGCGTCTCGATATTGCGGGCAAAAAGAATGGCGCCCCATGGCTGGGCCTGCGCAAACAAGGCGCGTTCAGCGGCAGAAAGGCGCATTCCCGCGCAGCCAAAGATAACAGCGCGCGGGGTGGCCCCGGTCATCGGATCAGGACCGGAATACAGTCGATCTGCTGATCGACAAGCGCTGCGCAGAACCGCCTTGCATCGCGTTCATCGTTAAAGCCATGCGCGCGCAGCCGGTAGAAGACCGAACCGCCGCTTTGCGCGGCCTCGATCACACGGCCGCGATCATCCAGCAAGGGCGAGAAGCGGCGCGAAAGCTGGTCCCAAGCGGCGCGGGCGCTGGCCGCATCATCATAGGCCCCAAGCTGGACAAGCCGCGTCCCCGGCCCGAGAGAGGCAGGGTCGACCTCGATATCGCGCACGGAGCCGATGCCAGCAGCCACACTTTGCGCGACCGACGCCGCAAGATCATCTGCTGCGAAACCGGCGCTGCTGGGGGCAGGGGCAGGGGCCGCAACTGCCACTGCGCGCGCGCTTGCGATCGTGTCGGTATTCCTGCGCGGCGGGCGCGGTGAGGATTGGACCGCGCGCCGTGTCGCAGAGACAAACCCAAGTGGCGCGCTGTTGCGCGGGTCTGCGGCCTGTGCGGGCATATCCAGTGCCTGTTGCAAGGCAACCTGAATGGGCTGCACCTCTCCTGTGTCAAAGCGCAAATCTGTGGGTGCTGGCGCAGGGGCTTCGCCCGCCGGAACACCATCTTCCTGCGACAAACCCGCAGATGCCGGGGCGAGCATAATGCTGCCGCTGGCAGAGATATCCTGCGATGCTGCAAGTTCATTCACCGATAATCCCTGATGCGCGGCTTGCCGCCCGCCGGGGTTTTCGGGGGCCACACGCAATGGCCCTTCCAGCGCGCGCACAACCGGCACGCCTGCCACATCGCGCTGCGTCAACTGCCAGACCCACGCCGCCGACCCGATCATCAGCGCCAAAGACAGCACTGCACCGAATCCGTGCAGCACCGCTTTCGTCTGCATGCCGCGCGGCGGTGTCATATATGCAGGGTCGGAATATTGGCCGTATTGCGCCTGCTGCTGTTCTTGGGCATAGGCGGCCTGCCGCGCGCCTCCATAGGTGGCAGCACTTGGGGCCGGGGGGTAGGGATAAGGGGCATAGCGCCCATCCTGCGGCGCAGAAGGGGCATATTGCCCCGCTGCATATGTCTGGTGGCCTGTTTGTCCGCCAAAATCTGGTGGACCAAAGCTGTTCGGGTGCATCTGCCGTGATGCCTGCAACGGGCGCGGCGTGGCCCCCCAAGCTGAAAATTCCCTGCTCTCTTTCATGCCAACCTCTCTCACGCCCCAAGACGGCAATGCGTCTGGACACGGAATTTAGACGTCTTGGCAAGCTGCCTGCTCGACATTGCCATTTTCTACGCCGCGTTTGCGCGGCTTTTTATAACTTCAAACGCGGCCACAAACCCTGTGGCCGCAAACACTTGGTCACCAAAGGATTGCGTCTTCAGCGCATTTCATCCACTGGTGTTACCCCTAAAATAGCAAGACCGGCAGAAATCGCAACGCCTGTGGCACGGGCAAGCGCAAGTTTTGCACAAGTTGTTGCCTGATCGCCCTCTTGTACGAAGCGCAGGCTGGGCACATCATTGCCGCGATTCCACAATCCGTGGAATTCGGCCGCCAATTCCGACAGATAGGCGGCAATGCGATGCGGCTCTTGGGTGCGGGCGGCAAGTTCCACAATGCGCGGCCATTCGGCCAGTTTGCGCATCATTGCAAGCTCTGCCTCATGGTCCAGTTGGGCGATATTTGCCTGCGCAAGGCTTGCGTCATCTGTGGCAAATCCGGCTTCAGTGGCCTTGCGCAGCACGGAACACACCCGCGCATGGGCATATTGCACATAGAAAACCGGATTGTCCTTGGACTGCTCCAGAACCTTGTCAAAATCGAAATCAAGCGTTGCGTCATTCTTGCGCGTCAGCATGACAAAGCGGGTGACATCCGCGCCCACTTCCTCGACCACATCGCGCAGGGTGACAAACGTGCCTGCGCGCTTGGACATTTTGAATGGTTCGCCATTCTTGTAAAGCTTCACCAGCTGGATCAGCTTCACCTCTAGCGGGACGCGCCCATCCGACAGCGCCGAGACGGCGGCTTTCATCCGCTTCACATAGCCGCCATGATCGGCCCCGAAAATGTCGATCAGAAGATCAAAGTCGCGCGCGATCTTGTTGTAATGATAGGCAATATCGGGGGCAAAATATGTCCATGCGCCATCTGATTTCTTGATAGGCCGGTCCACATCATCGCCATGCGCGGTAGAGCGGAACAGGGTTTGTTCGCGCGGTTCCCAATCCTCGGGGGTTTTGCCCTTGGGGGGTTCCAGCACGCCTTCATAGATCAGCCCTTGGGCCTGTAGCCGGTCAATGGCTGTCTCGATCTCTCCGGTGCCGTAAAGCGCCTTCTCGCTGGAATAGACATCCATCCGCACGCCAAGAGCTGCAAGATCCTCGCGGATCATGATCATCATGCGGTCAGTGGCGAAATTGCGCACGGTTTCCAGCCAGACAGATTCCGGCTGGTCCAGATATTGCGTGCCAAATTCCTGCTTCAGCGCCTCGCCCACCTCGATCAGGTATTCGCCGGGATACAGCCCTTCGGCAATCTCGGGGGACAGGCCATGGGCTTCGCGGTAGCGCTCGAAGGCGGAACGCGCCAGCACATCGACCTGCGCGCCGCCATCATTGATGTAATATTCGCGCGTCACGTCATAGCCCGCGAAGGCCAAAAGGTTTGACAGCGCATCGCCCACAACGGCCCCGCGTGTGTGGCCCACATGCATGGGGCCGGTGGGGTTGGCGGAAACAAACTCTACATTCACGCGCAGGTTTTGTCCCATATCCGAGCGGCCGAAATCATTGCCCTGCGCCAGTGCGGTGGCGATGATCCCCTGCCAGACAGAGGGCGCAAGCCGCAAGTTCAGAAAGCCCGGACCTGCCACATCGGCAGCCGCAATGCGCGCGTCATCCAGCAGGCGCGCGGCCAGCGCATCGGCAATCTCGCGCGGTTTCAGACCGGCGGGTTTGGCCAGCACCATGGCGGCATTCGTGGCCATGTCCCCATGTGCCGCATCGCGCGGCGGCTCTACCGCGACATTGGCGAAGTCCAGCCCTTCGGGCAGGATCGCGTCGCGCACCATCGCATCAAGGCAGGCAATTACAAGCGTGCGAATATCGGAAAACAGGTTCATCGCGTCCGTCCTCTTTGTTGCTCTTGCCCTACGCCGCGTCTTCGCGCGCGTCAATGGGGGCGCGGGGGTTGCAGCCCAAGGTGCTGGCTGTAAGGTAGCGCTATCACAAACACAGGGGGCAGAACATGCGGTGGGGAATTTTAGGGGCCGCCAAGATCGCACAGACCGATCTGGCACCGGCCATACAGCTTGCGCATGATGCGGAACTGGTTGCGCTGGCCACCCGTGACCCTGCGCGCGCCACCCCGTTTCAGGCTCTTGTGCCCGGCCTGCGCGTGCATGACAGCTATCAAGCACTGCTGGATGACCCACAGGTGGATGCGGTCTATATCCCACTGCCCAATCACCTGCATGTCGCATGGTCGATCAAGGCTGCGCAGGCGGGCAAGCATGTGCTATGTGAAAAACCCATCGCGCTGCATGCCGCCGAGATAGATGCGCTGATTGCGGCCCGCAATGACAGCGGCAAACTGATCGCCGAGGCCTTTATGGTGGCGCACCACCCGCAATGGGCGCGGGTGCGCGCCTTGCTTGATGACGGGATCATCGGCAAGCTGGAGCATGTCGAGGGCAGCTTCACCTATACCAACCGCGACTATGACAATATCCGCCACAGCGCTGAGATGGGGGGCGGGGGCGTGCGCGATGTGGGGGTCTATCCCTGCATCACAACCCGCATGGTCACAGGGGCCGAACCAGCGCGGGTGGTGTCCGATATCCGCTGGCAGAACGGCGTCGATATCTTTGCCCGTGTCTGGGCCGATTTTCCCGAATTCACCATGTCGTTTTACTGCGGCATGATGCAATCGCGCCGCCAGCAAATGGTGTTTCATGGTCAGGATGGCTGGATCACTTTGTCGGCCCCGTTCAACGGGTCGGTTTATGGTGATACCTGTGTTGAATGGAAATCAGGCGATCTGGTGATGACCGAGCGGTTCAACAATGTGAACCAATACGCGCTGATGATCGAGGCTTTTGGCGCATCTGTGCGCAACGGCACGCCCTTTGCCTGCCCGCTGGAAATGTCAAAAGGCAATCAGGCGATGATCGATGCCATATTCGAGAATGCCCGCTAGCGGCGACCCAATGCTCCGGCATATCCGATAACAGGCGGGTATCACCTAGGGGGCTGGGATGGATTGGTGGCATGGTCGAGTGACGGCTGGGAGGGCTTTAGAGGACATTGGGAAGGTAAACCAAGCCGCGCAGCGTCGGGCCGTGGTGCGGCGATCCTCCGCCCCTGCTACAGCAATTTATGCTGGCAAAATCCGCGAAATATCAAGGCTTTGCGCATAGCCGAGCCAAATCGCCGTGCCGGGGTACGGCCCGGCGATGCGCGGCGGCGCTACGCGCCTTGACTCCGCGCGCACAACTGAAGTCCCGCATTGCCGACAATCACGCCCATACCGTCACCTCGACGAAATAAATCGAGGCAGTCTGGAAAACGGTGTCAGATGGCAACACCAATTGCGGCACATAGCTGCGCGCCCTAGCGCGCCACGCTGCGCTGGTTCTGTGCGCCGCGCACGACAATACTGCGCACCCCCGCAAGGCGGCTATGTGTCACCTTTACCCCTGCAGTTACGGTGCGCGATGCCTCGGACGCGGTGCCGGTTGCTCTGCGCGGCTCTGCCACAACAAATTCATAGATCAACACCCCATCGACGGGACGCGCGTTATTGACAGGGCGCAATTCCACGTCCCACCAGCCCTGCGTTGCAGTCACGCCACTTGCGCGCACCAAAGCCCCGCCAGTGGTTGGGATCGCTTCCAGCTCTGTCACCACAGGCACAAGCGCGCGGCGATCCACCTCGCCCCCCCAGCCCCCGCTTGGCGCAAGGGTTTCTGTACTGTCGCGGCCAAACCAGTTCATAGGGTTGATCCGCGAGTCCCGCACCGACCCGCAGGCCCCAAGCGCGAGCACCATGGCCAAAGCGGCAAGAGCGGGCTTTTGCATTCGGGCGTCCTCTCGATCTGTATGAACGAACTCTGTCACCATGGGTTAGCGCAATCCGGCGGGTTTGAAAAGTGCCCAGCGGTGTTACAGGCAAGGCATGCGGTAAAACGGCTGGCGCTTGGGGTGTGGGCGGTCGATCTGTCGCTTCGGGCTGGACCTTTGGGCCAAGGCGGCTTAGCTCTAGCCGCAACAGCAGAAAGGCAAGTATCATGGCCACCGAAGCCTTTGAGGATATCGCAGAAACCTTTGACTTTCTGGACGATTGGGAAGATCGCTACCGCCATGTCATTGAATTGGGGCGCGCAATGCCACCGATGGAAGAGGCGCTGAAATCGCCGTTTACCAAGGTGGAAGGCTGTGCCAGTCAGGTCTGGATTCACCCGGTTCTGCAAGGTGCCGGGCCAAGTGCCACATTCGATTTCACGGGCGACAGTGACGCCATGATCGTGCGCGGGCTGATTGCGGTGCTGCATGCGATGTATTCGGGGCTGAGTGTCGCAGAGGTGACCCAAGTGGATGCGATGGCCGAACTGGCGCGACTGGGGCTGGACGAGCATCTGTCCTCGCAACGCTCCAACGGGTTGCGCGCCATGGTCGGGCGTATCCAGTCTGTTGCAACGGATGCCGCGCGCGCATGACCGACCCTGTTTTGCTGCTGCAACTGGCCGGTCTGCTGGCGCTGATCGGTGCTTTCGCGGGTGTTCTTGCAGGTCTTCTTGGTGTGGGGGGCGGCATTGTTCTGGTGCCTGCATTCTTTTACGCCTTCACCGCGCTGGGGTTTGCTGGCCCGCAATTGATGCAGATCTGCCTTGCGACATCTTTGGCAACCATCATCGTCACCTCGGCGCGCTCTGTGCAAAGCCATCATCGCAAGGGCGCGGTGGAATGGGAGATCTTGCGCAAATGGGCGCTGGGCATTGCGGTTGGTGCGCTTCTTGGGGTGCTGATGGCATCTGTGCTGCGCTCGGTCATATTGCAGGGGATTTTCGGTGTGATCGGGGTCATGATCGGCCTGTATCTGGCCTTTGGCAGGCCCGAATGGCGGCTGGGGTCTGTCATGCCCACCGGGCCGGTGCGCGCGGTGCAATCCACCATGGTGGGTTTCTTGTCCGTGCTTATGGGTATCGGCGGCGGCGCTTTTGCTGTGCCGCTGATGTCGCTGTATGGCGTGGCGATACATCGCGCGGTTGCGACCTCTGCGGGGTTCGGGTTGCTGATCGCGGTGCCCTCTGTGCTTGGGTTTTTGCTGCTGCGCGTTGAGAATGCCCCGCCCTTCACAATCGGGGCGGTCAATCTGCCCGCCTTTGGCATTGTCATCGCCATGACGCTGCTGACTGCGCCCTTGGGGGCAAGGCTGGCCCATGCGCTGGACCCAAAACCACTGAAGCGGGTTTTTGCTGTGTTCATCATGGTCATGGCGCTGAACATGCTGCGCAAGGCCATGGGCTGGTAGGCCAGGGCCGACAGGCTTGCACAGCGACAGGCTTTGCGGCATGTGATGTCAAATTTTCACGGGTTGGAGGGCAAGATGAGCCGCGCATTCGTTTTTCCGGGACAAGGGGCACAGACCATCGGTATGGGGCGCGCCCTTGCCGAGGCATATCCGGCAGCAAAAGCCGTCTTTGATGAAGTGAATGATGCGCTGGGCGAAAACCTTTCAGCCTTGATCTGGGAAGGTGACATTGCCGATCTGACCCTGACAGCCAATGCACAACCTGCCTTGATGGCAACATCGCTGGCCGCATTGCGCGCCTTGGAAGCCGAAGGCGTGTCTCTGACGGATACTGCGTTTGTGGCGGGGCATTCCTTGGGTGAATATTCGGCATTGGCCGCGTCTGGCGCGCTTGGTGTTGCCGATGCGGCGCGCTTGCTGCGCATCCGTGGCCGCGCCATGCAAGAGGCGGTGCCCGTGGGCGTGGGGGCGATGGCGGCCATTCTGGGGCTGGATTTCGCCGCAGTCACCGAGGTGGCACAGGCCGCAGCGCAGGGCGATGTGTGTCAGGCCGCCAATGACAATGATCCCGCGCAGGTTGTCGTGTCCGGTCACAAAGCTGCGGTAGAGCGCGCGGTCGATCTTGCCAAGGCACGCGGTGCCAAGCGCGCCCTGTTGCTGCCGGTGTCCGCGCCGTTCCATTGCGCCCTGATGCAGCCCGCCGCAGATCGCATGGCCGAAGCCTTGGCGCAGGTCACGCTGAATGCGCCCAAGGTGCCGCTGGTTTCCAATGTGCGCGCAACTGCGCTCAGCGATCCCGACACTTTGCGCGCCCTGCTGATTGAACAGGTGACAGGCGCTGTGCGCTGGCGCGAGTCGACCGTCTGGATGGCGGATCAGGGTGTGACCGAATTTTGGGAAATCGGCGCAGGCAAGGCCCTGTCTGGCATGATCAAACGCAGTGCCAAAGGGGCCGAGACGCGCAATTTCGGCACGCCCGAGGATATCGCTGCCCTGCAAGCATAAGCACCGCTGTTCCGAGTTTAACTCGGAACCTCTCGGCTTGCCACCCTTACCCCCGCGTTCCAGCGGAGGACAGGGATGTGTCAGGGAATGATACGGGTGTATTTCACGCCTGCAAGGGACGCGCCTGCCAGAATGCCGGACTGCCCGAAGACCACAGCGA
This sequence comes from Roseinatronobacter thiooxidans, assembly GCF_001870675.1. Classification (GTDB taxonomy): domain Bacteria; phylum Pseudomonadota; class Alphaproteobacteria; order Rhodobacterales; family Rhodobacteraceae; genus Roseinatronobacter; species Roseinatronobacter thiooxidans. The sequence continues at coordinate 390,765 of NZ_MEHT01000009.1, read as the reverse complement.
TTACGGGCGCAAATTGCGTGGTGGTCTCGCTGCCCATCGAGCCGCCCTGCGTGGGGGTGGCATAGCGCAAATCCGCGCTTGCGGCCCAACCCGGCGAATAGCGGAAATCCGACAGCGCCTGTTCGGTCATGAAGAACAACGCATGCGCATATTGCTGTGCACCCGCTTGCAGCCCGAAACTGGCCCGTGTGGCAGAATAGTAATCCACCGTTGCATCATTGATCCGCAACGCACCGCGCCCATAGGCCCCGCCCACGAACAAGCCCGCTTCGGTGACGACCGGGATATACAGAATGCCACGCGAGTTTTCAAACAACTCGCCCAGATTTGGAAAATTGTTGCGCAGATAGTCGCGCGCAGCATCCACCCGCGCGTCCAGATCCGCAGCCCCTTGGCTGCCAATCGGGTTCGAGCAGGCGGCCAGTGTCGCAAGCCCTGCAAGTCCAGACAGCGCAAAGGCGCGCCGGTTGAGATATGTCATGCTCTGCCTCTTTATATTTGGCGCGTCAGCGCGTTTTTGAAATAGGATACAGCCAAATCACCTGTCTGTCATCTTGTCAGGCCAGGGGGGCGATAAATTCGGCGTGGTTCTGCCGGTTCAGCCTTGCCCCTTCAACGCGGTGGCGATGCGGGGGGCAAAATAGGTCAGCACCCCGTCACAGCCCGCGCGCTTGAAGGCCATCATGCTTTCCAGCATCACCTTGTCGCCATCCAGCCAGGCGTTTTGCGCAGCCGCCATCAGCATCGCATATTCGCCCGACACCTGATAGGCAAAAGTCGGGCGGTTGAAGCGGTCTTTCACCTGACGGCAAATATCCAGATAGGGCATGCCGGGTTTGACCATCACCATATCTGCCCCCTCGGACAGATCGCGCGCAACACAGGCCAGCGCTTCTTCCGTGTTGGCAGGGTTGATCTGATAGGTGGCCTTGTCGCCCACCAGACGGCCAGAGGCCCCCACCGCATCGCGGAACGGGCCATAAAAGCCACTGGCAAATTTCGCGGCATAGGACAGGATCGCCACATCGCTATAGCCCATTTCCTCCAGCGCCAGTCGCAGCGCACCGATCCGCCCGTCCATCATATCCGAGGGGCCAAGGATATCCGCGCCCGCTTCGGCCTGCGCCAGCCCCATCTTGACCAAAGCTGTGACGGTTTCATCATTGACGATCGTGCCATCCACCACGAACCCGTCATGTCCATTGGCATTGTAGGGGTCCAGCGCGATATCGGTCATGACCATCAGATCAGGCAATTCCGCCTTCAGCGCACGGATGGCGCGGTTGGTCAGGTTTTCAGGGTTCCACGCTTCCTCGCATGTCTCGGTGCGCAAGGACGGGTCGGTGTATGGGAACAGGCAAATCGCCGGAATGCCAAGCGCATGCGCTTTTTCGGCAGCAGGCAGCAGCTTGTCCAGTGACAGGCGGTTCACGCCGGGCAGAGGGGCGATGGGGTCTTCCACGCCCTCACCATCGCGGATGAAGACCGGCCAGATCAGGTCGCGCGTGCTCAGCCCGTTTTCCTGCACCATCTCGCGCAAGGCATTGGTGCGGCGCAGGCGGCGCATGCGGGCGGCGGGGAACGGGGCTGGAGTCATCTGCGTGGCCTTTCATTGCTTTGTCACTTCGTGCCATGCGCAGAGGGCACCGACAAGCCCCGCAATGGCCATCAGGGCAGGATTTGCAACCAGAACCAGCCTGTGACCATCACGCCGGCTGTGCCGATCAGCACCGCCGATGCCGCGACCCGTTTGGCCCGTCCATACATATTGGCAAAGACATAGGCATTTACCCCCGGTGCCATCGCAGCAGTTATCACCGCCGAGCGCATTGCCTCGGTGCTAACCCCCAGCGCATAGGCAAGGCCGAATGTGATGACCGGATGCACCACCAGCGACAGCGCCACAACAAAACCGATGGTGCGCAAATCCCCCTCGGGGCGGTAGAGATACAGCACCCCCCCCAGCCCGAACAAGGCCGCAGGCAGGGCCGCGCGCACCATCATATCCAGCGCCTGATTAAGCACGCCCGGCATGGGCAGTCCTGTCAGATTGACGACAAAGCCAAGGCCGATCGCAATGACCAGCGCATTGCGAAACATGGCCGAAAATGCCCGCGCAGCACTGTCGCGCAGCCGCCCGCCCCGATTGCGGATCATCTCCATCGTGGTAATGCCGATGGCGTAGCAAATCGGTGAATGCGCCGCGATAATCGCGTAATTCGGCCCCAGCGCATCGGCACCATATGCGCGTTCGGTAATTGGCAGGCCCAGCAGAACCGAGTTCGAGAACAGCGCAACAAAGCCGATTGCCACGCAATCCTCCCAGTCGCGTTTGAAGATCAGTCGCGCGCCCCAGAAGCCCAGTGTAAACCCCGCAATCGCGCCGGTGTAGAAACTGACCAGCAGCCGCCAGTTGAATTCCTGTCCCAGATCCAGCCGTGCAATGGCGACAAATAAAAGGCAGGGTATGGCAAAGGTCTGGGTAAACCAGACAACGCCATCCACTTGGGCATCTGTGATCAGCTTGCGCCAGCGCGCAACATAGCCAAATCCGATGACCAGAAAGACCGGCAGGATGACATCGGCCAGTGCCTGCATGCTAAACCTGTAGAGTCAGCACCATGCCGTCATGGGCAGGTGTGACATGGTCGGGGGTTTCTGCCGCAACGGTGGCGTAATCCAGATCGACATGCATGTTGGTCAGCACGGCGCGCGCGGGGCGGGCCTGCGCGATCCAGTCCAGCGCCATGTCCAGATGGGCATGTGTCGGATGCGGCTTGCGGCGCAGCGCATCGACAATCCACAAATCCAGCCCTTGCAGCATGGGCCAGCTTTCGGGGTAGATCATCACCACATCGGGCGTATAGGCCAACCCGCCCACGCGAAAGCCAAGCGCGTCAATGCTGCCATGGTTCAGCCGCAGCGGGTGCAGGGTCAGCGGCCCGCCAGCACCGTCAATCGTGATCGCACCGTCAATCGTGTGCATGTCCAGAATGGGCGGGTAGGGAGAGCCAGCGGGCTGGGTGAACGCATAGCCAAAGCGCGAATACAGCGCATCTTGCGTGGCGCCATCGGCCCAGACGGCAAGCCGTTCGCGGGTGTTGAAGACGATCTGGCGCAGATCGTCGATGCCATGCACATGATCGGCATGTGAATGGGTGAAGACCACCGCATCCAGCCGACCGATGCCAGCATCCAGCAATTGCGCGCGCATATCGGGAGAGGTGTCGATCAATACTTGCGTGCGCCCCGCATCGGTCACCCTCTCCAGCAGCAGCGAGCAGCGCCGCCGCGTGTTGCGCGGGTTGGCAGGGTCGCAGGCCCCCCAATCGCCCCCCAGTCGCGGCACCCCGCCCGAAGACCCGCAGCCCAGAATTGTTGCGCGCAATTCAGCCATTATGCAGCCTTCCAGAAAAGACGGTCAAAATTCGCCGATGTTGCTGCGGCGAAATCTGCCAGCGACATGCCGAACAGGTCCGCACCCACTTGCGCTGTGTGGACCGTATAAGCCGGTTCATTGCGCCTGCCACGATACGGGGGCGGGGCCAGATAGGGCGCGTCGGTTTCCACCAATATGCGCTCAATCGGGGCTGCGGCGAAAATCTCGCGCAGTGCGGTGCTTTTGGGAAAGGCCGCGATGCCTGACATGGACAGGTAAAACCCCAGATCCAGCGCCGCTTGCGCCAGTTCAGCACTGGACGAGAAACAGTGCATCACACAAGTATATGCGCCCGCGCGGTGTTCTTCGGTCAGGATGCGGGCCATGTCGGCATCGGCGTCGCGCGCATGGATGATCAGCGGCAGGCCGGTCTGGCGCGCAGCCTCGATATGGCGGCGCAGGCTGTTTTGCTGCACCTGCATGCTCTCGGCGGTGTAATGATAATCCAGACCGGACTCGCCTATGCCCACCATCTTGGGATGGGCGGCAAGGGCGACCAATTCCGCAACCGTGGCCATAGGCTCGGCTGCAACGCTCATCGGGTGGGTGCCTGCGGCGAAGAACACGCCCTCATGCGCCTCGGCGATGGCACGCACCTGCGGCACCTCGCGCAGCTTGGTGCAGATCGTGACCATGCGGGTGACGCCTGCGGCGCGGGCGCGGTCAATGACATTGTCAATCTCGCCCGCCAATTCTGGGAAATCGAGATGGCAATGACTGTCAACGATCTGGGGCAGGGACATAAACGCTCCGAGGTGTGAGGGTCAGAGGAACTTGCGCGCCTCTGCTTCGGTCTGCCACACCATATCAAGCACCAATGCAGCAGGGTCAAGGTTGACAGCGCGCCCGTGGCGTGAGCGCGCGCCCATGCGCTGGCTGAGATCGGCATAGGCGCGGGCGGCACCCGCATGGGGGGCAAGGCGGGAAAACAGCGCGGCTTCGCCCGGCACGGCCTCTGGGCCAGGGCCGGTGATGCCTGCGCGCGCCATCCGCGCCATGAACAGGTCAAACAACGTGAGGATCATGGCGAAGCGCGCATCATTGGCCTTGCCCGCCGCGCTTTCGGCAAGGGCAAGGGCGGCTTGCCTGTCCAGCCGTGGCAATCCGTGGAACAGTTTCACAAGGGTTTCATAAATCTCGGCCCCGCCTGCCTGCGCCAAGGTGATCGCCGCCCCGACTGACCCGCCGGACAATTCCGCCATGGCTGTGCTGTCCGCCTCGACCCCCGCCTGCGCAAGGGCTGCGCCCATATCGGCCGCGTCCAATGGCATCAGGCGCAATTCGCGGCAGCGCGAGCGGATCGTGGGCAGCAGCCGCGAGGGTTGGTGTGCGACCAGCAGCAGCGTCGCATTGGAGGGGGGTTCTTCCAGCGCTTTCAGCAGCGCGTTGGCGGCATTTGGGTTCATCTCGTCGGCGGCGTCGATGATGACCACGCGCCGACCGCCATCGGGCGCACTCAGCCCGAAAAATCCTTGCAGTTTGCGCATGACATCCACTGTGATGTCGCGCTTGAGGTTGCCTTTGTCATCATGCCCGCGCCGGATGACCAACAGGCCCCCATCCGCGCCCGCGCGCAGGCGGCGGGCAACGGGGTGATCTTCGGGAATGTCCAATGTGGCGGGCGCAGGGGCGGCGAACATGCCGCCATCGGGCGGGGGCGTTGCCAGCAGGAATCGCGCCAGTTTCCACGCCAGCGTGGCCTTGCCCACCCCGCGCGGGCCGCATAGCATCCAGCCATGATGCAACCTGCCGGAATTGAACGCTTGCAAAAACGCGGCTTCGGCCACGCCTTGCCCGAATAGCACCGGCGCTTCTCGCGGGTGGGGTGCCCCGTCAATCTGGTCGGGAACGGGCAGATCGTCGCGCGCGCTCATGCTTTGTTTATGCGCAGCCAGTTGCGCATCTCGGTCTCGATCTGGTCTGCAACATGCTCTGGCGGATGCGCGCCGTCGATGACGCGAAACCGCGCGGGGTTTGCCTGCGCCAGCGCCAGAAACCCCGCGCGCAGCCGCGTTTGAAAGCCCGCGCCCAGTTCTTCAAACCGGTCTTCGCCCGACTGGCGCGCCAAACCGCGCGCCAGCGCCGCGTCAGGGTCCATGTCGATCAGGAAGGTCAGTTCAGGATCAACCCCGATAACCAGATCATGCAGCGTCTCGACCAAGGGGCGCAGGCTGGCGCGCGCCGCACCTTGGTAGACGCGCGTGGAATCGGCAAAGCGGTCACTGATCACGATCTGTCCTGATGCAAGGGCCGGTTTGATGGTCTTTTCCAGATGGTCACGGCGCGCGGCGTTGAACAGCAGGATTTCTGTTTCGGGCGACCAGCGGTCGGGGTCGCCTTCGACCAGCAGGCGGCGAATATCCTCGGCCCCCGCAGCGCCCCCCGGTTCGCGTGTCAGAACCACGTCATGGCCAAGCGTGCGCAACCTTTCGGCCAAAACGCGCGCCTGTGTGGATTTCCCAGACCCGTCAATCCCTTCAAAGCTGACAAAGACGCCTGCATGCGCTGACTGTGTCATGCCTAGTTCATTGCCTCGCGCGCAGAGCCCAGCACCATATTCATCAAGCGCTGCGCCGAGGCAGTGGCGCGCACCGTAAAACCACCCTCGGCCACATCGGCACCTGCGACAAGCGGCAGGCGCATCTCGCCCATATCAGGGATTTCGACGATCAGCATGCCCAGCTCGTCACCGGCCGCGATAGGCGCGGGCAGGGGGCTGTCATAGACAACGCGCGCCGGGAAATCGCGCGTGCCAATGGCGGGAACAAGAATTTCGGCGCTATCGGCCAGAACCAGCGGGACCGACGCGCTTTCGCCAAGCCATACAGGCGCATCCGCCATCGTGGCACCTGCTTCGCCGACAGTAACCTTGGCAAACTGCCGGAACGCCCAGTTGATGATCGCTTCGGCTTCCTGCACACGGGCGCGTTCGCTGTCCAGCCCGCCAAAGGCAAAGACGATGCGCCGCTCTCCCTGCCGGACAGAGCCGGTCAGCGAATAGCCCGCCGCAGATGTGAAGCCGGTTTTCAGCCCGTCCAGCCCCACACCGGCCCCCAGCAGCGGCACGCGGTTGGGCTGGGTGATGCCATTCCATGTGAATTCGCGTTCGGCCAGATAGGGGTAATATTGCGGAAAATTGCTGATGATATATTCGGCCAGAATGCCCAGATCGCGCTTGGACATCAGGTGATCAGGGTGCGGCCAGCCAGAGGAGTTGGCCAGCGTCGTGTTGCGCATGCCCAGTTCGCGGGCACGCCGCGTGGCCAGTTGGGCAAAAGCTTCTTCGGTCCCCGCCAGCCCTTCGGCCACCACGACAGTTGCATCATTTCCCGACAACACCGCAATGCCACGGATCAGGTCTTCGGCTGTGGGCCTGTCGGTGGGTTCCAGAAACATGCGCGAGCCGCCCATCTGATACGCGCGCGGCGAGACGGTAAAGGTCGTGTCCAAGGTTGTGCGCCCGTCTTCAATGGCTTCAAACAGCATCAGAAGTGTCATCAGCTTGGACATAGAGGCAGGCGGCAGCGGCACATCTGCGGCTTTTTCCATCAGGACGGTTCCTGTGGTCAGATCGCGGACATATGCCGAAGTTGCGCGGGTTTCAAAACCGCCCACTGTCTGTGCTGATACCTGATGGGCCATGCCCATTGCCGCGATCATCACGCTTGTGCTCAGACCCACGGCCTGCCGAATAGCCTTGTGCATTTCATGCCCCCAAACTGCTGTCGCCTTTAGCGGCGCACTGTATACGCGTCATTAAAGCCCAGCGATTTGACGCGCGCAAGCAACTCTGCCTGTTCGGACTGCGTCTGCGCAGGGCCGATCACCACGCGCCAGAATGCATTGCCTTGCGTGCGCCCTTCGACAGTCCGCGCCGACAGGCCGGAATTCCGGGCCATTGTCTCTGCACTGCGCGCATTCCCCTCGACACTGAAAATGCCCAGCTGGATATAGGGGCGCTCCAATGTTGCGGCGGGCTGCGTTACAGGCGTGGCGGGCGGCGCTGCGGGGCGGGATTGCTGAGGTTCAGGCGCGGCGGGCTGTGGTGCTGGGATCTGTGCCATGGCCAACTGGTCGTCCAGAATTTCGGTCTCAATCACTTCCGCGGCAGGGGGCGCGGCTGTGTCGCGCCCCAAAAGACGCCCCAAAAACCCGGGCCGCTGGCGCGGGGCTTGTCCTTGTAGCGTCACAATCGGTGCATCTTCCCCCTGCGATGGGGCAGATGCTTGGGGTTGCACGCTATTCGTTGAGTCCGCTTCTTGTGCCGGAGCAGACGCAGGTGCAGCTGCGGGCGCAGGGCTGGCGACTGGGGGTGGCGGGGCCTCATCCTCGATCTGTTCGGTACGCAGCGCCACAACCTCGATTTCGGTTGGTGCGCCTGCAAGAATGCCGACAGCATTGGCCGCTTCGGCAGAAACCTGAAAGGCCGGGCCGGGGTTCAGCCGCTCGCGCCGGAACAAAGCCCCGATGGTTTCCTGTCCATTTGCACGATTGCGAATGATCACGCGTTCGGGTGTTGTCGCCTCGGGGTGGGCGACCCAGACACCGCCAAGCGAGGGGCGCCCATCCCACAGGCCCAATTCCCGCCGCGAGAAGATGCTTGCATCTTCGATATCACGCTCGCTTATCTGAGTGCGGGTTGAAGCGGCACCATCTGTGCGCGACGTGCCGGGGGTGTTGCCATCCATACAGGCCGAAAGGCTTCCTGCTGCAATTACCCCAAGGGCCAGAATCCGATAGATCGCGCTGCGCATTCTGCCTCTCCACATTGTATATCTGCCCTGATCTGGTGTCAGGTTTAAGCAGATCATCGCAAAATCAAACACTATTCTACACCATACATTGCGTTTCGACAGCCCATAAAGCACCCTGTCCGCCGCAACGCAATCATTGTAGCGCGGCTGTCTGCGATGTGAAACCGAACGATTGCGTGACCACGCTTATCCGCGCGTATCGCGCCAGCGGTTGACCAGCGGATAGCGCCGGTCCAGCCAATGCGCGCGCATGGTCAGCCTTGGCCCCGGCGCGGCCTGATGCCGCTTCCATTCCGAGATATAGATCAAATGCTCGACCCTTTTGACCGTAGCGCGGTCATGGCCTTGCGCCACAAGTTCGGCCACAGACAGGTCTTGCTCCATCAGCCCTTCCAGAATGGCATCAAGTTCCGCATAGGGGGGCAGGCTGTCATCATCGCGCTGATCGGCGCGCAATTCCGCCGAAGGGGGCTTGTCGATGATGCGTGGCGGGATCACTGCGCCGGCAGGACCGGCCATCCAGTCGCGGTGGTTGGCATTGCGCCAGCGGCAGGTTTCAAACACCCGCGTCTTGTACAGATCCTTGATCGGATTATAGCCGCCATTCATGTCGCCATAAATCGTGGCATAGCCCACAGCGAGTTCGGATTTGTTGCCAGTGGTCAGCAACAGCGCAGCCGTTTTATTGGACAGCGCCATCAGCAGCGTGCCGCGAATGCGTGACTGGATGTTTTCTTCTGTCACATCCGCCTCCAGCCCCGAGAACACAGGCGCAAGCGCGGCCCCGATTGCGGCGCGCGGCCCTTCAATGCCGATCTCATCCAGCTTGCAGCCAAGGCGCTGCGCCAGATCAGTTGCATCCTCCAGACTATGGGGCGAGGTGTATTCAGAGGGCAGCATCACGCAATGCACATTCTCTGGCCCGATGGCATCTGCGGCAATGACGGCAACCAGCGCCGAATCAATCCCGCCCGACAGCCCCAGCACCACCTTGGTAAACCCCGATTTGGCCAAGTAATCTTGCAGGCCCACGACCATTGCGCGGTAATCCTGTTCCCAAGTATCGGGCAGATGCGCGCGCGCGCCGGTTTCTGCGCGCCAGCCATCTTGCGTGCGGGTGAAATCCAGTGTGGCGATGGCCTCTTCATGGGCAGGCAGTTGCAGCGCCAGCTTGGCCCCGGGGTTCAGCACGAAACTGGCACCGTCAAAAACCTGATCATCCTGTCCCCCCACAAGGTTGAGATAGACCAGCGGCAGGCCCGTTTCGACCACACGCGCCACCATGTGGGACATGCGGGTGTCATACCTTTCGCGTGCATAGGGCGAGCCATTGGGGACAAGCAGCATCTCGGCGCCCGATTCCGCCTGCGCCTCGGCCACATCTTCCAGCCACGCATCTTCGCAGATGGGCGAGCCGATGCGGATCGGGCCAAGACGGTAGGGGCCGGAAATCTCGCCCGCGTGAAACAGCCGCTTTTCATCGAAGACCGATGTATTGGGCAGGTGGTGCTTGCGGATCACGGCGGAAATGCGGCCATCGGACAGAACTGCCCAGCAGTTGAACAGCGCCCCCCCCTCGACCAGCGGCACACCTATACCAAGGGCTGGCCCCTGTGCACAGTCGCGCGCCAGTGCATCCAGCGCCTCGCGCAGATCAGCCTGAAATGCAGGCCGCCAGACCAGATCCTGCGTCTGATAGCCTGACAGGAACATTTCTGGCAGCGCCACCATATCGGCGCCTTCGGCCTTGGCTGTGGCCCATGCATGGCGCGCCTTGGCGGCGTTCCCCGCGATGTCGCCAAGGGTCGGGTTCAGTTGGGCAAGGGTCAGGCGGAAACGATCGGACATGTCAAAGGGCCTTCGCGCGGCAGCATTCGGCCCCACATATCACGCTGGTCGTGCAAGGAAAGAGGCGCTTTCAGCCCAATGTGATGGAACGAAACCGCGCACGCGTGACACGGTGCGGGCCAATGCAGTCCCAAAGGTCTTGCCAGCCCGTGCGCCCCGCAATAGGTTCAGGGCGAAACTACAGGGAGATCTGCGTTATGTCCTCAGGCTGTGATTTGTCTCGCGCGCTGTTTCTGGCTGTAGGGCTGAGTTGCGCCATGCCTGCATTTGCGCAGACCGACGGTGTGTTGACGCGCCAGTATGAAGATGGCGGCATCTATGAGGGCGAGTTCCGCGACGGCTTGCAGCATGGGCAGGGCACCTATCGTTTGCCCAACGGGTTTGAATATACCGGCGAATGGCTGGATGGCGAGATCAGCGGCATTGGGGTGGCGCGCTACCCGTCAGGCGCGATCTATGAAGGGGCGTTCGTTGCGGGCCGCCCGCATGGCACAGGCTTGATGACATTCGCAGATGGCTCAACCTACAATGGCGCATGGGTCGAGGGGCGCATCGAGGGGCAGGGCGAGCGGCGCTTTACCAATGACTCGGTCTATGTTGGCAGCTTCATTGACGGGCAACCGCATGGCGAGGGCGTTTTGACGCGGCCGGATGGCTACCGCTATGAGGGCGCGTGGGTTGACGGGCTGCGCGAAGGGCCGGGGCGCATCACATATCCTGATGAAACAGTCTATGAGGGCGAAATGCTGGCCGACCAGCGCCATGGCACAGGGATTCTGACCAACCCTGACGGCCTGCGCTATGAAGGCACATGGCAGAACGGCCAGTTACATGGCACGGGCGAATTGCGTCAGGCCAATGGCGATGTGTATTCGGGCAGCTTCCGTGCGGGGCTGCGCGATGGCGCGGGGCAAGTCACACAGGCCGATGGGCTGGTGTTCGAGGGGACATTTGTCAATGACATGCGCGACGGGCCGGGGCGGCTAAGCGGGCCGGATGGCTATCTGTACGAGGGGACATGGGTTGCAGGCCAGATCGAGGGCGAGGGCGTGCTGCAGCAGCCCGATGGCTCGGTCTATACAGGCCAGTTTCGGGCGGGCTTGCCGGATGGAACCGGCACAATCACCTATGCGGACGGCAGCACCTATGATGGTGAATGGTCGGAAGGGCAGTTTCACGGGCAGGGGCGTGCGGTGTTTGCCGATGGCGCTGTGTTTGAAGGGGGCTTCGTGCAAGGCTTGTCCGAAGGGCAGGGCGTTATGACCTATGCTGACGGGCGCATCTATACGGGTATGTTTGCGGGGGGTGAATTGCACGGTCAGGGCGAGATGACCTATCCTGACGGGTCGGTGTATCGGGGCCAGTTTACTGAAGGCGCGCGCGAAGGGCAGGGGCGGATCGAGCTGGCAGATGGCTTCGTCTATGAGGGCGAATGGTCCGGCGGCCAGATTACCGGCACGGGAACGGCCACCTATTCCACTGGCGATGTCTATGAAGGGGAATTCCGCAACGGCCAGCGCCATGGCCGCGGCGTGCTGCGCTATGCGACGGGCGAGGTTCTGTCCGGCGATTGGGAAGATGGGCAAATGACTGTGCGCGATGGCGATTAAATGCATCGCCGTGCAGTAGCAGGGCATCGCATCTGATGCCCAAAATGCGCCGCAAAGGCGATCTGGCAGAGAAAATCTGCGTCACCTGTGGCAGGCCTTTTGCGTGGCGCAAGAAATGGGCGCGGGTCTGGGAAGAAGTGCGCTATTGCTCTGAGCGGTGCCGCACAGAGGCGCGCAAGACACAGCCCAAACCATAGGCCCGCCGCGCTGCCACAGCGCGGGTCAATGCGTCAATCTTGGCTTTGCCTCGTGTTGCTTGCGATAGCTTGACGGGGGCTGCCCGATTTTCTTTGCGAAAGCGCGTGAGAAATAGCTGGGCGTCGAAAAGCCAAGATTGCGCGCAATGTCTTGCACTGGCGTGTCGGTTTCCATCAACAGCCGCCGCGCTTCATACAGGCGGCGGAGTTGCAACATATCCAGCGCAGTGTGTCCGCAACTGGCGCGGCAGGCGCGCGTCAGATGGGTGGGGGTCACGCCAAGGGCGGTGGCGTAATCATTGACATTCAGTGCAGAGCCGAATTCACGCTCGATCAGGGTCGCATAGCGTGCAACCAGCCGCTCATTGGCATTCAGCTGTGTCAGATCGCCCCCGTTTTCGCCCTGATGTGCCGCATGATGCCTGTCCAGCCAGATCGCCAACAGGCCCAACTGGTGATACGCGGCTTGGGCGGCCTTCGGGCGCTTGCCATCGACTTCGCGTTGCACAAAATCCACCAGCTGCGACACTTCGGCATGCTGGCCTGCATCGCGCAACCGCAAGTGTAGCGGGGTTTGGGGCAGCTCCAGCCCGTGCGTGGTTCCAAAATAAATCGCTGTCCCCTGAACGCGGGTCATCGCCTGAAACCCGTGCAGCGTGCCGGCCGGAATGAAAATGGCATTATGCGGATGAAAACCGCGCGTTCTGGGACCAATCGCGATTCGGCCCTGTCCGTGGGTCACCCAGAGGAATAAAGGTTCTCGCAAGGCGCGCATGGTTTCCAGTTGCCACTTTGGCGCTGCGGCAAGCTTGCTGATCTGCACAAGTTTCGGTCGTGTCTGTTGGTCAGGAATTATCTGTGTCATGCGCCCCCCGTTCAACAGCAAAGAATATGCCAAGACCGGAACGGGAAAAGAGATTTCAGTCACGCGGTTGTGAGTTTTATCACCATTTGGGGTAGGCGTTGCAATTTGGTGACTCTCTCAACTCAGGATCGTCCAGTCTTTCATGCGGTTGCGAAACCATGTCCGCTGGCGCTTGGCATATTGCCGCGTGGCAAGTGTTGCGGCCAGATGGGCCTGGGGCAGCGATATATGGCCCTGAAGATGCGCGATCAGCTCTGGGGCGCCAATCGCTTTGGCCCAAGGGGCGCGCGGCTGCCAATGGGGTAGCACGGCGCGGGCTTCTTCCAGCGCGCCTTGCGCCATCATCGCCGCGAAGCGCGAATCGATTCGCGCATTCAGCCACTCAACCTGCGGGCGCAGCACCAAGGCGGTCGCCTGCGGGGCGGGCAGCAGGGGCGGAGGGGTGCGGGCCTGCCAGTCGGCCAGCCCTGTCCCAGTGGCATGCAGCACTTCCCATGCGCGTTGCACGCGGGCGGGGTTTTGCGTGTCGATCTGCGCGCGGGTGTGCGGGTCAAGCTCTTGCAACAGTGCCCCCACCCCTTCGGCTGCCAAGCGGGTGTCGGCCTCGGCCCGCACTTGCGCCGGGATGGGCGGGATTTCGACCAGCCCCTCTGTCAGCGCGCGAAAATACAGGCCCGTCCCGCCCACGATAACGGGGTTGCCATGCCGCGCCATCAGCCCTTCTACCGCGCGCAGCCAATGGCCTACGGACCAATCCTGATCGCGCGTGACTGTTCCATACAGGTAATGTGGCACCTGCGCACAATCGGCCGCATCGGGGCGGGCAGACAGCACGCGCCACATATCATAGACCTGCAACGCATCGGCATTCACAATCACGCGGTTTTGGTGCCGGGCCAAAGCCAGTGCCAGCGCCGATTTTCCGCTGGCGGTTGGCCCTGCCAGCAGGACCGGCCGCGCCGGGTCTGGCGGGCTGGTGTGCAGCCAGTCCAGCGCGCGCGCCAAAGGATCGGGGAATTTGGCCATGATGCCCTGCTTTCAGATTGAACCCGCCCGCGTTTTCCGACATTTTGTCGCAAGTTAAAAGCGGTGGGCTGCATCTGGTGTGGCTGTCGCGCTTTGCGGAAAGGAAATTACCATGTCGGACACCCCCCAAACCACTTACACGCGCGTCATGCTGAAAATCTCGGGAGAGGCGCTGATGGGGGATCAGGGGTTTGGATTGCATCCCCCTACCGTCCAGCGCATCGCGCGAGAGGTGAAATCGGTCCATGATATGGATGTCGAGATTTGCATGGTGATCGGCGGCGGCAATATCTTTCGCGGGCTGCAAGGCTCGGCGCAGGGGATGGAGCGGACACAGGCCGATTACATGGGCATGCTGGCCACCGTGATGAATGCGCTGGCCATGCAGACCGCGCTGGAAGAACTGGGCGTTCATACCCGCGTGATAAGCGCAATCCCTATGGATCAGGTGTGCGAACCCTATATTCGCCGCCGCGCGGTGCGCCATCTGGAGAAGAAGCGCGTCTGCATCTTTGCCGCGGGCACCGGCAACCCTTATTTCACCACCGACACTGCCGCTGCATTGCGCGCCTCTGAAATGGCTTGCGAGGCGATCTTCATGGGCAAGCAGGTCGATGGAATTTATGACAGCGACCCCAAGGCCAATGCGGCCGCCAAGCGCTTCAGCGATATCAGCTATGACGAAGTGCTGCGCGCCAATCTCAAGGTCATGGATGCCTCGGCGATTGCGCTATGCCGCGACAATAAAATGCCGCTGATCGTCTTTTCACTGGATGAGCCGGGTGGCTTTGGCGGCATTGTGCGCGGTGAGGGGACATATACCCGCGTCCATGCCTGAGCAGGGCACGCAAGAGGCTTACAAAAACAGCAGCATCGCGCTAGAAAGCCCCAAAGGGCCAGCGAAGACGCTGCACAAGACGAGGAAGATACAGCATGTCAGATGAAATCGAAATTGATCTGGACGACCTCAAGCGCCGGATGGACGGGGCAATGTCTGCATTGAAAACCGAATTTGCGTCCCTGCGCACAGGCCGCGCTTCGGCATCCATGCTGGAGCCGATCATGGTTGATGCCTATGGCCAGATGACGCCGGTCAATCAGGTGGGCACTGTCAACGTGCCAGAGCCGCGCATGGTGACTTTGAATGTCTGGGACAAGTCGATGGTCGGCAAGGTCGAAAAGGCCATCCGCGAATCGGGCCTTGGGATTAACCCGCAGCTGAACGGCACGATCATCATGTTGCCGATCCCGGAACTGAACGAAGAACGCCGCCGCGAGCTGACAAAGGTTGCGGCCCAATATGCCGAACATGCACGCGTTGC
The DNA here is from genome assembly GCF_001870675.1 of Roseinatronobacter thiooxidans. Taxonomy (GTDB): domain Bacteria; phylum Pseudomonadota; class Alphaproteobacteria; order Rhodobacterales; family Rhodobacteraceae; genus Roseinatronobacter; species Roseinatronobacter thiooxidans. The sequence continues at coordinate 375,704 of NZ_MEHT01000009.1, read as the reverse complement.
CGTGCGCAACCTGCGCCGCGACGGGATGGACCAGATCAAGAAAGCGAAAGCCGCCGGAATGAGCGAGGACGAGCAAAAGCTGTGGTCCGAGGAGATTCAGGACTTGACCAACAGCTATATCGGCAAGGTCGACAAAGCGCTTGAGAGCAAGCAGGAAGAGATCATGCAGGTCTGATCTCGGACCGCTAGAGGGAACCGTTATGACATTCGACCAGCCCGGCCAGGGGGAAGACCCCGCCCTTTCGAATCATCTGCATGTCGCGGTGATCATGGATGGCAATGGCCGCTGGGCCTCGAACCGAGGCTGGCCACGTCTGGTCGGGCATCGCAAAGGGGCGGAACGTGTGCGCGAACTGGTCGATGCCTGCCCTGATATTGGCATAAAGTATCTGACCCTATATGCCTTTTCGACCGAGAACTGGAAACGCACCACCGAAGAGGTGATGGGCCTGATGTCCCTGTTCGCGCGCTACATCAAGCGCGAGGCAGGGCGCATGAACCGCGAAGGTGTGCGCATGCGCATCATCGGCGACCGCGCGCGACTGGACAATAAATTGCGCGAATTGTTCGACTGGATCGAGAAAGAGACTGCGGGCAATGACAGGGTGCATCTGACTGTCGCCATCAATTACGGGGGGCGCGATGAGATTAGGCGCGCCACACAGGCGATGGCGCGCGATGTGGCCTCTGGGGCGCTGGCTTTGGAACAGGTCAGCGATGCCATGATTTCCAAATATCTGGACACTGGTTTTCTACCAGACCCCGATCTGGTTGTGCGCACCTCTGGTGAAACGCGCGTGTCGAATTTTCTGCTTTGGCAGGCGGCCTATTCTGAATATGTGTTCACCCCTGTGCTATGGCCGGATTTCACCCCCCAGACAATGAACACAATCCTTCAGGCTTATGGCGAGCGTGAGCGCCGCTTTGGCGGGGTCGTGAAGTGAGCGGCCAGTCACCCAGTTTCGCAGACTTGCGCGACCGCAGCGTGTCGGGGGTTGCCATGGCGGCAATCGGCATTGCCGCGGTCTGGGCAGGGGGGCTGTGGTTCACAGTACTGGTCTGTGCATTATGCGGGTTGATGGTCTGGGAACTGACGCGGATGCTGGACAAGGACGCCCCGCGCGGCAAGGCCGAAGCGGCGGGGCTGACAGCGGCGGTGGCGCTGCTGGTATTCTGGGTGCAGCTTGCAGGGGGTTGGTTGCTGGGGGTTCTGGCGCTGTCGGTTTTCCTGCTGGCGTGGCGTTTTCCCAAAGATCGCGGCATTGCCGCGGCCTATCTGGCGTTGATCCTGTTTGCAGGTCTGGGCTTGATTGCGCTGCGGGACAGTTTCGGCTGGGTCTGGGTTTTATGGCTGGTTTTGCTTGTCATCGGATCGGATGTGGCAGGGTATTTTGCAGGCCGTCTTCTGGGCGGGCCAAAGCTGTGGCCGCGCGTCAGCCCGAAAAAGACATGGTCCGGCACTGTGGCGGGCTGGGTGCTTGCCGCAGCGATCGGGGCGGCGTTCATGCCCGCATTGGGTGCGGGTGCGGGGCTGGTGGCTGTCTCGGTGCTTGTGGCGATGGCAGGGCAGGCGGGCGATATTGCGGAAAGCGCGATTAAGCGCCACGCGGGCGTCAAGGACAGCTCGGCCCTTATTCCCGGCCATGGCGGGGTTATGGACCGTTTCGATGCCATGATCGCGGCGGCGCTGATCATGCTGATTTTGACCGAAGTCGGGGTGATTGCCCGGCTTCTGAGCTGACGGGCAACATATGCGGGTTTCTGTTTTTGGCGCGACCGGATCGATCGGGGAAAGCACCTTCGATCTGGTCTCGCGGCGCGACGATATCCAGACAGTTGCCCTGACAGGCGGGCGCAATGTCGAACGGCTTGCGCAACAGGCGCGCAGCCTGTCGGCTGAAGTTGCGGTTACGGCCCATGACGACTGCTATCTTGCTTTGAAAGAGGCGTTATCGGGCAGCGGTGTAGAAGTTGCCGCAGGAACCGAGGCGCTGATCGCTGCGGCAGAGCGCCCCACCGATTGGGTCATGTCTGCGATTGTCGGCGCGGCAGGTCTTGCTCCGGGGTTTCGCGCCTTGGCGCAGGGCGCGACACTGGCGCTGGCCAACAAGGAATCGCTTGTCACCGCAGGCCCGCTGTTGATGCGCGAAGCAGCACGGCACAATGCGCGCATCCTGCCGGTTGATAGTGAACATTCGGCTGTGTTTCAGGCCCTGACCGGCGAAGATATCACAGCGGTCGAGCGGGTGATCATCACCGCATCCGGCGGGCCGTTCCGCAGCTGGAGCAAGGACCAGCTTGCCGCGGCCACATTGGCGCAGGCTGGCACGCACCCGACATGGGACATGGGCCAGCGCATCACGATCGATTCCGCGACCATGTTTAACAAGGCGCTGGAACTTATTGAAACCCGTGAATATTTCGGGTTTGAACCCGATCAGATCGAAGTCATCGTCCACCCGCAATCCATCGTCCATGCGCTGGTCGGGTTTCGGGACGGGGCCTTGATGGCGCATCTTGGCGCGGCCGATATGCGCCACGCTATCGGCTATGCGCTGAACTGGCCGGAACGCGCGCATTTGCCTGTTGCGCGGCTTGATCTGGCACAACTGTCGCAACTGAATTTTGAAGCACCTGACCCAGACCGCTTTCCCGCCCTGCGCCTTGCGCGCGAGGTGATGGAACTGCGCGGCCATGCAGGCACAGTGTTCAATGCGGCGAAAGAAGTGGCACTGGATGAATTTATCGCAGGCCGCATTGGGTTTTTGGACATGGCAAGACTGGTCGAGCACACACTTGACAGTCTTTTGTCTGATTCTGGCCTTACTCATGCCGTAGAAGCGCTTGAAACAATCATGTCCATGGACCAAATGGCAAGAGAGATCGCAACCAGATTTGCCGCGCGTACTGCGTGATCTGATGCGCAACACATAAGGGGATAAAGTTTGGATCTGATCGGGCTGCTGCCAAGTTTCGGGAATTTCTTTTACACAATCGCCGCTTTTGTTGTTGTGTTGTCGATCATCGTGGCCGTGCATGAATATGGCCATTACATTGTCGGGCGCTGGTCGGGCATCCATGCGGATGTGTTTTCCATAGGTTTCGGGCCTGTTCTGGCCAAAGGCACCGACAAGCGCGGCACGGTCTGGCAGATTGCGGCTTTCCCCTTGGGCGGCTATGTCAAATTTGCGGGCGATTCCAGTGCGGTATCGGGCAAAGACGGCGATGGGATCGCGCAGATGGACGCCGCGCAGCGCCGCCGCACCATGCATGGCGCCCCCCTCTGGGCGCGGGCGATTACGGTCGCGGCGGGGCCAATCTTCAACTTCATCTTCGCCTTTTTCGTGTTTGCCTCGGTGATCATGTATCAGGGCGTCGCGGTGGACGAACCTGTGGTGGGGGAAATCACTGCCCTGCCAGCGCAACCCTTTGAGCTGGCGGCGGGCGACCGTATTCTTGCGGTAGAAGGGGTCGAGACGGAAACGCTGGCGGATTTCCTGCAATCTGCCGAAGCACTGCCCGCCCAATCGGTGTTGCGCTACACTGTCGAGCGTGCGGGGCGCGTGATCGATGTGACCGGCCCCCACCCGCAGCCGCCCCTTGCTGGCAATGTACAGATGAAATCTGCCGCACGCGATGCGCAGATGCAGACGGGCGATGTGATCACCGCCATCAACGGCGTCGAAATTGCGACATTCGGGGAATTGCGCGACATGGTTGCCGCATCGGGCGGCAATGCGCTGGAACTGCGGGTCTGGCGCGACGGGCGCGATCTGGAGTTGACGATGGTGCCGCGCAGCACCGATTTGCCCCTTGCCAGCGGCGGGTTCGAGACGCGCTATCTGATCGGCCTGTCGTCTGGCGCGGTGTTTGAATACGGCACCCGTACACCCGGCGTGCTAGAGGCATCGGGCATCGCCGCCGACCAGATCTGGCGCGTCATCCGCACGTCGCTGGAGGGGCTGTATTACATGGTCGTCGGCCAGATCAGCACCTGCAACCTGTCCAGCCCCATCGGCATTGCCGAAGCATCTGCTTCAATGGCCAATGACGGGCTGCTGGAATTTGTGTGGTTTATTGCGGTGTTGTCGGTTGCCATTGGCCTGTTGAACCTGTTTCCCATACCCCCATTGGATGGCGGCCATCTTGTGTTCCATGCCTATGAGGCGATCATGCGCCGGCCCGCGGGTGACAAAGCCATGCAAATTCTGATTACGATTGGCTTGACGCTGGTGCTGACCTTGTTTGCCTTTGCCTTGTTCAATGATCTGACCTGTTAGACAGATTCGCCACGATTGCGCCCATAAATTGCCCAGATTTTGCCGGATTTTCCGGCGAAATATGCGGAAAGGAGCGTATGATGGCCTATCTTGATGCAGAAATTCAGAATGTCCGCCTGATCTGGCTGAAAGTGGTCAGCTTGGTTCTTGTTATCGGGTTGATTTTGTTGGGGCTTGCAAGTGCCAGTGCGCTTGCGGTGCTGCTTGGGCATGCGCCAAGCCATCTGCCCTGATAAGGCCAAGCGCTGGCCTTTGTCCCCTGTATTGAGATGTTTCTCAGGCGCCGCGCATGCGCCTGTTTCGGGTTTTAACAGCAACACCGCAGTGAAGGTGTTGGCAAAGCGGCGCGATTGCTTTGACAAGGCGCGGCTTACCCGATAGTCACTAAAACATAAAAAAGCGGTAAAACGAGGCCCGATATGCGCGAAATTCACACCACGCTGCCATCGCGCAAAGGCGGTGGGGCACATGGCCTGCACGTCTTTTCCACGGTGGTTTTTTGTTTGTTTTCAGTAACAAGCGCAGCAATTGTTACACCTGCAAGCGCGCAAACCTATCGTTTCAACGCCATCGCCATTGAAGGCAACATTCGGGTGGATGATTCCACGCTGTTCGGGCTTGCCGGTTTTAACCGCGGCGCATCTGTCACAGCGGGGCAGTTGAATGCGGCTTATGGCAATATTGCTGCCTCGGGCCTGTTTGAAACTGTGGAATTCGTGCCGCAGGGCAACACCTTGCTGATCCGCGTCAGTGAATACCCGACCATTGGCATTGTCAATTTCGAGGGCAACCGCCGCATTGATGATGACGTGCTCAGTGGTGCGGTGCAAACCCGCTCTGGCCGGGTTTTGTCGCCGTCTACTGTAGAAGCCGATGCGCGCGCGATTGCTGAAATTTATGCGCAGCGGGGGCGCAGCGCGGCGGAAATCACACCGCGCATCATCCCACGCGGCAATAACCGTGTCGATCTGGCCTTTGAAATCCGCGAAGGCAATGTCGTCGAGATCGAGCGGCTGTCCTTTGTCGGCAACCGCGCCTTTTCCAGCTACCGCTTGCGTCAGGTGCTGAACACCAAACAGGCGGGGGCTTTCCGTTGGCTGGTGCAGCGCGACACATTCGTGGCAGAACGCATCGGGCTGGACCGGCAGTTGCTGTCGGATTTCTACCTCTCGCGCGGCTATGTCGATTTTGAAATTCTGTCAGTCACCTCCGAACTCGCGCGCGAACGGGACGGCTTTTTCCTGACCTTCAATATCCGTGAAGGGTTGCAATACCGTTTTGGCAATATCTCGGTTATCAGTCAGGTCGAAGGTGTAGATGCTGCGGAGTATGAGCGCGAATTGCGCCTGCGCCCCGGCACGATCTTCTCGCCCACAGTGCTGGACCAGAATATCGCCCGGATCGAGCGTTTGGCCGAACAGCGCGGTTTGCGCTTTATCCGCGCAGAGCCGCGCTTTACCCGCAACAACCGCGACCAGACCATCGATGTGGAATTCGCCATTGTGCGGGGCGAGCGTGTTTTCGTGGAGCGGATCGACATTCAGGGCAACACCACAACGCTGGACCGCGTTGTGCGCCGCCAGTTCACCTCGGCCGAAGGTGACCCGCTGAACCCGCGCGAAATTCGTGAAGCGGCAGAGCGTATCCGCGCTTTGGGATATTTCGCAGATGTTGCTGTCGATACACGGCAGGGCAGTGCGCCGGATCAGGCAATCGTGGATGTCGAGGTAGAGGAAACCACAACAGGCTCGCTGGGCTTCTCGGTCAGCTATGGCCGCGCGCAGGGCGTCGGCTTCGGGATTTCCTTTGCCGAGCAGAACTTTCTGGGCCGTGGCCAGCAAGTGTCGGTCAGCTTTAACACGGTCAAAGGGTCGCGCGACATCTCGTTGCAATTTGCAGAACCGGCCATGTTCGGGCGTGACTTGCGGTATTCGCTTGGTGTGGGCTACCGTGAAACCAGTTCCTTCTTTTCCAACTTCGACACGCGCGAAGCGTTTTTGAACAACTCGATCGGCTTTCCGGTCAGCGAATTTGCGCGGCTACAGCTGCGGCAGGGGCTGGTCGCAGACAGGCTGACGGGGCTGGCGACAGATGGTTCAGCGCGGCTGCGGGATGATGTGGGCAGCACGGCTGTGACGGGGACGCTTGGCTACACCTACACATTCGACACGCGCCGTGTTGGCATTGATCCCACGCGCGGCTCCATCTTCTCGGTCAGTCAGGATTTCGGCCTTGGCAACCAAAGCCGCCGTTTTGTGAAAACAGAAGGGCGCGCGGGCTACGAGATGTCGATCTTTAACGAAGATGTCACCTTGCGTGCCGATGCGCGCGTTGGCTTGTTGCACATGGTGAATGGCCAGTCGCGCAACCGCGAACGGTATCAGCTGGCAAATGTGATGCGCGGCTTCGCGCCCGGTGAGTCCGGGCCACGGGATTTCGCGGCAACAAATGATGACGTGCTCGGTGGCAACCGTTATTTCTCAGTGCAGGTTGAAGCACAGTTTCCGCTGGGCACGCCCGAAGAATACGGGCTAAGCGGCGGCATCTTTGCCGATGTCGGCTCGGTCTGGGGGGTGGATAATGTCGGCGGTTTGGCCGCACCTGGGATGGTCGATGACGGCACCGACTATAACAAAATGCATATCCGCGCAGCCCTTGGCGTCTCGTTGTTCTGGGAAAGCCCACTTGGCCCCCTGCGCTTCGACTTCTCGCGTCCGGTTCGCAAGCTTGAACGCGACCGCGCGCAGAATTTCGACTTCTCGATCGTGTCGCAATTCTGATGTTTCGGGCCGCAGTTTTTGCGGTGTGCATTCTGGCGGTGGGGGCACTGGTGTGCCCTCCAGCGCAGGCGCAACAACCGCTTGGCTTTTCCTTGGGCCAGGCGGTCACGGGGGCAAGGCAAGGGGCTGATCTGGCCTTGCGCACCATTGACGACGAACGCTTGTTCCGAGAGTCGTTATTCGGGCAAAGAGTCGCCCAAGAGATCGAGGCGGCCTCTCGTGCGCTGGAAGCAGAGAATGACCAACTGCTGGAAGAACTGACGACACGCGAAAACGAATTGACGGAATTGCGCGCCGACATGACGGTTGAGGCCTTTCGCGCCGCGGCAAATGCGTTCGATATGCAGGCCGAAACCGTCCGCCGGACACAGGCCGAAAAGCGCCAGCGCCTTGTCCAGTTCGAGGAATCAGAGCGCAGGCGGTTTTTCGGCGGCACAGCAGATGTGCTGCAAGAGGTTCTGGATTCTGTCGGCGGTCAGGTTCTGATCGATGCGCGCGCGGTCATCATTGGTGTGCCGGGAATGGATATAACCGAAGCGGCCATTGCGGCTTTGGACGAGTCTATTGGCGATGGCGGGCCGCCACCTTTCCCAATCAATCTGCCCTAAGCGGCAGGACGCGATGCTTGCCAGCCTATAGCGCAGTTGCTAGAGCATCGGCGAAGGCGCAACCGGCTTGCTGCCGCATGTGACGTGAAAATATGGCGCGGCTTAGCGTCAGAGGCTCGAAAGGAACCCGATGACCAACCCTGTCCAGACCGAGGCCGATCTGGCCACGATCATGAAGATCATCCCGCACCGCTACCCGTTCCTGCTGGTGGACAAGGTGCGCGATGTGGTTGCCCGCGAATCTGCGGTGGGGATCAAGAATGTCACCTTCAACGAGCCGCATTTTCAGGGCCATTTTCCGGGTGCCCCAATCATGCCGGGCGTGACGATTGTGGAAGCAATGGCGCAAACGGCAGCGGTTCTGGTGGGCCTGTCAGTGGGTTTTGGAGAGCGCGCGCCGCTGGTCTATTTCATGTCCATCGACAAGGCCAAGTTCCGCCGCAAGGTGGTTCCGGGCGATGTGCTGGAATTGCATGTCACTGTCAAACGCGGGTCCACACGGATCTGGAAGTTTGAAGGCGTCGCCAAGGTCGATGGCCAGATCGCCGCCGAGGCGGAATTCGCCGCGATGATAGACGCCAGCACACAAGTGAGTTGATCATGATTGACCCAAGCGCCGTCATTCACCCCATGGCCGTGGTCGAGCAGGGCGCGACCATTGGCGCGGGCTGTACGGTTGGCCCCTTCGCCATTATCGGCCCCGAGGTTGTCTTGGCCGAGAATGTCACGATCAAACCCCACGCGCTGGTCACCGGCTGGACCGAGATTGGCGCGGGAACCATCGTGTTCTCCTTCGCCTCTGTGGGCGAGGTGCCGCAAGACCTGAAATATGCCGGTGAACGCACGCGGTTGAGCGTGGGCAAAAATTGTCGCATCCGAGAGAATGCGACCTTGCATCTGGGCACGGAACACGGTGGCGGTGTGACGCGGGTGGGCGATGGCTGTCTGGTTATGGCAGGCGCGCATGTGGGCCATGACGCGCAGGTGGGCAATGGCGTGATTCTGGCCAATTACGCAGGCGTTGCAGGCCATGTCACGATCGAGGATCGGGTGATCGTGGGTGCCTCTGCGGGGTTGCACCAGTTCATTCGCGTGGGCGAGGGGGCGATGATTGGCGCGCTGACACGCGTGACCCATGATGTGATGCCCTTTGGCCTTGTCTCGGGCCCGGATGGCGTGCTGCATGGTCTGAACCTGATCGGGCTGAAACGGCGCGGCATGGCGCGCGAAGAGATTGCCGCATTGCGCGCGGCCTATAAGCGTCTTGCAACAGAAGAGGGCGCGCTTGGCGATCTGGCGCAGGCATTGATGCAAGACGCCGAGTCCGAGGTGGTAGCGCAGGTTGCGCGGTTTTTCACGGGCGAGGCAGGGCGCAATTTCCTGCGCCCGACATGAGCGTGATTGCCCTGATCTCTGGCCGTGGGCGGCTGCCGCATCTGCTGGCAGACCGCTTGCAGGCCGAGGGGCGCGCGGTTGTACTGGCCGAGATGGAAGGCTTTGAAAGCCTGAGTGCCGCGCATGATGACGTGCTGCGCTTTCGGCTGGAACGGCTGGTGCCGTTTCTGGACAAGTTGCAGGATATGGGTGTGACGCAGGCGGTTTTTGCAGGTGGGGTGCATCGCCCGCGTCTTGACCCCGCGCTGATCGATCCTGCCACCATGCAGCTTTTGCCCCGCATCATGGCCGCGATGAATAGCGGCGATGATGGCACCTTGCGCGAAGTGATCGCGCTGATGGGGGAATGGGGGGTCGAGGTGGTTGGCGCGCAGGATATCTGCGCCGATCTGGTTGCTGAACCTGTTGTCTTAAGTGATGCGCATCCCAAAGGTGGCGACAAACAAGATGCCGCGCGCGGGTTCGAGATTTTGCGCCTCATGGGGGCTGCCGATGTCGGGCAGGGCTGCGTGGTGGCGCGCGGCCAGTGTCTGGCGCTAGAGGCGCTGCCGGGAACCGATGCGATGCTGGCCCAACTGGCCGCGTTGCGCGCGGGCGGGATGGCGCTGCCAGTGGGGGGGGTGTTCTGCAAGGCCCCCAAACCGGCGCAGGACCGGCGTATTGATCTGCCCGCCCTTGGGCCAGAGACGCTGGACGCTGTCCATGCTGCAGGCCTGCGCGGCATTGCCTTTGAGGCGGGCGGCGTCTTGCTGATTGACCGCGCCGAGATGGTTGCGCGCGCCAACGCGCTTGGCCTGTTCCTTTGGGCGCGAGAGGGCGTGTGAAGGTTTTTGTCATCGCAGGCGAGCCGTCGGGCGACAAGCTGGGCGCGGCCCTGATGATGGGGCTTCACCAGCTTGCGCCTGCCACCACATTTCACGGTGTGGGCGGCGAGGGGATGCAGGGCGCGGGCCTGACCTCGCTGTTTCCGATGTCCGATCTGTCGGTTATGGGGCTGGCAGAGGTGTTGCCGCGCATCCGCCTGCTGCGCCAGCGCATTGCACAGACGGCAGCGGCGATTGCGGCGCAAAAGCCCGATCTGGTTGTCACCATCGACAGCCCCGATTTCTGCCTGCGTGTGCTGCGCAAGGCACGGCAGGCGCGGCCAGACCTGCCGGTGGTCCATTATGTTGCCCCGTCGGTCTGGGCATGGCGTCCGGGGCGCGCGGCGCGCATGGCGCCGCTGGTCGATCATGTGCTTGCCCTGCTGCCATTCGAGCCGCCCTATATGCAAAAAGCTGGCATGAGTTGCGATTTCGTAGGCCATCCGGTTGTTGCCGAGGCCCGCGCCACAGATGCGGAAATCGCGGCCCTGCGCGCGCGGTTTTCAGGCCGGATCATGCTGGCCTTGCCCGGTTCGCGCGGCGGCGAGATTGCGCGGCTGGCGCCGCGCTTTGGTGCTGCGTTGGCGCAGGCAGTGCCGCAGGGCATGCAAGTGCTGGTGCCCAGCGTCACCTCTCAGGCCGACGCCATGCGCGCCTGCGTGGAACGCTGGAATGTGCCCGCCCATGTGCTGACTGACAGGGCCGAGAAACGCGCGGCCTTTGCCGCTGCAGAGGTGGCCCTGGCGGCATCGGGTACTGTGTCGCTGGAACTGGCGGCGAATGACACGCCGATGATTATTGCCTATGACGTGAACCCGCTGACGCGGTTTCTGGCAAAGCGCCTGATCCGGCTGGATACGGTGACACTGGTCAATCTGGTGTCTGAAACGCGCGCTGTGCCGGAATTTCTGGGCCATGATTGCACCCCGGACAAGATCGCGCCTGCGCTGAAAACCCTGATAGACAGTGAACCGGCCCAAGCTGCGCAGCGTCAGGCAATGCGCCTGACAATGACGCGGCTGGGGCAGGGAGGCGAGGCACCGGGGCTGCGCGCCGCGCGTTCGGTGCTGGCGTTCATGTCTGCGCCAAAGGGTGAAACTCCAACACCAGCGACCTGAGGCGTTCCTCCAGAACATGTGTGTAGATTTCTGTGGTGGACACATCGGCATGGCCCAGCAGTGTCTGGATTGCGCGCAGATCGGCCCCGCCCGCCAGCAGATGCGTGGCAAACGCATGGCGCAGCACATGCGGGCTGATGCGCGAAGGGTCCAGCCCTGCCTTCAGCGCGATCTCTTTCAGGATCAGGTAGAAACCCACGCGGCTTAGATGCCCGTCGCGCCCGTTGGACGGGAACAGAAAGCGCGGCTCTGGCAGGCGTTTGGCGCGCAGATCGGTGGCGTGGTCGTCCCAGTCTTGCAACCATGCGCTTAGGGCCGCACGCGCGGGGTCTGACAGGGGCACCATGCGTTCCTTGCCGCCCTTGCCGCGCACCAGAATCATGCGCGGGTCGCCGCGCGCGCTGGCAACAGGCAGGCTGACCAGTTCGGTCACGCGCAAGCCCGTGGCATAAAGCAATTCCAACAGGCAGGCGTTGCGCAACCTGTCGCGCGCGCTGCGCCCTGTCTGGGGGGCCGCACGCAAGAGCGCGCTCACATCTTCTGTCGAAAGGGTAATGGGCAGTTTTTTCGACTTGCCGGGGCCGGAAATCCGGCTGGCGGGGTCATCGCTGCGCCAGCCTTCGGCATAGGCGAAGCGGAACAACTGCCGGATCGACGCCAGACGCCGCGCGCGGGTGGCCTGCGCCAGCCCCTGTGCATCGCAATGGATCAGATAGCGTTCAATTTCTGTGCGGGTGATTTGTGCGAAATCAAGCGCTTGGCCTGCGCACCATTCCCCGAAATCGCGCAAATCGCGCGCATAGGCCAGTTGCGTGTTGCGCGCAGACCCCTGTTCGGCGGCATGGGCATCCAGAAAGGTGGACACCCAGCGCAGGCTGTCTTGTGCGGCTGTGCCCGTCATCCGCGCCGTTCCAGCAACAGCAGCTCGATGGCGATCTGGCGCGCGACAGGGTCCAGCCCCAGCGCGCGCAGGCGCTGCAACCCAAGGGTTGCGGCATGCAGATCGCCTGCCGCCCCATCCGCGATCTGCGACAGCGCACCCAGCAATGTCAGGCCCAATGCGCCCGCGTCCAGCTGGTCTTGCACCTGTTGCGGCACATCAGGTTCGGAAAAAGCCGCATGAATGGCCCCGGCCATCGACGCGCTCGATACTGGAAGCACCTCTGCGCCTTTGGCCAGCGCCATGATGAAACGCCCCAAATCCGTATCGGGTGCCAGCTCATCTGCAAGCGCTGCATTTTCTTGCGACAAAAGCAGCATTTTCCACAGGATTTCGGACGCAGCACCCGACAAGGGGATTTTGGCCAATGCCTCGCCCTTCATCTGGGCAAAGGCCACCTCCAGCTCGACTGCGGCGAAAAGGGGCCATGCTTCGGTCAGGGCTGTGCCGATGGCGGTCCCGTTGCGTTGCTGAAGCGCGCGTTCCAGATGCTGGATGATGCGCACACGTTCCCACAGCCCGCCCGATGCCGCTGCGCGGCGTTGCGTATACAGGCCCAGCAGGCGGTTTGGCTCCAGCACGCTTGCGCGGGTCAGCCGCTCTGCCGCGTCCAGCTGAGAGCGCCAGCCAGAGGTGCCGCGCAGGTCTGCATGGGCATAGGCCACAGGCAGGCTGGCAGTGGTGACCGGATCGCCCAAGGCCTCCATAATGCGCCATCCCAAGGGGGTGATCTGGGCCGGGGGGGTGATCTGGCCTTCTTCCTCTTCCTCTTCCAGAAAGCGCGTCAGCAAGGCCGCTTCGTTCTCGTCCAGCAGGCCAAGCGCGCGGCCCACTTGCAGACTGGCAAAAGCGCTTTGCCAGTCGCCCCGGCGGGCCATGCAGAAAATCTGTGCAGAATGGCTGTGCTGTGCCGCGATCTGCCCGCTCATATGCGCGCAGGCGCGGTCTTCCTCGCCCAGCAGCAGCGCAATGTCGAAGGCGCGCGCATTCAGGGCCGCACTTGTTTCAGGGGCGGCGGCAATCAGTTGCCCTGCCTGTTCCAAAGCGCCCAGCTCCACCAGCTTGTCGACCCGTGCCAGCAGCAGTGCGCCGCGTGTCTCGGGGATGTTTTGCAAGGGCGGCGCAAATTCGGCCATCAGCAGACGCAGCGACAGCCGCGCGGCGGCGGGCATCGTGTCGGCGGGCAGGCTGACAATGGCTGCCACAATCTCACTGGTTGGTGTCGGCCCCCAGAGGGCGCGCGGCAGTCCCACACGTTCGGCTGTGAACAGACCCGTCGTTTCCAGCTCTGACCGGCCCAGCGGCGCGCTTGCGATTTCCTCGAAACCCGGCGCGGGCAGGGTGATGAGGGTATCGTCTGGCGGTGGCGGTGGGGGGGCCGTGCTGTGTTGCGGCAGTGGCGCGCTCATCGCGCGTTCCAGCCAGTCAATCGCGCTAAGCGGTGCGCCCATCTCCTGCGCATGGGCAGAGGGGGCGAGCGCGACCCCCAATACTGCCGCAGCCAGCCCAATGCCCAGATATTTTGAGGGATATGTGCTCAATTCACTTCCAGCGTTACAGGTGTCTCGATTGTGGTGCGTTGGGCTGTCAGGTCGCCCACATAGGCATAGGCAATGACAGCAATCGCCGCCAGCACGACAAGCATCAGCAAGAAACGGAAGATATAGCGCATTAGGGCCTGCCTTTCTGAATTCACACCCCTCTTTGAAGCAACATGCCTCTGGGGGTTTACCGGTCGACATTGACGCAATATCACGACAATAAACAGACAGGCCACGAAAACTTGAAAATTGAATGACGGGGGCACGATACTGGCATGAAACTGCACAAGACAGTTGTTCTTGTTGGTATGATGGGGGCAGGCAAGACCGCTGTGGGCAAAGAACTGGCGCGCATGCTGGCTGTGCCCTTCCTTGATTCGGACGAAGAGATCGTCGCCGCAGCCGCCATGAGCATTGCCGAGATATTCGAACGCGATGGCGAGGCGTTTTTCCGTGACCGCGAAGCCGAAGTGATTGTCCGCCTGTTGCGGGGCAAACCCGGTGTGTTGTCCGTGGGGGGCGGCGCATTCTTGCGCGCCCAGACCCGCGAGATGATCTCGGAATTGGGGGTTTCGGTCTGGCTGAAGGCTGATCTGGACCTGCTGTGGTCACGGGTGCGCCAAAAGCCGACGCGACCCTTGCTGATGACATCCGACCCGCAAGCGACCCTTGCGCAACTGCTGGCCCAGCGCGAGCCGGTATATGCCAAGGCGGATCTGGTGGTGGAAACGCAACCGGCCTATGCCATTGCCGATACAGCGCGCGCTGTGTTGGCGCAATTGGCCTTGCGCGCAGATGTTTTGGAAGGGGCTTCGACATGACGCAGATTGACCGGGTGCATGTGCCCTTGGGTGCGCGTGCCTATGATGTGGTGATCGGGCAGGGTTTGGTGGCACAGGCGGGTGCGCTGATGCAGCCTTTTCTGGCGCGCCCGCGTGTCGCGGTGCTGACTGAAAGCCGCGTGGCGGGCTTGCATCTGGAAAACTTGCAGGCGGGATTGTCGGCGCAGGGCATTGCCAGTTCCGCACATGCGCTGACACCGGGTGAAGGAACCAAAAGCTGGGACGGCCTGCGCGAGTCTGTTGAATGGTTGCTGGATGAAAAGGTCGAGCGACGCGATGTGGTTGTGGCTTTGGGCGGCGGTGTGATTGGTGATCTGGGCGGGTTTGCCGCCGCAATCCTGCGCCGCGGCGTGCGGTTTGTGCAAGTGCCGACATCGCTTCTGGCGCAGGTGGACAGTTCTGTCGGGGGCAAGACCGGCATAAATACGCGTCACGGCAAGAACCTTGTGGGGGCGTTTCACCAGCCCAGTCTGGTGCTGGCCGATATCGACTTGCTGGACAGCCTGCCAAAGCGCGATTTTCTGGCCGGTTACGGCGAAGTGGTGAAATACGGTCTGCTGGGGGATGCCGCGTTTTTCGAGTGGCTGGAAGTAAATGGCCCGGCACTGGCGCGCGGCGACAAAAGCGCGCGGCACTACGCAGTGCGCCGCTCGGTCGAGATGAAGGCAGGCATTGTCGCGCGTGACGAAACCGAACAGGGAGAGCGCGCGCTTCTGAACCTTGGCCACACCTTCTGCCACGCGCTAGAGGCCGCGACCGGCTATTGCGACCGTCTGCTGCATGGCGAGGGGGTGGCGATTGGCTGCGCGCTGGCCTTTGAAGTGTCGGCGCGCATGGGCCTGTGCGCACAGGAAACCCCAAGCCGCGTGCGCGCGCATTTGCGCGCCATGGGCATGGCAACGGACCTGGCCGATATTGCGGGCGATCTGCCCGATGCCGCGGCGCTGGTCGCGCTTATGGCGCAGGATAAAAAGGTGCAGGACGGGCGCTTGCGGTTCATTCTTGCGCGCGAAATCGGTCAGGCCTTTGTGTGTGACGATGTTCCCGGCGATCTGCTACTTAGTGTTCTGAGTGAGGCATTGGCCGCAAGGCCATGAAAAAGGGGGCCAAAAGGCCCCTTTCCCTGCTCTGCTTGGCAGTCTTGGCCAGATCAGACGCGCTCGACCGTCACCTTGCCTGCGTCAAAGGCAAGATATTCGCGCAGTTGCGCAGCCTCGGCGGTGGGTTCGGTCAGGCTATAGGCCGCATTCTGAATCACACCCTCGGGGCTGGAGATGTGAAAATGCACGCCGGCACCCCTGTCATCGCAGATAAAGGGCCGGTCTGATGCGTCCAGTACGGCCGCCGCGATATCGTCGCGCGGGAAATAGATGACGAAAGGGAAATCCCGTTGCAGCAATTCCAATGCGCGGGTGCTTTCGCCGATAACCGCCCCGTTGGCACGAACAACCCATGTGCCAGCGGCTGGATAGATCCTGACATTACTCATCTTGCTTTTTTCCTCTCGGTTATCGGTTGGCGGCACTATTGCAGGCTTTGCAGCCAAAGGCAAAGCGGGCAAATGCGCACAAGCAGCGCGGTTAGATCGGTTGACAGGCCGTTTGTAGCCAGACAGCGGTTGGGCCACTGACCAGAGGCGACAGCAAAACTGCCACGCGGGCATGATAGGCGTCAAGCCATGCACGTTCATCTGCGCTTAGCATGCTGACCTGTATCAGCCTGCGATCAATCGGCGCAAGGGTCAGGGTTTCGAATTCCAGCCAGTCGCGGGCATCGCCCCCCTCTGGTGCCGCGCCTTTGCGCACGGCGATCAGGTTCTCGATGCGGATGCCGAATCTTCCTTCGCGGTAATAGCCCGGCTCGTTCGACAGGATCATTCCTTCGGCAAGCGGCACAGTGCTGATCCGCGACAGGCGTTGCGGCCCTTCATGGACAGATAGAAACGCCCCCACGCCATGCCCTGTGCCATGGTCGTAATCATGACCCGCCAGCCATAGCGGATAGCGCGCCAGCGCATCCAGATGGCTGCCCGCCACCCCGCGCGGGAAGCGCGCGCGCGATATAGCGATCATGCCTTGCAGCACACGGGTGAAACACTCCACTTCCAGCGTGCCGACAGGCCCAATGGCGATGGTGCGGGTGATGTCGGTGGTCCCGTCCAGATATTGCCCGCCCGAATCGACCAGCATCAGATCACCGGGCAACAGGCGGCGGTTGGTGTCTTCGGTCACGCGGTAATGCACAATCGCGCCATTGGGGCCAGAGCCAGCGATCGTGTCAAAACTCAGGTCTTCCAGCAGGCCAGTTGCCACGCGGCACTGTTCCAGATGGCGTGCGACGTCAATCTCGGTCACAATATGATCCGGGTTTTTCAGCAGCGCGCTGGCCTGCCTGTCCAGCCAGCACAGAAATTCCACCATCGCGGCCCCGTCGCGCAGATGCGCGGCCCGCGCGCTGGCCAGTTCCGCGCCCGTTTTGCGGGCCTTGGGCATCAGGCAGGGGTCTTGCATATAGGCAATCTCGACATTGCCTTCTTGCAACAGATCAACCACAGCCAGCGGCACGGTTCCCTTGTCCAGCCGGACAGGGCCGGACAAGCTGCGCAATGCGGGCGCAAAGGCCTCGGTCGGGCGAATATGCACGCCGTCATCCCATTCCAACCCCGCGCATTTTGAAGGGGCAGTATACAGATCGACGCGGCCATCTTCATGGACAATGGCAAAGCCTTGCAAAACAGGCAGGCGCGGCAGGTCTGCGCCGCGAATGTTCAGCAGCCAGCAGATACTGTCAGGCTGGGTCAGAACCGCCGCGCGCTGGCCGTTCTGCGTCAGGGTCTGGCCCAGATTGGCGCGTTTCTCGATTGATGACAGGCCCGCAAGGTGTTCGGGGTAGGGCCGCGCAGGGGCCATGGGGGGGGCAGGCCGGTCTGTCCAAAGGGGATCAATCTGGTTGGACATGCGGCGCAGACCAATGTTGCTGCCCTCCAGCCCCTTGGTCAATGTCTCGATTTCAGTTGGTGTGTGCAACCACGGGTCAAAGCCGATGACCGCCCCATTGGGGCAGGCGTCGCGCAGCCATGTGGCGGGCGCTGTCTCGGGCCAGTTCACAGGGGTGAAATCGGGCGCGCATTGCAGCCGCGCCTGCACACGGTAGCGCCCGTCCACAAACAGCCCTGCGCGGTCCGGCAATACGATGCAGAACCCTGCCGAGCCGGTAAATCCTGTCAGCCAGGACAGCCGCTCATCACAGGCTGCGACATATTCCCCCTGGTGCGCATCTGCACGCGGCAGAATATAGCCATCCACCCCTGCCGCCCGCAGATTTGCGCGCAGCGCCGCCAGACGCGGCGGGCCGTCTTCCGGGCGGGTCGAGGCAGCAAAAGTCTGAAACATGGGGGTGTCCTTGGGGTTCTGGCCGGTATTGCGCAAGTGGTAGTCAGGGCCGCGCGATTGGTCAATGGCGCGGGCGCCTGCCATAGCGCGCGAGATATGCAGCGGCATTGGCAAATCCGCGATATGTGCGATACTCCCTTGCCAAGCCAGAGGGGATGGTATTTTGCCAAGCCATATCTTTGCGGCAAATTCTGACACGAAAGACAGGTTTATTTGAAACTCTTGATCGTCTCGGAACGTATGACCGATATAGCCCTATAGGCAAGTGCGTAAAAACAGATGCTGGACCGTCACATCAGACCCTTCATCGATCCGCCCCTGAACAGGTTGGGGCGGCAGTTTGCGTTGATGGGGTTCAGTGCGAATATGGTCACGCTTGCGGGGTTGGCCTTGGGGCTGGCAGCGGCGCTGGCCATTGTTTTTGAAGCCTTCATTCTGGCGGTGTTGTTTATTCTGGCGTCGCGTCTGGCCGATGGGCTGGACGGGGCCGTTGCGCGCGTGCGCGGCGTGACAGATTTTGGCGGCTATCTCGACATTACCTGCGACTATGTTTTTTACGCAGCCATTCCCTTGGCCTTTATCATGCTGGACCCGCAGTCGCATGGCGTTGTCGGGGCGTTCTTGCTGCTGAGTTTCTATGTCAATGCGGGGTCATTTCTGGGCTTTGCGGTGCTGGCAGAAAAGCAGAAGATGCGTTCTGATGCGCATGGCGTCAAATCTTTGTATTTTACAGGTGGGCTGCTGGAAGGCACGGAAACGATTGTGTTTTTCCTGCTACTTTGCCTGTTTCCAGCCGCATTCGTGCCGCTTGCCTTGGGGTTTGCGGTGTTATGTCTGGTGACGGCCTTTGCGCGTGTCCTTCTGGCCGCCAAGGTTTTTCAAGACTAGGCGGCGCCAATCCGGCCTTTGGGCAGGCGGGCATCTGTGCAAACCGCCTGAAAACCCGCGCCAGCGTTAAGGCATTGTTTACCATTCGCCTATCTAATCGCCAGAGGTATCCGGGGCGGGTGATGGGGCAGAGCGTGGCATTCGATCAGTGCAGAAGCTTGCAGGGGCACGCAGCGCCTTTGCTGGAACTTGTTGTCCGGCGCAAGCGCGACACGCCACGCAAACCGCTGGGCCAGATTTTGCTGGAGATGGGATGTGTCACAAATGACGATCTGTTGCGCGCGCTGGAAACCCAGTCGCGGCAGGTCGGCTTTCTGGGTGATATCCTGATCGCGCGCGACCTTATCAGCGAGGACCATTTGCTTGCCGCCCTTGCACGCCAGTATAATACCAGCTTTTTCACGCGTGCGCAGCCTTTGCCCGACCCGCGCTTGATCGACCGGCTTGGCGTGCATCGTTGTTTGCAACTGCAATGCCTGCCTTGGTATCGCGCGGGCGATGTGACGGTGATTGCCTGCGCGCGGCCCGCCCAGTTTGACCAGTGCCGCAGTGAACTTGAAGCACGGTTCGGCCATATTGCCATGGTCACCATCAGCGAGGGGGACTTGCACGAAACTGTGTTAAAAACACGCCGCAACCGATTGAAACTTTGGGCAGAAACCTGCGTCGCAGAGGCAGAGAGCTGCCGCAAGATGCACACGCGCTGGTTTGGAAATGTGCTCTGTCTGGGGCTTGTGACCCTTGCGGTTCTGGCCTGCCTTGCCCCTCTGACCACCTTGCTGGTGCTGACATTGGTGGCAACTTTCTTTTTGCTGATCAACGCGCTGCTCAAGATCGCGGCGGCCATTGCTGTCCATACCCATCGCACCGCGCGTGGCATGCCCATTGCCCCTGTCACGCAACTTGTCCGCCAGCGAAAGCCGGTCGTGTCCATTCTTGTGCCGCTGCATAATGAACCTCTGGTCGTGCCGCGTCTGATCAACCGGCTGTCGCGGTTGACATGGCCGCGCGAAGTGCTGGATATTCTGTTGGTCGTGGAAGAGCATGACCACCCGACCCGCGATGCACTGGCGGCATGCAAGCTGCCGCGCTGGATGCGTGTGATTCCTGTGCCGGATGCGCCGCTCAAGACCAAACCGCGCGCCTTGAATTACGCCATGTTATTCGCGCGGGGGTCCATTATCGGGGTTTATGACGCCGAAGATGCGCCAGAGCCGGGGCAGATACATAAAGTGGTGCGCTGTTTCCAGAACGGCCCCCCGAACCTTGCCTGTGTGCAAGGGGTTCTGGATTTTTACAACCCGCGCAAAAACTGGCTGTCGCGCTGTTTCGCCATTGAATATGCTACATGGTTCCGAATCATCCTGCCGGGAATGCAGCGCCTTGGGCTGGCAGTGCCCTTGGGTGGCACCACGCTGTTTTTCCGCCGCGACATCCTGGAGGCTTTGGGCGGATGGGATGCGCATAATGTGACCGAAGATGCCGATCTGGGCATTCGTCTGGCGCGGCATGGCTATTACACGCAGCTTCTCGACACCGTCACGCTGGAAGAGGCAAATTGCCGCCCCATCCCTTGGGTCAAGCAGCGCTCGCGCTGGCTGAAGGGCTATGCGGTCACATGGCTTGTGCATATGCGCGCCCCCCGCCAATTGTGGGACCAACTGGGCGCGTGGCGGTTTTTCGGGGTTCAGGTGCTGTTTCTGGGCACTTTGGTGCAATTCATGCTGGCCCCTTTGTTATGGAGCTTCTGGCTGATGATGCTGGGCTTGGGTCATCCGCTGCATGCGCAATTTGGCTCAGGGGTCATGATCGCGTTTGTGACGGTTTTTTTGCTGGCAGAGGCGGTAACCATCAGTGTGGGCCTGATGGCGCTCAGATCGCGGGCGCATCACCATCTGCGCGTGTGGCTGCCTGCATTGCATGGCTATTTCCCGCTGGCTGTGCTGGCAGTGTACAAGGCTTTGTATGAACTGATCACGGCACCGTTTTACTGGGACAAGACCGCGCATAGCGACCAGTCCGCCGCTTGCGACAAGATCCGTGTCGCAAGCACCTGCCGCTAAGGCACCAATCTGGACCTTGCGACGGGATCACGGTAGGGTTTTGCCAAATGTTTCATGATGCAAGAGTTCGAGATGTTGTATTTCCTCAAACATAAGCTGGTTTTATTCGCCACGCCCAAAGCGGGCAGCACTGCGCTGGAACATGCGCTTGCCCCGCTGGCAGATATCGTGCTGCAAGGTGACCCGCGCATCAAGCATTGTACATTCCAGCGCTATAAATGGCGGATGGAGAAGTTCATCCAGATATTTGAAGAAGACGCCCCCCAAACCGCAGCCCTGATCCGCCATCCCGAAGACTGGCTTGGCAGTTGGTTCCGCTTTCGCCATGGCAGCTGGCTGGAAGGCACGCCGCGCAGCACCCGCGGGCTGAGTTTCGACCAGTTCGTAGAAGGCTATTTGGCAGAGAAACAACCGGCCTTCGCCGCAGTCGGGCAGCAGGCAAAGTTCCTGACCCATCCCAAAACGGGCGAGACGGTCGATCACCTGTTCCGCTATGAGGCGATGCCGGAGTTTGTCGCCTTCCTCGAAGCGCGCCTTGGCACCGCGATCACGCTAGAGCGGCAGAATGTCTCGCCCAACCACCATATCAGCCTGTCGCCTGCGCTGCGCCAGCGGCTTGAACAGCACTATGCCGAAGATTACGCGCTCTATGCCTCGGCGCGGGGTGGCGGCGCGCGCTAAGGGGTTGCCTTGCCCCCTTTATTGGCAGAACACTGCGCTATCAGTCACATTCCGGGGGATATCATGAGTTTGGAGACACGCATCGCACAGGCCCGCGGCGAAGGGCCGGCAGATCTGGTCTTGCGCGGTGCCGAGGTGCTTTGTACCGTCACCGGCGCGCGGATTGCAGGCGATGTCGCCATCTCTGAAGGGGTTATCATCGGCATCGGTGACAGCTATGAGGGGCGCGAGGTTCTGGATCTGTCCGGTCAGGTGCTGGTGCCGGGCTTTATCGACACGCATCTGCATATCGAATCCTCTCTTGTCACTCCGTTTGAATTTGACCGCCTTGTGGCCCCGCGCGGCGTGACGACGGCCATTTGCGACCCGCATGAGATTGCCAATGTCGCGGGCGCCGCAGGTATCCGCTATTTCCTTGACGCTGCCACCTGCACAGTCATGGATATTCGTGTGAACCTGTCGTCTTGCGTGCCCTCCACACATATGGAAACGGCAGGGGCCGCGCTTGATGCTGACGACCTGCTGGCGCTCGCCGATCATCCACAGGTGATCGGTCTGGCCGAATTCATGAATTTCCCCGGCGTGATCCACCGCGATCCGGGATGCATGGCAAAACTGCATGCTTTCGCGGGCCGACATATTGACGGGCACGCGCCGCTTTTGTCGGGGCGCGACCTGAATGCCTATGTGACGGCCGGCATCCGCACCGAACACGAATCCACCACCGCTGGCGAGGCGCGCGAGAAATTGCAAAAAGGGCTGCGCTGCCTGATCCGCGAAGGCTCTGTCAGCCGCGATATGGCCGCCCTCGCACCCCTGCTGACACCTGTGACCGCGCCCTATATGTGTCTGTGTACGGATGACCGCAACCCGCTCGACATTGCCGAGCATGGGCATCTTGACCACATGATCCGCAGCTTGATTGCGATGGGCTGCGACACGCTGGCCGTCTACCGCGCAGCAACCCTTTCAGCGGCCGAGGCTTTCGGCCTGAAAGATCGCGGCCAGATAGCGCCCGGAAAACGCGCCGATATTGTGGCCTTGCCCGATCTGGCCGAATGCCGCGCGTCGCTGGTGCTGTGCGGCGGTCAGGTGGTGACTGATGCAGCCTTCGCTGCGCGCAATATCATCCCTCCGGTCGCGCGCAACTCCGTGCGCGCGCCGAAAGTCGCGGCCTCTGACTTCCGCCATGCGGGCAATACCCCAGACACCTCTGTTATCGGCATTCTTGAAGGCAAGATCATCACCCAGCATCTGCGCGAACAGGTCACACCCGAAGGGGGCGACAAGCGCCCTGATCCCGCGCGCGATCTGCTGCGCGTCGCAGTGGTGGAACGGCATGGCAAGAATGGCAATATCGCCACTGGTTTTGTGCGCGGCTTTGGCATGGCGCGCGGCGCGATAGCCGCCACTGTGGCGCATGATCACCACAATATCGTGGCCGTGGGGGCCGATTACGAAGATCTGGCACTGGCCGTGAACCGCTTGTCAGAGATCGAGGGCGGCTTTGTCGTGGCGCTGAACGGGCAGGTTCTGGCAGAATTGCCGCTGCCTGTGGCAGGGCTTATGTCGCTAGAGCCGCATGAAAACGTCCATACCGCGCTGGTGGCGCTGCGCCGCGCCGCAACCGCGCTTGGGGTCACCCTGCAAGAGCCGTTTTTGCAACTCGCCTTCATCGCCCTGCCAGTGATCCCGCATCTCAAGATCACGGATTATGGCATGGTCGATGTTGACCGCTTCGAGGTGATCTGACGCAAGCCTCATTTTCTTGCGTCAAATACTCCGGGGTCCGGGGCAGCGCCCCGGGGGCTTGGCGTCAATGCGCCTCTGCCCAAGTATCGCCCACACCCGCATCCACCACCAGCGGCACATCAAGGCGCAACACCGGCTCTGCGGCGGCCTCCATCACCGCGCGCACACGCTCGGTCACTGTCTCGACCGCATCTTCGGCCACTTCAAATACCAGTTCGTCATGCACCTGTAGCAGCATCTTGGCAGGCAGGTCTTCGATCACCTGTGGCAGGCGGATCATCGCACGGCGGATGATGTCAGCGGCAGTGCCCTGTATGGGTGCATTGATCGCGGCACGTTTGGCAAACCCCGCGCCGGGGCCTTTGGTATTGATCTCGGGCGTATGGATGCGCCGCCCGAACAGGGTTTCAACATGGCCATGCGTTTTGGCAAATTCCACTGTTGCATCCATATAGGCGCGAATGCCGGGGAAGCGTTCAAAATAGCGGTCGATGAAGCCCTGCGCGTCGGCGCGCGGAATGCGCAGGTTGCGCGCAAGGCCGAAGCCAGAAATCCCGTAAATCACCCCGAAATTGATGGCCTTGGCCTGACGGCGAATTTCAGGTGTCATCTCTTCCAGCGGCACGCCGAACATCTCGGATGCGGTCATGGCATGAATGTCTTGGCCCGCGCGAAACGCCGCTTTCAGACTGTCGATATCGGCGATATGGGCCAGAATGCGCAGCTCGATCTGGCTGTAATCTAGTGCTACCAGCTTCTTGCCTTTCTCAGCCACGAAAGCCGTGCGGATGCGCCGTCCTTCCTCTGACCGGATGGGAATATTTTGCAGGTTCGGATCGGTCGAGGCAAGACGCCCTGTCACCGCGCCGGTGATCACATAAGATGTATGCACGCGGCCCGTATCGGGGTGGATATGGTCTTGCAGCGCGTCGGTATAGGTTGATTTCAGCTTGGACAATTGCCGCCAGTCCAGCACGCGGGCGGGCAGGTCATGGCCCTCTGCGGCCAAATCTTCCAGAATATCCGCGCCCGTGGCATAGGCCCCTGTCTTGCCCTTCTTGCCGCCCGCAAGCGACATTTTGTCAAACAATATCTCGCCCAGTTGCTTGGGGCTGCCGACATTGAAGCTTTCGCCTGCCAATTCATGAATCTCGGCTTCCAGCCCGGCCATTTTCTGCGCGAATGCGTTGGACATGCGCGAGAGGACATCGCGGTCCACCTTGATCCCGTGGCGCTCCATCTGCGCCAGCACGCGCACCAAGGGCCGCTCCAGCGTCTCGTAAACGCGGGTAACCTGCGCCGTATGCAGGCGCGGCTTGAACAGCTCCCACAGACGCAGGGTAATATCGGCATCTTCGGCGGCGTAGCGGGTGGCATCGTCAATGCCCACACGGTCGAAGGTGATGGCGGATTTGCCGCTGCCCAGCAGGGATTTGATCGCAACCGGCTGATGGTTCAGATAGCGGTCCGACAGCGCATCCATCCCATGCCCGTGCAAGCCCCCATGCAGCGCATAGGACATCAGCATCGTGTCATCGATCGGGGCGACTGATATGCCCAGATTGGCAAAAATCTTGGCGTCATATTTCATATTCTGCCCGATCTTGAGGATCGCTGCATCTTCCAGAACAGGTTTGAGCAGGGACAGAACCTGATTTAGTGGCAATTGGCCTTCGACCAGTTCGGTTGCGCCGAACAGATCGCCGCCGCCTGCGCGGTGGGTCATTGGAATATAGGCGGCAGTTCCTGCGTCAATGCACAATGAAATGCCCACCAGTTCCGCGCGCATCTCGTCCAGCGAGGTGGTTTCTGTATCGACCGCGACATAGCCGCGGTCCTCGATCCGGGTGATCCAGTCTTTCAACGTGTCGAGGTCGCGGATGCAGACATATTCGGCGGCGGCAAAATCGGGCTGCTCCAGAGGTGCCGGGTCTTCGCCCGGCACAGCGTTGCGCGCAGGCGCGGCCGGGGTCGCGGGCAGGGCAGGGGGCGTGGTGCCGAAATGATCGGCCACGCGCCGCGTCAGGGTGCGAAACTCCATATCATTCAGAAAGCCCAGAAGCGCCTGCGCATCCGGGGCGCGCACTTCCAGATCTTCCAAGGTGACCTCCAGCGGCGTCTGGTCATCAAGCTGCACCAGACGTTTGGAAATGCGGATCAACTCGGCATTGTCGAGCAGGGCCGCGCGGCGCTTGGGCTGTTTGATCTCTCCTGCACGGTCCAAAAGCGTTTCCAGATCACCATATTCGTTGATCAGCAGGGCCGCAGTCTTGATTCCAATTCCCGGTGCGCCGGGCACGTTATCGACCGAATCGCCCGCAAGTGCTTGCACATCGACCACCCGTTCGGGGCCGACCCCGAATTTCTCGCGCACATCCTCGACACCGATCACCTTGTTTTTCATCGGCTCCAGCATTTCGACGCCGCCGCCCACAAGCTGCATCAGATCCTTGTCGGAAGAGATGATGGTCACCCGCCCGCCTGCCTCTCGGGCTTGGCGGGCAAGGGTGGCGATGATGTCATCGGCCTCAAAATCCTCGATCTCGATTGTGGCAAGGTTGAAGGCGCGGCTGGCATCGCGGGTCAGGGGAAATTGCGGGCGCAGGTCTTCGGGCGGGGCCGGGCGGTTGGCTTTGTAAAGATCATAAATCTCGTTGCGGAAGGTTTTGGAGGAATAGTCGAAAATGACGGCTGCATGGGTGGGCGCATCGGCACTTGAGCCATTCTCGCCCAAATACCGCCACAGCATGTTGCAAAACCCCGCCACGGCCCCCACGGGCAGCCCGTCGGATTTGCGCGATAGGGGCGGCAGCGCGTGATAGGCGCGAAAAATATAGGCCGACCCGTCGATCAGGTGAAGATGACAGCCTTTTCCAAAGCCCGTTTCGCTATCGCTCATGGCTACCCCTCTCGCGCGTGGTAATGTCGGTGGTTATGCGGCGTGATCGTCCGCGAAGTCACGGTGAATAAAGCGCTTGTCGCAATAGGGGCATTCGACCGCGCCTGTGTCATGGGACAGTGACAGCCAGACGCGCGGATGCCCCAGCGCCCCTTCGCCCCCATCGCAGCACACGCGCATTGCGGTGACGATTTCGGTTTCCGGTGCGTCATGGGAAAACGGCGATGTCATGATCTGTCTTGTCCTTGTCGCTGCGCGCTTGGTGCCTTAGATGCATTATCATACTGAAAACGCAAGCCGCGACAAGAGCGGGGCGAGGAAAGACGAGGCAAACATGACTCAACAGGCCATTGAAATCACCGGCCTGCGCAAGACCTATGCCGGGCAAAAAGGGGCCGCGCCGAAAGACGCATTGAAAGGGGTTGATCTGTCCATTCCTGCGGGCAGCATTTTTGGCCTGCTTGGCCCCAATGGGGCTGGCAAATCGACCCTGATCAATATTCTGGCCGGACTTGTAACCAAAACCAGCGGGCAGGTGCGGATCTGGGGGTTTGATCAGGACATAAACCCGCGCCAATCGCGCGCGGCGATCGGGGTGATGCCGCAAGAATTGAACATGGACCCGTTCTTCACCCCGCGCGGCGCGTTGGAGGTGCAGGCGGGGCTGTATGGCGTGCCGAAATCGCAACGCCGCACCGATGCGATTCTGGAAATGATCGGCCTGTCGGACAAGGCCGAAGCCTATGCGCGCACGCTCTCTGGCGGCATGCGCCGCAGGCTGCTGCTGGGCAAGGCGCTGGTGCATGCGCCCCATGTGCTGGTGCTGGACGAGCCGACGGCGGGTGTGGATATCGAGTTGCGCCGGATGCTGTGGTCGAATGTGCGCAAGCTGAATGAACAGGGTATGACAATCATTCTGACCACGCATTATCTGGAAGAAGCCGAACAGATGTGTGACGAGATTGCCATCATCGACCATGGCCGCGTGATTGTGCGCGACAAGACAGCCGCGCTGGTGGGCAGGCTGGATGCAAAAACCCTGCTGTTCCGGTTGGCGCAACCCTTGGCGCAACTGGATTTGCCGCCTCAGGCGCGCCAAGAGATGCGCGCGGACGGGGTGCTGGCGGTGACCTACCGGCGCAGCGTCCATACGGCGGGTGAGATACTGGCGGCACTCGCAGCTGCGGGGGGCACGATCCTGGATGTGACCAGCGAAGACCCCGATCTTGAAGATGTGTTTTTGTCCCTGACCTCTGGCACCATGGATTGATGCCGCACTCAGTCGGTGGCGCGCCCTTCGCCCGCGCGGCGCAGGCTGATGCGCGTGATCCGGTTGCCATCGCGTGACAGTACCTTGAAGCGGAACCCGTGGAAGGAAAAGACCTGCCCCTCATCAGGGATGGATTGCGCTTCGTGGATGACCAGCCCTGCGACAGTCACAGCCTCTTCATCGGGCAGTGACCAGTCCAGCGTGCGGTTCAGGTCGCGGATGGTCATCGCGCCATCGACCAGCACTTCGCCCCCTTCGCCGCGTTCCACTTCGGGGGCATGGGTGGTGTCATATTCATCCTCGATCTCGCCCACGATCTCTTCCAGAATATCTTCCAGCGTGATCAACCCGTGCAGCGCGCCATATTCATCGACCACCAGCGCAAAATGGCGTTGCAGGCGCAGAAACTCCTGCATCTGTTCGTCCAGTGGTGTGGTTTCTGGCACAAAATAGGGCGGGCGGGCCAGCGCGTTCAGGTCGAGTTTCGCAACCGCAGAATACGCCCCGCCTGCTGCTGTCACCAGCCCGTGCATTTCGCGCACCAGATCGCGGACATATAGGATGCCGATAATGTTTTCAGGGTCTTCGCGGTACATGGGCAGGCGCGAATGGGGCGAGTTGATGCATTGCGCGATGATCTCTTGAATCGGGTCATCGACATTGACCGTCTCAACCTGAGAGCGGTGGCGCATGATCTCTTCAACTGTGCGTTCGGATAAATCCAGCGCGCCCAGCAAACGGTCGCGGTGTTCCTTCTCGACCGAACCTGTCGAGTGTCCCAGCGCCAATGTGCCTGCAATCTCTTCATGGACCGACATGATCTGGCGGTCAGGGTCGATCGTGACGCCGAATAACGCCAGCACGCGGCGCACGATAAAGCGCACCACATTGACCATGGGCGAGAAAATCGCCACCACCCAGCGCAATAGGGGTGCCACCCGCGTTGCTGCCGCTTCGGGGTTCGAGATGGCATAGGTTTTTGGCAACACTTCAGAGAAAACCAACACCAGCAAGGTCATCACCAATGTGGCCAGTGCGACGCCGCCATCCCCGAACAGGCGTGTGAACAGCGCCGTGGCCAGCGAAGCGGCCAGAATATTGACCATGTTATTGCCCAGCAGGATGGCACCGATCATCCGCTCGCTGTCTTCGGTCAGCATCAGTGCTTTTTGCGCACCCGCCGCACCCTTGTCTGCCTGAGCTTTCAGCTTGCCGCGGCTGGACGCCGTCAGCGCCGTCTCAGACCCCGAGAAGAACCCCGAGATCACCAGAAGCAACACAATAGCGCCCACACTCAGCCAGAAAGCGGTATCAAGATACGCGGCGGAATCGCCCATTTGCCCTCAAATTCCTATATGTGGCGCATGCACGCCTTTTCTTGGTCATAAATCTTTGACGCGCGCGCGTCCAGCAGAACCCTGTGATGTCTTGACCCTGTGCGCGAGTTTGGTCACTAGATCACCCATGTTCGCTAATGAAACCCTAGATCAGATTAACCGCAGGTTCCAATTCCTTGAAGCGCGCCTGATGGAAGGGGTCGCGCCGTCAGAAATTGCGGCGCTGACGCGGGAATATGCAGAACTCAAGCCGGTGGTCGCCCAGATCGCGGCCTATCAGCAGGCCAACACTGCCTTGGCCGAAGCGCAGGCAATGCGCGCAGACCCCGAAATGCGCGCGCTGGCCGAAGAAGAACTGGCGGAACTGGAAGAAACACTGCCTGTTCTGGCGCAAAACCTGCGGCTGGCCCTGTTGCCCAAAGATGCCGCCGATGCCCGCCCCGCATTGATCGAGTTGCGCCCCGGCACAGGCGGCGAGGAAGCCAGCCTGTTCGCCGCCGATCTGTTGCGCATGTATCAGCGCTATGCCGAAGCGCGCGGCTGGCAGGTGCAGATGGTCAGCCATTCCGAAACGGAACTGGGCGGCCTGCGCGAGGCAGTGATGCGGATTGAGGGCGAAGGGGTGTTCGCGCGGCTGAAATTCGAATCAGGCGTACACCGTGTGCAGCGCGTGCCGGTCACCGAATCCGGTGGGCGCATTCACACATCGGCAGCAACGGTCGCTGTGCTGCCCGAAGCGGAAGAGGTTGATATCGACATTCCCGCGCAGGATATCCGCATCGACACGATGCGCGCCTCGGGGGCGGGTGGGCAGCATGTGAACACAACCGACAGCGCGGTGCGCATAACGCATCTGCCCACAGGCCTTGTGGTGACATCGTCGGAAAAGTCGCAACACCAGAACCGCGCCATCGCCATGCAGGTCTTGCGCGCGAAGCTGTATGACATGGAGCGGCAGCGCGCCGCCGCAGACCGCGCGGATGCGCGCAAGGCGCAGGTCGGCTCGGGCGACCGTTCAGAGCGCATTCGCACCTATAATTTCCCGCAAGGGCGCATGACTGACCACAGAATCAACCTGACGCTTTACAAGCTGGAGGCTGTCTTGCAAGGCGAGATGGATGAGGTGCTGGATGCACTTATCGCCGCCGATCAGGCCGCACGTCTGGCCGAGATGGAAGCGTGATGCTGGCTCAGGCATTGCTGGCCGAAGGGGTTGCCAAGCTGCAAGCGGCAAGCATTGACGATGCGCCCCGCGATGCACGCTGGCTTTTGGCGCATGCGCTTGGCATCGGGCGCGACCGGCTGACTTTGGTGTTACGAGACCCCGTGCCACCTGCGCAGCAAGCCGCGTTTCGGCAGGCGATTGACGCGCGCCTGCGCCGCCAGCCTGTGGCGCAGATTATCGGCACGCGGCTGTTCTGGGGGCGGCCCTTTCTTGTCACACCAGATGTGCTGGACCCGCGCCCCGAAACCGAAACGCTGGTCGAGGCGGCCTTGCAGAAGCAATTTGCCACAGTGCTGGATCTGGGCACAGGCAGCGGCGCAATCTTGCTAAGCTTGCTGGCAGAGCGGCCCGAGGCGACGGGCTTGGGCATTGACCTGTCGCCGCAGGCTTTGCAGGTCGCGCGGCGCAATGCCGATGCGCTGGGTCTTGGTGCGCGCGCACGGTTTGCGCAGTCGGACTGGTTCGGCGCGGTCGATGGCAAGTTTGACCTGATCGTGTCGAACCCGCCCTATATCGCCGAACCCGATTACGCCACTTTGGCCCCCGAGCTGCGCGACTGGGAACCCCGTATGGCACTGGTGCCCGCCGCGTGCGACGGCAGCGGCCTTGCAGCCTACCGCATCATTGCTGCGCAGGCGCCGGCCTATCTGGCCGCAAAAGGCTGGCTGATGGTCGAGATCGGTCTGGGGCAGGGCGCAGATGTGCTGGCGCTGTTCGCGCAGGCAGGGCTAAGGCATGGCCAGATCATCGCCGATATGTCGGGGCGTGGCCGAACTGTCATTGCACAGGCGACGTGACTATTCGTGCTGTAACACTCTCGCACGATATCGCCATGTTTCTAAATTTTATGGCGCAGGGGCTTGTCATACGCGTGAAGCCATGCAACATGGCATTGTAAGCGGCGTCCACTAAGGGCGCGTTATGACTTACATCCCCTCATAGCAGTCCGGGTATTTCAAAGTCGATTTGCTTAGGCCAAGACTGCGTTTCATGCCATGACAGGCAGGATATATTAAAGCATGAGATCTACCAACAAACGCTCGCGTTCGAAACCGAACCGCCCCAAGTCGCTTGGAAATATCGTAAACCGTGTGTTCGACAGTTCCGGCCCCGAAGGCAAGGTTCGCGGAACGCCGCAACAGATCATTGAAAAATATCAGGTTCTGGCGCGCGATGCACAATTGTCCAACGATCGTGTTGCAGCCGAGAATTTCCAGCAGCATGCTGAACATTACACCCGCATGCTGGCACAGGCACAGCGCGAGATGCAGGCCGAACAGGATGCGCGCCGCCAGCAGCAGGATGACCGGACGCGTCAGCAAGACGACCGCAATCGCCCGCAACATGACGAACGCCAGCGCAACGGGCAGCAAGAAGATCGTGGCCAGCATTCCGCGCGCCGCCACGACAACCGCCGCCCAAGCGAGGATACGCCGCAGCCGCATGTGCAGGGCTATGCCAGCAACAACGGGCAAGACAGCGGATCGCAAAGCGCTTTTGCTGTTCAGGATATGACGCAGGATTCAGATGAAGCGACGCTGGTGGAAACACCGGAAAGCAAGTCATCGCACACAGCACCTGTTGCGCAAGACCCCGCGCCAAGCGAGCAGGCACAGGCAGATGCGCCAAAACCTGCGAACCGCCGCAAGCCCCGTGTAGCAAAGCAGCCGGAAGACACTGGCGCAGAGGCGGATGCACCAAAGCCGCAAGCGACTGAGGGTGAGGAAAAACCAAAACCCCGCCGTGCGCCGCGCAAGCCCCGCAAACCGGCATCGGAAGACACGAACAGCTCGTCTTCCACAGTAGAATAGGGCAAGCACCCGGCATCTGGCCGGGTGCTTGTGTTACAGGTTTGCGCTGATCTGGGGCAAAATCCCGATCGCGGTCGCGCCGTTCATCACGAACTGAACAGAAAGCGCGGCCAGCAGCAGCCCGAATAGCCGCGTCATAACCATGGTGCCTGTCCGGCGCAGCAACCGCTCGATCAAGCCTGCCGACAGGAAGGCCAGCAACACAAGCGCGATGACTGCCAGCATCACGGCAGTCACAAGTGCCACGCCCTGCGCAGTGCGCCCTGCATCGCCGATCAGTAGCACCATTGTCGCCATCGCCCCCGGTCCCGCAATCAGCGGCATGGCCAGCGGGAAAACGGACGGATCATCTGCAGGCATGCCGCTGCCTTCATCTGCATGGTCCTTGCGGCGCTGGCTGCGGCGGTCAAACAGCATATCAAGCGCTGTCAGAAACAGCAAAATGCCGCCCGCAATCTGGAAGGCGGGCATGGATATGCCAATAAGGCGCAGGAAATCTTCGCCCGCAACGCCAAACAAGGCCAGCAGGATTGCCGCAATCAGGCAGGCGCGTATGCCAATCGCGCGCCGTCTGGCCGCATCCATGCCCTGTGTCAGCGCCAGAAACAGGGGCGCTGTGCCAACAGGGTCGATCACCACAAACAGCGTGACAAACGCGGTGATGACAAAGGCGATATCAACCAGTTCCAACACGCCTAGACCGCCTTGAAATGCTTGGCCAGTTTCAGGCCCTGACCTTGGTAATTCGAGGCGATGTCTGCACCATACAACCGTTCTGGCCGCGCGGCCATGCGTTCATAGACCAAGCGGCCCACGATCTGCCCATGTTCCAGCACGAAGGGCGCTTCATGGCAGCGTACTTCCAGCACACCGCGCGCCCCTGTTCCGCCTGCTGCGGCATGGCCGAATCCGGGATCGAAAAAACCGGCGTAATGCACGCGGAATTCGCCCACCATGGCCAGATAGGGGGCCATTTCTGCGGCGTAATCTGGCGGAATATGCACCGCCTCGCGGCTGACAAGAATGTAGAACGCGCCGGGGTCAAGGATGATCTGTCCATCCTTGCTGTGCAATTCTTCCCAGAACTCTGACGGCTCGTAAGCGGCTATTTTGTCCATGTCGATAACGCCTGTATGGGGTTTGGCGCGGTAGCCGACAAGCGTGCCGGTTTTCGGGCGCAGATCGACCGAGAACCCCAACCCTTCGGAAATCACAGGCATATCGGGGACAAGGGTTTCGGCCCTGTGCAGATCATGCAGTTCCGCGTCACTTAGCACTGCATGGCCCTTGCGAAAGCGGATCTGGTTCAGGCGCATGCCGGGGCGCACCAGAACCGAAAATGACCGGGGGCAGATTTCTGCATAAAGCGGGCCGCTATAGCCTTCGGCCACGCGGTCAAATTCGACCCCTTCATCGGTGATGATGCGCGTCAGCAGGTCCAGCCGTCCGGTTGAACTTTTGGCATTCGCCACCGCCTGAATTCCTGCGGGCAGCGAAAGCGATTCCATCAGGGGCACCACATAGACACAGCCTTTTTCCAGCACAGCCCCGTTGCGAAGGTCCATCTGGTGCATCTCCAGCTCTGCCAGCCGGTCGGCCACGCGCCGCCCCTTACCCGCCAGAAATGACGCCCGCACCCGCCATGCCCGCGCGCCAAGGCGCAGGTCAAGGCTGGCGGGCTGGATCTGTTCCTTGGTCACAGCGGGGTCTGCATGGATCACGCCATGCGCGACCATCTCGCGCAAGGTCTGAGCTGGCAAAACCCCGAAATCTGACATGATCTTTTCCTGACACATTGCTGCTTGCTGCTGCATATAGAAGCAAAGCCCTGCTGGGAAGTCCATGATCACACGCGCCTACACGGCCGGGTTGCAAGATGGGGGGCGCAGGCGTAGCCTGTCTGCATCCAGTCACGCAGAGGAGGAGACTGCCATGGACCGCGATGCATATATCGAGAAGATGAAGGCCAAGATTGACGAATGGAATGCAGAGATTTCCAAGCAAGAAGCCAAAGCGCGCGCCGCGCAGGCCGATATGAAGCTGAAATATGAAGAGCAGTTGAAGGAAATGAAGACGCAGCGCGACGCGATCGAGGTCAAGCTGCGCGAAGCGCGCGAAAGCAACGAGAAAGCATGGGCCGACATGCGCGATGGCTTCGAGAAAGCATGGCGCGACATGGCGCAGGCCTTTGAAAGTGCCATGAAGCGGTAGGGGTGCCGCCTGAAGATACCTGGTGACGGCTTTGTGGGCGCAGGGCGCGGTTGAATAACGCGCCTTGCGCGAAGTTGCCGGCGGGTGGCGCTTAGCCCATTTGCCAACACTTAATATGCACCAACGCGGCAAGATCGCGCTTATAGGGTGCAAAGCTGCAACAAGATTTCAAGGTGAGAATTTGGTCGGGCTAGCAGGACTTGAACCTGCGACCTTCCGTCCCCCAGACGGACGCGCTACCAGACTGCGCCATAGCCCGACGCTATGTGGCGTCTATCTACCCGATTCACGCCTGAGAGCAAGGGTGAATTCCGGTCCGGATATACAATTTCCGCCAAAGGGGTCAGTCGGTTTTTTGCATCCGTGCAAGCAGGGCTTCCAGCCGTGCCGCTGCGGGCGCGGCTTTGCGCAAGCGGTCTTCGGAAGGCGGGTTTGTGCGCAATATATGCGCAAGTGCCGCCATACGCATGGCGGGACGGCGCTTTGGGTTGTTGAGATTGGCAAAAGCGTTTTTTGGCCCGGTTTCAGACTTGGGCGCGGGTGGAACAGGAAAGGGCAGGATTGGCGCGGTTGCCGCAGGCTCTGCTTGCAGGGGCTTCGTTGGTGGCGCTGTTTCCTCTGCCTCTGCCTCTGCCTCTGCCTCTGCCTCTGGCGCGTCGTCCTGCGCGACATCCACCTTGGCCGTGTCCGTTGCCTCTGACAGCGCTGTTACAGGCGCAATCTCGCTGGGCATCTCTGCGTCATCTGCATAGCCAATATCCGGAAGCAATTCATCTTTCTGTGCCTCAAGAATCGGCGCATCTGTCGGCAGATGTTCAACCACGGCCAGTTGTGCGACATGGCGCGCGCCTTTTTCCACCAGAAGCTTTTGAACGCCCCGAATGGTCATGCCCTGATCATGCAGCAACATCTTGATGCCCGAAAGCAGGTTGATATCCGCAGGGCGATAATATCTGCGCCCGCCTGCGCGCTTTACAGGCTTTATCTGAGAGAATTTGCTTTCCCAAAAACGCAGAACATGCGCCGGGGTCTGCAATGCATCCGACGCTTCGCTAATTGTGCGAAACGCGTCCGGTGCTTTTCGCATGGATCAATCCTGACTTCGGTTGCCTTCGGCCACACGCTCTTTCATCAGATGCGATGGGCGAAAGGTAAGGACGCGCCGCGGAGAAATCTGCACTTCTTCGCCGGTTTTCGGGTTGCGTCCGATGCGGGCTTTCTTGTCACGAACCGAAAATGTCCCGAAAGACGAGATCTTTACCTGTTCGCCGGAAGCCAGAGCATTTGACACATGTTCCAGCACCGAATCGACCAAAGCGGCCGAGTCGTTGCGCGACAGCCCCACTTCCCGAAACACGGCTTCTGTCAAATCCATCCGCGTCAGTGTCTTGTTTGACATCTTATCCCCCAAGCTTTCCCGCAGCATGGGGGAAAGTGATTTTCGAGTCAATATCAGGGGCTTGTTGCATGGCGTTAAACCGCCATATCCGCAGCTACCACCGCAGCGCGACTGCGCCCCAGCTTAGCCCGCCGCCAATCGCTTCGGTCAGGATAAGGTCGCCTTTCTTGAAGCGGCCGCTGGCATCGGCAACCGACAAGGCAAGCGGGATCGAGGCGGCAGATGTGTTGCCATGATCTTGCACAGTGACAATGACACGCTCCATCGGCACACCCAGTTTCTGCGCGGTGCCTTTTATGATGCGCAGATTGGCCTGATGGGGCACAACCCAGTCCACATCATCCGCACCCAAGCCCGCTTTTTCAAGCGCTTGGGTTGCGGTGGTGGCCAGCTTCTCTACAGCGTGGCGAAACACCTCGCGGCCCTGCATGCGCAGCACACCCGCAGTGCCGGTGCGTGACACACCCCCATCGACAAACAGCAAATCCCGGTAGCGCCCGTCTGAATTCAGATCACAAGCCAGCACACCGCGATCCGTGTTCGATCCGGTGCCGGTTTGCCCTTCAAGCACCAGCGCCCCGGCCCCGTCGCCGAACAGCACGCAACTGCCGCGATCTGTCCAGTCCATGATGCGCGAGAAGGTTTCTGCCCCGATGACCAGAACGCGCTGCGCCTGTCCGGCGGCAATCAGGCCGCTGGCATTGGCCAGCGCAAACACAAACCCTGCACACACCGCCTGAATGTCAAAGGCAAAGCCCTTGGTCATGCCCAAGCCCGCCTGCACCTGTGTCGCCACTGCGGGAAAGGTGTAATCGGGCGTCGAGGTGGCGACGATGATCGCATCCAGATCATTCGGTTCCAGCCCCGCATTGGCCAGCGCCGCGCGGGCGGCGTGAATGGCCAGATCGGATGTGAACTCCCCCTCGGCCGCGAAATGGCGCCGCTCGATCCCAGAGCGCGACACGATCCAGTCATCGCTGGTGTCAAGCGTGGCAGCAAATTCGGAATTGGGCACGATGCGTGCGGGCAGATAGTGGCCAGTGCCCCGAATCACAGGTCTTATCATGCTCATGATTGCCCCATCTGGTTGTCGCCCTCTGCCGATCCATCCTGCGCAGGCGTGTCATCCTTGCCCAGCATTTTTTCCTGCTGCGCATCTGCGACAGATGCAAGGCGTTCTGCCATACGATCCTGAAAGCCGGAACGCGCAAGAGTGAATGCCAGTTTGATGGCTGCCGATATGCCAGTGGCATCGGCCGAGCCGTGTGATTTTACAACAGTGCCATTCAGCCCCAGAAATACACCGCCATTCATGCGGCGCGGGTCCATGCGTTTGCGCAGCCGGCCCAAAGGCGCGCTGGCGAAGAGGGCTGCAAGCTTCGAAGGCAGGTTCGCTGTCAGTTCTTCGCGCAGCGTATCGCCGATAAGACGCGCGGTTCCCTCGCCGGTTTTCAGCGCGACATTGCCTGTAAACCCGTCTGTGACGATCACATCGACATGCTCTGACGGCAGATCA
Source organism: Roseinatronobacter thiooxidans (assembly GCF_001870675.1). GTDB lineage: Bacteria > Pseudomonadota > Alphaproteobacteria > Rhodobacterales > Rhodobacteraceae > Roseinatronobacter > Roseinatronobacter thiooxidans. The sequence continues at coordinate 338,893 of NZ_MEHT01000009.1, read as the reverse complement.
TTGCCTTCGACAAAGCCCACAAACTCGTACCGGCCAATTTCGGCGGCTTCGGCAATAAGGCGCGCGGCCTCTTTGATTTCGGCGCGGCCCTTGTGTTCTTCGGTGCCGACATTCAACAGCCCCACACGCGGGCGTTCCGCGTCAAAGGCGTTGCGGTAATAGGCAGCGCCCATCAAGGCGTATTGCAGCAACGAATCCTCATCGGCGCGCACATCTGCGCCCACATCCAGCATGGTGTTGAAGCCGCTTTTGCCACGAGAGGGCCACAGGCATGCGATTGCGGGCCGGTGCACACCGTCAAGCTTGCGCAGGCGCAGCATGGACACTGCCATCAGCGCGCCGGTATTTCCGCAAGATACCGCCGCTTGTGCGTGATGGTCGCGCAAAGCAGTCAGCGCCGACCACATCGAGGTTTCGCGCCCGCGACGCATAACCTGCGACGGTTTGTCCCCCATCTGCACAACGCCGGGGCTGTGGTGTATCTGGGTTATGTCGGCAAGTACGGGGTACCGCGCGACAGCAGCTTTCAGCACTGCTTCATCGCCATGCAGAATGAACGCGATCTCGCCATTCTTTGCCGCAGAAAGGGCACATCCTTCAACAACAGCGGCGGGGCCATGGTCGCCCCCCATTGCGTCGACGGAAATTGTGACCTTCGCGCGTTCAGTCTGCATGATGCCCTGCGGCGTGCGTGTCATATGTCACCCCGGAACGGGATACGCCGTCTTACGCCGCGTCGTCTTCCAGATCGACATCTCCGGCCTGCGCGATCACTTCGCGGTCAGCGTAGTGACCACAAGACGGGCACACATGGTGCGGGCGCTTCAGCTCGCCGCAGTTTGTGCATTCATTTGGGTTCGCCGCGACCAGCGCATCATGTGCGCGGCGCATGTTGCGGCGGGAACGGGTAACGCGATTCTGTTGAACAGCCATATCAGACCTCTGTGTCAGGGCATCCGGACTGTTTGCCCTGTAGGGGCCTGTCCCGACGCGAAAGCGGAAAGTTGCGATTTGGCGCGGCATACACGGATTGCACGATGCTTCCAAGCCCCCAATGCGCGAGCCGCGGAAAATAGTGATCTTTTATGACCATGCAACGACTATTTGCGGGGTTTTGGGGCCTCGCCTTCGGTTTTCTCCAGTTTTGCCTTCAACTCTGCCAAGCCTGCAAAGGGTTTGTGCGTGTTCTGGGGCAGCGGGGTGGCACCGGGGGGTGTTTGTTCCAGATAGCCCTGGTCGGACAGGGTTGCATCTGCGGCGCGTGGGAATGCGGGAATCGCCAGTGTCAGCGCCTCGAGCGCGAGCGCGCTGATGTCGATTGCAGCGCCAAGCGCCTCGATACTGTCATCTTCGGGCATTTCCACTTCATGCGCGTCAGGTTCCGGCAGATCGGCAAGAAAACGGCGCGTCACACGTTCGTCGATTCGGCTGGTCACAGGGGCGAGTGTGATCGCGCAGGGCTGCACGATGGTGGCCCCCATAACACCCACCAATTCCCAGTCGGATTTGTTGAGCGGGCGCAGTTCGGCATGAAACCTGAATTTCTTTACTGCTTCCAGCCCCAGCAGCTGCGCGATTTGCTGGCGTTGGGCCGCGTCTGGCTGCAAATCAATATCTTGCACGCGCCGTCCATCCAGCTGGCCCACCCGCAAAGGGGGCATCAATACGAGGGAAGTTATCGGTTGGGGTGTCTGGGACAATTCGGACCTATCCTTGTGTCAGGCGTTTCTGACAGAACATATAGGCGGTTTCGTTCCTTTCTTGAAGTGCGCGGCGTCCTTCTGTATCCCTCATTGTAGCGACAGTCTGCAAGACAAGCTGTCAAATTGGAAAAATGGCGTGCACAGTGTTGGGATTCGACGGCGGGCGTTTAGTTTGAGGAAGCAATAGGCAGATGAAAACACTTGCAATGCGGCTTGTCTTTCCGGTGCTGATTCTGGTTCTCGCCAGTTGTAGCCCTGTCCAAAGGTTTCACGGCTACGCGCCTGATGACGCACAGCTTGCCCAGATCGAAGTGTCTCGCGACACGCGCGACACGGTGGCCGAGAAAATCGGCAGGCCGGGCATGATGGGGGTCATGGAAGGTTCTGCTTGGTATTATGTCCAAAGCGACTGGGTGCATGAAGGCTGGCGCGCGCCTGTCGAAGTGCGGCGCGAAGTGGTGGCAATTTCGTTTGACGGGGCAGGGCGTGTCGCCAATGTCGAGCGCTTTGGCCAGGAACAGGGCGAAGTGGTTGCCCTGTCGCGCCGCGTCACCTCGACCGGGCCTACAGGTGCCACATTGTTGCGCCAGCTGCTTAGCAATTTTGGTCAGTTCAACCCGGCGCAGATGTTGGGCGGCTGATCGCGGGCCGGTTTTCGCGCGCGGGGGCACCGGCCCTTGAACGATTCGGCAATCAAGACCTCATCTGGGGATGCTGGATGTGACACACGGTTTGCATGATCAGCCCGACCTGTCGCGTTTTGCGCTTCGGCTGGGGGCATTCACTGCAACGCTGGCGCAGGGCGCAGACCAGATGGCGGCTGTCCAGCGCCTGCGCGCAGCACGGTTTCGCAACAGATCGGCCTCGGGTGATCTGGATCGATTCGACGCGCTGTGCCACCATCTGATGATCCGATGCCCCCCAGACCCTGCGGCCATAGCCGTTGCCAGACTGCGCATCCTGACCGCGCCAGAGGATATTCACACCAGCTATTCGGCGCAATTCTATGACCTGAATGCGCTTGCGCAAGCGGGGCAAAGACTGGTCGAGGTGGGGCGGGTCTGCATTGACACCGCCTATGCGCAAGATGTCGATGTCGCCCGCGCCCTGCTGGCCGCAATGACGCGGATCACGGCGCTCTGTGGTGCTGACATGCTGGTGGGGTGCGCGTCATTTGCGGGGGCTGCGCCGCAGCGCCACGCAGATGCACTGCGCTTTTTGTTTGACAGGCATATTGGCCCTGTGGCCTTGCGCCCGGGCAAACGCGCGGGGCTGGACCATTTTTGCCCGACAGATGGACACAGACCGCGACTGGCCGACCTGCGCGATGTTCCGGCGCTGTTGCGGATGTATCTGGGTATGGGCGGCTGGGTTTCGGACCATGCTGTATGCGACCATGATCTTGACACAGTGCATGTTTTCACTGCCTTGGAGGTGCGCGCGATCCCGCCTGCGCGGCTGCGCGCGCTTTTGGCACTCGCACAAAATGACGCGCCCGCGCCATCGCTGAAAACTTGATCTGCCAGCGTTGTTTTCCTGTCATTAAAACCATATATTTCACCTCTCGGATGCGAGTTGATCGCAGATCAGGAACAGGATGATCACAATGTCACCCCAGAGCGAATTCGGACCGCGCCACAAGCCCAATGTCACACGGCTGGACCCTGTATGGGCACGCATCCGTGAGGAAGCCCAACAGGGGCTGGAGCGAGAGCCGCTTCTGGGGGGAATGTTCCATTCCTCGATCCTGCATCACAAGACATTGGAACAGGCGCTGGCGTTTCGATTGGCGCAGAAACTTGCCTCTGCCGAAATGTCGGAACAGATCTTGCGCGAGATTATGGACGAAGCCCATGCCGATGACCCATCATTGGGCGAGGCGGCGCGCGCCGATATCGTCGCCACATTCGAACGTGACCCCGCCTGCAACCGCTTCCTGAAACCGCTGTTGTATTTCAAAGGGTTTCAGGCGGTTCAGGCCTACCGCATCGCTCATTGGCTGTGCCGTCAGGGGCGCGCGGATTTCGCCAGCCTGTTCCAGATGCGGGTGTCGGAATGCTTCGGTGTCGATATCCATCCCGGTGCCAAGATCGGCAAGGGAATCATGATCGACCACGCCCATTCCATTGTCATTGGCGAGACGGCAGTGGTGGGCGACAATGTCTCGATGCTGCATTCGGTGACTTTGGGCGGCACCGGCAAATCCGATGGCGACCGTCACCCCAAAATCGGCAATGGTGTGCTGATCGGGGCGGGGGCCAAGGTGCTGGGCAATATTCATGTGGGCGATTGCGCGCGTGTGGCGGCAGGGTCTGTGGTGCTCGAAGATGTGCCCGCGCGCAAAACAGTTGCAGGCATCCCCGCGCGGATCGTGGGCGAGGCGGGCTGTGCGCAACCTTCCATGACGATGGACCAGTTGTTCAACGGCGAGATCTGATCTGGCAGGTTTGCCGCGTCGGGCGGTTGATCTGATGCAGGCTATAAGGTAATGCCGGGCTTGACCCGGCATCTCTAGGGCCTGTGTGAACACGCAAAGGGGGCTTGCGCCCCCTTTGCACTCCCCATTCAGGCCAGCATGGTGACAGGGTTTTCCAGATAGGCCACAACCTCTTTCAGGAACTCGGCCCCCAGCGCGCCATCAATCACACGGTGATCCACAGACAGCGTCATGGACATGACAGTTGCGACTTTGAGTTCACCATCACTGCCCACTACCGGCTTTTTCAACCCAGCACCCACCGCCAGAATCGACCCGTGCGGCGGGTTGATGACAGCATCGAAATTCTCGATCCCGAACATGCCCAGATTGGAAATCGCCATCGCGCCGCCAATATATTCATGCGGGGCGAGCTTCTTGTTGCGCGCGCGCCCTGCAAGGTCTTTCATCTCGGCTGACAGCGCAGAGAGGGACTTGAGATGCGCGTCTTTCAGCACGGGCGTGAACAGCCCGCCTTCTACGGCAACCGCGACGGCCACATCTGACGGTTTCAGCCGCAGCATCCGGTCGCCCGCCCAGACGGCATTGCACCCCGGCACCGCCTGAAGCGCCATCGCACAGGCCTTGATGATGAAATCATTGACCGACAGCTTGACCCCGCGCGCCTCCAGCTGCTTGTTCAGATCGGCGCGGAATTTCATCAGCGCGTCCAGTTGCACGTCGCGGCGCAGATAGAAATGCGGGATGGTCTGTTTGGCCTCTGTCAGGCGTGCGGCAACAGTCTTGCGCATCCCGTCAAGTTTGACTTCCTCATAGTCGCGCCCGTCATACATTTTGGCGACTTGCCCTGCCGTTGGCCCGCTTGCCATAGCGGCTGTCGCTGGGGCGGCGGGCTGTGCGGCTTCTGCGCTGGCGGCAGTGTGCTGTTCCGGTTTCGCATCTGCGACATCGGCTTTGACAATCCGCCCATGCGGGCCAGAGCCGCTGATCTGGGTCAGATCAATGCCTTTATCCGCTGCAATCCGACGCGCCAAGGGCGAGGCAAAGATGCGCTGGCCATCGGCTTTCGGTGCAGGTGGTGCGGACGATTGGGAACCAGCATCGGGGGCGGCCTTTGCGCCGGCATCGGCAGCGGGTGCCGCCGCTGGCGCGGCTTGTGACGGCGCGCCGATATCGCTGGTGCTTTCGCCCTCTGCCAGCATAACCGCGATGGGGGTGTTTACTTTCACCGCGTCGGTTCCGGCTGCAATCAGGATCTTGCCGATCACGCCTTCCTCTACGGCCTCGAATTCCATCGTGGCCTTATCCGTCTCGATCTCGGCCAGAATATCGCCCGAGGCAACACTGTCGCCTTCCTTGACCAGCCATTTGGCCAGCGTGCCTTCCTCCATCGTGGGGGAGAGCGCAGGCATCAGGATTTCTGTTGGCATTTTAGACCCTCCCTCTTAGCGATATGTCACTTTGCGCACGGCTTCGACCACTTCATCGGTCGTCACAAGTGCCAGTTTTTCCAGATTGGCGGCATAGGGCATTGGCACATCTTTGCCGGTCAGGTTGATGACGGGCGCATCCAGATAATCAAATGCGCGCTCCATCACGACAGAGGTGATATAATTGCCGACCGAGCCTTGCGGATAGCCTTCCTCGACCGTGACCAGACGGTTGGTTTTCATGACAGATGCAAGGATTGCATCTGTATCCATGGGCCGGATCGTGCGCAGGTCGATCACCTCGGCGCTGATCCCGTCTTTTTCCAGCCGTTCTGCGGCTTCCAAGGCATAGGTCATGCCAATTCCGAAGCTGACGATGCTGACATCGGTCCCTTCGCGCCATGTTTTCGCCTTGCCGAAGGGAATTGTGAAATCGTCCAGCACCGGCACTTCGAAACTGCGCCCGTAGAGGATTTCATTTTCCAGAAACACCACCGGATTCGGGTCGCGGATGGCTTGCTTCAGCAAGCCTTTCGCATCCGCCGCCGAATAGGGCATCACCACTTTCAACCCCGGAATCTGCGAATACCACGCCGCATAGCACTGGCTGTGCTGCGCGCCCACGCGGGCCGCCGCGCCATTGGGGCCACGGAACACAATGGGACAGCCCATCTGCCCGCCTGACATGTACAGCGTCTTCGCGGCAGAGTTCAGAATATGGTCAATGGCCTGCATGGCAAAGTTGAAGGTCATGAATTCCACAATCGGCCGCAACCCGCCAAAGGCCGCGCCCACACCGATACCTGCAAACCCATGTTCGGTAATGGGGGTGTCGATCACGCGGCGCGCGCCGAATTCATCCAGCAGCCCTTGGGTGATCTTATAGGCCCCCTGATATTCGGCCACTTCCTCGCCCATGACGAAGACTTCGTCCGTGCTGCGCATTTCTTCGGCCATCGCGTCGCGCAACGCCTCGCGCACGGTCTGGGTTTTCATTTCCGTGCCTTCGGGCCAGTCCGGCGTGGTGTCGGCCTTGGGCGTGGCGGGGGCAGGGGCCGCAGTGGCAGGGGCGGCGGTTTTGTCTTCCGCGCCATTCAGGGCGGCGGGTGCTGGCGTTGTGGCCGCTTTCGCGCCTTCGGCGGGCACGTCCTCGCCCTCGGCCACCAGCACTGCAATCGGCGTGTTGACCTTCACACCTTCGGTACCAGCCGCGATCAGGATTTTGCCCATCACGCCATCATCGACGGCCTCGAATTCCATCGTGGCCTTGTCCGTTTCGATCTCGGCCAGAATATCGCCGGAACTGACGGTGTCGCCCTCTTTCACCAGCCATTTTGCCAGTGTGCCTTCCTCCATGGTCGGAGAGAGTGCAGGCATAAGTATTTCGGTTGCCATTGGTACTATCCTCCCGGCCGCTTCACGCGTAGATATCTGTCCAGAGTTCCTCAAGCGCCGGTTCCGGGCTTTCTTTCGAGAACTCTGCGGCTTCATTCACGACGGCCTTGATCTCTTTGTCGATGGCCTTCAGGTCATCTTCGGTGGCGTGCTTGCCTTGCAGCAGCAATTCGCGCACATGTTCGATCGCATCGCGTTCGCTGCGCATTTTCTGCACTTCGTCACGGGTCCGGTATTTGGCCGGATCAGACATCGAATGGCCGCGGTAGCGGTATGTCATGACTTCAAGGATATACGGCCCTTTGCCTGCGCGGCAATGCGCCACGGCCTTCTCGCCAGCTGCCTTGACGGCCAGCACATCCATGCCGTCCACTTCTTCGCCCGCGATCCCGTAGGCGGCCCCGCGTTCCCAAAGGGAGGGGGATTTGGTCGCGCGCTGGACGGATGTGCCCATCGCGTATTTGTTGTTCTCGATCACGAAGATCACAGGCAAATCCCACAGCATGGCCATGTTATAGGTTTCATAAACCTGCCCCTGATTGGCCGCGCCGTCGCCGAAATAGGTAAAGGTGACGTTGTCATTGCCTTTGTATTTGTCCGAGAAGGCCAGCCCGGCCCCCAGCGGCACCTGCGCGCCGACAATGCCGTGGCCCCCGTAGAAATGCTTTTCCTTCGAGAACATATGCATCGAGCCGCCCTTGCCGCGCGAATAGCCGCCCTCGCGCCCCGTCAACTCGGCCATGACCCCCTTCGGGTCCATGCCGCAGGCCAGCATATGGCCGTGGTCGCGGTAGGATGTGATGCGCTTGTCGCCCTCTTTGGCTGCGGCTTCCAGCCCGACAACAACGGCTTCCTGCCCGATATACAGATGGCAAAAGCCCCCGATCAGACCCATGCCGTATAGCTGACCGGCTTTTTCCTCGAATCGGCGGATCAACAACATGTCGCGGTAATAGGATTGCAATTCTTCTGCTGAAACATTTGATTTGGCAGTGGATTTTCGTGTGGCCATACGCGGCGCCTCCTCCCGTGAAGCAATAGTTCAATGTTAAACCATTTCTTACCGCAAAAGATGCATGGTTGCGAGAGTTTTTGCGCATGACGGACATGCAGCGCGTGCAGACCTGCCGGCGCGCGCTCAATCTGGCTTGGCAACCAGCATATCTGTGGGGGGCGCGCGCATCAGATCGCGCGCGTAATTGCCCAAGGTGTTGGCATCGCGCCCCGAATGGCTGCCGATGACCACCAGATCGGGTTGCAATTCGCGGACGCGAAATTGCAGCACTTCATGCACGCCACCGGGCACGATTTCAGGCAGGGGCAGGGATTTGGGCAATCCTTTGAAGCTCATGAAGGTCTGGCGCAGCAACTCGGCCTCTGTCATCTCGGCGCTTTTCATAACATCGGAAGATGGCAGCTTCGCGCTAAGGGGCAGTTGCAGCGCATGGATGGCGTGATAGCTGCCATCAGGCGCAATCGCGGCGGCAATTTCCAGCGCCTTGGCAGAGGCAGGCGCGAAAGTGATCGCGCCCAAAACCTTGCGATAGGGGCGCACATCGGGATTATGGGCAATCAGAATGGGGCAGGGGGCGTGCTGGGTGATCCGTTCCAGATTTGTCAGGCGCACAGTCTCCAGCACACGGCGCACCACATGCAAACCCAGTACGATCAGATCTGCGCCAATGTCGCGGGCCAGTTCCGGCACCAGCTTGCCGGGTTTGCCGTGTAGGATATGGCAGCTCAGGTCCAGTTCGGGGCAGCTGGCGCGCAGCTTGTCCATTTCGGCATCGGCCCGCGCAACCGGATCGACAGGTTTGCGCAGCCGCAAGCGCTGCACCTTGGTCTGGCGCGTTTCAATGGCATGAACCAGCACCAGCCGCGCGCGATGCGCGCAGGCCAATTGCGCCGCGCGCCGCGTGACAGCGGCGGAACGCGGGGTGAAATCTGTGGCAGCAAGAATTGTTTTCAGTTGAAACACAGTCAACCTATGCGAAACATATGAGGGCAGAGACGTCTGAATAGCAGATTGTTCCAGCGTCGTCACTTTTCTTTCTGGCGCAAAAGTGCGTCCCGAATGTCAGCCGTGACCTGCGTTGATGGCAGGTCTTGGGCAAAATGTGCGCGCTGGTTCAAATGCGGAAACCGTCTAGAGAGGTCTTGCGCCAGCACCTCTGGCAGGCGGGCGAGTGTTGCACGCGACACAAGCATGCTTTCAACGGGTATCCCCTCGACATAGATGATCTGATGGTCATCAAAGGCCAGATGGTAATAGGTTACAAAGCCCCCTTCGCGTTGCAAAACGCGGCGCCCGTCGACCAGCGTTTGCGCCTGTATCAGAACCTCTGCGCGGGTGCCAAGACGGTCTTCGCCACGTTGATACAGAAAGATGCGTTGCAGCGGGCCAAGCGTCAGCGCCCCCAGATTGCCCAGAACATTTGGCGCGAATGTCACAGGGGCAAAGGGACCATGCGCGCGCATGGTGATCTGCCCGATCCAGCGCAGGGTTTGGGGGCCATGGTCGCGGGTGCGGATGTCCATGCCGGTTTGCAGATCCTCGACCGCGCATAGGCTGCCATCTTCCATCGAGACGCGCGCCCCCGTTCCAAAACAGCCCTGCACCAATTCGGACATGCGCAGCGCCGAAGCGGTCTCTTGCAGGGCAATCAGTGCATAGCCCGTGTCGGGGCGCATGGGGTTCAGGGGCAAAAACAGCAATGTGCCGCAGCATTCCAGCACCAGCGCTGTCACCACTTCCCCGTCCGAGGACATCAGCCGCATTTCACCGCAAGTCGCCACCTCTTGCCCCGGTGTCAGGCCCGCAAGTTGCGCCTGCTGATCTGGCGCAATTACTGTCCTGTCCGAAATTTCCAGCCGCAGCAGCAGCGGTGCGGCCTGTGGGGGCAGGGTATAGATATCGCCAAGGCAGGCATATGCGGGCAGGCCCAAAGCATCGCCTTCATTTATGCCCCAGCTTACCCGCAGGGCCGACGCCTCGAAAACTTCGCATTCATAGTGATATACCAACACAGTGCCTTTCCGCTTGCGGTGCCGCATGATGACACCACTATTGCGCAGACTCATTTAACATTTTCAATATCGTGCGCACGATGCGCGCAATAATGCCAAAGGGCGCCCCATGGGGCGCCCTTTGGTGTCGTTCCGTGCAGTGCAGGTCTAGCGCGGCTCGTCCATCAGTCCTTTGACAAGCGCGTAGCAGGCAAACAGCAACACAATCGCAAAGGGCAATCCGGTCGAGACAGAGGCCGCTTGCAGCGCCACCAGCCCGCCGCCCAGCAACAAGGCTGCGGCCACCAGCCCCTCGAAGATCACCCAGAAAATGCGCTGGCTGACAGGAGCATTGATCTTGCCGCCTGCCGTGATCGTGTCGATCACCAGTGACCCTGAATCGGATGAAGTGACGAAGAACACGATCACCAGCACAATACCCACGACCGAGGTGATGCTTGCCAGCGGCAATTCGGACAGCATGCCAAACAGCGACAATTCCGGCACATAGGAATCGATCACAAAGCCGAAAACCGCACTATCCGTGACATGATTGATCATCTGGTCAATCGCAGTGCCGCCAAAGGCCGTCATCCAGATTGCGGATACGATGGTGGGGATCAACAGCACACATGTCAGGAATTCGCGCACTGTCCGCCCGCGGCTGACGCGGGCAATGAACATGCCCACAAAAGGCGACCAGCTGATCCACCACGCCCAGTAGAAGGCCGTCCAGCCCTGACGGTAGCCATCATCATCGCGCCCGATCGGGTTGGACAGGGCAAAAATCTCCGAGAAATAGGCCCCGACATTTCCAAAGAATTGCGACACCAGCAACATCGTCGGCCCAACGATAATCACGAAGCACAGCAGAATGATGGCAAGGATCATGTTCAGCTCTGACAACCGCTTCACGCCGCCATCCAGCCCGCGCAACACCGAAATCAGCGCCAGTCCCGTGATGCCCGCAATCAGGATGACAGAGAAGGTGACGGTGTCATTGATGCCTTCTATGCCAAACACATAGCCAATACCCGCCGATGCCTGCTGCGCGCCAAACCCAAGCGAGGTGGCCAGCCCAAACAGCGTGGCAAATACTGCCAATATGTCAATAATATGGCCCGGCCAGCCCCAGATGCGTTCGCCAAAGATCGGGTAGAAAATAGAGCGCACAGTTAGCGGCAGACCCTTGTTATAGGCAAACAGCGCCAGTGAAAGGGCCACCACCGCATAGATTGCCCAAGGGTGCAGCCCCCAATGGTAGATCGTGCCCGCCATCGCGGTCAGGCGGGCCGCTTCGACGGCGGCGGGGTCCATCAGCACACCATCCACAATCCCAAGATCGCGGCTAAGGGGTTGATCGCCCCATGGCGTGGCAAAGTAATATGCAGGCTCCAACACCCCGAAGAACATCAGGCCAATGCCCATGCCTGCGGCGAATAACATGGAAAACCAGCCCAGATAGCTGTAATCAGGCGTTGCATCGACGCCGCCAATGCGGACCTTGCCCAAGGGCGAGACCAGAATGCCAAGGCAGACCAGCACGAAAATATTGCCTGCCATCAGAAAGAACCAGTCAAAGCTGGAGGTAAGAAAGGCGCGCATGGCCCCCAAGGCCGGCCCAACCTGATCTTGAAAAGCCAGTGTGACGATGACGAACGCCACCACGACAATACCGGAAATGGCAAAAACGGGATTGTGTATGTCCAGCCCGAAAGGGCCGATTTTCGGGGTTATGTTGTCTTGACCGATTTCATAATCCGTCTCGATGATCTCGGACGCGCCTTCAGGTTCGCGCAAGGCCTCTTCGCCTGCGTCCTGAATGGCGTCTTCGTCATGGTTCGCCATGCATTTGCTCCATTTTCTGTTTCTTGTGCCGGTGGTGGTTTGCGGCGGTTACGCTGGTGTCGTGGGCGCGATTAGCGCACCAAAAAGACCGATGCCTTGGAATGCACGGCAATCGTATCGCCATGGCCCGCCCAGATGTAATCAAGCGCTTGCGGGGTATGGGTCTGCATGACCACCAGATCGCCGCCCAATTCGGCTATGGCCGCCAGCAGGGTTTTGTCGGTATCGATGCTTGGGTCATGGCTGATGCAGGCTTTGGCGCTGCTTTTCAGACCATGCGCCTTGCCCTGCTCATCCGCGAAGCCTGCAAGCTTGCTTTCATACTCCTGTGGTGTGCGCGCAAGGGCGCTGGGGGCCGTGCCGGATACCCCGACAAAGCAGATTTCGGCCTTGTAATGCAGCGCCAGATCAATCGCGGTCTGCAAGGCGCGGGTCAATTGGTCGATATGCGTCAGATCGACCGGAAAGATGACTTTCCGATACATGGTCCCTCCATTTCATTTGTGGGGGCTGATGTGTGTTTGAGACAGCAGCCTTAACACGGCTTTGTCAGAGAATGTTACCCCTTTGCGGTAAGAAAAAGTAGTTTTGCGACATTGTTGTGTCGTTTTCGGTCACTGGCGGCCTTGGCGGGACAATGCTAGAGGGGCAAGGGATGCAACATGGAGGGTCTGCAACATGGATATGGGTATCGCCGGAAAGCGCGCATTGGTTTGTGCGTCGTCCAAGGGCTTGGGGCGCGGCTGCGCCGAGGCACTGGCCGCAGAGGGGGTTCATCTGGTCATGAATGCCCGTGGGAGTGCCGCATTGGAAGAGGCCGCCGCAGCCATCCGCGCCGCCCATGGGGTCGAGGTGGTGACAGTGGCCGCCGATATCACCACCGAGGAGGGGCGCGCGAAAGTGCTGCAAGCCGCGGGTGCGGTGGATATTCTGGTCAATAACGCAGGCGGCCCCCCGCCCGGAATGTGGAGCGATTGGGAGCGCGAGGATTTCATCAAGGCGCTGGATGCGAATATGCTGACACCGATCGCGCTGATGAAAGCGCTGATGCCGGGCATGATAGAGCGCGGCTGGGGCCGTGTGGTCAATATCACATCGCAATCGGTCAAGGCACCATTGGCGGTGCTGGGCCTGTCGAATTCGGCACGCGCGGGCTTGACGGGCTATGTCGCAGGTACGGCGCGTCAGGTTGCGGGCAAGGGTGTGATCATCAACAACCTGTTGCCCGGTATTCATGACACTGACCGCGCGACCGCGCTGGACGGGGGCGTGTCCAAGGCCGAAGGCATTACAGTGGAACAGGCCCGCGCGAAGCGGCAAGCGACCATTCCGGCAGGGCGCTACGGCACCGCGGCCGAGTTCGGCGCAGCCTGCGCGTTTCTATGCTCGGAACATGCGGGCTTCATCGTGGGCCAGAACCTGTTGCTGGATGGGGGCGCTGTTAACGCGACCTTGTGATCGCTGGCTGCAAAACCGAACACAGCGCGGAATGCGGACATATCCGCATTCTGCATATAGGCTGACAGACATGACAGATTTCAAAACCCTGCCCGCATCTGGCCCCTACCGGCTGGACAACATCACCATACCGGCCTGTCTGTTGGGGCAGGGCGGCGGGCTGGTGCGCCACGCGCTCAGCGTTGAGGGGGGGCGCCTGTCCGACCGCCGTGATATGCCCACGCTGGATATGGGCGGCGCGATGGTGCTGCCCTGCTTCATCGACATGCATACCCATCTGGACAAGGGCCATATCTGGCCACGCAGTCCCAACCCTGATGGCAGTTTCATGGGGGCGCTGGAAACTGTCGGCGCGGACAGGGTGGCCAACTGGACCGCAGAAGATATCGCCACGCGGATGGATTTCGCGCTGCGCTGCGCCTACGCCCATGGCACGCGTGCCATTCGCACACATATCGACAGCATTGCCCCGCAAGATGCTATCTCATGGCCCATATTCGGTGCATTGCGGGCGGAATGGGCGGGGCGTATCGCCCTGCAAGGCGCATCGCTGACCGGGGTGGACCGCGCCGATATGACGGGCGAATATGCCCGAACAGCCGACATCGTGGCCGAACATGGCGGCGTGCTGGGCCTTGTCACCTATCCTGTGCCAGACCTGCGCGACAAATTGCGCGGCTTTTTCAAGCTGGCTATGGATCGCGGATTAGAGGTGGATTTTCATGCCGACGAAACCGCCGACCCTTCTGCCACCACGCTGCGCGTGATTGCCGAAACGGTGCTGGAACTGGGGTATCAGGGGGCGGTGAGCGTCGGCCATTGCTGCTCTCTCGCTGTGCAGCCAGAGGGGGAGGTTTATGAAACCCTCGATCTGGTCGCCAGGGCGGGGTTGAATATTGTGTCGCTGCCCATGTGCAACATGTATCTGCAAGACCGCGCATCCGGGCGCACGCCCCGCTGGCGCGGCGTCACGCTTGTGCATGAGATGAAGGCGCGCGGGATCAATGTCAGTTTCGCCTCGGATAACACGCGCGATCCGTTTTATGCCTATGGCGACCTCGATATGCTGGAAGTGCTGCGCGAGGCCACGCGCATCGCGCATCTGGATCACGCCGACCCGGACTGGATTACGGCTTTTCTTTCCAATCCCGCCCGTGCCTGCGGCTTTGAGATGCCAAGTCTGGAGGCGGGCGCACCTGCCGATCTGGTCATCCTGCGCGCGCGCAACTGGGGCGAGGCGCTGTCGCGCCCGCAATCAGACCGTATCGTTCTGCGCGCAGGCCGCGCGATTGACCGCACGCTTCCTGATCACGCGGAACTCGACCATCTGATGACAGGGCGGTGAAACCCTGTAGCCAAAACGCAAAAGCTGTGGTTGCGCCCTGACTGGGACGCAACTGGCGTGCTACAGCATGCCCGGCAAAACCTGATCCGGCGGGCGGTGCCCGTCAGCGAAGGTCTTGATGTTCAGGATGACTTTCTCGCCCATCTCAATCCTGCCTTCCAGCGTGGCCGACCCCATATGGGGCAACAGCACCACATTGGGCAATTCGCGCAGGCGCGGGTTTATATCATGGCCGCGTTCATAGACGTCCAGCCCCGCGCCCGCAATCTCGCCCGCACGCAAGCCCCGTGTCAGGGCGTTTTCGTCGATGACTTCGCCGCGTGAGGTGTTGATGATGACCGCGCTGGGCTTGAGCAGCTTCAGCCGCCGCGCATTCATCAGGTGGAATGTCGAGGGCGTATGCGGGCAGTTGATGGAGATGACATCCATCCGCGCAACCATCTGGTCAAGACTTTCCCACCATGTGGCTTCCAGCGCGTCTTCCACTTCTGCGCGCAAG
Organism: Roseinatronobacter thiooxidans; assembly: GCF_001870675.1. Taxonomy (GTDB): domain Bacteria; phylum Pseudomonadota; class Alphaproteobacteria; order Rhodobacterales; family Rhodobacteraceae; genus Roseinatronobacter; species Roseinatronobacter thiooxidans. The sequence continues at coordinate 323,772 of NZ_MEHT01000009.1, read as the reverse complement.
CGGCGGCGGTTGTGGTAATGCACCTGCATCCCGAAGGCGCGCGCGCGCCGCGCCACCGCCTGCCCGATCCGCCCCATACCCAGAATACCAAGCCGCTTGCCGCCGATGCGTGTGCCAAGATTGGCCATGGGCGACCAGCCGCGCCATGTATCGGCCTGCATCTTTGCCAGCCCCTGCGGGATCTGGCGGGTCACTGACAGCATCAGCGCCATCGCCATATCTGCCGTATCATCGGTCACCACGCCGGGGGTATTGGCCACTAGAATGCCGCGCTGGCGGGCTGAATGCACATCGATATGGTCCACGCCTGCGCCATAATTGGCAATCAGTTTCAGCCGGTCGCCTGCCTGCGCCAGCAATGTCGCATCGATATCGTCCGTCAGGGTGGGCACCAGCACATCGGCGCGGCGCATCGCCTGTGCAATCTCTTCGCGGCGCATGGGCGCGTCATCTTCGCGCAACTCTACATCGAAAAGTTCTTTCAGGCGGGTTTCTACCACATCGGGCAGGCGTCGCGTTACGACAACACTCAGGCGTTGATTGGGCATTTGCGCGTCTCACCTCTTTGCATCTGACGGTGTTTCTGGCAAACTGCCAGCACTTGCTGCGTTCTACAAGCGGTCAAATGCCGTAAACGGGCCGCAACAGTGACAAAGAGCAGTTCAAACCCAAGGAACCCGGACCAACCGGGCGCACAGGCACATGAGAATACAGGCTTTCTGGACTGTGGCGCTTGCCGCGCTGATTGCGTGGGCGCCGGAAATGGCGCAGGCCAGCGAACGCGGGCCGGTGACAAACCTGCCCCTGCCGCGCTTTGTCTCGCTTAAGGCGAATGAAGGCAATGCGCGACGCGGGCCGGACCAGTCGCACCGCATCGACTGGGTGTATCAGCGCCGCGACCTGCCGCTGCGGGTGACGGCGGAATATGAACATTGGCGCAAGGTCGAAGATGCCGAGGGCATGGGCGGCTGGATGCATTACGCGCTGTTATCGGGCTTGCGCACTGCCTTGGTGCAAACCGATATGGCACAGCTGCACCAGCGCCCGGATGTGGCCAGCCCGCCCGCCGCCCTGCTGGAGCGGGGCGTGATTGCGCGCATCCGTACCTGCCAGCCCGACTGGTGCCGGCTGGAGGTGGACAGCGCGCGCGGCTGGATCGAGAAGCGCCATCTGTGGGGTGTCGACCCCGAAGATGTGTTCGAGTAGGGAGCGCGCTATTCTATCCGGTAGGGCAGCAATTCGCGGAAATCATGGTCAACCTTCAACCGCCTTTCCAGTGGCGGGACAGAGCGTTGATGGCATGTGTCACGTTCGCATATGCGGCAGGAAATGCCGATAGGCTCGAAACTCGCCTCGCGCCCCAGATCCATGCCATCGGCATAGACCAGCGCGCCTGCATGGTCGATCTCGCAGCCCAGCCCGATGGCGTAGCGCCGCACAGGCGCATGAAACGCGCCGCCCCCTTTCGTCACCGCCAAAGCAAGGCAGAAATAGCGCACCCCGTCCGGTGTTTCGGCCAGTTGCCGCAAAAAACGCCCCGGCGTCTCGAACGCGCGGTGCACATTCCACAACGGGCATGCGCCCCCAAAACGGGCAAATTGCAGCCGCGTGGCAGAATGGCGCTTGGTGATGGTGCCTGCCTGATCGACGCGCACGAAGAAGAAGGGCACCCCCTTCAGGCCGGGGCGTTGCAGGGTTGACAGGCGATGGGCCACCTGCTCGATCGAGGCGCCGAACTGGTCGGCCAGCGCTTCCAGATCGTGGCGGGTGGCGCTGGCCGCTTCCTGAAAACGGCGATAGGGCATCAGCGCGGCACCTGCGAAATAATTGGCAAGGCCGATCTTGGCGATGGCGCGCGATTCATCCGACTGGAACCGCGCCAAGTCCAATGTCGCTTCCAGCAGGTCATTTTGTGTCAGCAGCGCGACTTGGTGTAGCATCTGGAACGCTTGCGTGGCGCGGGTGGCCTTGGCCGAGATCTCCAGCGTGTTTGTGTCATGGTCGAGATGGCGCAATATCCGGCCGGAACTATAGCGCAGGGTGATCTTGCGCCGTGCCAGTGCCTCGGTCGCCAGCGACAGGGCATCGCGCCCCTGTGCTGCGAAATGTTCGGCAGCGCGGTCCACGGGGTCGATGTAATTGTCGCAATAATGGAAGAAATCGCGCACCTCTTCCCAGGGGGACAGGCGCAGGGTGGTGTCTTCGCGCCCCAACGCCTCGTCCAGCGAGGCAAGCTGTTCCTGCGCTTGCCTATAGGCGCGGTGCAGGTCCAGAAAGGCGCGTGCAAAGCCGGGCGCATTCGCGCCCACCAGCCGAAGATCGGGCAGGGCAGGGGTGGTCTTGCCAAAAAGCGGGTCTGCGAAAGCTTCGCGCAGGTCCGACACAAGCCGCTCGCTGTCGCCTGCCGAAAGCTCGGTCACATCCATCCCGAATTCACGCGCCAAAGCCAGCACTACCGCAGTGGACAGGGGGCGGTTGTTGTTTTCCATCTGGTTCAGATAGGGCAGCGACACACCCAGTTTTGTGGCGAAATCCTTTTGGGTCAGGCCAAGCTGGTTGCGCGTCTCTCGCAGTTTCGCGCCCGCGTAGAGTTTTTGTGGCGGCATATGACCCCGGCTGGTTTTGCTAACTCTGCGTCAAGGCTTTGCAAAGTGGCGTTGCGCGGTCAAGCTGAAATCTGCTTTTCGCGGTGCAGCACATACAGCAGCGGCAAGATTGCCAGCGCCGTGGTGATGACCATCAGCCAGATCAGCGGCGCGGCCCCGCTTTCCGCAGTCAGGATCGCGCCTGCAAGGGCCGACAGCCCGGCCCCGCCGCCGATCATGATCGCCCCGCCAATCCCGCTGGCCGTGCCTGCCAGATGCGGGCGCACCGACATCATGCCGGATGTGGCCGAGGGCAGCAGCATTCCATTGCCAAGCCCAGTGAAGATGAAGCACCCAAAAAAGACAGGGGCCGATAAAAACCCCGCCAGATACAGCGCCAGCAACAAAACCATGCCGCCAAAGCCCACAAGGCAGCCAAGCAGGATCATCCGGTTGATCCCCAGCCGCGCGGCATAGCGACCGGCCAGAAAATTGCCCGCCGCATAGCCCAAGGCAGGCGCGCCAAAATACAGCCCCAGCACCGATGGGGACAGGCCAAACACCTGCGAGCCGACAAACGGGACGCCGCCCAAATAGGCAAAGAACGCCCCCGAGGCCAGCGTTGCCGTGACGCAATAGCCCCAGAATCGCCGTGCGCGCATCAACTCTGGCACACCATCGAACAGGCCCTTGACCGGCCCGCCGAGGTTCTGTTTTGTCTCGCCCATGTCGCGCCAACTCAGCACCAGCACGCCGATCCCCGCCAGCAGCATCAGCCCGAAACTGCCGCGCCAGCCAAATGCTTCGTCCAGCACCCCACCGATTGCGGGCGCAATCATCGGCACAATCGCCATGCCCATTGTCACATAGCCAATGCGCGAGGCCGCCTGCGCCTCGTCCAGAACATCGCGGATAGAGGCGCGGGATAGAACAATCGCAGACACGACCACTGCCTGCATCATCCGAAAGATCAGGAAGACGACCGCCGAAGTTGCAAACAAGGTTCCGATTGTCGCCAGAATAAACCCGATCAGGGCGGCCAGCATGACCGGCCTGCGCCCGAACCTGTCGGAAATCGCGCCGATGAACACCTGCAAAATTGCGTTCACCAACAGATATAGTGACACAGAAAGCTGCATCACCGCATAGTCGGTGTCGAAATACACGGCCATGGACGGCAGCGAGGGCAGAAACACATTCATCGCCAGCGCCGCGATTGACGCCTGCGCAACCAGTGTTGCGACATGCGGCGGTGTCTGGCTGTCCAGAAACCTGACTTCAGCAGCGGGGTGGGCCTGCATCATGGACCTGTGCTTTCGATGGGGTTTGCAGCTCGTATTACACATGTGAACAGAAGTGCAAGGCCCGCAAAAGTCAAGCTGTCGTAGGGTTTGCAAATTAGCGGCGCAAGGTGCGGGCATATTTGCAAATTTTCCGAATTTCACTTTCTTGTTGCGCAGCGCGCCGGTAGTGTAACACAAAAGGCAAACTTGGCCTGATTTTGTGACGATGGGGGAGCGCATGAAGGACATCTTGCAACAACTCGAAAGCCAGCGTGCAACCGCGCGGCTGGGGGGTGGACAGCGCCGCGTTGATGCGCAGCATGCCAAGGGCAAGCTGACCGCGCGCGAGCGGATCGAGCTGTTGCTTGATGAGGGAAGCTTCGAGGAATTTGACATGTTCGTGGCCCATCGCTGCACCGATTTCGGGATGCAGGCCGAACGTCCGGCGGGCGACGGGGTGGTTACGGGCTGGGGCACTGTGAATGGCCGGATGGTCTATGTCTTTGCACAGGATTTCACGGTCATGGGCGGCTCTGTGTCCGAGACGCATGGCAAGAAAATCTGCAAGATCATGGATATGGCGATCCAGAATGGCGCGCCGGTCATTGGCCTGAACGATTCAGGGGGCGCGCGCATTCAGGAAGGGGTGGCCAGTCTGGCCGCCTATGGCGATGTGTTCGACCGCAATATCAAGGCATCGGGCGTGGTGCCGCAGATCAGTGTCATTATGGGGCCATGCGCGGGCGGCGCGGTCTATAGCCCAGCGATGACCGACTTCATCTTCATGGTGAAGGATTCCAGCTATATGTTCGTCACTGGCCCCGATGTGGTGAAAACCGTCACAAACGAGGTAGTCACCGCCGAGGAGTTGGGCGGCGCGTCAACCCATACGCGCAAATCTTCTGTGGCGGACGGGGCATTTGAAAACGATGTCGAGGCAATGATCGAGGTGCGCCGCCTGATCGATTTCCTGCCGCTGAACAACCGCGAAAAGCCGCCGGTGCGGCCCTTCTTCGATGACCCTGCGCGTGTGGAGCCAAGCCTTGACAGCCTGATCCCCGACAACCCCAACAGCCCTTATGATATGAAAGAGCTGATCCAGAAAACCGCGGATGAAGGAGATTTTTACGAAATTCAGGCAGAGTTTGCGAAAAACATCATCACCGGATTCATTCGTCTGGAAGGGCAGACAGTGGGTGTGGTGGCCAACCAGCCCATGGTGCTTGCGGGCTGTCTGGACATCGATTCCTCGCGCAAGGCCGCGCGCTTTGTGCGGTTCTGCGATGCGTTTGAAATTCCGATCCTGACATTCGTGGATGTGCCGGGCTTTCTGCCGGGGACAGGGCAGGAATATGCGGGCGTCATCAAGCATGGTGCGAAACTGCTGTATGCTTACGGCGAAGCGACGGTTCCCAAAGTCACGGTTATTACACGCAAAGCCTATGGCGGGGCCTATGTGGTGATGGCGTCCAAGCATATGGGGGCCGATTTCAACTATGCATGGCCCACGGCAGAAATTGCGGTGATGGGGTCCAAGGGGGCGGTTGAAATCCTCTATCGTTCGGAACTGGGCGACTCGGAAAAAACCGCCGCGCGGATCAACGAATATGAAGAGCGCTTTGCCAACCCGTTTGTTGCGGCAGAGAAGGGCTTTATTGACGAAGTGATCATGCCTCAATCCACGCGCAAGCGCGTTGCGCGCGCCTTCGCGGCATTGCGCAACAAGAAGCTCGCAAACCCATGGAAGAAACACGACAATATCCCGCTGTGATGCAAAGATGCTGGGGGCAGGTCGTTTGATACGGTCAATGGAACAGGCGGCAGCTTCTGCGCTTGTGCTATGCGGCGCGGCGCAGGCTTTCGCGCAGGATGCGCCGCTGATCCTGCCCTCGGGTGTGCAGGCCAGCTATTACGATATAATCTGGGATGAAGACCTGTCGGTTATTCGCCTGCGCTATGTCGTGCCACAACTGGCAGAGCCTGAAAGCCTGTATCACGCGGATGCGTTGCGCGTTTTTGAAGACATGGAATGGCTGTGTGAAACACAGATGCAGAATGTGTTTGCCGCCGGAGAAGATGCGCGCGAACAGGGCTGGGAAAGTGTTGTGGTTACGCTGATGGACAGGCCGATCGAGTTCGGTATGCGTGACGCGGAAATTTTTCAGTTGTTTGAATGGTTTTCTCTGTCCATGGATGGATGTGAACCTGAATTGGATGAATATCATGACTGATCTGGCCGACCTGTCCCTATTTGATGCAACGCTGCAACAAGGCACTGATGACGAAATATTTTCGTGGTCAGGATTCTGCAAACACGCTAATGTGGTGCCGTGCGCGTCCATTCAGGCGCGTGCGAACCATAACCAACGGGCGCGTGCATCAGAAAAATCGCGCTCTGGCATTTTGAGCAGGAGAATAGAATGGCGAAACTCGCTTTGGCCGCAGCGTTTCTGGTGTCTTTTATCCCGGCAACCTGTGCGAAAAAGTCCCCCGAACCTGTTCAGCATTTCGAGCCAATCTCGGCCCCGATCTATGTTGAACCCGCCTCGTCCAAGGGCAAATACCGCTGATATTCAGGCAGGGCAGAGCTTTGGCTCTGCCCTAGCCAGAGTTGACAGCCGCGTGCGGCGCGCTGTCACAGACCGCCCTTATTCGGATGCGCACCCCATGGGCGCAATGTCCCTGTGGTCAAACGAAATTGCTTCTGCTACCGTTTCAGTGCCGTGCTGCGGCAACGCATGTGCGGAAACTTGGTTGGGATCATGCATGCCAGCCGAAACTGACAACAGGAGTGTTCCATGTCAAAAACCACTATTATCGTTGCTGTCAGCGCGACCCTCGCCTTGGCCGCATGTGCACGTCAGGCGCCAGAGCCTGAACCCGCGCCAATGCCCGCGCCCATTATCATGGAGCCAAGCAGCTACAAAGGCTGAGGGCCATGAATATACGGGTCAGGCGGTAATGTCTGGCCCGTACACCGCAACTGCCACCCTGAGCCATGGGGGGCAGTCATGCTGAAGCATCGCGGTTTTCCCGGGCGTTTGCCCAGCACTGATTTCCAGTTCACCATTCGCCGCGCCAACCCAAAAGGCGTGACCCCGCTTGTGGCACGCAAGCGCTTTGCCGACCGGCGCGCCGCTGACCGGCGCGCGGATGAGGCCTTTCTTGGCGCATTGATGGCGCATTTCTCCGATGGCCCGTTCGAGCGGGGCAATCTGGATGCCGGCCGCCTGTCGTGGCTCTTGGGCCGCGAAGTTGTGCCCGCCTCCGAACCCTTTGACCCCGAAAGCTACGAGGCTTTGCTGCGCGTTGACATGCGCGTTGCACAGGCCAATTTCCCCCAGCTTTTTGACGGGTCTTCTGAATTCGCATTTGACACATGGGAAGAGTGATGTCTGCGCGCACCATTCCCCACAGCCCATTCCCGGAAAAGGAGTCCGCATGTTCCGCAAGATCCTGATCGCCAATCGTGGCGAAATTGCCTGCCGCGTCATCAAGACAGCCCGCAAGATGGGTATTGCAACCGTGGCGGTCTATTCCGATGCCGACCGCAACGCGCTGCATGTGCGCATGGCCGATGAAGCGGTGCATATCGGCCCGGCCCCTGCGAACCAGTCCTATATCGTGATTGACAAGATCATGGACGCCATTCGCCAGACCGGCGCGGAAGCAGTGCATCCGGGGTATGGGTTCTTGTCCGAGAATATGAAATTCGCCGAAGCGCTTGCCGCCGAGGGCGTGGCCTTTATCGGCCCGCCTGCCAGCGCGATTGAAGCGATGGGCGACAAGATCACCTCGAAAAAGCTGGCGGCAGAAGCCAATGTCAGTACTGTTCCCGGCTATATGGGCCTGATTTCCGATGCTGAAGATGCTGTGAAAATCAGCAACGAAGTCGGCTATCCGGTGATGATCAAGGCCAGCGCGGGCGGCGGCGGCAAAGGCATGCGCATCGCATGGAACGATGAAGAGGCGCGCGAGGGCTTTCAGTCCTCCAAGAACGAGGCGGCCAGCAGCTTTGGCGATGACCGCATTTTCATCGAGAAATTCGTGACCCAACCGCGCCATATTGAAATTCAGGTGCTGGCCGACCAGCATGGCAACACGGTTTACCTGCATGAGCGCGAATGCTCGATCCAGCGCCGCAATCAAAAGGTAATCGAGGAAGCCCCCTCGCCATTTCTGGATGAAGACACCCGCCGCGCCATGGGCGAGCAGGCCTGCGCGCTGGCGGCGGCTGTGGGCTACACCTCGGCGGGCACCGTGGAATTCATTGTGGACGGTGACCGCAATTTCTATTTCCTTGAAATGAACACGCGCCTTCAGGTGGAACACCCTGTGACAGAATTGATTACAGGCGTTGATCTGGTTGAACAGATGATCCGCGTGGCCGCGGGCGAGAAATTGCCTTTCGCCCAATCAGACCTGAAGATCAACGGCTGGGCCATGGAATCGCGCCTTTATGCCGAAGACCCGTATCGCAACTTTCTGCCCTCGATCGGGCGTCTGACGCGCTACCGGCCCCCTGCCGAAGTGGTCGAAGCCGCGCGCGCCGTGCGCAACGATACCGGCGTCTACGAGGGTGGCGAAATCTCGATGTATTATGACCCGATGATCGCCAAACTCTGCACTTGGGCCCCCACCCGCGCCAAGGCCATAGAGGAAATGCGTCTGGCGCTGGACGAGTTCGAGTTGGAAGGCATTGGCCATAACCTGCCGTTCCTCTCTGCCGTCATGGACCACCCGCGCTTTGTCTCGGGCGAGATTACGACTGCCTTTATCGCCGAAGAATACCCCGACGGGTTCGAGGGGGCTGCGCTGACAGATGATCTGCTGCACCGCGTGGCTGCGGGTGCATGTGCCATGAACCGCGTGGCCGAAATCCGGCGTGCGCGCGTTTCTGGGCGGATGGACAACCACGAACGCGTTGTCGGCACCGAGTGGGTCATCAATATCGACGGGCATAGCCTGCAAGCCAGCATAGCCGCCGACCGCGAGGGGGCGACTGTCCTGCTGGCAGGGCAGGAGTTCCGCATCACCTCCGACTGGAAACCGGGCCAGCCGCTGGCGCGCCTGATGATTAATGGCACGCCACTGGTTATGAAGGTGGGCAAATTGCCCGGCGGCTTCCGTCTGCGTCTGCGCGGGGCGGATCTGAAAGTGCATGTCTTCTCGGAACGGCAGGCCGAACTGGCCCGTTTGATGCCCGAGAAAGTGCCCGCCGACACCTCGAAGCTGCTGCTATGCCCCATGCCGGGTATGGTTGTGTCAATTTCGGTCGAGGAAGGGGACGAGGTATATGAAGGTCAGGCCCTTGCCACGATTGAAGCGATGAAGATGGAAAACATCCTGCGTGCCGAACGCAAGGGCAAGGTCGCCAAGGTCAATGCGGTTGCGGGCGCATCTTTGGCCGTGGACGAAGTCATCATGGAGTTTGAATGATGCAGGCCCGCAGCCCCATGCGCCTGTTTGTGATGTATTTCATCAGCTTTGTGGCGGCGCTGGCGCTATGCTGGCTGATCCTGATGCGCCTTGCCGAGGGCGTGCGCGAAGGGCAATGGATGCTGCTGCTATTGCCGCCACTGGGGGGGATGGCAGTTTTTCACGGGTTGTTTCCACTGCTTAGCCGTATCCGGTTGGGGCTGGAATTCATCGCTGTGGGGGGCGGGCTGGTCTATGGTCTTGGTGCGGTTTTGACGGGCGTCGTCTGGCTGGGCCTGATGGACCCGGGGACAGCACTTGTTTTCTGGCTGGCCGGTGTGTTCGGGCCGGGCTGGTGGATCATGTCGCAATGGGCCGAGAAGATCGGGTATTTCAAATGACCCATCTGCAACAGGCGCGGGGGAAAGCGGCGCAGCCGCTTGGGGGCGGCAGCCCCCCGCAAGATAGGCTTGGCGGCAGCCACAATAAGGTCAAACCCGTTTACCGCCCGGCGGGGCGCTGCTCCAGCATTTCCTGCCGCCGCGTTGGGAACCGGTCGATTACCGCCATCAACTCGCGCCCCGACCGCACTGCCGGACGCCGTGCCTTGACCTCTCCATCCTTGTCGATGATGGCGGTCATGAAGGCGCGCGGGCGCAGCACCTGCCGCAATGTGCTGCGGTCCTGCGGATGGGCGTCAAAGATTACGACGGCATCACGCTCGATGAATTCTGCGGCCCGTTCGCGCAAGGCATCCAGCTGGCGGTTGAATTGCGGGTCATCAGGTGTTTCTGCCATCACCACGATGATGCGCCGTTCCCAGATGAAATCGCGCACATCCACCTCGCGGGCATCCAGAAACAGCAAAGTGGTATCGGGATCAAGCGCTTCGTCTTGCGCATCGGTCACGGTTTCGGCCTGTGCGGCCAAGGCAGTGTCTTGGGCGGCTGCGCCAGTATCGGTGACTTCCGTCGCCCCAAGGGCGAATGGAAAAACGAGTGAGAAAACAATCGTAAAGAGCGGTTTCATAAGGCCTCCTGCATGTTGTGCATATAGGCGTAAATCCAAAGAAAACACCATAGGGCACGCATTTTTGCCGTTGCCTGACGTCAGAAAGGACTTGCCATGAGCGATCCGAAAAGCCGCTGGTCGACTATTGCGGCGAAAGAGTTGAAATCCCGCCCGCTTGACAGCCTGACATGGAACACCCTTGAAGGGATCAAGGTGCAGCCGCTTTACACGCAGGCCGATGTCGAGGGACTGCCCCATCTGGGCAGTATCCCCGGCGAGGCACCCTATACGCGCGGCGTGCGCGCCACCATGTATACAGGCCGCCCTTGGACGATCCGGCAATATGCGGGCTTCTCCACCGCCGAGGAGTCGAACAGCTTTTACCGCAAGGCGCTGGCATCGGGGCAGCAAGGTGTGTCTGTGGCCTTCGATCTGGCCACCCATCGCGGCTATGACAGCGACCACCCGCGCGTTGAGGGGGATGTGGGCAAGGCCGGTGTGGCCATCGACTCGGTCGAGGATATGAAAATCCTCTTCGATGGTATCCCGCTGGAAAAAGTCAGCGTGTCGATGACGATGAACGGCGCGGTCATTCCAATTCTGGCAAATTTCATTGTCACCGGCGAAGAACAGGGCGTTGACCGCAAACTTCTGTCCGGCACCATTCAAAATGACATTCTCAAGGAATTCATGGTCCGCAACACCTATGTCTATCCGCCCGAACCCTCGATGCGGATCATCGCGGATATCATCGAATATACCAGCGCCGAGATGCCGAAGTTCAACTCGATCTCGATTTCCGGCTATCACATGCAGGAAGCAGGCGCCAATCTGGTACAGGAACTGGCCTTTACGCTGGCTGATGGGCGCGAATATGTGCGCGCGGCCATTCATCGCGGCATGGATGTGGACCATTTCGCAGGCCGCTTGTCGTTCTTCTTTGCCATCGGCATGAATTTCTTCATGGAAATCGCCAAATTGCGCGCCGCGCGTCTGTTGTGGTCGCGCGTGATGGAAGAGTTCGACCCCAAAGACCCGAAATCCAGCATGCTGCGCACGCATTGCCAGACATCGGGCGTTAGTTTGCAGGAACAAGACCCGTATAACAACGTGATCCGCACAGCCTATGAGGCGATGTCGGCAGTGCTGGGCGGCACGCAGTCCTTGCACACCAATGCATTGGACGAAGCGATTGCCCTGCCCACCGATTTCAGCGCGCGCATTGCACGCAACACGCAGTTGGTGTTGCAGGAAGAAACCGGCGTCACCAAGGTCGTGGACCCATTGGCGGGCAGCTATTACATTGAAAAGCTGACCAATGATCTGGCCGATGCCGCTTGGGCGCTGATGCAAGAGGTGGAAGAACTGGGCGGCATGACCAAGGCGGTCGCCTCTGGCATGCCGAAACTGCGCATCGAAGAGACAGCGGCACGCCGTCAGGCCATGATCGACCGCGGCGAGGAAGTGATTGTCGGCGTCAACAAATACCGCAAGGACAGCGAAGACCCGATCGATTTCCGCGATATCGACAATGCCAAAGTGCGCGACAGCCAGATTGCGCGACTTGAGAAAATTCGTGCAACCCGCGATCAGGCCGCGTGCGATGCCGCCCTTGAAGAACTGACCCGCCGCGCCACCGAGGGCGGCAACCTTCTTGAAGCGGCTGTTGATGCCGCGCGCGCCCGCGCCTCTGTCGGAGAGATCAGCATGGCTATGGAAAAAGTGTTCGGCCGCCACCGCGCCGAGGTCAAGACTTTGGCAGGTGTCTATGGTGCCGCCTATGAGGGCGATGACAGCTTCGCCGCCATTCAAGCCGATGTCGAAGCCTTTGCCGAGGTAGAGGGCCGCCGCCCGCGCATGCTGGTGGTCAAGATGGGGCAGGACGGGCATGATCGCGGGGCCAAAGTGATTGCCACCGCATTCGCCGATATTGGGTTCGATGTCGATGTCGGCCCTCTGTTCCAGACCCCGGACGAGGCCGCGCAGGATGCGATCGACAATGACGTGCACCTGATCGGCATTTCCAGTCAGGCCGCTGGCCACAAGACGCTTGCACCGCAACTGGTGAAAGCGCTGAAAAAGGCAGGTGCGGATGATATTTTGGTTATCTGCGGGGGCGTTATTCCGCAGCAGGATTACCAGTTTCTTTACGATGCAGGCGTGAAGGCCATTTTCGGGCCGGGCACGAATATTCCAGATGCGGCAAAGAAAATTCTGGATCTGGTGCGCGCAGCGCGTGGCCTGTCCGACAAGTCTTGAAAGATTGCATCAGGGCGAGGGGGGAACCCCTCGCCCTAATATCGCGGTTTAAGCTGTTGCCGTGCGGCCCAGTTTCGCATCCAGCGACCACGCGCCCGCGCCTGTAACCCATAGCGCCAGATACCCGCCTGCAAGGCCAAGGTTTTTCAGCACCTGTGTCATCTGCATCTGGTCGGCAGGGTCGAAATGATAGAGCAGCCCCGACAGCACACAAAACCCCGCCAGCGCAAGCGCGGTGATGCGTGTCTGGAACCCTGCAATCAGCGCCAGACCGGCGATGATTTCAAACAGGACGACAGGCCAGGCCAGTATTGCGGGAATTCCGCCTGTTGCCATGAAGCCGCCAAAGCCCGCGACATCGCCAAGTTTGCCAAGCCCTGCGACAACGAAGAGAAGCCCCAGCAGTATACGCGCGGCAAGAAGAAAGGTTGTGTTAGTCATGATGATATATCCTTTGTCAGTGATGACAGACACATAGCTTTTCACCCCCAAGCAGCGCCATTCCGCATCAGGCCACAGCAGCTGTGCAATAAACGACACCTGCCAGGAACTGCGCCGCATACCCGTTCAGTCGCCACCTGAAAGACAGGTGTCCTGTGTAAAATGGCCCTCAGTTACGAAGGTTAGCTCTGCGGGACAACTCAGCCATTCGCCTGCGCGGAGTACAGGCCGTAGGCCGCCGCGCATCGCCGTGCCGTACCCCGGCACGGCGATTTGGCTTGGCTACGCGCAAAGCCTTGTTCATACGCGGATTTGGCTGGCATAAAGTGCTGTAGCAGGAAGCGAGCATCGCCGCACTACGGCCCGACGCTGCGCGGCTTGGGTCACCTCTTCAATGTCCCCGAAGCCCTTCCCAGCCGTCACCTGTTATCTTGCGTCAGGTGACGAACTCTGGGTGGCAGTTTGCGCTTTCATCTCCCAGCGTCCGCTGTCTTCGGACCAGTATTCCGCCAACACCCCTGCCGCCACCATTGCTTTCCACTGAAGGCGCGCATGCGCGACGGCATCGGAGTCGTTGCCATCGAACAGCACCCAAAGCCGTTCCAGTTGGGCGACTTCCTCGGGCTGCGCTTCGGCGGAATCGATTGCCATGACAATCCGGGCCGCATTCGGACTGGTGGTCTGTGTGGTCAGCAAAATGGGCTGGGCGGCATCATGCGGGCCACCGGCCAGCCCATGGGGCAGAAAGCTTGCTTTATGCCCAAGCCACAGCGCCGCGTCCAACCAGTCCAGCCGCGCGGCATCGCGCGCGCGCACGGCCACACGCAGCCCCTGACCATAGGCGCGTGTCAGCAGGTTGGTGGCTGTCACCTCCAACGGGTTCTGCGTCAGGTGGTAGAACATAGCCTTGCCCATCTGGCGTTAACCGTCCTCGAATTTGGCGCGGATCAGGGCGTCAAGCGTCAGAACGCCCCATCCTGACGCACCTTTGGGGGCATGGGCGCTGTCGGTTTTTGTCAACGCCACGCCTGCAATGTCCAGATGCACCCAAGGCATATCCGGCTTGATGAAATGTTGCAGGAATTGCGCAGCGGTAATGGAGCCTGCAGGCCGCCCGCCTGTGTTCTTTATATCGGCGATGCGCGATTTGATCAGCGGTTCATAGCCAGGGTCCAGCGGCATGCGCCACGCCCCCTCGCCAACCTGAGCGGCCGCTGTCAGCACGCTTTCGGCCAGATCGTCATTATTGGAAAACACACCTGCCTTTTCATGCCCAAGGGCGACGATGATGGCCCCTGTCAGTGTGGCAAGATCGATCACCGCGCGGGGGCTGAATCGGGTTTGCGCGTACCACAGCACATCGGCCAGCACCATGCGCCCTTCGGCATCGGTGTTGATGACCTCGATCATGTCGCCCTTCATGGATTTCACCACATCGCCGGGACGTTGCGCGCGGGCATCTGGCATATTCTCGACCAGACCAACCAGCCCGATGACATGCGCGCGTGCCTTGCGTTCGGCCAAGGCGTGCATCAGCCCCACAGTGACCGCCGCGCCGCCCATGTCCATGGTCATCTCTTCCATGCCTGCGCCCGGCTTCAATGACACGCCGCCTGTGTCGAACATCACGCCCTTGCCCACAATGGCCACAGGCGCGCCGCTTGCCCCTTGCCATTTCATGATCGCCACCTTGGATGGGCTTTCAGACCCTTGCCCTACAGCCAGAAGCGCGCGCATGCCAAGCTGCTCCAACGCGTCCTCATCCAGAATCTCGATTTTCAGGCCAAGTTCGGCCATCCCTTCGATCTGTTTGGCAAAGCTGGTGGTGGTCAGGATATTGGCCGGGGCATTGACCAGATCGCGCGTCAGGTGGACCGCGCGCGCCATGCTTGTTGCCAGTTCCAGCGCTTCGGTGGCCGCAGGCGCGTCAGCAACCATCAGATGCAGGGGGCCGAATTCGGGCTTCGGGTCGGATTTCTGGGATTCGTACTGATAGGCGCGCAGCATGGCGGCCTGTGCCATCTCGCCCACTGGCAGGCTGTCGGCGCAGATGAGCGTCGCGCTTTTGTCCTGAACCTTGCCGATTGTCAGGCCTGCGGCGCGCAACTCAGTTTCAGCAGGGGTGTGTGACAAGCGGATAAGATGAACAGATTCGGCCAGCATCCCCGATGGAAAGCCAAGTTTCAGCCCCGCGCCGGATTTCAGCTTGGCGAATGCTTCGCTCGCAACCGCGCGCGCAATCGCGCCATGGGTCAGTTGGTCCGCATGCTGGGTGGCACGGGGCAGGGGGCTGCCTACATCCGCGAACAGAATGACCTGCCCTGTATGAGTGGCAAGCGCGTCAGGTGTGAAAGGCTTGGCTTCGGTCAGCAAGCTGCGGGTCATATGGCCTCCGGGTGTTGGTTCAGCCCAGAGGTAGCGCGACTAAGGCAGAAAGGCCATGCTGGTTTCATGCCAAGGTTTAATTCCCGTCGCTGTCTGTCTGGCGGCCTTCAGAACCGCAGGTTAAAATGCCGTGTCAGGCCGATCTGGGCTGAAATCTGGTTGCGGCTGCCTTGTTGCACGATGGGAGAGTCCGCCGCGTCGCCTTGCAACCGGTCATAGCGCAGCCTGCCGGTCACGCCCCAATCGGCGTTCAAGGGTTGATAGCCGCCAAGTTCGGCCCCGACCGAATACAGGCCACCGCTGGGGGTGTAAGCAGTGGGAAAGGACGGACCAGTTTCCGCCCCCGTCACGCCAAAATATGTCCGCATAAAGCGGGCATCGCCAAATTCGGCGCGCGGCCCCCCATATAAAACCAGTCCTGTTTCGCTGCGGTAGATCAGGTTCGTCCCAATTTCGCCCGCGAAAGCCTTGTGGCCAATCACCCCATAGCGCAGGTCGCCATAAACTTCCCACCATTCGGCAGAGTGGTGCAGGCCCAAACCGATTTCCAGCGCGGCATCTACATCGTTCAATCCTGCAAGCTCGTCCTTGCCTTCGCGCTTGGAGATATAGCGAAACGCGCCGCGTAGCCGTGTGCCGGGAACAAAACGCGCAGGCCCATCCGGGTCGCCAAGTTGCACGGCACCAAAGCGCAGGCCGGTAAAGCCAAGACTGCCCGTCGGGCTGATGGTGTAATCATCCGCCCCGAAGTAGCTGGGCGCAACGCCCGCCCCACCTGTCACCGAAAACGACAACGCGCGATCCTGTGCCAGCACGGGCTGTGACAGCAAGGCTGCGGCAAGTATACCTGTCGAAATGGCACAAAGACGGTGTTTCATGATACTCCCAAACGTTAAAAGCGACTCAGGTCGTGGTGGTCTCGATTATACTTAAGGCCTTTTGTGTGGATTTGCATCTGTCCAAGTTGGAAATATGAATCTGCCACAGAAATCTTGTTATTTGGTTACAGAGCGGGCATCAGAGCGGTGAAAAAACAGGAAATCGGAATGCAGTTCACAATCGCTATCGATGGTCCCGCAGCGGCCGGAAAAGGCACGATCAGCCGCGCAATCGCTCAGCATCTGGGCGCGGCCCATCTGGATACAGGGCTGTTATACCGCGCGGTTGGCATGAAAACGGGCGATCCGGTCGAGATTGCGCGCACGCTCTCGGCGCAGGATCTTGCGCGCGAGGGGTTGCGCACAGTTGCGGCGGGTGAGGCTGCCAGCCGTGTGGCCGTCAACCCGCAGGTGCGCGCCGCACTGGTTGCGTTCCAGCGCGACTTTGCCCGCCGCGAGGGCGGCGCGGTTCTTGACGGGCGCGATATTGGAACTGTCATCTGCCCGCAGGCCGAAGTGAAACTGTTTGTCACCGCCAGCCCCGAGACGCGCGCCATGCGCCGTTGGCAAGAAACGGGCGAAGGCAGCTATGACGAGGTGCTGGAGCAGGTGCGCATTCGGGACGCCCGCGATATGGAACGCGCAGATGCGCCGTTGCGTCCGGCAGAAGATGCCGTGGTGCTGGACACGACCGATCTGAGCATCGAGCAGGCTATTGCGCAGGCCCAAGCAGTGATCGCCGAACGTCTGGGGCGGGTATCGCGGCCTTAGCGCCCGCGATAGGGTTCCACATATTGCAGTGCCATATCCCATGGAAAGAAAATCCATGTGTCCTGACTGACTTCGGTGATGAAGCTGTCCACCATGTCGCGGCCCATCGGCTTTGCATAGACAGTGGCGAAATGCGCTTTCGGGTAGAGTTTGCGCACCAGATCCAGCGTCTTGCCGGTATCTACCAGATCATCGATCACCAAAATGCCTTCGCCCTGATCGCCCATGATCTCGGCTTGCGGGGCTTTCAGGACAACGGCTTCGGCCTGAGTCTGGTTGTCATAGGATTTCACGGAAATCGTATCGACCACACGAATGTCCAATTCGCGCGCGATGATCATTGCAGGCGCCAGCCCGCCGCGCGTAATGGCAACAATCGCCCGCCATTGCCCGCCACCGGGGCCTTGCTGTTCCAACCGCCACGCAAGCGCGCGGCTGTCGCGGTGGATCTGGTCCCAGCTGATGTGGAAGCCTTTTTCATGGGGCAGGCGCTCGGTCATTCTCAAGCCTCTTTCTTGCCGGTCACAACATCAATATCGGGCGCATCTACGGCTTTCATGCCGACGACATGATAGCCTGCATCGACATGCAGGTTCTCGCCCGTTGTGCCAGAGCCGAGGTCTGACAGCAAATACAGCGCGGCCTTGCCAACTTCTTCCTGCGTAACATTGCGCCGCAGGGGAGAGTTCAGCTCGTTCCATTTCATGATATAGCGGAAATCGCCAATGCCGGATGCCGCAAGCGTCTTGATCGGCCCCGCGCTGATGGCATTGCAGCGAATGCCGTCTTTGCCCAGGTCTTCGGCAATATACTTGACCGATGCTTCCAGCGCCGCTTTTGCCACGCCCATCACATTGTAATGCGGCATAACCTGTTCTGCGCCGTAATATGTCATGGTCAGCAGGCTGCCGCCATCATTCATCATGCGGGCCGCGCGTTGGCATACGGCGGTGAAGGAATAGACCGAGATGTCCATTGTCATGTTGAAATTGTCGCGGCTGGTATCGACATAGCGGCCGCGCAATTCGTTCTTGTCGGAAAAGCCGATGGCGTGGACGACAAAATCTATCTTGCCCCAGAGCGCTTCGAGGTCTGCAAACAGCTGGTCGAGAGAGGCCATGTCGGCCACGTCACATTCAAAAACCTGCGGCGTGCCAAGACGTTCCGCCAGCGGCAGCACGCGTTTTTTCAGCGCTTCGCCCTGATACGAGAACGCAAGTTCCGCGCCATGTTCGGCCAGTGCCTTGGCAATTCCCCATGCGATGGATTTGTCATTCGCAAGGCCCATAATCAGGCCACGCTTGCCGTTCATCAAACCGCTCATTTTATGTCTACCCCAAGATGACGTTACGGTGTTCTATGCCAAGCCATGCACAAGGGCAAGATTGTCCGGGGTGAAACACAGGATGCGCCAAGGCGCGGCAGGGGCGCGGCGGTTGAAACCCTTTATGCGGGGTTGCGTCATCTGACAGAGTTGTTAACACTTGTGAATTAAAATAGTTTCCTGTTGGGTGCTGTGGCGAAACCTGTCACTTTGTGATGTGATCATGTCCATGCAAAAAGGAATGACCTTGAGCGAGCGAAGCGGAATATTTGCCGGGCAAGACCCGTTCGAGATTGTGAAGCGTTGGCTTGACGAGGCGGAACTTTCCGAACCCAATGACCCCAATGCAATCGCCCTGTCGACTGTCGATAGCACAGGCATGCCGAATGCGCGGATGGTGCTGCTGAAAGATATCGCACCCGACGGTTTTACATTCTACACAAATTTCGAGAGTGCCAAGGCGCAGGAATTGGAATACGGCGGCAAGGCTGCTTTTGTCATGCATTGGAAGTCGTTGAGGCGTCAGGTGCGCGTGCGCGGGCATGTCAGCAAGCTGGATGGGCCAGAAGCCGATGCATATTACGCGTCAAGATCGCTGAAAAGCCGCCTTGGGGCATGGGCGTCGCGCCAGTCGCAACCTTTGGGGTCGCGGGCGGAACTGATGGCCGAAGTTGCGCGCCAGACCGCGCGCCATGGCACCAACCCGCCGCGCCCGCCTTTTTGGGGCGGGTTCAAGATTACCCCTGTCGAAATTGAATTCTGGGCCGATGGTGCGTTTCGATTGCATGACAGGATATGCTGGCGTAAAGCGCCTTCAGAGACGGGTTGGACCATATTGAGATTGTCGCCCTAAGTCCTGAAAAAGCTGATATCTGCGTTTGTATTCTGTGTTCCGAGTGTTAATCCAAAGACTGTGGTCCGCGATCCGCTAGATCACCCCAGAACAGGCGAGACAGTAAGAATGGCCTCTGACGAAAGCTCCGTCGAAATCATCGCGGGGGTGGTTAAATGGTTTGATCCGGCCAAGGGTTTTGGCTTTATCTTGTCGGATGAGGCAGAGACGGATATTCTGCTGCATGCCAATGCGCTGCGCAATTTCGGTCTGAGTTCTGTCTGCGACCGCGCGCGCATCCGCGTATCGGTGCAAAGCACCGCGCGGGGGTTGCAGACCCATGAAGTGCTGGAAGTGCTGCCCCCCGAAGACGAGACCGCGTCAACCGATGATGCAGACGGGCAGGCCATGCCGATCGACACCTCTATCCCGATAGAGCCCGGGCGGGTGAAGTGGTTTGACAAGGTCAAGGGATTTGGCTTCGCCAATGTCTTTGGCAGGTCCGAGGATGTGTTCATTCACATGGAAACCCTGCGCCGGTCTGGCATGGCCGATCTGCAACCGGGCGAAGCCATCGCCCTGCGCGCCGTCGCGGGAGAGCGGGGGCGCATGGCCGTCTCGATCGAACCGTGGGAGGCAGGTATCGTGCCGCGCAAGGCCGAAAGCGGGGCGGCACAAGAATGATGCGCGCCTTGCACATAGTGCTGGTGGCGGGTGTACTGTCTCTGCTGGCGAATGGCGCTTTTGCCGCCTGCGCAGAGGAATATGTCGATCTGCGCGGCCCATGGGGGCAGGCGCGTTTCTCTGTCGAGATTGTCGATACCGAAGAAACGCGGGCACGCGGGCTGATGCACCGCGAAAGCCTGCCGCGGTCTGCTGGAATGCTGTTCATCTATGACGCGCCGACAGAACCCTCGTTCTGGATGCGCAACACATTGATCCCGCTGGACATGATTTTTGTTGATCCGACAGGGCAGGTGACGCGCATTCACCGCGACGCGATTCCGCATGACATAACGCCGATTCCCGGTGGCCCGAATGTTTTGATGGTGCTGGAAATCAACGGCGGTTTGTCGCAGATGCTGGGCATGGTCACGGGCAGCGAGATGCGCCACCCGCGGCTGGATCAGGCTGCCGCGCTCTGGCCATGCGAGTGAGCATTTTTCTTTTGCCGAAAGTTCAATTCGCTCTTTTCTCTGTCCGACAACCCCGCTAAAGACACTCTCAGTCGGGGCGTGGCGCAGCTTGGTAGCGCGACGGTTTTGGGTACCGTAGGTCGTAGGTTCGAATCCTATCGCCCCGACCATCTTCTGAAGTTTTGTCTGTGTGCGACATCTCGCCAGTCTGTGCGATAACAGGTTGTATTTCGGTGCGTGATGCCTATCTGTATCTTCTAACGCCAGGGGGCCAGATATGCCGAAACTGATCAAGCTCTATATCCAGCAGATTTTCATAGGCTTTGGTCTGTCTGCGGTCTTTACCGCCATTCTGATATATTTCGACATCGGCAATCTTCAGAGATTGCTGCTTGGCTCCAGCGACGGGTTGCTGGGGCTTTTTCTTATCTTCTTCTTCAACGGGCTTGTCTTTGCGGCAGTTCAGTTTGCCATTCGCATCATGCGGATGGGGTATGAAGACGATGATGACGATGATGACGACCGCGGCATGCCCATCTGGAACGGCAAGCTGATTCCGATCCGCATTTCTACACGCGACAGGGACGGCCTGCGCTAAGGCAATCTCAGGGAAAGCTGGCGGGTTTTTCTGGTTCAAGCTGCTGGCAGCATAAAACAAAAGCGTTTCGGCAGTTTCAACAGAAAAACCGGAACGCTTTAAAGGGCGGCAGGCCCGCAGCAACCGTGGTGGCGTGAATTTCCCGAGAGCCTGAAAATTCAGGTGGGCGCCAGATAACAAGGCCAGGACCCTGTCAGAGCCAGCTCCCTCGGATGTACTTATCGGCCACTGGAAAAGGGCCACGCACGCGAAGAGCAGCACCTGCCTGCCATACAGATAGGTTGCGTCTGGCAGTGGTGCAAGATCAAACATGCACTTGACGCAAGTTCATGATGTGTTCATGTTTACCCCGATGCAGCCCTTACCCCCAGACCAACAGCCATTGGCCCCCGGCATGGTGCTGGCGCGCGGTGTTAGCCGCTGCCTCAGCAGTCTGGGGTTTGCGCCATTGACCGAATTTGTGCCCGCGCGCGGGCTGCGTGTCGATGTCATGGGGCTTGGTCCGAAGGGCGAGATCTGGGTAATCGAATGCAAATCCAGCCGCAGCGATTTCATGTCAGACCAGAAATGGCAGGGCTATCTGGAGTGGTGCGACAGGTTTTTCTGGGCTGTCGGCCCCGAATTCCCGACCGAGATTTTGCCCGAGCCCTCTGGCCTGTTGCTGGGGGATGGATATGGCGCTGAAATCTTGCGTATGCCCGACGCCATGCCTTTGGCGCCAGCGCGGCGGAGGGCGGTGCTTCAGGGGTTCGCGCGGCAGGCCGCATTGCGACTGGCGCGCACATATGATCCCAATTTCGATGCGGCGGGGTTCTGACCCGTTTGAACGGCTTGCAACAACAACCACCAAGCTTGCGGGCATGAAAAAGCCCGGCACAATGGCCGGGCCAAGACAGAATTTCAGCGGTTTTATTCGCCCAGTTGCTCGTTCAATTCGGCGAAAGCGGCAGTGAAGCCGATCAGGGACATATTCAGGTTCACAACCTGATCTGGTGCCGCAACAGGTACCAGCGACCATGTCGCAGTTGCGCCACGACGAAATGCATCAACTTCGGCAGCCGTGAAGCCCACCCGTGCAATGCAGCCGATGGCGGTGCAGAATGTGAAAGGGTAGCGTTTTGCATCCCCATTATCGACCTGCATGACCAACTGCGCCGTCAGCAGCGTGTCAAGCGGTGTCAGGATGGTTGCGCCTGCCGCTGCCTCTTGGCCCGGGGGCAGGGGGAATACAGTGATTTCCGCAGTGGCGTTGCCTTCGCCGTCACGCAGAAGCTGGTACATCTGGCAAGGGTCTTGTTCATCAGGAATGCGCACGCAGACAAGTTCCCAATCGCCATGCGTGTTGCCAACATAGCTTTCGTCATTTTCCTGAGTGATGATTTCACCCGTAGACAAGCCTGTCAGGGGCGAGTCGGCCGCTTCGGATGTCTGTGCGAACAGACTTGATGCGCTTAATGTAAAGGCCGCGGCGGCCATGGTTGTTTTGATAATGCCAACAGTCCACTGTGCCATTCTGGTTCCTTAAAATCATGGTCTGGATTGGGGAACTGGTAACATGTGTCAAATCAAGAGTCAGGCAGAAAAACGAGATTTGCGAGACATTTGAACATCTGTGAGCCAGCAGCAGCGCCACCGATCCCGGCCAAAGACTGGCAGCCAGTGCCCCAAACTGCCAACACGCGCACGAAGGCCGCGCTGCGCAAAAATTAAAATAAGGGCCCAAAGGCCCTTATTCGTTTAATTTTTTTATCTCCCTGCCGGACCGGCCGACGAATTGACAAGACGTTAGAATTAAATCTTGGGTCCGTCAACAGAAAAACCTTTGCCAGATTTTCTGCATTGCGCGTACAGGTTTACATGCGTTGACAGGCCAGCGGACAGGCCAGCGCACAGGCAGCCATGCGCCCAAAAAACGCTGCGCCAGTGGCGCAGCGAGTCTGACAGGGAGGAAATGCAGACAGGGCATGCCTGCCCTTCCACTCTGCCTTGGAAAGATTAAGAATGCCTTTCCAAAGCAGCCTGCGCTGTTCTAGGCTTGGCGCGGCGTTTGTGTGTATTGCAGGTTTGAGCAGGAAAGGTTTTTTATGTCGATTTCGCAAAAAGCAATCTTCGTGGGGGGCGGGGGCGAGACGCAGCGCGACCCGCAGGTGTTGCGTCTGGATTATGGCAACCGGCATGGCTTGATTGCGGGTGCCACCGGCACAGGCAAGACCATCACCATGCAGGTTCTGGCCGAAGAATTCTCGGCGGCGGGCGTGCCGGTCTTCCTGACCGATATCAAGGGCGATGTGGGCGGCATGGCGATGCCCGGCACCCCGCGTGCGGGGCTCGAACGGCGCGCCGAACAAATCGGGCTGGAGGGGTTTGGCTACCGTGAAACGCCGGTCATTTTCTGGGATTTCTTTGGCGAGCATGGCCACCCTGTGCGCGCGACCATTGCCGAAGTTGGCCCGCTTTTGCTGTCGCGCATGCTGGATCTGACCGAGGCGCAGGAAGGCGTGATCAATGTGGCCTTTCGCATTTCCGACGATGAAGGCTTGCCGATTCTGGACCTGAAAGATTTGCGCGCGATCCTGAATTTTCTGGGCGAGAACCAGCGCGAAATTTCACTGCAATATGGCAATGTCACCACACAAAGCATCGGGGCCATCCAGCGCAAGCTGCTGGTGCTGGAAAATCAGGGGGCGGCGCATTTCTTCTCGGAACCCGCGCTGGAACTGGCGGATTTCATGCGCATTGCCCCTGACGGGCGCGGCTATGTCAGCATTTTGCATGCCGAACGGCTGATGCGCACCCCGCAGCTATATGCGACCTTCCTGCTCTGGCTGTTGTCGCAACTGTTCGAGGAATTGCCAGAGGTTGGAAACCCGGACAAGCCTGTGTTGGTGTTCTTCTTTGACGAGGCGCATTTGCTGTTCAACAATTCCCCCCGCGCGCTGGTGGAAAAGGTGGAACGCGTGGCGCGGCTGATCCGGTCCAAGGGGGTGGGGGTCTATTTCGTGACACAAAACCCCGATGATGTGCCCGAGTCCGTCTTGGGCCAGTTGGGCAATCGTATCCAGCATGCGTTGCGCGCTTTCACTGCGCGCGACCAGCAGGCGCTTCGCCGCGCCGCGCAGACCTACAGGCCCAATGCGCGGTTTGATATTGGCGATGCCATCCGCGATGTCGGCGTGGGTGAGGCGGTGACCTCGTTTCTGGAAGATAAGGGCAGTCCGGGAATTGCCGAACGCACGCTGATCCGCCCGCCGTCCTCGCAGATGGGGCCGATAGAAGAGGGCGCGCGCCGGATGCTGATGCTGCGCGCGCCGGTTGCGGGCAAGTATGAGGTGATGATCGACAGCGACAGCGCGCATGAAATGCTGGCGCGCCGCGCAGAGCAGGCGGCGAAAGAGGCCGAAGCGGTATTGCAGCAGGCCGAGGCGGAAAAAGAGCGTGAATTCACCGCTGCGCGCCGCTATCAGCCGCCCGCGCGCGGGGCCAGCCGGGAGGCGCCGGGTCGAAGCCCGGCGCGGCGTGGCGACTCGGCTGTGGATGTGTTTGCCAAATCTATGGCGCGGCAATTGGGCACGCGCTCTGGGCAGGCGCTTGTGCGCGGTGTGCTTGGCGGGCTTCTGAGAGGACGGTGAGCGCTTGAGGCGGCCGTCATTTGCCTGTAGAGGCTAGCGCCTGAACCTAAGGCGGAGTGCGCGCGCATGAAATTTCTAGATCTTGCTAAGGTCCAAATCCGCTCTGGCGGGGGTGGGTCCGGTTGCGTGTCGTTCCGGCGCGAGAAATTCATTGAATATGGTGGCCCTGACGGGGGCGATGGTGGTCGGGGTGGCGATGTCTGGGCCGAAGTGGTCGATGGGCTGAACACGCTGATCGATTTCCGCTTTCAGCAACATTTCTTTGCCAATTCCGGCCAGGGCGGCATGGGGCAGGGCCGCACGGGCAAGGATGGTGCTTCGGTAACCTTGCGGGTGCCTGTGGGCACCGAGATTCTGGACGAAGATCAGGAAACGGTCATCGCCGATCTGACAGAAGTGGGCCAGCGTGTGCTTCTGGCCAAGGGTGGCAATGGCGGCTGGGGCAATCTTCAGTTCAAGTCATCGACCAACCAGGCCCCGCGCCGCGCCAATCCGGGCCAGCCGGGGGTTGAGCGTGAAATCTGGCTGCGCCTGAAACTGATTGCTGATGCCGGCCTTGCGGGCCTGCCCAATGCAGGCAAATCGACCTTTCTGGCCGCCACATCCAACGCGCGGCCCAAGATTGCGGATTACCCGTTTACCACACTGCACCCCAATCTGGGGGTTGTGGGTGTGGATGGGCGCGAGTTTGTCATGGCCGATATTCCCGGCCTGATTGAGGGTGCCTCCGAAGGGCGGGGCTTGGGCGACCAGTTTCTGGGCCATGTCGAGCGGTGCTCGGTGCTGTTGCAGCTTGTCGATGGCACATCCGAAGATGTGGCCGAAGACTGGCGTATCATCGACCATGAGCTTGATGCCTATTCGCATGATGTGGCCATCAAGCCGCGCATCATCGCGCTGAACAAGATCGACGCGCTGGATGATGAGGAACGCGCCGAGAAAAAGGCCGCACTCGAGGCGATTTGCGGGCGGCCTGTGCATATGATCTCGGCGGTTTCGGGCGAGGGGATGCAGACTGTGCTGCGCGCCCTGCTGGCACGGATCGACAAGTCGAAACCCCGCGAAGAGGATGATGGGCCATGGCAACCCTGACTGCTGCCAGCGCGCTGGCACAGGCGCGCAGGGTTGTGATCAAGATAGGCTCGGCGCTGTTGGTGGAACAAGGCAGTTTGCGGGGGGAATGGCTGCGCAGTCTGGCCGCAGATGTGGCCGCTTTGCGCGCGGGCGGGGCGGATGTGGTGATCGTGTCTTCCGGCTCTATCGCGCTGGGGCGCGGGGCGCTGGGGCTGCCTGCCGGGGCTTTGGCGTTGGAGCAAAGCCAGGCGGCGGCCTCTGTCGGGCAGATCCGTCTGGCGCGCGCCTATGAAGAGGCTTTGACGCCGCATAAGATTGCCACAGGGCAAATCCTGCTGACGCTGGATGACACGCATGACCGCCGCCGCTATCTGAATATCCGTGCGACACTGGCCACTTTGCTGGGCCTTGGGGTTGTGCCGATTGTAAACGAGAACGACACAATCGCCACCGATGAAATCCGCTACGGCGACAATGACCGGCTGGCGGCACAAGTTGCGGTGACAATCGGGGCCGATCTGCTGGTGCTTTTGTCCGATGTGGACGGGCTGTATACCGGCAACCCGCAGACCGACCCGCAGGCGCGCCATTTCGCGCAGGTCGATATGATCACCCCCGAGATTGAGGCGATGGCGGGTGCGCCCACCTCCAGCCTGTCGAAAGGGGGCATGAAAACCAAGGTCATGGCCGCGAAAACGGCAGTGGCGGCGGGCTGCGCGATGGTGATTACGGCGGGCGCTGCCATGCATCCGCTGGACCAGCTGGCAAAAGGCGCACGCGCCACGCTGTTTCTGGCACAGGGCGACCCGCGCTCGGCGCGCAAGCGCTGGATTGCAGCGATGAAGCCCAAGGGCGTTTTACATGTCGATGCGGGTGCGGTGCAGGCGCTGGGGCAGGGCAAGTCGCTGCTGCCTGCGGGGGTTGCGCGTGTCGAAGGGCAGTTTCAGCGCGGCGATCCGGTGGCCATTATGGGGCCAGAGGGGCCGTTGGGCATCGGGCTGGCAGGCTATGACAGCGTAGAGGCTGCCGCGATTGCGGGCCACCATTCGCGCGAGATTGAACAAATACTCAACTATCCGGGCCGCGTGGCCCTTATCCACAGAGACGAGATGGCCTTATGACCGAAATCAGTCCCCAGATGTTTGAGATGGGCGCGCGCGCCCGTGCTGCTGCTACAGTGCTTGCCACCACCCCGCCCGAGGCCAAGGCGCAGGCGCTGAACGCCGCCGCCGAGGCGCTGATCGCGGCGCAGGAGACGATCCTTGCGGCCAATGCCCTTGATATGGCAGCGGGGCGCGACAAGGGGCTGTCGGCTCCGATGCTGGACCGACTGATGCTGGACGCGGCGCGTTTGCAGGGAATTGCGGGCGCCTTGCGCGAGATTGCGGCGCAACCCGATCCTGTGGGCGCGGTCATCGCGGAATGGGATCGCCCAAACGGGCTACATATCCAGCGCGTGCGCACGCCTCTGGGCGTGGTCGGCGTGATCTTTGAATCGCGGCCGAATGTCACGGCGGATGCGGGCGCGCTGTGTCTGAAATCCGGCAATGCCGTGATCCTGCGCGGTGGGTCGGAGAGTTTCAACTCCTCGCGCGCGATCCATGGCGCGCTGGTGGCCGGATTGCAGGCGGCAGGGCTGCCCGAAGATGCGATCCAGCTTGTCCAGACCACCGACCGCGCGGCTGTATCGGACATGCTGCGCATGGTCGAGCATATTGATGTGATCGTCCCACGCGGGGGCAAGGGGCTGGTGGGCTTGGTGCAGCGCGAGGCGCGGGTGCCGGTATTCTCGCATCTCGAAGGCATTTGCCATGTCTTTGTCGATGCCAGCGCCGATGCAGAGAAAGCGCGCCGCGTGGTCCTGAACGCCAAGACACGCCGCACCAGCCCTTGCGGGGCGGCGGAATGCCTGCTGATCCACCGCGACATTGTGGGCGGGCTTGGCGCGCAGATTATTGCCGATCTGGTCGCCGCAGGGGTGGAGATGCGCGTGGGCGACGGCTTGCAGCATCTGCCCGGTGTTGTGGCTGCGCGCCCGGAGGATTTCGGCTATGAGTTTCTCGACATGATCATGGCGGCGGCGGTGGTCGAAGATGTCGAGGGCGCAATGGCGCATATTCGTGCTTATGGCTCGCAACATACCGAGGCGGTGATTGCGGAAGATGCGGGGGTCGCTGCGCGGTTCTTTGCGGGGCTGGATTCGGCCATTCTGATGCACAATGCCTCGACCCAGTTTGCCGATGGGGGCGAATTCGGGCTGGGGGCCGAGATTGGCATTGCCACCGGCAAGATGCATGCACGCGGGCCAGTGGGGGCAGAGCAGTTGACCAGCTTCAAATATCTGGTCACAGGCGATGGCACAGTGCGGAAATAAACCCCAATTGCGGGGTTAAACCCGTTCGGTGGCGATGGTGAACTTGTCCAGCACTTGTGCAAGGTCACTGTCGCTGGCGCTATCCTTGGCGTCGATCCGCGCGACAAGGCCGCGATGCTTGTCTTCAACCACCTCTGACACGCGCGCGGCCAGCTTTGCATCGCTCAGTGCCGCATCCAGCACGCGCGCAATCGCCAAGCGCCGCAAATCGGGCTTGAACACTTTGCCAACAGCGGTTTTGGGCAATTCGTCCAGAACCTCGATATGTTTGGGGATGGCGGCACGTTCCGAAATAAGGTCCGTCACATGCGCCAGCAACGCATCTGGCGTGGTGCGCGCGCCGGTGAC
Organism: Roseinatronobacter thiooxidans; assembly: GCF_001870675.1. Taxonomy (GTDB): domain Bacteria; phylum Pseudomonadota; class Alphaproteobacteria; order Rhodobacterales; family Rhodobacteraceae; genus Roseinatronobacter; species Roseinatronobacter thiooxidans. The sequence goes on along the minus strand of NZ_MEHT01000009.1, from coordinate 295,426 downwards.
AAGTTCGACATAGGCGCAAGGCAACTCGCCCGAACGCGCATCCGGCTGGCCAATGGCACCGGCAAAGGCCACATCGGGGTGGCTGAGAAGTGCCTCTTCAATCTCGGCGGGGTCGATATTGTGGCCGCCGCGAATGATCAGGTCTTTCTGGCGGCCTGTGATCCACAGATAGCCATCTTCATCAACGCGCCCCAGATCGCCTGTGCGCAGAAAATCCCCTGCGACATACAGATCATGGTTTTTCTTTTCTTCTGTATAGGTTGGCGGGGTCACGCCGGGGCTGCTGATACAAATTTCACCCACCTCATTCGTGGCGCAGTCTACCATGGCGCCATTATCTGTGCGCATGATCCTGACCTTGGTATAGGGCAGCGGCAACCCGACAGAGCCGATTTTTTTCATCCCGTCCACAGGGTTGCAGGACACAAGGCAGGTCGCTTCGGTCAGGCCATAGCCTTCGGCAATCTGCACGCCGGTCGCTTGCTCGAAACGCTTATACGTCTCGCGCGGCAGCGCGGCAGAACCCGAAATGCCGGTGCGCAGGGTTGTGATATTGGCATCCACCTTGCGCTGCATCAGGGCCGACAGGGCTGTGGGCACTGTGATCATGAAGGTGACGCCCCAACGCTCGATCAGTTTCCAGAAATTGTCGAACACCCCCTCGCCGCGGTAGCCTTGGGGGGTGGGAAAGACGACATGCGCGCCCGACATGATGCAGCACATCAAAATGGGATAGGCCGCAAACACATGGAATAGCGGCAGAGGGCAGAGAAGCACGTCCTTTTCCGTGAAGATCAGCTCTGCCCCCAGCCAGCCATTATAGATCATCCCGCCATAGCGGTGCTGCGCCATTTTGGGCATGCCTGTGGTGCCGCCCGTGTGGAAATAGGCCGCAATCCGGTCGGTTTTTGGTGCGTCAAAGGTCAGTGCATCGCTTGGCTGGCGGTCAAGTTCGCGGTGAAAATCCAGCACTTTCGCGGGGTGGTTATGCGGGTTCTTGGGGCGGATGAACGGCACGATCCAAGCTTTGGGCGGGCTGAGATGGGGCAGCATGTCCAATTCCAGCACTGTCTGGACATCTGGCGCAAGTGCCACAGCCTGCGCCACTTTTTGCGCCACATCGGTTTTGGGAAAGGCGCGCAGCGTGACGACAACTTTCGCGCCCGTCTCGCGCAAAAGCGCTGCAATTTTCTCCGGCTCCAACAGCGGGTTGATGGGCGACACGCGCCCCGCTGTCATCCCGCCCAGCAGCGTGATGGCGGTTTCATTCAGCGTGGGCAGAATATAGGCGACACTGTCACTTTCCCCCACACCAAGGCTGCGAAACAGATTGGCCGCTTGGGTGACGCGCGCCAGCAGTTGCGCCCATGTCAGCGTTTGCGCTTTCGCACCGGGGGCGGCGAACATCTGAAAGCTGATGGCCTTGCGCGCGCCGTGGCGTTTGGCAGTTTGTTGCAGCGCCCGATAGACCGAGACAGGCATTTCGCGCGCGTCCCAACTGCTTTCAGCCTCGATCGCGCGCAGATCGGCGCCGGTCTTGAATGGATGCATGGCGGGCCTCCCTTCCCAATGCACCCAGCAGAGCATTGATAGCCCCGCCACGCAAGCCACAGGCAGGCCGGTGCCCGTTCAAAGGCGCGTGTTCAGGGCAGGCGTCAGGCCTCGCGCGGGCGCAGGGCCAGCCAAATCAGCGCAGAGCCTGCCAGCACAAGGAAAGGCAGCATCGCCATATTGACCAGTTGCCAGCCCGTCTCGGCATTGCCCCCAGAGCAATTCATCAGCGTGCCGGAACTGAGCGAGGCGACAAAAACACCGCCAAAAACGATCATGTCATTCATGCCCTGCACCCGCCCGCGTTCTTCGGGGGTATGGTTGGCGGTCAGCATGGTTGTGGCCCCGATAAAGCCGAAATTCCAGCCCACACCCAGCAGGATCAGGGCGATATAAAACTGCTCCAATTCTACCCCCGTCATCGCCACCGCGCCCGAGGCGGCCAGAATGACCAGCCCAGTGCCCACAATGGCCCGCGCGCCAAACCGCGCGATCAGATGGCCGGTAAAGAAGGATGGCGCATACATTGCCAGCACATGCGCCGAGACGATATTGGCCGCATCCGATGTGGCAAAGCCGCAACCCACCACCGCCAGCGGGGTCGAGGTCATGACAAGGTTCATCAGCGCATAGGCGACTGTGCCGCAAATCACGGCCACTGCAATAACAGGGACACTCAGCAACTCTCTGCGCGACCGGCCTGCAATGCTGGTGCTGGTGGGCTTGGGGGGGGTGGGAATGTCCAGCGCGCTTAGCAGCGCCACGCCTGCGATATTCAGCGCGATCACGGTCAGATAGGTTGCCAGAAACGGCACCGGCATTGCATCAGTCGTCAACGAGACCAGTTGCGGGCCGAATACTGCCGAGAGCAGCCCGCCTGCCATGACATAGGAAATCGCCTTTGGGCGGAATTCGGGGGTGGCTGTGTCGGTCGCGGCAAAGCGGTAGAACCCGTTGGCCGACATGTAAGTGCCGGTGATGAAAGACCCGAGAAGAAACAACTCGAAAGAGCCAAGCATCAGCGCATAGGCCGAAATCGCTGCCCCCACAGCACCCGCGCCGCAGGCCACCCAGAACCCCGCGCGCCGCCCGTAAGCCTGCATGAAACTGGACAGCGGCGTGGCCGCCGCCATAGACCCCAGCACGATCAGCGAGATGGGCAGCGTGGCCCAGCAGGGGTTAGAGGCCAGCATCTGCCCCGCAAGCCCGCCAATGATGAACAGGATCGGCAATTGCGCGCCCACCACTGCCTGCGCAGCGACAAGGACCATCACATTGCGTTTGGCGCGGGCGTTATCGGGGGTTGCAACTGTATCATTCATGCGCGCAGGATTAGACGGAATATCTGGCTTGGGGAAGGGGTCTTTTACATGTGCAACAAAACGGCGCAGGCGTGATGGTCGGGCGCATCCTGACCAGTGAGGATTGCATGGCCGAAGGGGCCGAATGGCTGGCCGCGCATGAGCCGCGTTTTGCCCATGCCCTTCGCCTGACGGGCACGCCACCGCTGCGGCGCAGGCCGGACGGATTCGCGCACCTGCTGTCGGCCATTGTCAGCCAGCAGGTCAGCACCCATGCCGCCCGCGCCATCTGGGGCCGGATGGAGGGGGCAGGGCTGACCACGCCAGAGGCGGTGCTGGCCGCCGATGATGAAACCCTGCGCGCGCCCGGCCTGTCGATGCAGAAAATGCGCTATGCGCGCGCGCTTGCCAGCGCGGGCATAGATTTCGACGCTTTGCGCGTTCTGCCCGATGAAGAGATCACCCGCATCCTGACCGAAGTGTCGGGCATCGGGCGCTGGACGGCCGAGATTTACGCCATGTTCAGCCTTGGCCGCGCCGATGTCTTTGCGCCTGCCGATCTTGCCTTGCAGGAATCCGCCAAGCGGCTGTTCCATCTGCCCGACCGCCCGCGAGAAGCCGCCATGCGGCGTATGGCAGCAGATTGGACCCCTTGGCGCACAGTTGCGGCGGGGCTGTTGTGGGCTTATTACCGCGTCGAAACCGAGAGGGAAGGAATCATATGACACGCGCGCTGCACTCTGACCGCCGGGGGCCTGCTTCGGGGGGCAAGGCGAAATCCGCCGTTATATTTGTGCATGGATATGGGGCCGATGGCGCGGACCTGCTTGGACTGGCCGACCCGCTTGGCCCGCACCTGCCTGACACGGCGTTCTATTCGCCCAACGCGCCCGAGAAATGCACTGGCAACCCGTTCGGGTTTCAGTGGTTCCCGATCCCTTGGCTGGATGGGTCCAGCGAGGAGCAGGCACTTGCAGGGCTGGAAGCGGCGGCGCAGGATCTGAATGCCTTTCTTGACAAGGTTCTGGCCGATGAAGGGCTGACCCCTGACCGGCTTGCGCTGGTGGGGTTTTCGCAAGGCACAATGATGAGCCTGCATATCGCACCCCGCAGGGGTGACCCGCTTGCAGGGCTTGTGGGCTTTTCAGGCCGGTTGATGGTGCCGGAACGGCTGGAAGGCGAGGCGGTGTCACCCCTGCCAATCCTGTTGGTTCATGGTGATCAGGACGATGTTGTGCCCCTTGCCAGCCTATCCGAAGCCGCTGATGCGCTGGTGGCCGCAGGGTTTGAAACCTATAGCCATATCTCGAAGGGGACAGCGCATGGTATCGCCCATGACGGGCTGTCGCTGGCGCTGTCATTCCTGCGCGAGAAACTGCCGGGCTAAGGCCCGCTTGGCGCTTATCGGGGGGAGGCGTTTGGCGGCGGTTTGGGGTGTTGGACGACTGTTTATCCCGCCAGCCATCAACGTCGCCGCCCCATGAAGCCTTCGCGCTTGGACGCTGCAAGCGCGAGACGTGGCAGCGTTTCAGTTGCCCCCACGCGCGGAGTCAATGTGCGTAGCGCCGCCGCGCATCGCCGGGCCGCCCCGACGGCACGGCGATTTGGCTTGGCACCGTACAAAGCCTTGATCTTTCGAGGATTTGGCAAGCATAAAGTGCTATAGCCCAAATCGAGGATCGCCGCACCGCGGCCCGACGCTACGCGGCTTGGGCCAGCTTTCCAACACCCCCCAACCCCTCATTGTAGAGCTTCTGCCAACTGGCACACGCCCTTTTAGCTATTCCGGCCAAGTGCCCAATGTTGCAGCACTGCGTCCCGCGATCTGTCATATGGGTGTCGCAGTTCCCTCTTAGCACATGATCATGCGACATTTGGTGCGATCTAAATGCTTGCCAGATGCTTCGCGCTATATATAGTCCATGCCATGGAATGCTGTGGCGCAGCATACATTCGGCCCTGCGGGGCGCGCGCAAGATGTCGCCCCAAGGGCCGCCAGAGCGGAGGCGGCACTTGTGGATGGTGATTTCAGAACAGATTTTGTACGCGACCCTGTCGCGCTGCGTCAGTTTCCCGCTTTGGTGCTGAATGCCGATTACAGGCCGCTTTCATACTACCCGCTATCGCTCTGGCCGTGGCAGGATGCGGTTAAGGCGGTGTTTCTGGACAGGGTCGATATTCTGGCCGAATATGACCATGTTGTGCGCAGCCAGTTGATGGAAATTCGGGTGCCGTCTGTCGTCGTGCTGCGCGAATATGTCAAGCCGCGCAAACGCGTGGCCTTCACCCGCTTCAACCTGTTCTTGCGTGACGAATTTTCCTGCCAGTATTGCGGCGCAAAACATGATCTGACCTTTGACCATGTTCTGCCGCGCAAACTGGGCGGGGTGACAAGCTGGGAAAATGTGGTGGCTGCCTGCGCGCCGTGCAATCTGCGCAAAGGGTCCAAGACCCTGCGCGAGTCGGGCATGAAGCTGCGCACCCAACCCACGCGTCCCGAATCCGAGCAGTTGCGCAATCTGGGCCGCCGCTTTCCGCCCAACCATCTGCATGACAGCTGGCTTGATTACCTGTATTGGGATACCGAACTGGACGCGTAAGCGCGCTCTATTCCTGCCCTCTGGACAGGTGGTCCGCCACACTGTAAATGAGGCGGTGATAGCGCTAACGGACAGTCGGCACAGCGCAGACAGCCGGCACGGCGCAAGGCAGGCCTACGGGCAAGGGGTTAGCATGGTTGCACGCGTTATTCCGGTTGAACAGTTCGATCTTGTCATTTTCGGCGCAACAGGCGATCTGGCACGCCGCAAGATCCTGCCGGGCCTGTACCGGCGCTGGAAGGAAGGGCAAATTCCCGAAGGCTCGAAAATTATCGGGGCCGCCCGCAGCGAGGTTGCACGCGACGATTTCCGCGAGATGGTGCGCGCCGCCTTGCAAGAGTTTCTGGACCGCAAGGAACTGGTGGATGACACAATCGCCAGTTTCCTGGACATGCTGGATTATGTAACCATCGACGCCAAGGGCGATGCTGGCTGGGATGTGCTGTCCAACATGATGCGCGCCGATATTGTGCGGGCGTTCTATCTCTCGGTCGCGCCCGCCCTGTTTGGCGATATTGCCAAACGCCTGCACACGCGCGGCATTGCAGACCGGAATTCGCGCATTGTGGTTGAAAAACCCTTTGGCAAGGATCTGGCAACCGCGCGCGCGCTGAACGCCGCCTTGGCCGAGTATTTCCACGAAGACCAGATTTACCGCATCGACCATTATCTGGGCAAGGAAACGGTCCAGAACCTGATGGCCGTGCGCTTTGCCAATATCCTGTTCGAGCCGCTGTGGAATTCGCAATTCGTGGACCATGTCCAGATCACCGTGGCCGAGACAGTGGGGGTCGATGGACGGGGCGAGTATTACGACACTTCGGGTGCCATGCGCGATATGGTGCAAAACCACCTGATGCAGCTTTTATGCCTGATCGCAATGGAGCCGCCGCATTGCTTTGAACCCGACGCCATGCGCGACGAAAAGCTGAAGGTCATTCGCGCGCTGGACCCTATGGGACCGGGCGAATATGTGCGCGGCCAGTATCGGGGGCGCGGGCGCGAGGATTATCTGATCGACAGCGGCAATCCTGACAGCCGCACCGAAAGCTTCATCGCCATGAAGCTGCATATCTCGAACTGGCGCTGGAAGGGCACACCGTTTTACCTGCGCACAGGAAAACGCCTGAAATCGCGCGTGTCCGAAATTGCCGTGACCTTCAAGGAACCCCCGCATTCGATCTTTGGCGAATCGAACCAGTGGCGCGAAAATGTGCTGGTGATCCGCCTGCAACCCGATGAAGGCATGGATCTGCGCGTTATGATCAAGGAACCGGGGCCGGGGGGTATGCGTCTGAAGGATGTGGCGCTGGACATGAGCTTTGCCGAAGCCTTGGGCAATGATCTGGATATTCCGGATGCCTATGAGCGGCTGATCATGGATGTGATCCGCGGCAACCAGACCCTGTTCATGCGCGGGGATGAGGTAGAGGCCGCTTGGGCTTGGGTCGACCCCGTGATCGAGGGGTGGGAGCAGCGCGATGACCGCCCCGAGGCCTATGAGCCGGGATCGACAGGGCCGGAAGGCGCGCTTATGCTGATGCATAAGGACGGCCGACGCTGGCGGGAGATCAGATGATGGAATTTCACGAATATCCGGACCGCGAAATGATGATGCTGCGCGTGGCGCAGCGCATCGCATCCGAATTGGGCGAAAGCTTGCGCGCGCATGGCCGCGCCACGCTGTCTGTGCCGGGCGGGACCACACCGGGGCCGGTTTTCGATACGCTAAGCGGGGTTGATCTGGACTGGTCACAGGTCTCGGTCGTGCTGAATGATGAACGCTGGGTGGGGGAAGACAATCCGCGCTCGAACACGGCCTTGCTGCGCGCGCGTCTGCTGCATGGCAAGGCCGCGCAGGCGAAATTGATCCCGCTTTATGCTGATCTGCCGGACCCGGACGCGGCACTTGACGGGTTGATCGACGGGCTTTTGCCACATCTGCCGATTTCGGTGCTGCTGTTGGGAATGGGCGAGGATATGCACACAGCCTCGCTGTTTCCGGGGGCCGATAATCTGGACGCGGCACTTGCACCGGGCGCGCCACCCCTGATGGCCATGCGCGCCGAGGCGGCAGGCGAGCCGCGCATCACCCTGACGGCACCTGTCTTGCGCGCAGCGCTGCGGGTGCATGTGCTGATTACAGGCGCGTCCAAACGCGCCGCAATCGAGCGCGCGGCGAAGCTGACACCGCGAGAAGCCCCGATTGCCTGCGTGCTGGATCAGGCGCAGGTGCATTGGGCAGAATAAAGGGCAGGGGGCTGACGCCCCCTGATTTGAGTATTTAGAGCAAGAAAATGACTTGGGGCACGGCATGAGCATCTGGAACGATCTGGCGCGGCATCAACGCGCAACCGAAACGCGGCATATTCGGGAACTTTTCGCAGATACGGCGCGCGCTGCGCAGTTTGCGGTGCAGGCAGGCGAGATGGTACTGGATTATTCCAAGACCAATATCGACGAGGACGGGCGCGCCTTGTTGGTGCGGCTGGCCGAAGAAGCGGGGCTGGTTGAAAAGCGTGCGGCGATGTTTGGCGGTGCGCAGATCAACGAGACTGAAGGGCGCGCGGTGCTGCATATCGCGCAGCGCGCGGGCGATGACGCGGTCATTGCCTGTGCGGGCGCAGATGTCATGCCGGAATTGCGCGCGATCCGCGCGCGCGCCTATGGCTTTGCAGAAGACGTGCGCGCGGGGCGTTTTCAGGGGCAGGGCGGACGGATCACGGATGTGGTCAATATCGGGATTGGCGGGTCTGATCTGGGGCCTGCAATGGCGACACTGGCACTTGCCCCCTATCACGACGGGCCGCGCGTGCATTATGTCAGCAATGTGGATGGGGCGCATATTGCCGATACGCTGAAGGGGTTGACCCCCGAGACGACCTTGGTGATTGTTGCGTCCAAGACCTTTACGACCATCGAGACGATGACCAATGCGCGCACCGCGCGCGACTGGATGGCGGCAAAAGTTGCCGATCCGGGGGCGCAATTCGCAGCCGTCTCTACCGCACTGGACAAGACGGCGGAATTTGGCATCGCGCCTGAACGCGTCTTTGGTTTTGCCGATTGGGTGGGGGGGCGCTATTCGGTCTGGGGGCCGATAGGGCTGAGCCTGATGATCGCAATCGGCGCGGAGGGGTTTGATGGGTTTCTGGCTGGTGGCCGCGCGATGGATGCGCATTTCATGGATGCGCCATTGGACCAGAATATGCCAGTATTGCTGGCGCTTGTGGGCATCTGGCACAACCAGCTTTGCGGCCATGCAACCCGCGCGGTGTTGCCCTATGACCAGCGGCTTGCGCGGCTTCCGGCCTATTTGCAGCAATTGGAAATGGAATCGAATGGCAAGCGTGTCGGCATGGACGGGCGCGATCTGGACCGCCAGTCCGGCCCGATTGTCTGGGGAGAGCCGGGAACCAACGGGCAGCATGCGTTCTATCAGCTGATCCATCAGGGCACGCGGATTGTGCCATGCGAATTTCTGCTGGCCGCAAAAGGGCATGAACCGGAACTGGCCCACCAGCACAGGTTGCTGGCCGCAAATTGTCTGGCGCAGTCAGAGGCCCTGATGCGTGGCCGCTCGCTTGAAGAGGCGCGCGCGCTGATGGCGGCCAAAGGGCTGGAGGGTGCAGAACTGGACCGGCAGGCGCGCCACCGCGTCTTCCCCGGAAACCGCCCGTCCACAACACTGGTCTATCCGCAGCTTACGCCCTTCGTCCTGGGCCAGATCATTGCGTTATATGAACACCGCGTTTTCGTGGAAGGGGTGGTGCTTGGCATCAATTCCTTCGATCAATGGGGGGTCGAACTGGGCAAGGAACTCGCATCTGCCCTGGGGCCGGTTCTGGACGGGGCAGATGCCTCGGACAAAGACCCGTCCACACAAGCGCTTGTTGCCTTCTTGCGCGCCTATCAAGGCTAGAGACTGCGCCTAGAAATCGTAGAAAGCGCCACAGATTGCCGTGCTTTCTATCCGCTTTTGGCGCCCTCAGAAGCGCACGATTGTTTCAAAATCGGTCAATTGGTCTGCATCGGGTGAGATCAGATCATCCACCCCCAGCAAGATCGTGGCGCGCGTGCCATCATCGGAAATCGTGCCGGTCGAGCTTTCGATCTCGCGCCCCTGAACGGTGAAGCTGATTGACATGCCCGCAAACATCTGGCGCATCATCGCCATCATCTGCGGGTCTTCGATCATCTCGTCCATCCCTTCATTCATTGCCGACAAAGGGAACAGCGCGCGCACGCGGTCTGCGCCCAGATAGGTCAACTCGCCCTGTATATCGCTTGGCACATCCTCTGCTGCATTCGGGCGCATCAACTCTGCGAAAGTGCCGGTTTGATCGAATGTGCAGCGCGCATGCGTATCTGTCAGCTCTAGCGTGCCGCCATCTTCTGCAGAGCAAAAGGACGCGTCTTCGCCCGACATCTCGAACATCTGGCGTTGCATCTGGACAAAACCTGTCAGCCGCGCTTCATCTTCGTTCAGCACGTCGACTGTCATGTCAACTTCAACGCAGGCGGCCAAGGCAAGGGCTGCGGGAAGCGCAAGGAAAAGGCGGCGCATGGGGTTCTCCTGACTCTGGAACGTATCATCTGTACGAGAACAGAAAAATCCCATCTGCACCAGCCCGAATCCTGATTTATCCGCCTGTGCAATGCGCCCCTTCGGGGGCCGCGCCAGAGCCTAGAGCGAAAGCGGGCGGTGCGCTGAACAGGTCAGGCGCGCCACTGCGCGAGAGGTCCAGCGCCAGAATTGCAAGCACCAGCGCCAGCGCCATGAACCCTGTGGCCGGGCGAGAAAGACGCGCGCTCATGCGTAGGCCCCCTGATTAAGACTTGGCCGCAACAACACCGGACGCATCCGAATGCCAAGGATCGAGCCAGCAAAGGCCGCGACCAGCCAGACCCAGCCATGCAGCGATCCGGTCGATATGCCGCTGAAAAACGCGCCAACATTGCAACCAAAAGCCATGCGCGCAGAATACCCCAGCACCACCGCCGCCGCCAGCACTGCGGCATAGGAGAGGGGTGTCAGCGCTTGGGTCTGTGCGCCGGGGTCAGCGCGCCAGCGCATGACCGCAAAGGCCCCGATCAACAGCCCGATATTTGTCAGCGAGGTGACGTCTGTCAGGATCGATTCGGCCAGCCGCGCGGCGTTGCCCTCTGCTGCCCAGAACGCTGTCGCGCCAAGGTCGGCGCCGCCCGCTTGCGCGATTTTTGCCCCCCACAGCCCAAGCCCGTAGACAATACCCCAAGGCTGGCCCGCAATGACCAGATTGGCAAGTGCAAGCACAGCGATCAGGGCCGCAGCGATCCACAAGCGGCGTGGGGGCATGCGTTTGCCCGGTGCGCTGCGCAGGAATGTCACCACCCCGACCAGCACCAATCCCGCCAGTGTCAGTGCCAGCCCGCCCATATCGCCAAAGCTGCCCTGAGCGGACAAAACCGGCAGGCTGCCAAGGCTGGTCCACCAGCCCAGATGCAGCGTTCCCACAAAGCTGCCCCCGATGAAACCGGCCAGTGCGATCAGCCCGACCAGATTGCCACTGCCCGCATTCACCAGCGTGCCAGAGCCGCAGCCCATGACAAGCTGCATCGCTGCGCCAAAAACAAACGCCCCAAGAATCATGCCCACACCCACGGGCGCATGTGCAGGCACCAACTCGCCGCTGCTGCCTGCCATCAGCGGAAAGGCCACCACGGCAACAAGGGCAATAGCGATCAACTGCGCCAGCAGCCCGCGCCCGTCACGATCTGTGACAATCATTCGCCAAGGACCGGCAAAGCCGAAACGCAACCCTTCCAGCACCAGCCCGAAGCCAAGGCCCACCAGCACCAGAAGCCCTGCGCGCGGCCCTGCCATAACAAAGGTAAATGCTGCAAAACCCAGCACGATCAGAAGCACAGAGGCACGCTGAAGGAACATCTTGATGGCCTTTCGCTAAAAAAGAGGACGCGCGCCAAAGCTGCGCGCGTCGAACGTGGTGTTATGCAAGGTGCCGCAAATAGCGGATCAGAACAAGCCCTCGACCCAGCGCTTGGTTGAACGCCACAGATAGGCAACGCGTGTGGGTTCATTGTCCAGCTCGTGGCCATGGATGGTGTATTCTGCCATGCTCTCGGCATAAAGGCGCGTATTCTCGACGCCTGCCAATTCGCTTAGGGCAAACCAGTTCAGTGCAGCCCAATGGCCTGTATTGCAAAAGGACACAGTGACCGGCGATTCGAGCAGGTCTTTTTGGGCTGCCACTTCACGCGCACGCTCTGGGCTGACCATGCGGTTGCCGTCAAAGAAATCGCCATATTCAAGGTTTTCTGCACCGCGAACTGTGCCGGGGCGTGCGATGGACCATGCGATCCCTTCAAAGAACCCGCTTGGGCGGCTATCGAGCAAGCGCGCCTCGCCGCGCTCTACCAGATCGGCCACTTCGGTGGTCGAGATGTACCATTCGTCATTCCACTCTGCCATGAAATCGGTCTCGGCGATTTCGACAGGTGTGGTCGAGACAGGCAGTTCAGCGCCCGCCCAAGCGGCAAACCCGCCATTCAGAAGCGCCAGATCCTGCACCCCCAGCGATTTCAGCGTCCAATAGACCCGCGCGGCGGTGCCCATGTCGGTTTGGCTTTCGCCGGAATGCACGATCACAGTGGGAATATCGGCCTCGACACCCACGCGCGCAGCCTCCAGTTCATATTCCAGCTCTGGCAACAATGCGCCGGGGTTGGAGGGGCCGCCGCGCCAGTTGGCATAAGGTGAATGCGCGGCACCGGGAATGTGACCGGCGGCAAAATCACCCGAAACATGGATGATGCGAATATTCTCTTCCGCTTCCATGATGCTGGCCAGCTCTGCCGGTTCCAACAGCGGGCTCCAGCCTTGCGGTGTTGCAAAAGCAAGCGTGGGCAGGGCGACGAGTGACAGGCTTAGGGCAGTTGTGCGCAGCATCAGAACTTTCCTTTCGGTCGAAGTGTGCGTGTTGAAAGCCACTTAGGCAGGGCGCGGTCGCGTGGCAAGCGGCACTATTCTGTAGTAGGGTCACAGGGCGCGGCAGATATTCCGCCTTGTGCTGCCGTTTGGGAAGGGATCACCCTGTTGGATAGCCGCTTGGAAAACTGTTCTTGTATGGGTGGCATTTTTGGCGAAACCTGCCTTATTGTCACAGTTTGCCGTTTCACATGCGAAAACTGTCCTTTGGGGCCGCTGGCGCTTGGTGGGCGTATGTTGCGTGCTGCGCGCCTCGGTCTCGAACTTGCCGGTCATATAGCCCGAAGCCCTGACAAGCCATTGCGGCTTGTGGTCTTGCCAAGCGGTGATGGGCGCTTTAGCTCCTGCATCATACCGGAAAGGGCGCAACATGACCGAAACCCTGATTGATCTTGCATGGACCGAAGCAGAGGCCGCGCCCGACGATGGCGCGTTGCGCCTGCATTACTATGCGCGACTGGTCGAGGCTGAAATTTTCCTGCTGCTGGAACGCGAGGCCGAAGGCGAGGCTATCTTGCCCAAAGTGTTTGATCTGGAAGATGGGCCAATCGTGCTGGCCTTCGATACGGAATCGCGCCTGACCGAATTTACGGGCCTGCCAGCCCCCTATGCGGCGCTGTCGGGGCGTGTGCTGGTTGAAATGCTGACAGGGCAGGGGCTTGGGCTTGGGTTGAACTTGGGTGTGGCGCCGTCGTCCAGATTGCTGCCGCCAGAGATTATTGACTGGCTGGCACAGATGCTGCTGGAACGCCCGCAGGAATTGCAATCGCGCGTCACGGTGCTGCACCCGCCCAAAGGGCTGCCCGAAAAGCTGCTGATGGCGCTGGACCAGCGCCTTGCGCGCATGGAAGGGTTGGCCCGCATGGCCTATCTGACGGGGGCGGAATACGAGAATGGCACGCGCGGGCATATGCTGGCCATCATTGACGTGGCACAGGGGGCCGAGGCCACGCTTGCGCGCGCTGTGCAAGGCGCGTTGAGCTTCTCCGGGATAGAGGCAGGGATGCTGGACGTGACATTCCTGACATCTGACGATGCGCGCGCGGCCGATTGCGCGCGCGTGGGGCTGCGTTTTGACCTGCCGCAGCCAGCCGCCGCGCCAGAGCCCACAGCCGCGCCGGGCATGGACCCGTCGCGCCCACCGCGCCTGCGGTAAGCGTGAAATGCTTCAAACTTTTGGGGTAATATAATACCTATTTTTTAACCCATTGAATAGATGGGTGTATTTCAGGATATTCCAGCTTGACCTTATGGGCCAAGTCTATAGAAAGCGGGCATCCCGCATGAAAGCGTCATGCGGTTCTTTTTCCCATTCTCAAGGGTCTCGTCATGAAAACCTATTCTCTCAAAGCCGGAGAGATCGAGAAGAAATGGATCATCATCGATGCCGAAGGCATCGTGCTGGGCCGTCTCGCCTCGATCATCGCCATGCGCCTGCGCGGCAAGCATAAAGCCACCTTCACCCCGCATATGGACATGGGCGACAATGTTATTGTCATCAATGCCGACAAGGTGCAGTTGACAGGCAACAAGCGCAACAAGCCCAACTACTGGCACACCGGCTATCCCGGTGGGATCAAGTCGCGCACAACTGGCCAGATTCTTGAAGGCCGCTTTCCAGAGCGCGTTGTCATGCAAGCTGTCAAGCGCATGCTGCCCGGTGGTCCGTTGACGCGCCAGCAAATGACGCATCTGCGCGTCTATGCCGGCACCGAGCATCCGCATGAGGCACAGCAGCCCGAAGTGCTGGATGTGCGCGCGATGAACAAGAAAAACACGCGGAGTGCATGATCATGGCTGAAGATCTCAAAACCCTCGACGATCTGAAATCCGCGGTTACGCCGGTTGCAGACGAAGCCCCTGTACGCGAATCCGTGCGCGACGATCTGGGCCGCGCCTATGCCACAGGCAAGCGCAAGGATGCGGTCGCCCGCGTCTGGATCAAGCCCGGTTCGGGCAAGGTCACTGTGAATGGCAAGGAAATGGGCGTCTATTTTGCCCGTCCGGTGCTGCAAATGATTCTGCGCCAGCCATTTCAGGTCGCAGGCGTTGTTGACCAGTTCGATGTTCAGGCAACCGTCAAGGGCGGTGGTTTGTCGGGGCAGGCGGGTGCGGTCAAGCACGGCATCTCGAAAGCGCTGCAACTGTTCGACCCTGCATTGCGCGGCTCTTTGAAAGCTGCCGGCTTCCTGACGCGCGACAGCCGCGTGGTGGAACGCAAGAAATACGGCAAAGCGAAAGCGCGCCGCAGCTTCCAGTTCTCGAAGCGTTAATCACGACACAAAACCACAGAAAAACGCCCGCAACAGCAGTTGCGGGCGTTTTTTATCGCATTAAGTTTGGCGCATAAGCATATATTTAATAATGTAAATTTAGTTTACAGTTTCGGTGGTCGGTGCTGGTAGGGCTTTTGCCTCATCCGGCATCTGTTCTGGCAGATCGATCGTCAGCGTGCCCTCTTCGGGGTAGATCGTGATCCGTGCTTTTGGCGTCAGCGCCGCGAGGATTTCATTCAACTCTTTTTGCGCGCGCTCGACAGTCTGGCGCTGTGTTTCGCGCGCGATTTGCGGCGCGGTGGCTTTGTTTCCAAACAGAAATTTGAACATGGCAGCTTTCCTTCCTTCTGTGTAATCCTGCATAAACCAAGCTTATCTCTTGTGAAACCCGCTATGCTGCGACGCAGCGCAATTTCTGCCCATGCTGTTGCATCATGCAAAACCGGGGGCAGTGCAGACATGTCCGGCATGCAGGCCACGCCGGCTTAGGAGCGGCCCCAGATAGCGTTGCACCACCGGATGCGCGGCCTCTAACGCCCTGTGGCGGATCAGCAGGGCCGTGATCGCGGCCTCTGCGGCGCGGACGCCGCCATCAACGATCTTGAGCGCGATGCCCAGACGCTGCTGCGGCAGGATCGCCACGAAAACCGCTTCCGCGCCTGTCTTGACCGCGGCGCGCCCTTCCATGGCGCGCATCAGGTCGGTGCAGGCGCGCGTCTCGCCCGCAACAAGGTCGGGGTGCAGGATCATCGCGTCCCTTAGGGCGACCATAGCGCGCGCGCGGGTGTCGCCCCCTTCCGTCGCGGCGGCAAATTGTGCCATCGCAAAAGCCAGCCCAGACAGTTGGGTTGCGAAATTGGGCGCAGAGCAGCCGTCAATTCCGAAGCCGGGCGAAGGTAGGCCTGTAACCTCTTCGAATGCTGACCTAATTTCTGTCTGAACGGGGTGGTCCGGCAAGGTATATTCCGCATCACCGCGCAGATGGCGGTTCAGTGTCAGAAAGCCTGCATGCTTGCCAGAGCAGTTGTTGTGCAACTGGCACGCTGTCTCGCCTGCCTTGATCAATCGGTCACGCTCGGCAAGGTCTTCGGCTGCCTGACAGCCACAGCGCAAATCGCTTTCACTCAGGCCCAGATCATGCAGCCAGTTGGCCACACGGGTGACATGGATCGCGGCACCCTGATGCGAGGCGCAGGCCAGCGCCAGATGCTCGGGCGTTAAATCCCGCCCCGCGCCTGTTTCCAGCAAGGGCAGCGCCTGCACCATCTTGCAGCTGGATCGGGGGTAGATGACAGCATCCGCGCGCCCCCAGGCTTCGACAACCTCGCCAGTGTCGCGCATGACAACAGCATGGCCGCGATGCAGGCTTTCCAGAATATCGCCGCGCCATAACTCTATCAGTGGCACCGATCCGGTATCGACACTGGGGGTATTCGGCATTTTGTTGCTCATTTTCATCTCTTCCAATGCACAGTTGCTCACGCCTGCGCGATTTCTTGCCAAGAGGGCTTTGAATTTCTGCAGTGTTGACGATAAGACACGAAGGTAGAAGGCCCAATCGCCATGCTGAGTTTGTGGTATGCGTGGCGCAAAACCGGGGCCGGGTCAATTGGAGGCATGACAGCACATGGTGTCACTGAGGCAATTCGGATCGATACTCGCGCTGGTCGCAGGTGTTTACGGGGCAGGGTTTGCCGCAACCGCGCAGGCACAGGAATCCAGCAACCGCGTCGCAGCCGAAACAGATTGGAGTGTTTTCGTAGAAGAAAGCCCCAAGGAATGCTGGACAGTTTCAGCGCCGCGCGAAACCGTCAACACGCGGGGCGGCCAGCCTGTTCAGGTGCGCCGGGGGAATATTTTGCTTTTCGCAACCTATCGGCCCGGACGCAGCACGCCCGAAATCTCTTTTACCGGCGGTTACCCGTTTGCAGGCGATTCGACGGTTGGTCTGACAATTGGCACTGACGAGTTTCAGCTTTTCGTGGATGGAGAGTGGGCATGGGCAGGCTCTCCCGAGGAAGACCAGCGTATCTTTGCTGCAATGCGGGCTGGCGCGGATGCCGCTTTGACGGCGCGCTCCTCTCGCGGGACCAATACGCGCGACACGTTCTCGCTGTTCGGGTTTACGGCTGCATCGCAAGAAGCCGCGCGTCAATGCGCTGAGTAATCGGCGCATTCGCAGAAATTCATGCCGCCCGGGCTGTAAACCTCGGGCGGCTTTGTTATATGCCAAAGATAGGTATATCGAAAAGAGGCCGCAATGCGCTTAGATGCTCCGATCACACAGGATGTTCTGACCCTGCCACGCAAGCTGGCAGAGGGGGGCAAGCGCAATCTTGTCGGCCTGACGCGTGCGCAGATGGCAGATGCGCTGGTGGCGATGGGCACACCAGAGAAGCAGGCGAAAATGCGGGTGGGCCAGATCTGGCAATGGATCTACCATTGGGGCGCGCAGGATTTCGAGGTGATGACCAATCTTGCCAAAGGCTACCGTGCGCAACTGGCCGAGCAGTTCGAGATTTCCCGCCCCGAGATTGTAACCCGCCAGATTTCCGAGGATGGCACGCGGAAATACCTGCTGCGCATTGCAGGCGGGCATGAGGTCGAGGCGGTTTACATACCCGAAGAAAGCCGTGGAACCCTTTGTATTTCTTCACAAGTTGGCTGCACGCTAACCTGTTCATTCTGTCACACAGGCACGCAGAAACTGGTGCGCAACCTGACTGCGGCAGAAATTGTGGGGCAGGTTCTGGTCGCGCGCGATGATCTGGGGGAATGGCCCATTCCCGGCGCGCCCAAGGATGAAACCCGCCTTGTCAGCAATGTCGTGCTGATGGGCATGGGCGAGCCGCTGTATAATTTCGACAATGTGCGCGACGGCATGAAAGTGGTGATGGATAACGAGGGGCTGTCGATTTCCCGCCGCCGGATCACGCTGTCCACCTCTGGGGTGGTGCCCGAAATTGCGCGCACGGCAAGCGAGATTGGCTGCCTTCTGGCCATCAGCTTTCACGCCACTACAGATGAGGTGCGCGACAAACTGGTTCCCATCAACAAACGCTGGAATATCAAGACATTGCTGGATGTTCTTCGTGATTATCCGCGCCTGTCGAATTCCGAGCGGATTACCTTTGAATATGTCATGCTGAAGGATGTGAATGATAGTGATGCCGATGCGCGCAGGCTGGTCAAGCTGATTGCGGGCATTCCTGCCAAGATCAACCTTATCCCGTTCAACGAATGGCCCGGCGCGCCCTATCAGCGGTCAGACTGGGCGCGGATCGAGGCATTTTCGGATATTGTTCACAAAGCAGGCTATGCCAGCCCCATCCGCACCCCGCGCGGCGAAGACATTATGGCTGCCTGTGGCCAGTTGAAATCCGCGACAGAACGCGGGCGGATGTCGCGCGCCGAGATTGCTGCACAGGCGGGGGGCTAGGCCATGCCCGTTGTCTTGCTGGTGGTCATGGGCGCGCTGGCAGGGGTGTTGGCCACGCGGCTGATGCGCATGAATACCGATCTGCCCACAGCCATGATCATTGGCGTGCTGGGCGCGGTCGTGGGCGGGCTCGGGTTCAGGTTCCTGCTGACTTCTGCCAGTTGGGTGGGCGTTTTTGTTCTGGCCCTATTGGGGTCGCTGGTGCTGCCTTGGCTTTGGAAGCAATATCAGGGGCGGCGTTGATTTTTTATTTTCTATTAACAGCTTAGTGATGAATGTCTGATAAGTATCCTGTGAATGTAAGTTTTTGTATCGTCAAGGCTGCGGGCTGCGCCGGATCGGCATTTTTGCTGACAGCGCAAGCTGTTGATAACCTTGTACAATATCTGTTCGGGCCTGGGGCCTTCTGGTTGATCGCTTCATTTTTCATTGCGGGTTTTTGGGGGATGGAGTATTTTTGTGTCCACGGGAAGGATGATGAGCAATGAAAGACGATAAGTTGAAAGTTGTTTGTTTTATGTGCTTCATCTTCGGCACTGTCGTTCCGTGGGGCATGTTGGCCACAGGCGCCGCGATGTCGTTTGCGTTTGACGGCGCTGTTATTGGCTTGGTTTCGGCATGGCTTATCCTTGGTGGTTTGGTGTTGATGGGTGCATCGGCTGCATTGTCGCATCTTTTGTCGCGCAGCTCGGGACGTGTATAGCGACAAGCTGCTCACGCCTTTGGCGGGCGGCTTTTATACACAGGCAGGCACCAGCCAAACAGCATGGACCCCGCGCGCAAGGCGAAAGTGGTCACCCCGCAGGTCAGAAGCGCCACAAGGGCGGAATCGACCAAGAGTGTAACCACCACGGCCGCCAGCGCGCCTGATAGCGCCGCTGTGGCATAGAGTTCACCCTTTTTCAGAACCAAGGGCACTTCGTTGCAAACCACGTCGCGCATCAGCCCGCCAAATGTGCCTGTTACAACCCCCATAATCAGCACCACTGGCCAATCCTGCCCCATACCAAGCGCGACCCCCACACCCGCAGGCACCGCCACTGCCAAAGCCAGCGCATCCAGCCATTCCAGCGTGCGCAGGCGCGATTCCACCAGATGCGCTGTGAAGAAAACCAGAATTGCCGCAACGCAGGCCGACAGAATTACGCCCGGATCAGCCACCCAGAACACCGCATCGCGGTTCAGGATTACATCGCGCAATGTGCCGCCGCCCACCGCTGTCAGGCAGGCCAGAAACACGAAGCCCACAATATCCAGCTGCGCGCGGCTGGCGGCCAGCGCGCCTGTCAGCCCGAAGATGAAAACCGCCGCGTAATCAAGCCCTTGCAGCAAGGTCATGATGTGTTTTTCGCAGGCTTATACGGGGCCATCCCTGCGCGCGCCAGTTCATCTGCGCGCTCATTCTCCGGGTGGCCCGCATGGCCCTTGACCCATTCCCAGACAACCTTGTGGCGCGCCTGTGCTTCGTCCAGCCGCTGCCACAGTTCGACATTCTTGACGGGTTTTTTGTTCGCGGTGCGCCAGCCATTGCGCTTCCAGCCGTGAATCCAGCCGGTTACCCCGTTTTTCACATAGGCGCTGTCGGTAACGATGGTTATCTCGCTTGGCCGCTCCAACACTTCCAGCGCTGAAATGGCGGCCATCAGTTCCATGCGGTTATTCGTCGTCTCGGCCTCTCCGCCTGACAATTCGCGCTCCTTCAGGATCTCCGCGCCGCGCATGGCGCGCATCAACACGCCCCAGCCACCGGGGCCGGGGTTGCCCGAACAGGCCCCATCGGTATAGGCGACAAGATCAGGCATCACAGCGCCACATAGCCGGGCAGGGCCGCCACACGGTCCAGCCAGTCGCGTAGCGCCGGAAAGGGCGCAAGATCGAAACCGCCGCGTGCCTCTGCCGTATGCGTATAGGCATAAAGGCAAAGATCGGCGAGGCTTGCGTCGTCACCCACCAGCCAGTCGCGCATGCGCAAGTGATCGTCCATGATCTGCAACAGGCCATTGCCGCTGGTCAACAGCTCCGCCAGCCGCTCTGGCGTGGCCTGTGCCTTGCGGTGGGGGTAGTTCAGCAGGGCGGCGCGCACAGCGATCACCCCTTCATGCTGGTTTTGTTCCCAGAACATCCAGGACAGCATCTGCGCCTGTTGCAGCGCATCCTTGGGCACAAAGCGCGTGCCTTGGCCCAGCCAGACCAGAATCGCGTTTGATTCGGGTAAAAGCGTGCCATCGTCCAATTCCAGCACAGGCGCCTTGCCAAAGGGCAGGCGGGTTTCGGCCTTGGCCTGTGTCAGGGTGTCTGACCCGTATTCAACATCGATTGTCTGTACTGGCTGATCCAGCAAGGCCAGCAGCAGCCGAACCTTGTAGCTGTTCCCAGAGGAGGGCATGGAATAAAGCTTCATACTAGGGCTTTCTTGGCTGAATGGCGTCTTTGGACCAGCTTTATCCCAGCCAGAGACCCGCCGCCAGACACAGCACGACCCCGCTTGTCAGAATCAGGCGAAGCTGCATCCACCAGCGCGGGGTCAGGCCCCAGCGGCTGAATTGCAGATCAATCACCAGCAGCACGACAAAGCCGGTGATCAAGGCGGTCAGTGCCTGTGTCGCGCCCCCGCCCACAAAGAAAAATGCCCAAAGCGCTGGCCCGACAGATAGCGCGTAGCCTGTCCATGCCATCTCTGCCCCGCGCGCGGCGAAACCCCACAGCACGCCGGACATGAAACACAGGATCACCACGCCATACGCGATCAGCACATATGGGCCGATGAAGCGCGGGCCAATCACATCCAGCGTGAGTTGCGCCAGGGCGGGCGACAGCAGCGTGGCCACGCCCCAGAAAAACGGCAGCAGCCCAGACAGGCCCAGAACCAGCGCAGAACGCGGGATCATGCGGTTTCGCGCAACACGCGCGGCACCTTGAATTCAACGCGCTCTTTCGCAGTCTCGACCAGTTCAACTGTCACGGCATAGCGGGCGCGAAACGCGTCGATCACCTCGTTTACCAACTCTTCAGGGGCAGAGGCACCGGCTGTGATGCCCACCGATGTAATCCCCGCCAGCGCGCGCCAGTCAATTTCGGTGGCACGCTGGACAAGTTGGGAATAGGCGCAGCCCTTGGCGCGCCCCACTTCAACCAGCCGCTGCGAGTTCGAGGAATTGGGCGCACCGATCACCAAGAGCGCATCAATCTTGGGCGCGATGGCCTTGACCGCTTCTTGCCGGTTGGTGGTGGCGTAGCAGATATCTTCCTTATGCGGGCCAATGATGGCGGGAAAGCGCGCTTTCAGCGCGGCGACAATCCCTGCGGTGTCATCGACCGATAGCGTGGTCTGGGTGATGAAGGCCAGCTTTTCAGGGTCGCGCACATCCAGTTTCGCCACGTCTTCGGGCGTCTCGACCAGCAGCACTTCGCCATCGGGCAGTTGCCCCATGGTGCCAATGGTTTCGGGGTGGCCCTCATGCCCGATCATGACCATTTGCAGCCCATTGGCGTGGTGGCGCTCTGCCTCGATATGCACTTTGCTGACCAGCGGGCAGGTGGCATCGACATATAGCATTTCGCGGGCTTGTGCGGCGGCAGGCACGGATTTCGGCACGCCATGCGCGGAAAAAATCACCGGGCGGTCCAGCGGGCAATCGTCGAGTTCTTCAACAAACACCGCACCTTTTGCGCGTAGCCCGTCGACGACATATTTGTTATGCACAATCTCGTGGCGGACATAGACCGGCGCGCCCCATTTCTCGAGCGCCAACTCGACAATCTTGATCGCACGGTCCACGCCTGCGCAAAACCCGCGCGGCGCTGCCAGATAGAGGGTGAGGGGGGGGAGTTCGGTCATGGTCTGGCCCTTGATTTCCATGGGCCAGACCTAACCCTTGCGGGCCATGACGTCCAGTATTTTGCGCCGCTTATCCTGCTACGCAATCGGCAATCGCCTGCGCCATGTTGCGCATCAGCGCAGGATACAGCGCCGCGCCGGGTTCCAGCGTCACGCCTGCGGGGTCCAGTTCCGCACCCACACGCACGCCTGTGCCTTCAACCACCGTGTCGATATAGCGCGAGCTGTGATTGACCTCTGGGAAGATGCAGACAGCGCCATCGGCTTGCAATTCTGCGCGCAGTTCTGCCAGACGTTGCGCACCGGGCGCTGCGGCATCGCCCAAGGCGATTGTCCCTGCCACATTAACCCCGAACTGGTGTACAAGATAGCCATAGGCATCGTGGAACATGACCAGCGGCGCATCCCCAACAGGGGCCAGAATCTCGGCAATCTCAGTTGAAAGCTCTGCAATCTGGGCGCGCGCAGCTTCGGCATTGGCGCGGTAGGTGGCGGCATTGTCGGGGTCATTCTCGGCCAGCTCATCCGCAATCAGATCAAGCCAGATTTCCACATTGCCGGTGTTCATCCAGGCATGCGGGTCATTGCCATCGTGCGAATGGCCATGGTCATCATGCGCATGGTCATCATGCCCGTGGTCGCCGTGTGCATGGTCATCATGCCCGTGGTCGCTGTGGGCGTGGTCATCATGCCCGTGGTCGCTGTGGGCGTGGTCATCGTGTCCATGATCATCATGCCCTTGGTCGCCGTGTGCATGGTCATCGTGTCCATGATCATCATGCCCGTGGTCGCTGTGCCCATGATCATCATGCCCGTGATCATCATGCGCATGGCTATGGTCGTCGTGATCATGCCCGTGATCATCATGCGCATGGCTATGGTCGTCGTGATCATGCCCGTGGTCATCATGCGCATGGCCATGATCGTCGTGGCCGTGGTCATCATGCCCGTGGTCGCTGTGCCCATGATCGTCATGCCCGTGGCCTGCTGCGAAGCCTTGCAGGTGCAAACCTTCTGCCTTGAGAAGGGTCACAACCTCACCCTGCGCCTCGATCCCGGACAAGGCGCGGGCCATCCATGGGGTCAGGTCTTCCCCGACCCAGAAGATCAGGTTCGCATCCGCAAGCGCGCGCGCCTGAGAGGGGCGCAACTGGAACGAATGCGGGTCGCCGCCACGGTCAAGCAGCAGGTCGGGCTGGCCGACATCGCCCATAACCATCGAGACAAGCGAATGTGTGACCGCGAAATCCGTGACCACATTCAAATCTTTTGCGGCAATCGGTGTGGCCATCATGGCGCAAGCAAGCGCGAGTGAGTAGCGCATCCCATCCTCCTTGTGTTATAAAGTCTCAACACCTATCTAACGTTATATCATAACAGTCAAGGCGGCGATGATGACAGAGCATGCGGGGCGGGGCGGTTTTTGCTGTTCAAGCCATAGTGGCACAGAAAATGCGCAAGCGATTCTGGATCTGGCCGAGGCGCGCGCCAAAGATCGCAATGTCCGCCTGACGCCCGTGCGGCGCCGGACGTTAGAGATTTTGCTACAGGCGCATGGCGCTTTGGGCGCGTATGACGTGTTGGAGCGGCTGGCGGTTGAGGGGTTTGGCACCCAGCCCCCTGTCGCCTATCGTGCGTTGAACTTTCTAGTCGAAAACGGAATGGCGCATCGAATCAGGCGGCTAAACGCCTTCACCGCCTGCGCCCATCCCGCAGAGGACCACCGCGCCGCCTTTCTGATCTGCGAGGCGTGTGACAGTGTGACCGAAGCTGCGGCCGGGGGGGTGAATGCTGCGCTGAATGCCGCTGCCGATGCGGTGGGCTTTGCACTTGACCGTGCCACGATCGAGGCAGTGGGCCTGTGCCGCGCCTGTCAGGGGGCCCAAGCGTGAGCCTGATTACAGCGGCAGGGCTGGGCGTCAGCTATGGCGGGCGCAAGGTGTTGTTCGACATCAACTTTCAGATGGAACGCGGCGAGATTGTCACCATTGTCGGCCCCAACGGGTCTGGCAAAACGACATTTTTGCGCGCACTGTTGGGGGTTGTGCAGCCCTCGCGCGGGCGGATCACACGCGCGCAGGGCGTCACTGTGGGGTATGTGCCGCAACGCCTGCATATCGACCCCGGCCTGCCTTTGCCTGTCGCGCGGTTTTTGTCGCTGCCAAAGCGGCGTAGCGCGGCTGAGATTGCGCAGGTGCTGGCGCGTGTGGGCGTGCCCGATGTGGCGCGCCAGAACATGGCCACGCTGTCGGGCGGGCAGTTCCAGCGCGTGCTGTTGGCGCGCGCATTGCTGGTCAAGCCCGATATTCTGATGCTGGATGAACCGACTGCAGGGCTGGACCAGCCCGGCGTGGCCAGTTTCTACCGCCTGATAGACGAAGTCCGCCGCGAGCTTGGCTGTGCGGTTCTGTCGGTCAGCCATGATTTGCATGTGGTGATGTCAGCCTCGGACAGGGTGATCTGCATCAACGGGCATGTCTGTTGCGAAGGGGCACCCCATGTCGTGCGCGCAGCCCCCGAATACCGCGCGCTGTTTGGTCTGGGAACGGGCGGGGCGCTGGCGCTGTATCAGCACAGCCATGACCACGACCATACGCATGACCACGACCATGACCACGACCATGACCACGAAAAGGACCACGCGCATCATGCTGGATGATTTCATGCTTCGCGCAACACTTGCTGGGCTGGCGGTGGCGATGGCCACAGGGCCATTGGGGTGTTTCGTGGTCTGGCGGCGCATGGCCTATTTTGGCGATGCAACCGCGCATGCTGCGATTTTGGGTGTCGCTTTGGCGCTGGGGTTCCAGATCAGCATATTTGTGGGCACGATGGTTGTGGCGCTGGTTATGGCGATGATCGTCTCGGTGCTGGCGGGGCGGGGCTGGGCGATGGACACGACCTTGGGCGTGCTGGCGCATTCGGCGCTGGCCTTTGGCTTGGTGGCGGTGTCGTTCCTGCCTGCGGTGCGGGTGGACCTGTCGGCCTATCTGTTTGGCGACATTCTGGCGGTGTCGCGCTTTGATCTGGCTGTTATCGCGGCGGGGTCGGTGCTGGTGCTGGGCTTGATTCTGTGGCGCTGGTCGGCATTGCTGACGGCCACGTTGAACGAGGATCTGGCCCATGCATCCGGCATCAATCCGGGGCATGAGCGGCTGGTTCTGACAATCGCGCTGGCCGTGGTGGTGGCGGTCGCGCTGAAGATCGTAGGCGCGCTGCTGATCGCGGCGCTGTTGATCATTCCGGCAGCGGCGGCGCGCAATTTCGCCCGCTCGCCCGAAAGCATGGCCTTGGGGGCGATTGTCATTGGCGGGCTGTCGGTCTGGGGCGGGTTGCAACTGTCGCTGATGCAGGACACCCCCTCTGGCCCGTCAATCGTGGTGTTTGCGGCCCTGATCTTTCTGGCCACCACGATTGCAGGGACTGTGCTTCAGAACCGGTCGGGGCGGTAAGGCGCGATATCCAGCGCAGGCGCGCGCCCGCCCACCAGATCGGCCACAAGGCGCGCTGTGATGGGGGCAAGCGTCAGGCCCAAATGGCCATGGCCATAGGCATGGATCACATCCGCGCCTGCGCTTGAAGGGCCAATGACAGGGCGCGAATCCGGCAGCGAGGGGCGAAAGCCCATCCAGCGCCGGTCAGGTTCGGGCAGGTCGGGCAGAATGGCGCGCGCGCCCCGTTCCAAGACCGCCCAGCGATGGGGAGAAGGGGGCGCTGTCAGCCCGCCCAATTCTACCGTGCCCGCCACGCGCAACCGCCCCGCCATGGGGCAGAAATAAAACCCGCGCGACACAGGCGTCATCTGGCGGATCAGGCGCGGGGTGGGGCAGTCATATTCCAGATGATAGCCGCGTTCGGTGTCCAGCGGCACGCGATTGCCCGCCATGGCGGCGAGTTGCTTTGACCATGCGCCCGCTGCCAGAACCACCTTGCGGGCAGACAGGTTCAACCCGCGCCCCGTCAGCCGCACGCGGCCTGCGTCGCGCTGCAACCCGCTTACATGCCCCTCTATGCGCTGCACCCCTGCCGCATCGACACTGTCGCGCAACAGACGCAGCATGGCAGTGGGGTCATCCAGCGTGACTGTGCGGGGGAAAAACGCGGCGCCTGCACCAATATGCGCAGGCAGGCCGGGCTGTAGCTGGCCCAACTCATCGCGGGTGATCTGCTCTACCGCGACCCCGAGGGCGCGGTAGGGGCGGAAATCGGCGGCGCGGCGCTCTGCCTCTGTCTCGAAAAGATATAGCGAACCGAGGGGTTTGAGCAACCGACTGCCCCCGATCTGCGCGGCCATATCGCGCCACGCTTGGGCGGTGGGGGCAAGCAGCGCGGCAATCGCGCTTGCATTGGCTTGGGCGCGGCGGGGCAGGCATTCGCGGGCAAAGCGGGCCAGCCACGGCGCAAGGGTCAGGGCGGCACTGGGGCGGATGGCCAGCGGGCTGTCGCGGTTGAACAACAGCGCAGGCAGATTGCGCAGCACATCTGGCGTGCCAACAGGCATGACCGCGTAATCGGCAATCACACCGGCATTGCCGTAGGATGCGCCGCTCTCGTCATCTTGCGGGGCAATCAGCGTGACCTCATGGCCTTGATCGCGCAGGACAAGCGCGCAGCACAGGCCGACAATGCCGCCCCCGATAACTGCAACCTCTGTCTGCGCGTGCATGCCAGCCTCAGGCCACGCGCTCGGCAGTGAATTGCAGGCGTGCAAGGCGCGCATACAAGCCCCCCTGCGCCACCAATTCGTCATGCGTGCCGGTGGCGACAATGCGCCCCTCATCAAACACCACAATGCGGTCGGCCTGTTTCACAGTTGCCAGACGATGCGCGATGGCGATGGTGGTGCGCCCTTTCGACAGATGATCAACCGCGCGCTGGACAGCGGCCTCGGATTCAGCGTCCAGCGCGCTGGTCGCTTCATCCAGCAGCAGGATCGGCGCATCGCGCAGGATCGCGCGCGCAATCGCCACGCGCTGTTTCTGCCCGCCAGACAGCATGACGCCGCGTTCGCCCAGTTCCGTGTCATAGCCATTGGGCAGGCGCCCCAGAAAGGTATCGGCATGTGCGGCGCGGGCGGCAGCAAGAACTTCGCTGTCAGACGCATCGGGGCGGCCAAAGCGGATATTGTCCATCGCAGAGGCGGCAAAGATGACAGGGTCTTGCGGCACCAGCGCAATCGCGCGGCGGAAATCGCTGCGCGCCATGTCGCGCAGGTCCATGCCATCAATGCGGATATACCCTGATTTTGGGTCATAATAGCGCATCAGCAATTGCAAAATCGTGGTCTTGCCCGCGCCCGAGGGGCCGACAAGGGCCACGGTTTCGCCCGGTGACACGCTTAGACTGACATTTTCCAAGGCTTGCTGGCCTGGGCGGGTCGGGTATTGAAAACTGACCGCATCGAATTGCACCGCGCCGCGTGTGGGCTTGGGCAGGGGTTTGGGGGCTGGGGGGTCTTGCACAGCATCTTCTGCGGTCAACAACTCGATCAGCCGCTCGGTCGCGCCAGCGGCGCGCTGCAACTCCGACCAGATTTCCGACAGCGCGCCCACCGAACCCGCAACGATAACCGCATAGATCACGAATTGCGCCAGTTCGCCCGGTGTCATGACGCCGGCTGCCACATCGCGCGCGCCGACCCAGAGCGTGCCCAGAATGCCGGTGAATACCAGCGATATGACAATGACGGTCAACAGTGCACGGGTAAAGATACGCCTGCGCGCCACATCGAAGCTGGTTTCTGTCACGCGGTCAAAGGCTGCGCGACTGGCGGCCTCATGCGTGTTGGCCTGCACTGTCTGAACCGCGCTGAGCGCCTCCGAGGCATTGCCCGAACTGGCCGCGATCCAGTCCTGATTCTCGCGCGAGAGTTTGCGCAGCTTGCGCCCCATCACCACAATCGGCACGATGATGACCGGCACCATCAGCAGCACAAAGCCCATCAGTTTGCCCGAGGTCAGCCCCAGCAGGATCAGACCGCCCATCAGCATCAGCGCATTGCGCAGCGCGATCGACACGGAAGACCCGATGACCGATTGAATAAGCGTGGTATCTGTCGTCAGGCGCGAGAGCACCTCGCCCGTCATGATCCGTTCATAAAACGCAGGGCTGCGGTCGATAACGCGGGCAAACAGCGCCTTGCGAATATCGGCCACGATCCGTTCGCCCAGACGGGTGACGAAATAATAGCGCAAGCCTGTGCCCAGTGCCAGCAACCCCGCCAGCCCGAAGGCGCCCGCAAAATACTGGTTCAGCAGCGCCATTTCGCGGGCTTCGAACCCGTCCACAACGCGGCGCACGGCCAAGGGCAGGGTCAGCGTGATGGCCGCAGTGGCGACAAGCGCCAGCATGGCCACAGCCAGCAACAACCTATAGGGGCGAATGAAGGGCCATAGCCCTTGCAGCGCGCCCATATTTCTGGATTTCGCGCGGTCTTGCTGCGCTGCACTTGTGTCTGTCATGCGGACTTGCTCTTGCTGTTGCGCGTTTGGTTTAGGTCAGCAATCGCAAGGGGGCAACCCCCCGCATTGGCACAGTGTTCTGGCAATCCGGTCCTTGGTGCCGGAATATATGCCAAAACACGAATTTAGCGGCCAGTTTGTGCCAATGCTGTCAAGGCAGGCCACGCGCCCTTACGCGGCCTTTTCCATCCGCAAAAAGGTAAACACCCCCAAACTGGTCAATGGTGTGTCTTCGACAAGCAGCAAGTCAGACACGCCCAGCACACGATCTTTGGGGAAATTTGAATGCCAGCCCATCCAGTCGGCGAAGGGGGCGAATTTGCGTTCCAGCCATGCCAGCCAGCCTTCATCGCGGGCAAAATGATTGACCAGCAGTATTTGCCCGCCGGGTTTGCACACGCGCGCCATCTCGGCCATGACCTGTTCGGGGTCGGGGACAACCGAGATCAGATGCATCGCCACGACTGTGTCAAAACTGGCATCGGGGAAATCCAGCTTGCGCGCGTCCATCTGGCGCAGGTCGCGCACATGGGTCAGTTTCTCTTCTGCGACCTTGGCGCGCGCGCGGGTCAACATATCGTCGGAGAAATCGATCCCGGTCACGTCAAGGGACGGGTTGTAGAAGGGCAGTGCAAGCCCCGTTCCCACGCCGACTTCCAGCACGCGGCCACCAATTGTATTGGCCACTTTGGTTGCATGGCGGCGTCCGGTATTGGTGATGCGACCAAAGGTAAGGTCATAAATCGGTGCCCAACGGCGGTAGCTTGACGTAATTGCTTCGGGTTTCAAACTTGGCCCTCCCATCCCAGCTTGCGCCAGATGTGGGCCAGTCCTGCCCCAAGGTCAACCTGTGGGCTATGCCTGCGTGGTCAAACTTTCCGTTATGTCCGATTTTCAGGCAGGTTACATCGAGAAGCTGATGCCACACCCACAGCTTGATGACGCATTCGGGTTGTCAATGATGAAGCGCGAGCCGATCAACTCTTCGGTGAAATCGACAACTGCGTTTTCCAGAAAGGGCAGCGAGACGGGATCGATCAGCACTTTATGACCGTCTTTTTCCAACACCAGATCATCTGCATTGGGCGCGTCAAACCGGATATCATATTGAAAGCCAGAGCAGCCGCCGCCATCGACGGCAACGCGCAAGGCCTTGACCTCTCCGGTATCTTCGGCAATCTCGGCCAGACGGGCAAAGGCGCGGTCGCTTACGCGGGGGGGTAGGGTCAGGGACATTGGGGTCCTGTCTTTATTTCCGATTACTTTGCTCTGATATAAGCAAACCGATAGCGTTCGGCAAGATGGCTGGAGATGAAATGCTCAAACCCTATGCGACACGGCCCGAAGATTCGCGCGGGCGTCTGCACCCGGAGGCGATGAGCACCTTCCGCTCGCCTTTCCAGCGGGACCGCGACCGGATTATCCATTCCAGCGCCTTTCGCAGGCTCAAGCACAAAACACAGGTGTTTATCGAGCATGAGGGCGATTACTATCGCACGCGGCTGACCCATTCCATTGAGGTGGCGCAGGTCGCGCGCACGCTTGCAGGGGCGTTGGGGCTGAATACCGATCTGGCCGAAGCCATTGCGCTGGCGCATGATCTGGGGCACCCGCCTTTTGGCCATACGGGCGAAGATGCACTATGCGATCTGATGGCCCCTTATGGCGGGTTTGACCATAATGCACAGGCGCTGCGCATCGTCACCTTGCTGGAACGGCATTATGCCGATTTCGACGGGCTGAACCTGACATGGGAAACGCTGGAAGGGATTGCCAAGCATAACGGACCTGTGGCGCGCGCAGATGGCACGCCCCTGAAGGGCGAGGCGCTGCCCTATGCGCTTGTCGAATGTAACGCGGCCTTTGATCTGGAATTGAACGGTTATGCCAGCGCCGAGGCACAGGTGGCCGCGATTGCCGATGACATTGCCTATAACCACCATGATCTGCATGACGGGTTGCGCTCTGGCCTGTTTACCGAGGCTGATCTGATCGACCTGCCGATCACTGGCCCGGCCTTTGCCGAAGTGGACCGTCTGTATCCGGGGCTGGATGTGATGCGCCGCCGGCATGAGGCGCTGCGCCGCGTCTTCGGGGTGATGGTCGAGGATGTGTTGCTGGTGGCCGAGACTCGGCTTGGGCCGGCCAATCTGACCCATGCGCAGGATATCCGCGATCTTGATCTGACGATCATCCGGTTTTCAGACCGGCTGTTTCGGGAATTGAAGGTGATCCGGCAATTCCTGTTCAACCGGATGTACCGTGCGCCATCTGTGGTGGAAATGCGCGCGCAGGTGACAACCATGGTACGCGAGTTGTTTCCGTTATTCATGGCGCGGCCTGAATTGCTGCCCTCAGAGTGGCGGCGCGATATGGATGCCGCCTATGGGGACACAGAACTGGCCCGGATTGTGGCGGATTATGTATCTGGCATGACCGACAGGTTTGCCATTCAGGAACATGCGCGCCTGATCCGTGGCGAGCGGCCACAGGCCGAGCGCTACCTGTAGTGGGGGCGCCATTCGCCCCCCATCGAGGGGGGTCTCATGGCGGGGCAGACCTGCGGTTGCCCGGTCGCAAGTCGGGCGCTGGCGCCAAGCGTCTGCTGACGCAGGCAGGCGGCATGTGCAGGACATACACCTGTTGCACGACCACCCCCGCCCCCTGCCGCCAACCCGCAGGGCCGAGGCTTTATTCCACTTGACACACGGGCCTTGACTGGCGGACCTTGGGCCAATGTGTCGCAGCCTGTTCAGGTTGCGCAAGCGACAAAACAGGAGGCGCGTTTCATGCTTGTCAGTCAGATCATCCGCAACAAACCGCAGCAAGGTGTTGTGACCGTCCCGCCGGGTACTTCTTTGGCCGAGGCCAGCAAAATTCTTTCCGACAAGCGAATCGGCGCGGTTGTGATATCGGCCGATGGCAAATCGGTTGCGGGCATCTTGTCAGAGCGCGATGTCGTGCGCGAGTTGGGCAAGCGGGGCGCGGCCTGCCTGAGCGACAAGGTGGATGACGTGATGACGCGTAGCGTTTTCGGCTGCAGCCCCGATGACAGTACCGATCTGGTGTTGCAAACCATGACCCAAAAGCGCTTTCGTCACCTGCCGGTCATGCAAGAGGGCGAGATGGTCGCCCTCATCTCGATCGGGGATGTGGTCGCGGCGAAACTGTCCGAGCTGCAACTGGAAAAAGACGCGCTGACCGGCATGATCATGGGCTATTAAGCGCAGGTTTTTGCGGCAAGCGGCTTGCATATCCGCGCGCAATATTGTTGCGTCCCCGCACGAGGGAAGACATGAGGGGGGATGCCTATGCGCATCGGACTGTATCCGGGGACTTTTGACCCGCTGACGCTGGGGCATCGTGATATTATCACCCGTGCGGCCCAGCTTGTGGACCGGCTGGTGATCGGGGTTGCGATAAACCGTGACAAGGGGCCGCTCTTCACGTTGGAGGAGCGTGTGGCGATGATCGAGGCGGAAGTGGCCGACCTTCGCACCAGCACAGGGGTGGATATTGTCGCCCACCCGTTCGAGAATCTGCTGATCGATTGCGCGCATGATGTGGGCGCGTCCATCATCATCCGTGGATTGCGCGCGGTGACAGATTTTGAATACGAATTCCAGATGGTTGGCATGAACCGCGCGATGGATGACAGTATCGAAACCGTATTTCTGATGGCAGAGGCCCGCCATCAGGCGATTGCGTCAAAACTGGTCAAGGAAATTGCGCGTTTGGGGGGGGATGTGTCCAAATTTGTCTCAGCCCCGATCCGCGAGGCGCTGCTGGCGAAATTCGGGGCAAGCTGAAGCAGGGGGCGGTGGTCGGCTTGTGGCTCTAGAACTTGATGGACGGTTTCGAGGGCTTTTCGGACAGTGGGGAAGTGGATCAACCCGCGCAGCGTCGGGCCGTGGCGCGGCGAGCGTGACTTTATGCTACAGCACTTTATGCCAGCCAAATCCGCGAAAGATCACGGCTTTGCGCATAGCCAAGCCAAATCGCCGTGCCGGGGGACGGCCCGGCGATGCGCGGCGGCGCTACGCGCCTTGTTTCCGCGCGAACTGCTGAAGAGTGCCACATAGCCGCCCTTTGAGACACCGCGCGTCACATGTGCGCGCTGGAACAAAGGGGCAGGCGGCAGAAATTAGTGCCCATATACCGCGCGTGCCGCGATCTTGTCGGCATCTGGCTTGTACAGGTCCAGATCAATCGCCACCTCTAGCGGCATATTTTCCAGCGCTGATTTGGTACGGACATAGGCTGCGCGCTTGCGCAGGCGGTCTTGGATACGTGCAAGAAGTGTTGTCATGGCAACCTCCATCTGGGGTGGGGCCGGAATGGCCCCTTCCCCCCGAAGATGGGGTATGCCGCAGCGCAGCACAATATTCAGAGTTGCAAGCCCGCCTTGCGGTGGGCGCATATGTGAGCGGTAACAGCACGCTTTAATGTAACGGCGCCTGCACTGGCCACCGTATCGCTATGGGCCACAGCCGAAGCTGCGGCCCCTTTACAACCTTCACCGCCGCGCGCCTTACTTTGCGCGTGCCATGGCCGCTGCCGTGTCCAGCATGCGGTTTGAAAAGCCCCATTCATTATCGTACCATGACAGCACGCGCACCATGCGCCCCTCCAGAACTTTGGTCTGGTCCAGATGGAAGATGGACGAGCGCGGATCATGGTTGAAATCCATCGACACATTGGGCTGGTCGGTCACGCCAAGCACGCCTTTGAGCGGGCCATCACTGGCGGCGGCGCGCATTGCGGCATTGATCTCGTCCACTGTCACATCGCGCGCGGCTTCAAATGTCAGGTCCACGACCGAGACATTGGGCGTGGGCACGCGGATGGCGACCCCGTCCAGCTTGCCGTCGAGTTCCGGCAGCACCAGCCCCACAGCTTTGGCAGCACCAGTGCTGGTGGGGATCATGCTCATGGCGGCGGCGCGGGCGCGGTACATGTCTTTGTGCATTGTGTCCAGCGTGGGCTGGTCGCCGGTATAGCTGTGGATCGTGGTCATAAACCCGCGCGAAATGCCCACTGCGTCATTCAGCACCTTTGCCACAGGCGCCAGACAATTGGTGGTGCAGGACCCGTTTGACACGATCCTGTCGCCTGCCGTCAGGGTGCCATGGTTCACGCCATATACAATGGTTTTATCCGCCCCTTTTGAGGGTGCCGAGACCAGAACCTTGCCCGCGCGCCCCAGATGCAGCTTGGCCTTGTCGGCATCGGTGAAAATGCCGGTGCATTCCAGCACGATGTCAATGTCATTCCAAGGCAGGTTGGCTGGGTCGCGTTCTGCAGTGACCATGATGGGGCCGCGCCCGACATCGATGCTGGTGCCGTCTACGGTTACATCAGTGGGGAATCTGCCATGGATCGAGTCGAAGCGCAGCAGATGGGCGTTGCTTTCGACCGGGCCAAGATCGTTGATGGCGACGATCTCCAGATCATCGCGCTGCTGTTCGACCAGCGCGCGAAGCACAAGCCGCCCGATCCGGCCAAACCCGTTGATTGCAAGACGTGTGGTCATCGTCATCTCCTCGCATGAATTTGTGTTTGCGCTAACACATCACGGCAAGGCTTTTCAAGTGCGTTGCGCAAGCCATCGCAGGCAGTCTAGCAGATTGTGCAGCCCTGGGCACGCGTGGGCTGGGCAGGGGTATATCCAGCGCCCATCAGCCGGAAGATACCGCCAGCCACGTCAATGACCGGAACACCCAGTTCAGGCGCAATGATCTGCGCGGCGCGCGCGGTGCGGTTGCCTGTCCGGCAGATCAGCGCAACGGGTTGGCCGGCTTGCAGATGGGGTTGCAAGGCTTTGAGAAAACTGGCCGGATCGTTGAAGGGCAGCAAAATCGCATTGGGCAAGACGCCAGTTTCGACCCATTCATGCGGCTGGCGGATATCGACCAGCAGAACAGGTGCCTCTTGCAATTGCTGCGCAGATGGCTGGGCGGTGTAGACCTGTTGCGCCGCGACAGGGGTGATGAGCAAGACTGTGGCCAGCAGTGAGGCGATAAGGCGGAACATGAATAGACCCTTATGATTTTTTGAATGTGTACTCGTTTTGCCATGCGGATGAAAGGCGACAAAATATCACAAATGCAAAACCCGCCAGCGGGCCGGCGGGTTTTGCATACTCGTTTTGACTGGTGTCAGACCCCTGACAAAGGATTCGCAATGATTGCTTTGAGGGTTTGGCGGACATTGAAGACGTGACCCAAGCTGCGCAGCGTCGGGCCGTGGTGCGGCGATCCCCGATCTATGCTGGATAACTTTATGCCAGCCAAATCCGCGGAAGATCAGGGCTTTGCGCGTAGCCAAGCCAAATCGCCGTGCCGGGGGACGGCCCGGCGATGCGCGGCGGCGCTACGCGCCTCGACTCCGCGCGAACGGCTGAAAAGTCCCGCAAAGCTGACCTTGGTCGCGCATGGCGGGCTATTGTGTCAGGCGCGGAACACTCGTTAGGATCAGTGGATCAGGCGGCCCATTGCGGCGGCGACATCTGCCATGCGGCACGAAAAGCCCCATTCATTGTCATACCATGCCAAAACGCGCACAGTGCGGCGGCCCACAACTTTGGTCTGGTCAGGCGCAAAGATCGAAGAATATGGCGTGTGGTTGAAATCGATCGAGACTTTCGGCTCTGGATCATAGGACAATACGGCACCCATTGGACCGGCGGCGGCCTCGCGCATAATCTCGTTTACATCGGCCACAGTCACATCGCGCGCGGCTTGAAAGGTCAGGTCCACAGCGCTGACATTTGGGGTGGGCACGCGTAGGGCGGTGCCATCCAGCTTGCCTGCCAGTTCTGGCAACACCTCGCCCAGTGCTTTCGCAGCGCCGGTCGATGTGGGGATCATTGCCATTGCAGCGGCGCGGGCGCGGTACAGGTCTTTGTGGCGGCGGTCCAGTGTCGGCTGGTCGCCCGTATAGCTGTGCACTGTCGTCATGATGCCCGATTCAATACCGATCGCATCATTGAGAACCTTGGCCAGCGGGGCAAGACAATTGGTGGTACAAGACCCGTTCGACACGACCAGATGCTCGGGGCGCAGCAGACGGTGGTTTACGCCATAAACGATGGTTGCATCTGCATTTTTGGCAGGGGCGGACACAAGCACACGGCTGGCACCACGGCCCAAATGCACTGCTGCCTTGTCGCGGTCATTGAATTTGCCGGTGCATTCCAGCACCACATCGACGCCATCCCAATCCAACTCGCTTGGGTCATAAGTGGACATGACCTTGATCGGCCCGCGCCCCAGATCCAGCGTGTCGCCGTCAACGCGGATGGTGCCGGGGAAACGCCCATGCACGGAATCGTATTTCAGCAGATGCGCATTCGTTTCAATAGGTCCGGTCGCGTTGATCCTGACAACCTCGACATCATTGCGCGCACTTTCAGCGATATGGGCCAGGGTACAGCGCCCGATACGTCCGAAACCGTTGATGCCGATGGTGATTGTCATAACGTCTACTCCGCGCCTGTGCTGTTACGCTGGGTATACCCAGCACAAGCTGTCAAAAAAAGGGCGAAATCAGTCACATATATGGTCGTTAGCGCAATCTTCACATGGTAGCGCCACCTTTTGGCGCTTTGTCGGGCTGTGTGAAAGGTTTTGTCCGCTTGCGCTGCCCCGCGCTGCGTTGCATGTAGGGACAGCACAAGCATCATCAGGGCGCGGGCATTTTGACTTTTCTGGAAAACATATTCAGCCTTATCAATATGCGGTCCTTCTCGTCGGTCTGGTTCTGGATTGTGCTTGCGCTGTATTGGTCCGCAGCCAGTCAGTTTGTGATGGGCGCATCCTTCGATCTGATCATGCGCGCGCGCAGGGACCAAGGGCAAAACCTGCATGATCTTGAGATGCTTGTTGGCATTCATGTCCGCCGCAAACTGTCGCTGATGCGCCGCGCGGGCCATTGGATTGTGGCCTTCACAGCCGCAGTCCTGACATTGATCGTGCTTCTTGCCTTCGTGTACTGGCTGGAATTCGCGCAGGCGGTTTTCCTTCTGGTGTTCCCCATGACGCTGGTGCGGCTGATGGAATTGCGTATGTCCTTCCGGATCGAGCGCGAATCGTTGCAGGGGGACAAGCTGTGTCGGGCCTTGTTGCGGCATCGGTTCTGGGTGCAGTTGGTGGGTGTGATTGCGATTTTCGTCACAGCGGTCTGGGGCATGCTATATGTCTTGTCGCGCTCTGCCCTGAGTTTCTGACCACGGCATCAGGATCAAACTTGCCAGAATTTCCGTGAAAAAGGACGTGTAACGCATGACACTGGCACATGAAAAAGTCATTTTGGGCGGTGCGCCCGAGGGCTATGATGCGCGATTGCTGGCGCGCGAAGTTGCGCGCGCCGATCAGTGCGTGATCCATGTTGCGCGCGATGACAAACGCGCCGAGGCAATGGCGCAGGCCCTTGCCTTTTTTGCGCCTGATATCAGTGTTTTACGGTTCCCTGCTTGGGATTGTCTGGCCTATGACCGTGTCTCGCCCAACCCCGAGATTGCCTCGAACCGGATGGCCACGCTGGCGGCGCTGGCGCATGGGGTGCCGGGGGCGTTCATCTTGCTGACCACCCTTTCAGCAGCACAGCAGCGCGTGCCTGCGCGCGATGTGGTGGCGCGCGCCTCGTTTCGCGCCGCGGTCGGGCGGCGGATTGATGAAGGATCGCTGCGCAACTGGTTGGTGCGCATGGGCTTTTCGCAATCCTCCACAGTAACAGAGCCGGGCGATTTCGCCATTCGCGGCGGCATTTTCGATATCTACCCGCCCGGCGAAACTGGCCCTGTGCGGCTGGATCTGTTCGGCGATGTGCTGGACGCCGCGCGCCGCTTCGACCCTGCCACCCAGCGCAGCCTTGAGAAATTGCAGGCGGTCGAGTTTGCGCCCGTCTCCGAGATCATCTTGGACGAGGCCGCGATCACACGCTTTCGCCAGAATTACCGCATCGAATTTGGCGCAGCCGGCAGCGATGACCCGCTCTATGAGGCTGTCAGCGCAGGGCGCAAACATCAGGGGATGGAACATTGGCTGCCGTTCTTCCATGACCGGATGGAGACGCTGTTTGACTACCTGCCCGCTGCCTCTGTCATGCTGGATGACCAGTTGGAAGCGGCGCGCGCTGCGCGGTGGGAAGGGATTGCAGACCAATATGACGCGCGGCGCGAGGCGATGAGCGCCAAGGGCCGGTTGGATACTGTCTATAAACCTTGCCCGCCGCGGCTGTTATACTTGGATGATACCGGCTGGCAGGGTGCTGTTGCAGGCCGCCGCGTGATCCAGCTGAACCCGATGAAAACCGCGCCGGGGCCGGGGGTGCTGGATGCGGGCGGGCGCGCAGGGCGCAGTTTTGCCCCCGAACGGCTGGCCGGTGACAATGTGTTTGACGCCTTGGCCAGCCATCTGGCAGAGCGGCGCAAAACCTCGCAAGTGGTCATTGCCAGCCATTCCGAGGGTGCGCGCGACCGCTTGTCGGGGCTGCTGGAAGATCATGGCGCCCCCGGCGCGCAGATGATCGGCACCGCGCGCGACATGAAAGACGGGCAGGGCGCGCTGTACCTTGCGATCTGGCCGCTGGATGCAGGGTTTGAAGCACCCGGCCTGACTGTCATCTCTGAACAGGATGTGCTGGGCGACCGGCTGGTGAGCCGCACCAAACGGCGCAAACGGGCCGAGAATTTCCTGACCGAGGCGCAGACCCTCTCGCCCGGTGATCTGATCGTGCATGTCGATCACGGCGTGGGCCGCTATACGGGGTTGGAAACGATCACCGCCATGGGCGCGCCGCATGAATGCATCGCGCTGGAATATGCCGGCGGCGACAGGCTGTTTTTGCCGGTCGAGAATATCGAATTGCTCTCGCGCTATGGCCATGAGGAAGGCTTGCTGGACCGTTTGGGCGGCGGTGCATGGCAGGCGAAGAAAGCAAAGCTGAAACAACGCATCCGCGAGATTGCGGACAAGCTGATCCGTATTGCCGCCGAGCGCCAGTTGCGCAAAGCGCCCCATTTCACCGCCCCCGATGGCATGTGGGAGGAATTTCTGGCCCGCTTCCCCTATGCCGAAACCGAAGACCAGTTGCGCGCCATTGAAGATGTGCTGGATGATTTCGACAGCGGGCGGCCCATGGACCGCCTTGTTGTGGGCGATGTGGGGTTTGGCAAAACCGAGGTGGCGATGCGCGCGGCCTTTATCGCGGCCATGTCAGGCGTGCAGGTTGCGGTGATTGCCCCCACCACATTGCTGGCGCGCCAGCATTACAAGACCTTTGCCGACCGTTTTCGGGGGTTCCCGATCAATGTGCGGCCCTTGTCGCGCTTTGTCAGCGCGAAAGAGGCAACCGCCACGCGCGAGGGCTTGGCCAAGGGCACAGTCGATATTTGTATCGGTACACATGCACTGCTGGCCAAGGGCGTGAAATTCGCCAATCTGGGCCTGCTGGTCATTGATGAGGAACAGCATTTCGGTGTGAACCACAAGGAACGGCTGAAGGAATTGCGCAGCGACATACATGTGCTGACGCTGACCGCCACGCCAATCCCGCGCACGCTGCAACTGTCGCTGACAGGTGTACGCGATCTGTCCATCATCCAGACCCCGCCCGTGGACCGATTGGCGATCCGCACCTATGTCAGCGAATTTGACGCACTTACCTTGCGCGAAGGGTTGTTGCGCGAACATTATCGCGGGGGGCAGTCGTTCTTCGTGGTGCCACGAATCTCGGATTTGCCCGAGGTCGAGGATTTTCTGCGCACCCATGTGCCGGAACTGAGCTTCGTCATCGCAAATGGCCAGATGCCTGCGGGCGAATTGGACACGCGGATGAATGCCTTTTACGATGGCAAATATGATGTGCTGCTGGCCACATCCATTGTCGAATCCGGCCTTGATATTCCGCGCGCGAATACGATGATCGTGCACCGCGCCGATATGTTCGGGCTGTCGCAGCTTTATCAGATCAGGGGCCGTGTGGGCCGTGCCAAGACGCGGGCCTATTGCTTCCTGACCACCAAACCCCGCACGCCCCTGACCCCGCAGGCGCGGCGCCGCCTGAAACTTCTGGCCAGCCTCGACAGTCTGGGCGCTGGCTTCAACCTTGCCAGCCATGACATGGACTTGCGCGGCGCAGGCAATATCCTGGGCGAGGAACAATCGGGCCATATCAAGGAAGTGGGGTATGAGCTGTACCAGCAGATGCTGGAGGAAACGATTGCCAAAATCCGCTCGGGCGAGATTGCCGATGTCTCGGACCTTGACGGGCAATGGGCGCCTACGATCAATCTGGGCGTGCCTGTGCTGATTCCAGAAAATTATGTGCCCGATCTGGATGTCCGTCTGGGCCTGTATCGGCGCCTTTCAAGCCTGACAACCAAAGTCGATCTGGAAGGGTTTGCCGCCGAGTTGATCGACCGCTTCGGCAAACTGCCGCGCGAAGTGAATACGCTGCTTGCGGTGATGCGCATCAAGGCCGAATGCAAGCGCGCGGGCATTGCCAAGTTTGACGCAGGGCCAAAGGGCGCGACGATCCAGTTTCACAATGACAAATTCGCCAATCCCGCAGGGCTTGTGGCCTTTGTGCAGGAACAGAACGGGCTGGCGAAAATCCGCGACAACAAGATCGTTGTGCGCCGTGACTGGAGCACAGAGAAAGAGCGTGTGCGCGGCGCTTTCACAATTGCACGCGATCTGGCGGTGCAGGCCAGCAAATAGCCCCTTTTGCGCAACTGCGCAGCAGTGGAACGCAAAACGCCCCGGCTGGATGCCGGGGCGTTTGGTTTTTGTGCAATGTGCCTGTTCAGGCGCTTGGTTCTGGCTCTAGCCCGCCATCTTCGTCGCCGCGCTTGCGGCCCCGCGTTTTCGGCACTGTCGCAACAGATGGGGTGCCGCTGGTGGGTGTATCCCCGTCATCATCGCCACGATCAAGCGCTTCACCGCGCATGACGCGGGCAATTTCAGGCCCTGTCAGTGTTTCATATTCCAACAAGCCCTGCGCCAGATTTTCCAACTCTTCCCGACGCTCGGTCAGGATTTTCTTGGCAGTTTCATAGCCTTCATTGACCAGCTGACGCACTTTGTCGTCAATCATCTTCTGGGTGATACTGGAATGATTCGACCCACCACCATAATTGCCCAGATAGCTTTGCTGTTCATTGGCGTAGTCGACATATCCCAATTCTTCGTCAAAGCCGAATTGCGTTACCATCGCGCGGGCGATCTTGGTCACTTGCTGAATGTCGCTTGCCGCCCCTGATGTCACGGCATCTTCGCCAAACACCAGTTCTTCTGCCACACGTCCACCCATCGCCATGGCGATCTTGGATTTGTATTTGCGATAGCTGACCGACAGTTGGTCCCGCTCTGGCAAGGACAGGACCAGACCCAGCGCACGACCGCGCGGGATGATGGTTGCCTTATGGATCGGGTCATGTTCCGGCACATGAAGGCCTACAACAGCGTGTCCTGCCTCATGGTAGGCGGTCAGTTTCTTCTCATCCTCGGACATGACCATAGACCGACGCTCGGCGCCCATCATGACCTTGTCTTTGGCATTCTCGAAGTCATCCATCACCACGAAACGGCGGTTGGACCGCGCGGCCATCAGGGCGGCTTCATTCACCAAGTTGGCAAGGTCCGCGCCCGAGAAACCGGGCGTGCCGCGTGCAATGATGCGCAGGTCCACATTCGGGCCAAGCGGCACCTTGCGGGCATGCACCCCAAGAATACGCTCGCGTCCCTTGATGTCGGGGTTGGGCACCTGAACCTGACGGTCAAAGCGGCCGGGGCGCAGCAGGGCAGGGTCCAGCACATCGGGGCGGTTTGTGGCCGCAACGATGATGATGCCCTCATTGGCTTCGAACCCGTCCATTTCGACCAGCAACTGGTTCAGCGTCTGTTCGCGCTCGTCATTGCCGCCGCCATAGCCCACGCCACGCGACCGGCCCACGGCGTCAATCTCGTCGATAAAGACGATGCAGGGCGCGTTTTTCTTGGCCTGCTCGAACATGTCGCGCACGCGGCTTGCACCGACACCCACGAACATTTCCACAAAGTCGGAACCGGAGATGGTGAAGAAGGGCACACCCGCTTCACCCGCAATGGCACGCGCCAGAAGTGTTTTACCTGTGCCCGGAGGGCCTACCAGCAGCGCGCCTTTGGGGATTTTGCCGCCAAGGCGCGAGAATTTTTGCGGGTTGCGCAGAAATTCCACGATCTCTTCCAGCTCGTCCTTGGCCTCGTCAATGCCTGCGACATCGTCAAAGGTGACGCGACCGCTTTTCTCGGTCAGCAGCTTGGCCTTGGATTTGCCAAAGCCCATGGCACCGCCCTTGCCGCCACCCTGCATGCGGTTCATGAAATAGATCCACACACCGATCAGCAGCAGGAAAGGCAACCACAGCATCAGCGTGGACAAGAAGCCCGATTGCTGCTGCGGGCGTGCTTCGACCGGAATACCGGCATCCAGCAGGCGCTGGGTCAGTCCGGCATCATCGGGGCGGACTGTTGAATATTGTTGGCCATCACTGCCCACAAAAACGATGCGCTCACCGTCTATTGTGACGCGGCTTACGTCATTGGCGTCTACACGGTCAATAAATTCCGAGTAGTTGACACTTCGGGCCGAGGATGTGTTCTGGCCTGTGCTGAACATGTTAAAGAGCATGATCATCAGCAGAAACAGCACGATCCAGAAAGCAAAATTCCGTGCGTTACCCACGGGCGTCTCCTCTTGTCATCTATGCCATGGCGCGGGTGCACCAGTGCTTCCACATATACATAGCAATTATACCCGTGCGATCAATGCGAATACGGGGCGAGAGGCAAAGACTCCTGCGGTTCGCGGGCGCAAACCTGCCATTCGGGCGCGAATCCTGCCAATGGCGCGGCAATCAGCCGCGCGCCATGCCAGATTGCGGGGCTGGCCAGAAGTGAAAGGCGGGGCAGGCGCCAGCCTGCGCGGTCGGGGCAAAGTGCCAGCCCCGCTTCGCCAAGGGGCGCGATGTCAAACCGGCTGGGCCTGTCCAGACCTGCGGGCGGGCAGATGCGCCAACGGCCATCCCACAGGCTGTCCAAGGGCGCGCGCAGATCGCGCACGGCATGTGCTTCGCGGGTAATGCGCAATTCGCGGCTGTTGCGGGTGATCCGGCAGCCATGCAGGGTTGCGGATGGGGCCGCCTGCGCCGCGCGCAAGGCAGACAGGCGCGGGCGGTAGCTGTTCGAGGCAACTTCGCACAGCGCGCGTGCAACCAGCCTGTCGCGCGTGTCCGCGGGCAAAGCGTCAAGGGCGCTGGCGTCAAACACAATATCCCCATGCTCGAAGCGGCAAATATCGCGCGCGGCGGTTGCGGCCGCCTCGTTCAGGACTGTGCGGGCTTGCGCCATATGCGCGGCCGTCTGTGACAGGCGCGCGCGGGTCAGTCCAAGGGGGGCCAGCAGGTCCAGGGCTTGCCGTGCCTTGATGCGGTCATACTGGCTGTCCTCATTGCCGGGGTCATCGACCCAAGCCAGTTCATTGGCGCGCATCCAGTCGCGCAAGTCTGCGCGCGTAATCTCAAGAAGCGGGCGCATCCATCTGACGCCTGCGGCATCGCGCACAGGTGCCATTGCCGCCAGCCCATCCACGCCAGAGCCGCGCGCAAGGCGCATCAGGAAAGTTTCGGCCTGATCATCTTGCGTGTGGCCCAGCAAGACGGCCTGCACCCCTTGGCGCGTGGCCCAGTCTGCCAGCAGCGCGCGCCGTGCTTGCCTTGCTGCGTCTTGCAGATTGCCGTGCTTGTCCCAGCCATCCCAAACCAGCGTATCATGCGACAGCCCCAGTTCCCGCGCGGTTTGCGCGACAAAGGCGGCTTCCTGCGCGGCCTCTGGCCGCAGGTTATGGTTCACAGTGGCGACATGCAGCGAAGCCCCGCCCCAGTGCTGTGCCAGATGCATCAGCGCCATGGAATCGCCCCCACCCGACACGGCAAGCCCCAAGCGGGCAGGGCGGTCGGGTGCCAAACCTTCCATAGCAAGCGCAAATCGCGCGGTCAGATCCGTGTCAGGCGCGATCAAGGGCAGGCAAGACGCGCGCGCGCCTCTGTCGCCTCATAGGCTTGCGGGGTTGTGGCGAAACGGTCCAGCAATTCGTCAAACATGACGCAGGCTTCCTCGCGCTGGTCCAGCCGCCCAAGGCTTTCGCCCAAGGCCAGCAGCGCGCGGGGCGCATCAGCCCCGTCAGGGTCGGCCAGATACAGGTTCAGATAGGCGCGCGCCGCATCGGGTTCAGCGCCGCGTGCGCGGTGCATTTCGCCCAATAGCATACTGGCATCTGCACCAATCGGGCTGCCGGGGTAGAATTCAAGGAATTGCTGCAAGGCATCGGCGGCGGCGTCATAATCGCCATCATCGGCCAGCGCGCGGGCCGAGTCGAAGGCGGTCTGCTCTCCGGCGGCGAATTGCGGTGTGTCGCCAT
The DNA here is from genome assembly GCF_001870675.1 of Roseinatronobacter thiooxidans. Classification (GTDB taxonomy): domain Bacteria; phylum Pseudomonadota; class Alphaproteobacteria; order Rhodobacterales; family Rhodobacteraceae; genus Roseinatronobacter; species Roseinatronobacter thiooxidans. The sequence continues at coordinate 251,510 of NZ_MEHT01000009.1, read as the reverse complement.
CTGCAACCCCTGACCCGCTGTCAAGCGGGCGCGCGGGGGGCAGCGCGGATGTATCGCCGCCTTCCAGTTCCGTCATGCGAAATTCCAGATCGCCCAAGCGGTTGGACGCCTCGTCAATCGTGCGCCGGATGCGGAATTCCAGTTCTTCGGTGCGGCCGGTCAGGCGTGCGAGTTCTTCGCGGATGCGTTCAACCCGATCAATCAGCGCGCCGTCGAAATCGGGCTGTGACGCGGCACTGCCCGAAGAGAGTTCGCGCGCCAGATCCGCGACAACACTGCTCAGCGCTGTCAGTTCTGCGCGCAAATCGGCCACCGACTCGGCCTGTGCCGGGGCCAAAGCTGGCCCCGACACAAAACAGCTCAATGCTATGATGCGGATCAGGCGCATCGGCTTAGCTTGACACGCCGGAAACGGCGGTTACAGACCGGCGGTTCACATCCCAGCAACGTTGCGCGGCGCAGGCTTCAACAGGGCGTTCCTTGCCATAGCTGACTGTGCGCAGGCGGTTGGCGCTGATCCCTTGGCTGACCAGATATTGCATGACCGCATTGGCGCGTCGCTCGCCCAGTGCGACGTTATATTCGCGCGTGCCGCGTTCGTCGGCATGCCCTTCGATGACGATTGCAAATTGCGGGTTGGATGACAGCCAACGCGCCTGACCATTCAGGGTCGAGCGCGCCTCGTCATTCAGGCTGGAACTGTCCACTGTGAAAAACACCCGATCGCCAATGCGCTGCTGGAAATGCGCAATGGAATTGGGGTCATTCGGGTCGCCCAGATTGCCGGTAGAGATGCCGCCATCATTGAAGCCACCCCCAGCACCACCGAAACCGTCGGCACCGCCGCCGCCGAAAGTGCCGCCAGCGCGGGGGTTGTTACAGGCTGCAAGCGCAATCGTTGCCAGCACAAGAAGAAGTTTTGACGTCAAGGTCATGGAATGTGTCCCTCAGGAGGTTTGTGTTTGGATGTCTGTATCACAAGTTACGGCAAAAGCGGACCCCAAGCCGGGTCAGAGGCGGGTCCGGGTGTTGGTACGCGGCGCAGGTTGCGCCCCGAGATGTCTACTGAAAACAGGGCCGGGTCGCCGCCTTGTGCTTCGCGCGTGAACTTTACTACCCGCCCATTTGGCGACCATGTCGGGCCTTCGTCAAGAAACGAGGCCGTGAGCAGGCGTTCTTCGCTGCCATCTGTGCGCATCACGCCAATATGGAAACGCCCCGCATTGGACTTGGTGAATGCGATCAAATCACCCCTTGGCGACCAGACAGGTGTGGAATAGCGCCCCTGCCCGAAACTGATGCGCCGCGCCTCGCCGCCCGTGGCGGGCATGACATAAATCTGGCTGGTGCCCGAACGGTCGGATTCAAAGGTTATGAACCGGCCATCGGGAGAGAAGCTGGGTGCCGTGGCGATCGAGGGGGAAGAGGTCAGTTGCTGGATCTGCCCAGAGCCAATATCCATGCGGTAAAGGTCGGTATTCCCACCACGCGCCGCCGAGAAGACCAGCGAGCGCCCATCAGGCGAGAAGCGCGGCGAGAAGGTCATCGCGCCGGGAATGTCGCCCACCAGCTGGCGCTGGCCTGTTTGTGTGTTCATCAGCGCGATACGCGGCGCGCCTGTCTCATAGGTCGTATAGATCACGCGGTCCCCCGAAGCCGACAGGCGGGGGCCAAGCACCAGCGCGCGGCCATCGGTCAGATACTGGATATTCTCGCCATCCTGATCCATGATCGCCAAGCGCTTGGTGCGGTTGCCGCGCGGGCCGGATTCGGAAATGAACACCACACGGCTGTCAAAATAGCCGCCTTCGCCCGTGATCCGGCTATAGACCGCGTCCGAGACTTTATGCGCCATGCGCCGCCAGTTGTCGGTGCTGCCCCCAAATTGCAGTCCTTCGCCAATTTGCTGGCCCGACAGCACATCGAACAGCCGGAATTTTACATTCATGCGGTTGCCCGAAACCGACACGGCGCCCGTAATCAGCGCTTGTGTGTTGATCGCGCGCCAGTCCGAGAAGCTGACCCCCGCATCAAAGCTGGAAATACGCGCCAGATGGGCGGATCGGGGTATTTCCCGAAACAGGCCGGTATTTGTCAGGTTGGCCGAAACGACGCGCGCCAGCGCTTCCGAATACTGGCTGCCTGCACTGTTTTCCGGCACGAAAGCAGGCATGGCAAAAGGCATGGGTTCGATCACGCCTTCGGTGATCTGCAAGCGCAGGGGCTGGGCCTGTGCGGGCAGGGTTGCGGCAAAAGCCGCAAGCCAAACCAAAAACAGCGCAGGCAAAATGTGAAAATGCCGGATCATCTGAGCCTCATCCCTTCGGGGTTGAACGTAATTTCAATATCGCGCCACGCGTCGTATTTGTCAGCGGGCAATCCATAGCCGTCCCCTTCGCAGCGTATGATAGCGCGGCGTGCGGCGTCAAATGCCTGTTGTATGGCCGTCTCGGTGCCCCCTGATGCAGACACAATCCGGATAGAGCCTTGTTCGTGCCGCGCGCTCGGCGTCATCGAGAAGCCGACTGTCACTGTCACTTGCTGCGCATCGGTCGAGAGCACACCGATATTCCAGCATTGCTGGATCGCAAGGCGCAGGGCATCGGCCTCTGACGAACTTAGCCCACCGCTGGCGGATGCAGATGTGGTGGATTGCTGTTGCGACAGGGCAGCTGCCAGCGCTTCGGCAATGGCATCTGCGGGGTCTGATTGCGGTTGCGGTGCGGGTTCCGGTTCTGGTGTCGGGGTGGGCGCGGGTGCTGGGGCCGGCGTGGGGGCCGGTGGGGCTTCGGCTGTTTGCGCAGGCGGTGGCGGGGTTGGCCGCTCTGGCCGGGTGCGCGGGCGGGAACTGATTGTGGGGGCCATGGCCGCGCGCTCGGTCGCCCCGTCATCGGTTTCGGTGGCTTCCGTCACGATTTCGGTCGTCGCCTCTGGCGGCGCGGTTTCGGCCTGTTCTTCCTCGGGAAGTTGTGTCTCTGCCTCTGCATCCGGCTGGGCGGCAGGTTGTGCGGCAATATCAAGCTGCGCGCCCTCGGGCGGTGTGTCGGTCGGTGTCGGGGCCACGCGGTCCACAGGGCGCGGGCGCGGACGCTCGCTGACACCGGGCGCAGGGGTGGGCGAGAAGATAACGCCGGTAGAGGGTGCCACGGGTTCAGGCTGCGGCGCGGGCTCTGGCGCGGGTTGGGGTTCGGGCTGCGGCGCAGGCTGGACGGGTTCGGGCGCGCGAATCTCCGGCTCTGGCGCTGGGGCCTCGACAACAGGGGGGGTGGGTTCTGGGGCGGGTGCTGGCGTCGGCACTGGCGCGGGTTCAGGTTCCGGGCGCGGTGCGCTGAGCGCTGCAAATTCCTCGGTCGAAATCAGCGACACATCGGTGACAGGAATAGCGGTGCTGCGATCAGGGGCTTGAAAAATATCGAAAATCATCACCCAGATGATCAGACCAACATGCGCAACACCCGAGACTTTCTGTCCCGTGTCCATGCCGTGCCATATGTCGCGTGCGCTTATCATCTGCCAATACTGGCCTTTACACCAGATGTACTCAGTTGCCCGCGCCGTCGAAGCGCGGACCACCTTGTTCAGTCACCAGACCGATATTGTTGAACCCGCCCGAATTCAGCGCCCCCATCACCTGAACAACGCGCTCATACGGGATGGTTCCATCGGCGCGCAGGAAAACCTTGTTGTCGCGCCGCTCTGCCGCGACTGCGCGCAGGCGGGGGATCAGATCATTCGGGTCAATCTCGGAGGACATGATCAGAACGGTTCCGTCAGCCGTCAGCGTAATCGAGAGCGGTTCTTCCTGCTCGGCGGGCAATGCCCCCGCAGAGGTGTGCGGCAATTCCACCGGCACGCCAACGGTCAGCATCGGCGCTGCCACCATGAAGATGATCAACAGCACCAGCATCACATCCACAAAGGGTGTGACGTTGATCTCGGACATGCGCGCGGCGCCACCGCGCCGCCTGCGCCGCCCCGTGCCCCCGCCTTTTTTGGCAAATTGCGCACCCATGGGTCAGGCCGCGTCCAGCTGGCGTGACAGGATGGTATTGAACTCATCCGCGAAGGCTTCGTACCCCGAGATGATCGCATCGCTGTCATCGGTCAGCTTGTTGTAAAAGATCGTCGCGGGAATCGCGGCCAACAGGCCAAGGCCGGTTGCCAGCAGCGCCTCGGCAATGCCGGGTGCGACAACGGCCAGATTGGTGGATTGCGCCAGCGCGATTTCTTCGAACGCGTGCTTGATCCCCCAGACCGTGCCGAACAGCCCCACAAAAGGCGATGCAGACCCGACAGAGGCAAGAAAGGTCAACCCGCCGGTCAGATTGCGCGTCTCTTTCGTGATCGCCACATCCATCGATCGGTCGATCCGCGCCACAGCGCCCGGGATCAACCGGCCATCCGCGCGGTGAGAGCGCCGCCATTCGGTCATGCCTGCCGCGAAAACACGTTGGGGCGAGGTTGCGGGCGCAGGGCCGATCTGGTCATAAAGTTCATCCAGCGGCTCGCCCGACCAGAAGGCCGCGTCAAATTCCTCGGCATCATTGCGCGCGCGCCGGTACAGAATATGCTTCTGAATGATGATCGCCCAAGACCAGAAAGATGCGATGATCAAACTGATCATCACCAACTGAACTGTAATGGTCGCTCGCGCAAAAAGAGCCAGCAGCGAGAAATCAATCTCCTGCGTCGCTGTCAGGGTCGTCTGGTCCATGGGCCTGCTCGCGTTAGATGTGCCGCTCTCAGGGCGGCTTTGACGCAGACCATACAACAAGACAAGCGCAACACCAACACAAGCACGTTATACATAGGGTTTATAAGGGGGGAAATCGCCTATTTTTTCGGTCAGGGGACGCGGCAGCGGTTGGGGACGACCGGAATCGGCCAGACAGACCAAAGTGACCTCGGCTTTGAACAGGGTTTTGCCCCCCCGGCGCACAGTTTGCCACAGCACCAGCCGCGCGCCGGAATGGCGCAGATACTCTGTCGTGACATCCAGCATGTCGTCGTAATGCGCGGGCGCCAGATAGTCTGCCACCACGCGCCGCACCGCAAAGACGCCTTGCCCCTCTGCCTTCATCCGCGCCTGATCCAGCCCCAGTTCGCGGACCCATTCACTGCGCGCGCGTTCAATGAATTTCAGGTAATTGGCGTAATAGACGATCCCTGCAAGGTCTGTATCCTCGTAATAGACGCGAATGCGGTGGGTGTGGGTCATGGGCTGGCCTTGGGTATGGTGCGCGCCGGTTATAGGTTGCGCGCCTGTTTGCTGCAATCAGGGCATGGGTTGTTACACGTGTGCAACGGTTTAGGTGCTGGTGCGTAGACACTATGTGAAGGAGTCGCAAAATGACCAAAAGAAAAACCCTGTTCATCACCGGCGCATCCAGCGGAATCGGCGCGGCCACAGCACGGGTCGCGGTTGCCGCGGGCTGGAATGTGGGGCTGATGGCGCGCAGTGCCGACAAACTGGACGCGCTGGCGCGAGAGCTTGGCGATTCCAGCCTTGCGGTTGCGGGCGACGCCACTGATCTGGCCGCCCAAGAAGACGCGATTGCGCGGGTGGCCAAGCATTTCGGCAGGGTTGATGCGGCATTCGCCAATGCGGGCATGGGCCTTGACACACCGGGCACCGAAGCGGGCGATCCTGAAGAGTGGCGCCGCATGATTGACCTGAACATCATGGCGCTGCTGTATACCACGCGCGCCGCCCTGCCAGAGCTGCGCAAGACGAAGGGCCAGCTTGTCCTGACAGGGTCAGTTGCGGGCAAGCTGCATATCGCGGGGTCCATTTATGGCGCAACCAAATGGTTTGTGCAGGGCTATGCAGGCAATATGGCGCAGGAGATGCGCGAATGGGGCGGGCGCTGCACACTCATCGCGCCCGGTATGGTGGACACGCCGTTTTTCTCGGAACCCAAGCCGGACAAGCTGAAACCCGAAGACATTGCCAATGCTGTGGTCTTTGCGCTGTCGCAACCCGCCCATGCGGCAATCCCCGAGATTGTGGTCATGCCCACAGGCTAAGCGGATTTATTGCAGGCTGGCGATCCGCGCGCCAAGTCGCAGCGCATGGGTGGGGTCGGTTGCCACCGCAGGCAAAACCGGATCATAGGCCGCACGGATGAGTGCGCCAATCTCGGGGCGCAGGATCGTGGCCCCGCCCGCCACGGCCAGCGCCGAGCGGTCGCTGAAGGCCCTGTCCGACCATAGCAAGATCACCTGCACCGCCTGTGATAGGGCAAGCGTCTGGGCGGGCACCTGCTGCAATGCGTCATCCATGCGGATGAAGACAAACGCGGCACGGATGGCGTTGCCTTCATCAAAGCGGAACACGCGATATTGGTTGGCATCTGCGGCGCGCAGCCGTGTGACCAGCGGCCCTAAACCGTCGATCAGCCGCTCGAGGTTGGGCACTTCCAGCAACTCTGACCAGTCCTGAAAGAAGAACACCATCAGATTGGCCCCCAATTCGGGGTCCGTTTCGGCCATTTTGTGGTTTGCCAGTGTCACCACGGCTTCGATCGCGCCTTTGACAGTGGCAAGGGTGGCGTCATCCACACCAAAGACCACAGGAACGATGGGCCGCCCCCAGCGTGCGCACAGATATTGGCCATCTGCGCGGGTGAAAAGCTGCTCGATCTGGTCTGTCTGCATGGGCCTGTCCTTTCGCGGGCCTGCCATAGGCCGGAACCGCAGGCCGCGCAAGCTGTCGCGCTTGTGTCACATTCGCGTGACACGGGCAGGCAAGTTGCGTATAGGCGAAATCTGGGTGTTCGATGCGGATTTGACTCGTGGTCATCAGGCTTTTTCTTCTATGTCTTTTCTTGGGGTTGCCGCTGTCTGCACAGGCACAATTGCGCGCGCAAGACGGGCTGGCGGCCTTGGATGCGGGCGACGGCGAGCGCGCGGCTGCGATCTGGGAAGCGCTGGCAGAACGTGGCGATGTGCTGGCCCAGTATAATCTGGCCGTACTGCTGGCCTCGGGCGAGGGTGCCGATGCGCAACAGGCGCTGCACTGGTTTGAAGCCGCCGCCGCGCAATCCCATCTGGGTGCGCAACTGGCGCTGGCGGATATGCAGGCAGGGCAGGGCGCGTGGCACAAGGCACAGCATTGGTACATGCAGGCCGCCAAGGCAGGGTCAGGGCCTGCGCAATTCGCCTTGGGCAAGATATTGGAGCGCGGATTGGCCGGACCGCCCGATCTTGATCAGGCCGTCATCTGGTATCAGGCCGCCGCTGAACAAGGGATGGCAGAGGCGCAGTTTGCACTTGGTGCGGCATTGGCGGAACAAGGGCAGGGGGCGGCTGCCGCAGATTGGTTTGAAGCCGCTGCGCAACAGGGGCATGTGGTGGCGCAGCACAATCTTGCGCTTGCGCTGGCGCGCGGGGTGGGCCGTGATCAGGATATGGCACAGGCGCGGCAGCTTTATGTGCAGGCGGCCCGTGCGGGCCATGCGCCGTCTCTCTACAATCTAGGATTGATGCAGGCGCAGGGGCGCGGGGGCGCACAAAGTTTTCGCAAGGCGCTGGCCTTGGCAATGCTTGCCCAAACCGCAGGGCATGGCGCGGCCGACAACCTGATTGAGGCTTTGCACGACGTGATGACAGCCGAGGCGATATCGCAGGCCGCAGCCTTGGCCATAGAGTGCAGCACCGATCCCGGGATATGCGGCTGAGGGCAGCGCCCCCAGCCGCAACGCCGCTTAGCCGGCAGCTTTCAACTGCAATCTGCGCGCATGCAAGACCGGCTCGGTATAGCCCGAAGGCTGTTCGCGGCCCTTGAACACCAGATCACAGGCGGCCTGAAAGGCGATGCTGTCGAAACCGGGTGCCATCGGGCGATAGGCGGTATCGCCTGCATTCTGGCGGTCCACCACTTCGGCCATGCGCTTCATGGCATCCATGACCTCATCTTTCGACACAACCTCATGATGCAGCCAGTTGGCAATATGCTGGCTGGAAATACGGCAGGTGGCGCGGTCTTCCATCAGGCCCACATCATTGATGTCGGGCACTTTGGAACAGCCAACGCCCTGATCCACCCAGCGCACCACATAGCCCAGAATGCCTTGCGCGTTATTTTCCACCTCGCGCAGGATCTGGTCGCGGTCCCATTTGCGGAACGAGGCAAGCGGGATGTCCAGCAATGCCTCGACATGGGCGCGCCGCCCGCCCTTGGCCAGCTTCTCTTGCACCTTGCGCACATCGACCTGATGGTAGTGCAGCGCATGCAATGTGGCCGCAGTGGGCGAGGGCACCCAAGCGGTCGATGCGCCCGATTTCGGATGCTCGATTTTCGCCTCCAGCATGCCCGCCATCTGGTCGGGCATGGCCCACATGCCCTTGCCGATCTGCGCACGCCCCATGAGCCCGCATTCAAGGCCGATATCGACATTGCGATCTTCATAGGCTTTGATCCAACCTTTGCGCTTGATGAAATCCTTGCGCGAGAAGGGGCCTGCCTCCATGCTGGTATGGATTTCATCGCCGGTGCGGTCCAGAAAGCCGGTATTGATGAAGGCCACACGGTGGCGCGCGGCGTGGATGCATTGTTGCAGGTTCACGGATGTGCGGCGTTCTTCATCCATCACGCCCATTTTGATCGTGTTGGCGGGCAGCCCCAAGACCTGTTCAACGCGGGCGAAAATCTCATCTGCGAAGGCCACTTCTTCGGGGCCATGCATCTTGGGTTTCACGATGTAGATCGACCCCTCGGCAGAGTTGCGCGGCCCGCCGGTCTTGCGCAGATCATGTACCGCGCAAAGCGAGGTGATCATGGCATCCATCAGCCCCTCGAACACCTCATTCCCGTCATGGTCAAGGATTGCGGGGTTGGTCATCAGATGGCCGACATTGCGCACCCATAGCAGCGCGCGCCCCTTCAGTACCTTGGCACTGCCATCCGGCGCGGTAATCTCGATATCGGGATTCAGGCGACGGGTGAGTGTTTTGCCGCCCTTTTCCAGATCGGCGCTCAGGTCGCCTTTCATCAGGCCCAGCCAGTTGGAATAGGCCTGCACCTTGTCTTCGGCATCGACACAGGCCACGGAATCTTCGCAATCCATGATGGCAGAGAGCGCAGATTCCGCGCGCACATCGGCCAGACAGGCCTGATCGCGCCCGCCAATCAGATGCGCGCGGTTGAACACCAGTTCGATATGCAGGCCGTTATTGACAAGGAACACAGAGTCGGGCGCGCGCGGATCGCCAATATAGCCAGCGAATTTGGCAGGCTCTTCCAGCGGTTTACCATCGACCAGCAGCGCGCCGCCCTTGACATGATACAGCCGCGCATCGGCATGGCTGTGGCCTGCCAGCGGGAAGGCGGCGTCCAGAAACACCCGCACACGCGCCACAACACGCGCGCCGCGCCCCTGTTCATAGCCCCCCGCAGGCGGCAGGCTGCCCATGGCATCTGTGCCATAAAGCGCGTCATACAGGCTGCCCCAGCGCGCATTCGCTGCGTTCAGCGCGTAGCGCGCATTGGTGATCGGAACAACAAGCTGCGCGCCCGCGATCGTGGCAATCTCGGGGTCGACATGGGTGGTTTCAATCTGAAACGGTGCCGCCTCTGGCAGCAGATAGCCAATCTCTTCCAGAAAGGCCTTGTATGTGTCGCGATCATGGCTGTGATTGCGATGTGCGATATGCCACTGGTCGATCTGGTCTTGCAGATCGGCGCGTTTGTTCAGCAATGCGCGGTTTTTGGGGGTCAGATCATGGATCATTGCGGAAAACCCGCGCCAGAATTGCGCGGCGTCCAGCCCCGTGCCCGTCAGGGCCTGTTCTTCAATGAACGCGCAGAGCGTCTGACTGACCTGTAGCTGGTCACGTTCTACCATAGTATTCATGCCTGTTCCCTTGGATGTCTTCATATGCCACCTGAATTGTGCACAGCGGTGTACAATATTACCCTCAGTCGCAGCGACAAGTCCAAATTCCCACCCCTGTTCAAAATAAAGCCAAATCCTGTGGCGTTGCTCGAATATTCTCCTAAGAGTTGTTTTTGATCTTATTTTTATCTCTTTGCTCATGTTATAGCAAAAATACGCAAAAGTTATATCCGCGGCGCAATGTGGTTGCGTGTTGGGCAGAGGGTGTCAGCGAATGGGACGCGCGTGGCACCGTGTGGCGTTGTAGAGTGATCCTTGACTGAAGGAAGGCCAGATTATGAAACCCTTGGATCTGGGATGTATCAGCGAAGGCAGTGACGTGGCTTTGCCCCAAATCCTAGATGGGATCTGCGCAGATTTTGGTCTGGATTATGCCGCTTACGCAGGTGTCAACACAATCGACAATTCCATTCATGGTGTGGTGAACTACCCCGATGCATGGAAAGAGCATTATGTCGAACATGGTTTTCAGGCGATTGATCCGACCTTGATCATGGCATCCAGAAGTGTGGGTGTGGTGGATTGGACGCGCCTGCAAGAAACTGAGGGTTTCCACACTGTGTTCCGGGATGCGGCGGATTTCGGCATCGGCACCAAGGGGCTGACAATACCTGTGCGCGGGCCATATGGCGACAGGGGCATGTTCAGCGTTGTGCGCGAATGCTCGGAGGGCGAATGGTCCAGCCTGCGCCGTGAAATCATCAGCGGCCTTCAGACACAGGCGACCTTGTTTCATGACCGGCTGATGCGGCACGGGCGTACCATGGCAGCCATGCGCCAACCTGCATTGTCGGAACGGGAAAAAGAAATCCTGCAATGGATCGCGGCAGGCAAGTCGCAACCGGATATCGGGGTGATCCTGACCATTTCTACCCGCACGGTCGAGGTGCATCTGCGCTCTGTGCGCGAAAAGCTGGGTGCGTTGACCACGCCGCAGGCTGTGGCCCGTGCCATTGGCATGGGGCTGATCTACCCAATCTGAAATTTCCGTCATTGCCAGTCAGCGTGGCCAAGCGCTGCGTGGCGGCGGTTGCGCGCTGTCTACGGGATTCCCACAATAGCGCCCCTGCCCACTCCAGCGCACAGTTGTATCACGGTGAAATCTAGCTCAACAAAGGGGGCGAAAATGATTCTTGTAGTTGATGCGCTCAACAAGCATTTACATAGCGATATTTTGGATGAGATGTTTCGTTTGCGGGCGCGGGTCTTTGGCGACCGGCTTGGCTGGGATGTGCAGATCGAGAACGGGCGCGAAATTGATGCGTTCGATTATCTGGACCCTGCCTATGTGATCGGGCTGGATGAATCGGACAGGGTGGTGGCATGTGTCCGCGCCTTGCAGACAACAGGGCCACATATGCTGGCCGATGTGTTTTCGGATATCTTGCAGGGGCAGGCGCCGCTGCGTTCGGCCACAATATGGGAATCCACGCGGTTTTGCGTGGATACGGATGCCCTTGAAATGTCAGGGCGTGGTGTTGGCACAGTGTCGCGGGCGACATGCGAATTGATGGTGGGGTCGCTGGAATATGCGCGCGCCAGCGGGATCGAGGATATCATTACTGTCATCGATCCGGTGATGAACCGCGTGTTGAAGCGATCTGACAATGCGCCGTATGATTATGTCGGTGCGACGGTCCAGATGGGCAAAACCAAAGCCCTTGCCGCGTTGCTGGATTGCTCGGAAGAGCGGATTGCACGCGTGCGCGCCTTTGCCGGGATCGAGGGAGATGTCTTTCTGGACGAGCAGGCCCTGGCCAAAAGGCGTGCAGGCCGTGTGAAAGCGGCGCTGGATTGCGGGACCATGCCCGCGGGGGTTGCGCAATACCTGATCGAGCAGATTGACGCGGCAATGTCAGTGACGGAAATTTCTGCCGCGCTGTCTCTGGCCGAAGACTTGCTTGGCCCGGTCGCGGTTCCTGCTGTCAAAAGTCTTGCAAAAGGCTAAGGCAGGGCGGCGTTTCATGAACAGACTGACTGTGCTGGCGGGTGGTGAAACCTTCACTGTCAGCATGAAGAGGGTACGAGGGTTCAATACCAGACTGTGCAGCTGCATGATAAGGATACACAGCTTTTTATGCTTGTCATGCGGCTGCCGCATCGCCCGCTGCCCTGCAATGGTGCAAGGGCGGTGAAGGGGCACCACGCGCTATACAGGCACCATGCGGTGTGCAGGTCAGGTCCGCTACCCGCCCAATATATATGCGCGCGGGGACAGGTCAGGGCCGAGCAAGTAGAGCGCGGTGTCACCAATTGCGGCCACTGTACCCCCCTCCAGAGGATCGCCTTGTCGCAGGCGCAGGATATGCCCGTCGGGCAACCGGACAAGGGCATGGCGCCCCGCATTCTGTTCGATGACAGCGATCAAAACGATATGGTCAAGATCGATCTGCGCGGTTTGCGTTGCCATGTCATGCAGGGTCTGGCCATGTGGCAGCACAAAGCTGCGCTGTGATTGCGTGCTCAGGCTGAAGGGAAGTGGCACAAGCGTCGGGTTCAGCGCGCCATTGCGCAAAGATGCTTGCACGGGAATTGGCGTGTCTGGCGCGCGCCAGTGGCTTGCGCCTTGCGCGATGGCATGGGCGTCCGGCCCGTCCTGTGGTGCAGGCATACAGGCAGGACCCTCGTTACATGCGGTCTGGGGGGATGCGGGAACAGGGCAAAACCGTGTATCCTGCGCGCAATGGTCCACAAGACCGCTTGTCAGCAAAAGCGCGCAAAACGGCACCGAAATCTGAAGCGGCCAGAATAGCCAACGGCGCGGCTGTGCCCGTATATCGGGGTGTTTACAGATAACGTCATTCTTGTGCAGGGGCATGTCGATACATCCGCCAGAATTGTCCAACCATGACCCGAGAATACCCAAGGTTTCTTTAGAAAAGCTGAACAAGGCGGGCCGGCGGCCCTTTATCCCGCGCATGGCGTGCCGCTGCGTGCCCCCTGCAAAATCTTGTCAGGCCCGCGCAAACAGCACCAAGGGGGAACCCTATGGCCGGTGGCCAGGTCTAGTAGCCGCGCGCGGTGTCCACTTGATACAGCAGCTCTGCGCCAGATTCGACCCGTGCAATATTGTTTGCCACCACCAGCGACGCCGATTTCGCGCGGGTGGTCGCGGCAATATGTGGCGTGATGGTGACATGGGGATGGCCCCAAAACAGATGATCAGCAGGCAATGGCTCTATCCGGAACACATCGAGCGTTGCGGCCGCGATCTGGCCATCATCCAGGGCCGCCAGAAGTGCGTCATCCTCTATCAAGGCACCCCGGCCCGGATTGATGATGTGCGCGCCCTTTGGCATCAGGGCGAAGGCACGCGCGTCCAGAATATTCTCGGTCTGGGGCGTCAGCGGCAGCAATGTCACAAGAATTTCCGCGCGTTGCAGCAAGGTGTCGAAGCCCTCGCGCCCATGATGGCAGGTGACATCCGCCACCTGTTTTGGCTGCGATGACCAGCCTTCAACCGCGAATCCGAGCCCTGCAAGCGCTGTGGCACAGGCGCGCCCCAATTCGCCCATCCCAAGAATACCCACCACACGCTCGGGTGCGAGAGGGGGTTCTTGCGGCACCCAAGTGCCGGGGGCGGCGGTGATATGCGCATCCATGCCCAAGTGATAGCGCAGCACATGGCCGCACACATACTCGACCATCCCCCGCGTCAGTGCAGGGTCAACCATGCGCGCCAATGGCTGTGTCAGCGTGGGGTTGCCCACGATCTTCTCGACCCCTGCCCAAAGATTGAGAACCGCCTTGCAGCGCGTGTAAGGGGTGAAATCGCGCAGGGTGCTGGCGGGGGAGTAGATGATATATTCCACTGCTTCCGGCATGGCCTTGGTGACCAGATCGATCTGCAACCCGTATTGCGTAAAGGCTTCGGTCAGGGGGGCCAGATATTCTGCAAATTCTGCATCACCTGCGGCAAACAGGACGGTCAGTGTCACGATGGCAACCTCGCGCGGTGGATATGAGTGGATTGGACAAGGCCGAAGCCCACCATGATAACGATCATCGCTGACCCGCCATAAGACACCAGCGGCAATGGCACGCCCACCACAGGGGCAAGCCCCATGACCATTGCCATATTCACAGCGAAATACAGGAAGAATGTGCCGATCACACCCATGACCAGCAATGCGCCGAAACGGTTTGTGGTGCGTATGGCGGTCAGCAGGCACACCCCGATGACCAGCATATATAACAGCAGCAGAGAGGAGGCACCGACAAAGCCGAATTCCTCGGCCAGTGTGGTGAAAATGAAATCAGTGTGCTTTTCTGGCAAAAAGTTCAGCCGCGCCTGTGTGCCTTCCATAAAGCCGCGCCCCGACCAGCCGCCAGACCCAAGTGCGATCATGGATTGGTTGATGTGATAGCCCGCGCCCAGCGGGTCCAGTGTCGGGTCCAGAAACGCATCGATGCGGCGGAACTGGTAATCTTTCAGCAATTGCCAATCTGTTCCGCGCGAACTCATGACCGCTGTTACCAGCCCGATAGCGCTGCCGATAATGGCGGCGAAATACCCCCAATGCACCCCTGCGGCGAATATCACCACACCGCCCCCCAGCGCGACCAGCAGCGCCGTGCCCAGATCAGGCTGGCGCAAGACCAATAGCGCGGGCAACAGCGCGATGGCAGCTGCCACTGCAACCCATAACGGATGCGACACTTTCTTAAGGCTGAGCCAGTCATAATAGGCGGCCAGCGCCATGATTGTCGTGATCTTGGCCAGTTCCGAAGGTTGCAGCCGGAACGGGCCAATCACCAGCCAGCGCTTTGCGCCCATGCCAATTGTGCCAAAAAATTCCACCCCCAGCAGCAGCAGTACCGAGGCGACATAGGCCAGCCCCGCGATAGAGCGCCAGAACCACAGCGGCACGAAGGCCACAAAGAACATGATCGCCAAGCCCAGAGCAAAGCGTTTCATCTGAGGGTCGGCCCAAGGGCGCAGATTGCCGCCTGCAATGGAATACAGCATCAGAAAGCCGTAACAGCCCACAGCGATCAGCAGCGCGACCAAAGGCCAGTTCAGATACAACACCTTGGTCAACCCTGAGGGCATGCGTTTTGTGTTATATTCCAGATAACTCATGCGCGGCTGATCCGCATGTCTTCGGGGCGGCGCAGGCGTTCTTGCATGTCTTGCTGTTCGGAATGGATGCGGTTTCGTTGCGGGGCAGGGTAGGCGGACAGCGGCGGCATCCCGTCATTCAGCGCAGCCAGCGTGATATCGCGCCCGATGGGGGCCGCTGCGGAGGAGCCGCCGCCGCCATGTTCCACCACCACAGCCACAGCAACGCGCGGCGCATCGAAGGGGGCATAGCTGACAAAAAGCCCGTGGTTGCGCCGGTTCCATGGCAGGTCTTCTTGCCTGCGCACACCGGCATCGCGTTCGGCGCGCGTGATCGAGAACACCTGACTTGTGCCGGTTTTGCCTGCCATCAACTGCCCCTCTGCCACCACGCGAGAGGAATAGGCCGTGCCGCGCCGGTCATTTACAGTGTCGCTCATGCCGCGGCGGATCATGCGCAGCCATTCAGGGCGCAGATCAAGGCTTGCGGCCTGTTGCTCTGCGCGCGCACTCGGATCACGGATCAGACGGGGCAGAATGGCCTTGTTAGAGGCCAGACGCGCAGTCATGACAGCAAGTTGCAGCGGCGTGCTTAGCACAAAACCCTGCCCGATCGAGGCATTGACTGTATCACCGATACGCCATTCCGCGTTGCGGTTGTTGCGCTTCCATTCGCGCGTCGGGTTCAGCCCGGCCGAGACGGATGTGATCGGCAATTCATAGCGAATTCCCAGTCCCAGCCGTGTCGACATTTCATTGATCTTGTCGATGCCGCAGCGCTGCGCAATCTCGTACATATAAACATCGCAGCTTTCCGCCAGTGCCGAGACAAGGTCCACACGCCCATGCCCGCCGCGTTTCCAGCAGTGAAAGCGGTTGCCGGACACATCCATATGGCCCGGACAAAAGACACGTTCCTGCCCGTCGGTGACACCGGCTTCCAGCGCGGCAAGGGCTGTGACCATCTTGAAGGTGGACCCGGGCGGATACATGCCCTGAACTGTTTTGTTCAGAAGCGGGCGATAGTCGTTTTCCAGCAGGCTGTTGAAATTGGTGGTGGAAATACCGCGCACGAACAGGTTTGGGTCAAAACTGGGACCAGAGGCCAGCGCCAGAATGTCGCCGCTCTCGACATCGAGAACCACAGCCGCAGCGCTTTGGCCATGCAACCGTTCCAGCGCATAATTTTGCAACCGCGCATCCAGTGTCAGATGCACATTGCCGCCCGGTGTGCCCTCGACCCGGTCCAACTCGCGCATCACGCGGCCTACGGCGTTGACTTCGACACGCTGTGATCCGGCACGCCCGCGCAGCCTGTCTTCCTCCATCCGCTCGACCCCGCTTTTGCCAATCTGGAAGCGCGGGATCATCAACACGGGATCAGGGGTTTCAAGCGCTTCCAGATCGCGCTCGGATACGGGGCCGACATAGCCCACCACATGGGCTGTGTCTTCGCGCAGCGGGTAGAAGCGCGACAGGCCCATTTCCGGCGTGACACCGGGCAATGCGGGCGCATTTGACGCGACGCGGCTGATTTCTTCCCAACTCAACCGCTCTGCCACAGTGACCGGCACAAAGGGCCGGTTGCGCAGCATATCGCGGCGCGCGCGCTCGATATCGTCTTCGCTCAAGGGGATCAGCCGCGCAAGGCGCGAGAGCACCAGATCAATATCGCCCGCATCATCGCGCTTGATGACAACACGGTAATTCTGTTCATTCCCTGCCAGCAAAACGCCATTGCGATCAAGGATCAAGCCGCGTGTCGGGGGAAGCAGGCGCAGGTTGATGCGGTTTTCATCGGCCAGCAGGCGGAATTGTTCGGACTGGTTCAACTGCATGTCGCGCAAGCGCCAGAACAAGGCCCCTGCGACCCCAAGTTGCACCCCGCCCAAAAGCAGCCCCCGACGGCTGATAATGCGCCGGCTATGTTCCTGTTCGCGTTCCGAGCGTTTCACAATCTTTGCCCCAAAGCATCTACTTCGCCTGTTGCGGGTTTGCGCAGCCCGAACACAAAATGCGACACCGCAACCACGACAGGATAGACCGCCACCGTGCCCAGAAACTGCGCCAAGCTCAAGCCAAGGGGCACTTGCGGCACCATCACAATTGCGAGCATCGCGCGATTTGCAAGAAACATAACCAGCAACAACCCTGCGACCAACAAATATTCCAGCCAGAACCCATAGCCGCGCAATTGTTCGGTGCGGCTGCGCAGGTATTCGCTGGCCATCAGAATAATCAGCGCCCAAAGTCCGGGCGGCCTGAGCAACAGGATATCTTCGATAAAGAAATATCCGACAATGACAGGGGCAGGCAACAGGTCAGGGCGTCTGACCACCCATGCCAGCGTGAGGCATAGCAGAAAATCCGGCGCGGGCAGGTTGGCAAGGGTAAAGCCTGCATCGCTGCCTGCGATCACATCCTGCCCGGCCATATCCTGCGACAGGCCATAACTGCCAAGTGGCAACAGCCGGTAGAATGTCATCAATGCGGCCAGCCCGAGGAACAGGGCAATATACATCAACCGCTGGGTCTGGCGCTGGTCAACCATCGGCGGCATCGCCGGATGCAGGGCTTGACGGGGTGGGCGGCGTCCAACTGTCCTGTCCCTCAAGCTCCAACATGTCTGGTGCGATCAGATCGCCGGTATTGGTAATGCGCTCCATCGGGCGCGAGCGCAGCACGCGCAAGAATTCCAACCGCCCGTAATCGGCAGAAATGCGTACGCGCAATCTGCGGTCACTTGTGGCGACCACTTCGCCCACAAGAATACCGGCAGGAAAGACGCCGCCATCATCGGAACTGATGACTCGGTCGCCCGGGCGCAGGTCGTCGGGCGTTTCGATAAATTCCAGAACCGGATATGTGGAATTGTCGCCAATCAGCATTGCGCGCTGCCCGGATGGCTGCACCACCACAGGCACGGCGCTGGCTGTATCTGTAAGCAGCACAACACGCGCGGTGCGTTGGCCCACCCCTGCAATGCGCCCCGCCAGTCCCAACCCGTCCATGACCGCCCAGCCATCTTGCACACCGTCGCGCGCGCCGACATTCAACAAGACCGATTTGCGAAACGGAGAGCCGCTATCGGCCATGACCACGCCAGTCACATGGGTGAGTTGCGGGTCAAGCCGCACCTGATTCAGGTCCAGCAACTGTGCATTGCGCTGCTCCAGTTGCAGGGCGGCTTCGCGCCATGCGCGCATCTGCTGCAATTCGCGGCGCAATTCCTGATTCTGCTCGACGATGCGGGCGTAAGAGCGGAAATTCTCGGCCAGCGCCACGCCGCGCGCGACAGGGCGCATCGCCCAGTCGAAAGACGGAACAACGCGGTCGATGACCGCCATGCGGAACTGTTCCACCCTTGGGCTGTCAATGCGCCAGATCACGAAGATCAGCAGCAATAAAACGCCCAGCAAACCTATCAGGATGCGCCTGACGGGGCGGATAAAATCCTGATCCTGTCTGCGATCTTCTGCCACACGCTACACCCTGCGACTTGCATCCTCAGCTGTCATAATCAATGGCGTGACGCAGCTGTTTTTCATATTCAAGCGCCTTGCCCGTGCCGATGGCCACGCAATGCAGCGCTTCGTCCGCGACCGAGATGGACAGGCCTGTTTGCTCGCGCAGCGCCAGATCCAACTCTCCCAACAATGCACCGCCGCCTGTCAGCATGACGCCGCGATCCACAATATCGGCAGCCAGATCGGGCGGGGTGGTTTCCAGAGCGATCATGACAGCCTCGCAGATGGTGGTCACGGTTTCGGCCAGCGCTTCGGCCACCTGTGCCTGCGTGATCTCGGCTTCTTTCGGGACACCATTCAGCAAATCGCGCCCGCGCACCAGCATTGACTTGCCGCGCCCGTCATCGGGCATGCGCGCAGTGCCGATGGCGCATTTTATTTTCTCGGCGGTTGATTCGCCGATAAGGAGGTTCTGGTTGCGGCGCAGGAAGCTGACAATCGCCTCATCCATCCGGTCGCCGCCCACCCGTACAGAGCGTGCATAGACGATATCGCCCAGCGACAGCACGGCCACTTCAGTGGTCCCGCCACCGATATCGACCACCATCGAGCCTGTGGGGTCAGTGATGGGCATGCCCGCACCAATGGCCGCCGCGATGGGTTCCGAGATCAGCCCTGCGCGCCGCGCGCCCGCTGACAGCACAGATTGACGGATCGCGCGCTTTTCAACAGGTGTTGCGCCATAGGGCACGCAGACAATAACTTTTGGCTTTGAAAACACAGTGTTACGATGAACTTTGCGGATGAAATGCTTGATCATTTCTTCGGCCACATCGAAATCCGCGATCACGCCATCCCGCATGGGGCGAATGGCCTCGATGCTGCCGGGGGTGCGGCCCAGCATCAGCTTGGCATCTTCGCCCACCGCCAAAACGGCTTTGCGCCCGTCTTTGGAATGATACGCGACAACAGAGGGTTCGTTCAGGATAATCCCGCGCCCTTTCACATAAACCAAAGTGTTGGCCGTACCAAGGTCAATTGCCATGTCTGACGAGAACAGACTTGGGAAAAATTTCATGCGGATATCCCGTCATTCATGGTGAGTCGGTCCAGCTTCGCAATACCGAGCTTTGCATGCCTTATAGGGTGCAGCACTGCATGCGGTAAAGGGGGGGGCAGTGAGAGATTGGCGGTAATTGGCCTGACACCCCGCACAGAGCCGTGATAGGCTGCGCGCGGGCAGGGGAATGGCGCAAATCGGCGCTTTGCCAGCAGGGGCGAAGCCGGTGTTCAGGCTTGAGGCCCCGGCGCAAAGGCCGGGGCTGCGCTGCGACAGCGTTTGGGTGCTTTCTCGACTTGCCGAAACGCGGTAACATTCTGGTTTGCCGCAATTCCAAACCGGAAAAACTGTGTCAGTTTTTCCTGAAACTGCCTTAGCCGGCGCTGGACATCAGCGCCGACAGGTTGCCGCGATGGCGGTGCAACACCAGACGGTTGAGCGCGTTGAGATACGCCTTGGCAGAGGCCACGACTGTGTCGGTATCCGAGGATTGCCCCGAATAGACCACGCCATCCTGCATCAGCCGCACGCTGACAGTGGCCTGCGCATCGGTGCCTTCGGTCACGGCATGGACCTGGTACAGTTCCAACCGCGCCTCGTGCGGGAACAGCATTTTGACCGCGTTAAAGGTGGCATCCACCGGCCCATCGCCTGTGGCATCGATGAATTTGTCGGTCCCGCCAATGCTGAGTGTCATCTCTGCCTCTTGCGGGCCATCTGTGCCGCAGATCACGCGCAGCTTGCGAAGTTGCAAAAACGCATCTTCGTCATTGAGGCTGGCTTCGGCCATCAGCGCGATCAGGTCGTCATCATAGACTTCCTTCTTGCGGTCGGCCAAAGCCTTGAAGCGCACAAAGACATCTTTCAACTGGTTGTCGCCCAGCTCGTATCCCAGTTCTGACAGTTTCGCGCGCAGTGCCGCGCGGCCCGAATGCTTGCCCATCACCAGATTGGTTGCCGCCAGCCCGATATCTTCAGGGCGCATGATTTCAAACGTTTCCTTGTTCTTCAGCATTCCGTCCTGATGAATGCCGGATTCATGCGCAAAAGCGTTTTTGCCCACCACAGCCTTGTTATACTGCACAGGAAAGCCCGACACGGCCGCAACCATGCGCGAGATGCCGATGATCTTTTTCGTATCAATACCCGTGCGGTAAGGCAGAATGTCATTGCGCACGCGCAGCGCCATCACCACCTCTTCCAAGGCGGTATTGCCCGCGCGTTCGCCAAGCCCGTTGATCGTGCATTCGATCTGGCGCGCGCCCGCTTCCACAGCGGCCAGCGCATTGGCGGTGGCCATGCCAAGGTCATTGTGGCAATGCGTGGCAAAAATGACCGTATCGGCGCCGGGCACGCGGTCGCGCAACATGGCAATCAACTCGGCGCTTTCGCGCGGATAGGTGTAGCCCACAGTGTCGGGAATGTTGATTGTTGTGGCCCCCGCCTTGATCGCGGTTTCCACCACGCGGCACAGATAGTCATGCTCGGTGCGGGTGGCATCCATGGGGGACCATTGCACATCATCGCACAGGTTGCGCGCATGGGTCACAGTTGCATGGATGCGCGCGATCATCCCGTCCTTGTCCAGCGCGGTAATCTCGCGGTGCAGGGGCGAGGTGCCGATGAACGTGTGAATACGCCCGCGCGGGGCATGTTTTACAGCCTCCCAGCAGCGGTCGATATCGGTCAGGTTGGCGCGTGACAGCCCGCAAATGACGGAATTCTTGGCGTTGCGCGCAATTTCGGACACGGCATTGAAATCCCCTTCCGATGCGATGGGAAAGCCCGCCTCGATGATATCGACGCCCATTTCATCCAGAAGGGCCGCAATTTCCAGTTTTTCAGAATGGCTCATGGTTGCGCCGGGGCTTTGTTCGCCATCGCGCAGGGTTGTGTCAAAGATCAGAACGCGGTCCTGCTTGGCCGGGGTAGATGTCATGGGATGTTCCTGTCGGGACTGTTTGGCTGTGTCGTCTTGCATTTCGGGGCGCTTGTCACCTCTGAGCGGCGCGCCCGCAAGGGGACACGCTCAGAGGCTGCTAAGAAGTAGCAGGCCACTGGAATGCAGCGCAAAGCGCGGGCAGGTGATTTCAGCGCATAATCTCATAGGGCGGACTATAGGCAGCCGCGCAAGGCTTGAAAACCCTATTTTTACCAGCGCACCCCCCCGCACGCGCTGCGGTCTTGCTTGACTCCGCCCGCAGCCCCCCGCATGAAGCCCGCGACAGGCAGCCGATTGGACAGGACGCATGACATCGATTGACGGCAAGAAAGACGGGCTTTGGGAGAATATCAAGACGATCATCTACGCGCTCTTGATAGCGGGTCTGTTTCGGACATTGTTCTTTCAGCCGTTCTGGATTCCCTCCGGCTCTATGAAGGAAACACTGCTGATTGGTGATTTCCTGTTCGTGAACAAAATGGCCTATGGCTATTCGCGCTATTCCTGCCCGCTGGGCATTTGCCCGTTCGAGGGGCGTGTTTTTGCCTCCGAGCCAGAGCGCGGCGATATTGTCGTGTTCCGTCATCCGGGCACGGGGGCGGATTACATCAAACGCCTGATCGGCCTGCCCGGTGACCGTGTGCAAATGCGCGATGGCCAGTTATGGCTGAATGACGAAGCAGTGCCGCAAGACCCGGCAGGCGAGTTTGTCGAGGTCTATGAGCGTCAGGGCGGTGCAGGCCAGTTTCCGCGCTGTGAAAACGCACCTGTCGGGCAGGGCGGCGAGTGCCGCAAATCTCGCATGATCGAGACATTGCCCAATGGTGTCAGCTATCCTGTGTTGAACATCACCGATGGTAGCGCGGGCGACAACACACCTGTATTCACAGTGCCAGACGGACATTTCTTCTTTATCGGGGACAACCGCGACAACTCGCTTGACAGCCGCATGCCGCGTCAGGTGGGTGGCGTTGGTATGGTTCCGTTCGACAACCTGATCGGACGCGCGCGCCATGTTGTCTTCTCGGCCGAAGGGCGTTCGCTGTTCTTTGTCTGGACATGGCGCAGCGACCGGCTGTTCACGAGGTTGCAGTGAAGCTGTCAGCCGATCTGATTGCGTTTTCGGCCCGTCTGGGCCATGATTTTGCGCGCCCCGAGTTGCTGCTGCGTGCGCTGACGCATCCGTCAATGTCCTCGCCCTCGCGGCCTGACAACCAGCGGCTGGAATTTCTGGGCGACCGCGTGCTTGGGCTGGTCATGGCCGAAGCGCTGCTTCAGGCCGACAAGGCGGCCAGCGAAGGCCAGCTTGCGCCGCGCTTCAATGCGCTGGTGCGCAAGGAAGCCTGCGCCGAGATTGCGCGCGCCATCAATCTGGGCGACGCATTGAAGCTGGGACGCTCCGAGATGCTGTCGGGCGGGCGGCGCAAGGATGCGGTGCTTGCGGATGCGATCGAGGCCGTGATTGCCGCTGTCTATCTGGATGCGGGCTTTGACGCTGCACGCAATGTTGTGTTGTGCCACTGGGCCTCGCGGCTTAAGGCTGTTGATGCAGATGCGCGCGATGCCAAAACCATGTTGCAGGAATGGGCGCAGGCACGCGGCCAGACGCCGCCAACCTATCTGGAAGTCATGCGATCCGGCCCTGACCATGCACCGGAATTTACGATACAGGCGCAACTGGACAGCGGAGAGGCCGCGCAGGCCGTCGCAGGGTCCAAACGGCAGGCCGAACAGATGGCCGCGCGCGCCCTACTTCAACGGCTGGAGGCCGAAACATGACAGACACCCCAACCCGCGCGGGCTTCGTCGCCCTGATAGGTGAACCCAATGCGGGCAAATCCACCCTGACCAACCGCATGGTCGGTGCCAAGGTCAGCATCGTGACCCATAAGGTGCAGACCACGCGCACCCGCATTCGCGGCGTGGCCATCGAAGGGGCAGCGCAGATTGTCTTTGTCGACACGCCCGGCCTGTTCCGCCCGCGCCGCCGTCTGGACCGCGCGATGGTCGCAGCCGCATGGGGCGGGGCGGCTGATGCCGATGTCGTGGTGCTGCTGGTCGAGGCGCATCGTGGCCTGACTGAAGGCACACAAGCCATTATCGACGCGCTGAAAGACCGCATCAGCGCGGGGCGCAAAGTGGCGCTTGCCATCAACAAGATTGACCGCGTCAAGGCCGAGGTTTTGTTGGCGCTTTCGGCGAAACTGAACGCGGCGTATCCTTTTACAGAGACCTTCATGATTTCGGCTGAGAAGGGGCATGGCGTCGATGCGCTGCGCGGCTGGCTGGCCGAGGCCCTGCCCGAAGGGCCATGGCTGTACCCCGAAGACCAGATCGCCGATCTGCCCATGCGCATGATCGCCGCAGAAATGACGCGCGAAAAACTGACGCTGCGCCTGCATGAAGAACTGCCCTATCAGATCACAGTGGAAACCGAACACTGGCAGGAACGCAAAGATGGCTCGGTGCGGATTGACCAGCTGATCTATGTGGTGCGCGATGGTCACAAGGGCATTGTGCTGGGCAATAAGGGCGAGACGATCAAATCCATCTCACAGGCCGCCCGCGCCGAGATTGCCGAATTTCTGGGCCGCCCCGTGCATCTGTTCTTGCAAGTGAAAGTGCGTGAAAACTGGCTGGAAGAGGCAGAACGCTATTCCGAAATGGGGCTGGAGTTCCGCGACGGCAACGCATGAGCGCGCGGCTGGCCTCTGGGATATGGGTGTCAGCCTATTTGCGGCGGCTGCAAATGCTGGGAATTCCCGCCTATGTCATCACGCGCGGCGATGAGGTGGCAGGCGCTGTGCTGGTGAAACTTGCACTGATGGACGGCACCGCGCGCGCTTATACCCGCAGCTTTGATCTGCAAAGCGATACACGCATCTGGCAGGTTCTGGTCGAGGGGGGCGAGCAGGATGTAGACGCCGCCATCACCCGCCAGCGCAGCTTTGATCCCGATCTTTGGGTGATCGAAGTGGAAGATGCACGCGGGCGCGATTTGCTGGCTGAAATGGGCTAGTGGGCAGAGATGGCCCCAAGACCTGCGACATCAAATATTCCGGCGCCGATGGCGTGCTCTGGGACTCTCTACTTTCGCGCAGTTTGGGCGCTGGTGTTCTGCGTCTGACATCAGGTTCCGCCCATCGGTAACGAGGGTCGGCAATGCGCGGCGGGCCTGCGGCGCTTGCTTCCGCGCAGGGTATGTCTGAAAAGCCCTCCTTCCAGCCGTGGGGACTCTTGTGTGAGGTGCAGGACAGCGGCTTCAAGCCCATCATCGGCATTATCTGTCCCGCTATAGGGAAAAGTATGTTGCAAACGGAACGTCACACCCGGCAACTGTCCGCCCGCGATGAAAGGGTGAAAATGCCGCTTGTGCAGATGCAACACGACTGTCGATTGCCTTGCTGCCTTCGCTCGGGTTTTCTGGAACCGATGGGATGGCGCAGTTTCAAAACCGTTGCAAGATCTGATCCCAACGCCTACGCAAGACATGTCATTCTGACGGTATAGCGCCGCGCATGTTGTGAGGCTGTCATCTGAAATTTTGGTTGCGCTCAAGGCTCAGATGCCGGGATGCGTAAGCATTCCTCGTCTTTGTCGCCAATGCGCAGTCCAACACGCGCCAAGGCGATGGTGGGTCTTTAAGGCAGTTCGACGAGGGTAATTGGGGGGCGGCCGCTTCTTATTGTCATCAAACTTTCACGCAACTGTCACCGCGCTGTTACCAAGCGGCACTAGCTGCGCAGTCATGAAGGTATCTGAAAGGAACATGACATGACTGCAAGGCTTCTCTCGACAGTGGCACTGGGCATTGCGCTGGCGCTGCCTGCGGGCGCTTTCAATCTTGACCCGCGCTTTACCGATGCGGATGGCGATCTTGTTGCCGACATTCCGACCGACCCCAGCGCGTGGGTGGACCCGGCAGTTCTGGTTTTTGCATATACCCCAGTTGAAGACCCGGCAGTTTATGAAGATGTATGGGCCGAGTTTCTGGATCATATGTCACAAGCCACTGGCAAGCCCATCCAGTTCTTTCCGGTCCAGTCGAACGCGGCCCAGCTAGAAGCGATGCGCGCAGGCCGCCTGCATGTGGCTGCTATGAATACAGGCGGCAACCCGATTGCCGTGGCCTGTGCCGGTTTCCGCCCCTTTGCGATGATGGCGGCGGAAGACGGGTCTTTCGGCTATGAGATGGAGATCATCACCTATCCCGGTTCCGGCATCGAGACGCTGGAAGACCTTGACGGGCGTCAGCTTGCCTTCACATCTGAAACCTCGAATTCCGGCTTCAAGGCCCCGCAAGCGCTGCTGGAATCCGAATTCGGGCTGGTGGTTGACGAAAACTACACCCCTGCCTTCTCGGGCGGGCATGACAATTCGATCCTTGGTGTGGCAAATCAGGACTATGACGCCGCCGCCATCGCCAATTCGGTTCTCACACGGATGGAAGCGCGCGGCGTTGTCAGCCGTGACGATCTGGTGACGATCTACAAATCCGACACTTTCCCGACGTCGGGCTATGGCACGGTCTACAACCTGCACCCCGAGCTTCAGGAAAAAATCCGCGATGCGTTCTTCAGCTTTGAATGGGCAGGCACGGGTCTGGAGCGCGAATTTGGCGCACAAAACGAGAGCCAGTTCATTCCGATCACATTTCAGGAAAACTGGTCGGTCATCCGCCAGATCGATGCAGCCATGGGCGTAACCTATACCTGCAACTGACCCTATGGGCCAAAACTTCGTGCGACAGGCAGATTTCCGTGTCTGCCTGTCGCAATCTGTATTGAAAGGTGATGCGCATGCTCAGGATCGAAGGACTGAAAAAGACTTACAAGACAGGCGACAAGGCGCTGTCAGATGTTTCTTTCGAGGTGCCACAAGGGCAGGTTGTGGGGCTGATCGGCCCGTCTGGTGCGGGCAAATCTACGCTGATCCGCTGTATCAACCGGCTGGTGGAGCCGACAT
Source organism: Roseinatronobacter thiooxidans (assembly GCF_001870675.1). Taxonomy (GTDB): domain Bacteria; phylum Pseudomonadota; class Alphaproteobacteria; order Rhodobacterales; family Rhodobacteraceae; genus Roseinatronobacter; species Roseinatronobacter thiooxidans. The sequence continues at coordinate 225,118 of NZ_MEHT01000009.1, read as the reverse complement.
CGGGCAATGTGCTGCTGAATGACCTGAATTTGCCCGCTTTGCGCACGGCGGAATTGCGCCGCGCCCGCCGCCGTATCGGGATGATCTTTCAGGAATATGCGCTGGTTGAGCGGTTGACGGTTATGGAAAACGTCCTGTCCGGCCGTCTGGGCTATGTGGGGTTCTGGCGCAGCTTCATGCGCCGCTATCCTGACACCGATATTGCCAATGCCTTTCGCCTGCTGGACCGTGTCGGGCTTATGGCGCATGCCGACAAGCGCGCCGATGCGCTGTCGGGCGGGCAGCGCCAGCGGGTGGGGATCGCGCGCGCATTGGCGCAAGACCCCGAACTGTTGTTGATTGACGAACCGACCGCCAGTCTTGACCCCAAAACCAGCCGCCAGATCATGCGGCTTATCGTCGAAATCTGCCGCGAACGCGGCCTGCCTGCGATCATCAACATTCATGATGTTGTTCTGGCGCAGCAATTCTCTGACCGGATTATCGGCTTGCAAGCTGGGCGCGTTGTCTTTGACGGCCCGCCCGCTGGCCTGACCGAAGATGTACTGACCCGCATTTACGGCGAAGAAGACTGGACCGCCATGCGCAATGGCGCAGCCGAAGATGCGGAAGCAGAAGCCGAAGACAAGGCGCAGGCTGAAAAAATGCTGAGGGCGTTATGAGCACCGCCTATCCCACAACTTGGCGCAAGCCGCCGCAGATGATCCACTCGCGCGCATTGCGCATAGCGCTGGCGCTGGGTGCGGTTGTTTATCTGGTGCTGGCCATCGGCACGATAGAAGTGAACTGGGCGCGCGTCGTTGCAGGCATGGAGCGCGCGCAACGCTTTGTCGCGGGCTTTCTGCAACCCGATTTCACCACACGCTGGCGCGATATCTCGAACGGGCTGATGGAAAGCCTGACGATGACTTTCACCTCAACTGTGGTGGGGGTCGCCATTTCCATACCCATCGGCGTGGGGGCTGCGCGCAATGTTGCGCCGCGCGCGGTCTATCTGGTCTGCCGCGCGATCATTGCCACCAGCCGCGCGCTTCAGGAAATCATTGTTGCGATTTTCTTTGTCGCGCTGTTTGGCTTTGGTGCTTTCGCGGGCTTCCTGACGCTGACATTCGCAACCATCGGCTTTATCGGCAAGCTGCTGGCCGAGGATATTGAAGATATTGACGAGGCGCAGGCCGAAGCAATCCGCGCCACCGGCGCAAGCTGGTTACAACTGATCAATTACGCCATCCAGCCGCAGGTCATGCCGCGCCTGATTGGTCTGTCGCTATACCGGCTGGACATCAATTTCCGCGAATCTGCCGTGATCGGAATTGTCGGCGCGGGCGGTATTGGTGCGGCGCTGAATACGTCCTTGTCGCGCTATGAATATTCCAGCGCGGGCGCGATCCTGCTGATCATCATCGCCATTGTGATGATGGCTGAATATTCCTCGGGTTATTTGCGAAAGTGGGTGAAATGAGCGTGGCATCTGTTGAAACGCCGGTCTGGGTACATCGCACTCCGGTCAAGCGCCTGATGCTCTGGGCGGGCTGGCTGGGCTGTGTGGCGCTGTTCGTATGGTGCTGGGAGCGAATGACCCAGCGCACGATCTGGGCCTTTGTCTGGGACGCGCCAAATGCCGCGGCTGACATTGGCAGCCGCGCCTTTCCCCCGCGCTGGTCCTATATGGAACGGCTTTGGGCGCCATTATGGGACACAATCAACATTGCCACTTTGGGCACGCTTCTGGGCATTATGATGGCGGTACCGCTGGCCTTTCTGGCCGCCAGCAACACCACGCCCTCACGCCTGATCCTGCGCCCGATTGCGCTGTTTGCCATCGTGGCCACGCGGTCGATCAATTCGCTGATCTGGGCCTTGTTGCTGGTGTCCATTCTGGGGCCGGGCATTCTGGCGGGTATTCTGGCCATCGCGCTGCGCTCGATCGGGTTTATTGGCAAGCTGCTTTACGAGGCAATCGAGGAAACCGACATCCGCCAAGTCGAGGCCATCAGCGCCACCGGCGCGTCACAGGGCCAGATTCTGACCTATGGAATTGTTCCGCAGGTTCTGCCCAGTTTCTACGGAATCAGCGTATTCCGCTGGGATATCAATATCCGCGAAAGTGCCATTCTGGGGCTGGTGGGCGCAGGCGGGATCGGTGCACAACTCAATTCCAGTCTGAACATGCTGGCATGGCCACAGGTTATGCTGATCATTCTGGTGATCCTAGGCACCGTCATCATCAGCGAATGGGTATCGGCAAAGGTGCGTCACGCCATCATATGATCGCGGTGCACAGCTAAAGGCGCAAGCGACGTAAACCTGTTACATATCTGTTCCAGCTTTTGCGCTTTGACATGGGGCGCTTCCTGTTCAGCGTTACGGGCGTCGTCTTGCCATGTCGATCGAGGAATTCGGCACGCCTGCCGCACTTGCCGCGCGCACAGGGTTCGAGGTGCTGGTGGACCGGCATTTATACGCGCCTGTCGGATTGGCCGATTGACCTGTCGGGCGCGGGCCTGGGGTCACTCATGCTTGTGGTCAATCTGTGGCTGGCGGGGCAGGGCAGCAGCGCGTTTTGTGGTTAAACCTGCGGCGGTGATCGCACAACTCGCAGACCCGGATATGTGCGGCAATCGCGCGGGCCCGTTCCATGATCAGCCATCAGATACCGTTTGGCCAAATGCCAGAGAAAGCGGCATCGCATTGTCCGAACGGCGATGAGGACCATATCTGCATCTGCCGCTGGACAAGTCCGGCCTTGAAACGCGGTGCTGATGGATTGCTCTGGTATGCGCCACTTTGGCAGGGTGTGGGATATGGCCCGACGCTGCGCGGCTTTGCACCCAGAACTGCGATGGCCGCGAAGTCCCGCAAACCAGCAAGTCACCACCAGAACAGCCGCAGGCCTAATTTACTCCGCCGCCTGCTCGCGCGCGCGCAGTTCTGCCTCGATCTCGCGCCAGCGCGCGACCGCGCGGTTATGATCGGCCAGATTGGTGGTGAAGGTATGTCCCCCCGTCCCATCGGCCACGAAATACAGATAGGGTGTATCATCGGGGTCCAGTGCGGCGGCAATGGCCGCGCGGCCGGGGTTGGCAATGGGCGTGGGGGGCAAGCCGTCGATGCGGTAGGTGTTAAAGGGGGTAACCGCGTCCAGTTCGGACCGGCGCAGCCCGCGCCCCAGCGTGCCTTGCCCTTGGGTGATGCCGTAAATCACTGTCGGGTCGGTTTGCAGGCGCATCGGAATGCCAAGCCGGTTGACGAACACGCTTGCAACTTGGCGCCGCTCGTCTGCCTGTCCGGTTTCCTTCTCCACGATCGAGGCCATGATCAACGCCTCTTCTGCTGTCTCATAGGGCAGCCCGTCTGCGCGCCCCTCCCACAACTCTGTCAGGATGCGGGTTTGTCGGGCTTCCATCTCGGCCAGCAGGGTCTGGCGATCTGCGCCGCGTTGCACGGCATAACTGTCGGGTGCAAGCCAGCCTTCGCGGGGCACATCGCCTGCCTCGCCGCTCAGGAACTCGGCCAGACGCAGCCCTTCCCAGATTTGCCAGCTTGTCGCCCCTTCCGCCACAGTGATGCGGTACTGGATGTCGGATTGTTCTGCAAACCGCGCGTAATCCTCGGGCGGCTCTTCGTTGCTGGAAAATTGTACGATGGTCTGAAAGCTTTGTGTGGCAGGGTCCAGTTCGCGCACAAGCGTGTCGATGCGTGTCACACCTATGCGGTACTGGATTTCAGACCCACAGGTCGAGGCCCCGCCGCGCGTCAGAATATCGGTAATCTGATCCATCGAGGCCCCCTCGGGAATCAGATAAGACCCAAAGCGCAGGGCGGTCGCACGTTCGGTATATTGCGCGCCAATGCGAAACACCTGTTCTGAAGATACCGCGCCTTGTTGCGCCAGCCCGCTGGACACAACACGCAGCGAGGCACCGGGTGCCACGCGAAAGCAGATTGCCTGTTCAAGCGGCCCTTCGACATAATAGCTGCGCTTGCCCGCAGAAACCACAATCGCAAGGCCGATCAGCCCGACAATCAGCAGCGTGAACACATTGGCGACGATATGGCGAATCATCCAGCGTCAACTTTCCCCAGAATCAGGCTGGCATTGGTGCCGCCAAAGCCGAAGCTGTTGGACAGCGCGATTTTGATCTCGCGCTTGCGTGCGGCGTTGGGGGCCAGATCCAGCGGCGTTTCAACGGCAGGGTTGTCAAGGTTCAGCGTGGGCGGTGCGATCTGGTCGCGTATGGCCAAAATGCTGAAAATCGCCTCAACCGCGCCTGCGGCGCCCAGCAAATGCCCGATGGCCGATTTCGTAGAGGACATGGTGGCCTTGCTTGCGGCATCGCCCAATAAACGCTCGACCGCGGCCAGCTCGATCACATCGGCCATGGTCGAGGTGCCATGTGCATTGATATAGTCGATCTGCGACGGCTCCAGCCCCGCGCGGGCCACCGCCGCTTTCATCGACCGCAGCGCGCCATCGCCATCTTCGGACGGGGCAGTAATGTGATAGGCATCGCCCGACATGCCATAGCCCAGCACCTCGGCATAGATTTTTGCACCGCGCGCTTTGGCGTGTTCATATTCTTCCAGCACAACAACGCCCGCGCCTTCGCCCATCACAAACCCGTCGCGGTCTGCGTCATAGGGGCGCGAGGCCGCTTTGGGGGTGTCCGCACGTTTGGTGGACAGCGCCTTGCAGGCGTTGAAGCCTGCAATGCCGATTTCGGAAATCGGGCTTTCCGCCCCGCCTGCGACCATCACATCCGCATCACCCCATTGGATCAGGCGGGCGGCGTCACCAATCGCATGCGCACCCGTTGAACAGGCGGTGACCACGGCATGGTTCGGCCCTTTGAAGCCGTAGCGGATACTGACCTGCCCCGAAACAAGGTTGATCAGCGCGCTGGGGATGAAGAAGGGCGACACGCGGCGCGGGCCGCGTTCTTTCAACAAAACGGCTGTGTCGGCAATGGCCGACAGGCCACCAATTCCAGACCCGATCATCACGCCTGTGCGGCAGCGGCTTTCTTCATCCTGCGGCATCCAGCCGGAATCGCGCACGGCCTGCATGGCGGCTGCCATACCGTAAAGGATGAATTCATCAACCTTGCGCGCCTCTTTCGGCTCCATCCAGTCATCGGGGTTGAAACTGCCATCAGACCCGTCGCCACGCGGCACTTCGCAGGCATAGGTCGTGGCCAGATGGCTGGCGTCAAAGCGCGTAATTGGCCCCGCCCCGGATTGGCAGGACAGCAGGCGCGCCCATGTCTCTTCGACGCCGCATGCCAGCGGGGTGACCATCCCAAGCCCTGTGACGACGACTCTGCGCATACGCCCATTCTCCATATCTTAAAATTTGTTCCGAAGCTGTGATAACGGGATTTCACGCGCAGGGAAAGGCATTAGCCGCATATCGCGGCAACGCTCCGCTCACAGTTGGGTCACTCTTTGTCAAGCTGCGCGCAGATGCGCCGCTGCGCAGCACAGGGCCGTGATTTGGCGTGTCTTGCCCCCGCGACATGCCGCACCCCAGCCATGAGATGGTTCTTTCGCAGCACGCAACCGGCACTGAGGGTGAAGCCTTTGATAACGGCAGTCAGAATTTCAGCGCATGGTGCAGGATGACCGGCACGACAAGTTCCTCTTCATCGACCAGATGCCGGTTCAGGAATGTCTGGAACCCGTCCAGCCGCGCAAGCATGGCGCCTGCGCTGGCTTTGGTATCGGCGTTGCGGTTTTGCAGGGCGCGCAGATGGGTGTTTGCGGCATCTGTCAGACCGGCAAGTTCCCCGTCCAGCGCGTGATGATCGGCGTCCAGCAAGTCAAACCCATGCGCCAAGCGTTTCTCGCTTTCTGACAGGACGGGGAAGTAATGCGTATCCTCGATCTGGTGGTGGCCGTGCAATTCATTGATCAGAAACCCGCCCAGCCGCGCGGTCATCTGCCCGTGCTTCCGAGGGTCGCGGCCCTTGTCAAGGAAAGCGCGCGTATCGCCCTGCCACTGCGCCAGCGCGCGGCGGAACATCAGGTGACGCTCCAGCCAGAACCGCGTCAGCCCGTCGAAATTGCGATGGCTTTCCCACATGTCGCGCGGATATTTCTCCAGCAGGATGCGCAGCGCATCGGGCAGGCCATCGCGGTGTTTCAGATCATCCATAGATATGCGCTATCCTGTCTACGGCGGCCTGTGGGCTAAGTTCCTCGCTTTCACCCGTGCGGCGCGAGGTCAGTTCGATCACGCCCTTTTCCAGCCCGCGCGGGCCGACTGTAATGCGCCAAGGCAGGCCGATCAGGTCCATCGTGGCGAATTTCGCGCCCGCCCGTTCGCTGCGGTCGTCATAGAGCGGCTCCAACCCCTTGGCGACCAGCGCCTTATACAGCCCCTCGCACGCCCCGTCTGCGGCTGCGTCCCCTTGCTTGAGGTTCACAATCCCGCAATGGAAGGGGGTTACACCTTCAGGCCAGATGATGCCCTTGTCATCATGGCTTGCCTCAATGATCGCGCCCAGCAGGCGCGACACGCCAATGCCGTGGCTGCCCATATGCACAGGCGTGCGCTGCCCGTCGGGGCCAACCACGGTTGCGCCCATTGCCTCGGAATATTTGGTGCCAAAATAGAAGATCTGGCCCACTTCGATCCCGCGCGCGGTGCGGCGGCGTTCCTCGGGCACCTGTTCGTTAAACACACCCTCGTCATGGGTTTCATCCGTGCGCGCATAGCGCGAGGTGAACTCTTCCAGCACCGCCTGACATTCGGGCACGGAATCGTAATCCACCGCGCGGTCACCGAATTTCAGATCGGTGATCGCGCTGTCATAGAACACTTCCGACTCGCCCGTTTCGGCCAGCACAAGGAATTCGTGCGTGTAATCGCCGCCAATCGGCCCACCATCAGCCCGCATTGGAATGGCTTGCAGGCCCATGCGTTCATAGCTGCGCAGATAGCTGACCAGATGGCGGTTATAGGCGTGTAACGCGGCATCTTTATCGAGGTCGAAATTATAGCCGTCCTTCATCAGGAATTCACGGCCCCGCATAACGCCAAAGCGCGGGCGCACCTCGTCGCGGAACTTCCATTGGATGTGATACAGCGTCAGCGGCAAGTCCTTGTAACTGTTCACATGGGCGCGGAAAATATCGGTGATCAGTTCTTCATTCGTCGGCCCATACAGCATGTCGCGGTCGTGCCGGTCCTTGATGCGCAGCATTTCCTGCCCGTAATCATCATACCGCCCGGATTCGCGCCACAGATCTGCCGACTGGATGGTTGGCATCAGCATGGGAATATGGCCCGCGCGAATTTGCTCTTCATGCACGATCTGTTCGATCCGGCGCAACACCTTGTAGCCCAGCGGCAGCCACGAATAAATCCCTGCCGAGGATTGCTTGATCATGCCTGCACGCAGCATCAGCCGGTGCGAGGCGATCTGCGCCTCGGACGGGGTCTCTTTCAGCACAGGCAGGAAATAGCGGGTCAGGCGCATGGATATGCCTTTCATGAATGACGATACGCCCTTGGGTTTAGGCGAGACTGGGGGCAGGGGCAAGGTGTGTCGCCTGCCCCCTCTTGGCGGCACAGCCCAGAGCGACTAAGACAGAGGTCCGACACCTGAAAGGACAGTTCCCGTGCAAGACCCAAACCCGCGTATCACGCAGGCCATCGCCACCGAAATCAATGCACGCCCCGCGCAGGTTGCCGCCGCGATTGCGCTGCTGGACGGGGGCGCGACAGTGCCGTTTATCGCGCGCTACCGTAAGGAAGTCACCGATGGGCTGGATGACACGCAATTGCGTACCCTGTCCGACCGGCTGGTTTATCTGCGCGATATGGAGGCGCGGCGGGGTGTGATTCTGGGGTCGATCCGCGAACAGGGCAAACTGACCGATGCGCTGGCCCAAGCGATTGGCGCGGCGCAGACGAAGGCCGCGCTGGAAGATATTTATCTGCCCTTCAAACCAAAGCGGCGCACCAAGGCCATGATTGCGCGCGAAAACGGGCTGGAGCCGCTGTTGCGCGCCATTCTGGCCGACCGCGCGGCAGAACCAGACGCACTGGCAGAGGCTTATGTGACCGAGGCCGTGCCAACAGTAAAAGCCGCACTGGACGGCGCGCGCGACATCCTGACCGAGGAGTTGAGCGAGAACGCCACCCTATTGGGCAAATTGCGCGATTTCATGCGCAAAGAGGCGGTCATTTCTGCTCGCGTCCAACCGGGGAAAGAGGCAGAGGGCGCCAAGTTTTCCGACTATTTCGACCATAGCGAAAGCTGGGCCACGATCCCGTCACACCGCGCATTGGCGATATTGCGCGCGGCCAAAGAAGAAGTTGTGACAATCGACATCGCGCCCGACCCTGACACAGGGGTAGAGCGTGCGCAGGCCATGATCGGTGCGGCCATTGGCATTCCGGGCCACGCACCGGGGGATATGTGGTTGCGCAAAACGGCGGCATGGACATGGCGGGTCAAACTTAGCCTGTCGATGTATGCGGACCTGATGGGCGAATTGCGCCAGCGCGCGCATGAAGATGCAATCATGGTGTTTGCGCGCAACCTGAAAGATTTGCTGCTGGCAGCGCCCGCCGGACCACGCGCCACATTGGGGCTGGACCCCGGCATCCGCACCGGCGTCAAGGCGGCAGTTGTCGATGCAACGGGCAAGCTGGTGGCGACAGACACGCTTTACCCGTTCCAGCCCAAGAACGACTTGCGCGGCGCACAGGCGCGTATCTTGCAGCTGATCGCGCAGCACGGGGTTGAGTTGATCGCCATCGGAAATGGCACCGCCAGCCGCGAGACGGAACGCATGGTGGCAGATGCGCTGAAGGCAATGCCACAGGGCCGCGCGCGCCCCACCAGCGTGATCGTGTCAGAGGCGGGGGCCTCGATCTATTCGGCCTCTGAACTGGCAGCGAAAGAATTTCCCGATCTGGATGTCAGCCTGCGGGGTGCGGTTTCCATCGCGCGGCGGCTGCAAGACCCGCTTGCCGAACTGGTCAAGATCACGCCGCAATCCATTGGTGTGGGGCAATACCAGCACGATGTGGACCAGCGCCGCCTTGCCCAAAGCCTTGATGCGGTGGTCGAGGATGCAGTGAACGCGGTGGGGGTTGACCTGAACATCGCCTCTGCGCCGTTGCTCGCGCGGGTGGCGGGGCTGGGGGCATCATTGGCGCAGTCGGTGGTCGCGCATCGGGACGCGCAAGGCGCGTTTCCCAGCCGCAAGGCGTTGTTGAAAGTGGCAGGGCTGGGGCCAAAGGCGTTCGAGCAATGCGCAGGTTTCCTGCGCATCCGCGAGAGTGCCGAGCCGCTGGATGCCACATCCGTACACCCCGAAGCCTACGGCGTGGCGCGCCGGATCGTGCAGGCCTGCGGGCGCGATATTCGCGCCATCATGGGCCAGCCAGAGGCTTTAAAGGGCCTGCGCGCACAAGATTTCGTCGATGACAATTTCGGCCTTCCAACTGTGCGCGATATTCTGGCAGAGCTGGAAAAACCGGGCCGCGACCCGCGCCCCAGTTTTGTCACTGCGCGATTCACCGATGGGGTGGATGATATCAAAGACCTGCGCGCAGGCATGCTGATGGAAGGCACCGTGACCAATGTCGCGGCCTTCGGGGCCTTTGTCGATATCGGGGTGCATCAGGATGGATTGGTCCATGTCAGCCAGTTGGCCGACCGTTTCGTGAAAGACCCGCATGAGGTGGTCAAGGCAGGTGATGTCGTCAAGGTACGCGTGACGGAAGTGGACGTGCCGCTTAAGCGCATCGGCTTGAGCATGCGCAAAGATGGGGGTGCTGCGGCTGAGAGTGGCGCGCCACGCCAGCAAAAAGACATCAAACCGCGCGGGCAGCACAGCGCAAAACCCGCCAAGCCTGCGCATCAGCCGTCAAAACAACCCGCTGCGGACAGTCAGGGCGCGTTGGGGGCGGCGTTGTTGCAGGCCATGCGCGGCAAGACCTGACCTTTAGGGGCGGGATGCGCTGACCAATCGGCCCCAAAGGTCGTATTCGCCCGCCTCGTCAACTTCCACGCGAACGATATCCCCGACACTTATGCCGCCTGTGCCTTCGTCAATGAACAGGTTGCCGTCAATCTCGGGCGCATCGGCCTTGGTGCGGCAGGTGGCAATGCCCTCGGCATCTATGTCATCGACAATCACATCCATGCGCTGGCCAACTTTGGCGGCCAGTTTTGCCTCTGATATGGCCTGCGCCTTGGCCATGAAGCGGTCCCAGCGATCGGCTTTCACTTCATCGGGCACATGATCGGGCAGCGCGTTAGACCGCGCGCCTGCCACGTTTTCATACTGAAAACAGCCCACACGGTCCAGTTGCGCCTCATCCAGCCAATCCAAGAGGTTCTGAAACTCTGCCTCTGTCTCGCCCGGATAACCGACGATGAAGGTCGAACGCAGCGTGATTTCGGGGCAGATGCCGCGCCATTCCGCGATGCGGTCCAAGGTGCGTTCCGCCGCCGCAGGGCGCGCCATGCGCCGCAGCGTGTCGGGGTGGGCGTGCTGAAACGGAATGTCCAGATAAGGCAGCACCAGCCCTTCGGCCATCAGTGGGATCAACTCGCGCACATGGGGATAAGGGTAGATGTAATGCAGCCGCACCCATGCCCCCAGACTGCCCAGATCGCGGGCCAGATCGGTGATATGGGCGCGGTGGCCACGGTCGGTTTTGTGCTGGATATCCAGCCCGTAGGCAGATGTATCCTGACTGATCACCAGCAATTCCCTGACACCTGCCTCAACCAGCTTTTCTGCTTCTCGAACAATGGCATGGGCGGGGCGGCTGACAAGTTTGCCGCGCATGTCGGGGATAATGCAGAACTTGCACTTGTGGTTGCAACCCTCTGATATCTTAAGGTAACTATAGTGGCGCGGGGTCAGGCTGACACTGGTGGCGGGCATCAGGTCAATAAACGGGTCGGGGCTGGGGGGCACGGCGGCATGCACGGCATCCAGCACCGCCTCATACTGGTGCGGGCCAGTCACCGCCAGCACCTTGGGGTGCGCGCCGGTGATATATTCCGGCTCTGCGCCCAGACAGCCCGTGACGATGACGCGGCCATTCTCGCTCAGCGCCTCGCCAATCGCCTCAAGGCTTTCGGCCTTGGCACTGTCAAGGAAACCACAGGTATTGACAATGACGGCATCTGCACCTGCATAATCCGCGCTGATCCCATACCCTTCGGCGCGCAGACGCGTCAGGATGCGTTCACTGTCGACCAACGCCTTTGGGCAACCAAGCGAGACCATGCCGATGGTCGGCTGGCCCGCGCGCGGGGTGTCACGCAACAGCGCGCGGGGGGCAAGATCGGGGCGAAGATCGGCTGGGTTCTGACTCATGCGCGGGATATAGTGCATGCAGAGCAGGGCGGAAAGCCCTCATGCAGCGCGGCGGTACAGCAAACTCCCCCCCAAGCGGCGCATCAGGCGGAACATGACCTTATAGCCCAGATCGGCATAGTCCAGATCGCCCGCCAGCAGCCGCAGATAGGTGCGGCTCATGGTGGGGTTGCGCTCTACCGCGCGGGGAAAGAAGGGGCGCACGGGCCGCGAATAAATAAGTGTGCGGATGCGGTGCGCAGCTTCAATTTCGCGGTGAATGAAGGACACGCGCTGCATATAGGCCGCCATTGCCTGATCCGGCCCGCCTTGCGCCAGCGCTTCAACCACGGCCTGACCTGCGAATTGCCCCGATTTCATGGCCCAGGCTATGCCCTCTCCTGTGATCGGGTCCACCAGCCCTGCGGCATCGCCTGCAAGCAGGATGCGTCCGCGCCCGGGAACCTTGCGATAGGCGCCAAAAGGAAGAAACGCGCCCTTGCATTTGAAATCACCCGTCTCGGCCAGTTTTGGGGCGTGTCGCGCCAGATATGTCCGAAAATGCGATTTCATATCGGGGTTGAGCGCGTGAATGCCGCCAACCCCCAGCGTGATCGAGTCGTGCTTGGGGAAAACCCAGCCATAGCCCCAGTTTGCCGCACCAAGGTCGATTTCGGTTGTGTTGTCATCCAGAAGGGCGCGGTCCATCTCTATCTCCAGCCCGAAGCCGATCTGAGAAGGGTTGAAGGGGCGACCAAACAGCGCGCGCGCCACTGCGCTATTCGCGCCGTCTGCGCCAATCATCGCGGCCCCTGTCAGGCGGCGGCCATCGGCCAGCGTGACCGACACGGCGTCAAGGTCGATTTCGGCAATGCGCACAGGGGCAAAAACCTGCACACCTGCGGCGCTTGCCTGATGGTGCAAGGCTGCGTCAAAGTCGCGGCGCATGGTCATATATAGGGGGGTCGGTGTATGTTGTTCGCTGATTGCCCGCCCCTCAAAGGCCAGACGCACCTGCGTGCTTTGTAAAAACAAGGCGTCACTGGGAGCGATGTCGAAAATGTCGTTCAGATAGCGTACTGACCGTCCTGTGACCCCGCCACCACACAGCTTGTCGCGCGGGAAGGGCGATTTGTCCAGCAGAGCAACCGAAAGACCGGCTTTCGCAGCCGTCAGCGCAGCCGCGCTGCCCGCCGGACCAGAACCGATAACAACAAGGTCATATGTGCAATTCATTCGAGAGGTACTCATGCCGGAAATTTTAATATCTCAGGACTATAGAGAAGATAACCGGGTCGCACCAGCGTGATTGGGGGCACTGTGCCGCGATCGGCAAAAAGGCGTAAGGATTGGGAAAAGTGCCTGTGTTCAGGTAATTTTATATGCTTGCAACCCGGCATCTATGTGCCAGCTTGCTGGCGGCTCCATTCGGGCGCGCAGGCGTTGCAATGTCCATGCAGGCCGAACCAAGGCGCTATGGGGGGGCTGCGATGCTGCGCGCGGGGCCAGATGCCAGCGGCTTTCGACACCGGCTGTTCCGCCCTCTTCGGGTGTCAGAACCAGCCCCAGAACGGTGCTGTCGCGCGCCCGAGTGCGGCGGCGTTCCAGCCCCGCTTCGGCGGCCAGATGCAGCCTGCGCAGCGGGGTCAGCGCAAGCGGGTTGGTAAGCTCCATCACCACCAGCGCCACCGCGCCAGAGCGCAGCGCCTCTTCCGCGCAGCCCAGAGATTCGGCGTCGCGCGCTGTCTCCAGCATGATCAGCCCCTCGGGGCTGGCCCAGTCGCAAAGCGCATGCGGATGCAGCCGGTCCCCTTTCCAGCCAGGGCATATCCAGATGACAGGCGCGCCCATGGGGGCCTGCGCCATGATCCATGCCGCCAGAACCCGCCGCGCAGGCCCGCATAATTCATGCATGCGGCCGGGGATAAGGCGCAAGATCTGCGCCAAAGGCTGAGCATCAAGGCTTTGTGGCGGGGCTGTGAATTGAAAGGACATATGTGTTCCTCTTTTGTTCCAGCCTAGCATATCCCTGTCTTTGGGCAAGTTTGTTCCTGTCCCATGTGAATACAGATGCGCGACTGGCGCGGTTTTGCTATCTGTGGCGTGCATGTCAGTCTAAAGGAGTGGGTCCGCATGATACGGATTTTTGCAATCGGGGTGCTGGTGCTAAGCGGGTGCCAGATGCAGCAACCAGCACCGCAAGAGTGTATCGCCGCCGATCTTCAGGGATTTGTAGGTGAACCCCTCTCGATGCTGGAGGGGCAAGACCTGCCCCAGCCCAACCGCATTATCGGCCCTGATACTGCAGTCACAATGGACTGGAACCCGATGCGGCTGAACATCGCGCATGACAAGGCGCGCAGCATCACCCGAATTTACTGCGGTTGAATTCGCGGCTGTTCCCGCCGCAAAAACCGGCTACATTGCGCCCAAACATACAGACGGGAAAGATTAGTCATGCAAAAACTGAAGCTTGGGCATTCGGATCTGATGGTGTCGCGCTATTGTATGGGAACGATGACCTTTGGCACCCAGACCGATGAACACGACGCCCACCGCCAGCTGGACATGGCGCGCGAGGCGGGCATAAATTTTCTGGACGCCGCCGAAATGTATCCGGTCAATCCGGTGCGGCTGGAAACAGCGGGGGACACAGAAGCCATTGTCGGGCGCTGGATCGCCAGCCGCAAGCCTGACGATATCGTGGTGGCCACCAAGATCACCGGCGCTGGCTCTAACGCGGTCAAGGATGGCGCGCCGATTTCCGCCACGCGGATGCGCGACGCGGTCGAGGCGTCTTTGCGGCGGCTACAAGTCGAATGTATCGATATATACCAACTGCACTGGCCCAATCGCGGGTCATATCATTTCCGCAAGGTTTGGGGTTTTGACCCCTCCAACCAGAAGCGCGACACCACAGTGGCGCATATGCGCGAAGTGCTAAGCTGCGCGGCAGAGCTGATCGCGCAAGGCAAAATCAAGCATCTGGCGCTGTCCAATGAAAGTGCGTGGGGCTTGGGCATGTGGCTGCATCTGGCCGAGGCAGAGGGCCTGCCACGGGTTGTCAGCTTGCAGAATGAATATTCGCTGCTGTGCCGCCTGTTCGACCTTGATCTGGCCGAGGCTTGCGTGAACGAGAATATTCCCCTGCTGGCTTATTCGCCCTTGGCCGCCGGTCTGCTGACGGGAAAATATGCAGGCAATGTCACACCAGAGGATTCGCGCCGCGCGCGCAACCCCGATCTGGGCGGGCGCATTACAGGGCGCGTTTTCGAGGCGGTCTCGGGCTATATGGCGATTGCGCATGAATTCGGGCTGGACCCTGTGCATATGGCCATTCAATGGACCTGCACACGCCCTGCGCAAACCCTGCCCATCATCGGGGCCACGACATCGGCGCAACTGGGCCATATTCTGGCAGGGCGCGATGTTGTTCTACCCGATGAGGTCAAGGGCGCAATCGACCAGCTGAACCGCGCCATGCCGATGGTGTTCTGATGCTGACAGGGGTTCAGGCGGTGCTGTTCGACAAGGATGGCACCCTGTTCGATTTCGCCGCCAGTTGGTCGGCATGGGCGGCGGCATTGCTGCACCGGCTGTCCGACGGCGACACAGCGCGCGCGGCTGCCATGGCGCAGGCAATCCGCTTTGATCTGGCGGCAGGGCAGTTTTTGCACGATTCGCCCGTTATCGCAGGCACGATGGATGAACCTGTGCGCCTGCTGGCCCCTTTTCTGCCCGATTGGACAGCGGATGCGCTGAAAACCTATCTGTTTCGCAGCGCGGCCCTTGCTGAAATGGTCCCGCCAGTTCCCTTGGCCCCATTGATGCAAGGCTTGCGCGCGCGCAAGCTGGTGCTGGGCGTTGCCACGAATGACGCGGAATCCATCGCGCGCGATCACCTGACGCGGGCGGGTATTCTGGACCAGTTCGCCCATGTGCTGGGCTATGACAGCGGCTTCACCCCCAAACCCGCGCCCGACATGCTGCTTGGATTCGCCAATTTCACCGGGCTGGAGGCGGGCAGGGTGGTGATGGTTGGCGACAGCACGCATGATCTGGTGGCAGGCCGCGCGGCCGGAATGCAGACAGTGGCTGTGCTGACGGGCATGGCAACACAGGCCGATCTGGCCCCCTATGCCGATCTTGTCCTGCCCGATATCGGCCATTTGCCGCAAGCGTTGGCGTAACTTGCCCGCCGTGCCCTTCAGGGGGCGGCGGTATCCAGCCAGATCGTCACTGGTCCGTCATTGACCAGATGCACTGCCATTTCCGCACCGAACCGCCCTGTCTCGACCGCCACACCCAGATCGCGCAGGACTTGGGCGAAATGCAAATATAGCCGTTCCCCCTCAACAGGCGGGGCGGCGGTGGAAAAGCCGGGGCGGTTGCCGCTGCGCGTGTCGGCGGCAAGGGTGAACTGGCTGACAACAAGTGCCGCGCCGCCCGTGTCTTTCAGCGCAAGGTTCATCTTGCCTGCCGCATCGCGGAAAATGCGCAGCTTGTGGATTTTCTGCGCCAGCGCTTCCGCTGTCGCCTCTGTGTCGCCCTGCATTGCGCAGACAAGGATCAGCAGGCCCGCGCCGCACTGGCCAACCGCCTCGCCCGCAACCAAGACATGTGCTTGCGTCACACGTTGCACCAGCGCGCGCATCAGAACCCGCCCATTTCGGCGACGTAGAAGGCCAGCACCAGAAATGCCAGCCCCGCCAGCACCGCGCCCGCAATCTTGGGCCAGGACCAGGGCCGCTCGCCCTGCACGCGCCCGGTCTGACCATTGACGATAAAGCGGTAGCTTTTGCCCCGGTAGCGATAGGCCGCCATCCAGATGGGCAAAAGCAGATGCTTGAACCGCTCATCCTCATATTGCGTGCTCATCGAGGTGATGCGCTGCTCGTCTCCACCAATATCGCGGCAAATATCGGCGCGGATCTGTTCTTCCATGCGCTGTTTGGCAATCTCGAACCCTTCGGGCAGTTCCACAGTATAGCCCTCGGCGCGAAACCCGGACAGGTAATCGGCGCTATAGGGTTGCAGATCGGCCAGCGTCCACGGCTCCAGCCGGCGGATATTGGCGCGCGGCAGCGATTGCGCGGCCATGACCAAAAGGTCCAGAAACTGCCGCGACACATGGCCGGATGCCGCGCTCCAGCGCGTGCGCCGCTCTTGCCGCCGGTTCTTGCCGCTGCCGGTTGTCACATAATAATGTGTCCCGCGCTGGCCTGAATAGCTGGACCTTGTTGCCACATCGAAGGCCCAATAGGGCACATACAGCCCGTTCAACTTGCCTGTGCTGCGCGCATATTTGGCCAAGGTCGAGGGCGCGAACCATAACCCTTTCAGCCATTTCGACATTTTCTCATGCGCGTCGCGCTCGCTCAGGCGAAAGGCCAGCACGGCATGTGGCTTGATATGGCGATGGGTGCCTGTATCGGTCACGACAGGACTTGCGCAAAACGGGCATTCTGCGGAATGCACATTCTCTTCAAACTCGACCTGCGCGCCGCAGGTGGCGCAATTCACGACCTTTGTTTCTTCAATATCCTCGGGCGGCAGGGCATGGGCAACCGCTTCGTGGTAATCCAGCGATTGCAGCTTGGTCACGCGGGTTGCGTCATCCATCTGCGGGATGGGCTGTTCATGGCCGCAATAGGCGCAACTCAGCCGCGCCTGTCCCGGTTCAAACCGCAAAGACGCGCCGCATTGCGCGCAGGGAAAGCGGTGTTCTTGCTGTGAAAGTGCCATTCCCTGTCCCGTATCCTTCGGGCCGTGAACCGGTCTCTGATCATCTTGGCAAGCATTCCATTTTCTTGCCCTAAATACTCAAATTCCAACACTTGCCACAAGGGATGCGCTGGAATTTGTGCCGCTATCCGATGGGCGGGGGCGGCGGGGGCATGGCTGCGAACAGACCGCGCAGCGCTGGAATGTCGCCTGCTTTTTGCCAGCCCGACTGCCCTTCGGACCAGACCAGCGTGTCGTGGGTGATCTGCCCTGCAAGCTGGGATTGGGGAAACGGGCCGCGGGTCTGGCCGTTCTCGGCGATATGCCACATCTGCTCTGACGCGGGCGGGGGGGGCGGCGGGGGGGCGGCTTGCTGTCCGCCCATGGCTTGGCCCATGGCCTGCGCCATCCCCATGCCCATGCCCATGCCCATACCGGCCCCAAGCCCGGCACCCATGCCGCCATCGCCGCCTTCAGCGGCTTTCTGCATGGCTTGCGCGGCAGAAAACTGGGTGAATTTGTTCAGATCGCCCACAATTCCCATGCTGGTGCGCTGATCAAGCACTTTCTCGACCTCGGGCGGCAGCGAGATATTCTCGATATACAATTCTGGCATTTCCAGCCCGTATTCGGCCAGCGTGGGCGCGATGGCCTTGCTGATCACATCGGACAGGTCTTTGGTATTGGCCGCCATATCCAGCGCCGGAATGCCACTTGCCGCCAGCACGCGGCTGACTTTCTGCACCACAATATTGCGGATCTGGCCTGCGATTTTCTCTTGGGTGAAATCGCCATCGGTGCCCACAATCTCGCGCATGAAGGCAACAGGGTCTTGCACGCGCACGGCATAAGACCCGAACGCGCGCAGCCGCAATGGCCCGAATTCGGGGTCGCGCAGCATGACGGGGTTCTGCGTGCCCCATTTCAGACCGGCAAAGCGGCGGGTGTTGATGAAATATATTTCCGACTTGAACGGAGAGCTGAACCCGTGATCCCAATGCTGCAAGCTGGTCAGGATCGGCATGTTGTTCGTCTCGAGCATATACATGCCCGGCTCGAACACATCGGCCAGCTGGCCTTCATGCACAAATACGGCCAGCTGCCCTTCGCGCACAGTCAGCTTGGCACCATATTTTATCTCGTTTCCATACCGCTCGAAGCGGTAAACCATCGTGTTGCGAGTGTCGTCTGTCCATTCGATAACATCGATGAACTGACCCTTCAGAAAGTTGAAAACCATAACGGCACCTTTGTCCCAATGTGCAAATTTAACAGCAGTATTGCCTAACTTTCACCGCCCATCAACTCTGCGGCGATGCGGCGGATGATGGGGCGGGCTTCGCGTTCCGCCATTCCGGGGCGCAGGCGCGGGTCATAGAGGGTGCGCAGCATGTTTTCATCCAGTGCAGTCAGCACGGCAAATTCGGATGTGTCGTTGAACAAAGACGGGCGCGCGCGGGGGCTGTCATTGGGCAGGCCCATGCCTTGGGCCAGTTCCTCGTAATAGCAAGCACGGCGCGACAGGTCGGGCAATTCGGCGCGGATAATGGCAATCGCATCGGTATAGATATCCGTGCCGCTGCGCGAAAAGGCCAGCACAAGGCAAGACACGCTCAGCGGCAGATCGCGCACCAGATCAAGCGTGACCGAATCGATGCCCGGCACCAGCTGCGACAGGCGCGGGGCCAGTGCCTGGCGCTCTGCTTCGGTAACCACCAGCACATGGAAATTGGCGCTGCGATCCACCAGCGACATCGGGTGTCCCGTCAGCCGCCCCAAGCGGTTGACATAGCCCGCGACAAAACTGCGATCCGACCTTTGCACCGAAGCGGGCACCGCAGCGCCAAATTCCAGCGAAAGCCTGACAGGGTCTTGCCAGCGCCGCAGCACAGTCGGGGTCGCACGTTCGATGATGCGGTTTCCGACGAAGCTGTATTCTTCGTATAACGCAATCTGGACGAAGATATCTTCAAGATCGCGCGCAGAAAAAGGCACATCGCGCGGCATGCGTTCCGTGCGCAGCATCCCGTCGCTGAGGCGGCGGTTTTCCAGCGCGATAAAATAGGCGGTTACATCATCGGGGGGGGGCGTGACGTCTATCTGTTCGCGTTCCAGCGGTGCAACAGGTACCGCCACCGATGCAGGTGCGGCCGCTGTTTCGGCCGCCTCTGGTGTCCAGGTGCAGCCTGACAGCCACAGACCACAGGCCAAGGCCAGCCCGCACCCGCTGGCTGCATGTTTTGCAACAGGCGCGCGCAGCTTGGGGGCGGGCAGATGTATTGGCATGGCCCTTGGCATAAGATCAGACGTCAGAACGATTTGCGCTGTTGTCATCGCGGGCGCGTGCAGATGACAGGGACTGGCGCAGCTCTGCTTCCATCTTGACCAGCTCTGCCTCTGCCTCGGCGCGTTTGGCGCGCCCTGCATCGGCAATCTGCAAACTGTCCTCAATCGTGGCAATAAGCGAATCATTGGCCTTTTTCACCGCTTCTATATCGAACACACCGCGCTCGACCTCTTCGCGCACTTCGCGGTTGGCGCTGCGCAGGTTCTCGGCATTCGAGGTCAGCAGGTCATTGGTCAGATCATTGGCCGCACGCACCGCCTGCGCCGCCTCGCGCGAGCGTTGGATGGTCAGCGCCTGCGCCAGTTGCGTTTCCCACAGTGGGACCGTATTTACCAAGGTCGAGTTGATCTTGGTGACCAGCGATTTGTCATTCTCCTGCACCAGCCGGATCGAGGGCAGCGATTGCATGGTGACCTGCCGTGTCAGTTTCAGGTCATGCACACGCCGCTCCAGATCGTCACGCGCCGCGCGCAGGTCGCGCAATTCCTGTGCTTTCAGCACTTGGTCATTCTCGGGCGCGGCCTCGACCTCGGCTTGTTTGGCGGGAATGTCATTGGCATCCAGATGCTTGATTTTCGCCTCGCCCGCCGCGATGTAAAGCGCCAGTTCATGGTAGAATTCCAGCGTCTTTTCATACAGCTTGTCGAGCGACTTGATATCCTTGAGAAGCGTCGTCTCGTGGTTCAGCAAATTGCCGGTTATCCGGTCGATCTGGCCCTGAACGGTTGCATAGCGTTCCTGAAACTTGGCCAGCGGTGCTGCTTTGCCTGTCAGGCGCTCCCACCAGCTGCGCTGGCGGCGCGTGTCCAACTCGCTGACTGAAAACCCGCGCAATGTGGTGACCATTTCGCGCAGGCCATCGCCAGCGGGGCCAATATCCTTGCTTTTCACATCGGCCAGCATGGACTGGCTGATCTGCTGCAAATCCAGCTGCGCCCGCGACCCGAACCCGATGATCGAGCCGGTCTGGTGAATGTCAATCTCGGCCATGCGGCGGGTGATTGCCTGCGCGTCATCCTCTGATGCAGTGTCGAGGATGACCAACTCATTCGACGGCTCTGCCAAAGGCGTGTCAACCAGCGCGCTGATTTCAGATGTTAAGGCTTCAGCTTCTATGCGAAGTTTCTCAGACATGAACGATCCCTCTGTGTATTATTCTTGAATAGGTGGTCAACGTAATTTCAGTCGCCTGTGCGCAGCCCTTCGCGTTCCAGCCTTTCGCGCAGAACCTCGATCTCGATATCAAGCGCCGTTCTGTCATCCGCCAGCAGGGCCTCGCGCCGCAGCGCAAACCTGTTTTCCAGATCATCCAGCAGGGCTTCATATTCAACGCGCGCATCATGGTCTTGGTTGCGTGCAAAAATATCGGCGAATTTCACCGTCGCATCGCGCGCGCCCATCAGGTAAATTCCCAAATAGCGGCGCGCGGCATTCAATCTGCGCGGATCATTCTCGATTGTGCGAAACAGCGGGCGGATATTGGCGGCAAACCCCTCCACGCGGCGCGCAAGCGTACGGTCGCCGCTGCGCTTGATGGCGCTGGTCATATCGCTCAGGTGGCGCTCGGCTTCCTCGATCGCTTGGGCGGCACGATCTGTCTGGAAGGTGTCGATCCCCTCCATGCCCTTGTCTTTCAACGGATCGGCGCCAAAGGCCCCGAAATGCAGTACCGCCCCCAGCGCGGCCAGACTCAGCGCAGCCACAGGCCCTGCGCTCAGCGCCGCCGCCCCCAAACCGGCCCCCATCAGCACAGAGCCGAAGATTTTGCGTGGAATGGCGGGCCTGCGCGCGACAGTGCGCGCCTCATAGGCCGCCTGCGCCAAAACCCCCTCGCGTGTCAGCCATGCCGCCAGCATCAACACGCCAAATGCGGCAAGGTTCAGCACCAATCCTGCCGGGTCTTGGAAAAACGCGCGAAAGGCAAAGGCGAAGGGCAGCACAAACAGAATATTCACCCGCGCCCCCACCGGATGCGGGCGCGCAACCGCGACAGGCGTGGTCTGTTTCTCCGCATTCGGGCTGTAGCGCCCGCCGAACCGCTGGCTCATATCCCTAGCCCCCGACAAACGCGACATAGATCACCAACGCCACCAACAGGGCGAAAGATGTTTTCTGCAACCCTGTGGATGACATCTGCGACTACTCCGATAAACCGTTAATACATTAGATATATGTCAGGACGAACTGGTTTTGAAGATGCGCCGCATCAAACAATGCGATCGCGGCGCGAAAACGGGCAGGGGCGGGCTAGGCTACGATCACGGTTTTCTTGTGGGGCGGGCTCTCGCAGGCGGGCGGCCCGTGCGGGTGGCGGCGGGGTCGTCCTTGCGCGGCCTGTCGCCACGCGCCACAGGGGGGCGCGGCTTTTGCTTGCGCGGCGGCTTCGGGGTGTCACCCTCTGTCTCGCGCGCACCCTCGCCCAGTTGCTCACGCAGCACACGCGCTTTGACTTCCTCTACCGCGCCTTTGGCCAGGGTGCCCAGCTGGAAAGGACCATAGCTGATGCGGATCAGGCGGTTGACGCTTAACCCCACATAAGACAGCGCGCGGCGGATTTCGCGGTTGCGCCCTTCGCGGATGCCGATGGTCAGCCAGGCATTCGCGCCTTGCTGGCGGTCAATCGCAACAATCATAGGTTGAAAATTTTCGCCCTCAACCACGATCCCTTCGCGCAAGGGGGCCAGCATCTCGTCTGTGGGCGCGCCATTCACCCGCACCCGATACTTGCGCAACCAGCCGGTACTGGGCAATTCCAGCTTGCGTTTCAGCGTGCCGTCATTGGTCAGCAGCAGCAACCCTTCCGAATTCAGGTCCAGCCGCCCGACAGAGACGACACGCGGCAGCCCTTCGGGCAGATTGTCGAAAACCGTGGGCCGCCCCTCATCATCGCGGGTGGTCGTCACCAGCCCAAGCGGCTTGTGATAGAGCCAAAGCCGCGCAGGCTCTGGCGCGCGCAAGGGTTTGCCATCGACTGTAATGCGGTCTGACGGCGTCACATTCAGCGCGGGGCTGTCAATGCGCTTGCCATTCACGCAAACGCGCCCCTCGACAATCAGGATTTCGGCCTGCCTGCGCGAGGCCACGCCCGCGCGTGCCAGAACCTTGGCAATACGATCCCCCGATGGCTGCGGTGTGTCAGTCTTGTCAGGTGTGATCATATGATCTTTCATCCTTGTCCAAATATCCTGGGGGTCCGGGGGCAAAGCCCCCGGGGTGTCTGCTCAAGGGGCCCAGGTCAGAAAATTCGCAATCATCCGCAAGCCGGCAGATTGCGATTTTTCGGGGTGAAACTGCATCCCGATGATCGTGTCGCGGGCCACAATAGCTGTCACTGGCCCGGCATAGTCCACATGCGCGACCAGATGCGCCGGATCGGCCACAAGAAAGTGATAGGAATGCACGAAATAGGCGTGATCGCCGCTGTCCAACCCCTCCAGCACCGGATGGGCGCGGTCGATCACCAGATCATTCCAGCCCATATGCGGCACTTTCAGGCTTTTATCCTGCGGGGCAATGCGCACCACCTCGCCGCCGATCCAATCCAGACCGGCCACATCCTCATATTCGCGGCCCATGGTGGCCAGCATCTGCATGCCCACACAAATGCCCATAAAGGGCACGGCGCGGCGCTGCACGGCGTCTTCCAGCGCCTCGACCATGCCATCCACGGCCCCCAGCGCGCGGCGGCAGGCCGGATACGCCCCGTCACCGGGCAGCACGATCCGGTCTGCGCGCGCAACATCTTCGGCGCGCGCACTGACCAGCACATCACCACCGCCCACATCCTGCGCCATGCGCTGAAAGGCTTTGCTGGCGGAATGCAGATTGCCGCTGTCATAATCGACCAGAACTGTCAGCATCGGATTAAAGCGCCCCTTTGGTGGACGGGATTGCATCGGATTTGCGCGGGTCCGTCTCGACCGCCGCGCGCAGGGCTTGCGCCACGGCTTTGAACGCAGCCTCGGCGATGTGATGCGAATTGAACCCGTGCAACTTGTCTATATGCAGCGTGATGCCGCCATGGGTGGCCAGCGCCTGAAAGAACTCGCGCACCAATTCGGTGTCAAATGTCCCGATCTTGGCAGTTGGGAATTCAAGTGACCAGACCAGATAGGGGCGGCCGGACAGGTCCAGCGCGCAGGCCACTTGCGCGTCATCCATCGGCAGGTTGCACGCGCCGTAGCGGCGGATGCCGCGCTTGTCGCCAAGCGCCTGCGCCAATGCCTGCCCAAGGGCTATGCCGCAATCCTCGACCGTGTGGTGATCGTCGATATGCAGATCGCCCTTTGCGCGCAGGTCGATATCGATCAGCGAATGCCGCGCCAACTGGTCCAGCATATGGTCGAAAAACCCGACACCTGTCTGGCAGTCATAGCGGCCCGTGCCATCCAGATTGATCGTGACCGTAATATCGGTTTCATGGGTCTTGCGGGTTATGGTGGCTGTGCGCATCGGGTTTTCCTTGGCGGTTTTCCGCGCCGAGGTATAGGCGCTTGCGCCGCGCGGGGGAAGGGGGCAATCTGCGCCCAAAGACAAGATCGGGGATACAGATGACCATTCACATTGGGGCCGAGCAGGGCCAGATTGCCGAAACCGTGCTGATGCCGGGCGACCCGTTGCGCGCCAAATGGGCAGCGCAGACCTTCCTGACAGATGCTGTTTGCGTCAATCAGGTGCGCGGCATGCTGGGATATACAGGCACATGGCGCGGCAACCGTGTCACAATTCACGGCTCTGGCATGGGCATGGCGTCGCTCTCGATCTATGCCAATGAATTGATCCGCGATTTTGGTGCCAAAACGCTTATCCGCGTTGGATCGGCGGGCGCGATGCAGCAGGATGTCGGAATTAGGGATATTGTTCTGGGGCAGGCCTGCACAACCCTGACCATGCCGTCGCGTGGAATATTCCGAGAGATCAACTTCGCCCCCTGTGCCGATTTCGGGCTGTTGCATGCGGCCTATACTGCGGCACAGGCACGGGGCGTGCGCACGCATGTGGGCAATATCTATTCTTCGGACGTGTTCTATGACGAGCGCCCCGACCTGAACGAGATCATGCAGCGCCACGGCGTGCTCTGTGTGGAAATGGAAGCGGCAGAACTTTATGCCGTTGCCGCGCGGCATGGTGTGCGCGCGCTGGCTATGCTGACCATCTCCGACCATTTGCTGACGCATGACGCCTTGCCCGCGCAAGACCGCGAACAAAGCTTCGGCGATATGATCGAACTGGCGCTTCAGGCGGCGTTCCCGGCAACAGAAGCGCGCGGATAAAACCGCCTTGCATCCCTGCACCCAAGGCGCTAAGGCAACGTCACTTCACAGGCAGAGGCGGGCTTGCGGGACAGACAGACCCCGACAGTCCACCGGTTGAGGCGATACGCCTTGAAATCCTCTGCTCAGGCGCAAACCGGAAAGGAAAACGATATGGCGCTTCCTGATTTCACGTTGCGTCAGCTTTTGGAAGCTGGCGTTCACTTCGGCCACCAGACCCAGCGCTGGAACCCCCGCATGGCCCCGTATATCTACGGCGAGCGGAATGGCATTCACATTCTCGACCTGACACAGACGCTGCCCCTGCTGGATGCCGCGCTTAATGTCATCCGCGAGACAGTCGCCAAAGGCGGCAGCATCCTGTTCGTCGGCACCAAGCGTCAGGCGGCCAAGTCGATCGCAGACGCGGCCGAGCGTTCGGCGCAGTTCTACATGAACCACCGCTGGCTGGGTGGCACGCTGACCAACTGGAAAACCGTGTCCCAGTCGATCCAGCGCCTGAAAGCCATTGACGAGCAGCTGGAAAGCGGCGCCGAAGGCCTGACCAAGAAAGAGCGTCTGGGCATGGAGCGCGAGCAGGCCAAATTGCAAGCCTCGCTTGGCGGTATCCGCGACATGGGCGGCCTTCCCAGCCTGATCTTCGTCATTGACGTGAACAAAGAAGATCTGGCCATTCTGGAAGCCAAGAAACTGGGCATTCCGGTTGTGGCCGTGGTTGACACCAACTGCCCACCCGAAGGCGTTGACTACATCATCCCCGGCAATGACGACGCGGCGCGCGCGATTGCGCTGTATTGCGACCTTGCAGCACGCGCAGCCCTTGACGGGATGAGCGCGCAAATGGGCGCGGCAGGCATTGACCTTGGCGCATTGGAAGAAACTCCGGTTGAGGAAGTATTGGCCGAAGCTGGCGTAGAAGCCACTGACGCGTAATCTTTGACCAAGTGACATGAAGTTGTGACAGGCGCGTGCTCAAACGCCCTGTCACACCGCATTTATGCAGGAGAAAACCCCATGACAATCACCGCTGCAATGGTGAAGGAACTGCGCGAATCAACTGGCGCAGGTATGATGGACGCCAAAAAGGCGCTGACTGAAAATAATGGCGACATGGACGCGGCAACCGACTGGCTGCGCACCAAAGGTCTGGCCAAGGCTGCGAAGAAAGCAGACCGCGTGGCCGCCGAAGGTCTGGTTGGCGTCGCTGTCGAGGGCGGCAAGGGTGTCGCAGTCGAGATCAACTCGGAAACCGATTTCGTTGCAAAAAATGCCGAATTCCAAGGTATGGTCGCACAGATCACGACAGCCGCACTTGGTGTGGCGTCTGTTGAAGACCTGAAAGCCGCCCATGTTGCTGGCAAGCCGGTCGAGACTGTTCTGACCGATGCCATCGCCAAAATCGGCGAAAACATGACGCTGCGCCGGATGGAAGCGATCGAGGGCGATGCGGTTGCGGCCTATGTCCACAATGCCGCTGCCGATGGCATGGGCAGAATTGGTGTTCTGGTCGCGCTGAAAGGTGCCGATAACGGCATTGGCAAGCAGATTGCCATGCATATCGCGGCAACCAGCCCTTTGGCGCTGAACGAAGACGCACTTGACCCCGCCGTGGTCGAGCGTGAGCGGTCTGTCCAGACGCAAAAAGCGCTGGAAGAAAACGCCACCGCCGACAAGCCCAAGCCCGAAGCTGTGATCCAGAACAACATCATCCCCGGCCGGATGAAGAAGTATCTGGAAGAAAACACGCTGGTAAACCAGAAATTCGTCATGAACCCCGACATCACGGTTGCACAGGCTGCCAAAGATGCGGGCGTCGAAATTCTGGGCTATATCCGCATGGGTGTTGGCGAAGGGATCGAGAAGAAAGAAGAAAACTTCGCTGAAGAAGTGGCGAAGATGAACAGCTAAGGCTTTCGCCTTTGTTTGAAAAAACGGCGCCCGATCCGGGCGCCGTTTTTTATGCGCTTTTGGCGCTGTCATGGTTTGGGCCGATTAAGCCTTGGGGTGTCTGCAGCGTAAGCGATGCGGGACGAAGCCGCCGTTGGGTATTTTGTATGAGGTGCCGAACACTAGCCCCCTGAACGCATGAAAAGCCGCTCCACCTGTACCTTTAACTTCCGCACTGCAAAATCTTTTGCCTTATTGGGGTGGAGGATTGCGAGGCCGAAGTTCTGCACAAGATTTCGCTTTTGGTCCTTTGGCTCACATTTGGGAAGATGCTCAATGACAGGCCAATTCTTTTGAACCGCCTTATCTACGGGATCTTCATAATATAATCCTCTCGCACCCATGTATCCCGCCAAAATCTTGCCGCACTCCTTATCATCGCTCAGGACCGCACAATCAAACCAATCAAATCTCAACTCCGTCGCGAGTGCGGAAAGTTCGGGGACATGTTTGCTCTTGACCTGAAGCTTCTGTACCTTGCAGTGATACAGAACAGAGAAAAAACGGTCGTCTGGCGCAGGCATAAAAAATCCGTCATCAAGGTGGCGCCGCCTAAGCATATCTATCTGCCATGCTGCGGGATAATACTTGTCCCCAACATACCTTATGTTCACATCAATGCCTTCGCCTTCAACTTTGACCTTCCCCTTGTATGGCTGTGAAGATTTTTGTATTACCGCGCAAAGCGAAGCAAGCCTTTGATAATTGTCACAGAGAAAATCAACATCCTGATCCAAAAGCTGCTTGGGAAGCCCCTCGAAGTTGCGCAAGACCAAGTAGCGCGCCCCGATATTCAACACATCAAACAGATGCTGCCAACTCGACCAACCGTCATGGCCCTCAAGATCTTTTTCTAAAATCTGTAGTTCTGTTGATGGATTATCGAGAGCGTGAAGCAACCGGTTCACACCAAGAAGCATAACTGCTTGAAACAGGAATTCGTCAATATTATTGCTTGAATGTACCTGATACTTTTTTGTGAAAAAGTCTCTGTATCGATATTTCGCCTTAACCACATTTTCATTCGAAGGCTCAATACGGCCTGAAACACTTTTTTTCCAAGTGTATCGCGGTTGGGGGTCTCGGATAATAAGAAAGCGGAAAGGGGTTGGGCCGATCTTGCTGTCCCAGTCAATGAACGGACCCTCTGGAACAGGGCGCTCGTAAAAAC
This sequence comes from Roseinatronobacter thiooxidans, assembly GCF_001870675.1. GTDB lineage: Bacteria > Pseudomonadota > Alphaproteobacteria > Rhodobacterales > Rhodobacteraceae > Roseinatronobacter > Roseinatronobacter thiooxidans. The sequence goes on along the minus strand of NZ_MEHT01000009.1, from coordinate 197,325 downwards.
GCGCAATATTTTGTCTGTAGAACTCTTTCGTCCAGTGAACTTCGAAGTCTGCGATTATTTGAAATTCGCGATGCAAGTCTGCAACTATGTCATCGGCACGTTCAAGCGCTCCGTTCCACAGCGCAAAGCAAGAAAAATCATGCTTCATGCCTATGTCAAGCGTGAAATTGGAATCATCATCTTTTGATGGCTGATATGATATGCGATTTTGGCTGTGAAGTTCGTTCATGATAATCCGCTTAGCCAACATTCCCTTCGTGGCCTGTCGATTGACATCAGAATGATTTGCATCGGGCGAATCTACAAGTATTTTCCGTCCCAAGTGGTGGTTGCGCGCCACAAAGAGCCGCGATCTGCGGCGATCAGGCCGCAAAACCGCATTTTCCAAGCAAGATTAGGATGTTTTTTGCGCCGCAGGCAGACCATGTGCGCTAATTTCGTGGCGTTTGGCGTGGTCATGCGCTTGGAGGCGTCGGATGGCAGCGAAAATCTTGCGCATTATCGGGTCGGTGCTGGCCGCTTCTGCCAGTTGGAAGGAGATGGCGCATGTTGCTATGCCAGAAGTTTAACAGAATGAACGGCACATCAAGCGAATGTCTCCTACAGCCTTAAACTGCATTTGCGTTAGGCTTTGGTTGCCTTTGTCAAGCCTTGGACAACAGCGTCTCGCAACGCTTTGAGGCAAGGCAGTCGCGGGTCACCTCGGGCGAGAGGGCGAGCATCGCCTCATACTGCGTCAAAAACACCTGCCCGGTCAGATCATGCAGCAGGTGGCTTTTCTCCAACTGGTCCATCACCGGCCCTTTCACCTCGGACAGATGGAAGGAAACAGCGGCATCTTTCAGCCGCTCGTTGATCGCGTCAAGGCTCTCCAGTGCAGAGGCGTCGATGTAATTCACCGCTGTGCATTGCAGCACCACATGGCGCAGGGCAGGGGTGTCGGCCAGCGCCTGCACAATCCGGTCTTCCAGTGCGCGGGCATTGGGGAAATATAGCGATTCATCTACCCGGATAGAGAAGATCGCGGGGTCTGTCACCACGGCGTGCCGCGTGACATTGCGGAAATGCTCGGTTCCCGGCACCTGACCCACCACGGCCATATGCGGGCGCGAAGTGCGGTAGAGATACAGCAGCAGCGACAGCCCGACACCGGCGAGCAGCCCTTGTTCCACCCCGATCAGCAGGGTCACTGCCATGGTTGCCGCCATCGCGGCCCCATCGGCGCGCGAATAGGCCCAGGTGCGGGGCAGGGCGCGGAAATCCAGCAGCGAGAACACGGCCACGATAATGATCGCCGCCAATGTGGCGCGCGGCAGATAGAACATCAGCGGCGTCAGCACCAGCACTGCAACCCCGATCATCAGCGCCGTAATCGCACCGGCTGCGGGGGTGGATGCGCCCGCATCGTAATTCACGATAGAGCGTGACAAGCCCCCTGTCACCGGCATGGCATTGGTGACGCCTGCGCCCAGATTGGCCAGCCCAAGTGCGACCAATTCGCGGTCAGGGTCGATGAACTGGCGCTTCTTGGCTGCCAGCGTTTGCGCGATCGAGATGGATTCGACATAGCCAACAATGGCGATCATCGCCGCAGGGGCCAGCAGCAGTTGGATCAGGTCAATCTCGAAGGCGGGCAGGCCGATTTGCGGCAAGCCGCGCGGGATGTCCCCGACAGAGGCAACGCCCATCTGGTCCAGCCCGAAACCCCATACCGCCAGCGTGGACCCCACAACCGCAATCAGCAGCGCTGTTTTTCCCAGCAATTTTGCCACTGGCGCAGACAGGCCCAGCCGGACAAGCAGCCGCGCCAGACCCGCGCGCGACCAGAACAGAAAGCCCAGCATCACCACAGACAGCGCCAGTGTGATAAGCGACAGATCCCCGATATTGCGGATCAGCGAGGGGATCACCTCTGGCAGGGTCTTGCCGCTGATATCGGCCCCCAGCAAATGCCGCAACTGGCTGGAGGCAATCAGGATGCCCGCCGCTGTGATGAAGCCGGAGATTACCGGATGGCTGAGGAAATTCGCCAGAAACCCAAGTTTGAACAGGCCCAGCGTCAGCATCATGACGCCCGACAACAGCGCAATCCACAGGGCGGCAAGGTGATAGTCCGGCCCGCCAATTTCAGCAACCGATCCCGCCGCCGCCGCTGTCATCAGCGCCACAACCGCCACAGGCCCCACCGCCAGCGCATTCGAGGTGCCGAAGGCCGCATAAAGCAGCAAGGGCAGCATCGCCCCATAAAGACCCGCTTGCGGCGGCAGGCCCGCCAACATGGCATAGGCCATGCCCTGGGGCACCAGCATGATGGTCACAACCGCAGCTGCAATCAGGTCATTGGTCATGTCCGCACGCGAATAGCTGCGTGCCCATGACAGGAATGGCAAAAAACGGGTGAGCATTGATGGCAACCTGACGAAAAAAGTGGGGGCGCTGGCATTTTGCGGTGCAGACCAGCACAGGGTTGCCCGCTATATATGGGACTGAATATATATTGCAAGTATTGAATGTGTTAAGTGCAGAGTTTGCCTGCGCTGCGCCTTGGCTTTATACCTGCTTGCGCGGTGCTATGGGCGCAACAAAAAGGCTGCACCAGCATGCCGGTGCAGCCTTTTTCGTTATATGGGCGTTCCTTACCCGATCCGGTAATTCGGGCTTTCGCGCGTGATCTGCACATCATGCACATGGCTTTCTTTCAGCCCCGCATTGGTAATGCGCACGAATTCGCAATTGCTGCGCATCTCGGCCACTGTTGCGTTGCCGGTATAGCCCATTGCAGCGCGCAAACCGCCCACAAGCTGGTGCAGAACTGCCCCGGCGGCCCCTTTATAGGGGACTTGCCCTTCAATCCCTTCGGGCACCAGTTTGTCGCTGGCGGCATCTTTCTGGAAATACCTGTCCGCAGACCCGCGCGCCATTGCCCCCAGACTGCCCATCCCACGGTAGCTTTTAAAGCTGCGCCCCTGATACAGGATCACTTCGCCCGGTGCCTCATCCGTGCCCGCAATCGCAGAGCCGACCATCGCACATGACGCGCCCGCCGCAATCGCCTTGGCGAAATCGCCCGACATCTTGATCCCGCCATCGGCAATAACGGGAATGTCGCCCGCAGCCCTTGCGCAATCCATAATTGCGGTCAGTTGCGGCACACCCACACCGGCCACAACCCGCGTGGTGCAGATAGACCCCGGCCCGATCCCCACCTTCACGGCATCCGCACCCGCATCGATCAGCGCGCGGGTGGCCGCAGCCGTGGCGACATTGCCTGCAACGACTTGCACTGTGCTGGATTCCGCCTTGATCCGCTCGACCGCTTTGGCAACCCCTTCGGAATGACCATGTGCCGTGTCGATGACCACCAGATCAACACCTGCCTCGATCAGCGCCATCGAGCGTTCGAATCCCGCATCGCCCACTGTGGTTGCGGCGGCAACCCGCAGGCGGCCCAGATCGTCCTTGCAGGCTGTCGGGTTCAGCACCGCGCGATCACTGTCGCGCAGCGTCAGAAGGCCCGTCAAACGCCCTTCCGCATCGGTGACCAGCAGCTTCTCGATCCGGCGCGCCTGCATCAGGCTGCGTGCCTCGGCCCGGTCGGCGGGTTCGCGCAGAATGGCCAGATTATCCGCGCTCATCATCGCCTTGACAGGTGTGCTGTCATCGCTGGCAAAGCGCATGTCACGGTTGGTGACAATGCCCAGAACACGCCCCTGCTCATCGACCACAGGAAAGCCGGTAACATTATAGCGCGCCTGCAATTCCTTTGCGTCGCGCAACGTCTGGTTGGGGGTCAGTGTGATCGGGTTATAGACAATGCCCGATTCAAACCGTTTCACGCGCCGCACGTCCTGCGCCTGCGCCTCTATATCCAGATTGCGGTGGATCACGCCCATGCCGCCCGATTGCGCCATGGCAATGGCCATGCGCGCCTCGGTCACAGTGTCCATCGCCGAAGACAGCAGCGGAATGTTCAACCGGATGGATTTCGTGACAAATGTTGACGTGTCCGCCTGTGTGGGCAGCACGCGCGAGGCGGCAGGCACCAGCAGCACATCATCAAAGGTAAGGGCCTCACGAATCTCCATGACGGGTCTCCTTATGGGTGGATCGCTTGGCAGGTTCCTTTTTCATGTCTTGAAGGAAATGAAAACCCCTAAGCCTCTGCGGCATTGGTCTTTGCGGCAAGGGTGCCGCTTGCCCACATCTTGAAGATGCGAAACGCGATAATCACGACGATCGGCGTGGCACAAAACAAAATGCCCAGACCGATCAGGCCGGGTATGGACTGGGGCTGCGACACCAGCATCAAGGCCGAGGCAAAGGCCGCCAGCGGAAAGGTAAACGCGCCCCAGAGTGCGGAGAAACCGCTTTGCGTCAGCCAGCGCAGCGACAGGATTAATGCTGCGAAAATTACTGCGGCCACAGCGCTGAACCCCATTGCCGCAGCTTCCAGCCCGGCGTCATGCGCGACAATGGCAAACAGGCAGGCAGGGGCCAGATGGATCGCCAGAAGCGGGCGCAAGGGCGCAGGCGGGGTACGCTGCACCAACTGGCGCGCGGAAATCCCCCAGATTAGCCCCGCAGGCAACAGCATCGACCAAAGCAGCCATGTTGCCACTTGCGGGTATCCCAGCGCATTCGCCACAATGCCGCCGACGATGAAGCCTACAAAACTCAGGTGAAAGACAGGGGTCACCACGCGCCCCTCTGGCGGTGCGCGGCGCAAGACGAAAACCAGCAGCGCCACCAGCCCCAGATGCAGGCCAAAGGCCACAATGCCCGTCACCATCGCCAGTCGGGGTGCGATGGGCGCAAGGCTTGCCGCCATCAGCATCAGCGACAGGCTGGCCGCCGCCAGCCCCGCGCGCCCGGGCAGAACGCGCATCTCCTCGATCAATACGCCGGGCCTGCGCAGGGGCTTGGCCAGATAGGCCACCAGCGCGAACAGGAACAACAGCGTGACCCCGCCCAGCAAGATATCCCCTATCACAGACCCCGCAGCCCGCCAGCCAAGCCCCAGCCCGAACAGCCCGAATATGGGCGGAAAGATCGCAGGCGGGGTGCGCCGCCACAGGCCGGGCGCGGGCATTTTCAAAGGCGGCGGCATGGGGCGGCGGGTCTGGGTCATGGCTGTCTCAGCTTAACTCTGCCAGACGATCGGGCAGATGGCGGTAATCATTGAACAGGAAATGGTGGAACAAACTCTCTGGCGCGCCCTTGCGGTAGCCTTCGGTATATAGGCCAAAGCGCGCGCCCGCGCGCTCTGCGGTTTCGGCATCGGTTTCGCTGTCGCCAATATAGGCGATGTCGGACACACCCATCTCCATGCGCGCCAGAACTTCCAGCAAGGGTGCTGGGTCGGGTTTCGCAACCGGCAATGTGTCGCCGCCGATCACCACATCAAAAAACCCTGACCAGCCCAGATGCTCCAACACGGCCCGTGTCGGGCCAAAAGGCTTGTTGGTGCACAAGCCCAGCCGCAGCCCGCGCCCGCGCAGACCCTCCAGCGCCTCGGCGGCATAGGGGTAGATGCGCGTATTCTCATGTGCGCGTTCATAGAAATGCAAAAACCGCGCATGCAGATGATCTGTGCGCGCCGCCTCGTTGCTGCCCGTAACCGCAAGCTCCATCCGCTCGACAAATACCCGCGCGCCGCGCCCGATAAATCCGCGCGATTGCTCGAACGTGACCAGCGGCAGCCCTTCGCCTTGCAGCACAGCATTGGCCGCGTGCCAGATATCGGGCGCAGAATCGATCAGCGTGCCATCGAGATCGAACACAACCGCGCGCATCAGACGGCCACGCCAGTGGCAGCTTCGGCGGCGGCGCGGATCGCACGGATGTTTTCGCCATAGGGCGCAGGGTTCGCAACCGAGCCGCCCTTGAACACCGCCGATCCTGCGACCAGCACATCCGCCCCGGCGCGCGCCATCAGGGGCGCTGTCTGCGGCGTCATGCCGCCATCAATCTCGATATGGATGGGCCGCGCCCCGATCAATGCGCGCAGGCGCTGCACCTTGTCGGTCATATCAATGAAATTCTGCCCGCCAAAGCCGGGGTTCACCGTCATGACACAGACCAGATCAATCATATCCAGCAGGTTTTCCACCCCGTCCAGCCCTGTGCCCGGATTGATCGCCAGACCCGCTTTCGCGCCGCTGGCACGAATGGCCTGCAAGGTACGGTGAATATGCGGTCCGGCCTCGATATGCGCCGTGATGATATCGGCGCCTGCTTTCGCAAACCCCTCGATATACATATCCACCGGCGCGATCATCAGATGCACATCCATCACACCGCGAATATGCGGGCGGATGGCGGCACAGGTTGCAGGGCCAAAGGTAATATTGGGCACAAAATGCCCGTCCATCACATCGACATGCACCCAATCCGCGCCCTGATCCTCAACCGCGCGGCATTCCGCGCCGAAATTGGCGAAATCCGCAGCAAGGATGGACGGGGCAATCTTGATCGCGCGTGAAAAGCTCATGAAGCACACTCCTGAATCGGCTCTGGCCTTGTCTTAGCGGCGCGTGGCGGGAAATGCACCCCTTTCAGAATGCCAATCCCCGCCATCATTTTCTTGCTGGAAATACTCCCGCCGGAGGCTCCCGCAGAGGGACTGCCCGCACGACAGGTACAGTTACGCGCCCGCCACCTGTGCCAGCCGCGCCGCGCGCAGCCGCGCGAAATCATCGCCCGCGTGATAGCTGGACCGTGTCAGGGGCGTGGCGGATACCATCAAAAACCCTTTGCCCCATGCCGCTTTTTCATAGGCTTTAAACTCGTCCGGCGTCACAAAGCGGTCCACGCGGTGGTGGCGCGGGGTGGGTTGCAGGTATTGGCCGATGGTAATGAAATCCACATCCGCCGCGCGCATATCGTCCATAACCTGCTGCACGCCTTGCCGGTCTTCGCCCAAACCCACCATGATGCCGGATTTGGTAAACATCGTGGGGTCCAGCTCCTTCACCCGCTGCAACAGGCGCAGGCTGTGGAAATAGCGCGCGCCGGGGCGCACTTCGGGGTACAGGCCCGGTACGGTTTCCAGATTGTGGTTGAACACATCCGGTTTCGCCGCAACCACCGCTTCCAGCACCGAGGGGGCGCATTTCAGGAAATCGGGGGTCAGAATCTCAATAGTGGTCTCGGGGCTGCGGTGGCGCACAGCGCGGATGGTCTGGGCGAAATGCTCGGCCCCGCCATCGTCCAGATCATCGCGGTCCACTGATGTGATGACCACATGTTTCAGCCCCAGTTTCTCGACCGCATGGGCCACGCGTCCCGGCTCGAACGTGTCCAGATCCTGCGGCTTGCCGGTGGCGACATTGCAAAAGGTGCAGCCACGGGTGCAGATCTCGCCCATGATCATCATGGTGGCATGGCCTTGCGACCAGCATTCGCCCACATTGGGGCAACCCGCTTCTTCGCAAACGGTTGTCAGCTTGTGTTCGCGCATGATGCGGTGCGTTTCGGCATAGCCTGCGCCACCGGGGGCCTTGACGCGAATCCAGTCGGGTTTCTTGGGCTGGGCCTGCACAGGGCGACGGGCTTTTTCGGGATGGCGCTGTTCGGGCAGTTTCAAGTCGCGCAAGGCTTCCCCTCCATAGGACTTTGGCTATTGGTGACATAGCCCCAGTCCGTGTGAAAAACAACGCCCTGGATGAAAGGCCGCCATGCACTCCAGGCATGACAGCTGCCAAGCGGGCGGGGCGGGGGCTATGATGTGGGCGCGACAGCGCGGGCGCGGTTCAGCAACTCCTGACCGGCAGCGCATAGATGGCTGTGCAGGTCATCGAACCACGCGCCCCCCTCGCTGGCCTGTCTGCGCACAAGCGCAAGCTGGCGCGCAGGCTCTGGCGCTTCGAATCGTCGCAGGCGCATGTCAGGGGCCGCCGCCGCTTCGGCTGGCAGCGCGATTTCAGGCAGGAATGTCAGCCCGAAACCCTGCGCCACCAGTCCGCACAGCGTGGCCATGGAGGATGCGCCCAAATCCAGCCGCGTCTGGCGGCGGTCCAGCCTGCACACATCCAGCGCCTGATCTGCAAGGCAATGCCCTTCGTCCAGCAACAACAGGTGTTCAGGCCGCAACGCCATCGGGCGCAACACTTCCGATGTGGCCCCCAAGGCCGCAAGCCGCGCTTTCGATCCTGCAAGCACAAAGCGATCCTCGAACAAGGGGGCCGCAAACAGGTCGGGCGCGCGCGGCGGGTCTGCCAGCACAACCGCATCCAGCCGGCCATCGCGCAGCGCCAGCAGCAGATCGGTTGTCTGCGCCTCGCGCAGGCGCAATTCGCGGGTAATATCTGCGGCGCGCAGCCGCGCCAATGTGCCCGCCAGCAGATAGGGGGCCACGGTCGGGATCATCCCGACATTCAGCGCGGCCCCCAGATTTTCATGATGCGCGGTCGCTTCCAGTTCCATCGCTTCGGCCAGAACGCGCTCTGCGCGCTCCAGCACAGCGCGCCCCTCTCGGGTCAGGCGCACATCACGCGGCAAGCGTTCCACCAGCCTGACGCCAAGAATACCCTCCAATTCCTTGATCTGCATGGACAGGGCAGGCTGGGTCACATTTGCCAGTTCCGCCGCGCGCCCGAAATTGCGCGCCTCTGCCAGCGCGCGGAAATACAGCAGTTGTTTCAGGGTGATTTTCAAGCGGCGTCCCTTGCTGTGGCCTGAATCGGTGCCCTCACAACCGGCCCAGCCGCTCTGTCAGCAAGGCAAAGAACCCGTCTGCATCCAGATCGCCGATGAATTGCGCATTGGCGGGCCGTTTGGTCACGCGCCACCAGTCGGCAACTGTCATGCCAAGTGTCAGCTCTGATCCCGTCTCGATCTCGACATTGATATGGCGCCCCGAGAACAAGTCGGGCTGGATCAGATAGGCGATGGTGCAGGGGTCATGCAGCGGCGCGCCTTCTGATCCGTATTTTTCCTTGTCATAGCGTTCAAAGAAATCGGTCCAGCTGGCCACGGCTGGCCCCACGCGTCCGGGCAATGCGCGAAACGCCTCGACCCGTGCGCGGGTGGTCAGGGCTTTATGCGTCACATCCAGCGGCATCACTGTCAGCGGCACGCCCGCGCCAAAGACGATCTTCGCGGCCTCTGGGTCCACATAGATGTTGAATTCGGCAGTGGGGGTAATATTGCCCACCTCGAAATACGCGCCGCCCATCAGCACGATTTCCTGAATGCGCGGAATAATGTCGGGCGCGCGTTCCATCGCGGTGGCAATATTGGTCAGTGGCCCGATGGGGCAGAGGGTGACCGTGCCTGCATCTTCTGTGCGCAATGTTTCGATAATGAAATCAACCGAATGCTGGTCTTGCAGCGGCATTGTCGGGTCTGGTAGGTCGATCCCGTCCAAGCCCGTCTTGCCATGCACATGTTCCGCCGTCACCAGCGGGCGGGCAATGGGCCGGTCACATCCTGCAAAGACGCGCATCTCTGGCCTGCCTGCCAATTCGCACACAATCCGCGCATTCTTCGCGGTCAGCGCCAGCGGAACATTGCCCGCCACGCAACTGATCCCCAGAAGTTCCACCTCGGGCGAGGCAAGCGCCAGCAATATGGCTACGGCATCGTCCTGGCCGGGGTCGGTATCGATAATGATCTTGCGCGCGCTCATGCGGTCCTCTTGTGTGTGTTTGCAGCAGAATGCGCGCAACTTGGCCCAAGCGCAACCGCAGCGCCAGATTTCATTTGACGCAAGGGACCGCTTGCGCCTATTAAATGAACAAGCGTTCAGTTTGGGAGGAGTGACGCAATGTTCACCGCATCTATGACATTCGATCTGGGCGAGGATGTGAATGCCCTACGCGAGATGGTACATCGCTGGGCGCAAGAGCGTGTCAAGCCGATGGCCGCCGAGATTGACCGCAGCAACACCTTTCCAAACGAGCTGTGGCGCGAAATGGGCGACTTGGGCCTGCTGGGCATCACTGTGCCAGAGGAAATGGGCGGCGCTGGAATGGGCTATCTGGCCCATGTCATCGCGGTTGAAGAAATTGCGCGCGCCTCTGCCTCTGTCTCGCTGTCATACGGGGCGCATAGCAATCTGTGTGTGAACCAGATCAAGCTGAATGGCACGGATGACCAGCGCGCGCGCTATTTGCCGGGGCTGATCTCGGGCGAACATGTCGGCGCTCTGGCCATGTCAGAGGCGGGCGCGGGGTCGGATGTCGTGGGCATGAAGCTGCGTGCAGACAAGAAAAACGACCGCTACATCCTGAACGGCACCAAATACTGGATCACCAACGGCCCCGATGCCGATGTGCTGGTCGTCTATGCCAAGACCGATGCGGCGGCAGGCTCGAAAGGGATCACGGCCTTTCTGATTGAAAAGTCGATGCATGGCTTCTCCACCTCGCCGCATTTCGACAAGCTGGGCATGCGTGGGTCCAACACGGCAGAGCTGGTGTTTGAAGATGTCGAAGTCCCGTTCGAGAATGTTCTGGGTGCCGAAGGGCAGGGCGTGCGCGTGCTTATGTCGGGGCTGGATTATGAACGCGTGGTGCTCTCTGGCATCGGCACGGGCATTATGGCGGCTTGCTTGGATGAAATCATGCCCTATCTGCGCGACCGCCACCAGTTTGGCCAGCCCATTGGCAGTTTCCAGCTGATGCAGGGCAAGATTGCCGATATGTACACGGCCATGAATTCCGCCCGCGCCTATGTCTATGAGGTGGCGAAAGCCTGCGACCGTGGCGCGGTAACCCGCGCCGATGCGGCGGCCTGTGTGCTCTATGCCTCGGAAGAGGCGATGAAACAGGCCCATCAGGCGGTGCAGGCCATGGGGGGCGCAGGCTTCATGAACGATTCCGCTGTCAGCCGCCTGTTCCGCGATGCGAAGCTGATGGAAATCGGCGCGGGCACCTCGGAAATCCGGCGTATGCTGGTGGGGCGTGAATTGATGGGCGCGATGCGCTAGGCTTTCCCAAGTCCCTCTCACCGGAGTGTCCGATGCGTTTTGCTGTTCCCCTTGCCGCCTGCCTAGCCCTGCCTGTGGCTGCACAGGAGATGGCGTTTGATCCTGCGCCAACCGAAACCTGTCTGGCCGGAATTACCGATGGCGCGCAGGCGTATGACTGCATCGGCAGGGCGGCCTATGCCTGCATGGCGCAGCCCATGGGGGAAACCACGCTGGGCATGGGCTTTTGTCTGGATGCAGAGCTGACATTTTGGGACAGCAAACTGAACGCGGCATATCAGACACTGCGCACGGAACTTGCCACGCAGGACCAGTCGCGCCCGCATGCAGCACTGCCGCTGGCCGAAGGGTTGCGCGACATGCAGCGCGGCTGGATCGGCTTTCGCGATGCCAGATGCAGCTTCGAGGCCGCACAGTGGCATGGCGGCACAGGGGCCAGCCCGGCCTATCTGGGCTGTGCGATGCAGATGACGGGCGAGCAGACAGTCTATCTTTGGTCGGTCCATGAGGGGGCGCGCTAAGGCGCGGCCATCGAAAGCAGGGGGGCGCATGAAACTTACATCTTCCATTCTGACCGGGTCAGAGCAGTTCCGCGCCAATACACTGGCCCATCAATCCGCCTTGGCCGAGATCGAGGCCGCGCAGGCCATCGCCCATGCAGGCGGCGGCGAGAAAGCCCGCGCACGCCACATGTCCCGCGGCAAGATGCTGCCCCGCGACCGCGTGGCAAACCTGCTCGATGCGGGATCGCCCTTTCTGGAAATCGGCACATTCGCCGCCCACGGCCTGTATGAGGGCGCTGCCCCCTGCGCAGGGGTGATCGCGGGCATCGGGCGCGTCTCGGGGCAGGATTGCATGATCATCTGCAACGACGCCACTGTGAAGGGCGGCACCTATTACCCGATGACCGTCAAGAAACACCTGCGCGCGCAGGAAATTGCCGAAGCAAACCATCTGCCCTGCATCTATCTGGTCGATAGCGGCGGCGCGAACCTGCCCAATCAGGACGAGGTGTTCCCCGACCGCGACCATTTCGGCCGTATATTCTACAATCAGGCGCAAATGTCGGCCAAAGGGATCGCGCAGATCGCGGTTGTCATGGGGTCTTGCACCGCAGGCGGGGCCTATGTGCCTGCCATGTCAGACGTGACCATCATCGTGCGCGACCAAGGTACGATCTTTCTGGCCGGCCCGCCGCTGGTCAAGGCCGCCACAGGCGAGGTGGTCAGCGCCGAAGATCTGGGCGGGGGGGACGTGCATACGCGCCTGTCGGGCGTGGCAGATTATCTGGCCGAGGATGACGCCCATGCACTGGCGCTGGCGCGCCGCGCGGTCAGCCACCTCAACCGCGCCAAACCAAGCCCTGTGCAATGGCAAACCCCCGAAGACCCTGCCTACGACCCAAACGAGATATTCGGCGTGGTCCCTGCCGATCTGCGCACCCCCTATGACATCCGCGAAGTGATCGCCCGCGTGGTGGATGGCTCGCGCTTTGACGAATTCAAACCGCGCTTTGGCGAAACGCTGGTCACAGGCTTTGCCCATGTCATGGGCTGCCCTGTCGGGATCGTGGCCAATAATGGCGTGCTGTTTTCCGAAAGCGCCACCAAAGGCGCGCATTTCATCCAGTTGTGCAGCCAGCGCCGCATCCCGCTGGTATTTTTGCAAAATATCACCGGCTTCATGGTGGGCCGCAAATACGAGAATGAAGGCATCGCGCGCCACGGGGCCAAGATGGTCACGGCAGTGGCCACTTCATCCGTGCCCAAAATCACGCTGCTTGTGGGCGGCAGCTTTGGCGCAGGCAATTACGGCATGGCAGGGCGCGCCTATTCGCCCCGGTTTCTCTGGACATGGCCCAATAGTCGCATCTCGGTCATGGGGGGCGCGCAGGCGGCAGGGGTGCTGGCCACCGTCAAACGCGACGCGATCGAGCGGGCGGGCGACAGTTGGAGCGCGCAAGCCGAAGACGACTTCAAACGCCCCACAATCGAGATGTTCGAGCGCCAGTCCCACCCGCTCTATGCCTCGGCCCGGCTATGGGATGATGGCATTATCGACCCGCGCCGCACCCGCGAAACGCTGGCCCTGTCGCTCTCGGCTGCGTTGAACGCCCCGATTGAAGAAACCCGCTTCGGATTGTTCCGAATGTAGCACGATTTCACGCCTCCGGCGGGAGTATTTGTAGCAAGAAAATGACCCCGCCTGCATTTTCTTGCCTAAAATACTCCGGGGGGTCCGGGGGGCTGGCCCCCCGGCGCTGACCAAGGGAAATGCGACCATGTTCGACAAGATCCTGATTGCCAATCGCGGCGAGATTGCCTGCCGCATCATCCGCTCTGCACGCAAGCTTGGCGTGAAAAGCGTGGCTGTCTACTCGCAGGCCGATGCAGGTGCGTTGCATGTGGCCCTTGCCGATCAGGCCGTGGCCATCGGCGGGCCTGCGCCGCGCGACAGTTATCTGCGCGCCGATACCATTATTCAGGCGGCATTGGACAGCGGCGCGCAGGCAATCCATCCGGGCTATGGCTTCTTGTCGGAAAACCCCGATTTCGTCGCAGCGGTCGAAGGGGCGGGGCTGGTGTTCATTGGCCCCTCCGTCAGCGCGATCCGCGCGATGGGTTTGAAAGATGCCGCCAAAGCGCTGATGCAGGATGCGGGCGTGCCAGTGGTGCCGGGCTATCATGGGGCCAATCAGGACCCCGAGCATCTGGCGGGTGCGGCCGATGCCATTGGCTACCCAGTCCTGATCAAGGCAGTCGCGGGGGGGGGCGGCAAGGGGATGCGGCTGGTCGAGACACCTGCGGATTTCATGCAGGCACTGGACAGCGCCAAGGGCGAGGCCGCAACCGCCTTTGGCAATGACGCGGTTCTGGTCGAGAAATTCATCCTCAAACCCCGCCATATCGAGATACAGGTGTTTGGCGACGGGGTCGACGCCGTCCATCTGTTCGAGCGCGACTGCTCGCTTCAGCGCCGCCATCAGAAAGTCATCGAGGAAGCGCCCGCGCCGGGCATGACCGCCGAGATGCGCGCGGCCATGGGGCAGGCGGCAGTGCTTGCGGCACAGGCCATCGGCTACAAGGGGGCAGGCACAGTGGAATTCATTGTCGATGGCGCGCGCGGCCTGCGCCCCGACGGGTTCTGGTTCATGGAAATGAACACGCGCTTGCAGGTGGAACACCCCGTGACCGAAGCCATCACCGGGGTTGATCTGGTGGAGTGGCAGTTGCGCGTCGCAGCCGGTGAGGGATTGCCCTTGTCCCAGCAGGCGCTATCAATCACAGGCCATGCATTCGAGGCGCGCCTATATGCCGAGGATGTGCCAGCAGGGTTTTTGCCCGCAACAGGACGGCTGGATCATCTGCGCTTCAGCGCTTCTGCGCGCAGTGACACAGGCGTACAGACAGGAGACCAGATCAGCCCATGGTATGATCCCATGATCGCCAAGATTGTCACCCATGGCCCGACCCGCGCAGTGGCGTTAAAACGGCTGGAGGCGGCATTGGCTGCGACAGAAGTCGCAGGCACCGTGACCAATCTGGCCTTTCTGGGCGCGTTGACGCGCCATCAGGGGTTTCGCGCGGGCTGCGTGGATACTGGCCTGATTGCGCGCGACATTGACGTGTTAAGCCATGTTGCAGAAGCTGAGGTATGGCAGATTGCCGCCGCCGCAGCGCTGGCGATTGATCTGCCACAGCTGACCGACCCTTTGGCGGGCTTCACCTTGGGCGGGCCGATCTGGCAGGATGTTGCGCTGGAAGGGGTGGATAATCTGCGCATTGCAGTGACCTGCCCCATGCGCGCGCGGGTGCAGGTGAACGGGCAAGAGGTATCAGTCCACGCAGCCGATGGGGGGCTGCGGGTCGAAGGGGCGCCGGAACTGGTGCGCGGTATATGTACGGGCGGACGGATCACGCTGTTCGGGGCCGCGCCGCAGCTGTTCACGCTGCGCGATCCGCTGGTGCGTGACCGCGGGATTGATGCGGGTGCGGACGTGGTGCTGGCCCCGATGCCGGGGCTGGTGAAAGCGGTGTTTGTCGCAGCCGGTGACAGGGTAGAGCATGGCGCAAGGCTGGCCATTCTGGAGGCGATGAAGATGGAACACACCCTGACGGCGGCGCGTGCGGGAACTGTTGCAGAGGTGTTGACCCATGCGGGCGCGCAGGTCGAGGCGGGTGCCGCCCTTGTCCGGCTGGAGGATGAGGCATGAGTGGGCGCGCGCCCCTTGGCGTGGCACGGGGTGGCCTGCGTTGCAGTGAGTATTTCTGGCAAGAAAATGGGGGCGGGGCATGATCCGGCTTTGGCATGTCGCGCAGTCGCGGTCGTTCCGAGTGCTTTGGGCGCTGGAAGAGATGGGCCTTGAATACGATCTGGTCCGGTGTTCGTTCTTTGACAAATCCTTGCGCGCGCCAGAGCATCTTGCCCGCGCGCCTGCCGGTCGTGTGCCCGCGCTGGCGATTGACGGGGTCGAGATCTGTGAGAGTGGCGCGATCCTGCACTATCTGGCCGAGACGCGCGCGCCGCATTTGCGGGTGGCGGAAGGCGCGGTGGGGCGGGCGCAATTCCTGCAAGCCTTGCATTATGCCGAAACTCTGGGCGCGCATCTGGCAAATTTGACGCAGCATCACATTGTGTTGCGCGATGCCGCGATGCGGTCCGACACAGTGATGCGGCTGGAAGCAATGCGGCTTGCAGCGGCGCTGCGCGCGGTGGGGCCGGACTGGGCCGCTGGCGCGTTCACCGTGGCCGATATCGCCACGGGTTATGCGGTTTTGCTGGCGCAGCGCTTTGTTGCAATCCCCCCAAAGGCTGCGGCCTATCTGGAAGCCTGTCAGGCAAGGCCGGGGTTTCAGCGCGCTGTGGCACAGGATGGTGCGGCGGAAATTTATACGCGCGCGTTCTACCCCCCACCTGAAGGGGCCAGCACATGAGCAAGGTCGAGATATTCGAGGTTGGACCGCGCGACGGGTTGCAGAATGAAAAGCGTTTCATTGCAACCCAAGACAAAGTGGCGCTGGTCGATTGCCTGAGCCGCGCGGGCTTTCGCCGGATCGAGGTGGCAAGTTTCGTCAGCCCGAAATGGGTGCCGCAAATGGCGGATTCGGGGGATGTCTTGCGCCAGATCACGCGCGCGGCAGGCGTGCGCTATGCTGCCCTGACCCCCAATCTGATCGGGCTGGAGGCGGCAAGGGCGGCGCGCGCCGATGAGGTGGCGGTCTTCGCCTCTGCCTCGGAAGGGTTCAGCAGGGCCAATCTGAATTGCGCGATTGAGGAGAGTTTGCAGCGCTTCGCCCCTGTCATGCAGGCCGCCGCACAGGCCGGAATTCCGGTGCGCGGCTATATTTCCTGCGTGACGGATTGCCCGTTTGACGGTGCGACACCGCCCCCCGCTGTTGCGCGGCTTGCGGCACAACTGCGCGCGATGGGCTGCTATGAGATCAGCCTTGGCGACACAATCGGCCGTGCCAGCCCCGATAGCATTTCCGCCATGCTGCGCGCTGTGCTGGAAGAGGTGCCCGCAGACCAGCTTGCAGGGCATTACCACGACACAGGCGGCATGGCGCTGGCGAATATCGAAGCCTCGCTTGAATATGGGGTGCGGGTGTTTGATGCGGCTGTGGGGGGGCTTGGCGGGTGCCCCTATGCGCCCGGTGCCTCGGGGAATGTGGCGACAGAGGCCGTGCATGAATGGCTGGCCGGCATGGGCTGGCAGACAGGGCTTGACCGGGATGTATTGGCCCAAGCCGCCCAGTTGGCGCGCGGGTTATGCGAAGGAGAGGGCTGATGTATCAGACAATTTCGGTCACCACAGATGCGCGCGGCGTGGCGCAGCTGACGCTGGAGCGCCCCGAGAAACACAACGCGCTGAACGCCACGATGATTGCAGAGCTGACAGCGGCGGCCGAACGCCTTGCGCAAGATGCGCAGGTGCGGGTGGTGGTCTTGGGGGCGCGCGGCAAAAGTTTTTGCGCAGGCGGCGATCTGGGCTGGATGCAGGAACAGATGCGCGCCGACAACGCCACGCGCGCCGTGGAGGCAGGCAAGCTGGCGGCAATGCTGGGCGCGCTGAACCGCCTGCCCAAACCCCTGATCGGGCGTGTGCAGGGGCAGGCTTTTGGCGGCGGTGTGGGCATGATGGCGGTGTGTGATGTGGCCATCGGGGTAGAGAGCGCGATTTTCGGGCTGACAGAAACGCGGCTGGGCCTGATTCCGGCCACCATCGGCCCCTATGTGCTGGCACGGATGGGAGAGGCGATGGCGCGCCGTGTGTTCATGTCCGCGCGGATTTTCGAGGCGCAAGAGGCCGTGACTTTGGGCCTGTTGGCGCGCGCTGTGCCTTTGGCTGCGCTGGAAGGTGCGATTGACGCTGAAATAGCGCCCTATCTGGCCTGTGCCCCCGATGCTGTTGCCCGCGCCAAGCATCTGGCCCAAAGGCTGGGGGCAGGGATACAGGCAGATGCGGTAGATCATTCCATCGCAGAGCTGGTGGCCTGCTGGGAAGGGGACGAAGCGCGCGAAGGGATTTCTGCGTTTTTCGAGCGGCGCAAACCTGACTGGTCAATATGACCTGCACCAACCGCCCTGATGCCCCGCTTTGGGGATGTGTTCATCTAGGACGACAAAAACGGCCGGTCCATTCATGATTTGAAATGTTTTTGCCAGTATACACATGTATTCCCAAGCGCGATTTTCACATAACTTCGTCTCTAGTTCAGTTGACCCCACCCACCTTCAAGAGTAGATGAGGGGCAGTCATTATGCGGCACCGGCTTTCCCATGCCGCGCGAAATAAGGAGCTAAAGGTGGAAGACCTACTCGCATCCTACCTGCCTATCCTGATTTTCCTTGCCATCGCTGTTGCCCTTGGTCTGGTTTTGCTGCTGTCCGCCATTGTGATTGCTGTGCGCAACCCTGACCCGGAAAAAGTGTCGGCCTATGAATGCGGCTTTAACGCCTTCGATGACGCGCGCATGAAATTTGATGTCCGCTTCTACCTTGTGGCGATTTTGTTCATCATTTTCGATCTGGAAATCGCGTTTCTGTTCCCGTGGGGGGTGGCCTTCTCGGAAATGTCGATGACGGGTTTCTGGTCGATGATGGTGTTTCTGGGGGTTCTGACTGTGGGCTTTGCCTATGAATGGAAGAAAGGGGCGCTGGAATGGGAGTGATGACAGGGCCAAACACCGCTGGCGCAGACCGCGAGGTTGCAACCCAAGGGTTGAGCCGCGAATTGCAGGATAAAGGGTTCTTGCTGACCTCGACCGAGGATATCATCAACTGGGCGCGCAACGGCTCGCTGCACTGGATGACCTTTGGTCTGGCGTGCTGCGCGGTCGAGATGATGCACACCTCTATGCCGCGCTACGATCTGGAACGCTTCGGCACTGCCCCCCGCGCCAGCCCGCGCCAGTCGGACCTGATGATCGTGGCAGGCACTCTGACCAACAAAATGGCGCCTGCGCTGCGCAAGGTCTATGACCAGATGCCGGAACCGCGCTACGTCATTTCGATGGGGTCTTGTGCGAATGGCGGCGGGTACTACCATTACAGCTATTCGGTGGTGCGCGGCTGTGACCGGATCGTGCCGGTCGATATTTATGTTCCCGGCTGCCCGCCAACGGCAGAGGCACTGTTATACGGTATTTTGCAGTTGCAGCGCAAAATTCGCCGCACCGGCACATTGGTCAGGTAAAGGGGCGCAGATATGTCAGATGCATTGAACGAACTGGCCACCATGCTGGAGTTGCGCATGGGTGATGCGCTGGTCAGCCATGAGATTGCGCATGGCGAGCTGACAATCACCACCACGGCCTCTCACCTGGTCAAGATGGTGCGCCATCTGCAACAGGATGAAAGCCTGAAGTTTTCGACGCTGGTAGACATTACCGCGATTGACTGGCCGGGGCGGCGCAAGCGGTTCGAATTGGTGTATCATTTCCTGTCCATGTATCTGAACCACCGCATCCGCGTGAAAGTGCCTGTGGCCGAGGATGAGATTGCGCCATCGCTGACAGCAATCCACCCTTCCGCCAACTGGTTCGAGCGCGAAGTGTTTGACATGTTCGGCATTCTGTTTTCCGGCCATCCCGATCTGCGCCGCATCCTGACGGATTATGGCTTTCGCGGCCATCCGCTTCGTAAGGATTTCCCCACGACCGGCTATACCGAAGTGCGCTATGATGAGGCCCTCAAGCGCGTGGTATACGAGCCTGTGCAACTGGTTCAGGAATACCGGCAGTTTGATTTCATGTCACCTTGGGAAGGGGCGGAATATATCCTGCCCGGTGACGAGAAGAAGGAGGCTGCGAAATGATGGACGGCTCCAAAGGGTTCAATGACGCGCAGACGGGCGAGCAGAAGATCCGCAACTTCAACATCAACTTCGGCCCGCAACACCCTGCGGCGCATGGTGTTTTGCGGCTGGTGCTGGAACTGGACGGCGAGATTGTGGATCGCTGCGACCCGCATATCGGGCTGCTGCATCGCGGCACCGAAAAACTGATGGAAAGCCGCACCTATCTGCAAAACCTGCCCTATTTCGACCGGCTGGACTATGTGGCCCCGATGAATCAGGAACACGCATGGTGTCTGGCGATTGAGCGCCTGACCGGCGTGGAAGTGCCGCGCCGTGCCTCGCTCATTCGTGTGCTGTATTCCGAGATTGGGCGCATCCTCAGCCATCTGCTGAATGTCACGACACAGGCCATGGATGTGGGCGCGCTGACGCCGCCGCTCTGGGGGTTTGAAGAGCGTGAGAAGCTGATGATCTTCTATGAACGTGCCTGCGGCGCGCGGCTGCATGCCGCCTATTTCCGCCCCGGCGGCGTGCATCAGGATCTGCCGCCCGCGCTGCTCGACGATATCGAGGCATGGGCGCATGAATTCCCCAAATTGCTGGATGATATTGACGGTCTGCTGACCGAAAACCGTATCTTCAAGCAGCGCAATGCCGATATCGGTGTGGTGAGCGAGCAGGATATTCTTGATTGGGGCTATTCCGGTGTCATGGTGCGCGGGTCGGGCTTTGCATGGGATTTGCGCCGCGCGCAGCCCTATGAATGCTATGATGAATTCGAGTTCAAGATACCCGTTGGCAAGAATGGCGATTGTTATGACCGCTATTTGTGCCGCATGGCCGAGATGCGCGAATCGACCAAGATCATGTTGCAGGCCATTGCCAAGCTGCGCGAACCCGAAGGGCAGGGCGATGTGCTGGCGCGCGGCAAGATCACGCCGCCCAACCGCGCCGAGATGAAAACCTCGATGGAAGCGCTGATCCACCATTTCAAACTTTATACCGAAGGGTTCCATGTGCCCGCGGGCGAAGTTTATGCCGCTGTCGAAGCCCCCAAGGGCGAATTCGGCGTCTATCTTGTGGCCGATGGCACCAACCGGCCCTACCGCGCCAAAATCCGCGCGCCCGGCTATCTGCACCTGCAAAGCATGGATTACATCGCCAAAGGGCACCAACTGGCCGATGTGGCCGCCATTATCGGCACAATGGATGTCGTGTTCGGAGAGATTGACCGCTAATGCTGCGCCGCCTGCACCCAGATCAACCCGCCTCTTTCGCCTTTACCCCTGCCAATCAGGCTTGGGCCGAGGCGCAAATTACCAAATACCCCGAGGGCCGTCAGGCATCGGCGATCATTCCGCTGCTCTGGCGCGCACAGGAACAGGAAGGCTGGCTGACCCGCCCCGCGATTGAACATATAGCCGGTATGCTGGGAATGGCCTATATCCGCGCGCTGGAAGTGGCGACATTTTACTTTATGTTCCAGTTGCAACCTGTTGGCTCTGTTGCGCATATCCAGATTTGCGGCACCACAAGCTGCATGATCTGCGGGGCCGAAAACCTGATCGAGGTGTGCAAGCAAAAGATAGCACCCCGCGCGCATATGCTGTCGGCAGATGGCAAGTTCAGCTGGGAAGAGGTGGAATGTCTGGGCGCTTGCGCCAATGCGCCCATGGCCCAGATCGGCAAGGATTACTTCGAGGATCTGACTGCCGAGGGTTTCGCGCAAATGCTCGATGACATGGCCGCAGGCAAGGTGCCGACACCGGGGCCACAAAACGGACGGTTTGCGTCAGAACCGCTGGGCGGGCTGACATCGCTGAAGGATTACACGGGTGAGGCGCAGAACGGTTCTGTCGCACTGGCAACGCGGATTGGCGACACGCTCAAGCGCATTGACGGCACCGAAGTGCCGCTGATCAGACCCTGGCAGGGAAAATCCGCGCCACAAGGCGTCGACAAGGCAACCGCCAAAGCGCATGAGCCGAAACCCTCTGCCGGAAAACCTGTTGATGAAACAGGCGTCAGCAAACAAGAAGCCACAGCCACACCAACCGCCAAGCCGGACTCCGTGGCCAAAGGCGCCGATCTGGCCGAAGCAGAGCCGGAAATGCTGAAAACCGCGCGCGGTGCGCCTGATGATCTGAAAAAGATCAAAGGCGTCGGCCCCAAGCTGGAAGGCGTGCTGAATGAACTGGGGGTATGGCATTACTGGCAGATCGCGGGCTGGAGCGAGGCCGAGATTGCGTGGGTCGATACGCGCTTGAAATTCAAGGGCCGGATCGCGCGCGATGGCTGGATCGAACAGGCCAAAATTCTTGCCGATGGTGGCGAGACCGAATTTTCAAAGCGCAGCTAGCGGCGCATAAGGATGGCAACGCATGGCGAAACCTTCGTCCCGCGACATGGCACTTGCACGGCAGGCACGTCTTGTTGGCGTGGTCATGGCGGTGACGATTGTCGCTTGGGTCACGCTTGTGTGGCTTGGGCGCGAATTCGGCTGGGACCCGCGCTATGCGTTCTTGATAGATTTTTCGGCGCTGGCCGCATTTGGCTGGGCGCTGATTGTAACATTTCGCATCTGGCGACAAGGAAAGGCCGGCAAATAGCTGGCAGACAAGGGTTAGCACATGCTTGATGATAAAGATCGTATCTTTACCAATATCTACGGAATGCATGACCGCTCTCTCAAGGGGGCGCAGGCACGTGGGCATTGGGACGGAACCAAGGCCTTGCTGGACAAGGGCCGCGACTGGATCATCGACGAGATGAAACAATCGGGCCTGCGCGGGCGCGGGGGCGCTGGCTTTCCAACAGGGCTGAAATGGTCGTTCATGCCCAAGGAAAGCGATGGTCGCCCCTCCTATCTGGTGGTCAATGCCGACGAATCGGAACCGGGCACCTGCAAAGACCGCGAGATCATGCGCCACGACCCGCATACGCTGATCGAAGGCTGCCTGATTGCCAGTTTCGCCATGCAGGCGCATGCCTGCTACATCTATATTCGCGGCGAATATATCCGCGAGAAAGAAGCCCTGCAAAACGCCATTGACGAAGCCTATGAGGCGGGTCTGCTAGGCCCCAATGCCTGCGGCTCTGGCTGGGATTTCGACCTGTATCTGCATCACGGCGCGGGCGCCTATATTTGCGGCGAGGAAACCGCACTTCTGGAAAGCCTTGAGGGCAAGAAAGGCATGCCGCGCATGAAGCCGCCGTTTCCGGCGGGCGCGGGCCTTTACGGGTGCCCGACCACTGTAAACAATGTGGAATCGATTGCCGTTGTGCCCACGATCCTGCGCCGTGGCGGCGCGTGGTTCGCAGGCTTCGGGCGGCCCAATAACGCGGGCACCAAGCTGTTTGCCATTTCTGGCCATGTCAACCGCCCCTGCGTGGTGGAAGAGGCGATGTCGATCAGTTTCGAGGAGCTGATAGAGAAGCATTGCGGCGGCATTCGCGGCGGCTGGGACAATCTGCTTGCGGTCATCCCCGGCGGCAGTTCGGTGCCTTGTGTGCGCGGCGAGAAGATGCGCGATGCGATCATGGATTTCGACTATCTGCGCAACGATCTTGGCTCTGGCCTTGGCACGGCGGCGGTGATTGTCATGGACAAGCAGACCGACATCATCAAGGCGATCTGGCGCTTGTCGAAATTCTACAAGCACGAAAGCTGCGGCCAATGCACGCCCTGCCGCGAAGGCACGGGCTGGATGATGCGTGTGATGGACCGTCTGTTGCGCGGCGAAGCAGAGGTCGAGGAAATCGACATGTTGTGGGATGTGACCAAGCAGGTAGAGGGGCACACGATCTGCGCCTTGGGCGATGCTGCCGCATGGCCCATTCAGGGCCTGATCCGCAATTTCCGCGACGTGATCGAGGACCGGATTCACGCCCAGAAAGCCGGTCGCGCGGCCAAGGTAGCGGCAGAGTAACCCATGACACAGACAGGCCACCATCTTGCACAGTTGAATGTCGGGCGCTTGCTTGCCCCGACAGACGACCCGCGCGTGGCCGAATTCATGGGCGCGCTGGATCAGGTCAACGGGCTGGGCAAGCGTATGCCGGGCTTTGTCTGGATGATGGAAGGGTCGGGTGCGCCGGGCAGTGGCAACACCGAAAATTGCATTGCAGGTGATCCGCAATTCGTGGCCAACCTGACGGTGTGGACAGATGTCGCATCCTTGGAACAGTTCGTCTGGAACACAGTGCACCGCCAGTTCTACGCGCGGCGCGCGTCTTGGTTCGAGGCGCTGGATGCGCTGCATTTTGTCATGTGGTGGGTGCCACAAGGGCACCGCCCGACACTCGCCGAGGGGTTGGACCGGCTGGAGCATCTGCGCGCCCATGGGGCCAGCGCGCATGCGTTTGGTTGGGACTGGCTGGCCGAGGCGGCGTTATGGAAGCGGCGGTCTTGCACTGCCGCGACGGAGTTAGCACAATGAAACTGCATATGCTTGGCTTGACGACAGCAATTCTGCTTACCGGCTCTGCAATGGCGGGGGTGGCCACGACACAGGCGCAGGTCAATGACACGCTGCGCAACACGCCGGAAATCTATAATGGCCTGTTCACTGCCGCGCTTATCAAACATGTGGTCGATACCTGCCCCGCTGTCAGCCCGCCGGGCAGGCTGTCCCGGGTCACATATTTTCTGTCACTTTATAACCGCGCGCGAAACCTTGGGTTCAGCCGCGAACAGATCGAAGCTTTTGTCGAAGACAAGCAGGAACAAGCGCGTCTGGAAGGTATCGTCAAAGCGCATTTGCAGCGCGAAGGTGTCACCCCTGATGACGAATCATCCGTTTGCGCCTTTGCGCGCGCCCAGATCGCCGAACGCTCTGCGCTAGGCCGCCAGTTGCGGGAGAGGTAAGAATGTCCAATTTGCGTAAAATCATCATCGACGGCAAGGATATAGAAGTCCCGCCAGAGATGACATTGATTCAGGCTTGCGAAGAAGCAGGGGTCGAGATTCCGCGCTTTTGCTACCATGAACGCCTGTCGATTGCAGGCAATTGCCGCATGTGTCTGGTCGAGGTTGTGGGCGGCCCGCCCAAGCCCGCCGCCAGTTGCGCCATGCAGGTCAAGGATCTGCGCCCCGGCCCGGAGGGGCAGCCGCCTGTCATCAAGACCAACTCGCCCATGGTCAAAAAGGCCCGCGAAGGCGTGATGGAGTTCTTGTTGATCAACCACCCGCTGGATTGCCCGATCTGCGATCAGGGCGGCGAATGCGATCTGCAAGATCAGGCCATGGCCTATGGCGTCGATTTCTCGCGCTACCGCGAACCCAAACGCGCGACCGAGGATTTGCAGCTTGGCCCGCTGGTTGAAACCCATATGACGCGCTGTATTTCCTGCACCCGCTGCGTGCGCTTCACAACCGAAGTTGCAGGCCAGACCGTCATGGGCCAGACCGGACGCGGCGAGGATGCCGAGATCACCACCTATCTGGGCGCATTGATCGAATCCGAGATGGTGGGCAATATTGTCGATCTTTGCCCCGTAGGCGCGCTGGTCTCAAAACCCTACAGCTTTACCGCGCGGCCTTGGGAATTGACCAAGCATGAAACCATCGATGTGATGGATGCGCTCGGCTCGAACATCCGTGTCGATACCAAAGGGCGCGAAGTCATGCGCATTTTGCCGCGTAACCATGACGGGGTGAATGAAGAATGGCTGTCGGACAAGTCGCGCTATGTCTGGGACGGGCTGCGGCGCCAGCGTCTGGACCGGCCCTATATCCGCGAGAATGGCAAGTTGCGCCCCGCATCTTGGCCAGATGCGCTGTCGGCGGTCGCGGCCGCGATGAAGGGCAAGAAAATCGCAGGGCTTGTGGGCGATCTTGTCTCGACCGAGGCGGCCTATGCGCTGAAACTGCTGGTCGAGGGGCAGGGCGGCGTGGTCGAGTGCCGCACTGATGGCGCGAAACTGCCCGCTGGCAATCGTTCGGCCTATGTCGGAACTGCAACAATCGAGGATATCGACACCGCAAGCCGGATCTGGCTGATCGGCACAAACCCGCGCCACGAAGCGCCGGTTCTGAACGCGCGCATCCGCAAGGCATGGCTGGCGGGGGCCGATGTTGCGCTGGTGGGCGCGGCGGCGGACCTGACTTATGAGTATGCCCATTTGGGCACCGATCGCGCAGCGCTGGAAAAGCTGGTCTCCAACGCCGAGGCGCGCGAGGACGAGAGCGTTGTGATCATTGGTCAGGGTGCCTTGCGAGAGGCAGATGGCGCAGCCGTTCTGGCGCAGGCAATGGCCCTGTGCAAGGCGACGGGTGCGGCCCTGTTGGTGTTGCATGTTGCGGCATCTCGGGTTGGGGCGATGGATATCGGCTGCACCACCGAGGGCGGTATCACGGCTGCAACCGAGGGCGCTGAGGTCATCTATAACCTTGGCGCGGATGAGATCGACATCGCGCCGGGCGCGTTCGTGATCTATCAGGGCAGCCATGGCGACCGCGGCGCGCATAGGGCCGATATTATCCTGCCGGGGTCTGCCTATACCGAAGAACCGGGCCTGTTCGTCAACACCGAAGGCCGCCCGCAACTGGCCCTGCGTGCTGGGTTCGCACCGGGCGAGGCGAAAGAAAACTGGGCCATCCTGCGCGCACTCTCGGGCGAGATGGGGGCGAAACTGCCCTTCGACAGCATTGGCGAATTGCGCAAACACCTGACAGCGGCGCATCCGCATCTGGCAGATATTGATGTGGTTGCGGAAAATGAATGGCAGGCGCTGGAAACCGGAAGCTTGGGCAAGGCGGATTTCCGCAACGCGATCACCGATTTCTACCTGACCAACCCGATTGCCCGCGCCTCTAGCCTGATGGCGGAATTGTCGGCCTTGGCCAAGCAGCGCCAGCACGCGCCTTTGGCGGCAGAGTAGTCGTGATGGCGCGCGCCCTTTTCCCCTACGGTCTGGCCCTGCTCGCCTTTGGCGGGCTGACGGGCTGTTCTTCCGAGGCGACAGGCGCGCGTGCTGCACTCTCTGCGCCTGAGGGGGCAGAGTATCTTGGCGTGCAAACACAACTGCTGGACGCGAATACAGTCAGTTTCATCGTGCGGATGCGCGGTGCGCGCGACAGGGCAGATGTTGTCGCCTATGCGCGTTGTGCTGCGGCGCAATATACGTTAATTCGCGGATACGGTTTTGCACAGCATGTGCGCACAAATGTTGGCCGTTCGGGGGATATCTGGGAAGGGGATGGCGGCTTTGTCATCTCGCCCGATCTGCCAGCGGGCATGCGCAATCTGGATGCCGAAGTGATTGTGGATGATTGCCGGGAACAAGGCATCCCCACGGTGTGAGGAATTGAGGGACGAATGACAGAGTTTCTGCAAACCGGACTGGGAATCACCGTGCTGATTGCGGCGCAATCATTGCTGGTGGTGGGCTTCGTGATGATCAGTCTGATCTTTCTGGTCTATGCCGACCGCAAGGTCTGGGCGGCCGTGCAGATGCGGCGCGGGCCGAATGTCGTCGGCCCTTGGGGGCTGTTGCAAACATTCGCGGATGCGCTGAAATTCGTGGTCAAGGAAGTGGTTATTCCTGCCGGCGTCGACCGGCCCGTGTATTTCCTAGCCCCTTTGCTGAGCTTCGTTCTGGCCATGCTGGCCTGGGCCGTGATCCCGTTCAATGACGGCTGGGTTCTGGCTGATATCAATGTGGCGATCCTGTTCGTTTTTGCGATTGCCAGCCTTGAAGTGTACGGCGTGATCATGGGGGGGTGGGCCTCGAACTCGAAATACGCGTTTCTTGGCTCGCTGCGATCGGCCGCACAGATGATTTCTTACGAAGTGTCGCTGGGTCTGATCATCATCGGGGTGATCATCTCGACCGGCAGCATGAATTTCGGGGCAATCGTCGGCGCGCAGGATACAGGCTATGGCATGCTGGGCTGGTACTGGCTGCCGCATCTGCCAATGGTGGTGCTGTTCTTTGTCAGCGCGCTGGCCGAAACCAACCGCCCGCCTTTCGATCTGCCCGAAGCGGAATCGGAACTGGTGGCAGGGTTTATGGTCGAATACGGTTCAACCCCCTATCTGCTGTTCATGGCGGGTGAATATATCGCCATCTTCCTGATGTGCGCACTGATGTCGCTGTTGTTCTTCGGGGGCTGGTTGTCGCCCATTCCGGGCCTGCCCGACGGGTTCCACTGGATGTTCCTGAAAATGGCGTTCTTCTTTTTCATGTTCGCCATGGTTAAAGCGATCGTGCCGCGCTACCGCTATGACCAATTGATGCGGATCGGCTGGAAAGTGTTTCTGCCATTCTCGCTGGCTTGGGTCGTGCTGATCTCATTCCTTGCAAAATTTGAAGTGCTTGGCGGCTTCTGGGCCCGCTGGGCTGTGGGAGGGTAAGCTATGGGTTTTGACTGGAACCGCGCGATAAAATACGCCTTGATGACGGATTTCATCCGCGGGTTTGGATTGGGCATGAAATATTTTGTCGCCCCTAAACCCACGTTGAACTACCCGCATGAAAAAGGGCCACTCAGCCCGCGGTTTCGTGGCGAACATGCGCTGCGCCGCTACCCCAATGGCGAGGAGCGCTGCATCGCGTGCAAGCTGTGCGAAGCCGTGTGCCCCGCGCAGGCGATCACCATCGATGCAGAGCCGCGCGAGGATGGCTCGCGCCGCACAACCCGCTATGACATTGACATGACAAAATGCATCTATTGCGGTTTTTGTCAGGAAGCCTGCCCAGTGGATGCGATTGTCGAGGGGCCGAATTTCGAATTCGCATCCGAGACGCGCGAAGAGCTGTTTTACGACAAGACGAAGCTTTTGGAGAATGGCGATCGCTGGGAAGCCCAGATCGCGCGCAATCTGGAGATTGACGCGCCCTACCGATAAGCGCAGAGGTGCCGGGTCAAGCCCGGCACTGCGTTGCGCATGAATGACACCGGGCGCGCCAGTGTGCCTGACACGACAAAAGGAAACCCGAGGGACATGGGGATTACCGATATCACATTTTACGCCTTCGCCGTAACGCTGCTAAGCGCGGGGTTTCTTGTCACCATCTCGCGCAATCCGGTGCATTCGGTGCTGTGGCTGATTTTAACCTTTCTCTCGGCGGCGGGTCTGTTCGTGCTGCTGGGGGCGGAATTCATCGCCATGCTGCTGATCATCGTCTATGTGGGTGCTGTCGCGGTGTTGTTCCTGTTCGTGGTGATGATGCTGGATGTGGATTTCGCCGCGCTGAAAGGCGAGATGGCGCGCTATTTCCCGATTGCAAGTATTGTCGGGATTGTGCTGCTGATGCAGATGGCGCTGCTGTTCGGGTCTTGGCAGGAAGCAGAGGGCGCGCGTGCGCTGCGTCAGGCCCCCACACCTGATCTGGCCGAGATGCACAACACCAAAGCCTTGGGCATGATCATTTATGACCAGTATTTCCTGTTGTTTCAGGTCTCTGGTCTGATCCTGCTGGTGGCGATGATTGGCGCCATTGTACTGACCCTGCGCCACCGCAAGAATGTGAAGCGTCAGGATGTCGTGGCGCAGATGCACCGCGACCCCGCCAAGGCGATGGAGCTGAAGGACGTCAAACCGGGGCAGGGGCTGGGCTAGGCCCTGCGCTGCAACTGGAAGAACGAGGGTCCGCAAGTGGCCCCGCATAAACGGAAAACGAGGGACCTTGATGGTTGGACTTGAACATTACCTGACCGTGGCGGCGGCGCTGTTCGTCATCGGCATTTTCGGGATATTCCTGAACCGCAAGAATATCATCATCATCCTGATGTCGATAGAATTGATGCTGTTGTCGGTGAATATCAATCTGGTCGCCTTCTCGTCTTTCCTGAATGATCTGGTGGGGCAGGTTTTCACCATGTTTGTGCTGACCGTCGCGGCTGCCGAGGCAGCCATCGGGCTGGCCATTCTGGTGTGCTTCTTCCGCAACCGTGGCACGATCGACGTCGAAGACGTCAATGTGATGAAAGGCTAAGCGGATGGCTGTAACTGTTCTTCTGGCCCCGCTGCTTGGCGCGATCATTGCCGGGCTGTTCTGGCGCGCGATTGGCGAGCGGCCTGCCCAGATTGTGGCGACGGGCCTGTTGATGCTGTCGGCGCTGCTGTCATGGGTGATTTTCCTGACTCATGACGGGTCTGTACAGCAAATCACGCTGATGCGCTGGATCGATTCAGGCTCGCTTGTGGGCGATTGGGCGATCCGGCTGGACCGGCTGACGGCTGTGATGCTGATCGTGATCACCACAGTTTCGGCGCTCGTGCATCTGTATAGCTTTGGCTATATGGCGCATGACGACAATTTCCGCGAGAATGAGAGCTACCGTCCGCGCTTTTTCGCGTATCTGTCGCTGTTCACCTTTGCCATGCTGATGCTGGTGACAGCCGATAACCTTGTGCAACTGTTCTTTGGCTGGGAAGGTGTGGGTCTGGCCTCTTACCTGCTGATCGGGTTTTATTTCCGCAAGCAATCTGCGGGCGCGGCGGCAATGAAAGCGTTTATCGTCAACCGTGTGGGCGATATGGGGCTGATCCTTGCGCTGATGATCATCTATTTTCTGGTCGATTCCATCCAGTATGACGACCTGTTCGCGGCAGCCCCCATGCTGGCGGAAACAACTGTCAGCTTCCTGTGGACGGATTGGAACGCGGCCAACCTGATTGCGTTTTTGCTGTTTGTGGGTGCAATGGGCAAATCGGCGCAATTGTTCCTGCACACATGGCTGCCCGATGCGATGGAAGGGCCAACACCTGTATCGGCGCTGATCCATGCGGCCACGATGGTGACAGCGGGTGTGTTCTTGGTCGCGCGTATGTCGCCGCTGATGGAATACACGCCCCAAGTGATGGCCTTTGTGGTGTTCATCGGCGCGATGACGGCACTGTTTGCGGCAACCGTGGGCCTTGTGCAAAACGACATCAAGCGCGTGATCGCTTATTCGACCTGTTCGCAGCTGGGCTTCATGTTTGTGGCAGCTGGTGTGGGGGTCTATTCGGTGGCCATGTTCCACCTGCTGACACATGCGTTCTTTAAGGCGATGCTGTTTTTGGGCGCAGGGTCTGTCATTCACGGCATGCACCACGAACAGGACATGCGCAATTATGGCGGGCTGAAAGACAAGATGCCCTACACATTCTATGCCATGCTGATCGGCACATTGGCGATTACGGGTGTGGGCATTCCGCTGACAATGATCGGCTTTGCTGGCTTTGTGTCGAAAGATGCGATCATTGAATCGACCTTTGCTGCGGGTGCCGGCTATGCGTTCTGGGCCTTGGTTGCTGCGGCCTTTATGACCAGTTTCTACAGCTGGCGGCTGATGTTCCTGACCTTCTGGGGCAGTCCGCGCGGCAACAAACACACCCATGAACATGCCCATGAAAGCCCGACTGTCATGCTGGTGCCGCTGGCGGTTCTGGCGGTGGGGTCGGTTCTGGCAGGCATGGTGTTCTATGGGCCGTTTTTCGGGTCCACTGAACAAGTGCGTGACTATTTCGGCGCGGCCATCTTCATGGCTGAAGGCAACGATCTTGTCACCCAAGCGCATTATGTGCCTGCATGGGTCAAGGTGTCGCCCTTCATTGCCATGCTGCTGGGTTTGGGGCTGGCCTATATGTTCTATATCCGCGACACATCGCTGCCCAAGCGGCTGGCCCAGACTTTCCCCGGCGCGTACCAGTTCTTGCTGAACAAATGGTATTTCGATGAGATGTACGAGTTCCTGTTCGTGCGCCCTGCGAAATTCCTTGGCCGGTTTTTGTGGAAGAAAGGCGATGGCGCTGTCATCGACGGGGGCATCAACGGGCTTGCGATGGGGATTGTGCCCTTCTTCACCAAACTGGCCGGACGCGCGCAATCCGGCTTCGTGTTCCACTACGCTTTTGCAATGGTTCTGGGGATTGTCGTGATCGTAACCTTTGTCACGCTGACAGGGGGGGCAAACTGATGTTGAACCTTCTGTCCATTATCACATTCACCCCCGCGATTGCTGCCGCCATATTGGCGATTTTCCTGCGCGGCGAGGATGAGGCGGCGCAAAGCAATGCCAAATGGGTGGCACTTGTTGCCACGCTGGCGACTTTTGCCGCCTCGCTGATCCTGCTGGTGGGGTTTGACCCGCAAGATACCGGCTTCCAGTTTGTCGAAGAACATGACTGGATCATGGGGTTCAGCTACAAGATGGGGGTCGATGGTATCTCGATCCTGTTTGTGATGCTGACAACCTTCCTGATGCCGATCACCATCGGCGCGTGCTGGAATGTCACGCACCGCGTGAAGGATTACATGATCGCGTTTCTGCTGCTGGAAACGCTGATGATCGGTGTGTTCACAGCACTTGATCTGGTGCTGTTCTACCTGTTCTTCGAGGCGGGTCTGATCCCGATGTTCCTGATCATCGGCATCTGGGGCGGCAAGGACCGCATCTATGCGGCGTTCAAGTTCTTCCTGTATACCTTCCTCGGATCGGTTCTGATGCTGGTTGCGATGATCGCCATGTATGTGGATGCAGGCACGACGGATATTCCGACACTGCTGCAACACCAGTTCAGCACTGAAAGCTTCAGCCTGATGGGCTGGCAGGTGTTGGGGGGTATGCAAACGCTGCTGTGGCTGGCCTTTTTCGCGTCTTTCGCAGTGAAGATGCCCATGTGGCCGGTGCATACATGGCTGCCCGATGCCCATGTTCAGGCCCCCACCGCGGGGTCGGTCATTCTGGCGGCAGTGCTGCTGAAGATGGGCGGCTATGGGTTCCTGCGCTTCTCGCTGCCGATGTTCCCTGTGGCAAGCGACATTTTCGCGCCGCTGGTGCTGTGGCTGTCGGCGATTGCGATTGTCTACACATCGCTTGTGGCCTTGATGCAAGAGGATATGAAAAAGCTGATCGCCTATTCCTCGGTTGCGCATATGGGCTTTGTAACCATGGGTATTTTCGCGGCCAACCAGCAAGGGCTGGACGGCGCGATTTTCCAGATGATCAGCCATGGTTTCATTTCTGGCGCGCTGTTTTTGGCGGTGGGTGTGATCTATGACCGTATGCACACGCGCGAGATTGTGGCCTATGGCGGGTTGATCAACCGAATGCCGGTCTATGCGGCGGTGTTTTTGCTGTTCACCATGGCCAATGTCGGCCTGCCGGGCACATCTGGCTTTGTCGGCGAATTCCTGACCTTTATGGGCGTGTTTCAGGTCAACACTTGGGTGGCGTTCTTTGCTGCAACAGGGGTGATCTTGTCGGCAGGCTATGCGCTGTGGCTGTTCCGCCGCGTCGTCATGGGCGAGTTGATCAAGGAATCGCTGAAAGGCATCAAGGATATGGACCGCCGCGAAAAGCTGCTGATCGGGCCGCTGGTTGCGATGACGCTGATCCTTGGGGTGTATCCCGCCCTTGTCACTGATATTATAGGCCCCTCGGTCACCGCGCTGGTTGACGGGCACACGCTGGCATTGCAGGCCCATGAGGCCGCATCCCAGCTTGCACAGAACTGAAAGGTCTTGCGATGATCGGAGCTGATCTCTTTACGGCCCTGCCTGAAATCGTGCTGGCCTTGTTCGCCATGGCGGCGCTGATGGTGGGTGTGTATGGCGGCAAGGACAAACTGGCCGAGCCGATCTTGTGGGCAACCGCAGGGATTATGGTGCTTTTGGGCCTGTTTGCCGGTTCCAAAGGGCTAGAGGCGCAAACCGCCTTTAACGGCATGTATATTGCCGATGCTTTTGCGCATTTCTCGAAAATGATCATCCTGTTTTCGGCGGCAGTGGTGCTGGTCATGGGCCAAAGCTATCTGGCGGCCCGCGACTTGCTGCGGTTCGAGTATCCCATCCTGATCGCGCTGTCGGTGGTGGGGATGATGCTGATGGTGTCGTCAGGCGATCTGATCGCATTGTATATGGGGTTGGAGCTGCAATCACTGGCGCTGTATGTCGTCGCCACAATGAACCGCGACTCTCTGCGGTCAACAGAAGCGGGCTTGAAATACTTCATCCTTGGCGCGCTGGCCTCTGGCCTGCTGCTTTATGGGGCGTCGCTGACTTACGGGTATTCGGGCACAACGCTGTTTGCGGGCATCATCACCACCATCTCGGAAGATGGCATGTCGGTGGGGCTGCTGATGGGGCTGGCCTTTATGCTGGCCGGTCTTGCCTTCAAAGTGTCTGCGGTGCCGTTCCATATGTGGACGCCGGATGTCTATGAAGGCGCGCCAACCCCTGTGACCGCATTCTTCGCCACTGCGCCAAAAGTGGCCGCGATGGCGCTGATCGCGCGGGTTGTGCATGAAGCCTTTGGCGTGGTGCCGGGTGACTGGACACAGATCATCGCCTTTCTGGCGGCGGCGTCAATGTTCGTGGGCGCGATTGCGGCTATCGGGCAGCGCAATATCAAGCGGCTGATGGCCTATTCTTCCATCAGCCATATGGGCTTTGCGCTGGTCGGGCTGGCCGCGGGCACGGCGCAAGGTGTGCAGGCGATGCTGGTCTATATGGCGATTTATGTGACCATGAATATCGGCGTCTTCGCCTTTATTCTGACCATGTCGCGCGATGGCAAGCCGGTGACCGATATCGACAGCCTGCGCCAGTATTCCAAGGCCGAGCCGTTGCGCGCCTTGGCGCTTCTGGTGCTGATGTTCAGCCTTGCAGGCGTGCCGCCGCTGGTGGGCTTCTTTGGCAAATTCTATGTGCTTTGGGCCGCGGTCGAGGCAGGCATGACATGGCTTGCCGTGGCAGGGGTCGTGGCATCCGTAATCGGCGCGTTCTACTATCTGCGCATCGTCTATTACATGTATTTCGGCGAGGAGATCGAGCCGCTGGATACTGTGCGCGCCCCTGTGCAAGCGACATTGCTGGTCGCGTCGGCTGCGATCATGGTTCTGGGGGTGATCAACCTGTTCGGGATCGAGGGCGCAGCGGCGCTGGCGGCAAACGCTCTTGTCAAGTAACTGGCCAGACGGCGTCGGGCGGGTGATCCTGCCCGAAATTGACAGCACCAACGCCGAGGCCGCGCGCATTGCGCCCACGCTGTCCGGCCCCGTATGGATTTTGGCACATCGCCAGACCAAGGGGCGCGGGCGGCGCGGGCGCGAATGGCGTGACCCTGCGGGCAATTTCGCCGCCACCTATGTGTCGCGCCCCGGTGGCCCGCCAGATCAGGTGGCGCTGCGGTCTTTTGTGGCGGCGCTTGCGCTGGATGAAGCGCTTGTCACCCTGACCGGACGGCCAGAGAGTTTCGCCATTAAATGGCCCAATGATGTGTTGCTGCATGGTGGCAAGCTGGCAGGTATCTTGCTGGAAAGCATTGGCCACGGCGCACAGGTGGGCCATCTGGCCATCGGAATCGGTGTGAACCTGCAACATGCGCCGATGGGCGAGGCAGGCGCAGTGCCACCTGTCAGCCTGATGGCCGAGACAGGTATTCTTGCCACCCCAGAGGCGTTTCTGGACATTCTGGCACCGATCTATGCCAGATGGGACCACCAGCTTGCAACTTTTGGCTTTGCCCCCATCCGTCAGGCATGGTTGAACCGCGCCGCGCGGCTGGGTCAAGCGGTCATTGCGCGCACAGTCAGCCAGACATATGAAGGCACCTTCGCCGGGATAGACAGCTCGGGCGCATTGCTGCTGCAAATGCCACAAGAATTGCGCGCAATCCCTGCGGCAGACGTGTATTTCTCATGAGACAGGGGGCAGGCGCATGCTTCTGACAATAGATTGCGGCAACACCAACACAGTGTTTTCGGTCTGGGATGGCACGCAGGTACTGGCGACATGGCGCACCTCGACCGAGCATATGCGCACGGCGGACCAGTATTTCGTATGGCTGTCCACCTTGATGCGCATCAAGGGGGTCGAGCTGGACATCAGCGATGTCGTTATCGCCTCAACCGTGCCGCGTGTGGTGTTCAATCTGCGGGTGCTGTGCGACCGCTATTTCAACTGCCGCCCGCTGGTTGTGGGCAAGCCCGAATGCCTGCTGCCTGTTGCCCCGCGCGTGGATGAAGGGGTCAGGCCCGGCCCTGACCGGCTGGCAAATGCGGCAGGGGCGTATGAACGGTTTGGCGGCGATGTGGTGGTGGTGGATTTCGGCACGGCCACGAATTTCGATGTGGTCGCCCATGACGGCGCCTATGTGGGCGGGGTGATCGCACCGGGTGTGAACCTTAGCCTAGAGGCGCTGCATCAGGGGGCCGCAGCCCTGCCGCATGTCGATATTTCGCGCCCCGACAAGGTGATTGGCACCAATACTGTCGAATGCATCCAATCTGGTGTGTTCTGGGGTTATATCGGACTGATCGAGGGCATAACAGGCCGGATCAAGGCAGAGTATGGTAAACCGATGACAGTTGTCGGAACAGGCGGGCTGGCGCCGCTATTTGCGCAGGCCGAGAACCTGTTTGACAGGGTCGAGGATGATCTGACACTGCATGGCCTTCGCGTGATACACGCATATAACAAGATAAACGGCATCGAGGAGCGAACATGAGCAAAGACAGGCTGATCTATCTACCCCTTGGCGGGGCAGGTGAAGTGGGTATGAACGCCTATGTGTTCGGCTATGGCCCCAAGGGACGCGAGCGCCTGATCCTTGTTGATCTTGGGGTGACCTTTGCGGATATGGATTCAAGCCCCGGTGTGGATCTGATCTTGCCCGACATCACATGGCTGGAAGAACGTCGCGACCGGCTGGAAGCGATTATCATCACCCATGCGCATGAAGACCATGTCGGTGCGGTGGGGTTGTTATGGGACAGGCTGAAAGTGCCGGTCTACGCGCGCGATTTCACTGCGCGGATCGCACGGCTGAAGATGCAGGATGCGGGCCAGGACCCCAAACAGGTGATCACTGTGGGCAAAGCCCCCGAGGCGCTGGAACTGGGGCCGTTCCGGGTGCAGTTCTTCCCTGTCGCACATTCGCTGCCCGAAGCCTCTGGCCTGATTATCGACACGCCGGACGGACGGATCGTGCATTCGGGCGACTTCAAGGCCGATGAAACGCCCGGCGTGGGCGAGCCGCATGACCCGAAACTGCTTGCCGAGATCGGGCGCACAGGCGTCAAGGCGCTGTTTTGTGACAGCACCAATGTGATGAACCTTCATGAAGGCCGGTCAGAGGCCACGCTGAACACACCTGTGGCAGAGCTGATGCGCAGCGCCAAAGGCATGGTCGTGGCCACGACTTTCGCTTCAAACGTGGCGCGGTTGAAAACACTGGCGGTGGCCGCACAAGAGGCGGGGCGCTCTGTCTGCCTGATGGGGCGCGCGATGCTGCGCATGACGCAAGTGGCGCGCGAGGCGGGCATCCTGACAGATTTCCCCCCCACCATCAGTCCTGAAGAGGCGAAATCCATTCCGCGCGAAAACCTGCTGCTGATCGTGACGGGCTCTCAAGGGGAACGGCGCGCAGCTTCCAGCCAGTTGGCGCGCGGCAACTATATGGGGCTGAGCATGAAGGAAGGGGATACGTTTCTGTTCTCTTCCATGACCATTCCGGGCAATGAGCGCGAAGTGGGCCGCGTGGTGAATGCGCTGTCGGAAATGGGCGTAGATGTGCTGGACAATTCAGCGCGGCTCTATCACGTCTCTGGCCATGCCAACCGGCCTGATCTGGTGGCGATGCATGATCTGATTGCCCCGCAAATGCTGATTCCGATCCATGGCGAGCATCGCATGATGCGCGAACACGCGAAACTGGCGCTTGCGCGCGGGATGCGGTCTTTGGTGGTGCCCAATGGGTCGGTGCTGGACCTGACAGGCGATGTGCCGGGGCTGGTTGACGAGGTGCCGACGGGCCGCACCTATCTGGATGGCAGCCGGATGATCGGGGCGATGGATGGCATTATCCGCGACCGCATTCGCATGGCCATTGGCGGGCATGTGTTCGTGACCCTGATTCTGGACGAGGAGAATGAGGCGCTTGGCGCACCTTGGGCCGAAATCGCGGGCCTGCGCAGTGAAGGGCGCGGGGGCAAGATGCTGAACGAGTTGATCGAGAGCGAGCTGGAAGAATTCGTCTCGCGCGCGGGTCACAAGGTTCTGGCGGATGATGACAAGCTCAATGACGGGTTGCGCCGTGTTGTGCGGCAGGTGGTGATGGAAGAGATCGGCAAAAAGCCGGAAGTGACCATTGTTGTCAGCCGTTTGCTGAATGACTGACCATACGTGACCTGATTGCGGCCTTCGGCCAGGTCTATTGTGAAGGGGGGCTGGCGCCCCCCATGCAGCTTGCGCTGCATTCCCCCCATTTGAGTATTTAAGGCAAGAAAATGGAGGCTTAGCGCCAGAGAGGGGCGAGGCTTGCAAAAGCGCCTTGCAGTTTTGCCAGCAAGCGCAAGACCGGCGGGCGGGGCGTGGTATGTGTTGCGAGGCGCTCAAGTGCGACTTCAGGCGGGCAGGGCTGACGCGAGACGGGATCGTAATAGCGCGGATAGGCGATCAGGGCTGCATGGGCGAGGGCGGCAAGGCCGGGGCGCGCGATGCGGCGCGCAGGGATATTGCCCATATCGGTTGTCAGCCCCCAACCTGCATAGAATGGAGCGCCGAATGTGGTCACAGGCACATCGCGCAAGAGCGCCTCGAACCCCATTGTGGAGGTCATTGTCCAGAGTTCATTCACATGGTCAAGCAAATGGGCGGGATCGCTGTGATCGAGGACAAGATCGGCATGCAAAAGCGCGTCCTGTCGGGGAATGGCACCGGGTCTGAGGCCTGCTTCGACATCGGGATGGGGTTTGTAGAGGATGATCGCCTTCGGATTGCGGCGGCGGGTTTCGGCAAGCAGCGCAAGATTGGTGCGGATCGCGCCAGCGCCCAATTGGATCGAGGCGTCGTCTTCGACCTGACCGGGGACAAGAATACGGTGGCCCAGGGGCAGATCAGGGAGCGGGCGGTCGAGGTTATATTTGCTGAGCCTTTGCGCACGGATCCGCGCAACAAGGGCTGTGGCGCGTGCCTCACCGCCCGGTGGGGGGGGGGCTGCGATCAAGGCTTCCAAGCGCGACGGGGTGGATGGATCGTAATACAGCCCAAGATCATCGGCCACCAAAGACACAGGCGGGGTCAGTTCCGCGCCAAGCCCGCGCGAGCGCAAGAACCCGTCTTCGATGCGGATGGCATGCGCAGGCCCAGCCGCCATGCCCCAGACCAGCGCGGGCTGGTTCGTGCGCGCCGCCTTTGCAAAATGCAGTTTTTTCCAGCGCCCGAAAAAGGCTTGCAGATGCGGGCGTTTCCACAGCCGCATGTTGAGAGCGGCATAGCCGTTGCGGTCTTCGCGCCACGCGCGGGTCAGGGCTTCCAGATGGTCGAGCGCATCTTCGAACGGGCATAGCCGGTCGCGGCAGGGATCATACCATTTGGGATAAAGCAGCATTGCGGCGGCGAAAAGCTGCGCACGGGTCAGTTTGCGGCGGCGTCGGGGATGCGGGGTGTGATCACAGCTTAGCCCCCAGCCTGCATAAAAGGGCAGGCCAAAGACACGGGGCTTGTGGCCTGCAAAAACCGCCTCGAACCCCAGTTGCGAGGAGACTGTATAGACCGCAAGCGCACCTTCCAGCAATTCCCATGGCGAGACCGGGTCTGACAGAAGCGTGATATGGTCTGCTGTCGCATCTGCCGGTGTGAAATGGCCGTGACGGTGGCCTTGCGCGGTTTCGGGATGGGTGCGGATGATGATACGCGCGCCGGGGAAATCCAGTTGCGCCTGAACCAGCATCTCGCGGAACAGATGCGCGGGAAGGGGGCCATCAAGCCCGCCATGGGTGAGAGAGGCATCGCCGCGCACCTGATCGACGACCAGCACATAGCCCGGATCGGGCGCGCGCAGCGCGGGGTCATGGGCTGCGTATTTGGACAGTTGCAGCGCTTTCAGACGCGCCATGCCAAGGCGCGCGCGTTCTAGAAGCGCGTGATCATCCAGCGGGTGGGTGGCCAGCAGGGTTTCAAGATCGGACGGGGTTGCGGGCGCATAATAGGCCCCTTGCGTGTCGATCAGCAGGCCCAGTGTCGGCTCTCCCGCGCGGCCGGGAAAGAGCGAGCGTAAAAACGCGTCTTCAACGCGCAAGATACCGGCACCGCTGCGCGCAGCAATCTTCTCGCCGCGCGCGGCGCGGCGGGCATGCCCCCAGACAGCGATTTTATCGGTGGCTTGCGGCCAGCCAATGCCTATGGGATGCCCTGCAAGCGCCATGATGCGGCGAATGCGGCGCGCCTGCCTGCCCATGCCCAGAAATCCGCCCGAATAGGCGTAAACACGGGCAGACGGGGTGGGCGACATGCGCCTTAGTCGACAGTGCGGCGGACATTTCCGGCCGCAGTCAGGCTGCCGGTCAATGCCGAGATCTGGCGCGCCCAAAGCACGGAAGCTGCCTCGGTCACAAAGATTGTATCGCCGTCACGGATTTTGAAATCGCGCGCGTTGAACATGCCTGTGGGCGCGGTCAGATCCAGCACATAG
The DNA here is from genome assembly GCF_001870675.1 of Roseinatronobacter thiooxidans. GTDB lineage: Bacteria > Pseudomonadota > Alphaproteobacteria > Rhodobacterales > Rhodobacteraceae > Roseinatronobacter > Roseinatronobacter thiooxidans. The sequence continues at coordinate 157,686 of NZ_MEHT01000009.1, read as the reverse complement.
ACAAAGCGCACATCCGTCACAAACTGGCCCATGCCAATGATTTCGGTTGCGACATCGGGCACTTCATCGCGGAAGATAAACACGCCTGTCGGGTCTGCGCGCAACGGGTCCAGCCCGCCGACCATGGCGATGGCGTCAATCGCGGAAATCTGGCGGGTGTCGAAAGTCATGCGGTTGGTGCTGCCTGTCGCACCCAACACAGTGAAGGCGCGCTGGTCCTGCCGCAGCAAAATACGGTCGCCCGCGCGCATCGCAATATCGAGCGAGGGGTCGGAATAGATGTCTTGCAGCCATGCCGAGTCTTGGCGGTTGCCGCGCGTGACCAGCACTTGCGCTGTCTCTAGCGGAATGCTTAGCCCGCCCGCCGTGGCGATCATGGAACTTAGCCGGTTGGTGGCACGCGTAACAGGATAGACGCCCTGCGCGCCAACCCCGCCGGTGACAGACACAGTTGCCCCGTCACCAGCGGTACGCGCGACCATGACTTGCGGATCGGGGGTCTGTTCGTCAAGCGAGCGGGTCAGGATGCGGCGCAGCGCATCGGGCGTGTTGCCTGCGGCGCGAATGCGGCCTGCATAGGGTACAAAAATATAGCCCGCATCATCGACCTGAATTTCCTCGACCAAGGCGTTATTGGCGCCTGCCGGGGCAAGCAGCCCCTCGGGCACATTCTCATAGACATTCAGGCGGATCACATCGCCGGGGCGGATCGTGTCGCCGCCCATCAGCGCGCCCGCGCGCAGCGCATGGCTGAAGCCCAGCGCCTGTGGGCGGTTGGCGGCCTCGCTGACGCGCTTGTTCACCATGATAATATGCGCATCGCCCGAGCGCATGACCGAGCCTTCAAAAATTTCCTTTTTGCTGGGTCCGTCGCGGGACACAGCGCAAGATGCAACCAAAATTACAGCTGTCATCAGGGCCAGTTTGCGGCCCAGAATAAAATAACTTGCCAACACTGCTCGGGCTCCTTCGTGGGTATGCCTCAGATTTTTGGAAACGATACAGGTTTCTTGTGAAAACGCCAAGCTTTGAAGCAGTGTGGCCCCTAGCGCACCATGCGCAACTGTTGCCTTGGTGCCGCGTCCCCGCGGATCAATGCGGTATAGGGGTCATCGGGGGCCAGCATCATATCTACCAGATGTCGCATCAGCTGCCTGCGGCCCCCCAACGAATAGTAGCCCCCCGGCACTTGCGAGGTTTCGAGCAGGAAATGCCGGTAATCGCGATAGGCGCGCGCATCCGGGCGTTTGGGATGGGCGAAAAAGGCGCGAATGGACTGATCAGAGACAAATTCGGGCTTGTCATAGACCGCGCGGCCAAAAACGCGCAGCGGCATGCCCCGCCATAACACCTGTTGTGCGGCTGTCGAATTGACCGTAACGCCCGAGCGTGCGTGGTTGAGAAGCCGCGCAAGTTTGCCCCCGCGCAAGAAATGAACCCGCCCGTCAAGGCCATGCGCCTTTATCAGTGTGCGGATCGTTTCGCGGATGGGGGCGCGGCCATCTTCCAGCGGGTGGGCTTTGATCACCAGATGGTGGTGTTGCGGTGCCCCCCGTGCAAAACCTGAAAACACTTTTTCCAGAAATTGGGTTTGCGACTGGAACGGACTATGCGCGCGAAAGCTGCTGTCATGTTCTAGTTGCAGCAACACCAGATGATAGGGAAAGCCGCCATTGCGCACGCGCCAGCTTGCAATGTGACGCTCGATCGAGTGCAAGGGCATCAGCCACAGGCGTTTCATATAAAGCGCGAATTCCTGCCGGACCGTTAAATCCCGATGCGGCCTGAAATTGCGGTAGCGCCGGTTAAAGGCCATGACGCAGAAATGATACAGCGCCCCATAAAAGACATGCTGGCGCATATCGCCCCAATGCGCAGGCGGATCGGGCAGTTCCAGATCGCATTTTTCCAGCGCCTTGCGCATCTCTGGCAGGCCGATCTCCATCAGGGCGGAATTGCCGTTTGCCCCGTCGCGTTCATATGTGACCCAATAGGGCCGCAAATACCCTTCCTCGAATATATGGATTGTCAGGCCCAGTTCGCGGGCGGCAGTGATGGCCTGCGCATGAACAGGGCGCACATCGCCGTATAAGGCAATATCGGTGATCTGGTGCTGCGCGATAATCTCTCGGATGCGCTGCGGCCATGCGTCGGGGGTTTCGCTGAAGGGGATGTAGCTTGCCTTGTCGCGCCAGAAAAACGCATCGCCCTGATTGAAGCCAACCCGCCAAACCTGCGCACCGGCTGCGCGCAACCCTTGCGCCAACCGGCTGAAAAACCACCCATGCGGCCCCTGCAAAAACAAAAACCGTCTGTCGTCACCGCCTACGCCCATGACATCATTCCACTTACGTTACCAAACCAACGCGCCTGTCAGCATTTCGCTTTGACGCGATATGCGACACAATGATCTGAAAATGCGGTAGATTTATGGCGCGCTTGTCATCAAGCGGGGCGCGCGTTACCTCTGCCATCAAAGCAGGTCTTGGAAAGGGTCAGACATGTTCACGGGGATCATTACGGATATCGGTGAAATTCTTGCATTGCAGCAAGAAGGCGATCTTCGTGCGCGCATTGCAACAGGCTATGACATGACAGGTGTCGATCTGGGGGCGTCCATTGCATCGGACGGGGTGTGTCTGACCGTGGTTGCAAAAGGGCCGGACTGGTACGAGGTGCAGGTCTCTGCCGAGACTGTGTCGAAAACCAATCTGGGGGATTGGACAATTGGCAAGCGTGTCAATCTGGAACGCGCGCTGAAAGTGGGGGATGAACTGGGCGGCCATATCGTCTCGGGCCATGTGGATGGCGTGGCCGAGGTTGTGGGCCTGACCGAGGTGGGGGGTAGCACAAGGCTTTTGTTCCGCGCGCCAGACCATCTGGCAGGGTTCATCGCGCCGAAAGGGTCTGTGGCGCTGGACGGCACATCGCTGACTGTAAACGATGTGTCGGGCGCGGAATTCGGCGTCAATCTTATTCCCCATACCAAGCAGGTCACGACTTGGGGTGATGTAAAGATGGGCGACAGGATCAATCTGGAGATTGACACGCTTGCGCGTTATGTCGCGCGGCTGCGCGATTGGGAACGCCATATGGACAGTGCATGATGGACAGCGCCCTTGGCCACAGCGTATGATTGCTGAAAACAAGGCAAACCATGGCCGACACATTCGACACAGATGACAGCATAAGCGCGCGGCGAGAAGCCGAGGCGCTGATTGTCGATGTGGACGGGTTTGAGGGGCCGCTGGATGTGCTGCTGACACTCTCGCGCACTCAAAAGGTTGATTTGCGGCGCATATCGGTGTTGCATCTGGCCGAACAATATCTGGGCTTTGTGGAACGCGCGCGCGCACTCAGGATAGAGCTGGCGGCAGATTATCTGGTGATGGCAGCGTGGCTGGCCTATCTGAAATCGCGCCTGCTGTTGCCACCAGACCCGACAGAGGAAGGGCCAAGCGGCGCGGAACTGGCCGCGCATCTGGCCTTTCAGCTGGAACGCCTGCAAGCCATGAGAGAGGCGGCGGCGCGGCTGATGGGGCGCGACCAGAAAGGGCGCGACTTCTTCGCGCGCGGCGCACCAGAGGCGCTGGCGGTGAACCGCAAAACCGTGTTCGAGGCCAGTCTGCTGGATTTGATGCGCGCCTATGCACGGCTGCGCACGCGCGACGAATTTCGTCCCTATGCCTTCGACCGCTCGGACATATACCCCTATGAGGCCGCATTGGCGCGGTTGTCCAAACTGGTGCCGGGGGCTGCGGACTGGACCAGCCTGCAAGCCTATCTGCCCGAAGGCTGGCGCGGGGCGCCCGCGCGGCAACGCTCGGCTATTGCGTCCACCTTTGCGGCCACGCTGGAACTGGCCAAGCAAGGCCAGATCGAACTGCGCCAGTCCGACACATTCGCCCCCTTGCATCTGCGCCGCAAAACCGGGCAATGAGCGGTGATATGACAGATAGTCCCAACGCACCGCCGCGCAGCCGGCCCAATGCGGCAGACAGCCCCAGCCTGTTTGCCGCGCCCCCATTGGCCGAACAGGAACGCATGATCGAAGCGATCCTGTTTGCCTGCGCCACCCCCCTTAGCCTGTCGCAGATCTCAGAGCGCTTGCCCCCCGGATGTGACGCGGCAGAAGCGCTGGTGCATCTGCGTTCGCGCTATTGCGGGCGGGGGGTAAATCTGGTGCGGGTGGGCGATGCCTATGCGCTGCGCACCGCGCCCGATCTGGCATGGCTGATGCAAACCGAACGGTTGGAAACACGCAAACTGTCGCGCGCGGCGATCGAGACGCTTGCCATTATCGCCTATCACCAGCCTGTCACCCGCGCCGAGATCGAGGAGATTCGCGGCGTGGCCGTGTCGCGTGGGACGATTGACCAGTTGCTGGAACTGGAATGGATCAGGCTGGGGCGGCGCAGAATGACACCGGGGCGGCCTGTCACCTTTGTCGTGACAGAGGCGTTTCTGGACCATTTCGGTCTGGAGAGTGCGCGCGATCTGCCGGGGCTGAAAGAATTGCGCGAAGCGGGCCTGTTGGACAGCCGCCCCCCACCGGGCCAGACTTCCTTGCCTGATGATGAGGCAGAGGACGGACCAGAGCGCGGCCAATCGGAACTGTTCGAGGATTGACGCCTTGTAGGCTGCGAAAGGCCGCATTAGCTTCATCATATCCCTACAACCTTGTCAGGACCATTATGCCCATCCGCAACCGTTTCGCCGAAATGCTGCCCGAGATTGCCGCCTGGCGGCAGGATTTCCACGCGCATCCCGAATTGCATTTTGAATGCCACCGCACTGCGCATATCGTGGCCGACAAGCTGCGCGCGTTTGGCTGTGATGAGGTGGTCGAGGGGATTGCGGTCACAGGGCTGGTGGGGCTGATCCACGGGCGCAAATGCAGCTCTCGCCGCGTGGTGGGCCTGCGGGCGGATATGGACGCGCTGCCGATCTTTGAGGCGACAGGTAAGCCCTATGCCTCGATCCATCATGGTAAAATGCATGCCTGCGGCCATGATGGGCACACCGCCATGCTGCTGGGGGCTGCGAAATACCTGTGCGAGACGCGCAATTTCGACGGCACAGTTGCGGTAATTTTCCAGCCCGCCGAAGAAGGCGGGGCAGGGGCCAAGGTGATGTGCGATGCGGGCCTGATGGAACGCTTCGGCATTCAGGAAGTCTATGGCATGCACAACCGTCCGGGCCATCCGCTGGGCGAGTTCAATATCAGGTCAGGCGCGTTCTATGCGGCCTGCGACGAATTCCGCATCACAGTTGAAGGGCGCGGCGGGCATGCGGCCAAACCCCATGTGACAGTTGACCCGACCTTGGCGGCCAGCCACCTTATTCTGGCGCTGCAAAGCATTGCCAGCCGCAATGCAGACCCCACGCATAATATTGTGGTGTCGGTTACAGGCGTGCGCTCGGACACGCAGGCGCATAATGTGATTGCGCAGCGGGTGGAGTTGCGCGGCACCATCCGCACCCATGACGCCGCCTTGCGCAAGCTGGCCGAAACGCGGCTTCATGCCATCGTCGAGGCCAGCGTGGCCGCTTTCGGTGCGCGCGCAGAGGTGGAATTCATGCAGGGCTACCCTGTCATGGTCAACCATGACGCCGAGACGGAAATCGCGCGCAAGGTCGCGCTGGACGTGTCCAGCCAATGCCTTGATGCGGGGTTCAACATGGGCGGAGAGGATTTTGCCTATATGCTGGAAGAACGCCCCGGTGCCTATATCGTGCTGGGTGCGGGCGACGGGCCAGGGCTGCACCACCCCGAATATGACTTCAATGATGAGATTATTCCCTACGGGTGCAGCTGGTATGTGGGCATTGCGGAAACACGCCTGCCATTGTGATCAGACTGTGCAGATCAGGCCCAAACCACGCGGGTTTTCAGGTGTAAAACACCCCAGATTAGCGCATGCCCCGTGCATATGCAGCACATTACCTTGCGTCAATTTTCTGTGATTTTCCGTATTTTACATGTGTAATCAAAGAATTGAGAGCGCGTCTAAACAAAGACGTGTTTGAGGGTTGACTCCGATCTGTTGTCGCAGTCCACTTGGGGAATGGGAGGTGCCTACACGCCCGCAAGGGGCGTGGCACCGTAACCCTTTTGCTGCATCACGAAAGCAGCGTCAAACATGGAGGATCACATGAATAAACCCCTTACCGCTGGCCTTGTGGCCGCAGGGATGATGATGGGCACGACTGCGCTTGCGCAAGATACCTTCATCTCGATCGGGACAGGCGGCGTCACAGGCGTCTACTATCCCGCAGGTGGTGCGATTTGCCGCTTGGTAAACCGCGACCGTGCCGAACATGGCATCCGCTGCGGTGTCGAATCAACAGGCGGGTCGGTGTTCAACGTCAACGCCATCCGTTCGGGCGAGTTGGAATTCGGTGTCGCGCAATCCGACATCCAGTATCACTCGTTCAATGGCAGCCAGCAGTTTGAAGGTGATGGCGCATTCGAGGGGCTGCGTGCCATCTTCTCGCTGCACCCCGAACCCTTTACTGTGGTTGCGCGGGCAGATTCCGGCATTACCACTTTCGAGGATCTGCGCGGCAAGCGTGTAAATATCGGCAACCCCGGTTCCGGCCAGCGCGCGACAATGGATGTCGTGCTGGAAGCCATGGGCTGGACAGTCGATGATTTCGCCCAGACCAGCGAATTGCCCCCTGCCGAACAGTCACTGGCAATGTGCGACAACAATGTAGATGCGATTGTCTATACTGTTGGCCACCCGTCGGGCGCGATTCAGGAAGCGACCACCGCTTGCGATACTGTGCTGGTGAATGTCGATAATGACGAAATCCGCGCATTGGTTGAAGAGCGGGGCTATTACCGCATGGCAACCATCCCCGGTGGCATGTATCGTGGCACGTCCGAGGATATTACCACCTTTGGTGTGGGCGCGACTTTTGTCAGCTCTGACGCGGTCAGCGATGAAATCGCCTATCAGGTGACACGCGCCATTTTCGAGAACCTTGACCAGTTCACAGCATTGCACCCTGCACTTGCCAATCTGGACCCAAGCGAAATGGTCAGCGACGGTCTGTCAGCACCGCTGCATTCGGGCGCCGAGCGGTATTTCCGCGAAGCTGGCCTGATCGAGTGATCTGACACCACAACCCTTCTGCGCGGCGTGTCACAACGCGCCGCGCAGATTTTGTTGCGACGACATTGCAAAAATATAATCAGCATCAATAGGGGGCAGCCGTATGTCGACTGCGCAAAAGCCGAAAGCGCGTGAATTCTCGGATGATGAATTATCGGATTTGGTTGCCAGCACCGATTCGGGGGGGCGCACCCCAAAAAACCGCATCGTTGCGCTGCTGATTGCATCTATCGCGTTTATCTGGTCCGGTTTTCAAATCTGGATTGCTGATCCGCAATTCGCGCTGGCGCAGCATATCCCGTTTGCACGGATCATCGGGTCGGACATGACGCGGCCCATGCATCTGACATTCGCGCTGTTTCTGGCGTTTCTGGCCTATCCGGCATTCAAAGGCTCTCCGCGCAGCTATATTCCGCTATATGACTGGGCGCTTGCCTTTGTCGCGGCGGGGTCTGCGTTTTATGTCTTCTGGTTCTCGCGCGAGTTGTCCGGCTCTGCCCGCCAAGGGCGGCTGACGCAGGTGCAGACGGCAGATGTGCCAATTCTGAACAATTTTGAAGGGCTGATCGGATCGACGATCTATCCGCAAATTATCGTCGGCACCATCGGCCTGATCCTGCTGCTGGAGGCGTCGCGCCGCGCGCTTGGTCCTGCGCTGACCATCGTGGGCAGTATTTTTCTGGCCTATAGCTATTTCGGCCAGGGCTGGCTGATCCCTGACCTGATCGCGCATGAAGGGCGCAGTTTCAACGGCATTATCAACACGCAATGGCTGTCCACCGAAGGGGTGTTTGGCATTCCGCTAGGGGTCTCGACGGCATTTGTGTTTTTGTTCGTTCTGTTCGGCGCGCTGCTGGATAAGGCGGGCGCGGGCAATTATTTCATCAAACTGGCCTTTGCGGGCCTTGGGCATTTGCGCGGCGGCCCTGCGAAAGCGGCGGTTGTCGGGTCTGCGGCAACGGGGCTGATTTCCGGCTCGTCCATCGCCAATGTGGTGACCACGGGTACATTTACCATTCCGCTGATGAAACGCGTAGGCTTCACTTCCGAGAAGGCAGGCGCGGTCGAAGTGTCGTCATCGGTCAATGGCCAGATCATGCCGCCGGTTATGGGGGCGGCTGCGTTCCTGATGGTTGAATTTGTCGGCATCTCCTACTTGGAAGTCATCAAGCATGCCTTCATCCCCGCCGTGATTTCCTATATCGCGCTGGTCTATATCGTACATCTGGAAGCGCTGAAAAATGGCATTCCAGCCCTTGGCGAAGGGGCCAGCCTGCTGACGATGGCGTGGAAAACGGCTGTCGGCTTTGTGGTGACGGGGGCTGCATTCTACGGGGTGATCGCGGCGGTCGGGTTCTTGCGCGACGCAGCACCTGCGATTTCCACCCTTGTCACAGTGCTGGCGCTACTGGGCATCTATCTGGGCTGCCTTTTTGTGGCATCCAAACGCCCTGATCTGGAATTGGACGACCCCAAGGCGAAAGACATCAAGCTGCCTGTCATGCGAGAGGTGTTTCCGACAGGGCTGCATTACCTATTGCCCATCATCGTGCTGATCTGGTTTTTGATGGTCGAGCGGCAGTCGCCTGCGAAATCGGCCTATTTCGCTGTCATGACCATGCTGTTCATCATCCTGACGCAGCGCCCCTTCAAGGCGCTGTTGCGCGGGCAAGCCGATGTGATTGCGCAATTCAGCCTTGGGGTGAAAGATCTGGTCGATGGCATGATTTCAGGCGCGCGCAACATGATCGGAATCGCGGTGGCGACCGGCGCGGCAGGGGTGATTGTGGCGACTGTCACCCGCACGCCCATTGGCACCGAACTGGCCGGACTGGTCGAGATGCTGGCGCTTGGCAATCTGTTCCTGATGCTGGTGCTTGTGGGGCTATTCTCGCTGGTGCTGGGCTTGGGGTTGCCGACAACGGCAAACTACATTGTGGTGTCGTCGCTGATGGCCACCGTTGTGGTGTCGCTTGGCGCGCAAGAGGGGCTGATCGTGCCGCTGATTGCGGCGCATTTGTTCGTGTTCTATTTCGGGCTGATGGCGGATGTGACGCCGCCTGTGGGGCTTGCGAGTTTCGCGGCCTCTGCCGTGTCGGGCGGTGATCCGATAAAGACAGGGTTTCAGGCGTTTTTCTACTCCTTGCGCACGCTCGCGTTGCCGTTCCTGTTTATCTATAACCCGACGCTGATCTTGTACGGGGTTGATCTGGGCACGACTGCGGGGGTCTTGCAGGCGGTGTTCATCTTCATTGTGGCAACCTTTGCCATGCTGCTATTTGCCGCCGCCACCCAAGGGTATTTCCTTGCACGCTCGAAACTGCACGAATCTGCGGCACTGTTGCTTGTGGCTTTTACACTGTTTGTGCCCAATTTCTGGCTGGACCGCGTGCAGCCAGAGTTCAACCGCCTCTCGGGGCTGGAGTTCGAGCAGGTGCTTGAACAGGCCGAGGCAGGGGACCAGTTGCGCCTTGAAGTGACCGGGCCGGATTTCAACACCGGCCAGCCGCGTTCGGTCACGCTGGTGCTGAATGTGGATGAAACGCCACCCGCGCAGCGGGCAGGGCAGACCGGCTTGTTCCTGATGCCAGACTCTGACCGGATGGTGCTGGATGAGCCGATGTTCGGCTCGCCCTTCCAAAGCGCGTTGGGGGATTTCGACTTCTATGGCCGCGAACAGGTTGAATTGTCGGCTGTGCTGCGCCCTGCGGACAGGCTGCCAGAGCAACTGTTCTACATTCCTGCCTTGCTGCTGCTGTTCGGGGTTATTTTGCTGCAACGGCGGCGCCAGACCCAGCCTGCATTCTGATCTGCCCGCTCTGCCCGAAATCGGGCAGGGCGGTGGCCCCCTCGACAGGAAGCGGCTAGAACATGGCGTGTTCGCCCAGATCGGCCTCAACCTCGCCTTGGATCATGCGTTGGTAATGGTCGCGCAAGCTATCCTCGCCGAAAGCGGGGGTGGCTTTTGCGTCATAGCGGCCTGCGTCCTTATCCCAGACCAGCATGGATTCAGTGGCGTAATAGCGCCCGATACGGGCGAATTCAGCCTTTTCCGCCAGTCTGGGGCTGGCCCGCCCCAACAGCACCAAAACGGCGATAATCGCATCCATCATGCGCAGGGGCACATGCCGAAAGCGGGGCGGCTTTCCCGCCACTTCAAACAGCAATTCGCCCTGTGCGCGCGGGGTCAGGGCAGGGCCGGGGCCGCCAATGGGCAGAATGCGGTTCTCTCGATCAGGCGCATCAATGCAGCCCACAATATAGCGCGCAAGGTCGCGGTCGCTGATCGGGGTGCAGGCCGTCATTTCGCCATTTCCGAACAGCAAAAACGGCTTGCCCGCCTGCACCCGTTTCACCTGCCCCGACAGGGATTTGAAAAACGCAGTGGGGCGCACGATGGACCAGCGCAGGCCAGAGGCCATCAACACCCCCTCGAACGCCAGTTTGGCGCGCTGGAATTCCAGCAGCGGCTTTTGCACACAAATCGCGGATAACAGAATGAATTGGCCGATGCCTGCGTCCTTCGCTGCCTGCAAGATGTTGATATGGGACTGGTAATCGACTGCCCACGCGTCTTTCGCACGGCCGGAGCGTGAGGCCATGCAAGAGATCACCACATCCGCGCCGCAATCCGCAATGCTGGCCGCAATCGCCTTTGGGTCGTTCAGATCAACGCCGATACTGCGCACCCCATCGGGCAGTGTCGCAGTTTTGTTTTGCCGCAGTAGGCAGGTTACCTTATGCCCTTGCGCCACCAGTTCCGACAAGGTTGCGCGTCCAATTGTGCCAGTGGCACCCAGCAGGATTACGGAATGGGGTGTCATAACTACGGGCCTGTCAAGTTTTGTTGACAAGTCTCGCCTGTTTCAACGCGCGGCACAAGCCCTGCGCGGGGTCACGGCGCGTCAATCGTGCCGTAATGGCCCGCGAAAAAACTTAGCCCCGCGCCCGTCGATGTGCTGACGCGCAACACCTCACCCACAACGATGGCATGGTCCCCTGCGGGGTAGATTGCATGGCGGCGGCATTCAAACCGCGCAAGGCAGCCTGCCAGCAAAGGCACATCGCCAAAGCCTGTGGTCACATCGGGCAAGTTGAAATTCAGACCGTCTTTTGCGAAATGCTGCGCCAGCCCCATCTGGCCTGCGGCAAGGACATGGATGGCGAAATACTCGGCCTCGGCAAAGGCATCGAAACGGCGCGAGAATTTTCCCGGTGCCCACATGACCAACGGCGGATCAAGCGAGAGGGACGCAAAACTGTTTGCGGTAATGCCCAGCGGCCCCTTGTCGCTTTGGGCTGTCACGACAGTGACGCCGGTGGCAAAGCGCCCCAGCGCATCGCGGAAGGCGCGCGCATGTTCTGCGTCCGGTGAAAAGCTGTGTTCACTCATAAAAGACCCGTCCATCCTGTCACATCCCTGCCTGCTGATATGGCGCGGGACGTAAGCCTTTGTGCGCGCGCGGCAAGTGTTATTCCTGCCTGCTTTTGTCGGTTTTTTCCGGCCCGAAGACAGCCGCTTGCAAACCCGCCACCTGCGCTGCCAGACGCGGCAAGCGCCGCAGCACTTTGCGGATTTCCAACTGGGTTTCCAGTTTGGTGGCCGGATCACCCAGCATGGTGCGGCCTGCGGGCACATTGGTGAACACACGGCTGGCCCCGCCAATGATCACATCGTCACCAATGAAAATATTGTCATTCACCGCGACCTTGCCAGCCAGAAGCACGCGGTTGCCGATCCGCGCCGATCCTGCAACGCCTGCCATGCCGCACATCATGCAATCCTCGCCCATCTGCACATTATGCCCGATCTGGCAGACAGAATCGATCTTGGTGCCCGATCCGATAACCGTGTCGCGGATTGTGCCACGGTCGATCGAGGAATTGGCCCCGAGTTCCACATCATCGCCAATCTGGACCGCGCCCAGTGACTGGATGCGGTGCCATTTCTGCTGCCGGACCAGACGCTCGCCCGAGAGTGAGGCGCGCACATCCTCGGCGCCCGACGGCTCTGGCGTGACAAAGCTGAAGCCGCACCCGCCGATCACGCTGTTGGGCTGGCCGATATAGCGCGCGCCAATGCGGCAGCGTGCGCCAATGCGCGCGCCTGCGTGCAAGATCACATCTGCGCCAATCTCGACATCTTCAGCCACAGTGACATTGGCCGCAATACGCGCATTCGGCCCGATTTTCGTGCGCGCGCCAATGCTGGTGAAGGGGCCAATCTGCGCGCCCGCGCCAATTTCGGCGCTGGGGTGAATATAGCTTTGCGGGTGAATGCCAGTGCCAAAGTCATAGCCCGGGTCCAGTATCTCGCTGATGCCAGCCATCGCCCAGCGGGGGCGGGGCGCGAAAATCGCGGCTTTCAGCCCCATATCGCGCCAATCCGCGCCGGCCCATAGCATAGCGGCCTGTGCGCGCCCCGCCGCCAGCCCTGCCGCGTATTTGGGGTTCATCGCCATGGCCAGCGCATCTGGCCCTGCCTGTGCGGGTTCTGCGGCATGGGTGATCGTCAACTCCAGCGCGCCTTCGGCTTGCAGCCCAAGGGCCTGCGCGATCTGTGCGATGGTATGGGGCATTGCGTCATCCGCCTTTGGGTTTGGTATATATGCAGCTTTATCGAAAGCGGCGCGCGCCGACCAGCCCCCAACGCCCCGTGTCGGGGCGTGACACGCGCGCGCAATCGCGCAATCATGGGCCATGTTTCAGCAGCTTGCCCCTTTTGCCCTTGCGCCGGTCTATGCCGCCCAGCTTGTGGCGCTTGTCTTGCGCGCCGAACGTCTGCCAGAGGCAGCAGGGCCGCGCAGCGGCGTTGCGGGGCAGGGCGCGCGGCTGCGATTGCTGGTGTTGGGCGATTCCTCCGGTGCGGGTGTGGGCGTGGCACATCAGGATGATGCACTCATTGGCCAGATGCTGCACCATCTTGCGCCACATGCCCGGGTTGAGTGGCAGGTTATCGCGCGTTCTGGTGCCACAACCCATGCTGCGCGGTCCATGTTGCGCGGGGCCGGACAGTTTGACGTGGCGGTGTTGGCGCTGGGGGTCAATGACGTGCTGCGCCAGACCCGCGCGGCGCGCTTTGCACAGGCGCAGGCCGCTTTGATGCGCGATTTGCGCCAGACGCATGGGGCAGGCCGGATTCTGGCCTCTGCCGTGCCGCCCTTGGGGGCGTTTCCGGCATTCCCCCAACCGCTGCGCGCCTATCTGGGCCGACGGGCCACAAAACTGGACAGCGTCTTGCGCGAGGTTTGTGCAACTGCGGGCGCGCAGCATGTGCCCTTTGATCTGACGCCTGACATAAACCTGCTGGCGCGTGACGGGTTTCACCCCGGCGCGCCCCTTTATGCGCATTGGGGCGCGCGGATGGCGGGGCTTGCCTTGCGCGCGCTTTCCTGACAGGGAAAAACCGAAAGGACACGATCATGCCCAAGCCCCCCAAAGACCCCGCAAAACCCGAAAAACGCCCGCAACAGGTCTATACCCTTGTGGTCGAACTTGGCCGCAGCCTTGACGATGATCTGCCCAAAGGGGCAACAGGCGCGGGGCTGCTGCTATATGCCACGGGTGTGGACGAGGCAGAAGCCGTGCGCGAGGCGGTGGCCGTTCTCAAGACCGCAGGTGTCGCGCCGCTGGATGTGACCAGCTACGGCACATTGGATGAGCGGCTGGAAGCAGGCGATCATATTCCCGATGAGGAACGCGAGTTGATGGGCCGCGCACTGAGCGAGAATGCGGTGATCGTGGCGCAGAAAACCTATTTCACGGATGAGGCCGAGAATGACTGACCCCATCTGCCCTGTCGCCCTGACGGCAGAGCTGATCCGCTGCCCTTCGATAACCCCCGAAGAAGGCGGCGCGCTGGTTTTGCTGCAAGATGTGCTGACACATGCGGGATTCGCCTGCACGCGGGTAGACCGCAACGGCACGCCCAACCTGTTCGCGCGTTGGGGCGCGCAGGGCCACCCCAAGACATTCGGCTTCAACGGCCATACCGATGTCGTGCCACTGGGCCACCCCGCTGACTGGACGCGCGCCCCCTTTGGCGGCGAACAGGCAGAGGGGCGCATCTGGGGGCGCGGGGCCTGTGACATGAAATCGGGTGTTGCGGCTTTTGCTGCCGCCGCTGTTGATTTTGTGCGCGACACACCCCCCGATGGGGCTGTCATTCTGGCCATAACCGGCGATGAAGAAGGGCCGGGCCATGATGGCACCATCGCCATTCTGGACTGGATGGCCGCGCAGGGCGAAGCAATGGCCGCCTGCATTGTGGGAGAGCCGACCTGCCCCGAACAGATGGGCGATATGATCAAGATCGGGCGGCGCGGGTCCATGACTGTGCATGTCACAGCCAAGGGCAAGCAGGGCCATGCCGCCTATCCGCACCGCGCGCGCAACCCTTTGCCCGCGCTTGTGGCCTATCTCGACACGCTGGCGCGGTTTGAACTGGATCAGGGAAGCGCGCATTTTGACCCCTCGACCCTTGCGCTGACCACGATTGACGTGGGCAACCCCGCGTCAAATGTCATTCCCGCAACCGCACGGGCCACGCTGAACATCCGGTTCAACGATTTGCATTCAGGGGCATCACTGTCGGACCGGCTGCGCGCAGAGGCAGATAAAATCAGCAAAGACAGCGGGATAGAGCTTGATCTTGAAGTTCACATCTCGGGCGAGAGTTTCCTGACCCCCCCGGGGCCACTGTCGGAACTGGTGTCGCGCGCGGTCGCGGCGGAATGCGGCATCACCCCGCGCCTGTCCACCTCGGGGGGCACGTCGGATGCGCGGTTTGTCAAAGATCATTGCCCCGTTGTGGAATTCGGGCTGGTGGGGTCGTCCATGCATCAGGTGGATGAATTTGCAGAAATCGCACAAATACATCAGCTTAAGGCGGTTTATTCGCGTGTTCTGCAGGATTACTTCGCATGAGCCTTGACGTTGCCCTGACCACCGATATGGCCACCTGCCACGCGCTGCGCCGTGTTGTTTTCATTGAAGAACAGAATGTCCCAGAGGTGGAAGAGGTTGATGGCCGCGATGGTGACGCGCTGCACATTCTGGCGCGGCTGGACGGGCAGGCAGTAGGGTGCGCGCGTATCCTGATTGCGGGCGAGACGGGCAAGATCGGGCGGGTCTGCGTGCTGCGGGATTTGCGCGGGCAGGGCATTGGCATCGCGCTGATCAACGCCGCACTTGCGGCGTTGCGCAATGTCGACGGTGTGACGCGCGCGAAACTGGGCGCGCAGACCCATGCCATCGGGTTTTACGAGGCATTGGGCTTTGTCGCCGAAGGGCCGGAATATCTGGATGCAGGCATTGCGCATAGGGATATGGCGCGCGCCCTGTAAGAATGGGCGGTGACGGGGCGCGGGTGCCGTGGTAATGCGTCACCATGACATGCATTTTTTCCGGCTTGCGCCCGCACCTTCCTGAAGATCAAGCACCCATTCGGGCCAAGCGCCTGACCTGCACAAGGGCGTTCATGTGAAACAGCTACCTTCCATCGCCGAAATTCGTCAGTGGCTTGCCGACAATCCCGGGTCCACGCGGCGCGATATCGCCAAGGCTTTTGGCATCAAGGGCGGCGCAAAGATCGACCTGAAAGCAATGCTGCGCGAGTTGGAAGCCGATGGCACACTTGCCCCGCGTCACCGCAGCATCCGCGGGGGCAGTGGGCTGCCCCCTGTCACTGTGCTGGAAATTCTGGCCCCCGATGCCGAAGGCGATCTGTTCGCGCGCCCTGTCGAGTGGCGCGGCGATGGGGTGGCCCCTGTAATTCTGTTCCTGACGCAAACGGGCGATCCCGCACTTGGGCAGGGCGACCGCGTTCTGGCCAAGCTGGAGGCCATTCGCGGCCCCGATTACGACTATCAGGCGCGTCTGATCCGCAAACTGGGCGCGAACCCCAGCCGCATTCTTGGCATTTTCCGCAAAGAGGCGCAGGGCGGGCGGATCGTGCCCATCGACAAGGGCGCGGACAGGTTCTGGAGTGTGACCGACACAGGCGGCGCGCTGGATGGCGAGTTGGTCCATGCAGAACCCCTGACAAAGGGGCGCTTTGGCCCCACCCGCGCGAAAGTGGTGGAACGGCTGGGTGATCCGACAGCCCCCAAAGCAGTGTCGCTGATCGCCATTCACCAGCACGGCATCCGCGATGCCTTTCCCGATGATGTGGTGGCCGAAGCCGACAAGGCCGGGCCAGTGCAAGAGAAAGGCCGCCGCGATTTGCGCGCGCTGCCTCTGATGACGATCGACCCGTGGGACGCGCGCGACCATGACGACGCGATTCTGGCCGAGGCCGATACCGACCCCGAAAATGCGGGCGGCTATATCCTATGGGTGGCGATTGCCGATGTGGCCGCCTATGTGCGCCCCAACTCGGAACTGGACCGAGAGGCGCGCAGGCGCGGCAATTCCACCTATTTTCCCGACCGCGTGGTACCGATGCTGCCTGATATCCTGTCGGGGGATCTGTGTTCGCTGCATGAAGGGGTGGACCGGCCCTGCATCGCGCTGCGCATGGTGATTGACGCGCAAGGCAACAAGCGCGCGCATGAATTTTTCCGCGCCATGATGTGTTCGGTGGCATCCCTGACCTATGAACAGGCGCAGGCCGCTGATGAAGGGCAACTGGATGAGGCGACAGCCCCGCTGGCCGGGCAACTGGCCGATCTGTTCGGCGCCTACCGCGCGCTGACACTTGCGCGAAAGCGCCGCCAACCGCTGGATCTGGACCTGCCAGAGCGCCAGATCATCCTGTCCGAAGAAGGGCGCGTCACCTCTGTCGCGTTCAAGGAACGGTTCGACGCCCATAGGCTGGTTGAGGAATTCATGGTGCTGGCCAATGTCGCGGCCGCCGAGACGCTGCGCGAAAAAGGGTCTGCGCTGCTTTACCGCGTGCATGAAGAACCCAGCCCCGAGAAGATGGAAGCCTTGCGCGAACTGGCACGAGAGGCGGGCTTCAATCTGGCCAAGGGGCAAGTGCTGATGACGCGGCATTTCAACCAGCTTCTGGCGCAGGCCGAAGGCACCGAATTTGACGAGCTGATGAATATGGCCACGCTGCGGTCGATGACGCAGGCCTATTATGCGCCGCAAAATTTCGGGCATTTCGGGCTGGCTTTGCGCGAATACGCGCATTTCACCTCGCCCATCCGGCGCTATGCTGATCTGATCGTGCATCGCGGCCTGATATCGGCGCATAAATGGGGTGATGACGGGCTTAGCCCTTGGGATATCGAGAATCTGGAAGAAACCGGCAAGCAGATATCAGAGGCCGAGCGTCGCTCTATGGCGGCAGAACGCGACACGGCCGACCGGTATCTGGCCGCCTATCTGGCCGACCGTGTGGGGGCGGAATTCACCGGGCGCATCTCTGGTGTGGCGCGGTTCGGGGTGTTTGTGAAGCTTGATGAAACCGGCGCGGACGGTCTGGTTCCGATCCGCGCGATTGGTGATGAGTATTTCCGCCACGACCCAGAGGCGCAGACCTTGGAGGGCGAAAAGACCGGCTTTCACATCGGGCTGGGCCAGCGCGTCAAGGTCAAGCTGGCCGAGGCCGAGCCTGTCACCGGCGGTCTGGCGCTGGAACTGCTGGAGGTCGAGGGAGAGGCCCCCGCCAGAAGCGGGGGACGGCGTGGGCGCAAGGGGCCAGTGCGGCGCGCAGCGTCCAAAGGGGCGGCAGCCACCGCCAAGGCCAAGAAGAAGCTGAAACGCAAGCGCGGCTAGCGCTTGCGTAATCGCGGGAGTCTTTGAACCTTCATGGGGTTGGTTGGGCCGCGTGTGGCACGCCCCCAACTGCTTCGCACAAGGTAAGGGGGGGTGAGACGGCGTTTAAGCCGTGCTGCCCCATCCCCTTGGCGCGCGCAAGAAAGCCTCGACCGCGTCCAGCGTGGCTGTGTCGAAATCCGCGCCGCGCCGCGCTTCGGCCAGAACATCCCACCATGTGCACAGGTAATGCAACTTGACACCATGTTCAGCCAGACGCGGTTCAGTCTCGGGGAAGATGCCGTAATAGAAAATCACGGCAGTATGCCCGCAAGAGGCACCCGTCTCGCGGATGGCATCGACGAAACTCAGTTTCGATCCGCCATCGGTGGTCAGGTCTTCGACCAGCAACACGCGCTGCCCCTCGCTCATCGCGCCCTCGATGCGGGCATTGCGCCCGTAGCCTTTGGGCTTTTTGCGCACATAGGTCATGGGCAGGGCCATGCGTTCGGCCACAAGGGCGGCAAAGGGAATGCCCGCTGTCTCGCCGCCTGCGATATTGTCAAACGCCTCAAAGCCCGCATCTTCCATCACGCGGCAGGTCAGGAAATCCATCAGCGTGCTACGGATGCGTGGAAAGCTGATAAGCTTGCGGCAATCAATATAGGTGGGCGCTTTGAGGCCAGAGGCGAAGGTGAACGGCTCTGTCGCGTTAAAATGCACCGCCTTTATATCCAGCAGCATCCGCGCGGTCAGGCGGGCCACTGTGGCGCGGTCGGGGTAAGAGGTGGGGATCATCTTGGGCCTTTCTCAGAGCACGCGCCAGTAAAGCGGGAAGCCGGGGTCGAACACAGTCACAGGGCCTGCGCCTGTCTCAATCTTGGCAGGATAAATCACGGGGGTGTCAGTCTTTTCAAGCGTCAATGTGCCCTCGTTCACAGGCAAGCGGTAGAAGCCGGGGCCGTTGCGCGAGGCAAAACCTTCCAGCTTGTCCAGCGCGCCTGCGTCGTCGAATACCTGCGCCAGAATGGACATGGTGTTGGTGGCCGTGAAGCAGCCCGCACAGCCACAGGCGGATTCCTTGGCGTCATCAGTATGTGGCGCGCTGTCCGTGCCCAGAAAAAACCGCGCGTCGCCCGAGGTCGCGGCGGAAAGCAGCGCTTGGCGGTGGGTTTCGCGCTTGGCCACAGGCAGGCAATAATAATGCGGCTTGATTCCCCCAACAAGGATATGGTTACGGTTGATAACCAGATGATGGGTGGTGATTGTCGCGCCCAGATTTTCTGGCTGGCTGTGCACATAGGCGACAGCATCCGCCGTGGTGATATGTTCCATCACAACGCGCAGGGCAGGGGTGCGGCGGCGGATCGGGTCCAGCACGCGGTCAATGAACACTGCTTCTCGGTCGAAAATATCAATCTCGGGGTCGGTTACTTCGCCGTGGCATAGCAGTGGAATGCCCGCCTCTGCCATCGCCTCGAATACAGGGCGCATGCGGTCGAAGTCGCGCACCCCAGAGGCAGAATTCGTGGTGGCACCGGCAGGATACAGTTTCACAGCGGTGATAATGCCTTGGGCATGGGCCGCGACCAGATCGGCGGGGTCGGTCGCCTCGGTCAGGTAAAGTGTCATCAGCGGTGTGAACCCCGCACCTGTCACCGCGCGAATCCGGCCATGATAGGCGGCGGCATCCGCCCCTGTCACAACAGGGGGCACAAGGTTCGGCATGATGATGGCGCGGGCAAAATGGCGCGCAGATTCAGGCGCAATACCGGCCAGCATCGCGCCATCGCGCAGGTGCAGGTGCCAGTCATCGGGGCGGGGGATGGTCAGGGTTTGGGTCATGCGCGATGATTACAAGAGAATCACGCCCCAGTTCCAGATGTAATCGGATTTATAGCGTTTGGTCCGGCAGATCATCCGCGGCCAGGTCTGCCTCCATAAGATCGGCATTGTCCTTGACCAAGGCATGGGCGTGCTGCGCGGCGATCATGGCCAGCATCGGGTGGTCTGTCCGCGCGACCCGCTTGAGCAGGTCTTTCAAATACACAGCATCCTTGCGGCGCTGGCGCATCATATCGGCAAAGCGCGGGGCAGACAGCCTGCCACGCATTGCGGCCTCGATCAGGGTGTTCAGCACCCCCATCCGGTCCAGCGCGGCGGCGGTATCATGGCCCAGCGCGGGCGTTCTGAGCATGGTGACACTGGGGCGGCGGAACAGGGTTGCATGCATCGCATCCAGCGGGACGCTTGGATCATAGACAATAAAGGCCGTGCGCGCACCGTCCAGCATGGCAGGCGCAAAGCCGAACCGGCTGCGGAAATCAAGGCTGCGCTGGCTGCGAAAGCGCGGCTCCCAAGGTGCGATTTCAGGGTCAAGTGTTGCCTGCGGGCCGATTGCAAGAACAGTCGCGCCCGGTGCGGCAAGGCTGAAAGTGCAGGCGGCATAGCCATGCGGCCCCGCGCCGAAAAACAGCACGCGGCGGAAACTGTCGAAAAAGCTTTCATCGATCTGTGCATCGAAGAAATCCAGCACCTCGCAATCGCGGTAAAACCGCGCCTTGCGGGCAAGGATCACAAGGCAAGACCACCCGTGGCGCAAGGCAATCTGGACCGCGCGCGGGCGCTGCGACGGAAAATCCGCGCGGATGCTCTCGACACTCTCGAAACAGACCAGCAGCGTGTCATTTCCATCCAGAAAGAACGCGGCATGTTCGGCACCCAGCGGGGTAAACGCGCCCACCTCATCGCCGATTTCATCCAGCCGTGCCAGCCATTCGGCCTCTGTTCCCGCAGTTGCCAAATCTATTTCTTCAAAATATTGCTTCATTCCCTGCCAGCCTTGTCGAAAAAAGGTTCCGGTCCGAACAGTGACAACACCCTAACCAAGTCTTATCTTCTGACAAGCACAGCACGCATTCAAATTAAGCATCTTTCACCAAGATGTCGCCTTTGGGGCCTTGGGCGTTTCCGTATCGGCTGCAATGCCATCTGTCTGGCGGGATTGTCAAAAACTCTACAGGAAGGATGGATTTTTGATCCAGATCAAGGACGCGTGATCGAAATCATTT
Source organism: Roseinatronobacter thiooxidans (assembly GCF_001870675.1). Taxonomy (GTDB): domain Bacteria; phylum Pseudomonadota; class Alphaproteobacteria; order Rhodobacterales; family Rhodobacteraceae; genus Roseinatronobacter; species Roseinatronobacter thiooxidans. The sequence continues at coordinate 136,790 of NZ_MEHT01000009.1, read as the reverse complement.
TAATTTGAATCATCTTTTCAAGCCAAATTTATCCGGGCTTGAGCAGATTTTCCTCCCTGTACCGCCGATGCGGGTACCGACTGTGCCACCTCGGGACGCCCGAGGTGGCTTTTTCATGGCCAGCACATCCGGATGGCGTCAGACCGCGCGCCCCTCCAGCAACCGCGCCAGGTGGCACCAGGCTTCCAGCCCGATTTCCTCGGCGCGCGCAGTGGGGGGAATGCCTGCGGCGACCAGCAGCTCTTCAATCCGGGGGTGCAGCCCGCGCAATGCCGCGCGCAGCATTTTTCGGCGCTGGTTGAAACCGGCAGCAACAACGCGCTCCAATATCGCCGCTTTGGCAGGGAAGCGAGGCTCTGCCAATCGCGTGATATGCACAACCGCAGAGCTGACTTTGGGCGCGGGCGTAAAGGCTTCGGGCGGCAGGGTCAGGACAATGCGCGCATCCGCGCGCCATTGCACCATCAGCGCCAAGCGCCCATAGGCCTTGCTGCCCGGACGCGCGACAATACGCTCGGCCACTTCGCGCTGGAACATCAGCGTCAGGCTGTCCCAGAACGGGGGCCAGTCCTTGGGCGTCATCCAGCGGATCAGAAGTTCTGTTCCCACATTATAGGGCAGGTTCGACACTATCTTGACGGGCGGGGTCAGATGCGCCAGCGCGTCCACCTCCAGCGCATCCCCCTCGATCACCAGCAGCCTGCCCGGATAGGCGGCCGCGATTTCCGCCAGAGGGGCCATGCAGCGCGCATCTTTTTCAATCGCCAGCACGCGCCGCGCGCCTTCGGCCAGCAAACCGCGGGTCAATCCGCCTGGACCGGGGCCAACCTCCAGCACATCCGCGCCAGACAAATCTCCCGCCGCGCGCGCAATCCGTGCTGTCAGGTTCAGATCCAGCAGGAAATTCTGCCCAAAACTTTTCTTTGCGCGCAGGTCGTGATCGCGGATCACGTCGCGCAGCGGGGGCAGGGTGTCGATCATTGCCGCCGCCCCGCCATATCCTGCGCCATCTTCACTGCCGCTATCAGAGAGGACGCATCCGCCACCCCCTTGCCTGCAATATCATAGGCCGTGCCATGATCGGGCGATGTGCGGATAAAAGGCAGGCCCAGCGTCACATTCACCCCATGGGCAAAATCAATCGTCTTGATCGGGATCAATGCCTGATCATGATACATGCAGATCGCCGCATCATAGCGCGCCCGTGCTGCGGGATGAAACATCGTATCCGCAGGCAAGGGGCCGGACAGGGCCATGCCCTCGGCCCGCAAACGGTCCAGAACAGGCGCAATGACTGTGGCGTCCTCATGCCCCATCAGCCCGCCTTCGCCTGCATGGGGGTTCAGCCCCGCCACGGCCAGTCGCGGCGCGGCAATGCCGAAATCACGGATCAGGGCGGCATGGGTGATGCGCAAAGTCTCTTCCAGCAAGGGCTGTGTCAGACTGCGCGCCACATCCTGCAGCGGCATATGTATCGTCACAGGCACAACCCGCAAGGCGTCACAGGCCAGCATCATGACAACGCGGTCTACCCCTGCCAGATCGGCCAGAAACTCGGTATGGCCGGGAAAGGCAAACCCCGCCCCCGATTTCAGCGCGGCCTTGTTGATCGGGCAGGTCACAACACCCGCTGCCGCACCCGATTGCACCAGGGCCACCGCCCGCGCGATCACCTCGATCACGGCGCTTGCATTCAACGGGTCGGGCAAGCCGGCAATTGCGGGCGCGGGAAAGGCATGGCGCATCACCGGCAAATGGCCCTGCGCAACGCGCCCCGCCTCTTGCGGTGTTGAAATCACCTCCCAGCGTGCCCCGTCAGGCAAATGCTCCGGGTCCCCCAGCCAGATGACTCCCCCTCGCGCCCCCAGCGCGCGATGCGCCTTCAGCGCGATCTCGGGGCCTATCCCGGAGGGATCGCCACAGGTCATGATCAAGGGTTTCATCTGCACACACCGCCCCAACATTTTCTTGCCCCAAATACTCCGGGGGGTGAATTGGCCGCAAGGCCAAGAGGGGGGCAGCGCCCCCCTTTCTTCAACGCCCTTTCCAGATCCAGCCGCCGCCAAAGACGCGGCTGCTGTCGGGTGCGTAGAACACACAGGCCTGTCCGGGGCTGATGCCTTCTTCCGGCGTCAGCAATTCAACCTCTGCTTCTGTCGCCGATAGGGGGCGCAGGATCGCAGGCGCAGGCGGGCGGGTCGAGCGCAGCTTGACTTCCAGTTCCCATTCGCTCTGGTCGGTGAAGGGGATATCGCCCAGCCAGTTGATCTCGCGCACCGGCACTGTGCGCGTGGCCAGTGCCGCTTTTGGCCCCACAACCACATGACGGGCAACAGGGTCCAGCCGCACCACATATAACGGGTCCGCCAGCCCACCGATCCCCAAACCCTTGCGCTGGCCGATCGTGTAATGGATCACCCCGCGATGCGTGCCCAGAACCCGGCCTTGCAGATCGACAATCTCGCCGGGGTCGGCCGCACCGGGGCGCAATTTCTCGATCACGCCTGCATAATTTCCATCCGGCACAAAGCAGATATCCTGACTGTCGGGCTTGTCCGCCACGCTTAATCCGTGCCGTGCGGCCAGCGCGCGGGTTTCGGCCTTGGTTTGCAGATGGCCCAGCGGAAAGCGCAGATAGTCCAGCTGCGCGCGCGTGGTCGAGAACAGAAAATAACTCTGGTCGCGCACGGGGTCGGCGGCGCGGTGCAGCTCTGCCCCATGCAGGCCCATCTTGCGCTGGATGTAATGGCCCGTCGCCATGCAATCGGCCCCCAGATCCTTTGCCGTTTCCAGCAGGTCGCGGAATTTCACCCGCTCGTTGCAGCGGATGCAGGGCACAGGCGTCGCACCCGCCAGATAGGCATCGGCGAATTCATCAATGACTGATTCGCGGAAATGCGATTCGTAATCCAGCACATAATGCGCAAAGCCCATTTCCTCGGCCACACGGCGCGCATCATGAATGTCGCGCCCGGCGCAGCAGGCCCCTTTCTTTGCCAAAGCGGCGCCGTGGTCATAGAGCTGCAAGGTCACGCCCACCACGTCATACCCCTCGCGCGCAAGTTCCGCGGCCACAACAGAACTGTCCACGCCCCCCGACATGGCAACGACAACGCGCGTTTCGGCGACAGGTTTCGGCAGGCCCAGCGAATTGAGGGGCGGGTCATAGGGCATGTGACGATCTCCATTGAATGGATCAAAATATAAGAAAATCCTCACTATTCTCAAGGGCCAGATGCGATTTCAATCAACCGGGAATTAATCAGATGCGGTGATTCTGTCTTCATCCATTGGGTAAGGGTGAAGAAGGACTGTAATATGTATATCAAACGTGTTGATGGGCCGCGCGCTGTAACCTTGAAAGATGGCTCGATTCTCAGTCTGGCGGATCTTCCGCCAGCCGATACGCGGCGCTGGGTCGCCAGCCGCAAGGCCATTGTCATCAGGGCTGTCGAATCGGGGCTTCTGACAAGAAAAGCCGCGTTGGAACGCTATGATCTGTCGGAGGAAGAGTTCGATTTCTGGCAAAATGCTGTCACAGACCACGGAATCGACGCGCTGAAGGTGACTGCATTGCAGAAATATAGACACTCATAGGTTGATCACATATCGTATTCCTGTCCGGTAACGGAGAGTTAACGTTTTTGCGAGAAAGTTCAGGGTAGCACCTTCAAAGGAGAATCCAGATGCGTGTCTTGCTTGTTGAAGATGACCCGACCACCTCTCGCAGCATCGAGATGATGCTGACGCATTCCGATTTCAATGTATATTCCACCGATCTTGGTGAAGATGCGATCGAATTGAGCAAGTTGTATGATTACGATCTGATCCTGCTGGATCTGAACCTGCCCGATATGGAAGGGCTGGATGTGTTGCGCCAGATACGGCTGGCGCGTATCGACACCCCCATCCTTATTCTGACGGGTGATTGTGACACAAACACCAAGCTGCGCGGATTTGGGGGCGGGGCGGATGATTACCTGACCAAGCCATTCCACCGCGAAGAACTGGTGGCGCGTATTCACGCCATCATCCGCCGCAGCAAGGGGCATGCGCAATCTGTTATCCGCACAGGCAAGATTGCCGTCAATCTGGATGCCAAAACCGTGGATGTGGCAGGGCAGACCGTGCATCTGACCGGCAAGGAATACCAGATGCTTGAATTGCTTAGCCTGCGCAAAGGCACGACCCTGACCAAAGAGATGTTTTTGAACCACCTTTATGGGGGGATGGATGAACCGGAATTGAAAATTATCGATGTGTTCATCTGCAAGCTGCGCAAAAAACTGACCGAAGCGACAGAGGGCGAAAATTATATCGATACTGTCTGGGGGCGGGGGTATGTGCTGCGCGATCCTGCGATCGGGTCGGATTACGCCGCGCAGGATGCAATATCGGCGTGACGCGTCCGCCTTGCCTTTGGGCTGGACCTGACCGCCTTGCAGACCTATCACATGGCGGCAAGGGGTGAATGGCAGGGGCAAGGCAGTGACACACGGCACTGGTTCGGATGAAACAGCACACACGCATCCGGTAGAGGAACTTGACGAAGCAATGGCACGGGCCGAACTGGCGCGGCTAGGCGAGGCGATTGCGCGGGCAGATCGCGCCTATCATACCGATGACGCACCGATCATGTCGGATGCGCAATATGATGCGCTGCGCCGCCGCAATGCCGAGATTGAGGCGCGCTTTCCCGCGCTGATGCGCGATGACAGCCCAAGCCTGACCATTGGCGCGGCCCCTGCCGAAGGCTTTGGCAAAATCCGCCATGCCCGCCGGATGCTGTCATTGGCCAATGCCTTTGACGATACCGATGCCGAGGATTTTGTTGCCGGTATCCGGCGTTTTCTGGGCCTGCCCGACACGGCCCCGCTGCGCTTTACGGTCGAGCCTAAGATCGACGGGTTGTCACTGTCATTGCGCTATGAAAACGGCACCCTGCGCCATGCGGCCACGCGCGGCGATGGCGAAACCGGCGAGGATGTCACCGCAAACGCGCGTACGATCCGCGATATTCCGCAGCAGTTGACCAATGCGCCCGATATTCTCGAAGTCCGCGGCGAAGTGTATATGTCGCATGCGGATTTCGCAGACCTTAACACACGGCAGGCGGCCATCGGGGGCAAGACTTTTGCCAATCCGCGCAATGCCGCCGCCGGCTCCTTGCGCCAGCTGGACCCGATGATTACCCGTGCCCGCCCCCTGCGCTTTTTCGCCTATGCCTGGGGCGAGCTGTCACAGCCGCTGGCCGAGACGCAAAGTGACGCAATTCACCGGCTGGCGCGCCTGGACTTTGTCACCAACCCTTTGTTCCGGCTGTGTGAAACGCTGGACCAGATGCTTGCCCAATACGCCCTGATCGCACAGCAGCGCGCCAATCTGGGCTATGACATTGATGGCGTGGTCTACAAGCTGGATGATCTGGCCTTGCAAGACCGCCTTGGCCTGCGCTCGACCACGCCGCGCTGGGCGATTGCACATAAATTCCCGGCCGAACTGGCATGGACCGAAGTGTTGGGCATCGACATTCAGGTGGGGCGCACCGGCGCGCTTAGCCCCGTTGCGCGGCTGAAACCTGTGACGGTTGGCGGGGTCGTGGTGTCAAACGCCACGCTGCATAATGAAGACTATATTGCAGGGCGCGATTCAAAAGGGCAGCCCATTCGGGACGGGCGCGACATTCGCATCGGCGACTGGGTCGAGGTGTACCGCGCAGGCGACGTGATCCCGAAAATCCGCGATATTGACCCTGCACGCAGACTGGAAGATGCGCAGCCCTACCGCTTTCCCGAAACCTGCCCCGAATGCAACAGCCCCGCCATCCGCGAACCCGGCGATTCGGTGCGCCGGTGCAGCGGCGGGCTTATCTGCCCTGCGCAAGCGGTCGAGCGGTTGAAGCATTTTGTCAGCCGCGCGGCTTTTGATATTGAAGGTTTGGGCGCAAAACAGGTCGAGGCATTCTGGCGCGATGGCTGGATCAAAACCCCGCAAGACATCTTCACTCTGAAGGACCGCTTCGGGCCGGGCCAGCCACGCCAGTTGAAAAACCGCGAAGGCTGGGGCGAGAAATCGGCGCTGAACCTGTTTGACGCGATTGACGACAAACGCCGCATCCCCCTTGCGCGGCTGATCTTCGCGCTGGGCATCCGCCATGTGGGCGAGACATCGGCAGGGATGCTGGCGGCCCATTACGGCACATGGCAGGATTTCCGCCATGCGATGCAAGCTGCATCCGATGCGCAAAGCCCCGCCCATGCCGATCTGATCTCGATAGATGGTGTCGGCCCTGTCATGGCCAATTCGCTTCTGACCAGCTTTCAGGCAGAGGCAGAGGAGATTGACGCGCTTGCCGCCTGTCTGGAGGTTATTGCGGCACAGGCACGCGCCTCTGACAGCCCTGTGGCAGGCAAAACCGTCGTCTTCACCGGCACGCTGGAGCGGATGACCCGCGCCGAGGCGAAAGCCCGCGCCGAGGCGCTGGGCGCCAAGGTTGCAGGATCTGTCTCTGCCAAAACCGATATTCTGGTGGCCGGTCCGGGGGCAGGCAGCAAAGCCAAGAAAGCCGCTGATCTGGGGGTTGAGGTGATTGACGAAGATGCGTGGCTTGCCCTGATCGGGGCCGCCTGACATGGCGGGGCGGCCCGAAACTCTGTTTCCGCTGTTTGCAGGGCTGGAAACGCTAGAGGGGGTTGGGCCGAAAACGGCCAAGAGTTTCAGTGCCTTGCATATCGAAACACCGCGCGATCTGATCTTTCATCTGCCCCATAACCTGATCGACCGCACCCGCCGCGACAGTTTGCGCGGGCTGGAATTTCCGGCCACGGCCACGGTCGAGGTGACAATCGGCGCGCACCACCCGCCGCGCAATCGTGGGCGGCCCTACCGTGTGCATGTGCAAGATGCGCTGGGCGAGTTCCAGTTGGTGTTCTTCCATGCGCGCGGCGATTATCTGCAAAAGCTGCTGCCAACGGGGCAAAGGCGGCTTGTCTCTGGCAAGGTCGAGTTGTTCGACGGGATTGCCCAGATGGTGCATCCTGACCATATTCTGCGCCCCGATGAAGGGGGCGATCTGCCGCAGGCCGAAGCGGTCTATGCGCTTTGTGCCGGTGTCAGCGCGAAGCTTATGGCCAAGGCAGTTGCGGGCGCGCTGACCCGTGTGCCGGTACTGGCAGAATGGATCGATCCCGCCTTGAAGGCCCGCGAAGGCTGGCCGGACTGGCACACAGCCATCGCCACGGCGCATCAGCCCGCGCAATTGCGCGATCTGGCCGCGTCACACCCCGCGCGCATGCGGCTGGCCTATGACGAATTTCTGGCCCACCAACTGACCCTTGCACTAGCCCGCGCGCGCCAGCGCCGCAAACCCGGCCGGGCCAGTGCTGGCACAGGGGTGTTACAAGCCAAGGTTCTGGCTGCGCTGGACTATGCCCCGACAGGCGCGCAGCGCCGCGCCATTGCCGAGATTGCTGCCGATATGGCTGCCGAGAGTCGCATGAACCGGCTGTTGCAGGGCGATGTCGGCGCGGGCAAAACACTTGTGGCACTGATGGCGCTTCTTGTCGCGGTCGAGGCGGGCGGGCAGGGCGTGATGATGGCCCCGACCGAGATTCTGGCGCGCCAGCATATGGAAAGCCTTGCCCCGCTTGCGCAGGCGGCAGGCATTTCGCTGGCCTTGCTGACAGGGCGCGACAAGGGGGCAGAACGCGCCGCCAAACTGGCCGCATTGGCCGAGGGGCGTTTGCAGATTGTCGTCGGCACCCATGCGGTATTTCAAAAAGGCGTGGAGTTTTGCGACCTGCGCCTTGCCGTGGTCGATGAACAGCACCGTTTTGGCGTGGCGCAACGCGCGGCACTTGCCGCCAAGGGCGATGGCGCGGATGTGCTGGTCATGACGGCCACGCCCATTCCCCGCTCGCTCGCGCTGGCGCAATATGGGGATATGGATGTCTCGGTGCTGGATGAAAAACCACCCGGCCGCAAACCTGTGCAAACCGCGCTTGTTTCGACCGCGCGGATGGATGAAGTGGTGGCACATCTGCACAGCGCCATGGCCGAGGGGCGGCAGGCCTATTGGGTCTGCCCGCTGGTTGAAGAATCCGAGGTCAGCACCCTGACTGCCGCGCATGCGCGATTCGAGCATTTGTGCGCCACATTGGGCGAAGGGGTTGTGGGGTTGGTGCATGGCCAGCTCCCCCCTGCCGAGAAAGACGCGGCCATGGCGCGGTTTGTGGCGGGGGACACCAAATTGCTGGTGGCGACCACGGTTATTGAAGTGGGGGTGAATGTGCCCAATGCCTCGATCATGGTGATCGAGCGGGCCGAGAGTTTCGGGCTGGCGCAGTTGCACCAGTTGCGCGGGCGCGTGGGCCGCGGGGCCGCGGCCTCGACCTGTTTGCTGATGTATGAACCCCCGTTGGGCGAGACAGCATCGCGGCGGCTGAAACTGCTGCGCGACACGGAAGACGGGTTTCGCATTGCCGAAGAAGACATGGCCATTCGCGGCGCGGGCGATCTGATTGGCACAGCGCAATCGGGGCTGCCGCGCTTTCGTGTAGGCGATATGGAAACTCAGGCCGGATTGATGGCCATCGCCCAAAGCGACGCGCGCACCCTGCTGCATACCGACCCCGACCTGACCAGCGCCCGCGGGCAGGCGGCGCGCGTTCTGCTATGGCTGATGGAACAGGACAAAGCCATTCGCTACCTCTCTGTTGGATAGGTTCCTAAAATGTTCTTGACCGATTCGGGATAATATGAGAACAAAGTAGCAACACTTGATGGAGGATGGCATGAACCGCAAATCAAACCCCGCTTTCTGGCAAGATCTTGCAGGCGCGCTGGCGCTTGGTGTTCTGGTTTTTGCCACGCTGCATCTGCCGCTGTTTACCTGACTGCCTGTGGGTCAGACTGCCGCTTACACTGCCTCGCTCTGACTTCTGACCCAGCCTGCCGCCGCCATGCCCGCCCGCATGTGCGGCGGTTTTTTTTATGCATCTTATTTGCCAAAGCGGTGCGCACTGGCTATCTGGGCCATAACAGAACAGGTGGTGACATGAGCAAGACACTTCACATCGTTGGCGGCGGCATGGCCGGGTCCGAAGCGGCATGGCAGGCGGCCCATATGGGCGTTCAGGTGGTGCTGCATGAAATGCGCCCCACCCAAGGCACTTTCGCGCACCAGACCGAGTATCTGGCGGAAATGGTCTGTTCCAACTCCTTCCGCTCTGATGATGATGAACAAAATGCGGTGGGCCTGCTGCATTGGGAAATGCGCGCGGCGGGTGGCATTATCATGGATATGGCAGACCGTCATTCCCTGCCCGCAGGCGGCGCGCTGGCAGTGGACCGCGATGCATTTGCCAAAGCGGTAACCGAAAAACTGCTGGCCCATCCCAATATCCGGCTGGAACGCGGCGAGATCAACACATTGCCCGATGACGGGCACTGGATCATTGCGACTGGGCCGCTAACCTCGGATGCGCTGGGGCAGGCGATTGCTGCGCAAACCGGCCGCGATGCGCTGGCCTTTTTTGACGCGATTGCGCCTATCGTCTATTTCGACTCGGTCGATATGTCGAAAGCATGGTTCCAGTCGCGCTATGACAAGGGCGAGACAGAGGAAGAGCGTAAAGCCTATCTGAACTGCCCCATGACCCGCGACCAATACGAGGCATTCATCGACGCGCTTCTGGCCGCCGACAAAACCGAGTTCCACGAGGGCGAGACGGCGGGCTATTTCGACGGTTGCCTGCCGATCGAGGTGATGGCCGAACGCGGGCGCGAAACCCTGCGCCATGGCCCGATGAAGCCTGTGGGCCTGACCAATGCCAATGCGCCCGATGTCAAACCCTATGCTGTGGTTCAGTTGCGCCGCGACAATGCGCTTGGCACGCTTTACAATATCGTGGGCTTTCAGACAAAAATGAAATACGGCGCGCAAACGGCTGTTTTCAAAACTATTCCCGGGCTTGAGAATGCCTCATTCGCGCGCCTTGGCGGCATTCACCGAAACACTTTTCTGAATTCGCCCACGCTGCTGGATGACCAGCTTCGCCTGCGCTCCAAACCCAATATCCGCTTTGCAGGGCAGATTACGGGGGTAGAGGGGTATGTCGAATCCGCGGCCATGGGCCTGCTTGCAGGGCGGCTGGCGGCTGCTGAACTGCTGGGCCTCTCCGCGCCCCCGCCACCGCGCGAAACGGCACTTGGTGCTTTGGTGCATCACATCACCGGCGGGGCAGAAGCGAAAACCTTTCAGCCGATGAATGTGAATTTCGGCCTCTTCCCCCCCATTGATGCCAAAGGCGGGCGGCGCGGGCGGCGCGACCGCTACAAAGCCTATACCGACCGCGCCAAGGATGCTTTCACCGAATGGCTGGGCCATGCAGGGCGCGATGCCGCCTGAGGGGCGCATCACCCGCTTCGCGCCCTCGCCAACCGGCCCTTTGCATCTGGGACATGCCTATGCGGCATTGATTGCGGCGCAGCGCGCGGGCGCAGGGCAGTTCCTTTTGCGGATCGAAGATATCGACCAATCCCGCTGCCGCGCGGACTATGAAGCGCAGATTTATGACGATCTGCGCTGGCTTGGTCTGACATGGCCCATGCCTGTCATGCGCCAATCCACCCGCGCGCCGGCCTATCGCGCAGCCCTTGCGCGTCTGGCCGGGCTTGGCGTTTTGTACCCCTGCGCCTGTAGCCGCGCCGATATTCGCGCCGCCCTCAGCGCGCCGCAGGAAAGCGCGCCGGTGCATGGGCCGGACGGGCTGGTTTATCCCGGCACATGCCGCGCGCGCCCAATGGCGCAAGCGCAGCCCGATGACGCGCTGCGCCTGAACCTGCGCGCAGCACTTGCGCGGGTTCCAGCGCTGTCTTTCCATGAGGCAGGGCCGTTGCACGCCCCTTTGCAACCCTTAAACCCCGACTGGATGCTCGAACATGTCGGCGATGTCGTCTTGTCGCGCCGCGATATGGGCACCAGCTACCATTTGTCGGTCGTGGTGGATGATGCCGCACAAGGCATCAGCGAAGTCACGCGCGGCGATGACCTGTTCGAGGCAAGCTTCATCCATATTCTACTTCAAGCGCTGCTCGAACTTCCACAGCCAAGCTATTATCATCACAAGCTTATCCGCGATAGCGAAGGCAAGCGCCTTGCCAAGCGCGACGATGCCCGCGCCATCGCGCAATTCCGATCCGACGGCGCCACCCCGCAGGATATCCGCCTTATGCTGGGTCTATAAGCGGGGCCATCAATTCCACTTCCGCGCCCTCGCGCACGGCCGTATAGAAACAGCTTTGCCGCAGCGTGTGACAGGCAGGCCCGGATTGCGCGACCACCACCAGCACGCAATCGCGGTCGCAATCGAACCGGAAATCGACCAGCTTCTGCACATGGCCAGAGCTTTCGCCCTTGACCCAGAACGCCTGCCGCGAGCGTGACCAGTATGTTACGCGTCCGGTTTCCAATGTCTGGCGCACGGCATCGGCATTCATCCATGCCATCATCAGAATCTGGCCGCTCTCATGATCCTGCGCAATTGCAGGGATCAGACCTTTTTCATCATATCGGAGGGTTTGCGGATCGAAATTCATGGGCTATGTCCCTAAATAAGCAGTGCCGCTCATACCGCACCCCGCCAGCAAGGAAAACCCGCCATGGCCGATAATGCCGATCTCATCAAACTCTATTCCGGGCGTATTCTGGCGCTGGCGTCCGATATCCCGCATCACGCGCGCCTCACTGCGCCCCAGACCAGCGTCAAGCGCCGCTCGCCACTATGTGGGTCTACTGTAATTGTCGATCTCGACATGCAGGACGGGCGCGTCAGCCGCTTCGGGCAGGATGTGAAAGCCTGCGCGCTGGGTCAGGCGGCGGCCGCCATACTGGGGCAGGTGGTTGTTGGCCGCAGTGCAGTGGAACTTGCCACCGCGCGCGACCAGTTGCGCGCCATGCTGACAGCCAATGGCCCTGTCCCCGATGCGCCCTTCAACGGGTTCGAGGTGCTGAAACCTGCGCAAGACTACCGCAATCGCCATGCCTCGATCCTGCTTGCGCTGGATGCAGCGGCCGAGGCCAGCCAGCAGTTACAGGCGCAATCCTCATCTGCGCTGTAATCTCATTTTCTTGCTTCAAATACTCAAGGGGGTGAATTGGCCATAGGCCAAGAGGGGGCATTCAGCCCCCTTATGTCACCACATCCGGCCCCGCGCGCTCCAGTCTGGTCTTGAGATCGGTCAGCGCATCGGTTGCGGCAATGACATCTGCCAGGGCCTCTTGCGCATCGCGGGCCAGCCCTTCGGGGCCAGCGGCATAGCATTCCATATAGACCCGCAGGGTCGCGCCCGCGGTGCCGGTGCCTGACAGGCGCAGCACCAGCCGCGCGCCTTGCTCAAAGAATATCTGTAGGCCCTGCTGCGCTGTATGCGATCCGTCCACAGGATCATCATACCCGAAATCTTCGGCCCGTGCGACGCGCAAACCGGCAAACACTTGGCCGGGCAGGCCGGGCAGCCGTGAACGCAAATCAGCGATCAAGGCTTGTGCGGCCCCCGCGTCCACCTCTTCGTAATCATGGCGCGAATAGTAATCGCGCCCGAAATCGCGCCAATGCTCTGCCATCACCTGCGCAACCGAGACGCCCTTGCTGGCCAGAATGTTCAGCCACATCAGCACGGCCCATAGCCCGTCCTTCTCGCGGATATGGTCCGAGCCGGTGCCGGCAGATTCCTCGCCGCACAGTGTGGCGCGGCCCGCATCCAGCAGATTTCCAAAAAACTTCCAGCCGGTCGGGGTGGCGTAGCATTCCAACCCGCGCGCCTGCGCCACACGGTCCAGCGCGCAAGATGTGGGCATGGAGCGCGCAACGCCCGCCAGCCCTGTAGCATAGCCCGGGGCAAGATGGGCATTCGCGGCAATCACCGCCAGCGAATCAGAGGGCGTGACATAAACACCGCGCCCCAAAATCATGTTGCGGTCCCCATCCCCGTCAGAGGCCGCGCCGAAATCGGGCGCATCCTTGCCCATCATCTCGGCCATCAGGGCATGCGCCCAGACAGGGTTCGGGTCCGGGTGACCGCCGCCAAAATCGGGCAGGGGGGTTGCGTTCAACACGCTGTCGGCGGGTGCGCCAAGACGGGTTACCAGAATTTCATGCGCATAAGGGCCAGTGACAGCATGCATGGCGTCAAAACGCAGCCGAAACCCGCCCGCGATCAACGCGCGGATGGCATCGAAATCGAACAACTGTTCCATCAGCGTGGCATAATCCGCAACCGGATCAACCACCTCAACTTGCGTTTCCAATAGCTGCACAGTCCCCAAAGTGGACAGGTCAATATCTGCGATCTCGGCTATCTGATACGCGGTCAATGTGGTTGTGGCGGCAAAAATGGCGTCTGTCACCGATTCCGGGGCGGGGCCGCCATTGGCCGTGTTGAACTTGACCCCGAAATCGCCGTCTTCCCCACCGGGATTGTGGCTGGCCGACAGGATAACCCCGCCATCCGCGCCGCGCAGCCGGATCAGGTGAGAGGCGGCGGGCGTCGACAGCAACCCGTTCTGGCCGATGACCACCTTAGCGGCACGCGCCGCGATGGCCATTTTCACGATGACCTGCACAGCTTCGGCATTGAAAAACCGCCCATCGCCGCCGATCACCAGCATCTTGCCCTGCACGCCACCAATGCCGTTCCAAATGCTTTGAATAAAATTTTCCAGATAGCGGGGGGCCATGAAAACGCGGGTTTTCTTGCGCAACCCCGAAGTGCCGGGTTTTTGCCCCTCGATCGGATGTGTTGAAATGGTTTTGATCATTTTTTCCTCTGGCCCTGTCACTATGGCATATCCTGTCCGCGCGGGCGCGGTTTTTCAAGCGCGCCGCATGATGTGAAACGCAATAGGTGCCGACTATGGCATCTCAAGGGCGAAATCGTTTTGGAATAATGGCGGGGACTTTGCCCCTTGGCAGCGCGGCCACACGGTTTTGCAGGCGGGGCAGGGCGGTTTAATCCTCGGCGGGTTTCAGGCTGATTTTCTCTGCATCCACCAGCGCGCGCACAGCCGCCGCAACGCGGTTGGCGGCCGCGCCATAGTCTTGCGCTGAGGGGGCGGGCAGGGTGCTTGCGTCATCTTGCAAGGTCTGCGCTGCCCGTTTGGACATGTTTTCCAGCAGAAATGCGATGCTGCTTGCGTCGGCATCGGCCTTGTATGCCATGATCAGCAACATATCTGCGTCATCTACGCTGCGCATCAGCGCGGGCACGTCGCGCGCCTGCACCCTCGCGGCAATATCGGTAAAGGTGAAGATCGATTTGCGCACATCGCTGGCAAACACCCTGTCTGCGGATTCCAGACCTTGCAGCAGCGAATCGCGCATCTCGGGTGTGGAAGAGTTCAGTATTTCACCCACGCGTTTCTTGGGCGGGTCGACAAAGGCGCGCAGGGGGGTGGCGCTGATCTGATCTGCCAATGTGGCCCCGATCCGCGCCACCGTATCGGGGCCAATCGTTTCGGTGCGCGCAATTCCCAAGGCCAGCGATTGCGCCAGTTCGGGGCCAAGCTGTGTAAGCAGGCGCGCGGCCTTGTCGATGCTGAGCTTTGACAGTAACACCGCCGCCACAACCTGCGATTCCTGTTGCAAGACGCCAAGTAATATCTCGTCTGGCGCCATTTCAAGCACCATCCATGTGTCATCCAGCCCCCCGCCGCGTGACATGGCCCGAAGTTGCCTTGCTGTTTTCTGGTCCAGCTTGTCTTCGACCAGCGACAAGGCCGCGTCCAGATTTTCAGGAAAGGACAGCCCGACCTGACCCAGCGTGTCGATAAACTCTTCAACTACGGCATTCATGGTGGCGCGATCGACAAGGCGCATGCGCCCCAAGGTTTGGGTCAGTTCCGCTTGCATGTCATGTGGCAGGCTGGCCAAGGGAATATCTGCACCAGATGCAAGCAGGGCGCGCACGACAATGGCCGCTTTTTGCGCGCCTGTCAGATGGTCAATCCGGGCGCGCGCAGTCTCGGCTGGCAAGGCGCGCTGCGGCGAGAGCGGGGGGCGCACAGGTTCCATGGCGCGCGGCAAAGGCACAGGCCGGGTGTCAGGCTGTTGGTTGGTCATAAAGGTGTTTCTGCGTTGCGTGAACTTCAGACACCAGCTTAGCGCCAGATCCCTCAAAAAAGCGTTTACGCACCGCGCAGAAAAAAGCGCCCCGATAAGGGGCGCTTGTCAGTCACCTTCTATGGCTTAACTGCTGACAGGTTCGACGCAGACAGATGTCGCGGCGTCCCACACCTGACCTTCGGCACAGGCCGACGCGGTCTGTGCGGGTTTCATGCTGGAACACATGGCCGAGGCAAGGGCAGGGCTTAAGCTTAGTGCCACGGCAGCAAGAGTGATTTTCAGTTTCATGTCAGTCTCCTTTTGCTGTGAGACTGACAGTAGCACGATTCTTGCGAAATCAACGCCGTTTGCGTTATTTTCCGTCAAAAACCCGCCCGAAAATCGTCTCGACATGCTTTGTGTGATACTCAAGGTCAAATTTTGAGCGCAGCTCGTCTTCGCTCATGGCGGCGCGCACCTCGGCATCGGCCAGCAATTCTTCCAGAAAATCACAGCCTTGTTCCCAGACCTTCATCGCATTGCGCTGCACCAGCGCATAGGCGGCTTCACGGCTGACACCGGCTTGCGTCAGGGCCAGAAGCACGCGTTGCGAATGGATCAAGCCGCGAAACTTGTTCATATTCGCAATCATATTGTCAGGATAGACCACCAGTTTGTCGATCACACCTGTCAGACGGGCAAGCGCGAAATCCAGCGTGACAGTGGCGTCGGGGCCGATCATCCGCTCGACCGAGGAATGCGAGATGTCGCGTTCATGCCAAAGTGCGACATTCTCCATCGCGGGGATGACGGCCATACGCACCAGCCGCGCCAGACCTGTCAGGTTTTCAGTCAGAACAGGGTTACGTTTATGCGGCATCGCGCTAGAGCCTTTTTGACCCTTTGAGAAAAACTCTTCAGCCTCTAGCACCTCTGTGCGCTGCATATGCCTGATTTCAATGGAAATATTCTCAACGCTCGATGCGATCACGCCCAGCGTGGCAAAGAACATGGCATGGCGGTCGCGCGGAATGACTTGTGTGCTGATCGGTTCTGCCTGCAAGCCCATCTGCGCGCAGACATGCGCTTCAACAAAGGGGTCGATATTGGCAAATGTGCCAACTGCACCCGAAATCGCACCTGTCGCAATCTCTGTGCGGGCAGCGGCCAGACGGTCGCGGTTGCGCTTCATTTCGGCATAGAAGCGCGCAAAGGTCAGGCCCATGGTGGTGGGTTCGGCATGTATGCCGTGGCTGCGTCCCATGCGGATGGTGAATTTATGTTCCATCGCGCGGCGTTCCAGCGCGGCCAATAGCGCATCCATATCGGCCAGCAACAAATCCGAGGCGCGCACAAGCTGCACATTGAATGTGGTGTCCAGCACGTCGGAACTGGTCATGCCCTGATGCACAAAGCGCGCTTCGTCATTGCCGATAATCTCTGCCAGATGCGTCAGAAAGGCGATGACGTCATGTTTGGTGACGGCCTCGATCTCGTCAATGCGCGCGACATCAAATTCCACATCCTTGGCTTTCCAGACCGCAGCGGCGCTTTCGGTCGGGATAACGCCAAGCTGGGCTTGCGCGTCGCAGGCATGGGCCTCAATCTCGTACCAGATGCGGAACTTTGTTTCTGGCGACCAGATTGCAACCATATCAGGGCGGGAATAACGCGGGATCATTGGGCCATACCTTAATAATGTGTCTCGCAGGTCTGATAGCGCCTTGGTATAAAAGTCGCAAGGCAGCGGGCCACATAGGTATATATTTAACATAATACTGATTATGGGTTATTTGTATCTATATGGCTGTAACCCCTGTTGCGTTGCTTTTGCCCTTTCCAAACAGGCCAATCTCGCCTATAGCGCCCCTACTTTCAGCCCGCACCCTTGGAGGCGGGCTTTTGATCTTGTGAAAAGGAACACGAATATGGCTGGTGAGATCCCGGATCTTGAGGCCGAGGTACGGACGGGGACAGGCAAGGGGGCCGCTCGTCAAGCTCGTCGTGAGCATCTCGTACCCGGTATTGTTTATGGCGGCGGCGCAGAGCCTCTGCCTGTGAACTTCAAATACAACTACCTGATTGCAAAGCTGAAAGCAGGCCGTTTCCTGTCGACGCTGTTCAACCTGAAAGTTGAAGGTCAGGAAGATGTGCGCGTGATCTGCCGTGGCGTTCAGCGCGATGTCGTCAAGGGCCTGCCCACGCATGTGGACCTGATGCGCCTGCGCCGGACAAGCCGGATCAACCTGTTTATTCCGGTTGAGTTCATCAATGCAGACAAATGCGTTGGTATCAAGCGCGGTGGCACATTGACCGTGGTGCGCCCCGAGGTTGAATTGAACGTGCTGGCAGGTGAAATCCCTGAAAAGCTGGTGCTTGATCTTGAAGGCCGCAAGATTGGGGATACGATCACCATCTCTGCAATCACGCTGCCCGAAGGCACGAAACCCACAATCGACCGTGATTTCGTTATCGCCAATATCGCCGCACCGCGCGCGCTTGTTGCTGCCGATAATGATGACGACGCCGAGGCCGCTGAAGAATAAGCGCTGCCAAAGTTGGTTTTTAACGGGGCGCCCTTCGGGGCGCCCCGTTCCTATGCGCCCTACCCCGACTGCGGCTTGCCCGATATGCACTGGACAGAATCGTAGATTTCCAGCTCTGGCGGCCCCAGATAAATGTTGGAATGCGCGCGCACACCTTTATGCGAGCCGCGAAAATTCTGGGATTTGGCCCAACCGTCAAACGCGGCCTTGTCGCGCCATGTGGTATGCGACAGATAGATCGTCGCCTCTTCCGTGCTGGCCCCGCGGAACAGGTGGAATTCAACAAACCCGTCCAGTTCGGGCAGTTTGCTTTCGCGCGAAGTCCATATCTCCTCGAATGCGGCTTCCTGTCCGGGCCGCACTTTGAAGCGGTTGATTGTCAGATACATTTTGCCCCCTGCACTGTGATGCGCGCAGTCTAACCCGCGCCTTGACAGGTGCAAGCAACCGCTTTTCACTTTCTGCGGGTTTCACTACTGTGCGCCCAAATATGAACGGAGGGTGACATGAAACTTTTTGTGGGTCTTGGCAATCCGGGGGCGAAATACGCGGCCAATCGTCACAATATCGGCTTTATGGCGCTGGACCGGATCGCTTCGGAACATGGCTTTGGCCCGTGGCAAGGTAAATTCCAAGCCGAGATCAGCCAGGGACGGCTGGGCAGCCACAAAATCGCCCTTCTCAAGCCCATGACCTTTATGAACCTGTCCGGTCAGGCTGTGGGCGAGGCGATGCGTTTTTACCAGCTGGACCCCGCCGATATTGTGGTTTTCCATGACGAACTGGACCTTGCGCCGGGCAAGATACGGCTGAAACAGGGTGGCGGGCATGCAGGCCATAATGGTCTGCGCTCGATCCATGCGCATCTGGGGCCGGATTATGCGCGGGTGCGTCTGGGCATTGGCCATCCGGGCCACAAGGACCGCGTTGCCCCCTATGTGTTGTCGGATTTCGCAAAATCCGATCAGGCGTGGCTGGACGACCTGATGCGCGGCATTGCGGACGGGGCCGAGGCGCTGGCTGCGGGGGATGGCGCGCGGTTCAGCAATGCAGTGGCGCTGCGCATGGCGCCTGCGCGCGTATCCGCGCCCCCTGCCCCGAAACCCGCGAAACCTGCCTCACCACCAGCACCCGCCGCACCCGCGCTTGAGGATACACGCAGCCCCTTGCAAAAACTGATGGATAAATTCCGATGAATTTTCATATTTGTGCGGGTTTTGGCCAAGGCCGGACGCTTCGCGCAGCTTCATGACTGGATTTAAGGTCAGTATAGGTTAACTGTCGCTGAAATAGCCATGCGAGGGACAAGATGGACAGGAATATCGAGCCGTCGGTAAATGTACTGGGTGGTAGATTGACAAGCTGTTCGCGCGACCCGATGACAGGTTTCTTCCGCAACGGATCTTGCGACACTTGCTTGGAAGACACAGGCAGCCACACGGTTTGCGCGCTGATGACAGATGAATTTCTGGCGTTTTCAAAGTATCTGGGAAATGATTTGTCAACGCCGCGCCCTGAATACGGTTTTGCCGGGTTGAAATCCGGCGATCAATGGTGCCTGTGCGCGGCGCGTTTTCTTCAGGCCCACCATGAAGGGGTTGCGCCGCGTGTGTTGTTGCAAAGCACGCATCAACGCGCGTTGGATCTGGTGCCGATGGAGGTTTTGAAGCGCTACGCCGCCGATCTGGATTAGCGCGCAATCAGGCTTTCATACTGTCTGCGCCCGCAGGGTCGCGGGTTTCTGCCAGCAGATCGTCGATAAACACACTCATCAACTGGCCACGCCCGCTGACCCCTGCCTTGCGATAGATGGCATTGGTCTGGGCTTTGACTGTTCCTTCGGATGTTTTGCGAAATCCTGCAATTTCCTGTGTGGAAAACCCCTTGAGCACAAAAAACGCGACATCGCGTTCTGCGGGGGTCAGGTTCCAGCTGGAAAAACTGTCTTCCACCACTTCCATGAAATCGCTAGAGGCCCGTTGCAGCCGCGCTTCGGCCTTGCCAAGCCTGCGTTGCGATTGCAGCAAAAGCACACCGGACATGACAAGCCCGATCAGAAGCGCAATCGCCGCGCCGATTTCAACAGCCTCTCGCAACTCCCATGCGATTGGCTCGCGCTCGATCCCCAGAATGGTCAAGCCGATGTCGCCAATGAAAAACAGCGCCCCAAGGGCCTGCACCAGAACCATCAGCAAAATGACGCGCTTGAGTTTCACACGGCCCCCTTTTCAAGGCGTATCCGGGCGGCAGAGCAAGCGGGTATCGGGCAGCGGTAAGCCATCTTAATTACTCAGATGCGGCAAGTACGGGTCAGGCAGCATGGTGCCACCGCGCGGCATTTCGTCCTGCCTTGGCGCAGGCGGGCTGGTTGGGCTGAATTCTACAGCATAATCGCGGATGATCTGACCTGTTGACATGTCAAGAACGATCTCTCTCCAGATCAGTCCGCGATAGGCGACAAAGCGCACGCGCCGCAGCAAGGTGCGTGTTTCGGACATGATTTCATAGCCTTGCTGTGTCAGGGCAAGCGTGATCATCTCTGGTGTGATGCGGTGCTCCGAGGCATGCAGCGCAGGGGCCGAGACAAGACAATACAAGGCAAAAATTGTGAAATAACGCGTGCACCGCCCCATGGATTGGCCCCTTATAGCGCCTTCCCAAAGCGGAAAGACATGGCGCATCCTGCCGATCAATAAGCAGGATGCGCCAGACTCACGATACTTATTACACACTAGACCCCGGCCAAAGACATGTTCCGCAGATCAATTCGGCGAAGCATGTCCTGCGCAGGACAATTCGGAATGTCTCACAAAAAAACTTATAACCCGTTACCCATTTCCAAATTTCCGAACGCACAAGCTGAAAATGCAGCTTGAACCGATTAAACGCGTTACCTCACACACTCGGGCGATTCAGCGTAATTTCTGAACCGCCGCACTGTTATCGCTACAGGCAACACGCCGGAAAATCTATCGGAATTGTGTTTATTTCGCAGGCATAAACCTGAGTTTATACCTTCATTTCAAAGCCCAGATGCTTTGCGACAGTGAAAATGTCCTTGTCGCCGCGCCCGCACATATTCATGACCAGCAAATGATCGGCAGGCAATTTGGGTGCAATCTTCAACACATGCGCCAAGGCATGGCTTGGCTCTAGCGCTGGGATGATTCCTTCCAGCGCACAGCAGGTCTGGAATGCGGCCAAGGCTTCGTCATCAGTGATCGAGACATACTCGACACGCCCCATATCTTTCAGCCATGCATGTTCAGGGCCAATACCGGGGTAATCCAGACCCGCAGAAATGGAATGCCCTTCCAGAATCTGGCCGTCTTCGTCTTGCAACAGATAGGTGCGGTTGCCATGCAGCACGCCGGGCCTGCCGCCGGTCAGGCTGGCGCAATGCTCCATCCGGTCATCTACGCCTTTGCCGCCAGCCTCGACCCCGATGATAGAGACATCGGCATCGTCCAGGAAGGGGTAAAACAGCCCCATCGCGTTCGACCCACCGCCGATGGCCGCGATCAGCGTGTCTGGCAGACGGCCTTCGCGCTCCATCATCTGTTCGCGGGTTTCCTTGCCGATGATCGACTGGAAATCGCGCACCATGGCCGGATAGGGGTGTGGGCCTGCGACAGTGCCGATGCAATAGAATGTGTCGCGCACATTTGTGACCCAGTCGCGCAGCGCGTCATTCATCGCGTCTTTCAATGTGCCACGGCCAGATTTCACCGGCACCACTTCGGCACCCAACAATTTCATGCGGAACACATTGGGGGCCTGACGTTCCACGTCATGGGCACCCATATAAACGATGCATTTCAGCCCGAAGCGCGCGCAGACAGTGGCGGTTGCAACACCATGCTGCCCTGCCCCGGTTTCTGCGATAATCCGCGTCTTGCCCATGCGCATGGCCAGCAGGATCTGGCCAAGCACATTGTTGATCTTATGCGCGCCAGTGTGGTTCAACTCGTCCCGCTTCATATAGATTTTCGCGCCGCCACAATGCTCTGTCAGGCGTTCGGCGAAATATAGCGGTGAGGGGCGGCCGACATAATGCTTCCACAGATCATCCATCTGCGCCCAGAACGCGGCATCCGTCTTGGCGCGCTCGTATTCCGCGTCCAACTCCAGGATCAGCGGCATCAATGTCTCGGACACGAAACGCCCGCCGTAAATCCCGAAACGCCCCTGTTCGTCCGGGCCGGTCAGGTAGGAGTTGATCAGGTCTTCAGGCATATGCGCGGTCCTTTGTCTGGCGTTTACCCTGTCCTAGCGCTGGTGTGGCGGTCAGACAAGGGGAATGGCGGGGATCGTACCCCTTGTTTTGAATGGCGCGCGCGGCCTAGCGTTCAAGGATAAGCCGGTCGCCTTCGATTGCGATGCGCGCATAGCGGCGCAGATAGCCCATGCCCAGAAGCGAGATGTCCAACTCGCCCTCATTGACGAAGGCGGGCACGTTGCTGTCGCGGATTTCCAACCCTTCATGCAGCAGCGCCACTTCGTTCAGGGTGACACGGGCCAGACCGACAATTCCGTTCGCAGTGCGGGCCTGCCCCAGATATGGCAGGCTTTGCGGGTCAAGCCCGACACGCGCGGCATCTTCCTGCGACAAGACAAGATCGGACGCGCCTGTATCGATGATGAATTGCACAGGCGTGCCATTCACTTGCAGGTCCAGATTGAAATGCCCGTTGCGCCCCGCGCGCAACACAACTGCCCCCTCGCCCGTGACAACGACATCGTTTTGCTGGGTCACATCCTGCCAAAGCCCGTATCCTGCGGCCACGCCAACGAAGATCAGCCCCCATAGAAGCAACTGGCGCAGGCTTTGGCCAATCCCTTGCGTGCGGGCGATCAGGAAATAGCTGACCAGAACTGTGCCCCAGACGCCCAGATATATCAGCCGCATTGTTTGATCTGCATCCATGCCTTGCGCGCCTTGTCTATGCCAGCTCTCTACTTGGTGTGTCTGCGACACAAAATCATGCCCTATCACGCCTCCGTGACATTATGATCATAAATCCAGCCAAATTGCCGCAAGGGCGCATCCGGGATCACCTTGCCCGACATGCGCAGCGCCAGATGCGCAAGCGGTGCCAGTGGCGGGCGCAGATGGTAGTTGCGCGCGTTGCGGTTTGCTGCCTCTACCACGCGAAGCACGCGGTTGCGGCGCGCGGCCTGATAGGCAGCCAGCCCCGCAGATATGGTTTGCCCCCGCGCCAGCTCGCGCGCCAGAACATAGGCATCTTCCAGCGCCATATTTGCGCCTTGCGCCATGAAAGGCAAGGTCGGGTGGGCGGCATCGCCCAATATGGCGCAGGCCCCTTTGTGCCAATGCGTGGCAACCTTGTGCCGGAACAGCCCCCAGAGAAACACCTTGTCCACCTGCGCCAGCCAGTCTGGCACCGGCCCGCCAAAGCCTGCAAAAGCCTGTCGCAGATGGTTGGGGTCATCGGGGTGGTTCCAGCCTTCTTGCGCCCATTCCTTGCGTTCCTCCACAGCCACGATATTGCGCATTGTGCCCCCGCGCAGCGGATAGCTGACCAAGTGCCGCCCCGGCCCCATGAAAACCTGCGCCTGCGGCGGCTCGGCTGGTGTGCAGGGAATAAGGGCGCGCCATGCCACTTGTCCGGTGAAAAACGGGGGTGTGGGCGGGCCGTCCTGCAAAGCGGGGCGCAACACGGAATGCAGCCCATCCGCGCCGATAACCAGATCCGCCGAGAGCACCTCGCCCCCGTCCAGCGTGACGCGCGGGCGCGCCCCGTCAGGCTTTACATCTGCCACATGCGCGACAAACCGCGTCTCGACCCCCGCGCAGGCCCCATGCAAAACCGAGATAAGGTCCGCGCGGTGGATCAGGTGAAACCCCGGCCCGGATTGGGGCAGGTTCAAGCGCACCACCTCGCGGCCCTCGCGCGCGGCGCGCAAGATCACGGCATTACTGCGCAGTGCCATATCTGACAGGGCAGCGCCCTGCCCCAAGGCTTGGATCACCCGCGCGCCATTGGGGCTGATTTGCACACCCGCGCCCACTTCCAGCAGCCCTGCCGCCTGTTCCAGCAAAAGCACCGACGCCCCGCGCTGGTGCAGTGCTGCCGAAACGGCCAGCCCCGCAACCCCGCCCCCAATGACCAGCACCTCTAGCCCTGCAAGCTGCATCACATCTCCTGAAATTGAAAACACCGGATGCTATGCAGCATCCGGTGTCTGTCGTGGCTGATCAAGGTCCGGCCCGCGCGACATTTAGTCGTCGCGGTGGACACGTTCGTTGCGTTCATGCGATTCTTGCGCTTGCAGCGTCATCGTGGCGATCGGGTGCGCATCCAGACGTTTCAGCGAAATACGCTCTCCGGTGGCTTCGCAATAGCCGAATTCACCATTTTCAATGCGCCGTAATGCCGCGTCGATCTTGGAAATCAGTTTGCGC
This sequence comes from Roseinatronobacter thiooxidans, assembly GCF_001870675.1. GTDB lineage: Bacteria > Pseudomonadota > Alphaproteobacteria > Rhodobacterales > Rhodobacteraceae > Roseinatronobacter > Roseinatronobacter thiooxidans. The sequence continues at coordinate 112,716 of NZ_MEHT01000009.1, read as the reverse complement.
TGCCGGTCGCGTGTGCGCAATTCCAATGCGCGATCTGTCTCTTCCGATGCACGGTCGGCCACGTCAGGGATATTTCTGCTGGAATTTGCAAGCTCTGCCAGCGTTTCCTGACTGCCTTTCATGATATCTTCTTTCCAGACGGTCAGCTTGCGCCGGAAATATTCCAGCTGCAAGTCATTCATGAAGGGTTCATCTTCCGCTGGTCGGTAATCTTCCGGTAGGAAAGTCTCTGGTTTCATGCCCCGCTCCTCAATGTCAGCCGGATCATAAGTGTCGAGGTTACTCATTTTGATTCACCTATATTCCGCACCCTCGCGGGTCGGATAGCGGATGCATTCGAGATTGTCACGCTCTTTCGCGGATTCCCGCCACCATAGGATGCATGCGCGCAGGAAGTTGTCTTGTCGTGGTAACACCCAACCGCTAAACTGCCGGAAAACGTGCAGAGTTTGGCGCGCAGGCAATCAGCAGGGCAGGAACAGAATGCGGTTCACCTCTACCGACAGATATATTGCGAGTGATGATCTTCAGATTGCAGTGAACGCGGCGGTTACCCTGCAACGCCCGCTGCTGGTCAAGGGCGAGCCGGGCACTGGCAAGACAGAATTGGCGATGCAGGTCTCCGCCTCATTGGGTTTGCCGATGATCGAATGGTCGATCAAATCCACCACCCGCGCGCAACAGGGGCTGTATGAATATGATGCCGTCTCGCGCCTGCGTGACAGCCAGTTGGGCGATGCGCGCGTCAATGATGTGAAAAACTACATCCGCAAGGGCAAGCTGTGGCAGGCGTTCGAGGCAGAGGGGCGCGTGGTTCTGTTGATCGACGAGATCGACAAGGCAGATATCGAATTTCCCAACGACCTGCTGCAAGAGCTTGATCGGATGGAGTTTTTTGTCTACGAGACGGGCGAGACGATCCGCGCCAAGCAGCGCCCGATTGTCATTATCACCTCGAATAACGAAAAAGACCTGCCCGATGCGTTTTTGCGGCGGTGTTTTTTCCACTATATTCGCTTTCCCGACACGGAAACGCTGAAAGCCATTGTCGAGGTTCATTTTCCCGGCATCAAGCCCGCTTTGCTGACAGCCGCCCTGACGCAATTCAACGAAGTGCGCGAAACGCCGGGGTTGAAGAAAAAACCCTCTACCTCGGAAGTGCTGGACTGGCTGAAGCTGTTGCTGGCCGAAGACCTGAGCGCGGAAGATTTGAAACGCGATGGCCCCAATGCGCTGCCCAAACTGCATGGCGCGCTGTTGAAGAATGAACAGGATGTACATTTGTTCGAGCGGCTGGCGTTTATGGCGCGGCGTCAGGTTCGGTAATATGACATTGGAAATCAGGACGTTGCGCGCAGAAGATAAAGAAGAATGGGCGAAATTGTGGACAGGCTATCTGGAGTTTTACCAGTCAAGCCTGCCGCAATCGGTCTATGACGCAACCTTCAAGGCGCTGCTTTCACAGGATGTCCACAGCCCCAGCGGTTTTCTGGCATGTCTCGGTGGCAAACCTGTCGGTTTGGTGCATTTCCTGTTCCATGCCCATTGCTGGCGGCCAGAGGGGATTTGCTATTTGCAAGACCTCTATACCAGCGAACAGGCGCGCGGACAGGGCGCGGGGCGCGCGCTGATCGAGGCGGTCTATGCCGCCGCCGATGCGCGCAATATCTCGGGCGTGTATTGGACCACGCAGGATTTCAACACCACCGCACGCAAGCTGTATGACAAAATCGGCGTTTTGACCCCGTTCATAAAATATGCGCGCCCGCAATGAGGTTGGCATCATCTCTTGCCGCGATGATGGCGCTGTCGGCCTGTGCAATGCCCGCCACTGGCCCGCAGGTTGATCTGTCGGTTCAATCGCGCGCCATCAGTTCTGCCGCGCTGTTTGGCCCCCCGCGCCCCTATGCCACAACGCGCAGCAACGCCCAGATTGCGCAGGATATTCTTGAACTTGGCTTCCGGTTGGAATCGGGGCGCGAGATCGCGCAATTCTCTCGTTTTGAGGGGCCTGTTGCGCTGCGCCTGACAGGGCAGATTCCGCCCCTTGCCGAAATCGAGATGGACCGTCTGATTGCGCGTTTGCGCAGCGAAGCGGGACTGGACTTGCGGCGCGTGTCTGGCCCGGCGCAGATAACGGTGGAATTTGTGCCGCGCGCGACCATGCGCAGGCTGGTGCCAGAGGCGTCTTGCTTCGTGCTGCCCAATGTCGCCACATGGGCCGAATTCCGCGCCGCCCCGCGTGGGCCGCATCTGGACTGGACAGAGATTGCCGAACGCGAGACAGCGCTTGTGGTCGCGCCCGCCGATTCAACAGTGCAAGAGATGCGCGATTGCCTGCATGAGGAAGTCGCCCAAGCGCTTGGCCCGCTGAATGATCTGTATCGCATTGGCGAAACGGTCATGAATGACGATAATTTCCAAACCGCCCTGACAGGGTTTGACATGCTGGTGTTAAAGGTCTGGAATCACGCGTCCTTGCGGTCTGGCATGTCGCGCGCAGAAGTGGGCGCACGCCTGCCTGCCATCCTTGCACAGCTGAACCCGCGCGGCAGTATGGGCCGCTCCATGCCGCTGGACCCGATCCCCACACCGCGCGCATGGACGGACATGATAGAGAATGCGCTCGGGGCCTCGACCCGGCGGCGCAGTTTCGCATTTGCACAAGCCGCCCTTCGGATTGCTTTGGAAGAAGGTTGGCAGGATGAGCGCCTTGCTTTCAGCCTGTTTCTGGCCGCGCGGTTTGCGCCGCCCGATCAGGGCGAAGAGGCGCTGGATGCGCTTATCAGCGCCGCCGCGCTTTATGCCACACGCCCGGGCGGAGAGGTGCCGCGCGCCCATGTCGAATTGCAACTTGCAGCGCAGGCTTTGGCTGCGGGGCAATATGCCATCGTCTTGCGCCTGACCGATAACGCCATGGAACCTGCCCGCCGCAGCGAGAATGGGGCGCTGCTGTCCTCGCTCATGCTGTTGCGCGCACAAGCGCTAGAGCGTATGGGGCGCATCGCAGAGGCAGAAGAGCTGCGCCGTGACGCCCTGCCCTTTGCCTTGTTCGGCTTCGGGTCCGAACAAGAGGCCGAGAGCAGGCGCGATGAAATTGCAGCGCTGATCCAGCGCTAGAACAGGGATAAAAAGCATGATTGTCATTCTTGGCATGGGAATTGGCGCGCTTTGGGGCGCACGAAATGCGAAACAAAGGGGCGGCGACCGCAAGGATATCGCGCAATACAGTATCGTGGGCGCAATCATCGGCGGGCTGGTCGGGTTATTCGTCACGATTGGTGTTGAAAAGATGTTCTAAGCCCATGTTTTTAAACTTCTTCCAGTCTTTGCGCGATCATGCCGTGCCTGTCTCGCTGCGCGAGTTTCTGGCCTTTCTGGAAGGGGTGCAGGCGGGGTTGGTCACATATGATGTAGACGGGTTCTACCACCTTGCGCGCATGACAATGGTGAAGGATGAACGCCATCTTGACCGCTTTGACCGCGCCTTCGCGCACAGCTTTCAGGGGATGGAGGCGCTGACGCTGGAGCAGGTTCTGAATGCTGTCGATCTGCCGCGCGACTGGCTGGAGAAAATGGCCGAAAAGCACCTGAGCGCCGAAGAACGCGATGCGATCAAGGCGATGGGCGGCTTTGACAAGCTGATGGAAACGCTGAAACAGCGGCTGGAAGAGCAGAAAGGCCGCCATCAGGGCGGCAATAAATGGGTCGGCACGGCAGGCACCTCACCCTTCGGGGCCTATGGCTACAACCCCGAAGGCGTGCGGATCGGGCAGGAAGACTCGCGCCATCGCCGCGCGGTCAAGGTTTGGGACAAGCGCGAGTTTCGCAACCTTGATGACTCGGTCGAGTTGGGCACGCGCAACATCAAGGTGGCGCTGAAACGCCTGCGCAAATGGGCGCGGGACGGCGCGCATGAAGAACTGGATCTGGATGGAACGATCCGCTCTACCGCCGAGCAGGGCTGGCTGGATGTCCGCACGCGGCCAGAGCGAAGAAACGCTGTCAAGGTCTTGCTATTGCTGGATATTGGCGGGTCTATGGATGACCATATCCGCGCCGTTGAAGAACTGTTCAGTGCCGCCAAATCCGAATTCAAGCATCTGGAACATTTCTATTTTCACAATTGCCTGTATGAATTCGTCTGGCGCGACAATGCGCGCCGCTGGACCGAACGCATGCCCACATGGGACGTGCTGCGCACCTATGGCAGCGACTGGAAATGTATTTTTGTGGGCGACGCCGCCATGTCCCCCTATGAGGTGAAAATCCCCGGTGGCGCGAATGAACACTGGAACGAGGAGCCGGGCGAGGTCTGGTTGCAGCGCGCGCGCAGCCAGTGGCCCGACCATTTATGGATCAACCCGACGCCAGAGCCGCATTGGCGCTACACCCAGTCAATCGGTATGATTTCACAGATCTTTGAGGGGCGCATGGTGCCCATGACCCTTGAAGGGCTTTCGCGCGGAATCAAGGAGTTGGGGCGCTAAATCCTGCGCGCCTATGGCAGGATCGTCGCCTAAGCCATTATAAGAAAGCGGATTTCCGCTTGGTGCGTTTGCATCCCCCCCGTCCCATTCCTAGATGTAGCGCGAGCGACGCGGAGAAGCTTTCCACATCGCCACCACAACAGGAGTATACCATGGAACTGAAACGCTATCTGAGCACGACAATCCTTGCCGCCGGTCTGGCAGTGACGCCTATTCTGGCTTCGCAGGCAGCGGCACAGATGCAGCCCCCCGCGCAGGCAGAGGGGTCAGCGATTGCGATGGAAGACGGCAAGATAGATGCGTTTATCGTCGCGGCCCTTGCTGTGGCTGAAACGCGCGAGACATATATTGCGCAACTCGAAGGTATCACCGACGAAGAACAGCAAATGGCGATTGTGCAGGAAGCCGACGCAGCCATTCTGCAAGCGGTTGACGATGCGCCCGATATCACAGTTGAAGAATATATCGCCATTGGCGAAGCCGCGACTGTAGACCCCGAATTGGCCGCACGGATTGATGCGCGCTTTACCGAGACTGCTGGTGAGGAGTAATCCCGCGACGCTCGGCACGCCGATCTGAGAGCGAAAGCAAAAGGCCGGGGCAAATGCCCCGGCCTTTTTCCTGTTCAGCGTTCAATGGTGACGCGTTCCATCCGGTCAGGTTCGCCAATGACCGCGCCATTGCCGCCTGTGCCGCGTTTGATCGCGTCCAGCACGTCATAACCCTCGATCAGCTGACCCACGACAGTATATTGCCCGTCCAGATGTGGTGCGGGCGCGAACATGATGAAAAACTGGCTGTTCGCACTGTTAGGGCTTTGCGAACGCGCCATGCCAACAACACCACGTTCAAACGACTGGTCGTTGAATTCGGCTTCCAGATTCGGCATGTCGGATGCGCCGGTGCCCCACATGCGCGGGTTTCCGTCAGGCCGGCCATGCTGCACATCGCCCGTCTGCGCCATGAACCCTTCGATCACGCGGTGGAACACCACGCCATCATACGCGCCCTGTTCGGCCAATGTGACAATCCGTTCAACATGATTGGGTGCCAGATCGTCGCGCAGCGCGATGCGCATTGTGCCCGACGCCTCGCCTGCGGTTTCAATCACCATCACAGGGCCAGAGTGATCTTCGGGAACAGCGGTGTCGGCGTTCACGCTCATGACATTCAGATAGGATGCGCCCAGAATACCAACGCCAAGCGCAAAGATACCCGCGAAGATGACTTTATCACGCATCAGCCGCAACCTTGACGCTGATCATCTTGTCAGGGTTTGCAGGCGGCTCGCCACGGGTGATGCTGTCAACATGCTCCATCCCCGAAATCACGCGGCCATAGACGGTGTATTGGCGGTTCAGGAAATGGTTGTCGCCAAAGTTGATGAAGAACTGGCTGTTGGCGCTGTCAGGATTTTGCGAGCGCGCGGCCCCCAACGTTCCCCGATCATGCGGCACGCCCGAAAACTCTGCCTTCAGGTTTGGCAGGTCCGACCCGCCGGTACCGGCGCGACGAATGTCGAAATCTTTTTCGGTGTTGCCATTGGCCACATCGCCCGTCTGCGCCATGAACCCTTCGATCACGCGGTGAAAAACGACATTGTCATAGGCACCGGCGCGGGCCAGTTCCTTCATGCGTGCGCAATGGCCCGGCGCGATATCGGGCAGCAGCTCGATTGCGACAGTGCCGGATTTCAGCTCTATCAGAATGGTGTTTTCGGGGTCTTTGATCTCGGCCATGTGGCGCTCCTGTACTCTTCAATGACGCGCAGTCTACTGTGCCGCGCCGCGCAGGAAAACCCCTGTTGACGCCGCAGCCCATTGACCCTGCCCATGGATTCGCGCGACATAGCGTCAGAGTTGGTGGAAAGGTGGAGTGCTATGGCGTTCAAGACACTTGATGACATGGAGTTCGCGGGCAAAACGGCATTGGTGCGCGTGGATATCAATGTGCCTGTTGAAAACGGCACCGTCACCGATGCCACGCGGATCGCGCGGATCGTCCCAACCATCCGCCACATTACCAAGGCGGGGGGTAAAGTTGTGTTGCTGGCCCATTTCGGCCGCCCCAAGGGCGTGCGCGTGCCTGAAATGTCGCTATCGGTGGTGCTGCCCGCGCTGGAAGCAGCGCTTGGGCAGCCTGTGGCCTTTGCCGAGGATTGCATTGGCGGTCCTGCCAAAAAAGTTGTCGGCGCGATGGAAGCAGGCGATGTGGCCTTGCTGGAAAATACGCGCTTTCACGCGGGCGAAGAGAAGAATGACAAATTGCTGGCAGCCTCGATGGCGGCTTTGGGCGATTTTTATGTGAATGACGCGTTTTCAGCCGCGCATCGCGCCCATGCCTCGACCGAGGGGATTGCCCATCTGCGCCCTGCCTGTGCGGGGCGGCTGATGGAAGCGGAACTCAAGGCGCTGGAAGCGGCCCTAGAGGCCCCTGCCCGTCCGGTTGCCGCAGTGGTGGGCGGGGCGAAAGTGTCCAGCAAGCTGGAACTGCTGGCCAACCTTATTAAAAAGGTCGATCACCTGATCATCGGTGGCGGCATGGCAAACACCTTTCTGGTGGCCAAGGGGCTGGAGATCGGCACCTCTCTGGCCGAGCGCGACATGGCCGACACGGCGCGCGAGATCATGGACAAGGCGCAGGAAGCAGGGTGCACCCTGCATCTGCCGGTTGATATTGTGGTTGCGCGCGAATTTGCCGCCCATGCCCCGCATGAGGTACTGCCAGCCGATCACTGCCCGGCAGATGCGATGATCCTTGACGCAGGCCCAGACAGTGTGGCCGCGATTGCAGAGGTGTTTGCACAATGCCGCACGCTGGTGTGGAATGGCCCCTTGGGCGCATTCGAGATTGCGCCTTTCGACGCCGCGACCAATGCCGCAGCACTAGAGGCCGCGCGTTTGACCCAAGACGGCAAGCTGACTTCGGTTGCAGGTGGCGGCGACACAGTGGCCGCGCTGAACAAGGCCGGTGCCGGCGCGGGCTTTAGCTATATCTCGACCGCGGGCGGCGCGTTTCTGGAATGGATGGAAGGCAAGACACTGCCCGGTGTCGCCGCCCTTGAAAAAGAGTAACGATATATGGACGCATTGATCTGGATCGGGGCCGCGATTTCGCTGGCCGGTGTCGCTGGCCTTGGCTGGTGCATTGTCTATGTCATGAAGCTGCGCAAGCAGGTGTTGGACGACACCGAAATGCGCGCCCGCATGCAAAAGGCCGTCATCATGAATTTCGGCGCGCTGGCAATCTCGACCCTGGGCCTGATGATGGTGGTTGTCGGGATTTTTCTGGGCTGAGGCCGTGAAAATTGCCATCACAGGATTCCCACCGCCGGATTCCTGTGGCATACTGTAACAAAATAGCGCCGCAAACGGCACAAGGCAGTACAGGCAGAGACATGAAGCGCAGCACACCGGCGATTGGCCCGTTGTTTTACTTTGGCACTGCAATCGTCTTGGGATTGTATTTTACCTTTGCCGCTGTGCAGGGCGCGTTCGGGCTGTTCAACCGTGTGCAGATCGAGGCTGAAATCACCGGCCTGCAAGCCCAACGCGACAGGCTGCGTGTGGAACTGGCCGAAGTCGAGAACCGCACGCGGCGTCTGTCGGATGATTTTCTGGACCTTGATTTGCTGGATGAACGCGCACGCTCTGTTCTGGGGCTGGCGCGGCCCGATGAGATTATCATCCGCTAAGCGCGGCATGTGCCGCTTGGCGCAGGGGTCTGGGAAGTTTGTTATAATGATTCAGATCATTCCGCAGCAGAGTTGATTAAAGTATAAGCAAATGCGCGGATATAGGCCGAGCAAATTCTTGGTGCTTTGACATACAGACCTTTAGCCCTGTAATTTTGTAACAAGCGTATGATTGCGATAACGAATTTGCGTTGCGGGTTGTAAGTTTCAACGCGCGTCACATATCCGTTGCAGAGCATATGCTAAGTGCATCACGATCGCGCTTTGAGCACATCAAAATTGTGGCGCAACAGTAAGCGCGCCGCCTCATGGGGGAGTTGAGGATATGTTTGACCCGGTATCATTGTGGATGCAAGGCACTGTCATGTGGATGAAAGTGTTTAAGCAGCAGCAAGAAGCCTATTTGCGCGTCTTGGGTGCCTTTGCCGAGAAACTGCCGCATGAGGGCGCGGCAGATATCGCGCGCGAGGCAGAAGCTATCAAACAAACTGTTGGCACTGTTGCAAAATCTGTAAAACCCGCGACTGCAAAACCAAAAGCGAAAGACCCTGAACTGGTCAGCGCCTAAGTCGATTTCAGGAAAAGTTGACAGAGTTTTCCGGTTAGAAATTGTGGCAAGACAAAAGCTAAAGCGTTTCGGTGTTTTAACAAAAGCCGAAATGCTTTCAGGTGCGGGGACAAACCCGCCCTGCCCTTACTGTGCAAGATCGCGCAGAATGGGGCAATCAGGCCGGTTGTCGCCTGCACAGGATTCTATCAGATCAGCCAAAGTGCTGCGCATCTGGGCCAGTTCTTCCAGTTGCTTGTCAATCCGCGCCATATGTTCGCGTGCCAGCGCTTTCACATCCGCACTTGCGCGGGTTTCGTCATTATACAGCGCCAAAAGCTGGCGGCATTCCTGCACAGAAAACCCAAGTGCGCGCGCACGCCGTAGAAATGCCAGCCTGTGCAAGTCGGATTCCGAGAAGATGCGGTAGCCGTTGGTGTCACGTCGTGGCAGGATCAGGCCAATCTCTTCGTAAAAACGAATGGTTTTCGGGGGCAGGCCCGCGCGCTTTCCGACTTCCGAGATATTCATGCTGCGGTTCCTTTCAAGCGGTGCGGTGCCATGTAGCGCAAGCGCAGCGCATTGGACAACACGCAAACCGAACTGAATGCCATAGCCCCCGCGGCCAACATTGGTGACAGCATCAGGCCGAATGCAGGATACAGCACACCGGCGGCAACGGGGATTAGCGCCGTGTTATAGGCAAAGGCCCAAAACAGGTTTTGGCGGATGTTGCGCATGGTCTGGCGCGAAACGCCAAGTGCTGTCAACACTGCCTCTGGTGCGCCGGAAATCAGCACCACATCGGCAGTTTCCACGGCCACATCGGTGCCGGTGCCGATGGCGATGCCCACATCCGCCTCGGCCAAAGCGGGCGCGTCATTTATTCCGTCGCCCACGAAAGCCAGCTTGCCCCCGCTTGCGCGCAGGTTTTGCAGGGCGTCTACCTTGCCCTTTGGCATAACCTCGGCCACGATCTCGTCAATTCCCAATTCCTGCCCGATGGCTTCTGCCGCCGCTTTCGCATCGCCCGAGATCATCGCCACGCGCACGCCTTGCGCTTTCAGCGCGGCAATCATCGCGCGCGCGCCGGGTTTCGCCTTGTCGGCCACGGCCAGCAGCGCGGCAAGCTGGCCATCAACGGCCAAGTATAGCGGGCTGCGCCCCGCCTGCGCCATGCTTTGCGCCTTGTCCGTCAGGGGGGATATATCAACCCCATCCTGCGCCATCAGCCGCGCCGCGCCCAAAAGAACCTGCTGGCCCTTGATCTGGCCCCGCACACCAAGGCCTGTAAGTGACTTGAAACCTGTAACCTCTGGCAAGGACAGGCCCTGTTCTTCGGCCTTGGTCAGAATTGCCCGCGCGATCGGGTGTTCCGAGGTTTGCTCCATCGCGGCTGCCAGCCTCAGGGCGTCTTCATTCGACCATGCAGGCGTGGTTTCCAGATCGGTCAGGATGGGGCGCCCTTCGGTCAGGGTGCCGGTTTTGTCAAAGGCCACGATCTGCACCTTGTCGAGAAGTTGCAGCGCAGTCCCCTTGCGGAACAACACGCCCAATTCCGCCGCCCGTCCCGTGCCCACCATCACAGATGTGGGCGTGGCCAAGCCCATGGCACAAGGGCAGGCAATGATCAGAACCGACACACCCGCCACCAGCGCGAATGTCAGGTCAGGCCCGAACAGCAACCAGACCAGCACTGTCAACACGGCAACCCCGATGACGACAGGGACAAACACCATTGTCACGCTGTCCACCAGCGCCTGCACCGGCAGCTTTGCCCCCTGCGCGCTTTCGACCATGCGGATGATCTGCGACAGAACTGTATCGGCCCCTGTGTGCGAAACGGTCATGCGAAACGCGCCTGCGCCATTGACCGTACCGCCGATGACCTTGGCACCTTCGTGTTTGGTAACAGGAATAGGCTCTCCGGTGATCATGCTTTCATCTATAATCGCCTCGCCTGAACTTAGCGTGCCATCGGCCGGTATCCGCTCTCCTGGGCGCAGTTGCACGATGTCGCCCGCGCGCAGATCATCAATCGAAATCTCGACCATCTGGCCCTCACGCACCACCCGCGCCACACGCGGTTGCATGCCCACCAGCCGCGCGATGGCGGCACCCGTGCGGCCCTTGGCGCGTGCCTCCAGCCAGCGGCCCAGCAGGATAAGCGTGACAATCACCGCCGCCGCCTCGAAATAGACCGCGCGGGCGGTTTCGGGCAGCAGGGCGGGCGCGAATGTGGCAATCACGGAATAGGCCCATGCCGCCAGCGTGCCGATAGCGACAAGGCTGTTCATATCCGGCGCGCCGCGCATCAATGCGGGCAGGCCGGTGGTGTAGAACCGCCGCCCCGGCCCGGCCAGCACCGCAGTTGTCAGCACAAACTGGATGATCCACAGGGTTTGCATGCCAATCTGGTGGTGCAGCCAATGGTGAAAGGCAGGCACGATATGCCCGCCCATTTCCAGAATGAACACCGGCAAGGTCAGGGCTGCCGCCAGTATCAGTGCGCCGCGCAGCCCCTGCGCTTCGGCGTGGTGGCGCATCTGGGGGTCTTCGGCTTCTGCCCCGTCGCCCAGAACTGTGGCAGGGTAGCCCGCCGCGCTGGCCGCCGCCGCCAGCGCCAAAGGGTCGCCCTGCCCTGCAATATGTTCAATCTGCGCGCGGCTGGTGGCCAGATTGACAGTTGCGCGCAGCACGCCCGGTTGCGCTTGCAAGGCTGCCTCGACGCGGCGCACGCAGGATGCGCAGCTCATTCCTTCCAGCGACAGTTCAATCTGCGACACACGCAGCGGATAACCCGCGCGCTGCATCGCTTTGCGCACTTCCTCCATATCAACCGAAGGCGAGATCATCACGCGCGCTTCATGCGTGGCAAGGTTGACAGACGGATCAGACACACCGGGAATCGCGGCAAGCGCGGTTTCCGCACGGCGCACACAGCCCGCGCAACTCATGTTTCCAAGGGGAAATCTGCGTTCTTCCAGATCATGGGCGGTGTTCGTCATTAGCATGGCTGTTCTGCATCCTTTGTCCTGCCCACGCTATATGGGGCTTCCAGCTTGTGGAAGGTCAAGGGCGAAGTTCGCGTTATTTATGCGGCGGCCTACAGATCAAGGCTCAACTGGTCTGGATGCGGTGCTTTGCGCCGCGCAAGCCGCATCGTCGCGGCGCTGGATCGGTCTGTGCCGCGCGCGCGCGAGGCGTGTTTATGCGCTACCGCCTGCGCCACATCCCGAAACCCCGATTGCTGCCGCAAGCCCCACAGCGCATCGCGCGCCCGCGCGCCTGCCTGCGCGATATCCACAACCGGCGCGGGGTAGCGCAGGCTTGCCGCCCCCTCGCCCCAAGTCCAGGGCATATGCAGATGCGCGGCAGGCACTTGCGCCAGTTCCGGCACCCAGCGGCGGATGAATTGGCCGCTTGGGTCTTGGTCGATGCTTTGCTTGATGGGGTTATAGATGCGGATCGTGTTGATTCCGGTGGTGCCAGATTGCATCTGCACCTGTGACCAGTGAATGCCCGGTTCGTAATCCGTGAACAGCCTTGCCAGCACAGGGCCGGTTGCGCGCCAGTCCAGCCACAGGTGATAGCTGGCGAATGACATCAGCATCGCGCGCATCCGGAAATTCAGCCAGCCTGTTGCGCGCAGATAGCGCATGCAGGCATCGACAAAGGGCATGCCTGTCTCGCCCCTTTCCCATGCCTGCAATAAAAGCGGGTCAGGCGCGCGGGGGCGCAGCCCTTCATGCGCGGGGTGCAGGCAACGGTGTTCGATTGCAGGTTCATCTTCCAGTTTCTGGATGAAATGATCGCGCCATGCCAGCCGCTTGGCAAAACTGTTCAGCGCCGCGTTCCAGTCGGGTGCGCCCTGATGGCTTGCACGCGCGGCCTGCCGCGCCTGCTCGACCTGCCGCACCGACAACACGCCAAGCGCCAGATAGGGCGACAGGCGCGAACAGGCGCGTTCAGCCGTCAGGGGCGAGGACATGGCCACGCGGTAACGTTCCCCGCGCACTGTCAGGAACGAGTCCATCGCGCGCTCTGCCGCGGCCCTGCTGCCGTTCTGGCGGTGCGGGCACGGGTCTGGCGCAAGGCGCAGCGCGCGGGCATCTGGCAGGCGTTCCAATGTCGGCAATTCGCGCGCAATGGGGGCAAGGGGTTGCGGCGGGTCTGCGGGGGCGCGGCGCATGAAGGCGTTGCGCTGGCCCTGCCACCCGTCCCGAGAGCGCAGCCTGCGCATAACGCCCGATTGCGGCAGTTCCTGCCACTGCACCCCCGCGCCTGACGCCCAAGCCGCCACACGTTTGTCGCGCGCATAGGTCCAGCCATTGCCGGTTTCTTCATGGCTGATCATCTGCGTGATCCGGTGCGCCTTGCACAGGCGCGCCAGTTCCGTGACCGCATCGCCCATGCGAATGATCAAGGGCTGGCCCAAACTGGCCAGATCGGCGCGCAGGCTCTCCAATGCCTCGGCTGTGAAGGCCCATTGCCGCGCCGAGGTGTCGGGCAGCGCCCAGTACTCCGGCTCGATAATATAGACCGGGAGGATATGACTGCCTGCCGCCGCCAGCGCAGGGTGATCGGACACGCGCAGATCGCGTTTGAACCAGACCAGAACCGGGGGGCAGGATAGGTGTGACATAGCCCCGATACATATCGCCTGCCCCTGTAGGGTCAAGCAATATGTTCGCTTATTGTTCCTGCGCTTTTGCCCAGCGGTCAGACCCGCTCCAACGCCAGCGCAATGCCCTGCCCGCCGCCGATGCACATGGTGACCAGCGCGCGTCTGCCCCCTGTGCGGGCCAGTTCATGCAGCGCCTTGATGGTGATGATCGCGCCGGTTGCCCCCACCGGATGCCCCAGCGCAATAGCGCCCCCGTTCGGGTTGACGCGGCTTGCGTCCAGCCCAAGGGCGGCACTGACCGCAAGCGCTTGCGCGGCAAATGCCTCGTTCGATTCGATCACGTCGAAATCGTCAACTGTCAGGCCAGTGCGCGCGCAGAGTGCTTGCACGGCAGGCACAGGGCCAATGCCCATCACCTCTGGCCGCACACCTGCATGGGCATAGCCTATGATGCGCGCAAGGGGTTTCAGCCCCGCTTTTTCCGCCGCATCCGCGCGCGCCAGCACCAGCGCCGCCGCGCCATCATTGATTCCGCTGGCATTGCCTGCGGTCACGCTGCCACCCTTTTCAAATGCAGGGCGCAGACCGGCCAGCGCGTCCAGCGTGGTGGGTTTGGGGTGCTCATCCGTGTCAAACACCACCTCGCCTTTGCGGGTTTTCAGGGTGACGGGGGTGATCTGGTCTTTGAAGCGCCCCTCGGCAATGGCCTTCGCGGCGCGGGTCTGGCTTTCCAGCGCAAAGGCATCTTGCGCCGCGCGCGTGATGTCATGCTCTCGGGCGACATTTTCCGCCGTGACACCCATATGGCCCGTGCCAAATGGACAGGTCAGCGCGCCCACCATCATGTCAACCGCGCGCGTGTCGCCCATCTTGGTGCCAAAGCGCGCGGCTTGAAGGATATGGGGGGCGCGGCTCATGCTCTCGGCCCCGCCGACCAGCGCAAAATCTGCATCCCCCAGCGCCAACGCCTGCACGCCAGAAACGATGGCCTGCACACCAGAGCCGCACAGCCGGTTCACATTCATGGCGGGCACGCTGTCGGGCACCCCTGCCCCCATCGCGGCGCGGCGGGACAGATACATGTCGGCCGGGTCTGTTGCGATAACAGTGCCAAAAACCACATGGCCAATCTGGCCTGCCTCTACGCCCGCGCGCGCCATGGCGTCGCGCGCGACAATCTGCGCCAGATCAATCGGCGGCACAGATGCAAGCCCGCCGCCGAAACTGCCAATCGCCGTGCGTGTGCCGCCCAAGATTACGATATCGTCCATAACTTCCCCCCTGATACTTTCGGCCAACCATAATACAGGCCCCCTTGCCTGACCAGCGAAACACTGCGTTGCCAATGTGTACCAGCGGCAATGCCGGACCCAACGCAAACACCCTGTCAGACATTGAAGGAGGCTCGTAAATCGGAGCAGGTGAATGACAGTTAGGAGGGCTTGCGGGACATTGGAAAGGTGACCCAAGCCGCGCAGCGTCGGGCCGTGGTGCGGCGATCCGCGCCCTCTGCTACTGTGCTTTATGCTGGCCAAATCCGCGTAAGATCAAGGCTTTGCGCCTAGCCAAGCCAAATCGCCGTGCCGGGGGACGGCCCGGCGATGCGCGGCGGCGCTACGCGCCTCGACTCCGCGCGAACTGCTGACATGTCCCGCACAGCCGCCACACCTACCACGCGCCGCCTGACAGTTGGCGAGGGTCCATTCACCAGACTCAGCGCGCAGGAAATTGCCCCCGCAACGCCCGCACCCGCGCCGCCAGCCAGTCCAGTTGTTCATCACGCAGCCCAAGCTCTGCCAGATGCGCGGCAGTGTTGAACAGATATTCGCTATTTGGGCCACGCCCGCCCACAGCACCAGCAATGATCTGCGCCTGATCTTCCAGTGACAGCCCTGCGCAATATTGATCATGTGCGCGGTCGATCACATAGGTTACCGCCTGTACCTGCCGCCCGTCGCGCAGATGCACTGGCGCGCAGGCTTCCAGATACGCCGCCGAGATCAATTCGCGCGCGCGCAAATACTCCAGGCTTTCTTCCGCGATCCGTGCCGGAATTTCAAAGGCCACGCCCTCGCATGCGCCCTGCCCCTCATCCAGCGCCAGCACCAAGCCCGGCTGTGCGACTGTGCCACGATGGTGGATGGACCGCATGCAAAAGCTGCGCTTATACCCGTCCAGCCGCGCGATCTGGCGCGAGGCAAAGGCAAAGCCCGGCTCCCATATCAAAGACCCGTATCCGAAAACCCAAATTGACTGATGCGCATGCATGTGACTGGCCCTTCCTTCGGGTTCCGATGTAAACGGAAATCTGAAAATGCGAAAGAGAGGGCCTGTGCATGCGTCTGATCCTGAAACTCTGTATTCTTGGCAGCGCAATTTTCGCGGGCTATTGGGCCATATCCGCGCATCTGATCACCAGATATGGCCCCGACATGCTTGCGCAATCGCCCCGCATCGCGGCACAGCAGGGCCATGTGCACGGGTTTCCCCTCGCCTTTCGCACCGAATTGGAAAACCTGCATGTGCAAAGCCGCGATCTGGCGATTGGCTGGCAGGTTCCCCGCATCACGCTAGAGGCGGCCAGTTATCTGCCCAACCGGATACAAGCGACAGTGTCGCCCCAGCACAGGCTGAGCTATCTGGGCACTCACATCGATCTGACCCAAGAGGGAATGCAGACAGAGCTTGTTGTCGATCATCTTCTGCGCGTCAGCATGGCTGCGTTTTCGGTTAGTTCGGCCACGGCCACCCCCGGATTTTTTCTGCGCGAAATAAGTAGCTTGAACGCAACGCTGCAAAGCACTGAGGCCGAGAGCTACCGTCTGGACCTGTCGGCCCAAGGGCTGCATCTGGCGCCCGAGCTGCGCCGCATACTGGACCCGATGGACAGCCACCCCGAACAGATCACCCATAGCGCGCTGTATGCTGATCTTGTGTTTGACGGCCCGCTTGCGCTGAACAGGCCCACAGCACAGCTGCGCCAGATCACGATCCACGACATGCAGCTTGACTGGGGTGCGCTTACAGTCTCGGGCCATGGCCAGCTTCAGCGCGCCGAATCCGGCGGGTTGGATGGCACCCTCTCGCTTGGGCTGCAAGATTGGCGCGTGTTGCATGCGATGCTGGTTCAGTCAGGCGCGCTGGACCCAGATGCCGCGATGATGGCCGGGTTTTTTCTTGGCTCTCAGGCCGAACCGGGGGGCACCGCAATCGAGTTGGTGTTCAACGTGACAGGGTCAGTAATTGCATTCGGCCCGTTTATTCTTGGCCAGTTGCCGCCCCTTTGACACGCGCGCATGCAGCCAGCGCGACACAGGAACTGCCGCCAGAACCCCCAAAGTATTGGCGATGAAATCCCCAAACTCCATCCCGCGTCCGAAATAGGGCTGGATGATCTCGATAAGGCCCCCATAGACGATGGCAACCGGCACGACCCAGACCCAGATGCGCGGCGCAACCATAAGGGCGGGTAAAACAAGAATAAAAAACAGGAAAAAATGGATGATCTTGTCCAGCCCTGTAACTTTGGGGCCAGACACCCCGGACATAGGCGCAAGCAAGGCCGCTGTGATAATCAGCGCCAGACCAGCTGAAACCGCATAGCCGATGGTTCGATTGCTTGGTCTTTTCGCTGCCACGTAAACCGCCTGTGTAAACCCTGCTGCAGGCGGTCGCATATCATGCGCTGCGGTTCAAGCCGGAATTGCCACATGCGCGGCTTGCCGCACAGCGGTGGTGATGCGCGACATGGCGCGTTCTTCCAACTGGCGCACCCGCTCTTTCGAGATGCCAAGCTCCACCCCGATTTCGGACAAGGTGCGCGGGCTGTCATGCAAATGGCGCTCGGTGATGATCCTGCGCTCGCGCTCTGGCAATTCCTGCACGGCCGAATACAGCAGCTTGCGCCGGCGCTGCGCTTCCATATCGCCCAGAACGCGGGCCTCTGTCTGAACGCTGGTATCCTCGATCGCGTCCTGCCAGTCGCGCCCGTCCTCGCCATCCGATTGAGGGGTGTTCAGCGACAAATCCTGCCCCGACATGCGCCCAAGCATGATCTCAACCTGCTCTTCGGGCACATCCAATTCGCGCGCGACAGACTGGCTCAGATTCTCGCGCCGGATTTCGCCATCATCAAGCTTCACCAAGGTTTTGCGCAGATGAAAGAACAGCTTTTTCTGCGATGCATTGGTGGCCGTGCGCACAACTGACCAGTTGCGCATGACATATTCCTGCATTGAAGCGCGTATCCACCACGCCGCATAGGTGGAAAACCGCGCGCCATTCTCGGGGTCGTATTTCTCGGCCGCGCGCATCAGGCCCAGATTGCCCTGCTGGATCAGATCGTCCAGCGGCATACCATAGCGGCGAAACCGTGTCGCAACCGAAATGGCGAGCCGCGCATAGGCCGTGATCAGCCGGTGCAACGCGGCCTCGTCGCGTTTGTCGCGCCACGCAATCGCCAGCGCATGTTCGGTTGGCGCATCCAGCATTTCGCTGGCCATGGCATCACGGATAAACCGGCTGGTGCTTGGGTCACGAGGGTGCATGGGATGTGCCTTTTGTTTCGACTCGATATAGTTTCGTTACGCTATCATTTCGCAGCAAAGCTTGTCAACGCGCTGTGGCAGGATTATCTGGGGTGTATGAACAAGGATGGCTCAAACCCTCGCGGTGATCTTGCAGATCTGATTGTGTATCTGGCCCGATTGGGCCAGTCCCAAGGGCATTGCGCCGAGAAACCGGGCGCGCACCCTGCCCTGACCGCCGCGCAATGGACCGCCTTGCGCTATTTCGCCCATGCCAACCGCTTTTCGCGCACTCCTTCGGGATTTTCGCAATTTCATGCGACCACGCGAGGAACCGCCTCGCAAACTGTGAAATCGCTGGTCACGATGGGGCTGTTGTCGCGCCGCACGCACCAGTCAGACGGGCGCAGCACGGTGCTGGATGTGACGCAGGCAGGGCATGATCTGCTGCAACATGACCCGTTGCGCGATCTGCGCCATGTGCTGTCGCAATTGCCGCAAACCTCTCAGGATATGCTGGCGCAGGCCTTGGGTCAGGCGATTTCAGATCTGGCGCAGGCCAGAGATGCGCCTGTCTTTGGCACCTGTTCGGACTGCACCCATTGCGAGATGGAAGGCAATGCCAGCTACTGCCATTGCACCCAAAGCATGCTGACCTTGCCGGACATGCGCGCCATCTGCGTAGATTTCCAGCCCGCCCGCCTGACAACCCAACCCGACAGTTAAGCTGAGGCAGGAGGGCCGCTTGGCCCGACGCGGGCGCGTCCCCCCTCGATGGGGGGCAAGCCCGCCCCCCTCTGGCCCCGTTACGCCACGCTGTCCAGTTGCGTGATGGCCGCGCGCAAGCGCGCCATTTCTTCCGTCAGAACAAGCACGCGCGCGCGCGCCTCGTCCACAACCTCATCAGGCGCGCTGGCCACGAATTTCGGGTTGCGCAAGCGCCCCTCAATTCCGCCCAGTTCCTTTTCAGCCTTGGCGCAGGTCTTCTCCAGCCGGTCGCGCTCGGCGGCGATGTCGATCACCCCTTCCAGCGGCAGGCCAAACGTGCCCCCTTCGACCGTCACAGTGATCGAGCCTTTGGGCAGGCTCCCGACTTCCTCCAGTGATGCGATTCGCGCAAGCTTTGTCACCAGCGCCATGTTGCGCGACAATGCCGCACGGCCCTGCATGTCCAGATCAAGCTGCACCATGTTCAGCTTCAACCCCACCGGCACCCGCAATTGCGCGCGCGCAGAGCGTACCCCCTCGATCAACCCGATCACCCAGCGCATTTCGCGCATGGCCTCGGCATCGACCAGCTCGGCCCCGTATTCGGGCCAGTCGGCATGGGCACACAGCTTGTCGCGCTGGCCTGTCAGCCCCCAGAGTTCTTCCGTGATAAACGGCATCATCGGGTGCAAAAGGACCATGCACTGGTCCAGCACCCATGCCATTGTCGCGCGTGTCTCGGCGGCGTCTTCGCCATCGAACAGGGGCTTGGCAAATTCCACATACCAATCACACACTTTGCCCCAGACAAAGGCATACAGCGCTTGGGCAGCGTCGTTAAACCGATATTCGGCAAGTGCCGCATCAACGGTTTCGCGCACCCGCGCGGTTTCCGCGATGATCCAGCGGTTCACAGTCGCTTGCGCGGCGGGCGGCGCGCTTTGGGTGGCATGCCCCTCCCAAACCCCGTTCATCTCGGCAAAGCGGCAGGCATTCCACAGTTTCGTGGTGAAATTCCGGTACCCCGCAATGCGTTGCGTGTCGAGTTTCAGAACACCTCCAAGGCTGGCCATCGCCGCGTTGGTGAAACGCAACGCATCCGCGCCATATTCGTCAATGATTTCCAAAGGATCGACGACATTGCCCAAGGATTTGGACATCTTCTTGCCCTTGGCATCGCGCACCAGCCCATGCAGATAGACATGGTGGAACGGGATTTGATCCACCACCGCCAGCTGCATCATCATCATGCGCGCGACCCAGAAGAACAGGATGTCCTGTCCGGTGACCAACACGCTGGTCGGGAAATACTTTTGCAGCTCATCCGTCTGCTCCGGCCATCCCAGCGTACCAATAGGCCAGAGACCAGAGGAGAACCATGTGTCGAGAACGTCGGGGTCGCGCGTCAATCTTTTACCCAGCGCCATGTCTTGCGCTTCAGTTTCAGTCGGAGCGCAGTACATTTTTCCGTCTTCGTCATACCAAACCGGAATCTGATGCCCCCACCAGAGCTGGCGCGAGATGCACCAAGGCTCGATATTCTCCAGCCAGTGGTAATAGGTCTTTTCGCCCGATTCCGGCATGATCTTCACACGACCCGAACGCACGGCGTCCAGCGCTGGCCCCACGACTTTCTCCGCATCGACAAACCACTGGTCGGTCAGCATCGGCTCGATCACAACTTTTGATCTGTCGCCAAAGGGTTGCATGATCTTCTTTTCCTCGACCAAAGGCACAGGCGCGTCCCGGACCTGATCCGGGACCTCTTGGCCGAGAGGCCCCGGCGCGGTGGCCGGGGCGGGTTTCACAGCCGCCGCGCCAAGGCGCGGGTCAGAGGCAACAGTCATCACCGCCAGCCCTTCGGCAGTGATCTCGTCAATCACCGCCTTGCGCGCGGCATAGCGGTCCAGCCCGCGCAGATGGTCGGGGACAAGGTTCAGCGCATCGGCCTCTGCCTCGGACAATGTCCGCTCGCCGCGCGCCACAGCCCCCGCAATCGCGGCAGCCTCGGCGTAAGCGGCACCATCGGCGCGCATCTGTGCGCGCGTGTCCATCAGCCGGTACATCGGAATTCCGCTGCGTTTTGCCACGCCATAGTCATTGGCATCATGCGCGCCCGTGATCTTCACGGCACCAGAGCCGAACAAGGGGTCGGGGTATTCATCGGTGATGATCGGGATTAACCGGCGGTGTTCTTTCGGCCCAACAGGGATTTCACATAGTTTGCCGACGATTGGCGCATAGCGTTCATCCGATGGATGAACCGCCACTGCGCCATCGCCCAGCATGGTTTCTGGCCGTGTCGTGGCGATGGAAATGTAATCGCGCATTTCATCAACGATTACAGCGCCTTCCTTGTCTTTCTCGATGTAGCGGTAGGTGGCGCCACCTGCCAGCGGGTATTTGAAATGCCACATATGCCCGTCCGTCTCGATATTCTCGACTTCCAGATCAGAGATCGCAGTTTCAAAATGAGGGTCCCAGTTGACCAGTCGTTTACCACGATAAATCAGACCCTTGTTATACATATCAACAAAGACCTTGATCACCGCATCGTGGAAATTCCCTTCTTCCCCCGAAGGGGCACCGGGCGCGCCCGACATGGTAAAGGCATTGCGCGACCAGTCCAGAGAACAGCCCAAGCGCTGCAACTGCCCGATGATGGTGCCGCCGGATTGCGCCTTCCACTCCCAGACTTTGGCAAGAAACGCCTCGCGGGTGAAATCGGTACGCTTTTTGCCCTCTTTGGCCAATTCGCGTTCGACCACCATCTGCGTGGCAATGCCTGCATGGTCCTGCCCGGGTTGCCAGAGCGTGTCGAAGCCCCGCATCCGGTGCCAGCGCACAAGAATATCTTGCAACGTGTTGTTGAAAGCATGGCCCATATGCAGGCTGCCGGTCACATTGGGCGGCGGGATCATGATGCTGAAGGCATCATCGCGGCGCTTGTTCGCACCTGCTGCAAATGCGCCTTCGCGGTCCCACAGGGCGACAATGCGCGCCTCGGCGGTTGTCGCGTCAAAATTCTTGTCCATCGCCATCTGTCCGGCCCCATTCATCCCAAGCGTTCGCCTGTATGTAACGCCATGGCGCAGCAAGGGAAAGCCCTTGGTCGGGCTGGCGCGCTTGGCACAGAATGGGGCCGATCAGGCGCGACGGGCAGCGCTAGCGGATCGTATCGCCACGGTTGACAATGGGCGACAATTCGATGCGTTTTCCGCCGATAATGCCGTCATCATTCTTGCCCGCCACAATCTCGGCGGCGCGCAGACCGATTTCGCGCCGGCAGGCATCGGTTGTTGCCAGGCGCAGGCGCAACCCGTCCAGCAATTCCAGCCCGTTGAAGCCCGCAAGCCCGATCTGCCCCGGCACATCCAAGCCTTTATCCAGACAATACAGCAACCCGCCTGCCCCGATCATGTCATTGGAATAATATAGAAAATCCAGATCGGGCCGCCGCGTCAGGATCGATTCGGTCATCTCTCGGCCCTTCGCCATGGAGGAGCCGCCCGCGTAATGTTCCACTTCTGCAAGATCCTGTCCTGCCTCTTTCAGGGCTTCGGTGAACCCTTCCAGCCGCTTGCGCGCGCGGTGGTCATCGGGCATTTTTGAGCCAAGAAACCCGATTTTCTTGTAACCCGCGGCAAGGATGGTCTGCGCCATTTCCCGGCCCGCCCGCCGGTGCGAAATCCCCACCATCGAATCAACCGGCTCGCCATCGATATCCATGATCTCGACAATCGGAATGCCGGAATTTGCCAGCATCGCGCGCGCCGCCTCGGTGTGTTCCAGTCCTGCCACGATCATGCCCGAGGGCCGCCATGACAGCATTTCATAAATGACATTCTCTTCGCGCTCGGCCTTGTAGTCGGTCGCACCAAAGACCGGCTGCAAACCCGAATCCTCCAGCGCGGCCGAGACACCGCCCAATACTTCGGGAAAGACCATGTTTGACAGCGATGGGATCACCACCCCCACCAGATTGACCCGCTGGCTGGCCAAGGCACCTGCGATCTTGTTGGGCACATAGCCCAGCTGCTTGGCTGCGGCGAGCACTTTTTCGCGTGTCGATACAGACACATCTGCGCGGTTCCGCAAGACCCTGCTGACGGTCATTTCACTGACACCACTGGCTTCGGACACGTCGCGCAAGGTCAGGGGGCGTTGCGCTTCTGGGGGAAGATAAGGGGGCACGAACTGAATTCCTGTCTGGCTATGAATGCCCTATGTTAGCGCCACATCTGTCACGGGCCAAGCACTTGATTTCTTGCATCACAAACCAAGGGTGACAGCCCCGCTGAAAGACGATAAAGGCTTGGCGCAAGGCGGCCCCGTGGCTCAACTGGATAGAGCAGCCCCCTCCTAAGGGGCAGGTTACAGGTTCGAATCCTGTCGGGGTCACCAGAAAAGCCGGAAATTGTGAATGGCGTCGTGAGAGCGCACGGATCAGCGGTCTTGAATGCGCAGAATGTCATGCGCTGTTTCGGGCATTCATCGAAATACCGAACAGGCTTTTGATTATCATGTAAGGGTGATCCGCGCTTGGCAGAGCGCCCGGCTTTTCAAGTGCCGGGCCACTCTCGTTGGTGCAGCGTCAGGGGTTTCCCCCCATGACGTGGTCCAACTCGACCCCCGATAACACAACATGGCTTGCGCGGCCCACGATCAGCGGATCGGGGGTTCCGATCACGCTTGTATCCTTGTCAGGGTAATCAATGGTCGAGAGAAAATGCTTCATACATTCCAGCCGCGCGCGCTTTTTGTCTTTGGATTTGATGACCGTCCAAGGCGCATCTGCCGTGTCGGTGTAGAAGAACATCGCCTCTTTCGCCTGTGTATATTCTTCCCATTTGCCAAGGCTTGCTTTGTCGATGGGCGACAATTTCCAGCGTTTCAAAGGGTCCGTCTCGCGCGAGGCGAAGCGGCGGCGTTGTTCCTCTGGTGTGACAGAGAACCAGTATTTGTAGAATTTTATGCCAGAACGGACCAGCATCCGCTCGAACTCGGGCGCCTGTCGCATGAATTCCAGATACTCGGACGGGGTGCAAAACCCCATCACCCGCTCCACGCCTGCGCGATTATACCACGAACGGTCATAGAAGACCATTTCGCCAAAGGTGGGCAGATATTCGATATAGCGCTGGAAATACCACTGCCCCAACTCTTTTTCGGATGGTTTGTTCAGCGCCACAACCCGCGCGAAACGGGGGTTCAGGTGTTCATTGAAGCGCTTGATCGTGCCGCCCTTGCCTGCTGCATCGCGCCCCTCGAACAGAAAGACAAACCGCTCTCCTGTCTCGATCGCCCATTTCTGCACTTTCAGCAATTCGGCCTGTAGCAGCGCCTTTTCAGCTTCATATGGGGCACGCGCCATCTTGTAGCGATAGGGGTAGCGGTCGGATTCGAAGAACCTGCGGATTTCCTCGGTCGTCAGGGTTGCCGGGTCTGGCTTCCAGCTATGTCCTTTGGGCGCGGTTTTCAGCCGCACGCCGGGTGCAAGATCAGCCGTCACATCTGTGACATTGCTTTGTTCCAAGCGCGTGTCTTCGCCCGCTTGCTGCGGCTGCTCTATCTCCGAGGGGGTCTGGGAAATACTCTCGGGGGCGGCATGTGCGGCATCGGGCATTGTCATCTCCTGCTTGGGGCTTGGGTCTGACATGGCATGTAACTGTTTTGTGAAAACCTGTCTTTGACACCGATCAAATGCGTCGCGCTTAGGCCGGGGGGCGTTGCGCCAGAATCACCCCAATCGCAAGCAGGACAATGCCCAGACCGCGTGTCAGATCCACCGGACGCACCCGCGCGCCAAACAGGCCGAAATGATCAATCACACTTATGGCGACAATCTGGCCCACCAGCACGAACATGACAGCATTGCCCACCCCGAACCGCGGGGCCACCCATGAAATGGACAGCAGATAAAACGCAATCAGCAGACCCGCCAGAAACAGATGTTTGGGCTGGCTTGCGATCAGGGCAAAGGCGCTGGTCTGTCCAAAAGCTGCCGCCACCAGAACAGCTGCGGTCCCGGCAATCAGGAACATCACCGCCCCTGCGGCCGCAGGCGATCCGATGCGCGCGCCCAATTGGGCATTCAACGCGGCCAGCACCGGAACACCAATGCCCGCCGCCAGCATGATCAGCGCATATTTCATGGGGTCTGGCATCATGGCGCGGGCACTCCGTGGCGTGTATGCTGCCTTATTGCCATCGCGGCCCCCTGCCCACCAGTGCAAATGCGCCTGCCCCCCTTGCGTCTATGCGCGCGCCAATGGATATTGGGGCGCATGACAGGAACACTCCTCTCCATCGGGCATGGCTACAGTGCGCAGGCGCTGGCAGACCGGCTGTTGCCAGCACGCTGGCAGATCATCGGGACCACCCGCAGCGCCGAGAACGCGAAATCTCTGGCCGCGCGCGGGATCGAGCCGCTGATATGGCCCGGCGCGCCGCTGCCTGTGGCACGCGCAACGCATCTGCTTTCATCTGTCGCACCGCGCGCGGGCGATCCGGTGATCGAGGCCATCGGCGCAGAACTGGCACAGGCGCGCCATTTGCAATGGGTGGGCTACCTTTCAACTGTTGGCGTTTATGGCGACCATGGCGGCGGCTGGGTGGATGAAGACACCCCGCCCGATTCCCCCTCAGAACGTGCAGTCGCACGCGTGCGCGCCGAAACCGCATGGCAAGAGGTCTGCGCGCGTGCCGGTGTCCGGCTACATATTTTCCGGCTGGCGGGCATTTATGGTCCCGGCCGTGGCCCGTTTGAAAAATTGCGCAGTGGCCGCGCGCAGCGTGTCATCAAACCCAACCAGTATTTTTCACGCATCCATTACGACGATATTGGCCAGGCGCTGGAACTTGCGATCCACTCGAATGTCGGGCCGCGCATCTTCAATCTATGCGACGATCATCCTGCCCCGCCCCAAGATGTGCTGGAACATGCCGCCCATCTGCTGGGCATCGCGCCACCGCCTGAAGTCAGCTTTGAAGACGCCGATCTCTCGCCCATGGCGCGCAGCTTTTATGGCGATAGCAAGCGGGTGCGCAATGACCGGATCAAGCGCGAACTTGGGTTGCAGCTGCGCTACCCCGACCACCAAAGCGGGCTTGCCGCCATCTTGAAGGCCGAAGGCTGATTGCAAAGCCGCGCGCCGCGCGCTAACTCGCGCCTCATGCCAAGATATGCTTTGAAAATCGAATATGACGGGCGCCCGTTTTGCGGGTGGCAGACACAGGTGGGCCACCCGTCTGTGCAGGGCGCGATTGAAACTGCCCTTGCCCGGTTAGAGCCGGACCTGCCCCGCATTGCCGCAGCCGGACGCACCGATACGGGCGTGCATGCCACAGGGCAGGTCGCGCATTGCGACATGGCGCGCGATTGGAACCCGTTTCGCCTGATGGAGGCACTGAACCACCATCTGCGCCCCCTGCCCGTTGCCATACTTGCTTGCGCGCCTGTCGACCCGGATTTTCACGCCCGCTTTTCCGCAACCGAACGGCGCTATCTGTTCCGCCTGATCGCGCGCCGCGCGCCACCGACATTTGAAGCCGGACAAGTCTGGCATATCCGCCACAGCCTGTCCCTTGGCCCTATGCAAGAGGCCGCGCGCCTGCTGCTGGGCACGCATGATTTCACCACATTCCGCGCCAGCCAGTGTCAGGCACTCTCGCCTGTCAAAACGCTGGATGCGCTGGAAATTTCGGCGCATGACCTGCTGCACGGGCAGGAATTCCGCTTTGCGCTGCGCGCGCGGTCATTCCTGCATAATCAGGTGCGCAGCATTGTGGGCACATTGGAGCGGGTGGGTGCGGGCGCATGGAAACCGGCGGATGTCGCAGCGGCACTTGCCGCGCAAGACCGCGCGGCCTGCGGGCCGGTCAGCCCGCCCGACGGGTTATATCTGACAGGGGTGGGCTACCCGCACGATCCGTTCGGCGGGTAGGCTGGCGCTGGATTGAGTATTTTTAGCAAGAAAATGAGGACAGGGCGCTTAGCCCACTTCCTCGACCACGACCAGATCACGTTCTGCCGCACCTTTGGCGAAAGCCAGCGCTTCCTGATAGGCGGGCGAGTTATAGCAGGCGACCGCCGCCTCGACCGAGGGGAAGCGCGCCACGACATTGCGCGCGCGCTCGCGCCCTTCCAGCTGCACATAGCGCCCCGCACGCGCCAGAAACACGCCGCCATGATCGGCGATTGCCGCTGTCGCACGCGAGGCATATTCGCCATACGCCTGCGTATCTGTCACTTCGACATGGGCTATCCATAACGCACTCATGCGCGCACTCCTTCCAGATAAGTTATCACTGCTGCCAACGCACGCTCTGCGCCCGCAATATCGGCCCCGCCCCCTTGCGCCATATCAGGCCGGCCACCGCCGCCCTTGCCGCCCAGTTCCGCCACACAAGCGCGCACCAGATCGACCGCGGAAAGCTGCGCTGTCAGGTCTTGCGTAACCCCTGCCGCCACCGCGGGTTTTGCGCCGGTATCTGCAATCAGTACCACCGCGCCAGAGCCAAGCTTGTCTTTCATCGCGTCAATCAGCGAGGGCAAATCCTTGCCGCTGACACCTGTCATCACTTTGGCAATAATGCGCAGGCCGCCCACTTCCTGAATGTCATCGCCCTGATCGCCTGCCCCCCCAAGGGCTATCTGGCGTTTGAGTTGGGCCACTTCATTGGCCAAGGCGCGGCGCTCGTCCATCAGCGCTTTAACGCGGTCCGGCACGTCCTGGGCAGGCGCTTTCAGCAGGCCCGCCAGCATGCCCAGACGCGCATCTTGCGCGCGCAGATAGTCCAGCGCGGCCTGTCCTGTCAGCGCCTCGATCCGGCGGATACCAGCGGCAGAGGCACTGTCGCCCAGGCACACAAACGCGCCAATATCGCCTGTGCGCGCGACATGGGTGCCGCCGCATAATTCCAGCGAATAGGTCTGCCCGTCCTGCCCTTTGCCGGAATTGGCCTGATGGCCCATCGAGACGACGCGCACCTCATCGCCATATTTCTCGCCAAAGAGCGCCTGTGCGCCAAGCCCGCGCGCCGCGTCCGGGGTCATGATCCGTGTCTCGACCGGGGTGTTCTGGCGGATGAAGCTGTTCACTTCTGCCTCGACCTGCGCCACGTCCTCGGCGCTGAGTGCCGCGCCATGGCTGAAATCGAACCGCAACCTGTCAGGCGCGTTGAGCGAGCCTTTTTGCGAAACATGATCCCCCAGCGCGCGGCGTAGTGCCTCGTGCAAGAGATGCGTGGCCGAATGGTTGGCGCGGATCGTGCCGCGGCGGCGATGGTCCACTTCCAGCTTTACCGGCTGGCCCTTGCGGATGTCGCCTTCGGTCACACGCGCGATATGGATAAACACGCCTGCAATCTTGCGGGTATCGGTAATTTCGGCCACGCCTGTGGCAGAGCGGACAAAGCCCGTATCGCCCACCTGCCCGCCGGATTCGGCATAAAACGGCGTCTGGTTGGTGATGATCTGAATCTCACCCTCTGCGCGGTCAACCTCTGCACCCTCCAGCACCAGTGCCATGACCTGCGCCTCGGCGGTTTCCATGTCATAGCCCAGAAACTCTGTGACCCCCACGCGCTCTGCCAGATCGAACCAGATGGCGGCATCCGCCGCCTCGCCCGAGCCGGACCAGCTGGCGCGCGCGCGGGCCTTCTGCTCGGCCATCGCAGCGTCAAACCCCGAGACATCGACCGCGCGGCCACGTTCGCGCAGCGCATCTTGCGTCAGATCCAGCGGAAAGCCGAATGTGTCATACAGTTTGAACGCCGCCTCGCCCGACAGGGTTGCCCCTTCGGGTAGCCCTTCCAACTCGGCATCCAGCAGCTTCAGGCCGCGATCGAGCGTCTGGCGAAAGCGCGTTTCTTCAACGCGCAGGGTTTCGGTGATCAGCGCCTGCGCTTCGCGCAGTTCCGTATAATGGCCGCCCATCTGGTGCACCAGTGCAGGCACAAGCCGGTGCATCAGCGGGTCTGAAGCGCCCAGCATATGGGCGTGGCGCATGGCGCGGCGCATGATGCGCCGCAGCACATAGCCGCGCCCGTCATTGGCGGGCATGACGCCATCGGCGATCAGGAAAGAGGTGGCGCGCAAATGGTCGGCAATGACGCGGTGATGCATTTTCCCCGGACCGTCAGGGTCGGAACTGGTGGCATGGCTGGACGCCTCGATCAGGGCGCGCATCAGGTCGGTGTCGTAATTGTCGTGCTTGCCTTGCAGCAATGCGCCAATCCGTTCCAACCCCATACCGGTGTCGATGGACTGGCGCGGCAGGTCGGTCATGGTTCCGTCTTCATGCTGTTCATTCTGCATGAAGACGAGGTTCCAAATCTCGATAAAGCGGTCGCCATCTTCCTCGGGCGATCCGGGGGGGCCGCCCCAGATGCTGGGGCCGTGGTCAAAGAAAATCTCGGTGCAGGGGCCGCAGGGGCCAGTTGGCCCCATACGCCAGAAATTGTCATCGGTGGGGATGCGGATGATGCGGTCATCGGACAGGCCCGCGACCTTCTTCCACATCTCTGCCGCTTCGTCATCGGTGTGATAGACCGTGACCAGCAGCCTGTCCTTGGGGATGTCGAAATCGCGGGTCAGCAATTCCCAAGCAAAGGGAATCGCTTCGGATTTGAAGTAGTCGCCAAAGCTGAAATTGCCCAGCATCTCGAAAAATGTGTGGTGGCGCGCAGTATAGCCGACATTGTCGAGGTCATTATGCTTGCCGCCCGCGCGCACGCATTTCTGGCTGGTGGTGGCGCGGCTGTAATCGCGGTGTTCCAGCCCTGTAAAAACATTCTTGAATTGCACCATGCCCGAATTGGTGAACATCAGCGTCGGGTCGTTGCGCGGCACCAGCGGAGAGCTGTCCACCACCGCATGCCCCTGCCGGGCGAAATAATCGAGGAAAGTCGAGCGGATATCATTGAGGCTGGCCATGGTCTTCCTCCGGCGCGAATGCAAGTTGGCAAGGTCTTAGCCTTGCGCGCGGGGGCTGTCCACACCTGTGTCAAAAGCCCCAATGCGCCAAGTTGGCCCATTTGGGGGTGCATTTGGGTGGCGCAAAGCGCATCAGGTTAAATGACGCGCAAAAGCGCGTGATTGGAGCAACCCCAGAGGCGCGCGCTTTGCGCGCGCGATCTGCCTAAGAAGGTTCAAACGATGCGTCTGTGGCGCTGTTTGGTCTGAAATCAGCATGGCGCGCCGGAATTTACCGGCGCGCGCATTGATTATGCGGAACTTAGTCTTCCAGAACGGATTCGTCCCCGTCACTCATGTGAAAATCCAGCCCATGCGCGGCGCGGATCTTGTCTTCGATCTGCGTGGCGGTTTGCGGGTTCTCTTTCAGATAGGTTTTCGCATTCTCGCGCCCCTGCCCGATCCGCTCATCCCCGTAAGAATACCACGCGCCCGATTTCTCGACCACGCCCGCTTTCACGCCAAGATCCAGCAATTCGCCCCGTTTCGAGATGCCTTCGCCATACATGATGTCGAATTCAACCTGCTTGAAGGGCGGGGCCACCTTGTTCTTGACAACCTTGACACGGGTCTGGTTGCCCACAATCTCGTCCCTGTCCTTGATCGAGCCGATGCGGCGGATATCCAGACGCACCGAGGCGTAGAATTTCAGCGCATTCCCGCCCGTCGTTGTTTCAGGAGAGCCGAACATAACGCCAATCTTCATGCGAATCTGGTTGATGAAGATTACCATACAGTTCGAGCGCGAGATGGAGCTGGTTAGCTTGCGCATGGCCTGACTCATCAGGCGGGCATGCACGCCAACCGAACTGTCGCCCATATCGCCTTCGAGTTCGGATTTCGGCGTGAGGGCGGCAACCGAATCGACCACCACCAGCGACACCGCGCCAGAGCGGACAAGTGTGTCCACAATTTCTAGCGCCTGCTCGCCCGTATCGGGCTGCGAGATCAGCAATTCATCCAGATCGACGCCAAGTTTGCGGGCATATTGCGGGTCTAGCGCATGTTCGGCATCGACAAAGGCGCAGACCCCGCCTTTTTTCTGCGCTTCGGCCACAACATGCAGGGTCAGTGTGGTTTTACCAGAGCTTTCCGGCCCGTAAATCTCGATCACGCGGCCTTTGGGCAGCCCGCCAATTCCAAGTGCAATATCCAGCCCAAGCGAGCCTGAAGATATCGCCTCGATCTCGGTGACGGGGTTATCGCCCCCCAGCTTCATGATCGAGCCTTTGCCAAATTGCCGCTCGATCTGTGCCAGTGCCGAATCGAGTGCTTTTTGTTTTTCCGCCGTACGTTTATCGGTCATTGTCAGCAGGTCCGCCATTGCCATTTCCTCGTTCCTTATTTCACAGCGCGCCACGCGCGGCAATCGCCCGTTTGTTCGTTGAATGTTCTATACATGAAGATTAGGAACATTGCGAGAACTTTAGTGCAGGTCATATCTGCACCCTACCACGCATTGGTTAATTTTCCGTTGCGCCCCAGCCTTGTGCCCAGCGCAACGCGGGGTTTCGCCATTGGCTGTAGTCATGTCAGCAATCATGACCTATTTTGAAGGTCATGGGAGAGACACCTGACCGAAAGGGTTTCCAGATGACAAGTTTTTCAACCAATATGCGCGAGATGATGCGCCCGAATCTGCGCCAGATCGGGGATCACTTTTTCAACGCGCTTGGGCGCATGGCTGAACTTTCGCCAAAATACCGCGCAATCCAGCACTATAACGCCATGTCCGATGCCACGCTGGCAGAGATGGGGATGACCCGTGAAGATGTGGTGCGCCGTGTCTTCGGCGCGCGAATGTGGATATAAGCGGCCCTTAAGCTGCCAGAATATCCAGCTGTGTTGCGCGCAAGGCCGTTTCCGTTGCGCTGACACGCGTATGCAGCAAGGCAAATGCGCCTGCCGGCAGGTCTGCTTGTTGGACAAGACAGGCAAAGGCGGTTGCGAAAACCGCCTGCCCGGCGGGCGGGCACCAGATCACGCCGCCCTGAAGCCCTGCGCCCAAAGCGCGGGCAAATGCGGCAAGTTCCGTTTCTTGTGCAGTGAAGATCAGGCCCCCGCGCGCGCTTGCGGGGGCATCAATCTGCTCCGCCATCTGTGTGATGTGCGCCAGATCAAGATCACGCCCTGTCTGAAGCGCATAGGCCTGCGCCAGCCCCCCTGCCGCGCTTGCAACCCTGTCGGCCAGGCGCTGGCACCCCTGCCTGTCCGTTCCGCGCCGAACAGCCACTGCGCGCGCAACATCTGGCGGGCCAGCCGCCACAACCTGCCCCAGCAAGGTGCCCCTATGGGATAAAACCGCATGTGTTTCATCGCCTAAAGGCGCGCGCCAATGGCCTGCAACAAAATGCGCAAACAGCCGTTCTGAGAAATCGTCAAACATGCGCATGCCTAGCAGGCAGGAATGCCCCTCGCCAGCCCTGCTTGCCAAAGAAGTCAAGTTGCGGCACGACAGGCGCATGATGGATATACCCGACTGTCTTTGCATCGGCGCGGCCCATTGGGACGTGATCGGCCATAGCCCCGCGCAGATCGCGCCGGGGGACGATGTTCCGGGCCGGATTTACCAATCCGCCGGTGGTGTTGCGCTGAATGTCGCGCGCGCACTTGCGCAGCAGGGGCACCGCCCTGCCCTTATTGCCGCAATCGGGCAGGATGGGGCAGGCACGGCCCTTGTCGCCGCCATTCAGGCAGCCGGGATCGAGACGCGCTGTCTTGTCAGGTCTGCACTGCCCACAGATGCCTATATCGGGATCGAGGACGCAAACGGCCTGATTGCCGCAATCGCGGCCTCTCGCGCGCTGGAGGCGTTGGACATTGGCTGCCTTGCGCCGTTGCAGGATGGCAGGCTGGGGTCGGATGCGGCGCCATGGCGCGGGCCGGTCGTGATTGATAGCGGTGTGTCCCCGTCTTTGCTGGAAGCTCTCGCATATGCACCCGCGCTGGAAGGATGCGATGTGCGCCTGACCGCCGCCTCGCCCGCCAAGGCCGCGCGATTGCGGGTATTTCTGGGGCGGCAAGGGTGCTGCTTCTACCTTAACCTTGCCGAGGCGGGCGCGCTTTGCGCCACGCCCTTCCCCGATAGCGCGCACGCGGCACGCGCGCTGCTGGGCCTTGGCGCGGCGCGCGTGCTGGTCACGCATGGGCCGCATTCTGCCACCGATGCCGATGCGGCGGCGGTCATCACCCTGTCCCCGCCTGCGGTACCGGCGCTGCGGGTGACCGGCGCCGGCGATCACTTCATGGGGGCACATATCGCGCAGGAATTATCGGGCGCGCCCCGCGAGATTGCGCTACGACATGCCCTAAACGCTGCCGCCGCCCATGTATCCCAAGCGCCCCATCCTAGCTGAAGGAGCCGATATGGCTTTGCTGACCTACACCCCCGAGATTGCCGAGGCCCGCGACAAAGGGCATCCCATTGTCGCATTGGAATCGACCATCATCACCCATGGCATGCCGTGGCCCCAGAACCGCGATATGGCCCGTCAGGTCGAAGCCGATATTCGCGCCGCAGGGGCCATTCCGGCCACCATCGCCGTCATGGATGGTGAAATCCTGATCGGGCTAAGCGCGGGCCAGCTTGACCGACTGGCCCAGACACAGGATGCGCTGAAACTCAGCCGCGCCGATCTGGCCATTGCGCTGGCCACAGGGCGCACAGGTGCCACGACTGTCGCGGCCACGATGATCTGCGCGCAACTGGCGGGGATCGAGGTGTTTGCCACAGGCGGCATTGGCGGGGTGCATCGCGGCGCGGAACTCAGCTTCGACATTTCTGCCGATCTGCAAGAACTGGCGCAAACCCGTGTCACTGTCGTGGCCGCTGGGGCGAAAGCCATTCTCGATCTGCCCAAAACGCTGGAAGTGCTGGAAACATTGGGCGTGCCGGTCATCGCATATGGGCAGGACGCGCTGCCTGCCTTCTGGTCGCGCGACAGCGGGCTGAAGGCACCGCTGCGCATGGACGCGCCCGCACAGATCGCGGCAAGCCACCGCATGCGCGCCCGGCTTGGCCTGCCCGGTGGTCAGTTGGTCGCAAACCCCATTCCTGCCGCTGATGAACTGCCTTCTGCCATGCTCTCGCCCCTGATAGAAACCGCCCTGAGCGAGGCCGCGGCACAAGGGATTTCCGCCAAAGGTGTGACGCCCTTCCTGCTGCGCCGGATTTTTGAATTGACGGATGGCGCCTCTCTCGCGGCGAATATCGCGCTGGTGCGCAACAATGCCCGTCTGGCCGCCGAAATCGCCCGCGCCCTTGCCTGAGGGGCGCTTGTATATGCGCGCGCCCTGCCCCATCTTGGCACAAATCCTGACTGACAAGGGAATCATATGAGTCCGGAACATGGCAAACGCGGTCTGATCGCATCGCTGCGCGGCAATTTTCTGGCAGGGCTTGCGGTGATAGCACCGGGTGTGCTGACATTGTGGCTGGTGTGGAATGTCATCACATGGATTGACGGTCTGGTTCTGCCGCTCATCCCAAGCCGCTTTCACCCAGACGCCCTGACAGGGCTGGATATTCCCGGTGTGGGGGTGGTGATTTTCGTGATCTTCACGCTGGTGATGGGCTATTTCACCAAGGGTTTGATCGGGCGCACGCTGGTCGGTTGGGGCGAACGCATTGTCGAGGCGATGCCGGTCATCCGCTCGATCTACAATGCCGTCAAACAGATTGCCGACACGATCCTGTCGCGTCAGGCACCAAGTTTTGACCGCGCCTGCCTTGTGCAATACCCCCGCCCCGGCATCTGGGCTGTGGCCTTCATCTCGACCACGACCCGCGGCGAGATTGGCACCCATCTGGCCGAAAACGGCGAGATGATCTCGATCTTCCTGCCAACCACGCCCAATCCCACCTCTGGCTTTTTGCTGTTCGTGCCGCGCGCGGATGTGATCGAGTTGGACATGACGATCGAGGATGCCGCAAAACTGGTCATCTCGGCAGGGCTGGTCTATCCCGCGCCGCGCAAGCCCCCTGTGGCAGCAGCGTTGGCCCGCGCGCCCCTCAGTCGAACATCTCTTCCAGATTGACAGTGGCTTGCACGTTTAAGTCCTGCTTGCTGCCACTCAGGAAGGTCTGGCAGGCCGCACGGCCCGCTTCTTTCAGGCTGTGCAACAGATAGGGTGTGGGGGTTACCTTGCTGGTCACTGACAGCGTGTTCATCAACGCGTCATCGGCCACCATATGCACCAGCACATCTTTCATCGCGCCCCGCTCCATGCGCCCCTCGCGGATCAGCCGCTTGACGAAATGCACCGCGCGCAATTCGCGCAATAACGAGGTGTTGAAGCTGATCTCGTTAATCCGGTTTTGTATCTCCTGCGGGGTCTGGGGCACGGTATCGCGCTTCAGCGGGTTGATGTTCACAATCACGATGTCATCGGGCAAATGCGCATCAAACAGCGGAAACAGTGCGGGATTGCCCGTATAGCCCCCGTCCCAGAACGCCTCCCGCGCGCCCGTGGCCGGGTCCACCAGTTCCACAGCCTGAAACAGGGTCGGAAGGCAGGCTGACGCCATGATCACCTCGCCCGAGACCTCACCGCCAGAGAAAACACGGATTTTGCCTGTGCGCACATTGGTGGCGGCAATATGCAGCTCTGGCCCATCCTTGGAACAGACCTGATCGAAATTCAGCGTGCGCACCACCGGCTCCAAAGGGTTGCGATAGAGCGGGCCATATTGGTACGGGCTGGTCACCAAGGCGGCAATGTCCATGGGCGAGACAGGCATCAGCGATTCCATCCAGGCATTCACCATGCCCACAGGCGGCAGCGCCTGCGCGATCCAGCCTGTCAGGCGCAGATCATGCACCGCCCCCACCTGATGCCAGATCCGGTCCAGCAACACCCGCGCCCCCTGCGCGCCCCCCTGCGCCATGCCCGCTTTCAGCGCCGCCCCGTTCAGCGCGCCCGCCGATGTGCCGGAAATCGCGGCAATCTCGATGTCCTTTTCCTGCAAAAGCCGGTCCAGCACGCCCCAGGTAAAGGCCCCATGCGCGCCGCCCCCTTGCAGGGCCAGATTGATGCGTTTTGTCATTCACCTGTCTCCGGAAATTTACCGCTCGAAACGCAGAGATCGGCATGCCTTATGGCACGACAATCCTCATTTTCTTGCCAGAAATACTCACATCGCGCCCTCTCCACACACAGCGCCGCTTAAAGTGCGGTCCAGCCGCCATCCACAGAGATTGTCGTTCCGGTAATCTGCGCGGCTGCGTCCGAGCAAAGAAACACTGCCGTGCCCCCCATCTGCTCGACCGTGGCAAACTCGCCCGAGGGTTGGCGCGCCAGCATCACCTCTTTGATGACTGTCTCGCGGTCCATGCCATGGGTTTTCATCTGGTCGGGGATTTGCTTCTCGACAATCGGTGTCAGCACATAGCCCGGGCAGATCGCGTTGCAGGTCACGCCCTTTCCTGCCGCTTCCAGCGCGGTGGTTTTGCTCAGCCCCACAATCCCGTGCTTGGCCGCGATATAGGCCGATTTATAGGGGCTTGCCGTCAGACCATGCGCTGATGAGATATTGATCACCCGTCCCCAGCCCTTCGCATACATTCCCGGCAGGGCGGCTGCACTGGTGTGAAAGGCCGATGACAGGTTGATGGCGATAATCGCGTCCCACTTCTCGCCCGGAAATTCTTCAATCCGCGCGACATGCTGGATGCCAGCATTATTGACCAGAATATCGCACCCGCCCGCCGCCTCGATCAGGGCGCGGCATTGGTCGGGCTTGGACATGTCCGCTTGAATATAGGTGACTTTTGCGCCTGTCTCGGCGGCAATCTCTGCGGCCAGCGCGTGATCTGCCGGCTCATCGGTGAAGGAATTGATCACCACATCTGCCCCTGCGCGCGCCAGCTCGCGTGCGATTCCCAAACCGATTCCCGAGTTTGACCCCGTCACCACGGCGCGTTTTCCTGCAAGCTGCATCCATCTGCTCCTTATCCGGTATTCCTATGGGGCTTAGCATATAGCTTACTGGCACAAGGGCCAGACCCAAGCGCGCTGCGGTGCATGTCCGCGCGCTGGCTTGGCGCAAAAAAAACGCCCGCACAAGGCGGGCGTCAGTTATTGAGGCAGGTTTCATACAGGCAAGAAACCTATCGAGCAGTGCTTCATATATAGCCATTCTACCTTAGCCTTCCAAGCTAAAAGTTTGAAAACTCTGACAACGCACTGTAGCTTGCGCGGAAACCATGCCTTTCAAAAGCCTTGGAGCTGCCCGAATGAAACCATATTTGCGCCGAATCGTCACTGCGCT
This sequence comes from Roseinatronobacter thiooxidans, assembly GCF_001870675.1. Lineage (GTDB taxonomy): Bacteria > Pseudomonadota > Alphaproteobacteria > Rhodobacterales > Rhodobacteraceae > Roseinatronobacter > Roseinatronobacter thiooxidans. Next base: position 75,876 of record NZ_MEHT01000009.1, on the reverse strand, counting down.
TGCTGTGATCGCCCCTTGTGTAAGTGTCGCGCAATATGGCCTTGCGCAGCCCAGTCATGGCATAGCTATGTATGGCGAGCCTGCCTTACCACCAGATTTTGAGCATCTTCCCCACACCAACCCGAATGCGCCCCGTGGGGGGCGTATCGTGCAAGGCGAGGTTGGCAGCTTCGATTCGCTCAATCCCAATATTTTGAAAGGGCGCGCGCCGTGGCAATTGCAATATCTTGCTTATGAAAGCCTGATGGGGCGCAACTGGGACGAACCTTTCACGCTGTATGGCCTTTTGGCCGAATCAGTCGAGACAGATGACGACCGTTCCTGGGTGGAATTCACCCTGCGCCCAGAGGCGCGCTTTTCCGATGGCAGCCCCGTCACCGTCGAAGATGTGCTGTGGTCCTATGAGACGCTTGGCACGCTCGGGCACCCGCGTTTTCACGGCACATGGACGCGCGTTGAGCGCGCCGAGGTGGTGGGCGCGCGCACCATCCGCTTTACCTTTACCGAACCAGACCGCGAATTGCCGCTGATCATGGGCCTGCGCCCGATCCTGCAAAAGGCGCAATGGGAAAACCTTGATTTCGCGGAATCCGGCACCTCTGTGATTCCCATCACAACCGCCCCCTATGTCATCGACCGATTCGAGGCAGGGCGCTATGTCTACCTGAAGCGCAACCCCGATTACTGGGGCAATGACCTGCCCTTCATGCGCGGTCAGGCCAATCTGGACGAGATCCGGATGGAATTCTTTGGCGATGGCACCGCCATGTTCGAGGCCTTCACCTCTGGCCTGCTGAACACGATGCGCGAAACCAACGCGAATGCTTGGAACACGCGGTATAATTTCCCCGCCGTGCAGGCAGGCGAGATTGTGAAATCTGAAATCCCGCACCAGCGCCCTTCGGGCATTGCGGGCTTTGTCATGAACACGCGCAACCCGCTTTTTTCGGATTGGCGCGTGCGCGAGGCGATGATCAGCGCCTTCAACTTTGAATATGCCAATCAGGTTATCAATGCGGGCGAAGACCCGCGCATTACCTCTTACTTCTCGAACTCTGTTCTTGCCATGCAGGACGGCCCTGCCGAAGGGCGCGTGGCAGAGTTTCTGGAACCCTTCGCAGACCAGCTGTATCCCGGCACCCTGGAGGGCTACCGCCTGCCCAGTTCCGATGGCAGCGTGGCCAACCGCGCCAATATGCGCGCGGCCACCAGTTTGCTGGTCGAAGCGGGGTGGGAACCTGACGCGGCGGGCGTGTTGCGCAACAGCGCAGGCGAGGCGTTTCGCTTTAGCATCCTGTTGCGTCAGGGGTCTTCGGAAGTGGCCTCGATCACAGATATTTATATAGAGGCGCTCAAGCGTCTGGGCATGGATGTGACTGTTTCGCAAATAGACTCCGCCCAATATACCGAACGCACCAATAATTTTGACTTCGATATGGCCTATTATGTGCGTGGTCTGTCACTTAGCCCCGGCGCGGAACAGCGGCTGTATTGGGGGTCTGAATCGGCGCATATTGCCGGTTCGCGCAACTGGATGGGCGTTGAAAGCCCCGCGATTGATGCGCTGGTTGAACGCTTGCTCACCTCGTATGAACAGGAAGATTTCATCGCCACCACCCGCGCGCTTGACCGCGTGCTGACAGCGGGGCGTTATGTCGTGCCGTTCTGGTTTAACGACCGCGCCCGCATCGCCCATGCGGCAGAGTTGAAATACCCTGACCGCCTGCCTGTTTATGGCGACTGGATCGGGTTTCAACCTGATGTGTGGTGGTGGGAAGAGTAATTTGCTTACATCCTGTACCCATTCTCGCGCGCGCGATCTTCAATCGCGCGCTGCATTGCTTCTTTGCGAGAGCAGGAATGCTTGCGCTGATAGTAAAGAATCAGGTCATTTTTTCTGCCTTGCGGCAGCATGCAAAATGCGGCTCGAAAAGCTTGTTCTGTTCTGCCCCCGATAAATGGGATCGAGGACAGGCGTATTTGAACAGCGCGACGCATTTTTGCGAAAGGCCATATGCGAAAATTTCTGACACGTTGGAAAACAGCAAAACTTGGCATTTGGCGCCCTCAATATGGTTAATCATGGTTAACACTTACCGAAAACTGTGGCGCTACTTTGACCAACCAGCAGAAAACCAGATACGCGCGACACATCGTCATATATGAATTTTAATTATACGCTGTCATCCTATGGCGGACCGGATCTATCCGGCATCTGTAAGGAGAAATTTGTAATGACCCATATGATCCGCACAACCGCGATCGCCGCCTTGTTGGGCGCAGGACTTGGCGCGCCTGCGCTTGCTGAATCTGCAGAAAAGCTGGTGACCGTTGTCACCTCGGAAAACGCGCAGACACAGCTGATGGCGATGGTCCTGACTGCACAAGCCATGGAGCAAGGCGCGCAGACGCGCATTTTGCTATGTGGTCCGGGCGGGGATCTGGCATTGATCGATGCACCTGAAACTGCCACAGCTCCGCAGCCACCGCGCGATGCAAGCCCGCAAGGCATGCTGCAAATGCTGATGGCCAATGGTGCAACTGTCGAAGTTTGCGCGATCTATCTGCCGGGCCTTGGGGCTGATGCCTCGGTTCTGATTGAAGGCGTGGGCGTTGCGCAGCCCCCTGCCATGGCGGGCGCGATGCTGGAAGCTGACGCGCGCGTCTGGTCCTTCTAAGCCAAGATCACCCCCCGAAAACTTTTGGGGGGTGATTTGCCCGTTCTCAGGCATCCCGTGAGGGTTGCGGGCAGTCGCGGCGCACTTCGCGCGTGCGCAAACCTGTGGCGACCAGCATGCAGCGATTGCGCGCCTCGTAATAATAGCCGCGCGCATACCACATCACGGCAGCGTCGATATTGCCGTTCGAGACCAGCCACGCCCCGCGCAGATACCGGCCTGCATATTCAAGATTGGTTTCTGCATCCAGAAGGTCTTGTGGCGCACCGCGAAAGCCCATCTGCTGCGCAGTCTGGGGCAGAATCTGCATCAACCCCCAATATGGCCCGTTGCGCGCATGCGCGCGGTAATCGCTCTCGCGCTGGATCACGCGGTGCAACAGTGCCTCGGGAATGTCGTGCTTGGCCGCGTAGCGCCGCACCAATTCACGCATCTGCGGCGTCTCGCCCGGATAGAGGTTGGTGGGCACGGGGGCTGCGCGCGAAACATCGGCACCGGGCTTGCCGCATGCCGCAAGGCCAAGGCAAACCAGTGCCATACATAAAGACCGGATCATCACTCAATTTGCCTTTCGGTTCGCAACGATCACGCCAATCTCGTCGAGGATGGCATCGATCGCGTTGGGGTTTGGGGTGTTTTCAGATTTCAGCTGGTCAAAGCGGGCGCGCAGGCGTGCTTTCTCTTCGCCCCTGCAATCATTCCACGGGCGGCCCTGTAACGCCATTTCCAGCACATAATAGGAAATGAAATGGGGCTTCGACCCCGATTGCAGCAAGCGCGCATAGGCGGCATCTGTCCCCAGCGCGCGCAACGCCTCTGCGCTGTCAATTCCGGCACGCGCAAACGCGTCTTCCATTGCGGGGCCAAGATTTCGGATCGAGGATATCGGAGTTGGCATAAGGCGGCACTCACGCGACACCCGCATGCGGGCAGGACAGCTTTGCTGCTAGCGCATCAGGCGCGGGTGCGCCCAGTGGTTTTTAGCACCTTGGCGCATGCCGCGCGCCCCATCGGCAAGAATCGGCCCATCCAAGTGGGGGTCAGATCAAGGCCCAATCCGTAAATTGCACAACCCGCCGGTCCGATGCGCGTGCATCTGCGCGCATCACTGGCGTTTGGCGGGTCTGCTTGCGGTCTTTGCCTGTGTTGGGCTGTGGCGGGATGTGTGAGTGCATGTCAAATATCCTTGTCTGAAAATGTCATGAAGACAGCAAACAAGGTAAACATGGCCAAAATCAGGTCATATCATGGCACTTATGAACAACTCACGCCAATGCCCCCTCTGGGGTGATGCGTGTGCGGCCCCGCAAATAGGGGTGCAGCACCTCTGGCAGATCGACGCCGCCATCGGCGGTTTGTCCATTCTCCAGCACAGCAATTAGACAGCGCCCTACAGCCACGCCAGAGCCATTCAGCGTATGCACAAATTCCGGCTTGCCCCCATCCTCGGGGCGGAACCGCGCATTCATGCGCCGCGCCTGAAAATCACCGCAGACCGAGACGCTGGAAATCTCTCTATACGTGCCCTGGCCCGGCACCCAGACTTCGATATCATGGGTCTTTTGCGCGCCAAACCCCATATCGCCCGTACACAAAACTATCGTGCGATAGGGCAAGCCCAACCGCTCCAGCACCGTCTCGGCGCAGCGTGTCATGCGCTCATGTTCGGCAAGCGCCTCTTCAGGGCGCGTGATCGACACCATTTCGACCTTCTCGAACTGGTGCTGACGCAGCATGCCGGTTGTGTCCTTGCCTGCACTGCCTGCCTCGGACCGGAAACAAAGCGTATGCGCGCAAAACCGCAAGGGCAGCTTGGCCCCGTCCAGAATGTCACCGGCGGCAAAATTGGTCAGCGTGACTTCGGATGTGGGGATCAGCCACCAGCCATTGGTGGTGCGGTAGCTGTCTTCGGCAAATTTCGGCAACTGGCCGGTGCCATACATGGCTTCATCGCGCACCAGAACGGGGCTGTTGACTTCGGTCAGCGCGTGTTCTTCAACATGCAGGTCCAGCATGAATTGCGCCAGCGCGCGGTGCACACGCGCCACTGCGCCGCGCAGAACAACAAAGCGCGCGCCAGACAGTTTCGCCGCCGTGCCAAAATCCATGTCTTTGGCTATGCCCTTGATCTCGAAATGCTCGACCGGCTGAAAGTCGAAATCGCGCGGGGTGCCCCAGCGGCGCATCTCGACATTGCCGGCCTCATCCGCGCCTTCGGGCACTTCGGCCAAGGGCAGATTTGGCAAGCTTTCCAGAATCGCTGTCAGTTTCGCGTCACCCGCGCGGGCGTCATCTTCCAGCGTGGCCATTTCGGCCTTTTTCTCGGCCACAAGCGCGCGCAAGCGCGCGAATTCGGCATCATCGCCGCGCGCTTTGGCGGCGCCCACCTGTTTGGATGCGGCATTCTGTGCGGCTTTTGCCGCCTCTGCCTGCGAAATCGCCGCGCGCCGCGCCTGATCCAATGCCAAAATCTCTCCCGATTGCGCGGCCAGCCCGCGACGGGCAAGGGCTGCATCAAAAGCGGCGGGGTTTTCGCGTATCGCGCGGATATCGTGCATGGAACCTCTCATCAGGCAAAATCGGGCATGGTGCCCCTAAACTCGACGCAGCCCTTATGCCGCATTGCATCCACGCACGGAAGGGCACAAAACCAAACTACCACATCCGCGCAAACGGACGCGGCGGCAGAGATTGACCCGGTCCTGCCCGAAAGGTTAAGATGCCCTTAGTCGATGTCAGACAGGAGCTGCCCTAATGGATGGCAACGCGCTCGCGGACACAGCGGGCTATGACGCCCCGAATACATCGGGCCTGTTTGATACACCCGTTTTCGCTGACCCCCAGACGCGCGCGCTGAAGCATGTGGGCGTGATCGATGTCGGGTCAAACTCTGTGCGGTTGGTGGTGTTTGATGGCGCGGCGCGCAGCCCTGCCTATTTCTTCAATGAAAAGGTGCTATGCGGGCTTGGGCGCGGGCTGGCCGAAACCGGCAAGCTGAACCCCGAAGGGCGCGTTCGCGCGCTTGCCACGCTCAAGCGGTTCGCGCTGCTGGCGCGGGGCATGTCACTGTCCAATCTGACCATGGTTGCCACCGCCGCCATGCGCGAGGCCGAGGACGGGCCCGAATTCTGCGCCCAGATCGAATGTGAAACCGGCCTGCGCATGCGCATTGTCGATGGCCCCGAAGAAGCGCGCCTGTCCGCGCAGGGCGTGCTGACAGGCTGGCCAGACGCCAAGGGGCTGGTCTGCGACATTGGCGGCAACAGTATGGAACTGGCCGTGATCGGTGATGGCAAGGTGCATTGCAACGTCTCCTCAGGGCTTGGCCCGTTCCGCCTGCAACAGATCGGCGGCGGCAAGAAAGGGTTGCGCGACCATATCGGCCTTGTGTTGAAAGATTTGCGCGATCAGGTCGGCGTACACCATGACGCGCTGTATCTGGTGGGCGGATCATGGCGCGCGATTGCACGCATGGATATGGAACGCCGTGGCTATCCGTTAAAGGTGCTGCATGAATACGCGATGACGCCCAAGGCGATCCGCAAAACCATCGACTGGATCACGGATCAAGACCCCGCAAAGCTGCGCGCGATGACAGGTGTGTCTGCCGAACGCATGAGCCTTGTGCCGCTGGCCTGTCAGGTCTTGCGCCAGCTGGTGCATGTGTTCAGCCCCAAACATGTCTATGTGTCCAGCTATGGAATCAGAGAGGGGATCTTGTATGAACAGATGCCCGAAGACCTGCGCCGCCGCGACCCGCTGATCGAGGCGTGCCATTTCATGGAATATTCCAGTTCGCGGATTCCGGGGTTTGGGCGCAAGCTGTACCATTTCCTGTTGCCGCTTTATCGCAACCGCCCGCCCGCGCGGCTGCGCCTGATTCGCGCGGCCTGCCTGCTGCATGATGTGAACTGGCGCGCCCATCCCGATTACAGGGCGGATGCCTGTTTCGACACCACCACCCGCGCCAATCTTGGCGGGCTGGACCATCCGGGCCGCGTGTATCTGGGGATTGCGCTGATGTATCGCTACAAAACCAGCGGCATGCGCCCGCGCATCAAGGAAATTGCAGGGCTTTTGCCTGACAAGGATCTGGCAGAGGCAAAAATGCTGGGGCGCGCGCTGCGATTCGGGGCCATGTTCTCGATGGATGGGCCAGAGAATGCGGGCGAGTTGCGCTTTTACCCGAAAAAGGAAGTGCTGGAACTGGTGTTGGAACGCGACATGCAAGCGCTTTTCACCGAAGTGGCGGAACAACGATTCGCAACCCTGACAAACCAGATCGGGGCAGAGGCAAAAGTCCGCGTGCGGCGCACTCACAATTCGAATGGCAGGTCCGACTCTGTCTCGGGCGATACCCGGTCTTGATCGGGGGCGGGTTCGGGGGCCGTGTCGCCCCCCTGCCGCCGACGGATCAGAATATCGCCATTGGGCAGAATTTCAGGCGGGTGATACTGCGTCATATCGCGCAAATTCTGCAACAAGCGCTGCAATTCCGGCTCTAGCGCGGTGAAATCGCGTTCAAGTTCGCGCAGGTGCGGTTGCGCATCGCGCATAAACCCGCGCAACATCCGCTCGAACAGGTCGAAAATTTGCGGCGTGCTGTCCTGTGCGTCAGGCCGCGCACCCTCTTCCTGTGCCTGCACAGGCACAGCCATCAAGGCGCAAAGGGCAAAGGTCCATAAAGTGGCTTTCATGCTGGCAGTATAGCTGCGCCAAGGGTTTGCCACCAGCGCGCCGAGTGCCACTCTCAGAAACGTGTCAGGCTGCGTGGCCTTGCTGGATTTCTTCCCAAGCGCGATTCAGGTCGCGCAAGCGGTGCTCTGCCAGCTTTACCGCTTCTTGTGGCACACCGCGCGCAGCCAGCCTGTCAGGATGCGTTTCGCGCACGGCATCGCGGTAGGCGCGCCGGATCACGGCGATGGGGGCATCCTGACTGACTTCCAGCACATCATAAGGGTCTGGCGGCACATCGCCCACAAAGCGCGCCCGCAAACACCGAAAGCAGCGCTCTGTCAGGCCAAAAATATCCGCGACTTCGCGCAAGAACGCCTCTTCTTGCGGGTGAAAGCCGTCATCGGCCATTGCCACCTCGAACAGCCCTTCCATCAGGTCCACCAGAACAGGGTCACGGGGCGGAAACATTGCGGCAATCTTGCGCGCATAAAGGTCAAACCCAGCCACATCCTGCCGCGCCAGATTGAACACCCGCGCCGCGTTGGCCTCTTCCTCTCGGGGGATGGTGAAAATGCGCCGAAATGCGGCCACTTCGCCGCGCGTCACCTGCCCATCCGCTTTGGCCAGTTTCGCCCCCAGCGCAATGACTGCAATGGTAAAGGCGACAGTGCGTTCCGGCGGCGTGCGCAAACGGTCGAACACGCTGCTGAGCGGCTCTCCCTTGCGCAGGGCAGTCAGGGCATCGGCAATACGGGTCCAGATCGACATAAACGTAACCCTAACAGGGACAAATCTGGAATGCAGCAGTACAAATTACCGCACTCCAAGGAATTTCTGCATCAAAACCAGATCGTGAAACTGGCCAAACTTCCAACCAACTTGCGGCATGGTGCCAACCGTAAGATAGCCCATCTTCGCATGAAAACCGACACTGGCCGCATTTGCGCCCGTGACTGCTGCGACCATCACATGATGGCCTGCCGCTGCCGCGTGCCCCTCTAGCGCCAGCAGCAGCGCGCGCCCAGCCCCTTTGCCGCGCGCAGCGGGGGCAAGGTTGATCGTATGCTCCATGCATCGCGCATAGCCTGCGCCCCCCCGAAATTGCGCATAGCTGGCAAAACCCAGCACTTGCGCTGCGTCCTGCGCGATCAGGAAAGCATGCCCATCCGCCTGCCGCGCCGTGATCATCGCCTCAATCTCGGAAATACTGCGCTGCACAGGGTTAAACGTAATAACTGTGTCGCGGATAATCGGGTTCCATATTGCGGCAATCGCTTCCGCATCATCAGGCGTGGCATCGCGCAGGGAAACTGGGGGCATCTGGGCAATCCGGTCATGGGCCAAGGGCAAAAGAGAGGGGCTTTGGCCCCTCTCCCTGTCGCCCCTTAAGGGGGTTTTTCCTTCAGGCTCTGTCAGATTGCAGCCGCAAGTTTCTGGCGGCGGCCGACCAGTTCTTCCGACACAAGGAACGCCAGTTCCAGCGACTGGCTGGCATTCAGGCGCGGATCGCAGGCAGTGTGATAGCGCTGCGACAGGTCTTCATCCGACACGGCGCGCAAGCCGCCTGTGCATTCGGTGACATCCTTGCCTGTCATCTCGAAATGAACGCCACCGGGAATGGTGCCTTCAGCGTTGTGAATGGCAAAGAATTCGCGCACCTCGCGCAAGACCGAATCAAAGGGCCGCGTTTTGTACCCCGAGGAGGATTTGATCGTGTTGCCATGCATCGGGTCACAGGTCCAAAGCACATTGGCGCCCTCGTCCTCGACCGCGCGAATCAGCCGTGGCAGATGGTCACCCACCTGCCCTGCCCCAAAGCGCGCAATCAGTGTCAGGCGGCCCGCTTCGTTTTCGGGGTTCAGCGTGGCCATCAGGCGCTTGAGGTCATCCGGGCTGATCGAAGGGCCGCATTTCAGCCCGACAGGGTTCTGCACCCCACGGCAGAATTCGACATGCGCGCCATCAGGCTGGCGGGTGCGGTCGCCAATCCAGATGAAATGGCCAGACCCTGCCACCGGCAGGCCCGAGGTAGAATCAACCCGCGCCAAGGCTTCTTCATATTCCAGCAACAGCGCTTCGTGGCTGGTGTAGAAATCGACCGACGAAAGCTCTTTGCTTGTCTCGGACGTGATACCCGCAGCCGTCAGGAAATCCAGCGTGTCGGTAATGCGGTCGGTCATTTCGCGGTAGCGCTCGGCCTTCTCGCCATCGGCAAAGCCAAGCGTCCAGGAATGCACGCGGTGCATGTCAGCATAGCCGCCCTTGGAAAAGGCGCGCAACAGGTTCAACCCTGCCGCCGCCTGCGTATAGGCTTGCAGCATGCGGTTCGGGTCTGGGATTCGCGCCTCGGGGGTGAAGTCGAACCCGTTGATGATATCGCCGCGATAGCTGGGTAATTCCTGCCCGCCAATCACCTCTGTCGGGGCGGAACGTGGCTTGGCGAATTGCCCTGCCATGCGCCCGACTTTCACCACAGGCACTTTGGCCCCATAGGTCAGCACAATCGCCATCTGCAACAGCACCTTGAACGTGTCGCGGATGCTGTCTGCGCTGAACTCGGAAAAGCTTTCGGCGCAATCCCCGCCCTGTAGCAAAAACGCTTCGCCCTTGGCGGCGGCACCCAGCTTGCGCTTGAGCGCGCGGACTTCGCCCGCAAAGACAAGCGGCGGGTATTGGCGCAACTGCGCTTCTACAGCGCCAAGCTTGTCGGCATCCAGATATTCAGGCATCTGAATACGCGGGCGCGTGCGCCATGTCGATTTCGTCCAGCCTTGGGTCATTAGGTGCCTCCGGGTGTCAATTCTGTGGTGCAGCGTTAGCGGTCGCAGCGCTGCTCGGGCCTTCTATACAAAAGCACATTGCCGCTTGCAAATACGATTGCTCTTGCGCGGGGAAAGGAAACTTGTTTGTGTCTCGGCCACCTTAACTGAAGACGCGCGTAAACACATGGTTTCAACTCTCCAACGTCATATGTCCCGCTCTGGCGATGCCGCGCGCCATCAGGTTGTCTTTCTGTTGCTGGAACGCTTTACACTGATGGCCTATGCTGCAGCGGTAGAACCGTTGCGCCTGGCCAACCGTGTGGCTGGCAAGCCGCTATACAGCTGGAAGCTGGTCAGCGAAAGCGGCACAGCGGTAACCTGTTCCAACGGAACGCAGATTGCCGTGTCAGAGGGGCTGGACGATATTCCCAATGATGCAATGATCGTGGTGTGCGGCGGGCTGGATGTGCAACGTACGACGACACCCGCCATATTGTCATGGCTGCGCAAGCGCGCGCGCCATGGCAACACCATTGGCGGCATTTGTACCGGCGCATGGACCTTGGCCAAAGCGGGGCTGCTGGACGGGCACCGCGCCACGATCCATTGGGAAAACCACGATGCCCTGATCGAGGATTTCCCCGAGATCGACCTGACAAAATCGGTCTTTGTCATCCATGGCAAACGCCTGACATCGGCAGGCGGTACGGCCCCTTTGGATATGATGCTGACATTGATCACCAATGCAGAAGGCTCTGATCTGGCGCATGCTGTCGCCGACCAGATGATCTATTCCTCGATCCGTACCAACCGCGACACGCAACGCCTGTCGATTCCCGCCCGCATCGGCGTGCGCCATCCGAAACTGGCGCGGGTGATCGAATTTATGGAAAACCATATTGAAGACCCGATCAGCCCCTCAGACCTTGCCAATGAAGTGGACATGTCCACCCGCCAGTTGGAGCGGCTGTTCCGGCGCTATCTGAACCGCAGCCCGAAGCGCTACTACATGGAATTGCGGCTGGAACGCGCGCGCAACCTGCTGATGCAGACGGATATGAGCGTGATCAGCGTGGCACTGGCGACAGGCTTCACCTCTCCGTCACATTTCTCGAAATGTTACCGCGCGCATTACGACACCACGCCCTACCGCGAACGCGGCACCCATGGCAGCGAGGAAGAGGACGACATAAGCTAAGCCGCGCAACCCCTGCTGCGCGGCTTTTGGCTGGTTCACTTTCGCTGGTGCCTAGAAGTCGCGGATATCCGCATCTGCGACAAGCTCTTGCAGCTTTACATTGGCCATTTCGCCAAGGCGGCGGTCAAAAATAACATCTCGGACACGGGCATCGCTTGGTGCGTCCTCGAATTGCAATTCGCGGCTGCACAGCATCAGGACAACCAGATTGCCACCCTCTGTCGTGTTGGCAGATATCTCGTTGCGATCCAGACGCGCCAACTCTACCGCGTCAGAGCGGGGAATATCGTTTATCAGCGCTTCGCGCTCGCTCAGGGCGTCTTGCGGCAAATCGCGGGCAAAGGGGCCAAGCCCTGCGCAATTGCGGGCCTGCTGGCGCATCTGCGCGACACGGCCAAGGTTTTCGTCGCTGCGCCCGCCGGGCAAAAGCAAGCGGGCATAGTTCAGAACAACCCTGTCTGCGGGAATGTCACGCGTGCTCTCGCGGGCGCGAAGCTGGAAATAGGCAATCGCCCCGCTAAGCGGGATCGGACCAACGATTTGCCCCGGCCGCGCCTGCAAAATTGGCCCCGATATCGGCCCCGGCAGGTTTTCAACAGGCACCCAATCGGGCAAACGCCCGCCTTGGTCGCGCGAACCGGCCAAAGAGAATTCGCGCGCAAGATTAGAGAATTCCTCGACGCTGCGCGCGCCCTCGATCATCTCCATGATCTGGGACACGGCCTCTGCAAATTCGGGGTCGGTGGGCAGAAAAATCTCGGAAATCAGCACGCGTTCCCGCCCAAGGATCGCGGCCACATCGCGCGAACGGCGCACATCGGCACCCGAGACGTCGATCAATGCCGGAAACCGCTGTGCCACGACCTTGCGCCATAGCAAGCCTGCCTCGACAAACCCCTCGAATGTTTCGGCATCGACACCGCTTTCCCCGAGGGCTGCGACAAACTCTTCCGTTGGCAGTTCGGCACGCGCGGCGAATTCCGCCATCCCTTCGCGGATTTCATCGCGGTTTACCCGAATGCCCAGACGCCGCGCATAATCGCGCTGCACCGCTTCTTCGGTCAATCGTGTCAGCGCATCGCGGCGCATATCTGCCGCGCCTGCATTCAGCACTGTCATGAAATTGATGCGCTGCTCGACATCGTAATTGCTGATGACACGGTCATTGACGGTGCGCGCGGGGGCAAACATGTTTTGCGCCTGCGCTGGCAGTGGGGGGGCAAAAAGCACAACAGTACAGGCCGACAGCACCAGACCAAAATGTTTCAGCAGTGAAGTCTTGGAAAAGTGCATCAGATCCGTCCGTTTCTTGCCATAGCCAATTAAATCTTGCTTAGTGCGGGTTACACGCTTTTGCGGGCATTGTCATCATACTTGCATCTTGCACAGGCCCCGTCGCGGCACGCGCGCAGCCCATGTCAGATGTCATTGCACCTGCTGCGCGCCCGGGACGGATTGCCGCCAAGCCCCAGAATATCCACACTCAACCCCAGACTTGTCCGATCATCCACAGAGGTGGCAGACGCGAATTGCCGCTCGATCCCGATCGCCATACGCAGACACTCGTTTTCATACCCCAAACCGACCATTGCACGCGCGGCGCGGTTGCGGGCAATATCATAGCGCCAGCCCACCCGCGCGGTCCAGAAATCATCTATATCGCGGGTGCCGTCAAAGCTCCATTCAGAGGCTGAACGCAAGCGCCCTTCAAACGGGTTATCGATGATCCGCATATAGCTTGTTGAAATCGTATAGTTTTCACTTGTCCAATCCAGCTCCAATGCCGTGCGTTGCAGCCGGAAATCCGAGGTGAAAACCGAACGGTTGCTCAGTTGCAGCCCGATCAGAGTGTCGATGCTGCCTGCAATAAACCAGTCGGACTGCGCCCCTGACAGCGGCGTTGCAGAGGCGAATTGCCCCGGATCGCGCTGCCGCCAGATGCGCCCCAGCGTCAATGTACTGGACCATCCGTCCGCGTCGCGGCGCGTCCAGCTGATTCCAAGATTGGCCCGCAAGCCGCCCTCCCGACTGTCACGGCTGGCGAAACGGTCATAGCTGAACAGATTGCCCTCATCCAGTTCGGGCATGCGGTTGCCCTCATGCGGCAGGCTGTCCAGACGGTCGCGCCCCCAGATCACCTGCGCGACAGGTTCGATCACATGTGTGACAGCATTTGCCCCGCTGCGCACCAGCGGCCAGCGCAACTCTGCCATCAGGTTGGGCGTGATCCGCGTGGCAGAGTTGGGAAATGCACCGCCCGTATCCGACAGGCTGAACTGGTCCAGCCCGACTTGTCCCCCCACGGCCCCCAGCACCCCCCATGGCAGAACTGTGTCGCGCCGCCAGTCCAGATCAAGGCTAAGCCGGCCGATGCGGCGCGGGCGCGCGCCGGTTGTCATGGACGGGGTCGCGGCAGGCAGTGCCGCCGCACCCAAAGCCTGCCTGCGCTGGTGCACATGCGCTTCCAGCCGGAAGCCTGCCACGCCGCCCAAGCCCGGCACATCCATGCGCCGCTCCAGCACGGCCTGCCCGACCTGATTGGGCAGGGTGGCATTCGCGTCATTCAACCGCATGGACCGGAACTGCAACAGTTGCACACGCATGCGCGCGTCGCGGCGCACCTGCTGCAAGGTGATATCACTTGTCAGCCGCGCCGCGCCGCGATCGTAATCGTCCAACACACGTTTATCTGTGGGCTGGATCAGGTTGAAGCTAAACGTATACCCGCGCCCAAGCGCGAATTCACCTTCGGCATAGCCAAAACCCCGTGTCGTGCCGGGCCTGATCGAATCGCGCGCGACAAGACCACCAAACTCTAGCCGCCCTGACGCGAAAGCCTGCCGGTAGCGAAACTCAAGCGCTTGCGTCCCTTTGGACCCCAGAAAGGGGGTGAGGGTCAGATCCCTGTCTTGCGACAACACAAGAAAATACGGCGTGCGCAGCCCGACCCCATGCCCGGTATCAATAGAAAACCGTGGGCTGAGAAAGCCGCTGGCGCGCTGCAATCTGGGGTCAGGCACGCGCAAGCGCGGAATATAGGCCAAAGGCAGGCCAAACATGCGGAATTGCGCATTTTCAAAATAGACCTGTTGTTCCATCTCGTCATGCACCACGCGGCGGGCGCGAATTTCCCAAAGCGGGGTGCGCCGCTGCGCGCAAATCTCGCAGCTGGACGCGATGACATTGTTCATTTCGGTAAAACGCCCGTCCAGCCGTTCCACCGAATGGGCCGCAATTTGCAACTGCTCGTCAAACACCACACGCGCCGAGCGGATCAAGCCGCGCCGCAGGGCATCCGACATCTCGGCCTGATCGGCCAGAATGATCACCTCGCGCCCGTCATTCAGCACCAAGGGCCCGTCAATCTGCAAGCTGCCATCCCGCCGGTTATAGACCACGCGCCGCGCTTGCAGGCGGGTCGTGCCAAACAGCGCCTCGACATTGCCTTGCGCAACAAGCCTGTCAGCGCCGTCAATGCGCAACTCATCCGCGACCAATGTTGCGAATCGCGCCTCTTGCGCATTGGTCTGCGCCAAGACAGGCTGCGCCCAAGGCCCAAGGCCCACTGCCCCCAGCATGACCCCCGCACATAGCGCATGCAAAATGCGTGGCGCAAAACGCCTGCACACTGCTTGTGTTGGATGCCTTTCGGGCATCACCCTTCCTCCAGATTCAGCATAACCCCGATTGCCATCAGCAGCGTGGCAACCGGCAGCCCCCATGCTGCCAGACTCACCGGAATCTGTCCGCTTTCCCCAAGGACTTGCGCAAAGTTACGCAGAAAGAACAGCGCAAATCCAGCCAGAATCGTGATCAGCGCGCGCACACCGGCACTGCCAGCGCGCATGTGGTGAATGCTGAGTGCCAGCGCCAGCAGCATCAGCCCTGTCAGCATAACCGGCAAGGCCAGCTCCATATTCAGGCGCATCCGGTGTTCCAATGCCGAAAAACCCGCGCGTTCCAGCGTCGCAATGAACGCGGGCAATTGCTGCAGTGGAATGGCGCGAACCTGTGCAAAGCTGTCGCGGATCTGTTCCGGCGTCAGGTCGGTGGGCACATCCAGCCTGTCGCGGAATTCGGCGGCGTGTTCGGGGTTGGGCGCCGACAAATCCCACAGTTTGACGCGGTCAAGCTGCCACAGGCCCGGGCGCAGGACCGCGCGCTCTGCATGCAGGCGGCGGGTAACCCCGTCTGTGCCGTGAAACACCAAGAAAGTGGCGTTTTGCAAAATCGTGCCAGTGGCTTCGGCGGTCATGGCATGAATGACAGTCTGCCCCTGCGCATCGGCCTGACGCAACCATAGCCCTTGTGTGCTGATGGTCGCCACGGTGCCGGGCTGGTCTTGCATCACGGCCAGCGCGCGGCTGTATTCCCGCGATGCACCCGCCACAAGCGGGTTCATCACCGCCACAAAGCCCATGCTTGCAACCAGCACCGCCAAAGCGGGCACGACAACCAGACGCGGCACGGATTTGCCGGTCGCGCGGATCACAACAAACTCGGACGTGCGCGACCAGCCCAGCCCCACCCACATTGCGGCCAACATCAGTACCAATGGGGCAATCTCGTAAAATCCTTCGGGCAGGTTCAATGCGGACAGGCGCAAGACCTGCCCGAAACTGACAGATTGCCCTGCCAGCCTGCGCATCTGCTCGACCATATCCAAAAGCAGAAGCATGCTTAGAAAAATGCCCGAGACCATCAGGAAACTGCCTGCCACCCGCCGCATCAGGTACCGTTCAAGGATCATATGCGCCCCCGCTGCCGCATGCGGCGTGGCCAGGACACCCACAGCACCATTGCACCCATCACCACCAGCCCCAGCCCCACAGGCACAAAGGCCAGCCCCGCGCGGGCTGCATCGCGCAGCGCCGGGCCGGAACTGGCATTGCCCACCAACTGAATCAGCGCCAGCGCCACAATCGCCGCCAAGACCTGACGCCATGCACCAAGGCGGCTGAACTGGCCCAGAAACACAGCCGCAAACCCGATAAGCGAGGTGACAACCGCCAGCAGCGGTTGCGCGTGGCGCGACATCAATTCGAACCGCACCTCTGCCAGTGTCAGGCCCATTGGTGCAAGCGTGGCGCTGTCGGCATCGCGCAGCAGCCGCGTTGGCAATTCGCGCACATCAGGGCCGCGCCCCGCAGGGCCGATCAGCGCGCCCACGTCATAACTCAGATCATCAAACGCAATCGTGGTCAGCCGCTCTGACCCCTCGGAATAGATCAGCGCCACCCCGTCCAGCATGACCAGCACAGGCCCTTGCGGCCCCGGCACCAGCAGCGCCGATGCGGCATTATATTCCACCCGCGTGCCCGGGCTGCGCGCATCGGAGAGGAACACATCTTCCAGTTTCCCCTCTGGCGTGACGTTGCGCAGGAAGACGACAATTCCATCCGCAGGTTCCAGAAACTCGCCCGCGCGCAAAAACCGCGTGGTGATGTTTTCGGCAATCTCGACCTGACGTTCGGTCAGTTGTGCGCGCGACAGGGGCATCAGCACATGCATCAGCAGCGCCAGCATCAGGGCGACAATCACCCCGAACAGCGCCACAGGGCGCAGCATGCGCAGATAGGACATGCCGCTGCCTTGCAGCACGACCATTTCATTGTCGCGTGACATGCGAATGGCCACATACACTGCCGCCGCAAAGGCCGAAAGCGGCAGCACCACGCGAATCACATTGGGAAGCGTCAGGGCGGATAATTCCAGAAACACCCAGAAACTCTGCCCGTCGCCGATCAGCGCATCAAACAGCCGTGCGGCACGGTTGACCCAATAGACCGAGACCAGCACCAGCGAGAAAAAGGCAAATACAGCCAATAACTGCGCCAACAGATATCTGTCGATCCGACTCACCCCTGCGGCACCCTTTGTTACACTACCGTGTCAGAGTATCGGCACAGGCCACAGAAGAAAAGCGCCACGCGCACTTGCCCCGCCGCCGATCCTTGCGCAGTCTGCGCGCGCAGGGAAGAGTTCGAGGAGAGGGCAAAACCATGACACCCAGTGACGCAGGCCATTTCGATCTTGCCAACCCGCCCGCAGGGTTTCGTGATGATCCGTTTGCCATATATGCCGCACTTCTCGCCGCGCATCCTGTGCTGCGCCAGCCCGATGGGTCTGTGCTGCTGACACGCCATGCCGATCTGGATGCGATCTACCGCGACACAGCGCGCTATTCCTCGGACAAAACCGAAATATTCGCCCCGAAATTCGGCCGCGATGCGCCGCTCTATGAACATCACACCACGTCGCTTGTCTTCAACGACCCGCCCCTGCACACCCGCGTGCGCAAGATCATGACCTCGGCGCTGACCCCGCGCGCGATTGCGCGGATGGAACCGGGCTTGATTGCGGCGGTAGATGCGCTGCTGGACCGGATGCAGACACGCCCGCAGATTGACCTGATCGAGGATTTCGCCTCGGCCATTCCGATCCAGATTATCGGCAATCTGCTGGATGTCCCCCATGACGAACGCGGCCCGCTGCGCGACTGGTCGCTGGCGATACTTGGCGCGCTGGAGCCTGTGTTGAGTGAGGACGAACTGGCACGCGGCAACCGCGCGGTTGAAGAGTTTGTGGCATATCTCAAGGATCTTGTCGCACGGCGGCGCGCATATCCCGGCGACCCAGAAACCGATGTGCTGACGCGCCTTATCATGGGCACCTCTGAAGGCGCGCAACTGTCCGAGCGCGAATTGCTGCAAAACTGTATTTTCATTCTGAATGCAGGGCATGAGACAACCACCAATCTGATTGGCAACACGCTGGCCCTGCTGCATGACCACCCCGACCAACTGGCGCGGCTGCAAGCGGACCCTGCCTTGCTGAATTCCACAATCGAGGAAAGCTTGCGCTACCTCTCGCCCAACCAGTTCGGCAACCGTGAAACCACCGAGGATGTCATCATCGGCGGCCACCAGATCGCGCGCGGCACCAATCTGCATCTGTGCATCGGGGCCGCCAATCGTGACCCTGCGGTTTTTGACGACCCGCAACGTTTCGATATTTCCCGCAAGCCCAACCGCCATCTGGCCTTTGCGGGCGGGCCGCATATCTGCGTGGGGCTAACCCTTGCGCGGATGGAAGGGCGTATCGCCGTTGAACGGTTTCTGGCGCGTTTTCCGAATTTCCGCTTCCAAGACGGGCGTGTGTCTGGCGGGCGTATCCGCTTTCGCGGCTATGCCGCGCTGCCCGCCAAACTTTGACATGCAATGTCACCTAGACCAGAAAATCTGCATGCTTGATCAAGGGCAGTTCGCGCACCCGCTGCCCTGTCAGCGCAAACAGCGCATTGGCCAG
Source organism: Roseinatronobacter thiooxidans (assembly GCF_001870675.1). Lineage (GTDB taxonomy): Bacteria > Pseudomonadota > Alphaproteobacteria > Rhodobacterales > Rhodobacteraceae > Roseinatronobacter > Roseinatronobacter thiooxidans. The sequence continues at coordinate 57,253 of NZ_MEHT01000009.1, read as the reverse complement.
CGCGGGCATGGCGGGCGGTGTGCCCGGTTCCCCCACCCCGCCCATATGCGGGTTGTCCTGTACAATCGCCACCTCGATGCGGGGTGTGTTGAATATGCGCAGCGCGTCATATTCGGGGAAATTGCCCTGATCCGCGCGCCCGTCGGTGAAGGTAATCTCGCCCATCAGGGCCGCGGACAGGCCATAGATCAGCCCCGATTCCATCTGTGCGCGCACGATTGCAGGGTCCAGCACCAGTCCCGGATCACAGGCGATAAAGGCGCGCGCGATGCGGATCTTGCCCCCCTCGCGTTCCAGATCGATCACAACAGCGGTCGGCGTGCCGAAAGACCATGTCATCGCCACCCCGCGCCCAACACCCTCGGGCACAGGCGCCCCCCAGCCTGACAGGTCGCGCACTGCCTCCAGCACGCCACCTGCCACAGGGCTTTCCGCGCTGACATGATCCAGCCGGAATTGTAACGGGTCACGCCCTGCCGCATGGGCCAGCTCGTCAATGAAACTCTCGTGGAAAAAGCCGTTGAAGGAATTGCCCACGGCCCGCCAGAACCCGATGGGCACATCCAGATCGGCCAGATGCCCTGCCACACGGTAATTCGGAATTGCATAGGGCTGGTCGAACGCGCCCTCGACATGGCCCTTGTCCGGCCCGCCCATCTCTCGTCCGATCATCCGACCGATGGCCGCACGCGTGACCGAAGGGGCGGCTATCTTTGCGTCAAACAGAACAGCGCGCCCGTCGGACACAGCGCCACGCATCCGCGCAATGGCGGCAGGGCGATAGAAGTCATGGCGCATGTCTTCCTCGCGCGACCATGTCAGGCGGATTGGCGTTTGCGGCAACATGGCTGCCAGCGCCGCCGCCTGACGGGTGATATCCGTCTCTACCCGCCGCCCGAAGCCGCCCCCCAGAAACACTGTATGCAGCGTGACATCTTCAACAGCTATCCCAGCCGCGTCAGCCGCAACTTTCGCGTGCTCTCTCGGGGCCTGATTGCCCACCCATAGCGTCAGATGCCCGTCTTGCAGCAGCGCTGTCGCGCCCATCGGCTCCATCGTGGAATGGGCAAGGAACGGGGCGCGGTATTCAACCTCTATCTGGGCTGCGAGATCATCGGGGCTGCCCTGATCGCGCATGGTGGAATTGGGCCGCGTGTCAAAGGCGCGCGCGATCTGGTCCAACATCTCATCGGTGGTTGCGGGCAAGGGCGATGGCGTCCAGTCGATCTGCACAGCCTCTGCGCCCTGCATCGCGGCCCATGTGTTGCTTGCGACAACTGCGATACCATCGCCCAGATCAAGCACTTGCTCGACCCCTGGCAGTGCCAGCGCAGGCGCGGGGTCAAACCCCGCCATGCCGCCGCCCAAGTACGGGCAGACGCGCACTGTCGCAAACTTCATTCCGTCCAAATTGATATCGGTGGAAAACTGCGCCTGCCCTGTCACCTTGGCGCGCATGTCACTGCGTGGCAGTGAGCGGCCCAAAAGCTTCCAGTCATCAGGGTTGCGCAGCGCCACTTGCGGCACAGGGCGCGTGGCCGCTGCTTCGGCCAGATCACGATAATCGATTTCGGTGCCATCAGGCGCAATCACCTGCCCGGATTCCGTGCGCAGCGCGCCGATCTCCACACCCAAACGCTCTGCCGCGACCGCTTTCAATGCCTCGCGCGCGGACGCGCCTGCCATGCGCATGCGCGTAAACCCATCTATGGTCGAGGTGGACCCGCCTGTGACCTGCAAGCCCAGCAGCTTGGTCGCGGCGCCCAACCCTTCGGTGACACTGCGCTGCCAGTCCTGCATCGCATAGCCCGGCACAGGCAATGCCCCATGCGCCAGCGCGGCATTGAAATAGGCGGCAGCGGGCGGGCCATGCAGCACACGCACGCTTTCCCAATCGGCATCCAGTTCTTCTGCCACAAGTGCGGCAAGGGTTGTATGCACCCCCTGCCCCATTTCGGCGCGCGGCGCGATGATGCTGATGCCGTGCTGGTCAATGATGACATAGGGGTTCAGGCTGGCGCCCTGTTCAGGGCGCAGCGGATTCGTGACCGGCTTGCGAATCTGGTAGATACCGAAAGCGGCCCCGCCAGCCACAGCGACAGCGCCTACCAGCAGGGTGCGGCGGGTGATCTTGCCAAGGCGGCTCATCCTGCGCGCCGCCCGTCAAGCGCGCGCGCGGCGTCGTGTATGGCCGCGCGGATTGCCGAATATGTGCCGCAGCGGCATAGATTGCCCGCCATTGCGGCGTCAATCTCGTCATCTGTCGGTGCGGGCGTTTGCGCCAGCAATTGCGCCGCCTGCATGATCTGCCCTGACTGGCAATAGCCGCATTGCGCGACCTGATGGCGGACCCATGCCTGTTGCAGGGGGGCAAGTGTGTCGCCTGTCGACAGCCCTTCGATCGTGGTCACATCGCCCCAGACATCGCCCAATGCAATCTGGCAGGCGCGCACAGCTTCGCCATTGATATGCACAGTGCAGGCCCCGCAGGCGGCCACACCGCAGCCGAATTTCGTGCCTGTCAGGCCGAATCCATCCCGCAACACCCATAGAAGCGGGGTTTCAGGGGCGAATTCGGTTTCTCTGCGTGTTCCGTTCACAACCAGCGTTACCGCCATGATCTGTGCCTGCCTGTTATAAATACGTTAAAAGAGATGTAGCAACCCAATGCCGCATGTCATGCGCCTGCGTTGGAAAATTTTACCTGCGCCGCGCTGTTGCCAGCACGGGGCCTTGGCCTTGTTCCTGAATAACCACTACGACCGGATCATCACCCTGCACCTGCACAGAATGCTGGAACGGGCGCACCCCGTCCCATGTGCCGATCACATCCCAAGAGGTGACGATGTTCCGGTAGACAACTGACCTGCCGCCATTCTCGCCACCCAGAATTTCAACCAGTTCCGAATCCCGATAGCGCACAAGCTGCACCTCTGCGGCATAAGACAGCCCATTTGCCGCCACCGCCTCGATCTGGATCTGACTGCCCGGCTGCCCTGTCAGGGTCAGCCGTACATCGCTGTCCGTGACGGATACTGACAGATGCGTGGCAATCGCGCCCATCACCTGCGCTTGCGCAGAGCCTTTCACCTCGTCTATGCCGCCGATAATCATCTGCGGCGTATAGACCGAGGCCCGCCCCTTGGAACGTGCGTAATCTTTCTGGCGTTTGCTGAATTTCGCCTGACCGAAACTGTCGGTCCAGCCGATATAATCCCAGTAATCGACATGCAGCGCCAGCGCGATCACATCTTCCCGATCTGCAAGCGTGTCCAGAATCTTATCTGCAGGCGGACAGGCAGCGCAGCCTTGGGATGTGAACAATTCAACCAGCACAGGGCTATGTTGCGCAACGGCAGGGGTTACCAAACCAAGCATCGCCGAAAAGAAAACCCCGAAGCGATTGGCCAGCCGCATGTGAACATCCCGTCTTTGTTGTGTGGACCCGATCTAACCACGCAGTCGGGGTGGGGCCAATCAAGGTTTTGCGAGAAGTTCGGAACGCGGCAAGATCGCCACACCGCAGGGGTAAACAGGGGCACCACAAAAAAACTGTGCACAACGGTATACAAATTGCCGGTTTTTGCTTGATCGGCCTTGCCGGAAAAGGGTAAGGCTGGTGCAGCAACAGCCCTTTTCACCCTCAAGGGAGGCCAAAGCCCCATGACCGTATTTGTCGGAAAAGACAGCGCAGGCACGCGCAAGACCCTAAGCGCAGGCGGCACATCCGTCGCGTATTATTCGATCCCCGCCGCAGAAGCTGCCGGCCTTGGCACTTTCTCCAAACTGCCTGCCGCGCTGAAGGTGGTTTTGGAAAACATGTTGCGTTTCGAAGATGGCAACACTGTCACGCTTGACGACATCAAGGCATTCTCCGACTGGGCCACGAATGGCGGCAAGAACCCGCGCGAAATCGCCTATCGCCCCGCCCGCGTCCTGATGCAGGATTTCACGGGCGTTCCCGCTGTCGTCGATCTGGCCGCCATGCGCGACGGGATCAAGGCGCTGGGCGGCGACGCGCAGAAAATCAACCCGCTGAACCCTGTCGATCTGGTCATCGACCACAGCGTTATGATTGATGAATTCGGCAATCCGCGCGCCTTCCAGATGAATGTGGACCGCGAATATGAACGTAACATGGAACGTTACACTTTCCTGAAATGGGGCCAGGGCGCGTTCAACAATTTCCGCGTTGTGCCACCGGGCACAGGTATCTGCCATCAGGTCAATCTTGAATATCTCTCGCAGACTGTCTGGACCGATAAAGACCAGAACGGCGAGACCGTGGCCTATCCCGACACGCTGGTGGGCACTGACAGCCACACCACAATGGTCAATGGTCTGGCCGTGCTTGGCTGGGGTGTTGGCGGGATCGAGGCTGAAGCCGCGATGCTGGGCCAGCCTGTGTCGATGCTTATTCCCGAAGTGGTCGGTTTCAAACTGACCGGCGCAATGGTCGAAGGCACCACAGCAACCGATCTGGTTCTGAAAGTTGTACAGATGCTGCGTGCGCATGGCGTGGTCAGCAAATTCGTGGAATTCTACGGCGAAGGGCTGGACCATCTGCCATTGGCGGATCGTGCGACCATTGCCAATATGGCCCCCGAATATGGCGCTACCTGCGGCTTTTTCCCGATCGATCAGGAAACACTGCGCTATCTGGAACAGACAGGCCGCGACAAGGACCGCATCGCACTGGTCGAAGCTTATGCGAAAGAGAACGGCATGTGGCGCGGCGACGATTACGCGCCGATCTATACCAGCACGCTGGAACTGGACATGAGCACTGTTGTGCCCGCCATTTCCGGCCCCAAGCGCCCACAAGACCACACACCGCTAGACCGCGCCGCCGAGAAGTTTCTTGAGGTTGTCTCAGAATATCGCGGTCTTGCCGCTGATTCCGAAGCCACCGACATGGCCGATGAAGGCCCCTCACCCGCAGCCCCAACCGACCCGCGCAAAACTGCCGCAGTCGCGGGCGAAGAGTACACGTTGCGCGACGGCTCGGTGGTGATCGCCTCGATCACCTCCTGCACCAACACCTCTAACCCCTATGTCATGATCGGCGCAGGGCTGGTGGCGCGCAAGGCGCGCGCGCTGGGGCTGACGCGCAAGCCGTGGGTGAAAACCTCGCTCGCGCCCGGCTCTCAGGTTGTGTCCGCCTACCTTGAAGCGGCAGAGCTGCAAGAGGATCTGGATGCCATCGGCTTCAACCTTGTGGGCTATGGCTGCACCACCTGCATCGGCAATTCCGGCCCGCTGCAAGAAGAAATCTCGAAAGCCATCAACGAAAACGACCTCATCGCAACCTCGGTCCTGTCGGGCAACCGGAATTTCGAGGGGCGCATCTCGCCGGATGTGCGGGCGAACTATCTCGCATCCCCTCCGCTTGTGGTGGCCTATGCGCTGGCGGGCGATATGAATATCGACATCACCAAGGACCCGATCGCGCAAACGCCCGATGGCAAGGATGTCTATCTCAAAGACATCTGGCCAACGCAAAAGGAAGTGGCCGATCTGGTGCAGCAAACTGTCACGCGCGATGCGTTCCAGTCCCGCTACGCGGATGTCTTCAAAGGGGATGAAAAGTGGCAGGGCGTCGAGACGACCGATTCGGAAACCTATGACTGGCCATCCACATCGACCTATATCCAGAACCCGCCCTATTTCCGCGACATGCCGAAAGACGCGGGCACGATCTCGGATATCAAGGGCGCGCGCGTGCTGGCCATTCTGGGCGATATGATCACAACCGACCATATCAGCCCCGCCGGCAGCTTCAAACAGACCACACCGGCTGGCAAGTATCTGGAAGAGCGTCAGGTGCCTGTGCGCGAATTCAACAGCTACGGGGCGCGGCGCGGCAACCATGAGGTCATGATGCGCGGCACCTTCGCCAATATCCGTATCCGCAACGAGATGCTTGAAGGCGTCGAGGGTGGCTATACCAAAGCCCCCGATGGGACACAGGCCGCGATCTTTGACGCAGCCATGGCCTATCAGGCCGAAGGCACGCCGCTGGTTATCTTTGGCGGTGTCGAATATGGCGCCGGCTCTTCGCGCGACTGGGCGGCCAAGGGCACCAGCCTATTGGGTGTCTCAGCAGTGATCGCTGAATCCTTCGAGCGTATCCACCGTTCCAACCTCGTCGGTATGGGCGTCATCCCGTTCGAGTTTACAGGCGGCGATACCCGCAAATCCTTGGGGCTGACAGGCGATGAAGTGATCTCGATCACAGGGCTGGAAGGCGATCTGAAACCCCTGTCAGACGTGCCTTGCTCGATCACCTATGCAGACGGGCGCGAGAAGACCATCATGCTGAAATGCCGGATCGATACAGGTATCGAAAAGGAATATGTCGAGCATGGCGGCGTGCTGCATTATGTGCTGCGCAATCTGGCCAAAGCGGCCTGATATGGGCTGCCTTCAATAAAACCCGACGACCCCGGCCTTGCGCCGGGGTCTCTTTTTGCGGCTCCCTTGGTTGACCTTGTGCAGATCAGCGATTACCCCGCTGGGAAAAATAAGAGGAACTCAAGCCCATATGACAACCCGCATCATCGCTCTTGTTCTGCTTGGCCTTGTGATGGGCTTTATCCTGCTGATGGCCTCGGTTTCGTTTTTTGTCCGCGATCCCCTGCCGATTGTTGGCGCGAACCAGACATTGCTTCTGCATACTGCCGAAATCTCGCCGCAGATCAGAACCTCTGTCGCAATAGATGGCGGATACAGGGTTGATCTGACAGTCGAGCATGCCGAAGCCCAAGACCCTCAGGTGGTGCTGCGCCCTGTGGGCGGGCAAGCCATCATATTGGACACTGGCCTAGACAGCAGTGGCGCATGGTCCGGTTCTGGTCAGATGACACGGCCGGGGCGGTGGGAACTGGTGCTGACCGATGGGGCCGCGCGTGAAACCCTGCCCTTTATTGTGCGCGAATAGGCTTTCAGTCTTTCAGGGGCGATGCGCGAAAATGAACGCATGCGGGTGGCGCTGGAAGCCTGCCTGCTCATAGAATCTGACCGCATCGGGGGCAGAGAGTAAAAGACATGTCTTCACCTGCGGTGCGGCGGCGGCAGTATGCGCCAGCAAGGTCTTTCCGATCGCCCTGCCGTGATAGTCTGCATCAACGCATAGATCAGAACAATACAGGCAATAAGCCCAATCGGTGATCGCGCGGGCCGCCCCGACCAGCCTGCCTGCATCGCGCGCGGTTATCACCAGTTGCGCGCCGCGCAACATCGCAGCCAGCCGCGCAAGGTCTTTCGGGCGGCGTTCGGATAGGCCGGATGCGCACAAAAGCTGCGCAAATTCTGCCGCCTCCAACTCAGGCTCTTGCGCGTAGTCGATCATCGTGCCGCGGCACGCTCCATCGCGGGCCGGATACGGGTTTCAACAACCTGCTGCGTGATTGGCCCTGCAAACCGCAGGATAATCGTGCCATCGCCCGCGACAACATAGGTTTCAGGCACCCCATACAGACCCCAATCCAGCCCCATGCGGCCCGCAGCATCCTGCCCGCTGGCCGCAAATGGGTTGCCCAGCTCATCCAGAAAATCCAGCGCACGATCTGCCTGATCGCGGTAATTGATGCCATAAACCGGCACTTCCTGCGCCAGCTCTTCCAGCAACGGATGCTCGGCGCGGCAGGGTGCGCACCAAGAGGCCCAGTAGTTTACCAACTTCACCTCGCCATCGCGCAAGGTGGCGTCATCGAACAGGTCCAGATCGCCCAACTGCGTCAGCACCACTGCGGGTGCCTCCTGCCCCTCGCGCGCGGAAGGCAGCGCCTCGCGGTCTTCGCGCAGGTTCCCGAACCAGAACAAGGCGGCCAGCGCCAGAAACAGCACCGGCGGCAGGAACATTAGCGGTCTGAATTTACCCATTCTTTCCTCGTCTTGTCTCGATTTCATCCAACTGCCTGCGCACTGACCGCGCGCGCGCCCAGTACCACAGTGCCAGCCCCCCAAGCAGCCCTAAAGAGACCAGATAGGCCAGCGACACTTCCAGCGCGTATCGTCCAAGGTCGGGCATCATGCCATCCGCTCCCGTGCGACAAGGGCTTTCATGCGCCGCGCGCGTATTTCAGTGCGCGTGCCTGCCAGCACCAGTGTCAAAAAGATCAGCCCGAAACCCACCATGCAGGTGTAGAGCGGGGCCTTATAGGCCCAGTCCATCCGCGTGCCCGGCGCAACCGACAGCGACGCCCCCTGATGCAGGCCCTGATTCCAGAAAATCGCAGCATAGCGCGACAAGACCGCGAAAACAGATCCGACAAGACATAACACCGCTGTCAGGTCGGCCCCTGTATCGGGGTCGTCAATCGCCGACCACAGCGCGATATAACCCAGATAAAACAGCATCAGAATAAGGAAGCTTGTCAGGCGCGGGTCCCATGCCCACCATGTGCCCCACATCGGCTGGCCCCAGACCGCGCCTGTCACCAGCCCGATCAGCGTCATCACCAGCCCGACAGGTGCGGCCGCCTTGGCCGCCAGCGCGCTGACATGGTGCCGCCGGATCAGCCAGACAAGCGAGGCCACCAGCATCATCACCCATGCATTGATCGCCATCATCGCAGCAGGCACATGGATGAACACGATCTTCACAGTCGATCCCTGCCGGAAATCATCGGGTGTAAAGAAGAACCCCCAGATCAGGCCGGTCGCTGTCACCAGCACCGCAGCCGTTGCCACGATTGGCAACAGCCAATCTGTGGTCCGCATGAATTTCAGCGGGTTTGCATATTCCCAAAAAGACGCCATGAGACTTACCTATCTTTCACTCGGGTCGCGCTCAACTCCGCAGTGTTGCGGATCACCGAAGGTTTATCCGCAGCACATGGGCAGATGCAAAGGGCAATATTGCCACAGCCCCTGCCGTGATCCCTGCCAATAGCGCCAGCGGCGTGTTCACTGCCAGCCCCATGGCCCCGCGCGACACAACCTCGGCCCCGAACACCAGTGTTGGAATATAAAGTGGCAACACCAGCAAGGACAGCAACAACCCCCCCCGCTTCAGCCCCACAGTCAGCGCCGCGCCGAATGTACCGATCACCGACAGCGCAGGCGTTCCCACCCCCAGCGAGACGATCAGCCAGACATACGCCTCTGCCGGCAGGAACAGCAACAGCCCCAATACAGGCGAGATCAGCACTAATGGCAGCCCTGTTGTCAGCCAATGCGCCAGCGCCTTTATGCTGACTGCGGCCTCCAGCGGCACTGGCGCTGTGGCCAGCAAATCCAGCGACCCATCTTCGAAATCCAGCGCAAAAATACGGTCCAGCGACAACAGACAGGCCAGCAGCGCGCCCACCCACAAGATACCCGGCGCGATCACCGCCAGCGTCTGTGGTTCCGGCCCCACGCCAAGCGGCACCAGCACCGCCAGAATAAGGAAAAACGCCAGCCCAAGCCCAAAGCCGCCACCCGCCCGAAAGGCCAGCCGCAAATCCCGCATCAACAGCGCTGTCATAAGAACGCCTCGTCAAAATCGCCACTGCCGGTTTCTGGCAGGCGCGCTTTGAATGGCGTCAGGTCAAGAATCTCTGCCTCTGGCAGGCCAAGGTCGATATGCGTGGCCATAACTGCCATGCCGCCCCCCGCCAGATGGGCGCGCACCACATCCCCGAACAGCGCGACCGAGGCCACGTCCAGCGAAACAGTCGGCTCGTCCAGCACCCAGACGGGCCGCCCTGTCACCATCAGCCGTGCAAGCCCCAAGCGCCGCTTCTGCCCTGCGGAAAGGTTTTGCGCGGCCCGCTCTGCCAGCGCGCAAAGATTCATCCGCTCCAGCGCGGTAGAAGTCTCGCATGTGCCGTAAATCGCGGCCCAAAAGCGCAGATTTTCCGCAACAGTTAACGTGGCCTTGATCCCGTCTGCATGTGCTGCATAAGCAATCGCATCGGGCGGGCAATCAATCTCGCCCGACAAGGCAGGCTGCAATCCGGCAATGGTGCGCAAGAGTGTGGTTTTACCGCAGCCATTGGGGCCTCGCAAAACCAGCGCCGCACCCGATGTCACCGAAAAACTTACCCCTTCCAGCAAGGGCAATCCACCGCGCGCACATGCCAGGTCCCGCACATTCAACACCACGCGCGGCCTCGTTCTGCCCCGACAGTCTTCATTTTCTTGCTAAAAATACTCAAATGCCTGCCCTCAGCCCACAGGCAAAACGGCAAGGGCAACGCGCCGCTGTTCGGATAATAGCACATTATAGGTGCGGCAGGCGGCGGGGCTGTCCATGATCTCGACACCCAAACCCGCCTCTTCCAAGCGCGTGCGCAATCCGGCGGGGATATGCGCAACCGCGCCTCCTGTGCCGATAAACACGACATCCACCTGTCCGACCAGTTCCAACAGCGCCTCTGCATCCTCATAACCGCCCCAAGTGCGAACCTGCCCCGGAACAACCAGCAAGGGCGCGTCATGGGCCTGCCCGCCGATGCGGAAAAAGCCGGGGCCATACCCTTCGACAGGCTGGGCCGCACCGAAGTCAATCTCGGTCAGGCGCATCTCAGCCCTCCTTCACGCCGAATTGCGTGCCAGAAGTGTCGCCCGAATTCTTGGACCAGTCGCGCTTGACACCCAGCCGCAGCAACACCGCAGAGGCGACGAAGACCGATGAATATGTCCCCACAATCACGCCCCAGATCATCGCAAACACGAAGCCGCGGATCACATCGCCGCCCAGGATGAACAGCGCCAGCAGCGCCAGCAAGGTGGTGACCGAGGTCATGACCGTACGCGACAGTGTCTCGTTGATCGAAAGCGTCAGTACTTCTTTCAAGGGGCGCTTTTTGTATTTGATCAGGTTCTCGCGCACGCGGTCGAAGACCACCACTGTGTCATTCAGCGAATAGCCCACGATGGTCAGCAATGCCGCGATAATGGCCAGATCGAACCGGATTTGCAGCACACTGAAAATCCCGATTGTCAGCACAATGTCATGCACCAATGCCGCCACTGCCCCCACCGAGAACTGCCATTCAAAGCGCAGCCAGATATAGAACAGCACTGCAGCCAGCGCCAGCACCACCGAAATAACCGCAGACTGGATCAACTCGCCCGAGACTTTGGGGCCAACAGAATCCACCGCCGCAAAGGTCAGGGTCGGGTCAAGTTCCTGTAACGCCGCGCGCACGGCAGAGATTTGCTCGGTCGTGATCGCCTCGGTTCCTTCCTGGGCCTGAATACGGACCATCGCCACGTTGCGATCAGCACCAAAGGCGGGATCGAAGACTTCGGTAATCGCCACATCGCCAAAGCCCAGTGGCATGACTGCGGCGCGGTATTGCGCGATATCGACAGGGGCCTGCGCCTCGGTCCGGATCGATGTGCCGCCGCGGAAATCGATGCCGAAATTCAGGCCCATTACCGCGAAGGCCACAATCGACAGCACCATTGCCACCACCGACGCCCCGAAGGTCGTCTTCCAATGGCGGAAGAAATCAATCGAGGTGTCTTGCGGAACCAGTTTCAGTCGCATGTTCAACCCCTTAGATTACAAGTGTTTTCGGGCGCTTGCGCTCGAAATAGATGACCATCATCAGGCGCGTGACCATCAATGCGGTGAAAACCGAGGTCAGAATACCCAGACCCAGCGTGATCGCAAAGCCCCGCACCGGACCAGAGCCCATCGCAAACAGGATCAGTGCCGTGATGAAAGTGGTGATATTCGCGTCCAGAATGGCCGACAGGGCTTTGTCATAGCCCAGTTCTATCGCGCGGGCTGGCCCTTTGGCGGTGCGCATCTCCTCGCGTATCCGCTCGAATATCAGCACGGTCGCATCCACGGCCATGCCGATGGTCAGCACGATCCCCGCAATCCCCGGCAGCGTCAGCGTGGCACCGATCAGCGAGAGCAGCGCGAAGATCATCGAGATGTTCAGCAGCAAGGCGATATTGGCGATGACGCCGAAAATACCATAACTTGCCACCATGAAGGCCAGCACAGCCACCATGGCCACAATTGCGGCCGTCCGGCCTGCATCGATGCTGTCTTGGCCCAGTTCGGGGCCAACAGTGCGTTCTTCCAGAAAATCCATTTCGGCGGGCAAGGCGCCTGCGCGCAGCAAAACGGCAAGCTGGCTGGTTTCCTCAACAGTGAACCGGCCTGTGATAATCCCGGACCCGCCCGGAATATGGCTTTGGATGACAGGGGCAGAGATCACCTCGCCATCCAGCACGATCGCGAAAGGGTTGCCAATATTCTCGGCGGTATAAATGCCAAAAGCGCGGCCACCGGACGGGTTGAAGCGGAAATTCACCGCAGGGCGGTTGTTCTGGTCCATGCCCGGTTGCGCATCGACCAGTTGTTCGCCCGTCACGACAGGGGTTTGTTCCAGAATGTAATAAGTGCCCGCCTCGTCCAGCGAGGGGTAGATCACTTGCCGTGGTCCCGGAACCTGATCTGGGTTCGAGGTGACATTCACGACCGGATGAAAGGTCAGCCGTGCCGTGGTGCCAATAAGGGCCTTCAGTTCCTCTGCCGACCCGATGCCGGGCACCTGAATAAGAATACGGTCTGCGCCCTGACGCTGGATCGTGGGTTCGCGGGTGCCTGCCTCATCCACACGGCGGCGGATGATTTCCAAAGACAGGCGCATCGTGCGCTCGTCCGTGGCAAGGCGTTCTGCCTCGGACAGGGTGACGACGATATCTTCGCCATCGACCCGTACTTCAAGATCCTGCGCTTGAGAAAAGCCGGCCATGGATTGTGTGGGCTGCGCCAGATCGCGCACAAAACCTGCGGCCTGATCGGTTGCGGCCGTATTTGCAATCCGCACCCGCAATTCGCCGGGATCATCTGACGGCATGCGCCGCACTGCGCCGACAATGTCACGCTCATCGCGCAAACGGTCACGCACTGCGGGCCACATGCCATCGATGCGGTCTGCATAGACATCGGCCACGCGGACCTCTGCCAGCAAATGCGCCCCCCCCCGCAAATCCAGCCCCAGATTGACAAGTAAAGAGGGCAGGAAGGCAGGCCAGCGTGCGCGCGCATCTTCCAATGCAGCGTTGCCCTGCCCTGCCTCTATCATGGCGACGGCGTCATTGTGCTGCTCAACCCGGTCATAAAACAGATTGGGCACCGCAAACAGCAGCGCCAAGGCGCAGGTGGACCAGATCAGGACGCGTTTCCACATCGGTATTTGCAGCATCAGAGCATAGCCCCCGGTGTTCAGATTTCAGGACAGGCCGTATTCAGGCCGTCATTCTTTCGCAGCAGGCTCTGTCTTTGACATGACTGTGGCAATGGTCTGCTTGAGGATGCGCACCTTGACGCCCTCTGCAATCTCGACCTCTGCCTCGCCATCTTCCTTGACCTTGACCACTTTGCCGATGATCCCGCCTTGCGTGACCACCTGATCACCACGCCGCAACGCGCCAACCATCGCCTGATGTTCTTTCACCTTTTTCTGCTGGGGACGGATCAGCAAGAAATACATGATCACGAAGATCAGAATAAAGGGAATGATCGAAATCAGACCACCGGCGGCACCGGCATCTTGCGCATAGGCGGGGGTTACGAACATGGAATCTCCTGTCGGTTGGAACCCGAAAAACGGGCATGAAAGCTGCCCCAAGGCGTGCGCCGAAGGGTAATTTTGCGCGCACCCTACTGGCAGGGGCAGATATTGGCAAGCCGCGAGGGGGCGGATTCGCGCGTGGTTTCCAGAGCATCTGGTCGAATTAACGTGAGCACACCAGCCTGCCTACCAGCGCCCTGTCAGCGCACGCAGAAAAAGGCTGCCGCGGCGTGTGAATTCCGACGCTTGCAGTTGGCCCGCCTGCACAAGATGCGGCGATCTGGCAGCGGTTTTCAGAATAGCGCCCGCCTGCCACCCTGTCAGCATCACAGGCAACAGATTGGCAGGCACATAGCCCCGATTGGCCCGCGCGCGCTTTAGCCGCAGCAGACCGCTTTGTGCCAGCGCCGCAACGGCGCTGTCGCGGCCATCGACCAGCGGAATACGCCCCGCTGCTTCCAGACGGGGCACAGCGAGAAGCCAGTTGGCCAGTCCTGCCGCATAGCCCATATCGCGCACAGGCCCTTCTGCGCGCTGATCTGCCCCCAGCGACATGGCTGCAAGCCACATCAGATTGCCATTCGTCGCCTGCAAATGCTGCTCGAACGCGGCCTCATCTGCGAAGGGTTCGCGGTAGATATCCCAGCGCCGCGCCGCGACCATCTCATGCCCCAGCGCCAATGGCAGATTGCACGCGCGCCACAGATCGGCCAACGGGCTGGCCACCTCATGGGCGCGCGGGGCCGTGCCACTGTCGATCTCGTCCAGCACATCTGCCCAGAATTGCAAGCGCATCTCGGAGATCATCGGCTCTGTCGTCATCCAAGGCGCGCGCGCAATTTCAAGGTTAAACCCATAAAGCGGCCAGAGCTTTGCGCGCTCCTCCTCGGGGGCGGCCAAAGTGGCGGCGTGGCGGTCAGGGTCGCCAAGACGCAGTTTCTCGGCCAGCGCAGTCATTCCGGCGCGACCACCATCAAGGCATAGGCGATTTCCGAAGGGGCGGCGCGCCAGCGCGCAATCTCGCGCTCTGCCTCGTCCAAAGCTTCGGCCAGCGGGCCTGTCGCATTGGGGCGCAATTTCTCGATGCGTTTGGCCATCGGGATATAATACGCCTCCCACGCGTCGCCGATCTGCATTTGTTCGCCCAAGACGCGGTAGCCCGCCGCTGCTACCCGTGCCCGGATGCCCGCCACATCGGTGATCTGCGGATATTCGGCCCAGAAGGCGCGCGCGGCCGCAGAGGGGCGCGCCAACAGGCAGGGTTCAGAGAACGCCACCGCCCCATCCGGTGCCAGCGCGCTGCGCCAGCGGCTAAGCCCTTCGGTGACCCCCAGAAAATACAGCGCGCCCGCGCACCAGATCAGGTCATAAGGGCCAGAGAGTGCTGCCATATCGCCCTGCCGCACCTGTACCCGCGCGCCGAACGGGGCCACGCGCTTTTGCGCTGCCGCGACGAAATGGGCGATCTGGTCAACCGCGTCAATCTGCGCTTTGGGCCGCGCCTTGGCCAGCGTGACAGTATCCGCGCCCGACCCACAGCCCGCATCGCAGATGCGCGCGTTTTGCGGCGTGGCCGCCACTGACAGCGCCCAGCCCAGATCAGCCGCCGCCCCCGGCCCTTCGCGCGCCAGATCCGTGTACAGCGTCAGAAAAGCCTCGTCTTGTCTCAACTCGGACATGGGCGCACTCCATCGCGTAAAAACTTCCACACCACCGCATCCAGCAGCGCCTCGAAACTCGCATCGACGATATTGGGCGACACGCCCACAGTGGACCAGCGCCGCCCCTGCCCGTCTTCGCTGTCGATAATCACGCGGGTCACGGCCTCGGTCCCGCCTTGGGTGATGCGCACCTTGAAGTCTACCAGCTTCATATCGTCAATCGCGGCCTGATAGGGGCCAAGGTCTTTGGCCAGCGCCTTGGCCAGCGCATTCACCGGCCCGCGATCATGGCCTTCGCTGTCTACCGATTCCGAGACGGACAGCTTCTTCTCGGCCCCGATCTTGACCACGACCACCGCCTCGGACAGGCTGACCATCTGGTTATACTTGTTCTTGCGCCGCTCGACCGTGACGCGGTAGCGCTTGACCTCAAAGAAATCCGGCACCTGCCCCAGCGCGCGCCGCGCCAGCAATTCAAAACTGGCCTGCGCGCTGTCATAGGCATAGCCCTGATCCTCGCGCGCTTTGACATGTTCCAGAATATCGAACAGGCGCGTATCGCCCTTGTCCACGCTGATGCCCATTTCCGTCAGGCGCAGCCGCAGGTTCGATTGCCCCGCCTGATTGGACATCGGCACCACACGCGCATTCCCCACCTCGGCGGGGTCGATATGCTCATAAGTGCTGGGGTCTTTCAAAATGGCGCTGGCATGCAGCCCCGCCTTATGCGCAAAGGCCGACGCCCCCACATAGGGCAGGCTGCGTTGCGGCACGCGGTTGAGAATATCATCCAGCTTGCGCGAAATCCGCAACAGGGTTTTCAGCGCATCATGGGAAACACCAGTTTCAAACCGTTCGGCATAGGCAGGTTTCAGCAGCAAGGTCGGGATCAGCGTGGTCAGGCTGGCATTGCCGCACCGCTCGCCCAGCCCGTTCAGTGTGCCCTGTATCTGGCGCGCGCCCGCCTCCACCGCCGCCAAGGTGCAGGCCACCGCCTGTCCTGTATCGTCATGGCAATGAATGCCCAGATGCGCGCCCGCAATGCCACTGTCGATCACCGCCTTGGTGATGGCCGAAATCTCGCTTGGCAGGGTGCCGCCATTGGTGTCGCACAGGATCACCCAACGCGCGCCCGCATCATGCGCGGCATGCAAAGCCGCCAGCGCATAATCGGGGTTGGCCTTGAACCCGTCAAAGAAATGCTCGGCATCGAAATGCGCCTCGCGCCCTTGCGCCACGCAATGCGCGACCGATGCGCCGATATTCTCAAGGTTCTCTTCCAGCGAAATGCCCAAAGCCGTGGTGACATGGAAATCATGGCATTTGCCCACAAGGCAGACCGCCTGAGTGCCCGCATTCAGCACAGCTGCCAGCACATCATCGTTTTCAGCAGACCGGCCCGCGCGCTTGGTCATACCGAAGGCTGTGAAAATGGCCTTGGTTTGGGGCTTGGTGGCAAAAAACTCGGAATCGGTCGGGTTCGCACCGGGCCAACCCCCTTCGATATAGTCAATGCCAAGACTGTCGAGCATCGCGGCAATCTGGTGCTTCTCCGCCGTCGAGAATTGCACACCCTGCGTCTGCTGGCCATCGCGCAGGGTGGTGTCGTAGAGGGTGAGGCGCTCTCGGGTCATTTGAGGGCCTCTAGTTTGGCGGGGTCAATTACATTTTTAATAAATGCTGTTCCACCATTAATGCCATTTTTCGATCGTGTTGCTCTTAGTTCAATCCCGGCAAGTGCAGCAGAATCTCGAAGCGAATCTGCTTTTTCAAAGTCTTTGTTTCGCCGATGTCTCAACCATAAATGCACCAAATCTGCAATTACATCATGCACTTCGGAAGGGATTTCACCCCATCCAATAACTCCAATTGTCGGCTGATAATCAATTCCTTCTGAAAGGAATCTACCATCGTTAGTTTTAAACTCAAAAAGGCGCGCCCAAGATTTTTCGCCTATGGCTAATAAATCAAAACCAACTAATTTTGCGCTGGCTACAAGTCGAGCGCGATCATTAGACTTATGCAGTTCACCGAGAACGGTGAGCGCGTCGGAAGTGTTCATATCTGCTTGTAGAGCCTCCATGAATTCTGGATCTACCTGACTGGGCATAACACCAAGTACCGAGTAGGCCCATGTTCGTAGAGTTTCCATAGCCTCCCGCGCCTTCTCTTCCGTCCAGTCCATCGGCTTGCGGTAATGCGTCGACAGCATCACAAACCGGATCACCTCGCCCGGCCAGCCCTGATCGAGCAAATCCCGCACGGTAAAGAAATTGCCCAAAGACTTGGACATCTTCTTGCCCTCGACCTGCACCATCTCGTTATGCAGCCAGAAATTCGCAAACCCCGCGTCGGGATGCGCGCAGCAGCTTTGCGCGATTTCGTTCTCATGGTGGGGGAATTGCAGATCAATCCCGCCACCATGAATGTCAAAGGCCGGTCCAAGAATATCATGCGCCATGGCCGAGCATTCGATATGCCAGCCCGGACGCCCCTGCCCAATGCTTTTGCCTTCCCAAACCGGCCCGTCCCATCCCGGTTCTTCCGCTGACGAGGGCTTCCACAGCACAAAATCCATCGGGTCGCGCTTGTAAGGGGCCACTTCCACCCGCGCGCCTGCGATCATGTCATCCACCGACCGGCCCGACAGCTTGCCATAATCGGGGTAGCTGCGCACATCGAACAGCACATGCCCTTCCGCCGCATAGGCATGGCCCTTTGCGATCAGCCCTTCGATCATCGCCACCATCTGCACGATGAATTCCGTCGCGCGCGGCGCGTGGTCGGGCCGCAACGCGCCCAAGGCGTCCATGTCGGCATGATACCAGCCAATCGTCTCATCGGTCAGCGCGCGGATGATGTCATTCAAGGACCGCGCATCGCCTGCTTCCTGCATCACCCGCGCGCGCGCATTGATCTTGTCATCCACATCGGTGAAATTGCGCACATAGGTCACATTCCCGTCGCCATACACATGGCGCAGCAGCCGATACAGCACATCAAACACCACCACAGGCCGCGCATTGCCCAGATGCGCGCGGTCATAAACCGTGGGGCCGCAGACATACATCCGCACATTTTCAGGGTCGATGGGGGTGAACGGCTCTTTCCGGCGTGTGCGGGAATTGTGCAATGTGATCTGTGTCATCCGGTCCTCTCAGGGCCAAGGCCCGGCGGGAAGGTGATGTCCTTGATCAGAAAGAAGACACGAAACCGCCCGCCATATGTTCAGCGGCAAATGCAGTAGGAAATGGGGCGGGTCAAGCGCTTCATGGGCGCGACCATAGGCGCGCAACGTAACCCTGCCAAGCCCGAAAATGCCAAAGCCCGCGCCTTTGGGAGGAAGGACGCGGGCGGACAGGCAGGTCAGCACTGGGAGGAGCGGCGACCCGCCAATCTGTGATCAGAGGCCTCAGGCGTCTGTTGTCTTGCCCCGCACAAAGGATTGCACGACATAGACAAGGATCGCAAAGCCCACAGCGCCCGCGCCAAACACGCCCAGCAGCACCAGCCAGTCAATCGGCCCGCCAATGTCACGAAAGCCGGAATTTGTCATCAGCATGACAAACCAGACCGCGGCCGCACCGCCCACAGGCATCGACACTTGCGCCAGCAGAAACTTGCGCATCGACATTTCACGGTCGCGCACCAGCACATACAGATAGGCCAGCGTGATCACGGCGGCGACCACCACCATCGCCCAGAACAAGCCCGTGCCGAATATCTCTTCGAACACGGCGATGATCGTCATGAAGCTGAATTCTTCCATTCTCTAGACCTTTCTAAAGACAAGATCGCATTTTCTTGCCCTAAATACTCGCAGGGGTGAGGCGGGCTTGCCCGCCGAGGGGGCGGCAGCCCCCAGTACCCCGTTTCCCTCAGGCGCGACCGCGCAGCATGGCGTTATAGGTGGCCTTCAGCGCCACTTCTTTCATCAGCCAGGAGATCCACAACTCTTCCAGTGGTGCGATCACACCGGGGAAAGAGGGGGTCAGATTGTCCTGATAGTCGAATTCCACCAGCATAGCGCGGCCAATCCGCGTGATCAGCGGGCAGGATGTGTAGCCATCATAGATGCGGGTGCCTTCGCGGCCCGCAATCTCGCTGACAAGGTGATCCTCGACCACAGGGATGTGGAACTTGACCGATGCGGCGGTCTTGCCTTTGGGCACCCCGTCAATATCGCCAATCCCGAAGACATTCGGGTAGCGGGCATGGCGCAGGGTCTGCATATCCACCTCGATCCAGCCCTGATCGGTCCAGCGATCGGCCCATGACAGGCCGGAATTGCGGATAACATCAGGTGCGCGCTGGGGCGGGATGATGTTGATGAAATCCCACTTATCTGTCACCTCGCCGTCGGGCGTGGTGTAGGTTGCGGTTTTTGCCCCCAGATCAATGCCTTTCAGCACATGCTGGTAGCGATAGGTGATGTCGCGCTCATCCATGATCTGGCGCACGCGGTGGTGAATGACTGGCACGCCAAACAGGTTTTGCGCCTGTGCGTTATAGACGAATTCGCATCCCGCGCGGTTGCCTTTGGTGGTGGCGATATCTTCGGCCAGAAAGCACAGCTTGACGGGCGCGCCTGCGCATTTCATCTCGGTGGCCGGGCGGCCGAACATGCCGACACCCCCTTCAGAGGTGAATTTATCCATCGCATGCCAGCTGAGTTCGGCCAGTTCCGGGCTTGCGTAATGCGCGGATATGCCATTGTCAGGGCCGACCATGCTCAGGTCAAACCCTTCAATGGCGTCCCAATCCAGCACCAGACCTGTTGCCACGATCAGGTAATCATATTCGATCCGCTGCCCGCCTGTGGTGGTGACGCGGTTGGCCTCGGGGTCCAGTTCGGCGGCGTATTCGTTGATATAGCTAATCCCGCGCGGCAACCATTGTTCGGTCGAGGAGATGGCATAATCCGCTTTGCGCAGACCAGAGGCGATCAGTGTGAAACCGGGCTGGTACCAATGCTGCGGGCGGCCATCCAGAATGGTGATCTGCGCGCCATCCAGACGTTCCGTCAAGCGGTTGGCGATTGCGGCACCACCTGCCCCCGCCCCAAGAATCAGGATGCGCGCATTTGTACGCACGGTCGCGGCCTGTGCGGCCTGCCCTGCCCCAAGCGCCAGCGCCGCCCCGCCTGTTGCCAAGCCAAGAAACCCCCTGCGGCTGGCTGTTATCTGTTCCAATTCTTTCATCCGCTCCCCCGATCTGTCGGTATACACATGCGTACAATCTTATATATGATTAAACGTATCTTTGATTCAAATCAAAAATGAACCAGTATTTCTGCCTGCGACATTATATCCCAACAGAGCTGCGACAGGTTTGATGCGGATCAAAGCCAGCGGGTGCGGTTTTCACGATACTGCGTGCAAGAAGAAACCCAAATAGTGGCAGCCCCCTTGGGCCGCCGCCAAGGAGCGGCTGACATGCGATTGACCACAAGAACCAATCTTGCGTTGCGCACACTGATGTTTTGTGCGGTCAACAAGGATGTCTTGGTGCGCAAGCAAGATGCGGCCAAAGCCGTCAATGCATCGGAAAACCATCTGGCGCAGGTTATCAACAAACTCGCGCAAGAAGGGTTCATCACCACATTGCGCGGGCGGCATGGCGGTTTCCACCTTGCGCGCGCGGCAGAGAATATCAGTGTGGGCGCGGTGTTTCGCGCGTTTGAATCCAGCCTGCCGTTTATCGAGTGCTTCTCGGACCACAACACCTGCCCGCTGAAAACGCATTGTGTCATGCGCCCCCATCTGGCGCGCGCGGTGGATGCGTTTTATTCGGCGCTGGACGACTTGTATCTGTCCGAGCTGGTCAGCTGCAATTCAGGGCTGGAAGCCTTGCTTGCCATAAGTGGCCCGCCGGTTCCGTCGAAATGCACGCCACGCGCGCCTGACGATCTCACCTTTCGCGGCGCGCCGGAACTGGCGGCAGAATAGCAAGCTGGCGACGGCTTCAAAAGGCGTGCGCGGCTGACACAAAGGCGCGCATGCGCGCGCTGTCTTTCACGCCCGGTGACGCCTCGACCCCGGATGAGACATCGACCTGACGCGCGCCCGTCAATTCGATCGCGCGCGCGACATTCGCAGGGGTCAGCCCCCCTGCCAGCATCCATGGTTTTGACCAATGCCGCCCCTGCATCAGCCGCCAATCGAAGCTCAGCCCGTTGCCGCCGGGCAGAACAGCGGTCTTTGGGGGTTTTGCATCCACCAGAATTTGGTCTGCGACCGCCAGATAGGCATCCAGATCCAGCAGATCATCGGCATCGGCCACGCCCACCGCCTTCATCACCGGCAGACCATAGCGCGCACGAACCTCGGCCACACGCGCGGGCGATTCGTGTCCATGCAGCTGCAACATATCTATGGGCACTTGCGCCAGCAGCGCATCCAGCGCGGCATCATCTGCATCGACCGTCAGCGCAACTTTCACAACGCCGTCAGGAACGTCTGACGCCAGTTCTGCCGCCTGTTCCAGTGTCAGGTGACGCGGAGAGCGTGGAAAGAACACAAACCCCACATAATCCGCGCCAGATGACACAGCATCAGCCACGGCCTGCACCGATGTCAGGCCGCATATCTTGACGCGCATCCTATCGGACATTGCGCTGTCTCACTTCGCCTCGACCAGTGCCAGCACATCATCCTTGCGCGCATGGGGTGCTTCGGTTTGCACGCGCTTGAGTTCCGCGCGCATGCTGTCTTGTTCGCGGCGCAGGCGCGCGGCTTCGGCGCGATAGCCATATTCGCGGAACCATTCCCACACAAAACCCAGCAAAAGACCGATTGCGATTGCGCCCCCCAGCAGCATGAAAAGCGGCAAGGATACCGAAATATCCACCCCTGTCAGCGAGGCAAGCGTGTCAGGCAGCAGTTTTACTGTCACCATCGACCTGTTTGCCAAAGCGATTGTCACAAAAACCAAAGCGACAAGTGCCGCGAACCCGTAGCGCACATAAGCCATCATGGTGCTTTATCCTTCCAGTCCGTTCAGCCGGTCCCGCAACAATTTGCCGGTTTTGAAAAATGGCACAGCCTTCGCGTCGACTTCGACGCTTTCGCCGGTTCGCGGGTTGCGGCCAACGCGCGCATCCCGTGCCTTGATCGAAAATGCCCCGAAACCGCGCAGTTCAACACGCTCGCCGCGTGCCAGTGCCTCGGTAATCTCGCCAAAGACAGTGTTCACGATCCGCTCTACGTCGCGTTGAAAAAGATGCGGGTTCTCGTCGGCAATTATCTGAATCAACTCTGATCTGATCATTTGTGTTTACCCCCGGTCGCATTGGGCAACCCTTTGCGGGCCATGCCTTATTGTGGGCAAACTATAGGCGGAAATCTTTGCCGAAGGAACACCGAAAAAACGCAGAGCGGCGCTAAGGCACAAATCTTGCAAAAACCCGCGCCCGGCATAAAAAAACCCCGGCTGTTGCCGGGGTTTTCATGGTTTTGTGTCTCAGACAGAAGCTTAGCTGCGGTCTTTCAGGGCTGCGCCCAGAATATCGCCAAGGCTGGCGCCTGCATCGGACGAACCATACTGCTCGACCGCTTCTTTCTCTTCTGCGATTTCGCGCGCTTTGATCGACAGGCCAAGACGACGGGTCTTGCTGTCCACCGATGTGACGCGCGCATCGATCTTGTCGCCAACCTGAAAACGCTCTGGGCGCTGGTCGGCACGGTCGCGTGCAAGGTCAGAACGACGGATAAAGCTTTTCATGCTGTTATACTCGACCTCGATCCCGCCATCTTCGATGGCTGTCACCGCACAGGTGACAATCGCGCCGCGCTTCACGCCTTCAACAGCATCCGAGAAGTTGTCATTCTCAAGCGCCTTGATCGACAGCGAAATACGCTCGCGCTCGATATCGACCTCGGACACGACCGCATGCACCATGTCGCCCTTGCGGAACTCGGTGATGGCTTCTTCGCCGCGCTGGTCCCAGCTGATGTCGGACAGGTGAACCATACCGTCGATGTCACCCTCAAGACCCACGAACAGACCGAATTCGGTGATGTTCTTGATCTCGCCTTCGATCTGGGTGCCAACTGGGTTGGTTTCTGCGAACACTTCCCACGGGTTGCGCATGGTCTGTTTCAGACCCAGCGACACGCGGCGTTTTGCACCGTCGATTTCCAGCACCATGACATCCACCTCTTGCGAGGTTGACACGATCTTGCCGGGATGGACGTTTTTCTTGGTCCAGCTCATCTCCGAGACATGTACCAGACCTTCAACGCCTGCTTCCAGTTCAACAAATGCGCCGTAATCGGTAATGTTGGTCACGCGGCCCTTGTGTACTGTGCCAAGCGCATATTGCGTGGACACCGAATCCCATGGGTCGGCTTGCAGTTGCTTGATCCCAAGGCTGATACGGTGCGTATCTTTGTTGATCTTGATGACCTGCACCTTGATCGTCTCGCCAATAGTGACAACTTCCGACGGGTGGTTGACGCGGCGCCATGCCATATCGGTGACGTGCAACAAACCATCCACACCGCCCAGATCGACGAATGCGCCGTATTCGGTGATGTTCTTGACCACACCATCGACAACCTGACCTTCGGCTAGTTGCGCAATAACCTCGGCGCGCTGTTCGGCGCGGGATTCTTCCAGAATGGCGCGACGGGACACAACGATATTGCCGCGACGACGGTCCATTTTCAGAATCTGGAAAGGCTGCTTCAGCCCCATCAGCGGGCCAGCGTCGCGCACGGGGCGCACATCGACCTGAGAGCCGGGCAGGAACGCCACAGCGCCGCCAAGATCGACAGTGAAGCCACCCTTGACGCGGCCAAAGATAGCCCCCTCGACGCGGGTCTCGTCGGCATAGGCTTTTTCCAGACGGTCCCAAGCGGCTTCGCGGCGGGCCTTCTCGCGGCTGACGACAGCTTCGCCGCGCGCGTTCTCGACACGCTCGAGGAAGACTTCAACCTCATCGCCAACTGCGACTTGGGGTGTCTCGCCGGGATTTGCGAATTCTTTAAGATCGACGCGGCCTTCCATCTTGTAGCCGACATCGATGATGGCCTGACCTGCCTCGATGGCAATAACCTTGCCGGTGACAACGCTGCCCTCATCGGGGGTGTCCATCTCGAGGCTCTCTGCGAGCATTGCCTCGAATTCTTCCATGGTTGCTTTAGCGCACATTCAGTTCTGCATCCTTTACATTCATGTTTCTGGCCGAGCGGTTGCCTCCGCCGGTCTTTGGTTTCGGGTTCAAGAAACAGACAAGACCCACGCAAGAGGGGCAACAAACACAAAGGGTCGCGGCTTGCGCCCGACCCTGCCCATCCTGACCTTGTGACCTCGACGTCTTCTTGATTGGCTGCTCTATAGGCGCGTATGCGGCATCTGACAAGCCGTATTGGGTGCTTTCGCGGCCAAATCGGGGGGTTTTCGCCGATCTGGCCGCGTATCTGCAAGCTTTGCGCCCTGCTGGTGCCGCCCTTTGGCGCAGATCACGCAGCAACGCGCGGCGCGGCCATGGCCTCGGTGCTCTCCACCAGCGCATCATGCAGCAGTTTGACCGCGTCTTCCATTCGGTCGCGGGGTACCAAGAACTGCACCTCGACGCGGCGCAAGCCCTGTTGCGCTGCAAGCGGGCGCACACCGCCGCTTTCCAGCGCATCCAGCCCGCGCGCCAGAACCGATACCTGGCTGAGGTCAGAGCCGATCACCGACACCATCGCCATGGGGCGGGTGTTGATTTCCGCATTGGGATAGGTCTTCAAAATCTCGGATTCAACCCGGCGGATCGCCTTGAAGGAACCCGAGAGATAATGCGTGATCGTGTTGGCATTGGAATGCTTGGACACGATCCACAGATTATGGCGCGTCAGCGCATCCAGAATGCAGGAATCGTAGCCCTTTACCCCCACCATGTCAGGCTCATGCACCTCGAAAGCGTGAATGGGCCGGCCCGTGACCATCTCTACCCGTCCGGCGGTGCCCCCCTCTGGCCCGATCAATGTGCCGGGGTCATCGGGTTCAAACGCATGTTTCACGCGCAAGGGCACATCGGCACGGCGCAGAACGCGCGCGGCGTTGGGGTGGATCGCTTCCATTCCCATATTCGACAACTGATCTGCCACATCATAGCTGGTGCGCCCGATCTTGACGGTATTTTCAACCCCCACGATCCGGGGGTCCGCCGATGACAGGTGGAATTCCTTGTGGATAATCGCCTCTCGCGCCTGTGTTTCGGCGGCGAGATGGGCAAAGACAACCTCGGAATAGCCGCGATCATATTCGTTCATCAGGCCAGAGGCACAATGGGCATAGCCTGTGACAATCGGCATCTCTACTGTCAGGTCAATGCCCGCCATTGCCTGTTCCAGCCGCTGCGACAGGTTGGGGTTGCTCTCGTCCCGCCAGCCCGACAGGTCCACAAACCGCGCATTCACCCCGCGGCGCTGCAACAACAGCGTAGTGACAAAGGCAGAATGCGCCTCGCCCATGCCAGATAGCAGTTCGCGCACAGTCTGCATTTGCTGAGAGATGCGGAAATGCCCGTAAGACCCCAATCGCTGTAGGTCCAGCAGGCAAGCGCGTGTCCCCTCGATCCGGTCGCGCACAAAGGCGTCCGCGCGTTCGCGGTCGGCGTCATGTTCCAGAATATCATGGTGGATTTCGCACATCCTGGCAGCCGTGTCGCGCAAGCTGTCTTGCCAGCCCGAGCCGCTGTCATCTGCGGCAAAACGCGCGAACACACCCGGAGAGCCTGTTTTCTTATGCTCCAGCAGCATGTTGGTAATGCCACCAAAGGCCGACACAACGAAAACACGGTTATAAAGCGCGCCATCCCTGGTTGGCCCGACATAGAGTGTGTCAACAAGTTCGCGTGCGCGGCTCATGCAGGTGCCGCCGATTTTTTCTACAGTATGGGTCATGGCAAGCTTGGGCAGGTGGCTTTTCACCCCTGCCCGCCCTTCAATCAGGAAGTTTCCAATGCGTAAGAGCCGTCAGCCTGATGCACTTCTTTCCCCGTCACAGGCGGGTTGAAGCAGCAGGCAAACACCATCTCGGTGCGGCAACGCAACGTGTGTTTGTCGTGCAGGTTCAGCGCATACATCACACCGGGGCGCAACTCGTGAACCTTGCCGGTGGCAAGGTCTTCGATGCTTCCCTCGCCCGAGATGCAATAGACGCTCTCGAAATGGTTCTTGTAGTGAAACGTGTGTTCACTGCCCGCAGCGATTGTGGTTATGTGGAATGAAAACCCCATCCCATCATCGGCCAGCAACATGCGCACGGATTCCCATTGCTGGTCTTTCACGCGGCGATCGGTGTGTTTGACTTCGTGTAGGTCTCTGACAATCATATTATTTACTCCGCTGCGATTTGATGAGAGGCGCCCTGCGCCTTGACGGCAGCTTCCAGAATGTCCAGCCCGCTCGCAAGCTGTTCTTGCGGGATGGTCAGCGGCGCAAGCACCTTGACCACTTCATCATGCGCGCCCGAAGTCTCGATGATCAGGCCATGCTCGAAACATGTCGCGCAGACCTCTGCGGCCATATCGCCCGAGCCGACATCGATGCCCTGCATCATGCCGCGCCCCTTGAGCTTGGAGCCGGGCACCATTGCCGCAATCCCTTGCAGGCGTTCGGTCAGATAGGCCGCTTTCGCCTCGGTCTGGCGCTGGAAACTGTCATCGGACCAGAACTTTTCCAAGGCAACGCGCGCGGTGACAAAAGCGTGGTTGTTGCCACGGAACGTGCCGTTATGCTCCGCTGGTTTCCAGATATCCAGATCAGGCCGGATCAACAGCCCCGCAAATGGCAGGCCCATGCCGGAGAGTGATTTTGCCAGCGGAATAAGATCGGGCTTGATGCCCATACCTTCAAAGCTGAAAAACGGCCCCGTGCGCCCGATGCCCGCCTGAATATCATCCATGATGATCAGGGCACCGTGTTTGCGCGCAAGGTCTTGCAGACCTTTCAGGAATGCGCCCGATGCGGCATTCAGACCACCTTCGCCCTGAACAGGTTCGATCAGGAAAGCGGCGGGGGCGTCAATTCCGCTGGAGGGGTTGTCCAGCATGGCGCGGATCATTGCCAGCGAATCGACACCGTCCATCGCGCCCTCATAAGGCATGCGCACAACACCGCCAAGCGTGGTGCCGGCCCCTGCCCGCTTGCCCGCGTTGCCGGTCGCCGCCAGCGCGCCCATGGTCATGCCGTGAAACCCGTTGGTGAAAGCGATGATCGTGTCGCGCCCGGTTGTCTTGCGCGCAAGTTTCATCGCAGCCTCGACCGCGTTTGTGCCAGTGGGGCCTGTGAACATGAACTTATAGTCCATATCGCGCGGCTTCAGGATAATCCGCTCGAACGCTTCCAGAAACTCGGCCTTGGCATTGGTGTGCATATCCAGCCCATGCGTGACACCGTCCGCCGCCAGATGCGCGATGAGCGCTTCTTTCATGTCAGGGTCGTTGTGGCCGTAGTTCAGCGAAGAACAGCCCGCCAGAAAGTCGGTGTAGCTGCGCCCGTCGGAATCGGTCAGGGTTGCGTTCTGCGCCTTCGAGAAAGTTACAGGAAATGCGCGGCAATAGCTGCGCGCCTGCGACTCGCGACGCGTATAGATATCGGTGTTTGTACCAATGGTCATGGCTGAAAGCCTTTCGGTTATATCGATTGAATAAGCTGTGCCGTCCGGCGCTTCACGCGACAGAGCGCAGCTTCTTGCGTGGCAACGAGATCGTCACCAGATGTTCTGTGGCGTGCTGGCCATCAAGATGCTCTTCACGCGTGTAATGCGGTGCATCGGTCAACTCGCCGCCCATGTCGCGGGCGAAACTTTGGAACAAGCCCCAAGATGCGGCATTGCTTTTTGTGATCGTCGTTTCCAGCTTCGACACTTTCGCACAAACGGGCCGCTCCAGCAGCGCCTTGATCATACGCTTGCCAAGGCCCAGCCCGCGCGCGTCATCATGCACGGCAACTTGCCAGACGAATAGTGTATCCGCGCCTGCGGGTGGAATATGGCCAGACACCCAGCCCAGCAATTTGCCATCCCGTTCTGCCACAATGCAGGTTTCTGCGAAGTGGTCGCATTGCACGACATTCATATACATCGAATTCTGGTCCAGAGGTGGACACTCTGACACGAGTTTCCACACCTCTGACCCGTCCGCCTTCGATGGTTTGCGCAAATCCAGCGCGCCTTTCGGATTCGTGTGTAGGGTCAGATTTTGTTTTGACATGTAAATTCTTTTCCGTTGCCCCGTCAGTGAGTGCTCAATATAAGGGGTCTGATTTATATTTCAACACAAAGAATATTTGCCCTAACGTTGACGCATTTTTTACATTATTTCAGTTATTTATAGCCAAATTTGGCGCCAGAAACACGGATGCGTGAAAAATATAGTTTGCTTTAATATTGTTTAGCTATGCGAAGCTTATGGCAAAATTCAGCCGTGGCAGCTTGCCTTTTCGCGCGTGGCGGGGCAAAGTCACCACCACCTTTCAAAGCTTTAGCTGGACACAGTGTTAGACCGATCTTCCGAAACCCTGATTGCCTTGCGGCGCATTGTTCATGCGCTGGAAGCGAATGCGCGCGAGATGGCGCGGGCCTCTGGGCTGACCCAATCGCAACTTCTGGTGCTGCACACGCTGTCGCGCGAAGGGCAGGAAATGCCGCGCGACATTGCGCGGTCGCTGGGCGTGGGACAGGCGACAATTTCAATCCAGATCGATAAGCTGGAAGCGCGCGGGCTTGTGCGGCGCGAACGCAGGCTTGCTGACCGTCGGGCCATTTGGGTGATCCTGACAGAAAGCGGCCGCCGCTTGCTGGATCAGACACCAGACCCTTTGTATGAACGCTTCAGCGCGCGGTTCCGCGACCTGTCATCATGGGAACAAGCCATGCTGATGGCCGTGACCGAGCGTGTGGCTGGCATGCTGGATGCGGAAGACACAACACCCCTGCTGCACCCTGCGGAAACCGGCGAAGTGGCCGCCCTGTATCCGTCAGACTCCTCCTGAACAGAGGGGCCCCGCAGCCCCCCTGCTTGACACATTCGCTGAAACGACAGATGACTTGAGGAGTTTCTCAACTGCGGGATGCCGCGAATGAGGGATACAACTCAGGGAGTTCAAAATGTTCATGAAATCTTACAAACCCAATGCCCGTGCTGGCCTGATGACAGGAATCGCGGTCGCGGCCCTGACCATCTCGGGCGTTATGGCCAGCGCCGAAACTGTCCGTTGGGCACGCGTGGCCGATGCTTTGACACTGGACCCGCACAGCCAGAACGAAGGCCCGACACATACGCTGAACCACCACATTTATGAAACGCTGGTGGGCCGCGCGGTGGATGGGTCTTTGACGCCGAGTCTGGCCACCGAATGGGGAATCAGCGAAGATGATGAGAATGTCTGGGTCTTCACCATCCGCGAAGGCGTAACCTTTCACGATGGCAGCCCAATGACAGCGGAAGATGTTGTCTTCTCGCTGGACCGCGCGCGCACGCCACCTTCGGGCATGGCAGCATTGCACGCAGCTGTTGAAGAAGTGACCGCGGTGGACGCGACGACAGTGCATGTGCGCATGTCCGGCCCTGCACCGCTTTATGTGCAGAACCTGACCAACACCTTTATCATGTCCAAAGCATGGGCCGAGGCGAATGGAGTCGAAACTGCGCCGAATTTCGCAGCCGGTGAAGAAGCATATTCTGTGCGCAACGCAAATGGCACCGGCCCCTATGTTCTGGTCGAGCGTGACCCAGAGGTGCGCACTGTTCTGCAAGCCTTTGACGGGCATTGGAATGATGCGCCTGCGGTGACCGAGATCATCTATACCCCGATTTCCGAAGCAGCGACCCGCGTGGCCGCCCTACTGTCGGGCGAGGTGGATATCGTGCAGGATGTGCCGGTGCAGGATATTGCACGACTGGAACAGACAGAAGGCGTGCGCGTCGTGCGCGGGCCGGAAAACCGCAATATCTTCTTCAGCTATGACATGAGCTCGGAAACGCTGGCCAGCTCGGATGCGGATGACAACCCTTTCACCAAGCCCGAAGTGCGCGAAGCCATGGCGCTGGCAATTGACCGGAATGCCATCCGCCAAGTCGTGATGCGCGGCGAGTCGCAGCCATCTGCCGCCCCCCTGCCCCCCTTCGTCAATGGCTGGACCGAAGAGATGGACGCTTTTGGCGACCCTGATCTGGCGCGCGCAGCCGAGTTGATGGCCGAAGCAGGCTACCCCAACGGGTTTTCGGTGCAGCTGGATTGCCCCAATGACCGCTACCTGAACGACGAATCGATCTGTCAGGCGTTGGTGGGCATGTTGGCGCGGATCGACATTCGGGTTGATCTGAATGCGCAGACACGCTCGCTGCATTTCCCGCTGATCGAGAATTGGGAAACCGATTTCTATCTGCTGGGCTGGGGCGTGCCGACATTTGACAGCCAGTATGTGTTCGACTTCCTTGTTC
The DNA here is from genome assembly GCF_001870675.1 of Roseinatronobacter thiooxidans. Taxonomy (GTDB): domain Bacteria; phylum Pseudomonadota; class Alphaproteobacteria; order Rhodobacterales; family Rhodobacteraceae; genus Roseinatronobacter; species Roseinatronobacter thiooxidans. The sequence continues at coordinate 26,621 of NZ_MEHT01000009.1, read as the reverse complement.
ACACGCGCGAAGGCAGCTACGGGTCATTCAACGGGTCGCGCTATTCCAACCCCGATCTGGATGCCAAAATCCAGTCGCTGGCCACAATGACCGATCTGGAAGAACGTGACGCCATGATCGCGGAAATCTGGGATGAGGTGATGGAAGAACGCATCTTCCTGAACGTGCATAATCAGGTTCTGGCCTATGCTATGCGCGACAATATCAATCTGGATGTCCACCCCGAAAACCAGCCGAAAATGACAACTGTCACTTTCGACTGATCCGCCCTTGACCTGTCTGCCCGCGCGGGATACGCCGCGCGGGCATGCTTTAGGGCAGGAATGCTGACCATTCTTGCAAGCCTTCAGGGGGTTCCGCATGACTGCTTTTATTTTGCGCCGTCTGGTCCAGTCCGTCATCGTCATGCTGACTGTGGCGCTGGTGGCTTTCGCGCTGTTTCGCTTTGTGGGCGATCCCATCGCCTCTATGGTGGGTCAGGAAACCACGCTGGCCGAACGCGCCGAATTGCGGGCCGCTTTGGGGCTGGATGACCCCTTTCTTGTACAATTCTGGAATTTCGTCGCCCGCGCCGCAACGGGGGATTTTGGCATCTCTTACCGCTTGCAACAGCCGGTGATGGAACTGATCCTGTCGCGCCTGCCTGCCACGTTGGAGCTGGCGTTGGTTTCTGGCATTCTGGCCTTTGTTTTCGGGGTTGGGTTTGGCGTGTATACCGCACTGCGCCGTGGTGGCTGGGCATCCAGCACGATCATGACTGTCTCGCTGATCGGTGTGTCGCTGCCGACCTTTCTGATCGGTGTGCTGCTGATCTGGGTGTTCGCGGTCGAGTTGCAATGGCTACCCTCCTTCGGGCGTGGCGAGACAGTGTATATCGGCGATTGGTGGCGCACAGGGTTGCTAACCGAATCCGGTCGCGCCTCTCTCATCCTGCCTGCGATCACGCTGGGGCTGTACCAGATGACGCTGATCATGCGCCTTGTGCGCGCCGAGATGCTGGAAGTGCTGCGCACCGATTACATTAAATTCGCCCGCGCGCGCGGGCTGTCAAACCGCGCCGTTAATTTCGGCCATGCGCTGAAAAACACGCTGGTGCCCGTTATCACCATTACCGGCTTGCAGATGGGCAGTATCATTGCCTTCTCGATCATCACCGAGACGGTGTTTCAATGGCCCGGTGTTGGCGCGCTGTTCATCAATTCGGTCCGCTTCGTCGATGTGCCGGTGATGGCCGCTTACCTTATGCTGATCGCGCTGGTCTTTGTGGTCATCAACCTGATCGTCGATCTGCTGTATTATGCTGTCGATCCGCGCCTGCGCGTGGACCGGGCCAATGCGCGCCACTAAGGGGGAAACCACCATGAGTGACATCATCAAAAAGCCCGAACCCGGACGCTTTGCGCGCGCGTGGGATAGCGATATTGCCTATTCCTTCCGCAAATCGCCCTTGGCGATTGTCGCGGCGGCCGTGTCGCTGCTGATCATTCTGGCGGCCATCTTCGCGCCGTGGATCGCCCCGCACGACCCGTTCAACCCCGCCACGCTGAACCTGATGGACGGCTTCACCCCCCCGATGGAACCGAACCAGTTTACCGGCAACACCTATTGGCTGGGCACTGACAATCAGGGCCGCGATGTCTTCTCGACCATCCTGTATGGCGCGCGAATCTCGCTGTTTGTGGGCTTCATGGCGGTGGCCTTTGCCATGGTTCTGGGCATCACCCTGGGGCTGATTGCGGGCTATCGCGGCGGCTGGATCGATAGTCTGCTGATGCGGGTGGCTGATGTGCAGCTGACCTTCCCTTCAATCCTGCTGGCGCTGCTGATCTTCGGCGTTGCGCGCGGCTTCATCCCACCCGCCTACCGCGAGGCGATGGCGATCTGGGTGCTGATCGTGGCGATTGGCCTGTCGGAATGGGTGCAATATGCGCGTGTTGTGCGCGGGGCCACGATGGTGGAGAAAAGCAAGGAATATGTGCAGGCCGCCCGCGTGATTGGCGCGCATCCTGCCAAGATTCTGATCCGCCATATTCTGCCCAATGTCATGGGGCCAGTGCTGGTGATTGCCACGATTGGCCTTGCGTTGGCGATCATTGCCGAAGCCACGCTGTCTTTCCTTGGGGTCGGTGTGCCCTCCACCCAGCCCAGCCTTGGCACGCTGATCCGCATTGGCCAGGGGTTTCTGTTCTCGGGTGAATGGTGGATTTTGCTGTTCCCGTCCCTTACGCTGCTGGCGCTGGCGCTGTCGGTCAACCTGCTGGGTGACTGGCTGCGCGATGCCCTGAACCCGAGGTTGCGCTGATGAAACCGCCAATTCTTTCTGTCCGCGATCTGGTGGTGGAATTCCCCACCCGCCGCGGCACCCTGCGCGCGCTTGACCATGTGTCCTTTGACATAGCCGAGGGCGAGGTTCTGGGCATGGTGGGCGAATCCGGTGCGGGCAAGTCGCTGACGGGGGCCGCAATTATCGGCTTGCTGGAACCACCGGGGCGCGTGGCATCGGGCGAAATCTGGCTGCGCGGGGAACGCATTGACAACCTGCCGCGCGAGAAGATGCGGCGCATCCGTGGCCGCCGGATTGGCATGGTGTTCCAAGACCCGTTAACCAGCCTCAACCCGCTTTATACTGTGGCCGAGCAACTTATCGAAACCATCCGCACGCATATGGACGTGTCCGACAAAGAGGCCCGCACCCGCGCAGTTGCCCTGCTGGACCGTGTGGGCATTCCCGCCGCCGCGCGCAGGATTGACGACTACCCGCACCACTTCTCTGGCGGGATGCGCCAGCGTGTGGTGATCGCGCTGGCGCTGGCTGCAGAACCCGAACTGGTTATCGCGGATGAACCCACCACTGCGCTGGATGTGTCGGTGCAGGCCCAGATCATTGATGTGCTGAAAGAAATCTGCGCCGAACGGGGCGCATCGGTCATGCTGATCACGCATGATATGGGTGTGATCGCCGAAACCGCCGACCGTGTAGCGGTGCTCTATGCAGGGCGTCTGGCCGAAATCGGGCCTGTGCGCGATGTGATCCAGAATGCCGAACACCCCTATACAGCGGGCCTGATGGGGTCGATCCCGACGCTGACCCAGACCGCCGCGCGGCTGACGCAGATTCCCGGCTCTATGCCGCGTCTGAATGCCATCCCGCAGGGCTGCGCCTTTAACCCGCGCTGCACCAAAGCATTTGACAAATGCTTTGTCGAGCAGCCCGATCTGATTGCGCGCCCCGATGGGCGGCAAGTGTCTTGCTGGCTGTATGACGCGCAAGAAAAAGAGGTGTCACATGGCTGATGTCCTGCTGTCTGTCGAAGGGCTGACGCGCCGGTTCGATGTCTCCAAACCCTGGCTGAACCGCGTGTTAGAGCGCGAGGATAAACAATTCCTGACCGCCGCAGAGCAGGCCAGTTTCGAGATCAAGCGTGGCGAGACATTCGCGCTGGTGGGCGAGTCCGGTTCGGGCAAATCGACCATCGCCAAGATGATCGTGGGCTTGCTGGAACCCTCTGCAGGGGTGATCCGGTTTGACGGGCAGGATATGGATTTCGCATCCGGCGCGGCCATGCGCACCCTGCGCCGCCGCTTTCAGATGATCTTTCAAGACCCGTTTGCCAGCCTGAACCCGCGTTGGCGCGTGGGCGATATTATTGCCGAACCGATCCGCACCTTTGGCCTGCTGCGCGGCGCAGAGATTGGCAACGAAGTCGGGCGGCTGCTGGATCTGGTGGGCCTGTCGGCGGCAGATAGTGCGAAATTCCCGCATGAATTCTCTGGCGGGCAGCGCCAGCGCATAGCGATTGCGCGCGCGCTGTCCTCGAAGCCGGAATTCATTGTCTGTGACGAGCCGACCTCGGCGCTGGATGTGTCGGTTCAGGCGCAAATCCTGAACCTGATGCGCGATCTACAGGATGAATTCGGCCTGACTTACCTGTTGATAAGCCATGATTTAAGCGTGGTGCGCCATATGGCCAACCGGATTGGCGTGTTGTATCTGGGCCGCTTGGTCGAGGTGGCAGATTCCAAGCGCCTGTTCACCGAACCCCAGCACCCCTATACCAGCATGCTGCTGGATGCGGTGCCAGATCTGGCGCTGTCTGGCCGCAGGCGGATGCCGGTGACAGGCGAAATTCCCAACCCGATCAACCCGCCCTCGGGCTGCACTTTTCACCCGCGCTGCCCCAAGGTGATGGATATCTGCCGCGCTCAGAACCCGCCCGATTTCACCACAGCCACCGGCAGGGCCGCATGCCATTTGCTGGCGACAGAAGTCGCGGCAGCGGAAAAAATCTAGCAACGAAGGCGCGAAAGCAAGTAGGCGCGCGCAAAAGAAGCGTCTTGATCTGGGTCAATGCAGCCAAGCCCCCCTTCAGCGAGGGTGGGCGCGCGGCACATCTGTCAGTCACGCCTTGGGTCGACTCGGACACCGGCACGCAGGACAGATGCGCACTCCCAGATCTGCCCCCAAAAAGGAGCAAAGCCCCGCCAATGGCCCGTTTTTCCTACCCCACCCCTGCATCATCCGAAATCACGCCACAGGCCAGTTTTCTGAACCGGCGCCATCTGTTGGCGGGAATGGGGGCCGGTTTGCTGGCCTATGCGACACCCGGGCGCGGCCAGTCGCTGCCAGCGGTGGCACCGGGGCCTTTTTCCACAGATGAACCGCTGACCTCTTTCGATGTGGCAACGGGCTATTGTAATTTCTTCGAATTTGGCCCCGCCAAAGACGACCCCAGCCAACACGCGCATGCGTTGCAAACCAACCCGTGGTCGATCGAGATTGACGGGCTGGTAGACAACCCCGGCCCGATTGCGATGGAAGACCTGCTGGCGCGTTTCCCGCTGGAAGAACGCATCTACCGCCTGCGCTGCGTCGAGGCGTGGTCGATGGTGATCCCTTGGAACGGCTTTGCGCTGGCCGACCTTCTGGCCCATGTCGGCGTCAAATCCGATGCGCGCTATGTCCGGTTCGAGGCGTTTGACGACACGTCAATCATGCCGCGCGCGGCGCAAGGTTTGCTGGACTGGCCCTATGTCGAGGCGCTGCGTCTGGATGAGGCGACCCACCCGCTGACGCTGCTGGCGGCTGGCATGTATGGCGAGGTGATGCCCAACCAGAATGGCGCGCCCATCCGGCTGGTGGTGCCGTGGAAATACGGGTTCAAATCGATCAAATCGATCAAGCGCATCTCGGTGCTGGCGGAACAACCCATGCCGACATGGCACGAGAAAGCGCCCCGCGAATACGGGTTTTATGCTAATGTAAACCCTACGGTCCGCCATCCGCGCTGGCATCAGGCGACCGAGCGGCGCTTGCATGACGGCACCCGCATCAGAACAGAAATGTTCAATGGCTACGGTGATTTGGTGGCCGATCTTTATGCCGGTATGGATCTGGAAACCCATTACTGATGCAGGCCAGCCGCATGACATCTGTAATCCGCTGGGGGCTTTGGCTGGCCTGTGCCCTGCCGGGGCTGGTTCTGGTCTGGCATTGGCAAACGGGGCAGTTGGGGGTCGTCCCCCATGAGGTGCTGTTGCATCGCACCGGACGGTTTGCGCTTTTGTTGCTGATGGCCACGCTGGGCTTGGGGTTTGTGCAATCGCTTCTGCCATGGCGCCCGCTTTATGCCGCGCGCCGTCCGCTGGGGGTGTGGACATTTCTTTATGCCAGTGCCCATGCGGCTGTCTGGCTGATGCTGGATCAGGGCGGCATTCTGGAATTTGCATGGGCCGAGATGCGCAAGATGCTGCATGTCAAACTTGGGATCGCGGGCCTGCTGCTGATGCTGCCGCTGGCGGTAACTTCGGTCGATATTGCGCCGCGGCTGTTGGGGTTCCGGCTGTGGAAGCGGCTGCATCTGCTGGTCTGGCCCACAGCGCTGGTGGTGATTGCGCATACATGGGTCGTATCGCGGTTTCAAAACCTGCTGGTGATCGGGTTAACACTGGCCATTCTGTTCTTGCTGGCCTCGCGGCTTTATGCGGCCCGCAAGAACATGAAGAAAGCCGCTTAAGGCATTGTTAATAAATATTTTAGAGCGTCTTATAGTGCGCGGATAAAACCATCTACACGCGCGCCTTCCTCTGCCAGACCCCAAGGCGGGTTCAGCACCACCAGCCCCGATCCGGTCATGCGGTGCCCTTCTCGGATAGGGGGAAAAGCGGTTTCCAGAACAACTGCGTCCGGGTGGTCCGCGCAAATCTGCGTCACCATCTGGCGGTGCAGGCCCGCACTCAGAACCGGATACCACAGCAGGATGATGCCGACATTCCATTTGCGGCGGATGCCGGTCACAAAACCCGGCAAAGTGGTGTAGTCCGCCTTCACCTCGTATGACGGATCGATCATCATGACGCCACGGCGCGGGGTCGGCGGGCAGATTGACTGCGCCAGATCGAACCCGTCGCGGCGCTGCACCGATGCCCCCGACCCTGCCATCGTGCTGCGCAAGGCGTTGTATTCCTGCGGGTGCAATTCGGCCAGCGTCAGACTGTCTTGCAACCGCAACAAACTGGCGGCAATCACAGGTGATCCGGGATAGGCCATGGCGCCATGCTGCGCGCGCACCTGCGCCAGAACACGGCCATAGGGGTGGTCATCGCCAAAAAGGCGTGCCGCGCGCAAAATACCTGCCGCCGCCTCGCCCGTTTTTTGCGCCTCGGCTGCATCCAGCGCATAAAGGCCGCGCCCCGCATGGGTTTCAATATAGCTGATCGGTTTGTCTTTGGCTGTCATATAGGCCAAGACCCACGCCAGAAGCGCGTGTTTGTGAACATCTGCCAGATTTCCGGCGTGATAACTATGTTGATAAGACAGCATTCCCGCGCTTTGCCACGCGGCGCGCGCAACATCAATCTACTTATGCGTCAGCACTTGGCAGTCAATCGCCTGTCTTGGCGGTGAAACCACGCAGAATGACTTGATCTTGCAGCGCAACAATATGACAGGCACATAGCCCACTGCGCAAAACTTGACCCGTGACCGCTTGCCCCCGCCCGTGCCTTTGCATACACACACAGACAGATTTTCCTGATCACGACATATAAGAGAGATGGCATGGCCAAGACACAACCGAAGAAGAAAATGAGCGCCAAGAACATTGCCGCAGGTTTTCTGATGGCCCTGCTTGCGCTTAGCCTTTTGGGGTTTGGGGTTGAAGGGTTCGGCGGACGGTCGCAGAATGTGGCCACTGTCGGGGATCGAAACATCTCTGCCAATACCTATGCCCGCGCACTGCAAAACGAAATGCGCGCGCTGCAATCACAGGTAGGTCAGGCGCTGACGATGGAACAGGCGCGTCTGTTCGGGCTGGACCAGAGAGTGTTGGAACAGCTGGTGAACAGCTCGGTTCTGGATAACGAGGCCGCGCGCCTTGGTGTTTCGGCAGGCGATATGACAGTTCAGCGCGAAATCTTGCAGATTGGCGCGTTTCAGGGGCTGGATGGGACTATCGACCGCGAAGCCTATCGTTTTGCGCTGCAAAACGCAGGCATGAACGAGGCAGAGTTTGAAACCTCGATCCGCGATGACGTGGCGCGCAGCATCATGCAGTTGTCTGTTATCAGCGGGGCTGCCGCGCCCGACCAGATTGTCTCCCCCCTGCTGGAGTTTCAGGCTCAGACCCGTGATGTGACGGTCTTGAGCCTAACGTCGGAGGCATTGCCCGAACCTGTGGGCCGCCCCGATGCCACAACCTTGCAAAGCTTCTATGATGCCAATCTGGACCGCTACACCCAGCCCGAGGGCAAGCGCATCAGCTATGCTTGGATCACGCCTGAAATGGTTATCGACACAATCGAAGTCGATGAGGCGATCTTGCGCGAAGCCTATGACGCGCGCCGCGCGCAGTTTTCGCAGCCAGAGCGGCGGTTGGTGGAACGCTTGGTGTTTTCCGATCTCGACAGCGCCGAGGCAGCGATTGCCCGCATCACTGCGGGTGACATAACCTTTGAGGGGCTTGTTGCAGAACGCGGGTTGGATCTGGAAGATACCGATATGGGCGATGTCACCCGCGCCCAGCTTGGCGCAGCCGGTGATCTGGTGTTTGAACTGGCAGCCCCCGGTGTGGCAGGCCCTGCCGAAACCTCGCTTGGGCCAGCCATCTTTCGCATGAATGCAATTCTGTCGGCGCAAGAGGTCAGTTTCGAGGACGCGCGCGACCAGCTGCGCGACGAGCAACTTGCCGATCTTGCGCGCCGCACCTTGTCGGATGATTTCGACCTGTATGAGGATTTGCTGGCGGGCGGGGCTACAGTTGAACAACTGGGCCAGGAAACAAACATGCAGACGGGCCAGATCGACTGGCGCCCCGGTGTGACAGACGGCATTGCCGCCTATGAAAGCTTCCGTGATGCGGCACAGGCGCTGCGCGACGGGGATTTCCCTGAAATCAGGTTCATGCAGGATGGTGGCATGTTCGCGTTGGAATTCCTCGAAGTCCTGCCTGCAACCCCCAGCCCCCTGCCCGAGATCGAGACACAAGTGATCACGGATTGGCAGAATGAACGGATTCTGGAAGGACTGCGCGCGCAAGCCGAACAGCATGCCGCCGCCCTGCGCGGCGATACTGCCGATGCGCCCGAACTGGCCATTGCGCCTGTGCGGTTCGACGGGCTGCGGCGCACCGACATCATGCCCAACCAGCCCCGCGATCTGGTCGCGGCGACATTCGAGATGACACAGGGCGAAGTGCGCATCATTGAAACGGGCAATCGCGTCCATATCCTTGAATTGCACGCCATCAACAGCCCCGATCTGATGTTGGAAGATGTGGCCGATCTGCGCGCGGCATTGGAAATGCAGATCGAGCAGAGCATCGCGCAAGACCTGTTCGGGTATTTCTCGGCCAGTCTGCGGCAATCCACCCCGATCCGCATTGATCAGCCCATGATCGATGCGGTTCAGGCGAATTTCTGACCTGCCATGGCCCAGTTCACACCGGATTTCGCATCGTTCGAGGCTGGCTGGCAGCGCGGTGAAAACCAGCTGGTCTATACGCGTCTGGCCGCTGATCTGGATACGCCTGTATCGCTCTACCTGAAACTTGCCGGTGCCAGCCGTGACAGTTTCATTCTTGAATCGGTCACCGGCGGAGAGGTGCGCGGGCGCTATTCCATTATCGGAATGAAACCGGACCTGATCTGGGAATGCCGCGGCGGCAGCAGCCGGATCAACCGCGATGCGCGCTTTGACCCGCAGGCTTGGTCCTCGCTGGACGGGCACCCGCTGGACAGTTTGCGCGCCGTTCTGGCCGAAAGCCGCGTCAGCATGCCCGACAGCCTGCCTGCGGCCTCGGTCGGGCTGTTCGGGTATCTGGGCTATGACATGATCCGGCTTGTGGAACATCTGCCCGATGTGAACCCGGACCCGATTGATGTGCCCGATGCCGTGATGCTGCGTCCCTCGGTTGTGGCAGTGCTGGACGGCGTCAAGGGAGAGGTGATTGTCGTCTCGCCCGCTTGGGTCGGGTCTGCCCTGTCGGCGCGCGCGGCCTATGCGCAGGCGGCCGAGCGGGTGATGGACGCTGTGCGCGATCTGGAACGCGGTGTGCCACAAGCCCCGCGGGAATTGCGCAGCGACAGCGCGCCGATTGGCGCGCCCGTGTCGAATTTCGCCAAGGCCGACTATCTGGCCGCTGTCGAGAAGGCGAAAGATTACATCCGCGCGGGCGATATCTTTCAGGTTGTCCCCTCTCAGCGCTGGTCGCAGCGTTTCGCGCTGCCGCCCTTCGCGCTGTATCGCTCGCTTCGGCGCACGAACCCGTCGCCCTTCATGTTCTATTTCGACTTCGCCTCTAGTGCCGGGAATTTCCAGATCATCGGGGCCAGCCCTGAAATTCTGGTGCGCTTGCGCGAGGGCGAGGTAACGATCCGGCCCATTGCCGGCACACGCCCGCGCGGCACCACCCCAGAGCAAGACCGCGCGCATGAGGCCGATTTGCTGGCTGATGAAAAGGAATTGGCAGAGCATCTGATGCTGCTGGATCTGGGGCGCAATGATGTGGGGCGTGTGGCCAAGATCGGCACAGTGCGCCCGACCGAGGAATTCATCATCGAACGCTATAGCCATGTGATGCACATCGTCTCGAATGTGGTGGGCGAGTTGGCCGAAGGGCAGGATGCGCTGTCTGCGCTTCTGGCGGGCCTGCCCGCAGGCACTGTGTCAGGTGCGCCCAAAGTGCGCGCAATGGAAATTATTGACGAGTTGGAACCGGAAAAGCGCGGAGTCTATGGCGGCGGTGCTGGCTATTTTGCTGCCAATGGCGAGATGGACATGTGCATCTGCCTACGCACTGCCGTGTTGAAAGACGAGACATTGTATATTCAGGCGGGCGGCGGCGTGGTCTATGACAGCGACCCAGATGCGGAATATGAAGAAACCGTCAACAAATCCCGCGCCCTGCGCCGCGCTGCCGAAGATGCGGGCCGCTTCGCAGGCGGCAACAGCTAAGCGAAAAGCCCGAAGCTTGCGCTTCGGGCTTTCACATTATTGCGGAATGCGCAAAACCTGTCCCGGATAAATCTTGTCCGGATGCGACAGCATCGGGCGGTTTGCCTCGAATATCTCGTTATAGCGGTTGGCATTGCCCAATGTCTTTTTGGCAATCGCAGACAGATTATCGCCCTTGACCACAGTGTGAAACACAGGTTCCGGCCCTTCAGACACTTCTGCCTCGACTTCGGCGACGCCATCGATATTGCCGACTGCAAGGATGATCTTTTCTTTCATCTCGGCGCTGACAGCATTGCCTTCGACCACAACCTTGTCGCCTTCGACCTTGATCTCGACACCCGAGGAATCCAGTCCCAGATCTGCCAGTTCCTGTTTCAACGCGTCAGCTTCTGGTGTGGCGGCTTCGGCCTTGCCACTGCTAAAGATTTTCTTTCCTGCCGATTTTGCAAATGACCATAATCCCATAGAACAAACTCCTGTACTGAAAACGCTCTTTCAAGCGCCATCTTTGTGCAGGCAATTTGCACTCAGGGCAAGGCCAAGAATGGGCCGGGGCCTGTGCCCCGACCCGTCTGTTTATTCTGCCGCTTCTGCATAACTTTCAACAGGCGGACAGGTGCACACAAGGTTGCGGTCGCCATACACATTGTCCACCCGCCCGACTGGGGGCCAGTATTTGTCGCCGCGGAAACTGGCAGGCGGGAAACAGCCCTGTTCGCGCGAATAGGGGCGGTCCCAATCTGCGATCAGGTCTTCAACAGTGTGGGGCGCGTGTTTCAACGGGTTGTTTTCCGCATCAATCTCGCCCGTCTCGACCGCGCGGATTTCCTCGCGGATCGAGAGAAGTGCAGTGATGAAGCGGTCAATCTCGGCCTTATTCTCGGATTCTGTCGGCTCTACCATCAGGGTGCCCGAGACGGGCCAACTCATGGTCGGGGCATGGAAGCCATTGTCGATCAGGCGTTTTGCGATGTCGTCCACGGTGATGCCCGCCTCGGCAAAGGGGCGGGTGTCGAGGATGCATTCATGCGCGATGCGCCCCTTATTGCCCATGAACAGAATTTCATAAGCCCCCGACAGCCGCGCCGCGATGTAATTTGCATTCAGAATGGCAACGCGCGTGGCCTGTGTCAGCCCCGGCCCACCCATCATCAGGCAATAGGCCCAAGAGATCAGCAGGATCGACGCAGACCCATAGGGGGCTGCCGATACCGGGCCTTCGGCCCCGCCCAGTTCCGGATGCCCCGGCAGGAAAGGGGCCAGATGCGCCTTGACCCCAATCGGCCCCATGCCCGGCCCCCCGCCCCCATGCGGGATGGCAAAGGTCTTGTGCAGGTTCAGGTGAGAGACATCGCCGCCAATCTCCCCGGGTTTGACCAGCCCGACCATGGCATTCAGGTTTGCCCCGTCGATATAGACCTGCCCGCCATGCTCATGCGTGATGGCGCAAACCTCGCGCACGGTTTCTTCAAATACCCCATGTGTGCTGGGATAGGTGATCATGCAAGCCGCCAGCCGGTCGCCCGCTTTCGCGGCCTTGTCGCGGAAATCTTCCAGATCGACATCGCCATTGGCCGATGATTTCACCACGACAACATGCATGCCGCACATCTGCGCGCTGGCAGGGTTGGTGCCATGCGCCGACACGGGAATCAGGCAAATATCCCGATGTCCCTGCCCCCGCGCACGGTGATAGGCCTGAATTGTCAGCAGGCCCGCATATTCGCCCTGCGCGCCCGAATTGGGCTGCATCGACATGGCGTCATAGCCCGTAATCTCGCATAGTTTGGCTTTCAGGTCGGAAATTGCCTCGGCATAGCCCAAAGCCTGATCGGGTGGGCAGAACGGATGCAGGGACGCAAAAGCGGGCCAGGACAGCGGCATCATTTCAGCGGCTGCATTCAGTTTCATCGTGCAAGACCCAAGCGGGATCATGGCGCGATCAAGCGCAAGGTCACGGTCTGACAGGCGGCGCATATAGCGCATCATTTCCGTCTCGGCGCGGTTCATGTGGAAAATCGGGTGGGTCAGGTAATCGCTTGTGCGGATGAACTGGTCCGAGAAGCCCAGATCATTGCGATGAGGCGGCACGCCTTCAATGCCAAAGACGCGCAACACCCGTAGCAGCACCTGTTCATCTGTCGTCTCATCCAGCGAGATGCCGACATGGGCGGCCCCGATCTTGCGGAAATTCAGCCCCTCTGCGCGGGCGGCAGCCAGAATGCCCGCCTGCCCCACGCCAACCTCGACTGTGATCGTGTCAAAAAATTCTTTCACAACCACGCGTGCGCCCGCATCGTTCAAGGCGCGATAGAGGCGCTGCGTCAGGAAATGCACACGCTCGGCAATGGCGCGCAGCCCTTTCGGGCCGTGAAACACGGCATACATCGACGCCATGACGGCCAGAAGCGCCTGCGCAGTGCAGACATTGCTGGTGGCCTTCTCGCGGCGGATATGTTGTTCGCGCGTTTGCAAGGACAAGCGATATGCCTTGTTGCCGCGCGAATCGATGCTGACACCGACCAGACGACCGGGCAGCGCGCGCTTGTAGGCATCGGCACAGGAAATAAAGGCCGCATGAGGGCCGCCATAGCCCATCGGCACGCCAAAACGCTGCGCGCTGCCCACCGCAATATCTGCGCCGATAGCACCGGGTTCGCGGATCATGGTCAGCGCCAGCAAATCGGTGGCCATGATGGCAATCGCGCGGGCGGAATGCAGCGCATCTACTGCGCCTGTGAAATCCTGCAAGTCGCCATAGGTGCCGGGATACTGGAAAATCGCCCCAAAGACCTTGTCCGCCTCCAGCGCTTGCGGGTCGTCGATGATCACCTCGATCCCTAACGGGGCCGCGCGGGTCTGCATGACAGCAATGTTCTGCGGGTGGCAATTCTTGTCGATGAAAAACGCCTGCGCCTTGGATTTCGCCACGCGCTGCGCCATGACCATCGCCTCGGCGCAAGCGGTCGATTCGTCCAGAAGCGAGGCATTGGCAACCGGCAGGCCCGTCAGATCTGCCACCATGGTCTGGAAGTTCAGCAGCGCTTCAAGCCGCCCTTGGGCAATTTCGGGCTGGTAAGGGGTGTAGGCGGTATACCATGCGGGGTTTTCAAAGATGTTGCGCTGGATTGCGGGCGGCGTGACAGTGCCGTAATAGCCCTGCCCGATCAGCGAGGTCATGACCTTGTTCTTGGCCCCAACAGCGCGCAATTTCGCCAGCAACTCGCCCTCGGACAAGGGTGCCCATGTCAGCGGGTCTGCCTGCCGCAAATCTGCCGGAATGGTCTGCCCGATCAGCTGCTCTAGCGTGTCACAGCCCAGTTCGGCCAGCATGTCGGCCATTTCTTCGGGTGTCGGGCCAATATGGCGGCGATTGGCGAAATCATAAGGATTATAGTCGCTTGGGGTATAGGTCATCATGCACCTTGTGGTTGCCACAGATCAGTCGCAAAAGGGCAAGCAGCCCATGCATCCCGCGACGCGGGGCGCGCATGGGTGCTGCATTGCCCTGTCAGGTTCAGCCCAGAAAATCTTTGTATTCGTCCTCTGTCATGAAATCGTCGAGTACGCGCAGATCATCGAGCTTCATCTTGAAAAACCACGCATCGCCTTGCGGGTCTTCGTTCACCAGTCCGGGATTGTCGCTCAGGGCCTCGTTCACCTCGACAATCTCGCCATCGACAGGGGCCAGAATATCGGATGCTGCCTTGACCGATTCGATCACGCAGACCTCGTCGCCTTTGGCGACTACGGCCTCGATCTCGGGCAATTCCACGAACACCACATCGCCCAATTGCTCGGCGGCGTGTTCGGTGATTCCCACGACCACAACATCGCCATCAATGCGCAGCCATTCATGTTCTTCAGTGTATTTCATCAGAAACGCTCCTCAGCGCTTATAGGTGGATGGACGGAATGGAAGATCACAGACAGTCACAGGCAGGCGCTTGCCCCGCACCTCGCCCCACAGGGGGGTTCCGGTGGATGCATGCCCGCTGTCAACATAGCCCATTGCAATGGGCGCACCAAGAGAGGGGCCAAACCCGCCAGAGGTCACACAGCCAATTTTTTGCCCCCCCTCTGACGCATCCCAGATTTCTGTTCCTTCGCGCATGGGTGCGCGGGTCTGTGGGTGCAGGCCGACACGCAGTTGCGCGGGGCCATCGGCCAGTTCCGCCAAGATACAATCAGCCCCCGGAAAGCCCCCTTCCCGCGCGCCGCCTGTCCGGCGGGATTTCTGGATCCCCCAGACAAGCCCCGCCTGCACCGGACTGGTGCCCGTGTCTATGTCATGGCCATACAGGCACAGCCCCGCTTCCAGCCGCAGGCTGTCGCGTGCGCCAAGCCCGATGGCTGCCACCTCGGGCCGGTCCAGAAGCAGGCGCGCGAAATCAACCACGGTGGTGGCGGGTACAGAAATCTCGAACCCGTCCTCGCCCGTATAGCCCGAGCGTGAAATCCACAGCGCGCCGAACAGCGTGTCAACCGACAGCACATCCATAAAGCGCATGGCGCGCACATCCGGCACCAAAGCGGCCAGCGCGGTTTCGGCCTGCGGCCCCTGCAATGCCAGCAAGGCGCGGTCGGTCACAGGCTGAACCTGCGCCACATCCGCAAGATGGGCTTTCATATGGGCAATATCTTCGGCTTTGCACGCGGCATTCACCACCATGAACAGATGATCGCCACGATTGGCAAACATCAGATCATCCAGAATGCCGCCCTGTGCATTGGTAAACATCCCATATCGCTGGCGCCCCTCGGCCAGACCAGACACCGCAACCGGCATCAAAGCCTCTAGCCCTGCTTCCAGCGCGGCCATGTCATGCTTGGGGGTCAGGATCACTTGGCCCATATGGCTGACATCAAACAGGCCAGCATGGGCGCGGGTGTGCAAATGCTCGGCCATAACACCCATCGGGTATTGCACGGGCATGGAATAGCCCGCAAAGGGCACCATTTTCGCGCCAAGTTCCAGATGCAGCGCATGTAGCGGGGTTTGCTTTAATTCGGTCGAGTGCTCTGACATAGCGCCCCTGTCAATCTGGCCATATGGCCGGGTTCATGAATACGGCTTTCGCCGCTTGCCATGCCCCCTCTGTCCTTGACGCCTGAGATCGCTATCCCTTCGGCGGACGCTTGCGCGCCTCTCTCCAGAGTCTGTTACCCCAACCGGTCCTTTTGCCTGAGAGTTTACCGGGGCGGTTGCTCCTTCGGCCCTGATGCAACCGCATCAGCGTCTCCCGTGTTCGAGTTTGTCTCTGCTATCGGAAATCACCACGCTCTGGCAAGCGTTTTTTCTGCGCTTGCGCAATAGCGACATTCCTAATCATCCAGCGACGAAACCGGCCTGTTTTGCACGCCATAGGCCGCGTCAAAACACAGTTTCACCCGCATGAACCCATCGCGGTCCACGCCCATAACCTCGGGGTTGAAATCTGCGATCAGGTCAAGATGGGCATGCGCGGCAATGCTTGTTCGCAAAACCGCCGATGTGCCCGCTTCGGTTGCAAAGCGAAACGGACCTTGCGCCGAGATGCTAAGCGGGGAATGGGCACTGACATAATTGCTTAGGACATCGCGGATAATCGCGGGATGGTCCAACACAATACTGTCCTGCCCAGAGCCTGCGAACCCGCCTGCCCCCTGTGCGCGAAAGCTGTTGGTGCACAAGATGAAATCGGCGGTCATGTCCAAGGGCTTGCCATTCCATGTGACATTGCGAATGCGCGAAAAGGACGGGTCGATTTCGTCACCATTGGCGGCAAATCGCGCAGGTGCCATCAGGTCAACCGTATAGTCCAGCCCATAGATAATTTCAAAATTATAGCCCGGAAATGCAGGGTTCATCAAACTCTGCTCTGGCGCGTCGGGTGTAAGCTGCTGGAATGCCGATGCCGCACGTTCCAGCCACAACACCACATCAGCCCCTGTCAGCCGACATGCCGCAACACGGTTGGGGAATACATACAAGTCTGCCAGCGAACGCAAGGTCAGCAAGCCCGCCTCGATATTGGTGAAATTTCGCGCCCCCCCCAGCCCGCCAACCTTGGAGGGCGAGACCGAAGACAGCAGCGGCAATGTGCTGTATTCGGTGTCTTCCAGATGCTCTGCCACAAATTCTTTTTGGGCAGCGGCCACCAGTTCTGTCGCGGCATTGCGCCCCAGATAGGCAAAGAAACTGTTGATCGCAGTGTCAGACAAGCCAATCGGCTGTCGGATTTTGCCCAATACCGCATCATGAGCAGAGGATACAATTTTGCGCACTGCGGGGCTCAGAATGGGGGCCTCACTCTCGCGCATCAGAGGTTGCGCAAAATACAGCGACGCATCGCGCAGGGCGCGTGTGGTGACGCGGGTATCCACCACATGCCACTTGCCCCCGTCTTGCAACAAGGTCATGTCAACCAGCCCCAGATGCGAGCCGAAAAAACCGCTCATGACAGTCGGGGTGCCCCAGATCGTGCCCCGCTCTATATCGACGCCGGGAATTTTGGCAAAAACGGGTGACGGGAAAACCTGATGGCTATGCCCGCTCAGGATCAGGTCAACCCCGTCCAGACGTGCAATCGGAATTACGGCATTTTCCATGAATTCGCGGTGGCGGCTGTCACCTATGCCCGAATGGGCCAGAACCACAATCAGATCCGCCCCCGCTTCGCGCATCTCGGGAAGCCACGCCTTGACCGCCTGAACCATGTCGCGCGTCTGGATGCGCCCGTCCAGATGCTGGCGTTCCCACAAGGTGATCTGCGAAGGCGCGACTCCGATCACACCAACGCAAATCGCCCGAGACTGCCCCGAACGGTCCAGCACATCGCGCGTAAGCAAGCGATAGGGCCGGAAAAGATGTTGGTCATTGCGCGGTGACCTGCCTGCTTTGCGCAGGATATTGGCAGAAACAGTCGGGAAATTGGCCTGCGCCATAGATCCCATCAAAAATTCAAGGCCATAGTTGAATTCATGATTGCCCAGTGTAATCGCATCATAGCGCAGCGCGTTCATTGCCGCGATGACAGGATGCGCATCTCCCGCGCGCAGGCCCTTGTCATAGGCAAAGAAATCACCCACCGGCGTGCCCTGAAGAAAATCGCCATTGTCAAACAGCAGACAATTCGGAACTTGCTGGCGGGCGTGGTCTATCAATTCGGACAGGCGTGCCAATCCAAGGTCAGGGTTCGGACAATCCGCATAGTAATCATACGGGTGCAAATGGACATGAAGATCCGTCGTTTCCATGATCCGCAAATCAACAGCAGCGGAAATTTCTTGGCTACGTTCAAAAAAACTTAAATGCTGTGTCATGTCGCTCTGCATACCGTTACATTAACTCTCCCTTAAACTTAACCGCAGACAGGGTGGTTTTTGGTCCAAAACATGGTGATTATGTGTCAATTCGCTTGGGCCGCAATGGGGAAAGCCTACGACAGGCAACACATGCACACAACCAAAGAGTGTAGCTTGCAGACCCAAAGCGATTGCTCTCAAAGGAAAAAGCTGCAAAAGCAGCTTTATTGCAGCAACAGGGGGTAACATGCGCTTTGCCTTTGGCGATGCGTGGCAGTCACGCAACGCAACCTATCGGACAGACCCCTCCGCCCTGTCTGCAAGCCTGAATGACCCCCAAACCCGCATCCTGCCCATCTGGCGCGGCAAGCCGCATCTGGGGGGTGACGGGTTAAGCTGGGCTACAGTTACAGACCCGATCCTTGCGCATGCGCGCCAGCCTTACCTGTATCTTGGCCAAGATGGGAACGGCGATGTATTTGCGGCCGATATATCTGGCTGGGAACCAGATGTGCTGGATCGCGCCGCTTTGGCCATGTTCACCGATACCAGTATCCAGATCCATCCAGATGCCCCGAAAGGGGCCTATTTCGGCGAATTGCGTCTGGCCATGATGCAACTGCCCCGCATCGAGGCAGCCTTTGCCGCCACAGCGCGCGCTTTGTTCAACTGGCACCGGACACATCGCTTCTGTTCCGCCTGCGGCCAACCAACCCAAAACGCCGCTTCCGGATGGGAGCGCGTCTGCACCACCTGCGCGGCCAAGCATTTCCCCCGCACCGACCCTGTCGTGATCATGCTGGTCACCCATGGCAACAGCCTGCTTCTGGGCCGCTCTCATGGCTGGCCAGAGCGGATGTATTCGGCACTTGCAGGGTTCATCGAACCGGGCGAGACACTGGAAGCCGCCGTCGCACGCGAAGTCTCCGAAGAAACCGGCATTCAGGTGCGCGATATCCGCTATATGGCCTCGCAACCCTGGCCCTTTCCCAACTCGCTGATGTTCGGGTGTATTGCACAGGCGCAAAACACAGACATAACACTTGATGACGAGCTGGAAGATGCGCAGTGGCTGTCGCGCGAAGAGGTGCTGCTGGCATGGACCGGCGCGCACCCTTCCGTGCTGCCCGCGCGCAAAGGCTCTATCGCGCATCACATGATCGGGCAATGGCTGGCGGGGCGGGTCTAGGCGGCGCGCCGCTGCCTAGACAGAAAACTTGCATTCCAAACCCCGTCTTTTCAGGTTAACACCATGACATGCGCGACAAGACCTCTCGAAACGGAACCCCCACAGTGCGATGGACTCTCCCGAATATTCTGACAGTCATACGCCTGCTTGCAGCGCCGGGCGTGGCGGTCATGTTTTTGTATTTTCACCGCCCCTGGGCGGACTGGTTCGCGCTGGTGCTGTTTGCCCTCGCGGCCATCACAGATTTCTTCGATGGGTATCTGGCACGCGCATGGAAACAGGAAAGCCGCCTTGGCGCGATGCTGGACCCCATTGCCGACAAGGCCATGGTAGTGATCGCGCTTCTGGTCATCACGGGCTATTCCGGCATGGACCCGTGGCTAATTCTGCCAGCCACTGCGATTCTGTTTCGTGAAGTTTTCGTCTCGGGCTTGCGGGAATTTCTGGGCGACAAGGCCGGGCTGTTGCAGGTCACCAGACTGGCGAAATGGAAAACAACCGCACAGATGACGGCGATCGCCATCCTGTTTCTTGCCATGGGGCTGGAATATGTCCGGGAGGCAAGCTTCCTGCGCAGCCATGCAGAGTTGATTGCCACGCTTAGCGATATCGGCACACAAGATGTCAATGTCGTGGAACTTGCGCAATTCGGTGGCAGCACAGTCTGGAACCTTGGCCTTGCCCTGATCTGGATTGCGGGTATCCTGACCCTGATCACGGGCTGGGATTATTTCCGCAAGGCAAAACCCTATCTGAAGGATGACATCACATGACCCTTGAGATCCTCTATTTCGCTTGGGTGCGCGAACGTATCGGTGTGCCCCGCGAATCGGTGGAAACAAACGCTGCCACTGTCGCCCATCTGCTGGCCGAACTCAGCGCGCGCGAAGACCGCTATGCGCTGGCATTCTCCGACCTCTCCGCGCTGCGGGTCGCGATTGATCAGGATCTCGCCGATTTCGACAGCCCCTTGGCAGGCGCGCGCGAGGTGGCGATCTTTCCCCCCATGACAGGCGGTTGAAGATGGTGATCCGTGTTCAGGCCGAACCTTTCGATTACGGTCAGGAATGCGCAAGCTTCGCGCAATCCAGCAAGAATTCGGGCGCAATTGTCACGTTTTGCGGCATTGTGCGCGACAATGATGATGCCAGCTTGTCCATCATGCAGATCGAGCATTACCCCGGCATGACCGAACGCGCACTCTCCCGGATCGCGGATGAGGCGCAGCGCCGCTGGGCCTTGGAAAGCTGTCTGATCATCCACCGCTTCGGCGCCTTGCGCCCCTCTGAGCAGATCATGATGGTTGCCACTGCCGCGCGCCATCGCAGCGATGCCTTTGCAGCCGCCGATTTCCTGATGGATTACCTCAAATCCCGCGCGCCGTTCTGGAAAAAAGAAATTACGGCAAACGGGTCGGAATGGGTCGCGGCCAAAGCTTCGGATGAAGAAGCTCTCACACGCTGGTAGCATTTTCTTGCGATAAATACTCTGGGGTGAATTGGGCCAAAGGCCCAAGAGGGGCAAAGCCCCTTCCCACCACTATCACGCAAAAAGGGCGGCTCTCGCCGCCCTTTTTTCAATTTGGTTACACTTAGCCTTGTGTTGCGCTGGTCACATCAACCGAGACGCCAGGGCCCATGGAAGAGCTGATCGAGACGCCCTTCAAATAAGCGCCTTTTGCGCCCGATGGCTTCGCTTTTGCGACAGCATCAACAAAGGCGCGCAGGTTCTCTGCCAATTGGGCCGCATCGAAAGATGCTTTGCCAATACCGGCATGCACGATCCCGGCTTTCTCGGCCTTGAACTGGACCTGACCGCCTTTTGCGCTTTTCACCGCTTCGGCCACATCCATCGTCACTGTGCCAACTTTGGGGTTGGGCATCAGGTTGCGCGGGCCAAGGATTTTGCCCAGACGCCCGACGATTGGCATCATGTCCGGCGTTGCGATGCAACGGTCGAACTCGATCTTGCCGGACTGGATGGTTTCCATCAAGTCTTCAGCGCCGACAATATCAGCACCTGCGGCTGTCGCTTCATCTGCTTTGGGGCCGCGTGCAAAGACGGCAACGCGCACTGTCTTGCCGGTGCCGTTTGGCAGGATCACCACACCGCGAACCATCTGGTCTGCGTGGCGCGGGTCAACACCCAGATTCATCGAGATTTCGACTGTCTCGTCGAATTTTGCCGTTGCATTGGCTTTTACCAGATCCAGCGCCTCTTCGACACTCAGGTTCTGTTTGCCAGCAAAGGCTTCGCGGGCGGCTTTTGTCCGTTTTCCAACTTTCGCCATAACCTTACCCCTTCACCTCGATACCAATCGATTTGGCCGAACCAGCAATGATCTGCATGGCGGCTTCGACGGTGTTTGCATTGAGGTCCTTCATCTTGGCCTCGGCGATTTCGCGCACCTGTTTGGTGGTGACAGTGCCTGCCGTGGTGCGGCCAGGTGCCTCAGAGCCACGCGCGCGGTTGCGTTTGCCCACAGGCTTCAGGCCGGCTGCACGCTTGAGATACCAAGACGCAGGCGGCGTCTTCAGGTCGATCGTGAAGGATTTGTCCTGATAGTAGGTAATCACGGTTGGAATTGGCGCGCCCGGCTCCAGTTCGGCGGTGCGGGCGTTGAATTCTTTGGTGAACATCATGATATTGATGCCGCGCTGGCCCAATGCGGGGCCAACAGGTGGGGACGGGGTCGCTTTACCCGCCGGAATTTGCAGCTTCAGCTGCCCGATTACTTTCTTGGCCATCTGGCCTCTCCTTTTTTCACCTCACCCCCTATTGCACGCGTGCAGGGGGCTGTCTGCGGTTTAGTGGTCGGGCAAGGTCCAAGCGCGCCTGGCCTGCCTCCCACACACATCACATCAGATGTCTTTCGACACCTGTGTGAATTCCAGATCGACCGGGGTTGCCCGGCCAAAGATCGAGACCATCACCTTCAAGCGGCTTCCTGCCTCGTCCACTTCCTCGACCAGACCCGAGAATCCCTCGAAAGGTCCGTCATTAACTTTAACCTGCTCGCCCACCTCAAAATGAATCAGGGTGCGCGGGGCTTCCTCGCCTTCCTGAACACGGTTCAGGATCAGGTTCACTTCCTCATCGCGCATGGGCATGGGCTTGCCTTGGGTGCCCAGAAAGCCTGTTACGCGGTTGATAGAGTTGATCAGGTGATACGCCTTCGCGCTCATCTCCATGCGCACCAGCACATAGCCGGGCATAAAGCGACGCTCTGACGTGACTTTCTTGCCGCGGCGCACCTCGATCACTTCTTCTGTCGGAACCAGAACTTCTTCGATCTGCTCTTCCAGATTTGCCTCTGACACCGCAGTGCGAATGGCCTCGGCCACTTTCTTTTCGAAATTCGACAGAACGCTTACCGAATACCAGCGCTTGGCCATGTTTCCCATCTTTCTGCTCTTCTCCGATGCGCGATGCACCGGCCTGTCAGGTCTTCGCCGTGAAATGGCGATCTTGCCTGTCAGAAGGTCAAAACAAACAGCGCACCGACTCGGTGCGCTTTTAGGGTGCATTACAGGCAGCGACAGGGGTTTTCAAGCCCCGTCACAATGTGCCCTTGCCCTAATTGAATATTCCAAGAAGACCCGACAGCCCGGTACGGATCAGCAGGTCCACAAGGAAGAAGAAAATTGCCGTCAGCGCGGCCATGATGAGCACCATAATAGTGGTCACCAGCACTTCGCGCCGTGTGGGCCAAGTGACCTTGGCGGTCTCGGCACGCACTTGCTGCATGAACTGGAAGGGGTTGGTCTTGGCCATGCGACATATCCTTTTGCTTGCCCCGGACATACGCAGCCGCTGCCCCGGTTTCAAGCAACTTTTAAGGACTTGTTGCGCCTGTGCCGATGTCACAGTGTCAGACAGGTGACATCGGCCCATTTTCGCAGCCGGTCCCAGTCTGTGTCATACTGTGCGCGCGACTGCGCCACACAGGCGGGCGAGAAGGGCTGAAGCGGCGGATAACGAAGGGATTTCGGAAACAGCCGCATCTGTTGGCGCACAGTTCTTTTGGGGTCGCGCGTGGGGTCTTTGGCCAGCAGCGCCTGCGCTTGAACCAACGCCTGCGCTGATACGCCAGTCAGTTGTGGTGCGGCGGATTGCGCCAGCAACGGCCCCGCATCGGGCAGACCCAACAGCGCGCTGCCAAGTTTCGGGGCAAGGCGCGGGTAATCTTCAAAGCGCCACAGGATGATCCGCGCAACTTCGGCGCAGTCCAGCAGGCGGGCAACCATATCGGACCAATGCAGCGCCAGCGGCTCGATGCCCGAGATAAACCCGTCAAACGGGGTGGGCCGCCCCGCCATGGCCTGATGGCCATGCGCCGAAATCAGAAATGTCAGCGGGTCGCGCACAGACAAGGCCAGCGTGACCTGCGCGCATCCCAACCGCGCAAGAAACGCTGAAACGCGCGCGGCGGCTTGGGGGTATAGCGTCCCACCTTCGGCAATAAAGGGCGGGCACGGACGTCCGAGGATGTTTTCATCCGACACCAGCACATGCTGGCCTGCATCATGGGCCGTTGCAACGATCTGGTCCAATCTGGGGGGCTGATTGCGTACATCGCCCAAGGCGGCAGAAGCGGTGCGCCTGCGCAAAATATCCGGCCCGATATAACAGCATCCCACCACTGACAGATCAGCCCTATGCGCCAGCAGTGTTTTCTGAAAATGGGTGCTTGCGGTTTTATGTGCCCCGATATGAAGCACCACCGCCGCCGGACTGGCAGGGGCAGAGGGACTCGAACCCACGACCCTCGGTTTTGGAGACCGATGCTCTACCAACTGAGCTATACCCCTAGTCCGTGGGCGCAGGGTTATGCCAGCGTCCGCCCAAGATCAAGAGGGAAAACACGCATCATTCCCCGCGACATCTGCGGCTGCCGCCACCAACATCGCCAGATCCGCCCCGCAGATTGCGGCCTGATGGCGCATGATATGCGCGATCGGCCAGTCCCACCAGCGAATCGCCTGCAAATGTGCGACAACCTCGGGGGCAAACCGCGCCCGCATCTTTTGGGCGGGATTGCCTGCAACGATCTGGTAGGGCGCGACACTGCCGCCCACAACCGCACCCGCCCCGATGATTACCCCATCCCCGATTTGCGCGCCCGGAAGTATCCGCGCGCCCTGCCCTATCCAGACATCATTGCCGATAACCGTGTCGCGCCCGGCTTCGGGCATGGATGTATCGCCTTCGAATTCACGGTGGAAGATTGCGAAAGGGTAGCTGGAAAACCCGTCATAGCGATGATTGGCCGAGGCGGTGATAAAGCGCACCGAATCTGCGATCTGGCAGAATTTCCCGATAATCAGCCGCTCTGGCGCGAAGGGGAACAGATAGGGTGCCAGATATCTGGCCCAGTCCTGCGGGGCAGATTCGGAACTGGCATAGGTGTAATCCCCGATCTGCCAGCGGGGGTGGTCGATCACATTGCGCAGAAATACTGTGTCAGGATGTATGCGCCCATCGGCAAGAATAATCGGGTATGAGATATTGGGGGCCGGAAAGGACGGGGGCATCGACAGCTCCGAAAAAGAACAGAACAAAGCAAATTCGGACCAAGCAACCCAATTCGCTGCAGATTTGATCCAAAACAATGCTCTTTATTGGCAGAGTTGCATATTCTGTGCAATTCCAAAGCCCGCAGCGCGGCGCAGAAAAGCGAAGCGGCGCGATGACCGTCAAGGCAGCCCCCTGCCGCGCGCCCGCCATGGCCGCGCGCAATGCTCTTTTGGCGATCAGTTCTCGATCAGGAAGCCCCCGGATTGCCGCGCCCACAGGCGCGCATACAGCCCTCCTTGGGCCAGCAATTCCTCATGCCGTCCCTGCTCGATGATGCGGCCTTCATCCATCACCACAAGCCTGTCCATTGCGGCAATCGTAGACAGCCGGTGCGCAATCGCGATCACGGTTTTGCCGTCCATCAGGCGGGTCAACTGCGCCTGAATCGCCGCCTCGACTTCGCTATCAAGGGCCGATGTGGCTTCATCCAGTATCAGGATCGGCGCATCTTTCAGGGCCACGCGCGCTATGGCAATGCGCTGGCGCTGTCCGCCCGAGAGTTTCACCCCCCGTTCGCCCACATGCGCATCCAGCCCGCGCCGGCCCTGCGCATCTGCCAGATCTTCAATAAAGGCGCGCGCCTCGGCCAGATCGGCAGCGGCCCAGATTTCATCTTCGCCCGCCTCTGGCCGCCCATAGGCAATATTGTCGCGCACAGAGCGGTGCAAAAGCGCTGTATCCTGCGTCACAACGCCAATGGCCGCGCGCAGGCTTTCTTGGGTGACTTGCGCGATATCCTGCCCGTCAATCCGGATCTGCCCCTGATTGACATCATAAAACCGCAACAGCAGGTTCACCAATGTTGACTTGCCTGCACCCGAGCGCCCCACAAGCCCCACCTTCTCGCCCGGGGCGATACGCAGGCCAAGCCCATCCAGCACCGCAGGTTTCTTGGCCGCAGCCCCTTCATAGCGGAAGGTCACGGCGTCAAACTCTACCGCCCCCTGACGCGCCTTTAGGGGCTTTGCATCCGGCGCATCCGTGATCTGACGTGGCAGCGACAGGGTCGAGACGCCATCGCGCACTGTGCCGATATTTTCAAACAGCGCGGCAAATTCCCACATGATCCAATGCGACATATTGCCAAGGCGCAGCGCCAGCGGGATGGCCACAGCCAGCGCGCCCAGATCGATCCGCCCTTGCAGCCACAGCCACAAGCCCAGCCCTGTCACCGCCGCCGTCAGCAACGCATTAATCAGGTTCACCCCGATATCTTGCAAAGCCACCAGCCGCATCTGCCGGTGGACGGTTTGCAAAAACCCGTCCAGCCCCTCGCGCGCATAGGCTTCTTCGCGGGCAGAATGGCTGAACAGTTTGACAGTTGCGATATTGGTGTAGCTGTCCACAATCCGCCCCGTCATCTGCGCGCGCGCATCTGCCTGCGCTTGCGACACACGCCCCAGCCGCGGCACGATCACCCATAACAGCCCGCCATAAGCCAGCGACCACACCAAGAACGGCAGCGCAAGGCGCGCATCCTGTGTGGCTGCAAGCCATAATGTGCCGATGAAATAGGCGCTGATATAGACCGCGACATCCATCAGCTTCATGACGACTTCGCGCACCGAAAGGGCCGTTTGCATCAGCCGCGTGGCAATCCGGCCTGCGAATTCATCCTGAAAATACCCCATCGACTGGCCCAGAATCCAGCGATGTGCCTGCCAGCGAATGCGTTGGGGGAAATTGCCCATGATCGCCTGATACATGACCAGCGCCCCGATCACCGAGATGACCGGCAAGGCCACCAGCTGCAAACCGGCCATGCCCATCAGGCGGGAAAATTCGGCGTCCAGAAACCGCTCTGGCCCCAGTTCCGTCATCCGGTTCACCAAAGTGCCCAGATAGCCGATCAGAATGATCTCGATAATGGCAAATAGCGCAGACAGGCCGGACATGGCCAGAAGCCATGGCAGCAGCGGGCGCGCGAAATGGGCGGAAAAGCCCCAAAGCGTGGCGGGCGGCTGGGTTGGCGCGGCGCTTGGATAGGCGTCAATTTGCGACTCAAAGCGCGAGAATAGCTTGTTCATAAGGGCCTCAACCATGCAAAAGGGGCGTGCATCGCCTGCACGCCCCCTGCAAGTTCAAGGCGTAAAGGCTTGATTACTCGATGATTTT